>NZ_FNDC01000030.1 GCF_900099655.1 Planococcus glaciei
TGTCACCGCCGGTGATAAAATACCCAATAACGCCGTTTTAAAATTCCCCATTTATCAAGGATAATCGACATATACCACGTTGCAGAGGAGTATGTGTCGATGTTGAAAATGGAGGAATTTTTTATGATTCGGGAATTGTATCAAAAGGGATGGTCGTTAACAGCCATTGCCCAAGAGACCGGCTTTGACCGGAAAACCATCCGCAAATACATAAACGCCGAAAAGCTCCCTCGGAGCTCCAAGCGAACGAAACGGGCAAGCAAGTTAGATCCGTATAAACCCTACTTGCTTCAACGAATCCAGGAAGGCACCACGAATTGTGTCGTGTTGCTTGAGGAGATCCGGGCGCAAGGGTTCGACGGAAAGAGTACAATCCTGAAAGATTTTGTGCAGCCGCACCGGAAACAACCAAAGAAACAGGCGACCCGGCGCTTTGAAACACCGCCAGGTCAACAGGCGCAGATGGATTGGGCAGAAGTCGGATTATACGAAGTCGATGGACGTCTTCAAAAAATCTATGCGTTTTTGATGGTACTGGGGTATTCACGAATGAAGTACATCGAATTTACAACGGACATGAAAATGGAGACCTTGATGAAATGCCACATGAATGCCTTTGCCTATTTCAATGGCATTCCAAATCAAGTTCTCTATGACAATATGAAAACGGTTGTCATCCGGCATACACCGGTAGAAATCCGCTTCAACCAAAAGTTCGAAGACTTTCTCGCTTACTACGGCGTTACACCCAAAGCCTGCAAGCCCTACCGTCCCCAAACAAAAGGGAAAGTGGAACGAACAGTCGCTTACATGAAGCGAAACTTCTTTCAGCGCAGGCACGAACCCACACTTGAAGCCTTGAACCAGGATATGCGGGATTGGCTAGATCAGACGGCCAATAAGAAAAAGAATGAAACAACCCAGGAACCGCCGGTTCAGCGCTGGCAAAAGGAACAGTCTTTTCTGCAGGCTTGGGGAACGAAGGCGTTGTTCCCGACCACGCACTGGGAAATGCGGGAGGTCAGTCGCGACTGTTTCATCTCGTACTTGGGGAATAAGTATTCCGTTCCGTTTCGATATGCCGGTCATCAAGTCAAAATCAAGGTGACGTTGGAGAAGCAATTGGAGATTTTTGATGAAGTGGAATGCATTGCACAACACCCGATTCTTTCCGGCGAAACGCGTGTCCACGTCCGCTTTGAACATTATGAGGGCATGCAGGAGGCAAAAGAAAAAGAGCGAAAACTACAGAATCCCATCGGTTTGGCGACCCAGGATTCCACCGTTTCCACTCCTTACGTTGAAGCACGTCCTCTCGCAGCTTACGCCGCTTTTGAAGGAGGTGATTTCGAATGAAATCCCTTCTGGAAGAACGGCTGCATCAGCTGAACTGGTCGCATACGGCCAGTCAGCTCGATGATTTGGTCGAGAACGCTTCTACCCATAATGTATCATATTTCGACTTTTTACACACGGTCGTTTCTGGTGAATGGGAACACCGGGAATCCACTGAGTTGAACCGAAGAATTCACCGAGCGAAACTCCCTTACACCAAAACCATCCATGATTTTGATTTGGCATTTCAACCGAGCCTTAACGAGCAGCGCATCAATGAAACACTGACCTGTCGGTACATTGCGAATGGGGAAAACCGGCTTCTCCTGGGACCGCCAGGTGTCGGCAAGACGCATCTGGCGATCGCTTTTGCATTAGAAGCACTCACCCAAGGCTATAGTGTCCTGTTCCTGACCGCAGCCGACCTGGTCGCGGAATGTCACAAGGCAGAGGGCAAAGGTACGGTCTCCCGTCTGATCAAGAAATGGACACGGCCGGATTTAATCGTCTTGGACGAAGTCGGCTACTTTCCGTTTGACGAGTTCTCAGCAAATATCTTTTTTCAAGTGATCTCGAAGAGATATGAACACGGCGCGATGATCTTAACCTCGAACAAATCATTTATCGAATGGGGAAAGGTCTTCGGAGATGATATTTTGGCTACAGCTATTCTCGACCGCCTGCTTCACCATTCGGTGACCTTTAATATCAAAGGTGATTCCTATCGCCTGAAGGAAAAGAAAAAAGCCGGAATTTATCCGGCTGCCCCACCTGTAAAGTAGCTCACGTGGGGAATTTTATTCCGGCTATAATGGGGAAAATTAAACCGGCATTGACA
>NZ_FNDC01000029.1 GCF_900099655.1 Planococcus glaciei
GCGTCATCCATCTTAATTGAACCGCCGTATACCGAACGGTACGTACGGTGGTGTGAGAGGTCGGGAGTTAATCACTCCCTCCTACTCGATTTAATTGCTCAATCGGATTTTTCCAGTTAATCTGGGCATCCGGATAATTCATGGATATTTCTTTTTGGAGGAAATAGAAGTCTTCTTTGCTGAATCCCTGCAGCTTATCCGGATTTTCGGTCCAGACAAAAATGGACACCACTTCAAACGCATCCTCTGTCGTCCCCAAATACTTTTCCCCTTCAAACACCACGCCGCGCATGGCAATGAAAAAATTCTTCCGGACATTATTCACGTCATCGTAAAAATAATAAGAGCCGTTTTCAACAGCCGCATCCAGTTTTCGCATCGGGTCCAGAATATAGCGGAGCAACCGGTAAAATGCATAAATTATGATGGCAATAACAATGATGCGGATTAAAAAAGCCACATGAAGTCCCCCTGTCTCGAGTTGTTCTAATGTATAATATACGGATGAAAAGTATTTTGGTTTCAAGATTTTATTCAAAAAAGGAGAATTTTTATGAATTTGCAAAAGTTATTTGTGATGCAGGAAGAACTGGACCGCTTTATCCAGGAAAACCAGGGAATTAAGGAAGATGTGTTCCGCAAAAAATGCCTGGCATTGTTGGTGGAGCTTGCGGAACTGGCCAATGAAACCCGCTGCTTTAAGTTCTGGAGCACAAAAGGGCCGTCTGAAAAAGAAGTGATCCTCGAAGAGTACGTGGACTCGATCCATTTTCTTTTATCGCTTGGCATTGAAAAAGACTTAAACAACCTGGAAAACTGGCCGGAGCCCGTTGCAATCGGTGAGTTGACTGAACTGTTTTTAGGAACACAAGCAGCTATCCACAAGTTTGCGGAAGACTATTCGATGGGGAATTACCAGGATATCTGGAGCTGGTACGGCGCCATTGCCACGTCGCTCGGATTTACTTACGACGAAGTACTGGAAGCGTACATCGGCAAGAACCAGAAAAATTATGACCGCCAACACGAAGGCTACTAGTGGAAATTTTTTGATAATGTACGGTCTTTGATTTATAATAAACGAGTACAACTATTTAGGGGGTCGAATTAATGACGAAAATGGATGAAACATTAGGTATGCTCAAAGAATTGACCGATGCGAACGGCATTGCCGGAAACGAGCGCCAATCACGCGAAGTCATGAAAAAATACATAGCACCATATGCTGATTCTGTCGAAATGGATGGTCTGGGCAGCTTGATCGCGCGCAAAGAAGGCGCAGCGGACGGCCCGAAAATCATGGTAGCTGGCCACTTGGATGAAGTCGGCTTTATGATTTCGCAAATCGATGACAAAGGCTTCTTGAAATTCCAGACAGTCGGGGGCTGGTGGTCACAGGTAATGCTTGCACAGCGTGTCACCATCACTACGCGGAGCGGCAAAGAAGTCATCGGCGTCATCGGTTCGAAGCCGCCGCATATCCTTTCGCCGGAAGCACGCAAAAAACCGGTGGAAATCAAAGACATGTTCATCGATATCGGTGCTTCTTCACGCGAAGAAGTGAAAGAATGGGGCGTGGCTCCAGGAGATATGGTCACTCCGTATTTCGAATTCCACGTCATGAACAACGAAAAAATGCTTTTGGCAAAAGCCTGGGACAACCGCATTGGCTGTGCCATTGCCATTGATGTTTTAAAAGGTCTGAAAGGCGTCGATCACCCGAATATTGTTTTCGGAGTGGGAGCTGTCCAGGAAGAAGTCGGCCTTCGCGGTGCGAAAACAGCAGCAGCTTACATCCAGCCGGATATCGGCTTCGCCGTTGATGTCGGCATTGCCGGCGATACACCGGGAATCACTTCCCAGGAATCCACCAGCAAAATGGGCGCTGGCCCGCAAATCCTGTTATACGATGCATCGATGGTGTCTCACCGCGGCTTGCGCGAACTTGTGGTTGATACGGCAGAAGAAGCCGGCATCCCGTACCAGTTCGAAACCATCGCTGGCGGCGGAACGGACGCAGGGTCGATTCACTTGACGGCAAACGGCGTTCCGTCTCTTGCAATCGGCGTCGCTACCCGCTACATTCATTCGCACGCAGGCATCCTGCACCGCGATGACTACGAAAATGCAGTGAAGCTGATCATCGAAGTGATCAAGAAATTGGATAAAGACACAGTCGCTCGTATTACGTTTGAGTGAGCGATTGGAAACCTCCGCTTTTTGCGGGGGTTTTTTTATTGGTGAAAGTAAACCGGTATTTGCCACAAGTGATTTTCTTATTTTGCAAGTGTATTTGATTGTCTCAAGTAAAGCGCAGCAACAATTAACTCAAGTATGTATCTTCAGACAAACATCGAATTTAATTAAAGAAATAGGATCAAAAATAATCATTAAAAATATAGTTTGAAACAGCCTTGGGACTGGTTTACTTTATCTATTAGGAGGTGTTTTATGGACAAAAAAGAAGTGAGTTTGCTGTCGGAAATAGAAGCGCTGGAATGCTTTGTCAATGCCGGTTTAATTTTCCCCATTATAGCCGGAATAAAATTCCCCACGTGAGCTACTTTACAGGTGGGGCAGCCGGATAAATTCCGGCTTT
>NZ_FNDC01000028.1 GCF_900099655.1 Planococcus glaciei
GGAGGTGCCTTGTTCAGCTCCGAAAAGCGCTGGAGGACTGGGCAGTGATGGCGCACTTTGCCATCGCAGACCAGTCTGAAGCGTCTCGAGGGGCTGGTCGCTGGAGCTAGACAATAAGAAAAGCGGAAGCGCCTGCTCACGATCGGCAAGTTACAAAGCGAAAAAAACAAAAAGAAAGACCCTGCATTATACAGGGTCTGCCATCATTTCTTCTTCTGTCAGTTTCGTAATGGTCAAGCGGATAATCCGGTTGCGGTCCATTTCGTTCACTTTGACATGGAGATTCTCGTAGGTGAATTCTTCGCCTTCATCCGGCACATGCCCCAATTGCTGCATGACAAAGCCCGCAATCGTATCATGGTCGTTTGGCACTTCCACTTTGAACATGTCATTGACGTCTTCGATTTCCAAGCGGCCATGGCAGGACAATTGTGTATCCGTCATCTCAAAGACAAGTTCGTCTTCTTCCACATCCGTCTCGTCTTCGATATCCTGGCCAATCATTTCTTCAATAATGTCTTCATGTGTAACAATGCCAAGCGTACCGCCGTATTCATCCAAAATGACTGCCATGTGTTTTTTCTTCGACAACATCATTTTAAAGACTTTCTCGACGCTTACCGATTGGACGACGAACAGCGGATTGTCATCCATCAACTCTTCGATGGTCAAATTCGGGTTCATCGACCACTCAATCAATTTTTTCGAGTAAAACAAACCGACAATATTATCCAGGCTTTCCTCATAAACCGGATAGCGGGTATAAGAAGAGTCCAAGATCAAATCCCGTACGTCCTCGTAAGTGGAATCGATGGCAATCCCTACCGTATCGGTACGGTGGGTGGACATAACATCCGATACGTCTTTGTTCGGAAAATCCAGTATGCCTTTGATCCGCTCTGATTCTTCTTCCTCGAATGTCCCTTCAGTAGAAGCAATGTCCACCATCGAACGAAGTTCTTCCTTCGTCAATGTCGCTTCTTTTACTGTTCCTTTGGAAATGATGCGGATAAAGATATTCGTAAACTGCGACAGCAGCCATGTAAGCGGTTTTAAGACAACTACAAAAAAACTGATGGCCGGAGCTACCACATAAACGATACGGTCAGCAAAAGTTGCCGCAATTGTTTTTGGCAGCACTTCGCCAAAAATGATGATGATTACTGTCAGAATGGCAGTTGCCAACCCGACTTCCCAGCCTCTTGTGAGGGCGATCGTCGTTACTAACGTCGGCATTAAGATGTTTACAATGTTGTTCCCGATTAAAATCGTCGTGATCATTCGGTCCGGCTTCGCGATTAACTTCTGTACACGTTGCGATTTTGCATCGCCTTGTTCTGCGCGAAGATGGACCTTCATCCTATTAACAGCCGTTAATGCCGTTTCGCTTCCGGAGAAGAAAAACGACATGAATAAACAAATTCCCAGTGCAATAAACAAATTTGGTTCCTCCAGTGTATAAAACACAATTTTTTACGAGCTCTTTCCGTATGAAAGATTATACCATAGCGATTTTCCAATTGTCGAAACACTCAGCTCCTATGTTATAATTTTTCCATAATTAAAAAATAGGAATTGAGGGATAAAATGAATGCACAAATGATAGACGAATATTTCAAGAACCACCGGGAAGAACATTTGGAAGAATTGAAAGCATTCTTGCGGATCCCTTCCATCAGCTCATTGTCCGAACATAAAGATGATGTTCGAAAAGGCGCCGAATGGCTGCGCGATGCCATGGAAAAAGCCGGTCTGGAAAATGCGAAAGTGTTTGAAACGGAAGGGCATCCTGTCGTTTACGCCGACTGGCTTCATGCCGAAGGCAAACCGACTGTATTGGTTTATGGCCATTACGACGTTCAGCCGGTCGATCCGCTGAACCTTTGGGAGACTCCTCCTTTTGATCCGCAAGTCCGCGACAACAAATTGTATGCACGCGGAGCGAGCGATGATAAAGGACAGACCTTTATGCATGTAAAAGCTGTTGAAGCTTTGCTTCAATTGAACGGCGAGCTTCCTGTGAACATCAAATTCATCGTTGAAGGCGAAGAAGAAATCGGCAGCCCTACACTTCCAAAATACGTTGAACAAAACAAAGAACAGCTGAAAGCTGATTTGATTGTCATTTCCGATACAGGCATGCAAGGGCCAGGACGTCCGGCAGTCTGCTACGGACTGCGCGGCCTTGCCGGCGTCCAGATTGACGTGAAAGGGCCAAAAGGCGATTTGCATTCCGGACTCTACGGCGGTGCTGTGCAGAACCCGCTGCATGCCATCGTTGAGATTCTCCAATCGTTCCGCGATAAAGAAGGCGTCATCCAAGTAGAAGGCTTCTACGAAGATGTACTGGAAGTATCGGACGAAGAGCGTGCTGAATTTGCGGCTCTGGAATTTGATTTTGAAAAAGAAAAACAGGACTTGGGCATCACAGAAGATTTCGGCGAGAAAGGCTATTCATTTGTTGAACGCACATGGATTCGCCCGACACTCGAAATCAACGGCATCACCGGCGGTTTTTCTGGCGAAGGCATCAAAACCGTCCTGCCAGCAGAAGCAAGCGCGAAAATCACGTGCCGCTTAGTGCCGGACCAGGATCCTGACGATATTGTCGCGAAGCTCCGCGCACATGTTGAAGCGAATAAACCAGCAGGCGTTACTGTCGAAATCTCTGACTTTGACAAAGGCCAGCCGTTCTTGACGCCTTACGACCATCCAGCCATTCAAGCTGCCGGGCGTTCGTACGAAAAAGTCTACAATGTCAAAACTGCTTTTACCCGCATGGGCGGTTCGGTGCCGATTGTCGCTGTCTTCGACCAAGTGCTTGGCTTGCCGGTTGTGTTGATGGGCTTTGGCTTGTCGTCTGAGAACTTCCATGCCCCGAACGAACATTTCCACTTGGAAAACTTCGACAAAGGGCTTCGCGTCATCAGCGATTACCTGTTCGAAGCAGCAAACTTATAATCAATGGAGAAAGGCCTTTCCGGTAGCTGGAAAGGCCTTTTCTTTATGGTGTTCCAAGCTGGCCATTTACGAAGACATGTAAGCCCCGCCGTTGATGTGAAGGAATTGCCCTGTCATATAGGCGCCGTCAGCAGAAGCCAATAGCACAAAGCTTCCCGTTAAATCCACCGGCTGTCCGGGCCGGCCAAGCGGCGTGGACTTGCCGAATTCCGCCACTTCTTTTTCTGAATGGCTCGATGCAACGAGCGGCGTCCAGATGGGGCCTGGAGCAATGCCGTTCACCCGGACACCGTCGGGCGCAAGCTCCTTCGCCATGGCACGCGTAAATGCGACAATGGCGCCTTTTGTCGTGGAATAGTCCACCTGTCCGGTTTGGCCTGCATACGCATCAATTGAAGACGTGTTGATAATGGAACTGCCCACTTTCAAATGCGGCAGCGCCGCTTTCGTCAAATAAAACATCGAAAAAATATTGATGGCGAAAGTTTTCTGCAATTGTTCTGCCGAAATATCCAAGATGCTTTCCTGACGGTTGGCCCATGCCGCGTTATTGACCAGAATATCGAGCTGGCCATGAAGTTCGATGACATCTTCAATGGCTTTTCTGCAGAACACTTCATCTGAGATATCGCCTGCATGAAGCGTACAGCGCACATCTTGCTCTTCAATCAAATGCTTCGTCGCCTCGGCATCGATATGCTCATCGTAGTAAATGATCGCCACATGCGCCCCTTCTTTTGCAAACCCGATAGCCGCCGCTTTACCAATGCCGCTGTCTCCGCCTGTAACCACTGCCACTTTGCCGGCCAGCTTGCCGCTTCCTTTGCGGCTCTTCAAATCGAAAACCGGCTGGGGATCCATTACTTTTTCCAGGCCAGGCTTTCTCGACTGGGATTGGGGCGGGATGCCTGCAGCCAAATATTTTTCCTGCGTCAAATCCTCCATCAGTACACGCTCCTTTTTCTCCTTGCTATACCCGCTTTGCAAAAAATCAACTCGCTTCTCCATTTAGCTTCGGTTGATTCGAACGGTGCATAGGGTTTCTTTCTGGCAGGGAAACTGGTTAAATAAACTCAACAGCATTTTCCCTGGAGGCGTAGTATGGTCATTTATTGGATTGCGGCTTATATGATTGGAAATATTTTAACAGCGTGGTGGATCGGCAAATGGAAAGGCGTCGATTTGCGCAAAGAACGGAGCGGCAATCTTGGTGCCCGGAATGCCGGAGCCGTTATCGGCAAATCGGCTTTTGTCCTGACGTTTTTAGGGGACGCTGCTAAAGGGGCGGTTGTTGTGGCGATTGGCCGCTATGCAGGGTTCGAAGAATGGGTGGTGGCGATTGGCGGCCTTTCCGTAATTTGCGGACATCTTTTTCCCCTCTGGCTAAAAGGGCGCGGCGGCAAAGGCATTGCGACGTTTATCGGTGTCAGCTTGTCATTAACGCCGTTCTTTTTTCTGGTCATGTTCCTGGCTTTCGCCCTTTTCTTTCCCCTCCTGAAAAGTGCGACATTGACCATGTTGATCAGCTATTCGGTATTTTTCTCTGCCCTGGCTTTCACTGGCGGCTGGATGGACTACTGGCCGCTTGGTTTGGCCGTAATCCTGATTCTCATCAAACATCAGGCAGATATCCAGGAATCATTCCAAAACCGTTTTTCTAAACAATAAACACGTGAGAGTGGCTAAAGATTTTACACCTGCGGCAAGATGTGCCTTTTTTCTGCACCCAATTGTCTATCGAAGGGTTTCTGTACGTGTTATAGTTTAAGTATTCAAAATAATTTTATGATAGGATGGCTAAAATGAAAAAACCAATAGCATGGGTAATGGACACAACTGGATACGTCACGGAAGAATTTAAAGCCCACCCGGATGTTTACATTGTGCCGCTTAACATCCATTTCGGCACGGAAGAATTTATTGATGGCGTGGATTTAAGCAATTCGCAGCTGTATGAACGCATCAAAAAAGCGACCGAATTCCCTAAGACTTCTCAGCCCGCAGCCGGCAAATTTGCTGAGCTGTACGAAAAACTGCAGGAAGAGTATGAATGTGCGATTGCAGTCCACGCATCGGCCAAACTGAGCGGCACGATTGCTTCATCAACTGCAGGAGCCGAAATGACCGGCTTTAAAGTTTTTGCTGTCGATTCTTTGGCATTGTCCTATGGTTTGTCTGGGCTGATTGAACGGGGCATGACTCTCGCTGCAGGCGGTATGGCAGCAGAAGACATCGCCGCACAGCTCGAACTGGAAACGAAAAACTTCCGGAATTACATTTTAATCGGCAATTTATCCCAATTGTATAAAGGCGGCCGCATGAGCGGTGCCCAGTATTATTTAGGAAGTCTCTTGAAAGTAAAACCGATCGTCCAAATTAGCGCTGAAGGAGAATTGGTGCCAATCGACAAAGTGCGATCCCACAAAAAAGCGGTTCAGTATTTGATTGACCACGCCAAAGCGGACCATGAAAAATATGGCATCGATACGTTCCAGCTTATGCACGGCAATGTGCACGCGGAAGCGGAAAGCTTCAAGCAGGAGATTTTAAAGTTTAATCCGCGCGCCCAGGTACAAATCGGTGATTTAAGTTCTTCGCTTGCCGTCCATGCCGGTGAAGGCACCATTGCATTGATGTGGAGAAGGCCGGTAAAGTAATAGCCTTAAAGAATCAGTGGAATTCGGCTTGCCCTTCCCCATGTTCTTATACAAGTTTTACAAGTAGTTGTTCTGCTAAAATGGAAGTAGAATGATGAGCGAGGTGGATTTAATGCAACATGTAGAACGGGAACTTACAGAAAACGTAATGCTTTGTGATGCAAAAGGCCAATTAAATCCGGGCGCCATCGGATATGCACGCCAACCCATCGTCGTCAGCAACCTGCGCGGCAATTTCATGAGAAAGAAGAAGTGGAATTACTGGTGTGTTTTTGGTGAGGAGATCTTGTTTTCCGCCACAATTAGCCACCTGGATTATGCGACGGTCTGCTTTGTTTACATGTTAAATTACGAAACGCAGCGGTTTCATGAAAAAACCATTGTCGTTCCTTTTACCCGCCAGTTGAAATTATCGGATAAAGTGCTCGGCACTTGTCATTTTCACCACGGTGATATGGCCATTCAAATTGACCATCAACAGCACAAGACCCGGCTTCAAGTAGATGTAGAAGATTTTGACGGTGAAGCACTTCATGCTTCTTTCACTATCCAGCATCCTGAAACGTATGATTCGCTCAACGTAGTCATTCCCTGGAACCGGCAAACTTTTCAATTCACCGGAAAGCATCTGTCATTGCCTACTTCAGGGACGGTAAAGATCGGCAATCAGCAATTTGAATTCGAACCTGAATACAGTTTTGCAGTCTTGGACTACGGACGGGGCGTGTGGCCCCGGGAATCTTCCTGGAACTGGGCGATGGCTTCGCAGCGCTCGCTTGGACGATCAATCGGGCTTAATTTTGGCGGCAAATGGACAGATGGCACCGGCATGACGGAAAATGCATTCTTCGTCAACGGAAAAATGACCAAAATCCATGAAGACGTATTGTTTCATTACAATCGGGAAAATTATAAGGAACCATGGCTGATTCATACTAAATTTTCCGATGATGTGAAATTAACCTTTACGCCGTTTTTCGAACGTGTTTCCATCAGTGATATGAAATTGGTGAAGTCCGAAGTCCATCAGCTGTTCGGCTATTATAACGGCTATGTCCGGCATCCAGATGGCAAAAAAGTAAAAATTCTCGAAGTGCTCGGAGCAATTGAAGAACATTACGCAAAATGGTAAAAAGAGGCACAATGGCAGCTCTTCATAAAGCGAGATTTTTTCACTCTCACTTTACGGAGTACAGCACCATTGCGCCTCTTTTTATTTTAATTCGTTCAGCATTCTTTCAGGGTAATCGGTGAAAATGCCGTGAACGCCGATTTTCTGGAGTTCCTGGGCATATTCGAGGCTGTTGACTGTCCAGACATAGACAATCGCCCCTTTCTGCAATGCATTCGTCGTCATTTTGCGAAAAGCGGAAGGCAAGGAAACGTGAAGCCGATTCGTCCCGATGACGCGTGCGTAATCATAAATATCCACATAAATTTGAGACGTGATAATAGCGGAGTCTAAATCCGTATCCAGGCAAACTTTCTGGACATCTTCATGATTAAAGGAGGAAATAAGCAACCGGTCCAGCATTCCTTTTTTCGTCGCCAGGTTGATGACTTTATCCACCAATCCATCATATGGGAAAATGTCAGATTTGATTTCAATATTCAACCGGTGAGCGGTATCCTGAAATACGTCCATGACTTCGTCAAGAGTAGGAATGCGTTCCCCGCTCCATTCATCTGAAAACCAGGAACCGCAGTCATAAGTTTGCAGTTCATCGAGCGTTTTGTCTTTGACATAGCCTTTCCCGTCCGTTGTCCGGTTGATTTTTTCATCGTGGATGACGACCATTTTGCCGTCCTTTGTCAATTGAACATCTACTTCGACGCCGTCAATCGGCAACTTTGCGGCTGCCTGAAAAGCAGCCAGTGTATTTTCCGGGTAGGTACCTGAACACCCTCTGTGCGCATAAATCTTCATGTCTTATCCTCCTAAATCTCTGTCCGCAGTTCCCAAAGTTCCGGGAAAAAATAATGGTCCAGCACTTTTTTCAAATAATGGACCCCTGATGAGCCGCCGGTTCCCTGCCTGAAGCCGATGATGCGTTCAACGGTTTTCATGTGGCGGAACCGCCATTGCTGCAGGGAGTCTTCAATGTCAACCAGCTTTTCTGCCAACTGATACAGCTCCCAATGGGAATCCGCATCCTGATATACGGCTTTCCATGCTTGTTTCACACTGTCATTGCTTTCGTAAACCATGGTAACGTCCCGGTCCAGCAGTTCCGGATCTATCCCAAAGCCGCTTCTGGCCAGCTTTTGAATAGCGGCGTCATAAAGGCCGGGCTTTTGGAATGCTGAAAGAAGCTGCTGATGGAGCTCTTTTTCTTTTTCATAAATTTTTAGTACATGTTTTGTTTTATACCCTAAAGTGAACTCAATCATGCGGTATTGATAAGATTGAAAGCCGCTCGCATTTCCGAGGGAGTTCCGGAACTTCAAATAATCGGTTGGAGTCATGGTTGCCAGCACGTCCCACCCTTGAATAATCTGCGATTGGATTCTTGAAACCCGGGCTAATTGCTTAAACGCCGGCTGCAGATCGTCCCCGTTGATGCAGTTGATCGCTGATTGCATTTCGTGCAAAATCAGCTTCATCCACAATTCAGAGACCTGATGAATAATGATGAACAAGGTTTCATCATGCTGGCCGCTTGCCGGGATTTGGGCAGAGAGCAACTTATCCAGCTGCAAATACTCTCCGTATGTCATATTTTTCTCGAAATCTGTATGGATTTCTTTTTCAGAAGCTGCTGCAATGTTCTGGCCGTTGGTGTAATCTTTCATGATCACTGCTCCATTCGGACTCGTCTTTTTCTAACTCCGCTCAGCTCCATGGAACGATTAAAAACAGGGAATTCGGGAATACAGAATTTAACTAATTTAATCGTGAAAGGATGACTTCCATGACCTTCAAAAAAACATCTGTCCTGACAGCATTGATGCTTTCTTCCACACTCGCTCTGTCAGCCTGCGGCGAAAGCGATGAAGTAAACGAACCTGTCGGCAACGAATCTCAAACAGATCCAGCACCCGGTTCGGGCGATGCCTCCCCTGGCGGCGGAACTGATGAGGAAAGCATCGGCGGCGATACATTCGGCTTCACCGAGTTTAGTGTAGATGTGGATTACCCGGACCAGGATGACGCCATTGATATCAGCTATGAAGAAGACCGCGATAATATAGAAGCCAGCTATGAAAACAAATTAGAGAATCAGAATTTAGCCGGAGATGAAGCTATGGATGAAATCGAACCTGTTTTCCAGACCCTTGACTTAACTTCGGATATGACTGATGAAGAAGCCATCGAATCAGTGGTAGGCGGCTTCGGCATTGAAGCAGGCTACAAAACGATTGAAATAGACGTCCGGTTCTCCGACGGCACGGAAAAAGAATTTAAAGGAAAAGGAAACTGACTCCACCACTTGCCATCTGCCTCAGCAGATGGTTTTTTTGTTGGATGGATTAAATCCGTTTCCAATAAGCGACGGTATTGATGGGCTGAAAACCGGCTTTTGTGTAGACACCTAGTGCATTGTTATCCGTCTCGACATCAAGCAGCACTTGCTGTTTGCCTTGTTGATGCGCCAGATTCCGGCTCCATGCCAAAAAGGCCTGGCCGTATCCTTTTCCCTGTTCTTCAGGATGGACGGCAAACGCGGTTACCCAAAGCGCATCTTCTTCTGCAACCAAGGTTGCTGTCGCCACTAGTTTTCCGTCTTTTTTCATCAACCAGACATCTCTGCCCGCTTCTTCCAAGTTATGCGCCATTACCGGGATTACTTCTTCGTCAAAAGCTGCCCGTAAAAGCGACTCCAGTTCTTCCCGTTCTTCATTAAACTGCGTGACCGATACGCCTTCAGGCAAATCCACGGTTTCCAGTGCCGCTACGCCCAGCTGGATTTCCTTGAAGTCTTCGCTATAGCCCAAACTCGCAAGAAATCCTGCTGCTTCCTGATCTTCAATAAAAGCTGCCAATTCGCTTTCGGCTTCGCGCTGCGTGTGCCCGTGATGAATGCCTTCAGCAAGTGCGGATCCAATGGACTGCCTGCGGTAATCCGGATGGACAACTGCCGACCATTCGTAATGGTGAAGGCCGATGATGTCAACAGAAGTCGCAAATCCAATCAATTCCCCTTCATCGGTATACGCAACAACGGCAAATCCGCGGGTATGCGGCTGATCCCACACCGGCTCTTGGAGCACGACGCTGTAATCTTTCTGAAATATAGCCAGTAATTTTTTCATGTCGTTAATTGTTTGTGAATCCAGCGGAAATGATTCAATAGACAGGGAAATATTCATATTCCACCAACCTTTCTAGTATTATTTTCATCCTAACATATGATGACAGAATTGACCGTTTTTTTACCGTTCTGTATCAACCGTTTATATGGCTTAAGGTTGGGATATACTAAACGGGTTAGTTTTTTATTCGGAGGTCATGGTCTTGGCAAAACAACGTTTAACTTGGGTGGATATTACAAAAGGGTTTTTGATGATTTTAGTGGTTATCGGCCATTTTTCCGGTCCAATGCCCACAGAGTTTCCGCTCGTTAAGTACATTTATTGGTTCCACATGCCAGCATTCTTTTTGTTGAGCGGCTTGTTCTTTAAGCCGATCACTGACAATCAGCAATTAAAGCCGGCCATTCAAAAACGCTTTATGCAATTATTGGTCCCATACATATTCTTTTTATTGCTGCTGACGTCCATTAAATACGGCATGGCGATCGGCGAAGGCACATTTACTGCGGCGTTTCTGAGACAGGACCTGATTGAACTGGCTGTCGGCGGCCGTTTTCTCCGCGGTGAACACGGGGTTTTCTGGTTTGTAACGGTGATGTTTGCAACCTATCTATTGTTTTTATGGATTACGCGCTTTAAGCGTTCCATCCAATTGATGATGTTGACAGGCTGCTACATCCTGGCCCAACTCGAAGGAACTTTTGCGATGAGCCTGGCAAGTGAGCCGGATGCAGCTTCCATGCAGATTCCCATGCTTTGGAATTTGGACGTTGCACTGCTGGCCGTTGTCTACTACGCCATCGGCTATTACTTGAAGTCCTTCTGGATGAACATTCCGAAATATGCCATTGCGGCGGCTGCAGCCGTTGCGCTTGTGGCTGTGTCGGCTGACCGTGCCGGTTGGATCGACTATCACTTAAGCATGAAGTTTCTGCGCTACGACCATTTCCTGCTCGACTTGGTCATTCCGCTTGCCTTTACGCTGCTCGTGGTTGGCTTCTTTCAACTGCTCGCTGCCAAAGCCACTTTCCCGTGGCTGGTGAAAATTGAAGAGCATTCAATCTCGATCATGTACCTGCATATCTTTATCGGTTTCCTGGTTGAGGATTTCCTGCCATTCAATTTGTTCACTTATACGGCGCTTGGTTTATTGGTCCCGATTATGCTGTCAATCGCCATTCCCAAAACCATTCCGCTTGGCGAGATCCTGCTTGGTCGATTCAAGCCAAAAACGCGCATGCAATTGCATTAAATCGAGTAGGAGGGAGTGATTAACTCCCGACCTCTCACACCACCGTACGTACCGTTCGGTATACGGCGGTTCAATTAAGATGGATGACGCAAAGTTTCATAACGTGCAACCAGACTTTTGAGCCCTTGGGAACTCCAGTAGGAGTTTCCGAGGGCTCTGTGCAATACGGGACTTTTTGAAATTCGCCAGTAGCTCTTTCGCGAGTTGCCCCATTCATAAGCCTTCCCTTTCGGGATACTCAACCCGATGAGTTTTCTCACTTTCGTACTCGGCTTCTTCCAATCTTTCCATATGCACATGCGGAGCCTTCTTCGAATCCACGATTCGAGG
>NZ_FNDC01000027.1 GCF_900099655.1 Planococcus glaciei
GCATCCTGGGGCTGTAGTCGGTCCCAAGGGTTGGGCTGTTCGCCCATTAAAGCGGTACGCGAGCTGGGTTCAGAACGTCGTGAGACAGTTCGGTCCCTATCCGTCGCGGGCGCAGGAAATTTGAGAGGAGCTGTCCTTAGTACGAGAGGACCGGGATGGACACACCGCTGGTGTACCAGTTGTTCCGCCAGGGGCATCGCTGGGTAGCTATGTGTGGCCGGGATAAGTGCTGAAAGCATCTAAGCACGAAGCCCCCCTCAAGATGAGATTTCCCATTGCGCAAGCAAGTAAGATCCCTCAAAGACGATGAGGTAGATAGGTTCGGGGTGGAAGCGCGGCGACGCGTGCAGCTGACGAATACTAATCGATCGAGGACTTAACCAAACACGTTGTTTTCAACTGTCGCATATCCAGTTTTGAGGGCGCAAGCACTCAAGAAAAATAGTCCAGTGATGATGGCAAAGAGGCCACACCCGTTCCCATCCCGAACACGGAAGTTAAGCTCTTTTGCGCCGATGGTAGTTGGGGGTTTCCCCCTGTGAGAGTAGGACATTGCTGGGCCAAGAAAAAAAGCCGTTGCCGGTATTTCCGGCGGCGGCTTTTTTGTGCTTATTTACGAATATACTTGCATCAAAAAGAGACCAGTAGTACCGGTTATTACATAGTCGAACCAATTGTATATTTCTTGAAAATATGCTAAAAGAAATAAAAAGAACGGGCAGTAGAACCGTTAAGACGATCAAACGGCAGCGCTATATGAAATTCTGCGGGACTCTTCATCAATCAAAAATTACCTGAACGATAATTCTGAATACTTTTTCTTATTCCCGTTTTCTTGACACTGTTTAGCCGCGCTGATAACCTTACAATAATATTCAAAAGGAAGCAGGAGGCGTATCCATAATGTGGGAATCGAAATTTGTTAAAGAAGGTTTAACGTTTGATGATGTATTGCTTGTACCAGCACAATCGGAAGTGCTGCCAAAGGATATCAATTTGTCAGTGGAGTTAACTCCGGCTATTAAATTGAACATTCCTATTATCAGTGCGGGCATGGATACTGTTACCGAAGCAAAAATGGCGATTTCAATGGCTCGCCAAGGCGGACTGGGAATCATCCACAAGAACATGAGCATCGAAGAACAGGCAGAGCAAGTAACGACTGTAAAACGTTCAGAGAACGGCGTTATTACGGATCCTTTCTTCTTAACGCCTACACACCAAGTGTATGATGCTGAACATCTTATGGGGAAATACCGCATCTCAGGTGTTCCAATTGTCAACAATGAAGAAGAACAAAAATTGGTCGGAATCATTACGAACCGTGACTTGCGCTTCATCCAGGACTATTCATTGAAAATCGATGAAGTGATGACGAAAGAGGAATTGGTTACAGCTTCAGTAGGAACTACGCTCGAAGAGGCCGAAAAAATTCTTCAGCAATATAAAATTGAGAAACTCCCAATTGTTGATGATCAAGGGATATTAAAAGGGTTAATTACCATTAAAGATATCGAAAAAGTCATCGAGTTCCCGAATGCTGCAAAAGACAGCCACGGACGATTGCTTGCAGGCGCGGCAGTCGGAGTGACTTCAGATACAATGAAGCGAGTGGAGCAATTGGTTAAAGCGGGTGTGGACGTAATTGTTCTTGATACGGCACATGGCCATTCCAAAGGGGTTTTGGATTCCGTTAGCCAAATTCGTGCGACATACCCTGAATTGGCAATCATCGCAGGAAATGTAGCCACTGCAGAAGGCACAAAAGCATTGATCGATGCTGGAGCGGACGTTGTCAAAGTAGGAATCGGACCTGGTTCGATTTGTACGACTCGAGTTGTTGCCGGTGTTGGGGTTCCACAAATCACGGCTGTTTACGATTGTGCCACAGAAGCACGCCAACACGGCAAAACAATTATTGCAGACGGCGGCATCAAGTATTCCGGCGATATCATTAAAGCATTGGCAGCCGGCGGGCATGTGGTCATGCTCGGAAGCCTTCTTGCTGGTACGACGGAAAGCCCAGGAGAAACCGAAATCTTCCAGGGGCGCCAATTTAAAAATTACCGCGGCATGGGTTCAATCGCAGCTATGGAAAAAGGATCAAAAGACCGTTATTTCCAGGATGATGCGAAAAAACTGGTACCGGAAGGCATTGAAGGGCGCTTGCCATACAAAGGGCCGCTTGCTGATACGATTCATCAATTGCTTGGCGGCATTCGTGCAGGAATGGGTTATTGCGGAACTCCGGATCTGCAGACTTTGCGTGATGAAGCGCAATTTATCCGCATGACTGGCGCTGGCCTTCGCGAAAGCCATCCGCACGATGTCCAAATTACAAAAGAGTCTCCTAACTATTCTATTTCATAAGATTTGCCTAAAGCACTCTTTGCGTCTATCCGTAGATGCAAAGAGTGCTTTTTTCATGTTTTGGTTTAGGGAGGTACAGAATATGATAGAATTATATGGGGAAACTTACAGATGGAGGTATTGAAATACGTGAGAATTGTGTTGAAATTAACAATTGTTTTGGCTGTGCTGCTGACTGTTGGTATGCCTCAGCAGGCAAAAGCGGCAGATTCTTTAAATATACTGGCGGATGCTGCCATTTTGGTAGATGCTGATTCCGGAAAAATATTATATGCACAAAACGCAGACGCTACGTTAGGGATTGCGAGCATGACAAAAATGATGACCGAGTATTTATTGTTTGAAGCGATTGAAGACGGCCGTGTATCGTGGGACCAGGAATATACGGTAACAGATTACGCTTACGAAATTTCACAGGATATGCGCTTGAGCAACGTGCCTTTAAGAAAAGGAGAAGCTTATACGATTCAGGAATTGTATGAAGCGATGGCGATTTATTCTGCGAATGCGGCGACAATCGGCATTGCTGAAACGATCGCTGGGACGGAAGAGGAATTCGTCCGCCTGATGAATGAAAAAGCGGAAGAGCTGGGATTGGCCGGCGCCAAATTGGTCAATTCAACGGGATTGAGCAACTCCTTGTTGATGGGGATGCACCCGAAAAGCACAGGCGCGAATGATGAAAACGTCATGTCCGCAAAGGCCGTTGCAAAATTGACAAAGGCGCTGCTGGACGATTATCCGGAAGTGTTGGAAACTACAAAAATTCCAAATAAGATGTTCCGTCCGGGAACAGCAGATGCGATCAATATGCTGAACTGGAATTCAATGCTTCCAGGATTGGCTTTTGAATACGAAGGCGTGGATGGCTTGAAAACCGGCAGTACGGATTTTGCCGGACACAGCTTTGCCGGTACGGCCAAGCGTGATGGGACGCGGCTGATTGCTGTTGTGATGAAAGCGGTCGATGAAAAGGGTGTGGGTTCCTACAAAGCACGTTTTGACCAGACACGGGTTCTGTTCGACTTCGGCTTTGGCCAATTCACGAAAGAAGAGGTCATTCCCGGCGGTTACCAGATCAAAGGACAAGAAACCTTGCCGGTAACCAAAGGGGAAGAAAAAGCTGTATCAATCGCCGTGAAAGAGCCGATTACGATGATGATTCAGACAAGCGACAAAGAAAACTATCAACCGGAACTGGTCCTCGATGAGTCTGTCGTGCCCGATGGCAAGATTGAAGCGGGAATCGGCAAGGGAGAAGTGGTTGGTACCGTTAATATTGTCAAAACAGAAGGCGAAGACTACGGCTACTTGGATGGCTCAAAAAGCGATGCTGAAGTTGTGACAACCGAAAAAGTGGCACGAGCCAATTGGTTCTCGCTGTCTGTCCAGGCTGTTGGCAACTTCGTCTCCAGTATGTGGTCAGGCGCCCTTGATTTTGTAAAAGGATTATTCTAAAGAAAAGCAGTTCATCTATTCAGATGAGCTGCTTTTTTGTGCGCCAATTTCCCAGCACGCCATTAAATTCATGATTCCTGATTCAATTTCTTGTTCGGTCAATCCGCCGAATCCCAAAACGATTTTGGGAGGCGAGACCGTTTTTCCTTCGACGTCGTAAGATCCCAGGCCAAATACCCGGATTCCGGCGCTTTTAGCGCGTTCAATAAGCTCGTTTTCCGTTAAAGCAGTCTGGACGGTCAGCACAATGTGCATGCCGGCTTGCTGGCCGGAAACCGAGACCTGAGGTGCAAATACATGCAGAACGGCTGTTAAGTGTTCAAGTTTTTTCTTGTACAGTTTGCGCATCCGGTTTAAGTGGCGTGAAAAATGCCCTTCTTTCATAAACGCGCTGACAAGCTGCTGGTCAATCCTTGGCACAGATGATGAATAATGAAGGAAGGTCTGGCGGTAAGCACGCATCAGCCTTTTCGGCAAAACCATATAGGCAATCCGCAAAGAAGGCATCAGCGACTTGGAAAACGTACTGATGTAAATAACCCGTCCGCTGACATCCATGCTCTGGAGTGCCGGGATTGGCCGACTTGTGTAGCGGAATTCGCTGTCGTAATCGTCTTCAATGATGTAGCGTTCAGGCTTGGCTGCTGCCCAGTTTAGGAGTTGAGCCCGTTTGGTGGCACTGAGCACGGCGCCTGTCGGAAATTGATGGGAAGGTGTGACATAAGCAATATCCACTTCCGACGCTTCAAGTTCTCCGACATTGATGCCATCTGTTTCGATGCTGATGGGTACGGCTTTCCGGTCATGGTGGGCAAAGATGGTATGCGTCAGCGCATATCCCGGATTTTCAAAGCCGAACACAATGGTTTTATCAAGCAAGCGAATCAACAAAGGCATCAACTGTTCCGTTCCGGAGCCGATAATGATTTGATCGGCTTCGCATACCACGCCCCGTGACTGGAACAAGTAGCGGGAAATTTCCTGGCGCAGGGTTTCATCGCCTTGCGGATGCCCGCTCAACAGCAATTCATGGTTGGATTCATCGAGAAGGTCTTTGGACAGCTTGCGCCACGTTGAAAAAGGAAAAGAACGGGAATCGATGGCTGCCGGATTAAAATCATAGCGGTATTCTAGACGTTCCGGCGCCAAGGGTTCCTCTTGCGGCACATCCAAATAAGCCACTTCTTCCACCGGCTGCGCGTAAAACCCTTTGCGGGCCCTCGATTCAATAAACCCTTCTGCAACCAGCTGGCCATAAGCCAGTTCAACTGTGGTCTGGCTGATATCCAGAAACTCCGCCAGTTTTCGTTTGCTGGGCAGTTTGGTATCGACGGAAATTTTGCCGTCAACAATGGCTTGTTTAATTTCCCGGTAAAGCTGTTTGTATAAAGGCGTTGAAGTGCTTCGCTGCAGCTGGAACATTAGCATATCCATGATAGATTCTCCTAACTGACCTTATGAATTAATAGGAATCTGAGTATTTCTATATGGTCAATCTCTATTATACTGACAATATCAAGAAAAGGGGGAATTTTAATGAGTAAATACGGAACGGATCGAGTCAAACGCGGAATGGCGGAAATGCAAAAAGGCGGCGTCATCATGGATGTGGTGAATGCAGAACAGGCGCGCATTGCAGAAGCAGCGGGCGCAACAGCGGTTATGGCGCTTGAACGCGTGCCTTCGGATATTCGAAGAGACGGCGGCGTAGCGCGTATGGCAGACCCGCGCATTACAGAAGAAGTGATGAAAGCTGTATCCATTCCGGTAATGGCCAAAGCGCGGATTGGCCATATTGTGGAAGCGCGTGTACTAGAAGCGATGGGTGTCGATTACATAGATGAAAGTGAAGTGCTGACACCGGCGGACGAAGAATTCCACTTATTGAAGGATGCCTATACGGTGCCATTTGTCTGCGGCTGCCGCAATTTAGGCGAAGCAGCCCGGCGCATTGGGGAAGGGGCTTCGATGCTTCGCACAAAAGGAGAACCAGGGACCGGCAATATCGTCGAAGCGGTCCGGCACTTGCGCCAAGTGAATGCAGAAGTGCGAAAAGTCGTTACGCTCAGCGATGATGAATTGATGACCGAAGCACGCAACTTAGGCGCATCGTATGAATTCCTGAAAGAAGTGAAGCGCCTTGGCCGCTTGCCGGTCGTCAACTTTGCAGCGGGCGGTGTGGCAACGCCTGCAGATGCGGCCTTGATGATGGAACTGGGAGCAGATGGCGTATTTGTCGGGTCCGGCATCTTCAAATCGGAACATCCGGAACGGTTCGCGCGTGCCATTGTGGAAGCAACAACGCATTACCAGGATTATAAATTGATTGCCGAACTGTCAAAAGACCTCGGCATCGCCATGAAAGGCATTGAAATTTCCACGATTGCCGCAGGTGAACGCATGCAGGAACGGGGCTGGTAAGATGAAACGAGTCGGTGTTCTGGCATTGCAGGGAGCGGTAAGAGAACATGCGCAGTCTCTTGAAGCATGCGGTGCAAAAGCAGTGCTGGTCAAATGGCCAAGCGACTTGGAAGATTTGGATGCCTTGATTTTGCCGGGCGGGGAAAGCACCACGATGCGCCGGTTGATCGACCGCTACGGGTTGATCGATCCGCTTCGCAAATTTGCAGAAAGCGGCAAGCCAATGTTTGGCACCTGTGCGGGGTTAATTCTTTTGGCAAAGGAAATCGCCGGTTACCCCGAGGCGCATCTTGGCGTGATGGATATTATAGTGGAACGCAATTCATTCGGCCGCCAAGCCGAAAGCTTTGAAGCTCCGTTGTCCATAAAAGGGATAGAAACTCCGTTTGAAGCGGTCTTTATCCGGGCGCCGCATATTGTCAGTGCAGGTCCTGGGATTGAGGTATTGAGCGAGCACGGCGGAAAAATCGTCATGGCAAGAAGCAGCCAGTTTCTCGGCTGTTCGTTTCATCCGGAATTGACCGATGACCACCGCATTACGGCTTATTTTTTGAGCATGATTCCCTCTGAAACTGGCATTTCCTTGCCAAAAAGCTCCGTTTATAGTAAAGTATGATTAATTTAAAAGTAGAAACGTTGATGGGGAATAGTAATGCGTTGTTTTTCCAAAGAGAGCCGGTGGTTGGTGCGAACCGGTGAAAAGCGCGTGTGAATCCACTCCTGAGTTGCATGGCGACATAAGCCATTGCCGGTTTAAAGGCCGTTATGTAATGAAGAGGATCGGGCTTTTTAGCCGATCAATCAGGGTGGCAACGCGGGTAGCTCTCGTCCCTTTACCAGGGGACGAGGGCTATTTTTGTTGCCTTTTTTCTATTGATCACTATTTTATTTTGAGGAGGAACCGGTATGTTAGACATTAAACACGTACGTGCCAATTTTGAAGAAGTAAAAACGAAGCTCGCGAAACGCGGGGAAGATATTTCCGTGCTGGACGATTTTGAAGCGGTGGATGCCAAACGCCGTGAATTGATTGCACAAACAGAGAAATTGAAAGCTGAACGCAACGAGGCATCGCAAAACATCGCGGTGATGAAGCGCAATAAAGAAAATGCAGATGAAGCCATTGCCAAAATGCGCGAAGTCGGCGAACAGATCAAAGCGATTGACGATGAATTGCGCGAAGTGGAAGAGCGTTTGAACTACATCATGATGCGTGTACCGAACATTCCGCATGACAGCGTGCCGGTCGGCGAGTCTGAAGACGACAACGTTGAAATCCGGACTTGGGGAGAAAAGCCGGAATTCACATTTGAAGCCAAACCGCATTGGGATCTTGGCACGGACTTAAACATCATCGATTTTGAACGGGCAGCAAAAGTAACAGGCAGCCGTTTCGTTTTCTACCGCGGCCTTGGAGCCCGCCTCGAACGGGCGCTTATCAACTTCATGATGGATTTGCACCAGGAAGAGCATGGCTACCAGGAAATCCTGCCGCCTTACATGGTCAACCGCGAAAGCTTGACGGGCACAGGCCAGTTGCCGAAATTTGAAGAAGACGCATTCCTGATCGAGAAAGAAGATTATTTCCTGATCCCGACTTCTGAAGTGCCGGTGACGAACTTCTACCGCGATGAAATCCTGTCAGCGGATATGCTTCCGCAGGCATTCGCTTCATACAGCGCGAATTTCCGCTCTGAAGCGGGTTCTGCGGGCCGGGACACACGTGGGTTAATCCGACAGCACCAATTCAATAAAGTCGAGCTGGTGCGCTTTGTAAAGCCGGAAGATTCATATGATGAACTGGAGAAATTGACCGGACATGCCGAAAAAGTGCTGCAGCTATTAGGGCTTCCTTACCGCGTCCTGAAAATGTGCACAGCGGACCTTGGCTTTACCGCTGCGAAGAAATACGACATCGAAGTTTGGATTCCGAGCCAGGACATGTACCGTGAGATTTCTTCTTGCAGTAATTTTGAAGATTTCCAGGCACGTCGCGCCAACATCAAATTCCGCCGCGAAGCGAACGGCAAGCCGGAATTTGTCCATACCTTAAACGGCAGCGGACTGGCAATCGGCCGCACAGTGGCCGCTTTGCTGGAAAACTGCCAGCAGGAAGACGGCACCATCGTCATCCCTGAAGTATTGCGTCCGTATATGGGCGGCAAAGACTTGATCAAGTAAACGGATAGACCCAAGAGCTTATGGCTCTTGGGTTTTTAATTTTTTATGGAAACGGGTAAAGACTGGTAAATAGCAAGGAGAGGTGTTGATGGAATGGAAAATCTATCATTTCAGTACATTCAAACGAACGGCATCACGTTGCATACGGCAGTTGCAGGGCCGGAAGACGGGCCGCTTGTTGTTTTGCTGCACGGGTTCCCGGAATTCTGGTTTGGCTGGAAAAAGCAGATTGAACCGCTCACGGAACTGGGCTACCGCGTTGCCGTGCCGGACCAGCGGGGCTACAATCTGAGCGATAAGCCGCAGGACATCGGAAGTTATACCTTGGATTTGCTGCGGGATGACATTGTCGGGTTGATCGGCCATTTTGGCAAGACGAGCGCCACCGTCATCGGGCACGACTGGGGAGGAGCAGTGGCCTGGCATTTGGCAGCAACAAAGCCGGCCTATGTGGACAAGCTGATTGTGGTGAACATTCCGCATCCCAAAGCGATGCCAAGGGTCATGAAGCGCAATCCGCTGCAATGGGCGAGGAGTTCGTATATCGCCTTTTTCCAATTGCCGGACCTGCCGGAAAAAATGCTGGCGGCGGATTATTTCAAGACGATGGTCGGGAGTTTGGTATCGACAAGCATGCCAGATACATTTTCTGAGGAAGAACTCGCCGCTTACCGGGAAGCATGGGACCAGCCCGGTGCACTGACGGCGATGCTGAACTGGTACCGGGCGATCCGCCGCGGCAATGTTCTGCAAGTGCCGGTACAGAAAATTGGGTTGCCGGTGCGGATTATTTGGGGCGTGGGCGATCAGTTCCTGTCGACAGAACTGGCGAAGGAAAGCCTGGACTTTTGCGAGGACGGAGAATTGGTGTTTGTGGGGGAAGCGACGCACTGGGTCCATCACGAGCAGGCGCATATTCTCAATATGCTCATCAAGCAGTTTTTAAACGAAGAAAAAGCGGCAGCCCTATAGGAGCTCCCGCTTTTTTTTCTTTTTGTTTTCCCGTAGCGTCCGGAAAAACTGGGTCAGCAAACCGCCGCATTCTTCGGCCATGACATTTTCGGTGACTTCGCATTGATGGTTAAAGCGTTCATCGTTCAGCAGCCGGTATAAGGAATCCACACTGCCGGCCTTGATATCACGGGCCCCGTAAACGACACGCGGAATGCGGGATTGCAGAATTGCGCCGGCGCACATTGGACAAGGCTCTAACGTAACGTAAAGGCTTGTGTTTTCCAGCCGCCAATTGCTGATGGTCTGGCAGGCTTCCTGGATGGCCAGCAGTTCCGCATGGGTCACCGCATTTTGGGTGGTTTCCCGCAGGTTATGAGCCCGTGCAATCACGTGCCCGTCCTGCACGATGACGGCGCCAATCGGCACTTCTCCCTTGGCGGCGGCTTTTTCAGCTTCTTCGATTGCGAGGCCCATATAATAATGGTCTAATTCAATTCCGTTCATTGTTCATCGCTCCCTACACCCCAGTTTATCATTTTTTTATAAGTATGCTAAAGGAATTAGGAGTCTATCAAGACAAATGGAGGAGAAAAGCGTAAAATAAAAAGGAGAAAAAAATCCAGTGTTTGATTTTTGGGAGAGATTTGATGGTCAAAGAACATAAAAAAGAGACATTTAAGCATTTAGTTATGCGTTTTTTGCTGATTTTACTGGGCGCCACGATGGCTGCCGTTTCCATTGAACTTTTTTTAGTGCCCAATTCGATTATTGACGGCGGCATTATCGGCATTTCGCTGATTTTAGACTATCTGACTCCGATTCCATTTGGTATTTTAATGGTCGTAATCAACTTGCCCTTTCTTTTCTTCGGGTACAAGCATATTGGGAAGAACTTTTTTATCTCCTCCATTTTCGCAATTGTAGCGTTGGCGATTATTGAATTTCCATTGCATCCGATTCCAGGTGTGGTCGATGATCCGTTGCTTGCCACGGTATTTGGCGGCCTGATCCTTGGTGCCGGAGTGGGCCTCGTGATCCGGAACGGCGGAGCGCTGGACGGCACGGAAATCCTGGGTATTCTACTAACGCGCAAATTGCCTTTTTCAGTTGGTGAATTTGTAATGTTCGTCAATATCTTCATCTTTTTATGGGCCGGATTTGTCCTTGGCTGGGAACACGCGATGTATTCCATTTTAACGTATTATATTGCTTCCAAAACGATTGATATCGTCATCCAAGGACTGGATGATACGAAAGCGGTCATTATTGTGTCCGATGAATTCATCGAATTGGGCGCTGCCATCAATTCCCGGCTTGGCCGAAGCGTCACCAAGCTGCACGGCAAAGGCGGCTACGAAGAATCTGCCAAAGATGTCATTTATGTAGTGGTGACGAGATTAGAAATTTCCAAACTGAAACACATTGTAGCGGATATTGATCCGAAAGCGTTTGTGACCATTATGGATACCCAGGAAGTGCACGGGGGAACTTTTAAAGCAGCGATCCATTAAGTCGGAGAGCTGCTTTTTTTCCTACTTTTACCGTGCAGTCTATGGTAAAATAAATGGCACTGTACCACACTTGAACAGAAAGAGGGGAACTTCCCATGCCGGTGCCATTTATAACGGTAGAAGGCCCGATTGGCGTTGGCAAAACGTCACTGGCAAAAGCAATTGCTGACCACCATCGCTTTCAAATGTTGAAAGAAATCGTCGATGAAAATCCGTTTCTGACAAAGTTTTACGAAGACATTGAGGAATGGAGCTTCCAGACCGAAATGTTCTTTTTATGCAATCGCTATAAACAATTAACCGACATACAGAAGAAATTCATTTCTAACCGTGAGCCTGTAGCAGCGGATTACCATATATTCAAGAACCTAATTTTTGCGAAGCGGACGCTGCCGGAGGCCGAATATGCCAAATACGAAGCCATCTATAAAATCCTGACAGCGGATATGCCGGCGCCGAATATGGTGATTTACTTGCATGCGAGTTTGGATACGTTGATGAAGCGCATCAAAATGCGCGGACGTGAATTCGAGCAAATGATTACCCCGGCTTATATGGAACAGCTGGTTGCGGATTACCATGAATTTATTGAACGTTTTGAGCGGGAGCATCCGGAAATTCCGGTGCTGCGTTTTAATGGAGATGAAATGGATTTCGTCCAGAATGAAGCCGATTTGCAGCAGATTCTGGCTAAAGTGGACGGAACCTTACAACAAAGGAGTTTAACGATATGAATTTACGTGAAAAATACGGCATTCCGGAAAGTGCTGTAATTACCATTGCAGGTACAGTAGGTGTGGGCAAATCCACCATGACTAAAGCCTTGGCAGATACGCTTCATTTCCGTACATCGTTTGAAAAAGTGGATGCCAACCCTTACCTGGATTTGTTTTACGATGACTTCGAGAAATGGAGCTTCCATCTACAGATTTACTTCCTGGCGGAGCGCTTTAAAGAACAAAAGCGCATGTTTGAATACGGCGGCGGTTTTATCCAGGACCGTTCCATTTATGAGGATACCGGCATTTTCGCGAAAATGCATTGGGAAAAAGGCACGATGAATAACGTGGACTACGAAACGTACACGAATCTGTTTGAAGCTATGGTGATGACGCCTTATTTCCCGCATCCGGATTTATTGATTTACTTGGAAGGGTCGATTGAAGACATTCTGGGACGCATCCAGGAACGCGGCCGCGCAATGGAACAGCAGACGCCGGTCGAGTACTGGCTTGAAATGCATGAACGCTACGAAAAATGGATCAATTCGTTCAACGGTTGCCCGGTGCTGCGCCTGAACATCAACGATTATGATCTGATGAATGACCCGGACTGCGCTGAACGCATCGTAGAACGCATCGGCAATTTCATGCAGCAAACTTCCTTATTGAAAAAATAAGCTTTTCCCCTGAGTCCGTAATGGCTCAGGGATTTTTTATTTCCCGGGAAATAGTTTACGAACCAATAAAAAAAGCAGATGGCTTTGGGCCACCTGCTTTAACGTCGTGTTTTATGTATCGAAATCTTCAGACATATATGTGTTAAGAAAAATTCGCTACTTTCGTAACGAATCCAATCTCGAATTTATATGCGCGTGTAAATTCAAAAAATGGAGGAGGAAGAGGGATTCGAACCCCCGCGGGATTTGACTCCCCTGTCGGTTTTCAAGACCGATCCCTTCAGCCAAACTTGGGTATTCCTCCGTATCAGACAAGAATTAATTTATCATAAAACGAAACAATGTGTCAACAGTTTCAGGAATTTTTTTTCGAGATTTTTTTAGAAGCCTTATTTTTTCCTTACTAATACGGGTTTTTCAGCTATTTGAGATTAAATAAGAGTTACGGATTGATTTTTCCGGGGAATATTCGTATACTAGTTAATGCCGTGCTAGGTGGGAAGATAGCGGTGTCCTGTAACCTGCAATCCGCTTTAGCAGGACTGAATTCCTTTCCTAGGCTGTTTGTGTGCAGGGTCTGACTCTTGCACGTAGTGTTGACATTTGGGTCCTGCGCAATGGAAACCCATGAACCATGTCAGGTCCGGAAGGAAGCAGCATTAAGTGGATCTTTTCATGTGCCGTGGGGTCGCCTAGATCGAGCCAACGACAAGGGTAACGCTTGTGTGCAGCAGTCAAAGAAAGGTGCACGGCAATAATTTTAAAACTCAAGCCTGTCCGCAACTTCGCGGACAGGTTTTTTGTATGAAAAAATTCCGGCTGGGAATCCTATAATGACAACGAATAACAGCCGGCAATTCAGAGGGTAATCATTCAGGAGCCTCCTCTTTTTATGATATAATTAAGGGACGAAAAACATATTTCACAAAAGGAGAGAAAAACGTTGGCGTATCAAGCTTTTTACCGTGTGTACCGGCCGCAGTCCTTTTCCGAAATGTCAGGTCAGTCGCATATCAAACAAACCCTTCAAAATGCTCTCCTTTACAATAAGACCACGCATGCTTATTTGTTTTCAGGGCCAAGGGGCACAGGGAAAACGAGTGCAGCGAAAATCTTTGCAAAAGCGCTCAATTGCGAACAGGCCCCTGTAGCAGAACCCTGCAACGAATGCAGTTCTTGTAAGAGCATTACTGAAGGATCCAATACAGACGTCATCGAATTTGATGCGGCTTCCAATTCCCGGGTGGAAGAAATGCGGGAAATCATTGAAAAGGTCCGGTTCTCTCCGGCCAATTCCCGTTTCAAGATCTACATCATTGATGAAGTGCATATGCTTTCCAACAGTGCCTTCAATGCCTTGCTGAAAACACTGGAAGAACCGCCAGAGCACGTCGTCTTTATTTTGGCGACAACGGAGCCGCATAAATTGCCGCTTACCATCATTTCCCGCTGCCAACGCTTTGATTTTAAGCGCTTGACGCAGACGGATATTGTGGAACGGATGATTGAAGTTCTGACAGATGCAGGCATTCCTTATAATGAGCAAGTATTGAAAGTGATTGCCCAGGCAGCAGCCGGCGGCATGCGGGATGCGCTCAGCTTGCTTGACCAGGTTGTGTCGTTCAGCGGCGATGAAATGACGCTTGAAGACGCACTGCTTGTAACAGGATCTATCAGCCAGGACATGTTTTATGACATTGCAGAAGCACTCGTCGAAAAAGACATTGGCCAGGCATTGACGCTTCTGGAGCAATTGGTGCGAGATGGCAAAGATCCGGTTCGGCTCGTGGAAGACTTTATTACCTTCTTCCGGGACTTGCTGTTGATTCAGACGGCGCCGGATCTTCACGATATGCTGGAACTCGCAGCACATGAAGAACGCTTCGAAGCGCTTGCCAAGCAATTCGAGCCGGCAACGCTTTATGCGTGGATTGATGTGTTGACGAAAACCCAACAGGAAATGCGGTTTTCCAACCATACCAAAATATATTTAGAGACAGCCCTCTTGAAAATGGTGCAGGCAGACGCGCCGGCCATGATCTCTTCGGATTCGGCCTCTCCGGAGCTGGAAGCCAAGGTCAATCAATTGGAGCAATTGGTGATCCAACTCCAGCAGCAACTGAAAAACGGGGCAACAGCTGCAGCTCCGGCAGCCGCAAATGCGGAACCGAAGCGCCGCCAACGGTCTCAAAGTGCCTTTAAGATTCCCGTTGGCCGCATTCAGGACGTCTTAAAGAATGCGACCAAACCGGATATCCAGGCGATTAAAACCAATTGGGCAACGGTAATGGGCCAACTGCAAAGATCGCATGCGGCTTTATTGAACGAAGCGGAGCCAGTAGCGGCGTCAGCAGATGCTTTTGTGTTAAAATTCAAGTATGATATTCATTGCCAGATGGCTTCCGACAACCAGACCTTTGCGGTCGCTTTCAGCCAACTTCTGCAGCAGTACACAGGGAAAGCCTACACGCCGATTTTTGTGCCGGATGAAAGCTGGCTGAAAATACGTGAAGAGTTTATTAGAAGCAACGGGTTGAAAGCAGGGGCAGATGAGAAGCAGACGGAGTCTGAAGAACCACATCCGTTTTCTGCGGAAGGCTCAGCAGCGGAAGAAGATCCGTTCATTGCGGAAGCCGAGCGGCTATTCGGCAAAGATTTTGTCGAAATCCATGAAGATTAATAAAAAACCTTGAGGAGGAAACAATTATGCGCGGTGGCGGAAATATGCAAGGCATGATGAAACAAATGCAGAAAATGCAAAAACAAATGGCTGAGGCTCAAGAAGAACTAGGGACATTGAAATTCGAAGGGTCAGCTGGCGGCGGAATGGTGAAAGTTACTGTATCCGGACACAAAGAAGTATTGGATGTAGTGTTGGATCCATCAGTTGTCGATCCGGAAGATGTTGAAATGCTTCAGGACCTATTGATCGTGGCAACAAACGAAGCGTTTAAAAAAGCGGATGAGCATGCGAATTCCACAATGGGGAAATTCACTAAGGGGTTAAATCTTCCAGGCATGTTCTAGGAGGTAAACAGGATGCATTATCCAGAACCAATATCGAAATTGATGGAAAGCTTTATGAAATTGCCAGGAATCGGGCCGAAAACAGCGGCCCGGCTGGCATTTTTTGTGCTTGGAATGAAAGAGGACACGGTCCTTGATTTTGCAAAAGCACTGGTGGATGCCAAACGGAATTTGAGTTTCTGCTCAAACTGCGGGCATATCACCGATGTCGATCCGTGCATGATTTGCCAGGACCAATCACGCGACCGGACAACGATTTGCGTGGTGCAGGATCCAAAAGACGTCATCGCCATGGAAAAAATGCGCGATTACACGGGGCTGTACCATGTTCTTCAAGGAGCCATTTCTCCAATGGATGGCATTGGGCCGGAAGATATCAATGTTCCTTCTTTATTGAAGCGGCTGCAGGATGAAACGGTCAGCGAATTGATATTGGCGACAAACCCGACAATTGAAGGGGAAGCGACGGCCATGTACATTTCGCGCCTAGTGAAACCTTCCGGCATTAAAACAACGCGCATTGCACACGGACTGCCAGTGGGCGGCGATCTGGAATATGCGGATGAAGTCACGCTGTCCAAAGCATTGGAAGGGCGCCGTGAGTTGTAGCCAGAGCAACTGTGGCCTCATTTAATAAAGTAATATATGCTGTTCCTTCTATAAAGAAGCAAGAACGGTTCAGAAGATGCAAGGTTTTAAAAGCAATGGCTTACACAGCATTGCTTTTTCTTATGGGCTCGAACGGGCGCCTTCTTATAGAAGAAACAGAAACGAGCTTAGGGAAAGACGCGGGGATTGGTGCTTAATCGTTGACGGCGATAGGCACAGCTGTTATATTGATAAGCGTCCCAAAAAACAAGGCAATTAAAACCTTTAAAGTTTTAGTTGACGTTTAACGGTGATTAAGTTATACTAATATAGTTGTCGTTGAGAGACGATATAACAACCAAATCGATTGATTAGCTTCAACAAAAGAAAGTTGAAATTAGTTGTTGACATCGATTCTAAAATAAGTTATACTAATAAAGTTGTCATTAAGAAAACGACACAACATGAACCTTGAAAACTGAACAGCAAAACGTCAACAAAAATTGTTGAGGCGTTCCGACGCCGAAACAAATTTTATGCGAGGATCGTCGCAAAGCGATCCGAGCAGAACTACTGATCAGGCTTCGGCCAGATCAAGCGACTCGCGCACCTTTCGGGGTGGCGAGACGCCAGCAAGTATTTGAGCAATCAACTACTCTATAATGGAGAGTTTGATCCTGGCTCAGGACGAACGCTGGCGGCGTGCCTAATACATGCAAGTCGAGCGGAAGTTGAAGAGCTTGCTCTTCAACTTTAGCGGCGGACGGGTGAGTAACACGTGGGCAACCTGCCCTGCAGATCGGGATAACTCCGGGAAACCGGTGCTAATACCGAATAGTTTTGGGTCCCTCCTGGGACCCAACGGAAAGACGGTTTCGGCTGTCACTGC
>NZ_FNDC01000026.1 GCF_900099655.1 Planococcus glaciei
ACCAAGGGTACTTGGCGTTTCAACCAGACCTCCCCGGGTAAGAACGCAATCTTTCCCTCCACCTATCTGCTTCATTTACTGCATGCGACCTTCGGCAGAAAGGGCTTTGCCTTGTTCAGCAGACTCACCCAATCGCACATAGCCTTGTATGAAGTTCGTGTTCCTCAGACCGGAGGTTTGCCGCCCGCTTCCTTCAGATTCCACGTCGCCGTGGACACCCTTGCGCTTGGCTAACGGTTACTTCTGCCTTCACCGTTCGGGACTTGCACCCTATAGATTACGCCCATGCCGGGCACACTAAGAAAAAGGTTCCAGCCGTTTGGCTGGAACCTTTCAGACTGTAGACAAAGTCTAGATGAAATGTATAGCGATGCATAAAACCAACCGGACCGGCCACTTCGCTTTCCGTGGGCTCAGCTTCAGCCTCCTCGTCACTGAAAACCATGTGCTCCTGTTTCTGCATCGCTTCGCTAGCTTCGAAACATGAAAGAGCGTTGCATCGCTGCGCTAGCTTCGTCGCAAAGGCTTGGCCTCACTGCCTTCGGCCAATGTCGCTTCGCTGCTCCTGCGGGGTCTTCAGCTTTCGTCGCTCAGTCGCGATGCTCCTTCACTGCTCCCACAGGAGTCTCCGTGGCCGAACCGGTTGGGGCATCTCTTTTTAATTCGCAACTGAATGATCATTCGATTGAAGCTTAAAAGACATCCCAAGGTGAAAAGTGACACCTCCGGATAGCCTTCATGTTAAGGAACCGAAGTGAAAGCCGGCGACTCCAGCGGGATAGTGAAGTGCCGAAATCCACTCGGGACGCCAGTTCCGAGTTAGTTCGGCGCGAGCCCGCGGAAAGCGTCCGGCTGAAACGGAGGATCCGGAATGTTCTCTCCAAGCGGATATTTATTCAGTTATCATGCGTAAAAATTCTTTTGTCTACAAGCTCAAAGGTTCCAGCCGCTTGGCTGGAACCTTTTTCTTTCTTTATTCGCTTGTACCGGTGTAGATCAAAATCGCATCCCGCAGGAACTCAGCTGCATTTGGATGCACTTTGTTGTAGTAAGCGGCAAAACGCTCATCGGCTACATACATCTCGGCAAGCCCCGCATGCGCTTCTTTGCTGTACATCGGCCATGTGAAGCTCAGCCATTGTCTGTGCAGGTCGGCTGTTTGTTGGGCAATGCCGCTTGCCGGATCTTCCGTTTCGCAGGCTTCAGCCAATTTTTCCATGAGTGTTCTTTCGATGCTCATGAATTCTTCGTACTGCGCTTCGCTCATATTCAGCATTTTGGCATTTGAGCGATCCACCAAGTCATCGCCGTATTTGGCACGCACTTCTTCGCCGTATTGCTGTTCGTTGTCATCCACCAGCTTTTGCTTAAATCCTTCGAACTTTTCCTTGTCAGCCATTTGGATTTCCCCTTCCGCTGCGGAAATGGTTTTTTCCACATTTGTGATCAAGAGATCGAGCTGGCGGCGTTTTTCCAGAAGCTGCTGCCGGTGATTCTTTAACGCTGCAGCCCCGTCAAAAGCTGGATCGTTGACAAGCCGCTTGATGCTGTCCAAATCGAGCCCGAGTTCCCGGTAAAAGAGGATTTGCTGCAGCTTGTCCACTTCCTGCCGGCCATAGATCCGGTATCCCGCTGAATTTTTTCGTGCCGGCTTTAAAATTCCGATTTCATCGTAATACCGCAAAGTCCTCGTGCTGACGCCTGCCAAGTTTCCCAGCTTTTGAATGGTATATTCCATAAGCTCACCTCCTGATGCCTTCACTTTACACCTTTACGCAACGTCAAGGTCAAGCATGAAATCTACGTTAATTGCTGTTCGGCAAATTCGCTGTAAAGTTCATGGGAACGGCTGAGTTCGAGATGTGTTCCAATGCCTGTTACATGCCCTTTTTCAATAAACACAATTTTGTCTGCATCGACAATCGTCGACAGGCGGTGAGCGATCACCAAGGTTGTACGCCCTTCCATCAAGCGACTTAAAGCTTGTTGGACAATGCCTTCCGACTGGCTGTCGAGGCTCGCTGTCGCTTCATCCATCATAAGGATTTTCGGATCGCGGAGAAAAGCCCGTGCGATGGCTATCCGCTGGCGCTGGCCGCCGGACAACTTCACGCCGCGCTCCCCGACTTCCGTGTCCAGGCCGTCCGGAAAGCCCTGGATAAATTCTTCCGCATAAGCCATTCGTGCAACATGCCACAGCTCCTCGTCCGGAATCTGTTCGGCACCCGGTAAGCCATAGGTCAAGTTCGCCCGGATTGTGCCGCCCATCATTGCGCTTTCCTGCGACACGTAGCCAATTTGGCTGCGCCAGGAAGTCAACGACAATTCGTTGATGAGGATGCCGCCAATGGTGATGGTTCCGGCAGTCGGCTCATAAAATCGCTCAATCAGGCCGAAGACGGTCGTTTTCCCGCCTCCGCTCGGCCCTGCAAAAGCAATCATTTCGCCGGGATTCGCTTCAAAAGAGATGTTCTGCAGAACGGGTTCTCCTTGTTCATACGCAAAATCCACTCCTTCAAGCCGCAAGGTTTGATGGGCAATATCGATTACACGGCCTTCCTGCCCTTCTTCAAGCGGCAAATCCAAAATGCCGATAATGCGCTCTGTGGCCCCTTTTGCTTTTTGAAGTTCCGTAAAAAACAGCGCAAAACTGGTCATCGGTACAACGATTTGGAACAGGTACAAAAGAAAGGCCACCAGAGAACCTGTCGACATCGTGCCTTCTGCCACCCGCACACCGCCGTAGCCGATAATCAGGACAATGACCGCCATGACCACGGTGTACATGAGCGGTGCAATAAGCGCATAAATTTTCGCTTCTTTCAAGCCGATCTTGAACAGCTTTTGAATGCCGCCTAAGCCTCGGTCTTCTTCTACTATTTCAGCGGTTGAAGATTTCATCAAACGGATTTCGCTCAGCGTTTGCTGTACATGGCCCGTAAATACCGCGGTCTCATCTTGCAAGCTGCGGGAAATCTTGGCCATCCGGCGCCCGAGCGGAATCATGATGGCAATCGTAATCGGTACAGACAACAACATAATTAAGGTCATTTTCCAATCGAGCACCAGCAAGATAATGACCGCTCCGATAATAGAGATGATGCCGGTGATGAACTGCGGAAAATGGTCGGTAATCAAATTGCGGACAATTCCCGTATCATTAACGACGCGGCTGACCGTTTCCCCGCTCGCCTGCTGATCAAAATACGGAACCCGCAGCCGGATCAAATGGGTCCACATCCGGCTCCTCAAATTTGCCACGATTTTTTGGCCGACCAGACTTAATAAATAAATCGATATTCCGTTGATGACAGCTTGGAGGATAAAAGCGGCGACCAAGCCGCCGACCAGCCATGGGCTAATTGTGTCAATTGAAAAGCCATCCACTAAATTCTTAGTCAATAACGGAACTGCCAGCCCCACCAACGTGGTAATAACGCTCGAACCCAACCCGATAGCCAGTGCCCACTTTGGAATCTTTAACGAAAGGAGAAGTGAAACAAATGTTTTGATGCTTGTTGTCGCTTGTGCTTTTTCCATCATCGAAAGCTCCATTCTAAAAATTAAATTTCTGCTTTCTTTTCTTATTTACATGAATTTCGCGTAAATGCACGTATCCGTCAGATTCTTGCCGTCCACTGACAGTTCATCATTATGTAAGACGCCTTCCAGAACAAAGCCAAGGGTTTCAGGAATGGCCCGGCTTTTTACGTTTTCAGCATCGCATCTGATTTCCAGCCGTTTGCACCTGAACCCATCCAAAGCGAGTTCAGACAGCGCCGATACCGCTTCTGCCATATAGCCAAAGCCGCTCCAGCGCGTGTCGATCCAGTAGCCGATTTCCATCTTCGGCACTTCCCATTCAATGCTATGAAAACCGCTCGAACCGATAAACTCGCCTGTCTCTTTGTTAAAAATAAGATAACGCAGATTTTCATGCTTTAGGAAGTTGAGATGTGCTTCCACTGTATTAATTTCCGTTTCTTCAACCGAAGGCAGCTGCTGGGCAAAAGGCAGCCACGCTTTCAGTTCTTTGATGGAAGCCCGGATTGCGGCATTCACCACTTTTCCGTCTCCCGGTTTCGGCATGCGGATCAATAAACGTTCTGTACGGATTTCTTCGGGAACTTCAGGAATTGCTTTGTCCATGTTCATCATCCTTTTTGTCAGATTATGCAGCAGTTATTTTGCGGTCTTTCGGCAAACCTAAACCAACAAGGCCGATAATCGGCAGGAACGAAACGACAACCATTGTTTCGTAGACTCCGATGTAATCCATTAAAATACCGATCACGACGCCGCCGATTGCGCCCATGCCAAAAGCAAGGCCGACAGTCAGCCCGGACATCGTACCGATTTTACTCGGCACTAATTCCTGGGCATAGACGACGGTTACCGAAAAGCTCAGCATAATGAAAAAACCGATTAATGCCAACAAAATAATCACGATAAACAGCGGCATGTAAGGCAACGCAATCGCCAGTGGAATGGGAACGAGAATCGACAAGACAATCACATTTTTTCGGCCAATTTTGTCCGCCATCGGCCCGCCGAAAAACGTTCCCGCTGCACCAACTGCTAAAAACAAGAAAATGTAAAGCTGGCCAGTTTGAATCGTCAGACCGTATGAATCCATTAGATGGAAAATATAAAAACTGGTCATATTGGTGACGTAAAATGAGCGGGCAAAAATGATGATCAGCAATAGCGCCAAAGCTACGCCCACTTGCTTTTTCGTCAGGGCAGGCAGCGAAGACAGCAAAGCCTTTTTGCCTTTCTGCAATTTCTCTTTGGCCAGCTGTTCCTTGTACCAAAATGAGATTTTGGAAAGAATGAAGATGCCGAGGGCTGCGACAAATAAAAACAAAGCCGCGCCTTGCTGCCCGAGCGGCACCAAAATGAATGCACTGATCAAAGGCGCCAGCGCCTGGCCCGAATTTCCGCCCACTTGGTAAATCGACTGCGACAAGCCCCGTCTCGTACCGGCTGCCATATAAGAAACACGGGAGCCTTCCGGATGAAAAATGGCTGAACCGAATCCCAGGAACATCACCGACACGAGAATCATCCAGTATTCCGGCGCAAATGCCAGTCCCGCCATGCCGATGAACGAACTGGTCATGCCAAGCGGCAAAGCGAACGGCATCGGCTTGCGGTCGCTGATAAAGCCTACAACCGGCTGCAGCAAAGAGGCGACGATGTTCAATGCAAAAGCGATCATTCCGAGTTGAGTGAACGTTAAGCCAAGGTCTTTTTCCAGAATCGGAAACATTGCCGGGATGACGGCTTGTAAAGAGTCATTCAGCAAATGGCAGGCGCCCATTGCAAACATAACCGGGTAAACGGGATTCCCAGCCAAAGGGGAACTTATTGCTTTTGTCATTAAATTGCCTCCTTTCAATTAATATAATCAGATAATTCCATTATAGAACAGTTCACCGGCAATCGGCAGACAAAGACAAAAACCCCTACGGAAAAATTCCGTAGGGGTTTGAGGCAGTCTCCTGCAAGCGCTTATTGCATTCTTTATCCGTACTTAAACCAATTCCACAAACAACACTTTCAAATAATCGCCTTCTTTAAACTCTTTGCGTACACGGAAGTCAGCAGGCAGCGTGTATTCTTCAACAATGCGGTATTTCTTGCCTTCTTCTTTGAACGCTTTTTCGATAAAGCCTTTAAATTTCTTCATGCCAAACGACGCACTATTGGTGGAAGCGACAATCATGCCTTTTTGTTCCGTAATCGCAATGGCTTCTTTCATCAAGTTGGTATAGTCTTTTGCCGTACTGAATGTGTATTTTTTTGAACGCGCAAAACTCGGCGGATCGAGAACGACCAAATCAAATTTTAATTCTTTCCGTTTCGCGTATTTAAAGTAATTGAAAACGTCCATGACAAGGATGTCCTGATGTTCGTAGTCGATGCCATTGACGCTGAACTGTTCAATGGTTTTCGCAGAGCTGCGTTTTGCCAAATCGACGCTCGTCGTCTTCACCGCACCGCCGGCCGCGGCCGCCACTGAAAAAGCGCCTGTGTAAGAAAAGGTGTTCAAGACCGTTTTGCCTTTGGCGTATTTTTCCTTGATGGCATTCCGCACGTCCCGTTGGTCCAGGAAGATGCCCGTCATCGCCCCGTCGTTCAAGTAAACCGCAAAATTCACACCGTTTTCTTTTACGATCAACGGGAACTCGCCGCGTTCGCCCGCTACAAAATCATCGTCTTCAATGTACTGGCCTTTTGTATCAAAGCGTTTTTTCTGGTAGATGCCTTTTGCATCCACTACATTGCCGAGTGCTGCGATGATTTCATCTCTAAAGGTATACACCCCTTCGCTATACCAATTCAGCAAATAAAATCCGGCATAATAATCAATCGTCAAACCGCCAAAGCCGTCTCCTTCTCCATTGAATACGCGGAAAGCGGTCGTATCCGGATTGTTGAAAAAGCTTTTCCGCTGGTCAAGCGCCGCCGACAGCGTACGTTCCATAAAGCCTTGGCTGATCGCTTCGTCTTTGTTGCGCGTCAATACCCAGCCATAGCCTTTGTTCTGCTTGCCGTAATACCCTTTTGCCAGGAACTTGCCCTGTTTGTCCGCCAGGTTTACAATCGTCCCCTCTTGCGTCAGCTTATCTGCATCTTCAAGGGCTTCTTTTGTGATCAATGGGAACCCCCGCTGAAATTCTGCTTTCGCTTTATCGGTCACCGTTAATGTAATTTCTTGTCTCATCATCACTCATCCTATCCGTTAAAACACATTTGTCTTCTCTCCAGTTTAATACAAATCGGGTCCCATTCATACCATCGCCAAAAGGAACTTCAATAGGTGCAGCTCCAATCAAAAAGCCTTGCAGGTTTGCAAGGCTTTCCAATCAGTTCTTGATCCACTCCCAAGCGGTTTCCATTTCGTCCAGATCAAAATGCTTGGCTTGGACTCCCGGCAAATAACCGGCAAACTGGGCCATCGCTCCGAGCAGGCTTTTATCGCTGACCACCGCAAGTTTGTTATACTGGCTCCAGCGCTTCACATCAATCTTCACTTCTTCAAACATCGCTTTTGCGCTTGCCCCGTCAAAGTCATGAACCACCAAATATACATTGAAGCCTCCTTTTTCTCCAAACTTTTCCTGGGTGACTTTGTCGAACTTCTCCAGATCTTCCTGAGTGGCTTTTCCGTTAAACTCCATTGCAATGGTTTCGGTATCTTTGCTTGGTACAAATGCGAGCATCGTTTGGCCTCCTTTTAAAAGCTTGTTTTCTTTATTCCCTATTCCAAAAAAGCAAAACGAGAACATAGAGAGGTTGCTAATCGCGATATATTGCATTAAGAATATTTCATTTTTCCACAAAATAGGGTATAATTATTCTATACTGCACGACATAGAAAGGATGAATCTGCAATGCCGATTCCAGTCAACCATGCCAAACCGATTCGTGTTACCGCGAAGGAAAGCGCATTCGAACAATTGCAACAATGGATTATAGATGGTACATTGCAGCCTGAAGAAAAACTAGTCGATACGGAGCTTGCTCAAGCCCTTAACCTAAGCAGAACCCCTGTCAGAGAAGCGTTGCAGTTACTGGAAGTCCAAGGATTTGTGGAAATGTTCCCAGGAAAAGCGACCCATGTGACAAAAGTGGATAAAGAAGACATCAAAATCCTTTTGCCGCCTCTTGCCGCTCTTCAATCACTTGCTGTCGAATTAGCCATTCCCAATGCAGACGAAGAGCTGATTGAACTATTGGAAGATACGAACCGCCGTTTTGCCGAAGCCATTGGAGCAGGTGATAATTTTTCAGCCTTGAAAATTGATGAGGAATTCCATCAGCACATTGTGACCGCTTCCCAAAATCCATATGTCGACACGATTTTGAATCGCCTTCAAGCCCATGTCAGAAGACTGTTCTTCCACCATTCTTTGATTTTGACGCAGTCTTCAGTGGATGAGCATATTGAAATCATCCAAACCTTTAAAGATAAAGATATTGAAAAAGCTACAAAGCTGATGAAGTCAAATTGGATCCGTACCATAGAGGAACTGACTGTAAATTGATTTCCGGTTTTGATTCCATTGAAAAAGCTGTCCCAAAGCAATTAGCTTTCGGGACAGCTTTTTATATGAGAAGCGGATCCGAAACCGGACCCGCCTGCCTTAACTTTATTAATATTCGTTTTGAGCGGTTTGAACACTTACGCCTTTTCTGCTGCGCGCAATTAATCCTGTAACTGCAATCACAACGACTGCCGGCAACAGCCAGCCAAGGCCGTCTGCATATAGAGGCAATACGGCAGCATAGAAATCAACAATGGCTTGCAGCCATCCCGGATTTGCTACCCCGAGTGAACCCGTCAAAGTTTTTAAGCCATCGATAATCGCAATAAAGAATGTTACGGTGATCGCCGCAATATAAACCATCCGATCATGCTTAAACAATGGAGAAGCGAAAGCCAGGATGATCAAGACAATCGCAAGCGGGTACAAGAACATCAATACCGGAATCGAATACGTAATGATATTCGCCAATCCTGCATTGGCCACGATGAACGAGAATACCGAGAAAATCACGACATAGGTTTTGTAGCTGATTTTTGGCGTCAGCTTATGGAAAAATTCTGCGTTGGCTACGATTAAGCCAATCGCTGTTGTCAAACAAGCCAGGGTAATAATAACAGCCAATAGCAAAGTGCCGAACGTTCCGAAGTAATGGGAAGACGCTCCGCTCAATACGGGGCCGCCAGTATCCAACAAGCCAAGCGTAGTTGTGCTTGTCGCACCCAAATAAGCAATTCCTGTGTAGACAATCGCCAGTAAGGCAGCCGCAACAACTCCGCTTTTCAGCGTAGCAGCTAAAATGCCTTTTGATGAAGTAACGCCCAGTTTACGTACTGTCGCAATGACAATAATTCCGAACACTAAAGACGCCAAAGCATCCATTGTGTTATAGCCTTCGGTGAAGCCTTTCAAGAAAGCTCCGCTCGCATAAGCTTCCTGCGGTGCTTCCGGTGAACCCATCGGATTGAACATGGCCGCTACCAATAGGACGCCGAGTGTGACTAAAATTGCTGGAGATAAAAACTTCCCGATGCTGTCCACCATTTTTGAGGGGTTCAAGGAAAGCCAAAGTGAAATTCCAAAGAAAATAGCCGAGAAAACAATCAGGCCGATTGACATGTATTCCTGTCCGATAAACGGTGCAATGCCGACTTCATAAGAAACCGCGCCGGTTCTTGGCAAGGCGAAGAACGGTCCAATGGTCAAATACAGCAACGCTGTAAAGATTAACCCGAAAATCGGATGAACCCGGCTTGACAAGTCTTGCAGGTCATTGCTTTTCGAGTAGCCGATTGCCAAAATACCAAGCAATGGCAAGCCGACGCCTGTAATCAAAAATCCGGCAATTGCGATCCATACTTCTGAACCGGCATATTGGCCGAGCTGTGCCGGAAAGATCAAGTTCCCTGCTCCAAAGAATAATGCGAACAACATCATGCCGACGACCGCATAAGCTTTAAAAGATAATTTTGTATCCATTCTGTTTTCCTCCTGGGTGAATAACACCGTGTATTTTCCTGTGGTACCATTAGACAATAATTTCAGTATAACACTTAGAAAAGTATGCAATATATCGCATAAAGTAATAATACAGCATTTTTAAGAAATTGCAACGATTAATATCTAATAATTTTAAAAAAGTCTGTCTATTTTGTTAATTCGTTAGATGTCTTATGTTTTATCAACATAATTTAAATGGCTTAATCCTTGCGGCGTATAGGCTGAGATAAAATCGGGCAGATAAAAAAGCTTTGCCGGATCGGCAAAGCTTTCGGGATTATTTTAATTGGGAAGGGTATAAAGTCATCCCGCCATCTACGAATAACGTGGTGCCGGTTACATAATCTGCTTCTGAAGATACAAGCCAGGCAGCCGCTGCTGCAATTTGATCCGGATGGCTGAGCTGTATCTTCAGCACATTCTTAATCTGTGTGGTAATCCACTACAACATTCATCTTCTCTTTTCCGAAACGTTCGACGATTCCTTTGCCAATTCCTTTTGAAGCACCGGTGACTATTGCCGTTTTCCCCGCTAAATCCGGATACATCCAACTACTCCTTGCCGATTTAAACTCAATACCTAAGGGCCGCGACAGACTTGTTGATGGATAGGTTTTTCATATTGTAGCCTTTGCTTTTCAGATAATGTTCTATGCCTCTTTTGGCGATATCAATGTTGTTCTTCGGACCGATGGTAATATGGCTGATGGGCAAGCGTTCTTCAAAATCAACGGTGATAAAGGGGATAATTACGCCGTTTTGTGCCCGAAAGCGTACCGCAGAATGCATAGTGCCGCTTGTATTCTTATAAGCAATCCGGTATTCTTCTTCACTTTTAAAAGCCGGATCTTTAAAGAAGATGGCACAAGTCGCAATAACCGATAAAAAATGGCGCGGCAATGCTTTTTTGATGTCGCCGGGTTCGTATTGAACCACCCGTTTGAATGTTTCAATCAAAAAATTCATCAAAATCAATTCCTGTTCTTGTCGGTCGTATACGACCAAACCGTGCAGGACATCTGATTCGTCCGGAAAAGCAGATGCTTTTTGAAGCAGTTCTTCTGCATCAAAACCAAGGTTATACCCTTCGCCTTTTGCGTAGTTGTACCAAAGAGCCAAAGAGTCCGGCGAATAGGACAGCGAAAAAATATAAACTTCAAAACCGCTTCCTTCAATCCCTTCCAAGAAGCGTTTCATGGAGCCTTCCAATTCCCGTATAAATAATTGCCACAGTTCCGTTTCTCTTTGGATTTCCATCTTGCCAATGACACTCCTCAGCACATTTGAAAAATAAATCAATTCACTCGAATCATTAAGAAAATTGCCTTTGCTCATCCACAAGTTATTGGTTTCAATCATCCCCATTAAGCTCTGAAGGCTTGTGTAGTGATAAAGTGTTTGGCCGGATTCATGGGTTTTCCGAATTTGTTTGTCGACTTCGTTCCGGAACTGCCATTCCAGTGCTTCAGCCAACCCGCCGCTCTTTGCCATAACAGCAGCTCCTTCCGTCTAAAATGAAACAGCTGATCGACTTTTTTATTCCCGATTGCCCATCATTCAAACAGCTTAAACCGATACGTTTGGCGCTGCATACTTTTCTTCGAACGGCTGCACAATGACAAAGCCTTCACCGGAAAATTCCATTTGAATCGATTCGCCGCTGCCTCTGCCAAGGAACGTCCGGATACTGATATCCGTCCGGAACTCCGGCGTTAAATCACCGGACCAGGCGACCGTTGCTCCCGGATCAGTAATGACCGGTTCCCCTGGCTTAACCAGCAGTGTCAACGGCTCGTAATGGGAAGTGATGGCGACTCTCCCTTTCCCTTTTAATGTTACGTTGAACAAACCGCCTGCCATCATGCCGGCCACTTTCCGCATCATTTTGATTTCCCACTCGATGCCCGGTTCGAAAGCGAGAAGATCATTGCCGTTAACCGTAATCGATTCGCCATTCAACTCAAAAATCGTGATTTTTTTGCCTTGGTCCGCCAAATACAAGCGCCCCCGGCCGGTAGCTTTCATCAGAGAAGCACCTTCACCGGTCATCGCTTTTTTGAACATCACCCCCACGCCGTGTTCAAGCAGCCGCTCCCGCTCAAACTTAATCTGGCCGGTATAGGAAATCATGGAACCTGCCTTTGCCCATACCATCTCCAATAAATTTACTTCCAAAATGCGCGGCGTTTCCAGCTCAAAATAATCGTTCTCCTGTTCATCTTGCTTTGTCTGTTGAATAAATTCATCAATTGTATAATTGCCCATTGTCCCTTCCCCTTTCTTCATATCAGTCAATGCCTTGTTCCAATGGTGAAGTTCACTCCAGTGCCGTCAACTCCCTGGCCATCCGCACCGAATAAACACATAGAATTTCTATTTTTAATCAGTTCCTTCTATATATATGCACAGCTCTCGCTTTTCATAAAATTTGCGGTAAAATAAATGACAGTGGAATAATTCTTAACCACATTTCACTCGTCTATTTTACAGGAAGGCGCGATGGCTGATGAAATTCCTTCTTACTTTTATTCAACTTGCCGTTTTGTTCGGCTTTTATTTGCTTGGTGAATGGCTGCGTGCACTTTTCAGCTTGCCGCTCCCCGGCAGCATTATCGGGTTTTTGCTCTTATTTTCCGCTCTTCTCCTAAAAATCTATCCGCTGAAATGGATCGATTCCGGCGCTCATTTCCTGTTGGCTTTTTTATCGCTGTATTTTATTCCAGCGACAGTCGGCGTCATCGATTATGCCGATGTTTTTACCGGCAAAGGCGTTTGGCTTCTGGTCATTGCCATCGTTAGTACGCTTTTGACGATGGCGGTTTCTGCATGGATCAGCCAGTGGACGGCACGCACGGCGTTGCAAAAGGAGGGCAAATGAACATGCACATTTTTCTGCTGGCCCTGCTTTTTGCAGGGCTGACCACCGTTCTCTATTTGTTTTTGAACAGCCAATACATAAAATACCGCTGGACCATCCTGAACCCCGTATTGACTACTACCGTAGCATTGGTAATGATTTTGCTCGTGTTTGATGTTTCGTACGACACGTATATGCTCGGCGGCAAGTGGGTCGGCGAATTGCTCGGGCCAGCGGTTGTGGCTTTGGCGGTGCCGCTTTACAAGCAGTGGGAACTGCTCAGGAAGAACTTGCTCCCTATTGCCATTGGCGTAACGGCAGGTTCGATTGTCGGCCTTCTCAGCGGCTCTTTGTTGACGAAGCTGTTCGGCTTTTCCGCCGAGATGGTTCTGACGATGCTGCCGAAATCCATTACCACGCCAGTCGCCATGCAAATGGCGGAAGCTTTTGGCGGCATTCCTTCACTTGCGGCAGTCTATGTGATGGTTGCCGGCTTTACCGGAATCCTTGTCGGGCCATGGCTCTTGAAAACTCTGCGCATAGACTCTTCAATCGGCCGCGGCATCGGCCTTGGTTCTTCCGCCCATGGCCTTGGCACCGCAAAAGCTTTTGAATATGGCCCTGAAGAAGCTTCAATGAGTTCCGTGGCCATGACATTAAGCGCGGTTGTCGGTTCTTTTTTAGGCCCTGTGATTGTATGGCTGTTCTTTTAATAGAGAACAGCTTTTTTCTATAGGCGCACCATACAGAAATCCTGCAGGGAAACTTCACATGGCTGTTTCCCTGCAGGATTTCTCATTTTAATAATTCAATTGCCAGGACACGCCGAACCGGTCCACCAACCAGCCGAACTTTTTGCTGTGCGGGTATTCATCAAGCGGCATGAGGACACCGCCGCCTTCTGAAAGCTGGCCAAACAAGCGGTCAATCTCTTCTTCGCTATCGCATGCAACAAAAAGAGAAATGGCCGGCGTAAACGTAAATTCGTGATTGGCCACACTGTCAATGCACATCAAAGTTTGCCCTTTTAATGTAAATGTAGCCTGCATGACTGTTCCATCTTCGTTATGGACAATCGCCTCAATACGAGAATCTTCAAACAGACCCGTATAGAAATCCATCGCTTCCTCTGCTTGCCCGGAAAACATTAAAAATGTGGTGATTTTGGGAAATAGCTTTTCCAATGTCTTTACACTCCTTCTTTCAATTGCTGATATCTCTTCGATTGAAACCGGCAAAACCGGCGATCAGCAAAACGGCGGCAATAACCGTCAAGATGGCCAATGCCATCCAGTTTTGCTCTTCAACCGGAAGCTGCGGGATATGGCCAAACGGCGTCGCTTTTTCTGTCCATTCAGGAAACTGAAACAACGCTCCTAAATAAACAACTGTGAATGAAAACACCAAATACAGCCAAACCAATCCAGTTGCTTTTGGCAGCCAGCCAATCAAAGCGGCTGCTAACCCGGTCATCACCCAGGCTGCCGGCAGATAAACAATCGCCGCTTTATAAAACACCCCAAGCGGCAGCCCTTCTTGCATCATGGCATTGCCTACAAGCCCGATTCCCAGACCGGCAAGCGACAGCATGATGAAACTGGTGAAAAGAGAAATTACTACATAACTACCCAATAACCGGTTTCTGGAAACGGCCCGGCTGAGGAAATGTTCCAGCCGGTTGTTCTTTTCCTCGCCTTTTAGCCTTAAAATAGCCAGTAAGACCGGAATGGTGCCAATGATTGCCATAACCGACATCAGCATCGGAATAAACTGTTCCGTCAAGGAACTTCCGGGCGCTGCGGCTAAGAATTCCTGCATGATTTCCACATCTGCAAAAAAAGATTCCAAATCACCCAGTACAGAACCGTATGAAGCACCGATCAAAAACAGGCCAAATGCCCAAGCAACCAACCCGGTGCGCTGCAGGCGAACTGCCAGGCCAAGAGAACTTTGCAATGCCGGCGAGGCGTGTGCCTTGCCGGTTCTGGCAGGCAAAAAGCCGGAACCCAAATCCCGGATGGAATTCAAATACAAAGCCAGAACCGCCAGCAAACATGCTGCTCCTATCGTCAGCCACACCGGCCACCAAATATTTTGGACGTATACTTCGGAACGCAGCACCCAGCCAAGCGGCGTCGTCCAAGACAAGGCTTCCATCCCGATATCCCCGATTGCCCGCAACGCATAGCCAAGAAGCAGCACGATCACTGAAAGTCCGACAGTATTTCGCGAATTCTGCGAAAGCTGTGCAAATACGGCGGTAAGCGCTGCAAAAAACAAACCGACCGCCCCTAATGCCGCTCCGTAAAGCAGCGAGCCTTCCAAATCCATGCTGCTGATTCCCAGCGCATAAAGTCCCAAGCCCGTCGTAACCGCTAAAAGAATATCGACAATGAACATGACCAGCAGCACCGATTGGAGAGTCGATAAACGCCCTACCGGCAGGGATCGGATCAATTCAATCCGGCCCTCTTCCTCATCGCTCCGCGTATGGCGGGCAACGAGCAAGATGCTCATCAATCCCACAACGACAGCGGTCATTAACAGCATTTGATGGGCCATCATGGCCCCTTCTGTATAATTATCGAGCCCATAGCCAGGGCCGACCATCGCTGTCATCGCTGGATTTCTCATCGTTTCCGCTATTGCCTGCCGTTCAGCTGCATTTTGATACAAATCCGTAAACGCCACGGCCGTCACCATGGAAACAACTGCGAATGACAGCAGCCAAATCGGGATGCGCAAACGGTCGCGCCGCCATATAAAACGCATCAATGTGCCGGTTCCATTAAACAAGCTTTTGTTCATGGGAAGCCGCCTCCTGTTCCTGCGTTGCGCCTCCTTCTTCATAGTGGCGCATAAACAACTCCTCCAAAGTCGGCAGCGAACTTTCCAGCCGGACCACACCAAAGCCGCTGACATAGCGCATCACTTCGTCCATCTTTTCTGTGTCCACCTGGAATGAAACAATCCCCTGATGTTCCCGGATTCCATGCACCCCTTTCACCTCGTGCAGCAAAGGCATCAGCCGCTTCGTTTCCACCGTTAAAATGCTTCCCGTCAAATGCCGCAATTCACGCAGCGTTCCCGTTTCAATAATCTTTCCCTGCCGGATAATTGCCACTTTGTCGCAAAGCTTTTCAACTTCTGAAAGAATATGGCTGGAAAGCAGAATGCTCTTGCCTTGCTGCTTGGCTTCCGCCACCCATTCCTGGAAAACGCGTTCCATTAAAGGATCCAGTCCCGATGTCGGCTCATCAAGGATGTAAAGATCGGCTTCCATCGACAATGCCGCCACCAAAGCCACTTTTTGCCGGTTCCCTTTTGAATACGTCCGGCATTTTTTGGTCGGATCCAAGCCGAACCTCCGGACCAACTCTTCCCGCCGCGATTGGCCATTTCCTCCGCGCAACTTCACAAACAGGTCAATGACTTCTCCGCCTGTTAAATTCGGCCATAAATTTACATCACCCGGAACATAAGCCACACGTTTGTGAATCTCTACTGCGTCATTCCAGGCATCGAGCCCAAAAATTTCCGCTTTTCCGGAAGTTGCTTTTAAGATTCCAAGAAGAACGCGGATCGCCGTAGATTTTCCAGCACCGTTCGGCCCGATAAAGCCGTACACTTCTCCTTTTCCAACTTCAATATCCACTCCGTCCAATGCCGTAAAATTTCCGAAATCCTTCGTCAATGCGCTTGTTTTCAAAATGCTCATGCCAAATCCTCCTATTCCCTGTAAAAACTTTTCTTAAGAATATCCAGGTAGCCATGGAACTCTTCCCAATAAGGACCAAAATCAATGGATGACATTTTGCTGCCTTCAAGACGCTTCAGCAACTCATTCTGATAGCCTTCGATTGACCAGCGGATCAACTGAAACGCTTTGTCTGCATCCAATTCTTTCCGGATCAGCGATTTATCGATGCCTTCATACATCAATGCCCCTGCTAAAGTATTCAATTCGGTGTATTTTTTCTGCAAATGCGGCGGCATCTCCGCTTCTTTTGCCAATACAAAACTCCCCAAAAAATTAAAAACCTGCGTATTTTCCACCTGTGCCTTCATTTTTACTTGGGCAGCTTGCTTTAAGCGCTCGATAAAATCCGTTTCTGCTGTATCCACTTGTTTGAAGTACGCATTTACGACGATGTCCAAGCTATGTTCAATTAAGTATTCATAAAGTTCTTTTTTGCTTTTAAAATAATAAAACAGCATCCCTTTGCCGATTTCCGCTTTTTTTACAATGCGATTTGTCGAAGCTTGCTGATAGCCGTGTTCTGCAAATTCTTGAAGGGCCGCATCCAAGATCTTTTGTTTTTTCTTATCGTCGAGATTTATGAATTTTTCCATCTGCACCAACCTCTCCGCTCGTTTAGACCCCTCTGGTCGACTACAGAATACACCCGTAGACCAGCTTGGTCAATAAGTTTTCAGATTTTTCTATTTTTAATTTTTCAGAATTAAACTTTTGCTCCACTCGCCAGTTAGTGCTATGTTCAAATTGAAAATAAATTATAGGAGGAATAATAATTGAAAAAGTTATGGAATAAAAAAAGCGGCTCTTTGTTCGCTGGAATATTAGCATTGTCATTATTGGCTGGCTGTGGAAACAGCAGCGACAACACGGCTGAAGAAAAACCATCAGAATGGGATCGGATCCAAGAAGAAGGCTCCTTGACAGTCGCCACTTCCGGAACATTATTCCCTACGTCCTACCGCGAGGAAGGGTCTGATAAACTGACAGGATTCGAAGTGGAAGTCGTGCGTGAGCTGGCTAAGCGTTTGAAGCTGGAAGTTGAATTTACGGAACTGGGCTTTGATGAGATGCTGACGTCTGTGCAAACCGGCCAAGTGGATTTGGCCGCCAATGACATTGAAGTGACCGAAGACCGGAAAGAGAACTTCGCGTTTTCAACGCCGTTCAAGTACTCATACGGCACCGCTATTGTCCGGAAAGACGATTTATCCGGAATCAAGACGATGGAAGACTTGAAAGGCAAAAAAGCGGCAGGCGCATCCACTTCCGTTTACATGGAAACTGCACGTGAATACGGCGCAGAAGAAGTGGTTTATGACAACGCCACAAACGAAGTGTACCTGCGCGACGTGTCCATCGGGCGCACGGATGTCATTTTAAACGACTATTATTTGCAGACGCTGGCACTTGCCGCTTTCCCGGAACTGAACATCACCATTCATCCGGACTTGAAATACAGCCCTTCTGAAGTGGGCGTTGTGATGAACAAAGACAATGGTGAACTGGTTGAAAACGTGAATCGTGTCATCGAAGAAATGATTGAAGACGGCACCATCGCCAAAATTTCCGGCGACTTCTTTAACGGTGCGGACGTGACACAAAAAGTGGATATTGAGGAAATCGAGTAGGAGGGAGTGATTAACTCCCGACCTCTCACACCACCGTACGTACCGTTCGGTATACGGCGGTTCAATTAAGATGGATGACGCAAAGTTTCATAACGTGCGACCAGACTTTTGAGTCCTTGGGAACTCCAGTAGGAGTTTCCGAGGGCTCTGTGCAATACGGGACTTTTTGAAATTCGCCAGTAGCTCTTTCGCGAGTTGCCCCATTCATAAGCCTTCCCTTTCGGGATACTCAACCCGATGAGTTTTCTCACTTTCGTACTCGGCTTCTTCCAATCTTTCCATATGCACATGCGGAGCCTTCTTCGAATCCACGATTCGAGGTCTTTGAATACGCT
>NZ_FNDC01000024.1 GCF_900099655.1 Planococcus glaciei
CAACTTGAAAAAACCGCAAGAGATCCTGCAGGATCAGTCCCGCAAATTGCGGAAAACCATTTATTCAGTAAACGAGTCGATGAAAGAACAGTTTCCGAAGAAGAATACAAAAGATGACCTCGAAGCAGAACTCAAGTATTGCAAGGAATTGATTGCTACGATTGAACAGGTTCCAGGCCTGTCGGCCCATCCGAAAATTGGAGAATCGCTTCGCCTGCTGGAAGAAACAGTAGCGGATGACATCGAACAGGTACGCTGTTCTTCGGATGCAGATGCCCGAACCGGGCATAAAACTGCCGATACATCGTTTTTCGGCTATAAAACCCACCTCGCGATGAGCGTCGAACGCCTCGTTACGGCAGCTATCGTGACCACGGGGGAAAAGAGTGACGGGAAACTCCTTCAGTCTCTTATCGAAAAAAGTTGCGCTGCCGGCATCCCGGTGAATACGGTCATTGGAGATACGGCGTATTCGGAGAAAACCAATCTGCAGTATGCAGAAGATAATCACATCTGTCTTATTTCCAAATTGAACCCCAATATTACGGATGGCCATCGGAAAAAAGAAGATGAATTCGATTTCAATAAAGACGCGGGCATGTATGTCTGTAAAGCAGGCCAAATGGCGATCCGAAAAGCCCGGCAGGGAAAAAAAGGCGTCGGAACGAATCAAAAGGACACCTACTATTTTGATATCGAACGCTGTAAGCGTTGCCCACTGCGGGAAGGCTGCTACAAGGAAGGCGCCAAAAGCAAGACTTACTCGGTCTCTATTAAATCCACTGAACATGCAATCCAGCGGGATTTCCAGGAAAGTGAGTTCTTTAAAAAAGCGGTCAAAGAGAGGTACAAAATCGAAGCCAAGAACAGTGAACTGAAGAATCGACACGGATATCGGGTGACTTCCGGCGTCGGATTGAACGGCATGGCTTTGCAAGGCGCTATGGCGATTTTCACCGTGAACTTGAAACGAATTCTTCGATTAGTGGATGAACCTAGGGAAGCTCCAGATCAATAAAAATGCAAAAAAAGAGTCAGAAGACAAGATTTCCTGTCTTCTGACTTTTTTTTAGTCTCCCGTTGATTTAAAGGGAGGTTTTTCAGTGGCCTCCTTTTCAGGGAAGCTGTTCTTTTTTATTTTCTATTGTACGATTCCTGCAGTTTCCGTTCAAACAGCTTCAACAGCTTATCCCGCAGTTCCGGACGCTGCAGCGCAAATTCAATCGTCGTTTCGATAAAGCCGTACTTCTCGCCAACGTCATAGCGGCGGCCGTCGAATTCATAGGCATGCACCGGTTGCACACCGTTCAGTTTCTGAATGGCATCGGTCAACTGGATTTCCCCGCCTGCCCCGGGCGTCTGTTCCCCGAGGAAACCAAAAATTTCCGGCGTCAGGATATAGCGTCCCATGATGGCATAGTTGGACGGCGCGGTTCCTGCTTCCGGCTTCTCGACAAAGCGGTCCACTTCGATCAATTTTCCGTCGATGGAAACCGGATCGATGATGCCGTAGCGGTGCGTCTCGTCTTCTGGCACTTGCTGGACGCCGATGATGCTGTGGCCGGTGCCGTCAAACTGCTTCATCAACTGTGCCAAACAGGGCTCGCTGTTTTGGACGATGTCGTCGCCGAGCAGCACCGCGAACGGCTCGTCGCCGATGAATTTGCGGGCCGACCAGATGGCGTGCCCGAGCCCGAGCGGCTGCTTTTGGCGGATGTAATGGATTTCCACATTCGATGTCTGCAGCACCGAATCGAGCATGTCCACTTTTCCTTTTTCCCGCAGCGCCTCTTCCAACTCAAAGGCATGGTCGAAATGGTCTTCGATGGCGCGCTTGCCTTTCCCGGTGACAATGATGATGTCTTCAATCCCCGAAGCAATCGCTTCTTCTACGATATATTGGATTGTCGGCTTGTCGACAATTGGCAGCATTTCCTTCGGCATCGCTTTGGTCGCGGGCAAAAAACGGGTGCCGAGCCCCGCCGCCGGAATGATCGCTTTTTTGATTGGCATATGCCTCACCACTCCTCTTTTCACAGCTTGTATTCCGCTTCTGATTCGTCGGAACTTTCTAACGGATTAAAGAAAATTATACCACTGTTCCGGCAAATCCTTGAATGTTATCCCGTTTGCAAAGGGTCGGATGAAACTAATAAAATCCTTCCTTAACATCCATCGATGCTAAAGAAGGCCGTCTTTAGGTAAAGCATACTTACCAGTTTTATTCCTTTACTTGGTCTCCAATTGTTCCAGCGCGTCTTCCAGCGCTTCGCCGATCACCGGAGCCATCGTCTCTACGTAGCGGGTCGTCAAGTGAGCGCGGTCCCGGTAGATGATGATGTTTCCGATAATCGGAGGACAGGTTTCATCGTCGCAGAAATAAGGCGTGGTATCAAAAAAGCTGACATTACCAGGCAACCCTTCGGTGTTTTCCCACGGAAGCACCTCAGATAAGACTTCGTCCCTCGGCGCGGAACAGTCTTCCGCTTCTTTCACAAGACAATCAGCGATGTTCTGCGGCATTTTCGGGTTGTCCCGGACAGCGAAGATATCCGTGATGCCTTCAAACGCTTTCCATTTCTCGACATAGCCGCTAGGAACGGTGTCTCCTGACTCGACGGTAGACGTCGTGAAAATCATGTCCGGCGGATTCTGTTTCAAGGCTTCGGTCACGTCTTCGTTCCATGCCATACATGACTCCGATAAGGCCCCGCCAAAATCATCCGCCGTAAACCGGCAGGCATCTTTGATGAAGACATCAACCTGCAGGTTTAATTCCGGGGCGATTTTCTCCAGTGCCGGGAACCAGTGGCCGGAATGCGAGCCGCCGACCAACGCAACGACGTGATCCGGATCCTCCGTCACGCCGTACGAGCATTTCTTCACCGTGGCATCTTTCCCGTGCGAAGAACATGTATGCCCTTCGTAAAACGACGGAAGATCGTCTTTGATCATGCCCATCGATGGAATCGGCTCCACCCCTTCTTCCGGAACGATGTTTTCCGAGATGGCGCGTGCCCCCGGATATTTCTCAATCGAATACTCCATTGCGGCTTCCTCGTTCATGCTTGCCTGGACATATAAATTCCACGAAGTACCGACAACAATGACCGGCAGTGCAATCGCGACAAGCACTTTCGCAACCCGCCGTTTTGATTGCCGCACATTCAGCTCGCGTACCGGTGCTTCAATCTTTTTAATGGAGAACACCGACAGCACAAACGACAGCGCGAGAATGGCGATGCCTGCCAACAGCGTCACCGTATCGGTTTTGAAATAGGCGTAATAGAACACCAAAAGCGGCCAGTGCCACAAATAAAACCCGTAGGAAATGCTGCCGAAATACATCAGCAGCTTGGAACTCAGCAGCCTCTTCACGCCGAAGCGGCTGCTGTTTTCCGCTGACACGATGACGAAGATTACGCCAAACGTCGGCAATAGCGCTGCATAGCCCGGGAACACGGTAGACACCGGCAATACCATGCCGGTAAAGCAGATAACGGCCAAACCAAGCCAGCCCATGACGAAACTGACGGTTTTATTAAACGTCAGATACGGAATCAACAAGGCCAAAATACCGCCCAAACTGAATTCCCACGCCCGTGCAAACGTATCAAAATATGCCCACGGCTGATTGGCATCGGTCATATAAACCGAATAACTCAGGGAAACCGCAAAGATGGCGACAAGTACCGCCAGCAGCGTTTTGCGGACCGGTGTCTTGAGCACTTTCTTCGCGAGTAGATACACCGCCGTAATGATGAACGGCCACGTTATGTAAAATTGCCCTTGAATCGACATCGCCCAGAAATGCTGCAGCGGGCTCGCTTCATTGTTCTGCCCCAAATAGTCGACCGCGCTCGTGGCCAGCTGCCAGTTCTGGAAATAGAACATCGATGAAAACAGCTCGGAAATCGTCTGCTTCCAAATGGTCTGCGGCAACAGCCAAATCGCCAGCAATGCCGTAACCAACAGCACCGTGAACGACAAAGGCACAAGCCGTTTCGCCAAGTTCAATAAATTCTCGATAAAGTTAATTTTCCCGTCCCGCTCCATCCGGGACAACAAGGACGTTGTGATCAAATAACCAGAAACGATAAAGAAAACGTCTACGCCTCCCGATACCGATCCAATCCAAATGTGATAAACCGCAACCAAAAAAGCCGCTACCGCCCGGACTCCCTCGAGTTCAGGACGGAACTTTTTCTCTGGCATCCTTAAATCAGCCAAAACTGCATCTCCTTTCAATATCCACATGAAAACGTAAAATTTTTTGTATAACTTCAAGCCACCGTTCTATACTCTATCGCAAAAAAACAATAAACGGTTTTGTTTTTAATAAAAATTACGTAATTTACATAAATTTAATGTTCTAAGCTGAGTTACATTATTAGTCATTGCTTTAAAACACAAGCACTCACTGTGTTTTAAGTGTACTTCCTTTACAAATTACCCCGTCCTCATGTCTATCTTAATTATGGATAAATTGTCGTTTGAAATGGTAGATTCTATATATATGAAAAAGAGGATAACCAGCAATGGTTACCCTCTTTCGATATTTTTATTCGATTAAATTTCTGCGACTTCCATTATTCCACTTGAATAGCGGCGGTGCAAAAGTATTTATAGCTTAGTGGAAACAATCGTCGTATATGGGCTGTATATCTTTTTGCCGCTGACCACACGATATGCTCTTACTTTATAGTAATATGTTTTTCCTTTGCCCAATCCTGTGTTCGTAAAAGTAAGAGACGATACAGTCGTCAAAGTTTTTACTTTTGTATAAGTTCCCGTCTTAGCCGTCGCATGGTACACTTCGTATCCGCTCGCTTCGCCGACTTTCGCCCAAGTAGTTTTGATGGCCGTTGTACTTGCTTTAGCGGCGGTGACTTTTGCTGGTGCAGCTAAAGTCGGTTTGGCGCTGCCGATATTCGAAAACGCATAATAAACTTTTTTACTGCTAACCGTTTTATAAGGTTTCACTTTATAATAGTAGGTTTTCCCTGTCGTTAAGCTGCTATTTGTAAAACTTAACGTGCTGCCGCTTGTAACCGTACCGACTTTGCTGTAAGTTCCAGTGCTTGAAGTGCTTCGGTACACTTCGTAGCCTTGGGTCCCCGGCATTTGTGCCCAACTTACTTTCAGTTTGTTATAACCAATTGATGTGGCTTTGACCGCAGAACTAACTACTGTAATGGTTTTAGTCGAACTTCTATTGCCGGCTGCATCAATCGAATACACACCGATTTTCGTTCCGGCTTTTTGTTTCGGTATTTTCATGCTGTACTTTCCGTCTTTTGCCGTGGTTTCTGCAATTTTCGTCGATCCTACCACAGCATAAACTTTAATGTTTGAAACTGCAGTACCAGCCAAAGCAGTTCCAGTGTCGTAAATCGAGTCAACGCTTGGCGTTTTATCGGCAAATGTCGCTTTCAACCGATAATTAGAGCTTGTAAGACCACTCCACCCATAAGGCTCAATATGAATGTAGTATGTTCCTTGGGCTAATGTTTCCTCGATTTTTATAACGTCTCCTCCTGTATACAGGTAATTACTAGCTACTACTGTTCCATTTCGATCATACAAACCTATCCAAGCACCACCTGTTGTCTTATCAAGTAAAATTGTGGCTTTACCAGATTTGTTTGTAGTAAATTGATAGACATCGCGATCGATAGATGAAGCACTGGTCGATGAATAAGCTTGATTGGATATTAAAGGCGCAGCTGTTTCATTCGTATCATTTGGTTCCAGAGTCGAAGCATTTCTACTGAAAGTAGAAGGATAAGTAGCATTAATCCGGTACACTGCATTTGTGATTCTATTCCAATCATACGGTTCCACTTCTAAATAATAGGTGCCTTTTTGAATATTTCCCTCCAACACTTTGCTGTTGCCGCTTGCGTATGCATATCCACTGTCTACCGTGTCGCCATTTGCATCGTATAATCTCAAATGAAATCCGCCTGTTGTTTGATCTAACGTAATGTAAAAAGATCCATCTTTATTAGTTGTAAATTGGTATACATCTTTGTCGTTCCGCGTATCGGCACTGGATTTATAAAAACTTCCTGATGTGATGGACATACTGGTTTCTTTCGTGTCGTTTGGTTCGTAAGTTGAAAGATTTCTTGTGAAAGTTGAAGGGTAAGTGGCTTTAATTCGGTAAGTCGCACTTGTAATTCCTTCCCATCCAAGAGGTTCCACAGCAAGGTAGTATGTTCCTTGCTGAACATTTTTATTTAGCACAACATCACGGCCGCTGCCATAGCCAGATCCATAGTCTACTGTATCTCCATTTTGGTCATACAAGTAAAAATAGAAACCTCCTTTCGTTTGATCTAAAGTGATATAAATTTCTCCGTCTTTGCTTGTTGTGAATTGATAAACATCACGATCTAAACTCGTTTCTGCTGTAGAAGTGTAGTGACTTCCCGACGCAATCTTCATACCTGTTTCTTTTGTATCATTGGGTTCGTAGGTTGTTGCATCTCTAGTAAAAGCTGAGGGGTAAGTAGCTTTCACCCGATACGATGCGCTTGAAATTCCACTCCACCCATTTGGTTCAATTTCTAAAAAGTAAGTTCCTACAGGTATGTCTTCCGATATAACAATTGTATTTCCGCTGTAGTATTCGTAACTGCCTCCAATAGTCCTTCCATCTGCATCATATAAATACATGGAGAATCCACCAGTAGTTTGATCTAATGTGATATAAGTTTCCCCATTTTTTTGAGTGGTAAATTGATAAATATGAGTATCGTTTGTACCTATCTTCGCAGTTACCGGAACACCTGATGTGATGTCCCTTTCTTCAGCTAAAGCTAAATTGGCAAAAACCAGTGATAAAACAAAAATCAATAAAGCCGTATAAAAAATCTTTTTCAATAAATTCCTCTCCTGTCCTCTTCTTTTTTGTAAACAATCGATAAAAAATTGAACAACTCCCCCTTTGAGAAAACGCGAAATAGATACAGTGACATCGACCAAAACACAAGGACTAATGCATCAGGCTTATGTAACTATATATTACCATAAAATGTTATTATAACTAGAAATAGTTTTCTATAATATTTGGTTCTTTATCTGCTAAAAGTGATCAAAGCAAAAAAGAAGCCTGTTCCAATTACTAGAACAGACTTCTTTTTAAAACTTTCTTTATACGTTAAATACATAGTGCCTTTTGAAATTATTAATATTAACAGCATTCTTATCTTATAGCACTTTTGAAGACTAACTACCTACTTCTAAAATCTGCTATCATTTCAAATTCCCTCTTAATCCTCTTCGGGAATTTCCTCTTCCCAAATTCGTTCTATAAGAAACTTGAAGTCCGTTTTTCTCTTCTTATCGGCTATTTCAAAAAACTTAACCAGATTCAGCAGCTCAGGGTCAGCCTGTTTCTCGCCTGCCAGCAATTTATCCATATGCAAAAGCAGGTATTTCATCGATTGCATTTCGCCGGTCCAATAATCATAATTTCCCGTTAGCACGCGGTCTGCTTTTGCCAACTGGATTTGTTTCATCGCGTAAATTGCTAAATCTGCAATGATCGCGTCCTTGCTATCCATATTAGTCCTCCTACACAGTAAGATACTTCTCGCAGAAATCTTTATACTGTGTTAACAAGCGGTCGGGCGTATCCGGTGAAGACTGAAGTAAAACCACTAATGCCGAACACAGGTCTTCCCAAGTTATTAAACGGATTTTTGGATGGAGATTCTTTTCAATTACATTCTCTATGAGGTGTTCGTACTCTTTACGGATTTTTTGATTCCCTTTTGGATAGAGAATGATAACCATATTTTCTTCCATAGCATCTACATAAGAGATATTGCGCATCAATTGATAGTTCTTCATTAACGTTCCGTATTCATCTATGCCCGGCTTTAGTTTCCCAGCTAAGCGTTTCTTATAGACAGTATCGTATTTATTTTGATATTTAATGGCTGGAGTCTCTTTTTTGAATCCATCTTCAGTATATTTGATTTCAAAAAAGAGCTGCTTTCCTGATGCCAGCATAATATAGAAGTCGAAGTTTGTGCCTTCTGCTCGGGTAATGACCTTTTCAAATCCGTATTCTTCGATTTCTTCATGATTTAACTGTAAAATTTTTAGTAATAAATAAAGTTTATTTTCTTTCGTAAGCGGATAAAAAAAGTTCAAACACACTGCTTGAGATGAAGTCAGATGATGAAAATCTTTATGCAAGTGAATTTTCTTTTTCCCGATATAGTTCTTCAATTCCATTCGGTAAGGTTCCAGCAGATTTAATTCTTTTTGATTGTCAGGTACTATATAAGTATATTTTTTCTTATTAGTTTTCCAAGTTCCGTTTTCTATAACCCCAAGGTGATCAATTTTGTAAGTAGCTAAGTGTTTTTTCACCTCATCTTTATATGTCAATTAAATTCCTCCCACTCCCTTATTTTCAGTGCTTTACCGTAAAATAGCTTGCAAGCATAAATTCGGCAAGGATAATCAGTTTCCCTTTCAATATTCCTAACTAAACGAAATAAAAAAGAGTGCCCTCATGGACACTCTTCATAATCACTCATTTAACTAACTCAACCGTTACGCCATCACTGCCATCTTCTCTGACCTCTTTCGAAAAACTCAATGCCTCATACTTGTTATGCAACTCTTCATCCGTTTCCCGAAAGACGAGAGCTAATGGCCGCAAGGCGATGTGCTGGTCGATTTCAGCTAATTCCTTCATGATTCCTGATTCATTGGTTTCGAAGTAGGCTTTTACTTCTTTCAATTCATCTGCACTTACTAGGTCCTCAATTGCTTGGGTATTCAAATCCATAATGTCCTCCTTTTTGCCAAACTAGAGTTTTGAGCTCTTAACGCTGGATTGTTTCTATCCGAGTTGTCATTGCGCCTAACAGTTTTCACCATGAAGACTTACTTCTCTATACTAAGACCTTAAATTTCCAGGAAAATGAAAAAGCGCTCCCTATAGGAGCTGCCTCGCTTCATTATTCCATTTCAACCAATTCTTCTACAGAGCCTGTTTCTTCAAAAGCGCCGATCCCTTCGCGCAACGCTTTGGCAAATTCGTCCTGGCTTTTGAAAAAGATCACTTGGTTTTCTGTTGTGTGGGCTTCCGCCCCGTTTACTTGGTTTGTTCTATTCATATACTTTACCTCCAACAATTCAAATTGATTTTTTCCGTATCTAAATTATTCCCTTTTCACTTCGCATTAAACATAAAACCCCAGCCAGAAACCGCTGCGGTTCCTGGCTGCACTTGCTTCCCCGCTTATCCCTTATTCAACTCGACTGCTTTTGGGCTTCTACCGGACTAAACCGGGCTACAATCATGTCCTCTCCTTCAGTTGAGAGAATCTGCAGCCCTTCATAAAGGGCATTTACGGTTTGCCATAGTTTTTCTTCTGTGTCCGCAACGATGTTAAACCGGCCAAACATTTGGCCATAGGAACCGGTAACTTCAATTTTGTCCCCAACGCCCCTCGTCAAGACCTGGGAAATGACCTCGGGCATCTCTGCTATTTTCTCCAGTCCCTTAATTTCCGCTATGGTTCCATTCCCAAGAAGAATGGGCAGGTTGCAAGAGGGCTGAGGAAGTCCGCCATTGTCGTATTCTGCCATATCGTATTGATCGATTGGTTCCCCTACAGCTAAGTCCAGCATCATTCCAAGCAGATTAATGCCTGTCTGATGCTCAATAATGCGGTAATGCTGTTCGCCGCTTAAACGGAATCCCATTTCGTAAATGTAAAATGAGCCCCTTTCAAAAAGCGATTGGATAAACACGACCCCGTTCTCAATCCCCATTCCTTGGATCATTTTTCTGATCGGTTGGTCCAAAGTTTCGATAAACTGGTCTTGATGCCGGGACGGAAAGACCATGGCAATCGGCAAAGGCGGATGCTCTTTGCTTTGTTTATGCACATGCCGATCGGCCACAGCTGCCAAAAGAACTTCCTTGTTTTGAATCGTGTAAAACATCTGCACGCCATAGGAATTATCGATAAACCGTTCCACAATCACTTTTCCTGATTTTGAAAACCCGAGGGCTTTTTGGTATCCGTCGCTTACTTCCTCCTGGTTGTAACAGACCGTGATTCCCTGGCTGGCATAGCTGTCCACCGGTTTGACAATGACCGGGAAGTCGAGGTCAGCCAATGTGCCGGCATCCATGTCTCCGACAAAGAGATACTCTTCAATGACCGGAACTTGATAGGCCCTGCAATACTCCTTGAACTGATCTTTATTCGAACAAATCTCCAGCTGCTCTTTTGTCGCATAGAAAGGCAGTCCGAGCTTTTCACACAAAGCTTGGGCATTCCACGTGTTGACGTCTTCAAACGCCGTGAAAATGCCATCCACTCTTTCCTCTCTCGCCAGCTCTGCGACTTCCTCGATTTCCGCTGTACTGATGTCACAGGATTTATCCGCATAGCTTTTGGCTGGAGATCCGGCTTCCTTGTCGATGACGATGGTGTAGAAGCCCATCTCTTTGGCCGTTTCTACTACATTGACCATATGGTGGCTTCCGCCGAGTATTAACAGTCGTTTCTTTTGAGTATCAGTCATTCTAAAAGCCTCCTAGGCGGTTAGTAAAAGCTGTAGATTGGTTTGCCGCTTTTTCCTTTTGGAGCCTAATTTGGATTTTGGGGCAGCTATAGAGCACTTTGTGTAGGATTAACCATAATACGGAATATCTATTTACCTAACGCGTAGAACAATAACTAAACCTAATTTACCAGTTCAGATAGAAAGTGTCAATTTAATTTCTGAATATTCATAGTATTTTTTTCTAAATATTACCGCTTGAAATGTGTGAATGCCAAACAGGATTGAAATTGGCACAATCGCCGGTTTGGAATCAATGGTCAATTAGATTAAAATTTTGGTTTCCTTTTTGCTATGAATAGGCAAAACTGCAGTCGTATAATGTTGCAGTTTTTAGGTGCGGTATGTTCACTAAGAAATTGTCGTAATTAAATGTAGTCTTTTGCATACAGGGGTGTGATTTTCAAATCAGTTAGATTCTAAAAACAGGAAAAAACCGCAATTGGAAACTCTTGCGGTTTTTGCTGGCTGCGTTTTATATATTCGTTTGTCAGAACTATGCTAAATTCTTTTGCATACAGAATTATTATTCTTTATGATTTGATTAATCCACTATCTTTCTTTATTGCCTGGACAATACTCCATCGTTTATTGAGAAGAAAAACATTCGTTACTATTAATACTGCATTTAAAATAAAATAAACTGTCAAGAAAACTCTATCTGCTACCGATATTAGCAAATCTGAATATCCTTCCGCATCAATCTGAGATTGCAGTTCTGCATACTGCACAAACGTCGGAAGGCAACTGACTATAGCGAGCACTATAGGAATAACGCCATAAAAACTTTTGTTCGTTCTTTCTAAAAGGAATAGTACAACTTGTAAAACGGCAATAAAAATAAAGAAAACGGCAACTTGCGTATCTCCATAGCCCCATTCCAGATAATCTTGTACAGCAGAACCCCAGTTATATAATAAAATTCCAAGGATGATATTTAAAAAAAGATTAACCGTTATACTCGGTCTTTTTTCAATAGGCTGCATTTCTCCTTTCAACTGCCCGTTGTTTAAAGGTCTCTCGGAAACTAACGAATGAGGTACAAGTTTCTTTGAAGAAATAAATAGCGTAACAATATTAACTAAAGCTAATGCGCCAAATAATACAAAGCATTTCCCCATTAAGGTAAGATCCCCCGAAGCCATTGCTTGAGTATTGTATCCTTGATAATAAACCCATTCTTGATAATCTTTATACATTGCCAATGTTGGAAAGATACTAATGAAGCCTACAATTGCCGGAAAGAGAACAGAAACACTTTTCTTTCTTCTTTGTAGAAATACAAGTAAAACTTGAACCAATATAATGAATAGCATAGTTTGGCTTATGTAGTCTTCTGCGCCGCCCCATTCGATTTGTCTTTCAAGAAATGAATTTAACATAATTAATGCGATACTGATGATTATACTGACTAGTATATTGGGCCAGGTTTTAATAGCAGCGTTTTTGATTTGTTGTTCGTTTGTGTTGCTTATCGAATCCCTTGTTTCTTCTATTATGGTCTTTTCAACGGCTACTGGCTTCATCAATCCATCATTCATTAAAAACTTACTTCCACAATTTGCGCAGAATTTTCCCATTCCAATTTTTTCATGCCCACAATTACTGCAAAATGCTTCTTTCATTTATTATTCTCCTTCTATCATGTTGCTATACAATAGGATGTTTATATTCCGTTAGTATCAATTATTGTAATAAGCTGTTGTTCCTATATCTGCAGTAAATCCTATTACTTGAACAGCATCGCCAAAGGCTCCCACTTGTACCTCAATGGTTGAAGGAGACGGAAGACTGTCGCTTGTATAATTATAAAAAATATAAGGCGATTCACTGTGTGACTCTACTAGCCTAGCATCTTCTGGTAATATGGAAGGAATAATTTCTTTCGCCTCATCTAACGGAATCATATTACCATCAAATCTAACCGTTAACGTATGAATCAGGTTTGTCGAAATATGTCCGTATAAACTGTTGGATAGTGAAAAAGAATAGACATCATATTCTTCGTTATATTGAGTGGGATCTACTTTAGATAGTTCTTCTGCAAAATCGCCGATTCTAACGTCATTTTGTATTAACGAATACACTGTTATTTCATCTGTTAAATCATCTGTGATTTCTTCTTCAACGCTGTCTGAACTATATTCTTCATATGGATCATTTCTATTCATTTCAATGTAAATCATATTTCCATCTCCGTCACAATCTAGCCAGATGCTGCCATCCTCTTCTCCAAAAGCTCCCCTCACACTCACTGAAACACTGCTTCCGCCAGTTCCTGAAAACCTCTCAATTAATACAGTTTCCGCATCTTCTCCAACCACATCATATTCTGAGAATCCTTCTGCCTCATAACCTCCTGAATCAATCTCAGTTCCCAGCTCAATATCAAGACCTAGATAGTCAAAAGCTTCAGTATAATGTAGCGATTCTTTTTGAGATAACTCTACTTGAATGCTTTGGATTGTCCCATTTTTTTCTTCAAACTTGTAGTCTCCAGATTCATTTTGATAAAGCCAAATTTCACTTTCTTTATTTTCTGGCGAACCTAAGATCTCCCTTAAATCTTCTAAGCTATAATCTTCTTTTATAACCTTAGCAGAGCCTCTTAAAATGGATTTCGATACATCTTTGTTTCCTTCAAGTAGATTTCCTCGCTCTTGATTATTTGTCTCAGAAGGTTCTTTTAAAGTTTCGGATTCCGCCGTTTTTGAACATCCAGACAATAGTAATCCTGCAACCAGTAAACCCATTAACGCTGTTCTCATTGTTAGCCTCCATTTAACGATTCAACTTATAATTGGCACTTTTTATGGCAATCTCCAAGCTAGGAATTCCAATACTTAACTCCTCACATCACTCATTTACATTCAATCGCCCAATTTGTTTAAGGCCCGCATTAATGAAAGTAAAGATGAATAGCCAAGCGACTCCGATAAGCACAAATGATAATAAATAAAAATATTCACCTGTGTGAATAGGCATATCCCATACTGCATGCAAAATCACCGATATAACAAATAACTTAAGGAAATTTACATTTAGCACGTGATCCGTGATCAGCGCATGGTCCCCTTTAACATAGACAAGCGCTGCCCCTGCTATTGCGGACCAGACAATATGTGTGCCAATGGCTGTCCAAGCCCGGAGGAAAATCGTAGAAAGCATTGCATCAGTTTCATAACCTAGAGCATTGAACACATAGCCTGCGGATTCAAATGCAGCAAATCCTGCACCGACGGTTGCACCAATCAATAAACCATTTAAGATGAATTTCGGATTTAACTTTTTGATAAAGTAAATGATGACTGCCAACTTCCCTACTTCTTCCACAATGCCAACAACAGTAGCTCCCGTATAATCTAAACCATAAATGGAGTGATAGACAGGAAAGATTGAGTAAAGGATTAAGGTGAGTACCAAAGATGCAGTCCCGCCAATAAAGAACATTTTAGCCGTTTCGTAAATACTGATGTTTCTCGGTGCATTCATCTCCCAAAAGAAGATGAGCAAAGAAAAAGGAACAGCGAAAGAACCGACTAAAATCAGGCCCGGAATTGCATTGCTGTTTTGAAACTCAAATACACAGACATAAAGCAAAATATAGGCAAAAACCAACATCAAAAAGATTCGGGAGAATAACCAGGGTTTTGGCCAAGAAGCTGATATTTCGCTTTCATTTGGCGTCGTCAAACTGGTACCCGCTATAAAAAGGAGCTCTCCTTCCTCTTTTTCATGCTTTTTAAAGACTGATGAAAATACATCTTTTAAATTCACTTCGATCGTTCCTTGTTCCCCTACCATTGCGTTTATTCTTTCAGTCGCTTGAAGCAAAGTCCCTTTTACCTGATCCGGAACACTCTTGGCCGGCTGCTCTTCTATACCAGCAGCATAGCTGTTCATCTCTCCTGCATAAACACTTTTAAAAACGGGCTGTACCCGTTCAGAACCACAACCCGTACAAAATTTCCCGTCACCATTTACCTTTTCACCACAATGAACACAAAACAAAACTACTCCTCCTTTTTTAGTTAACAGGACCGCTAAGATACCTATTCAAACATCCTCCCGCAGCAATAAACACCAAAGCGAACAAAGCTGAAATGATAAATACCGGCAGTATGTTCGGCTGAATTTGCAAAAGAAACTCTTCCAACCCAAATAATTCTTCACCGCTAATACTTGCAGAAACTTTTAAAGTAGAGAAAAAGCGGGTAAGTGCCATGACTCCGCCATAAATAGCACTGAATTTTAAAAGCTCAATGATGCTCAATTTATGTGTGTGATACAAGTGGTACCCCACCCAAACAAGCAAAACTGCAGGAATGAGAAAACTTACCTTCAATAATAATGGAACGCCATTCTCTAAAAGAAACAACTCTTTGATAAAATCCCCACTATACAATAAATCAAGGACACTTAATTCTTCAAAAGAACTGAATAATTGTAGTGTAAAAGCTTCTCGTTCTTCGCTATCAAATGCCTTGAAATTTAAAGGAATGAAATGGCTTAAATTCCATGTCCACATACCCATTGGCCCTGCAAGTAACTGACTAGGAGTAGCTCCGCTCACTTCTGGAATGTCTTCGTAAATTCCTTCTGAGAAAACAAGGAAAAATGCACTAAACAATGAAAGGCCAAAAATTGAAATGCCGATTGAATAGATTGCATATTGAAGATATGAAGCTTGTGTTTTGACAAAAGAAAAAACATTCTTTCCATGTATTTTTAGGAAAGCTGCTAATCCTGAAATAGTTGCAGCAAGTATAACGCCCATAAGAAATGATTCGATTAAAGGAAAAGTTCCTTTGATATTTATATCGACCATCGAATAATAGATGTCAATGGTTGAGATAAAAGTAAAGCCGGCAATTGAAGAAGATATCATCAAAAACAAACCATAAACGAAACTAAATTGCAGAATGGATTTCCAAAATGGAAGTTTGTTCTTCTCAATATAGTAGCCAAGGATTACTCCCCCAATTACGAGTACAAATACAACAATGGGCAATAAAGAAAGCGTAGTATTCTGGGAGATCAAATCAAATTTCCCTTGAAAAAATTCCCCTTCATCACTTCCGCTTATCTCTCCGGTAAACGAAAAATCGATACTGTGCATGGATGCAATATACGTAAACAGATTATAGATATTAGGAAAATCAATGTTCATCATACTTTCTTCTTCTAATTCCTCTGCAATGAACCGATCCATATATTGAAAATCCACTTTGGTAATTTCACCAAAAGAGTTGTCTACTATGAAGTTTTCAACTTGAGTTTTAAGCACAAGCGCTGCAAGAAAAGTCAGCATAATTGTAATTCCTACTGCCACTAGCACTGGAACTATTGATTTCTTGGAAAATGACAGGCCGGCTATAGCCGGAAGAGAAAAGAAATTATCCTTCACACCATCAACCAAGTCGTCTGCAGTTTTGTTGATGTTAACGCTACTATGCGATTCACCGCAATGCTGGCAATACTGCGCGATTGGGCTCAGTGCTTTTCCGCAACTTCCACAATAGCCTGCAGTTCTATGTGTGGTATGGGCTGCAAGAACCGGTTGCAGGTCTTGGCCATCGTTCGGACAGTAATTAATGGAAGCTGGATGTTTTATACCGCATTTTTGACAAAACATATTTTTCCTCCTACACTGCCCGCGCTTCTTGTCCACAGCATGGACAATAAACAGCAGAATCAGGAATAGTTTCATTGCAGTTTTTACACACTTTTAAAACTTCTACTTTTTTCTCAGATATCACAACAGGCGTTCCACAAGAACCACAAAACTTAGAATCTGCGAGAACAGCTGTATTGCACTTTGAACAAACATTTGTCTGTTGAGTAGCAGTTTTTAATTCTTCTATTGCCGCGGCCAACTTATATACCTCTTTATCAATTTCCTCAATGTGCTTAGCAAAAACAGCCAATTCTGGATCCGCTAATTCGTGAAGGCGTATTTTTTGGTGGGTCTTGGTTCCGATTTGGATAATATACTCTTGCCGCTTTTGGCGAAGGGCTGCAATTCTCTTTTGTACTTCCTTTGCCTCTTTTTCCGTTAGTATCATTCGTTTGGTTTGTTGAAGTTCTTGAACTTCTTGATTTTCAATTTCGTTAGTCATGCCATTCATGTATAAGCCCCCACTATGAAGAATAAATTTCTAGTTAAATAATATCACATTACTTTAGTATAAAAGACTGTTTTATTACTATTTTTTTCAAAATTTTAATTCATTTTGACCCAACAACATGTTATATTTATTTCATTATAAAGTTAGTGGAGGTCAAGAAAATGAACAATTGCTCAAGTTGTGGAGCAACAAGAAAGGATTCAGACAAATTTTGCTTGAATTGCGGCAGTAAATTTGAAAGCATCCAAAAAACAAAACCAATGGATAGCTCCATTGATCCAATAATTCCACCAAAAAACCGAAAAAAAAGAGTGATAGGACTGGTCTCTATTGGTTTGGTTTTTGCAGCATTATTTGCTGCACATTTTTTTCTTCAGGCAAAATACGATTCTTCGAAAAAAATTATTGAGATGAATCAAGCGTTTGCCAAAGGAGATCCGGCAGAGTTCTTTTCGTATTTTAGCGTTGATGACGACATAGTTTCCGATGAAAAGGGGTTTTACTCTTTTGTTGAAAGCGAAGGATGGGAAGAGATACGGAATCAACTGCAATCTGAGAGCAAGCTTGTTGAAAATGGTGGTTTGGCTGATATCATTTTAGATTCTGAAGGCAATAATTTTCTGTCAGTAGTCAACGAGCCGAAGTTCTTTGGTTTATATGATAATATTTCTTTTCTAGTCCATCCGGTGATTGTGGAAGCTGCCATGCCATTTGACAAAACCAGTCTTACACTTGGAAATTCCACTGTTACTGGGAATCAGGGCGACAACAAAGCCGTAGGAAAATTTTTACCCGGAAATTATGAATGGCAAGCTTCTGCGCCTAGTACTTACTCTTCAATAAAAAACAAAGACACTGTCACTGTTCAAGGGGATGGAGAAAATTTATACTCGATAACTCCTGACTTAGCTGCCGGTACTCTTAATATTACATCTGACGTTGATAATGCCGTTTTATGGATAAACGGAAAATCAACAAAGAAAACAGTAGGAGAAATGAATGCTATCGGCCCTGTTCCTTTTGATGGTTCGATTGAAATTCTTGCAGAAACAACGGATGAGAATGGAAAAAAAGTGAAGAGTGAAACTGTTTCTGTAGAGGGTGATGCTGTTCATTTAACTTTCCCCCATGTACAAGAAAAAGCAGTGAAGGAACTTGCCCAAAGAAAAGAAGCAGAAGAATTGAAAGGACTTGCTGAATCCCACGATTACAACGTTAAAGATTTCATCAGCTATTTCCGTTATGAATTTGAATCGGCATTAAACTACGGAGATTATGCTTATCTCTCTTCGTTCTTTCCAATGGGGAGCTCCATTGAATCCGAATACATGGAAAAAATGGTCGAACACGCAAGTTCAAGCGAATTTTATGAATATGAATTTTTAACTACTGAAGTCACTGACATCGAAGCTTTAGACCAAGAAACTCTTTTGGTCTATACAGAAGAAGAATTCTTATATACTTTATCGGACAAGCTGTATAGATACTACAAAACCAAAGCCTATACTCTTACCATTAAAGGGAACGGCTACCTCATTACAAATATAAAAGAACTAACAAATGTAAAAAGAGAAATCTAAAAATTTAAGCCTATTAACTGGTTGAAATCACTGGGGGAATTGTTATGAGAAATTGTACGAATTGTGGAACCGAAAGAAAAGAGAGCGATAAGTTCTGCTTGAATTGCGGCTTGAAATTTGAGGAATCAGAAAAAGTTCTGCCAATACAGGAAACAAAACACACCATTTTGCCGCCAAAAAAACGCAAAAAAAGATTGATTGGGCTCATTAGTGCTGCCGTGCTTGTAACGGGCTTAGTCGGAACCCATCTTTTTTTACAAACAAAATACGATGCTTCCAAAAGAATTATTGAAATGAATCAAACTTACACCAAGAGCGACTCGGCCCAGTTTATGTCTTACTTCACTGTGGAAGATGATGTCGTAAAAGATGAACAAGGTTTTTATGATTTTGTTGAAAAAGAAGGATGGGAAAGCATTCGTGACCAGCTAAAAACGGAAACTTCACTTTTAAAAACGGATGGCCTCTCCAATATAATACTGGATTCAAATGGAAATAAATTTTTGTCAGTAGTAACTGAACCTGTGCTTTTCGGTTTGTATGATCGCGTTTCTTTTCTGGTCCATCCTATTAAAGTGGAAGCTGAAATGCCCTTAGACAAAACCACGATAGATATCGGTGCCAAAGAAGTCACAGGTGACAGCGGCGAAACAGTAGTTGTAGGAAAATTCCTGCCTGGCAGTTACCCATGGACCGCTTCCGCCACCAGTTCTTATTCTCCGATTAAAACTAAAGGAACAGCTACTGTAAAAGGAGACGGCTCCAATTCCTATGTACTTAATCCTGAATTGAATGGGGGCATGCTCAATATTACATCTGATGTTGCAGAGGCCGTATTGTGGATTGACGGGGAATCTACTAAAAAAACTGTCAAAGAGATGAACTCTATTGGTCCGGTCGCTTTTGATGGATCAGTGGAGATCATAGCTGAAACAAAAGATGATAAAGGCAAGGTTGTAAAGAGTGAACCTGTCTCCATTGATTCGGCAAGTGCCCACCTTACATTTGCCCATGTTCAAAAGAAAGCAGCTGCAGCACGAGCTGAAAAACAAGCGGCTGGAGAACTTCAAGACTTAGAAGAATCGAATGAATATGCTGTCAGTGAATATATCGCCTCTTTCCGAAACGAGTTTGAGTCAGCTCTTAACTACGGTGAATTCTCTTATATTTCCAGTTACTTCCCTCCAGGCAGTCAAATACAATCGGATTACGTCGCAGATATTGCCCGGCATAATGCTATGGACGCATACTATACCTACGATTTCGAATCGACTGTAGTAACCGACGTTAAAGCAATAGATAAACAAACCCTGCAAGTTATCACAGACGAAACTTTCCTTTTCTCCTCCGATGGAGATGATTATCAATATTACAAAACAAAAATGTACACCGTGGAAATCCTGGATTATGGCTATTACATTACGGATATTGAGCAATTAGCTACTAAGCAAATAGCTATATAAATTTAAAAAGCACGTCTGTCTCGCTTATTAGCTGGCAGCGTGCTTTTTTTAATCGCTCTTACTTTAGTGAAAGTCATTCTTCATTTAAGAGATTAATGCATACGAAAAAGTTAAGAAAATTTTAAATTTAGAAATACATCGTATTGTTTTTTTACCATTTAACGGATTATAATGGGTATATAATCACGATAGAAGAGAGGTATTTTGATGGATTCTTTTAATTCAACTTTATTAAGTGCAATATATGCCAATGATAAACTGATTCCTCCGATGGCAGGAGTTCTTAAGTTCAAGAAAAATTTACTAGGGGGATCTACATTAACAGATGAAAATGGAACGACTATTTTAGAAACGACTCCTAGTGCAGCTGGTGGAGAAACTGTGATGTTTACAAATGGAGAAACTGCTCATTTATCAGAAAATGTTTATGGGAGTGCCACGCTTGATTTTACAGGAACAACACCGGATATCGTCGGCACCGCATCTATTTTCGGTGCCGAATCCTTCGAAAAAGGCGGAGTCTTTATTGGAACTACAATTCCTAACTTTGCAGGAGATGGAGTAGTTTTTTCGAATTCTGCTTCTGAATCACTACTTACTAGCTCTCCAGATTTTTTTGGCAATACTCTAGTGGCTTTTAGCTCTCCATTCATTGAGCAAAACTTCCCTATGTCGTCATTGGATTTGCAAAATTCATTCGTCGACATTGAAGCTATTTTATCGCAATTTTCTTTGGCAGACTTAAGTTCCACTATAGATGCTGTTGATGGATTAGACTTCCTCGGTTTATTCTAATATGGCAATTAAAAAATCCGCAAAAAAAATAGAAAATTATTTCATTAATTCTCAGGTCGAATACAGTAATATTGTGATTGATTTGCAAAAGCGTTTCAATATAGAAGTTTGCGAAGAAATCATTGCTTTTGTTCAAACTAAAACTGAAGAATCCATGGAACTAATTTGGCAAAAGTTAAAGATTCGGTATGATGCACTCTCTAAACTTGATCAATCATTTCCAAATAAACCGACAAAAGAGGATAAGAATCAATACTTGAAAGAGTTTTTCAGATTAACTGATCCCAAACAAATTTCAAAAGAGTTACAAGCTGCACTCAAATTTAATGAGTTGGAAAAAGAGTACCAGAAATTTATTAAAAAGCTTAAAACACAAGAGTTTGGAAAACTATTTACTCGATATGTCTACCCTACACATTTCTTTAATAAGTTAAAACAGTCAATTTTACAGCATGTCAAACTTCTTATTAATTCTTTAAAAAAATATACAGAATCTATTGGTAACCATGCTGCGGTCCTAGAAAAGATTCATCAAAATAGCAAAGACCAAGCTTTCATTAAAGGAGGTGCTGCCTTACTGGGTATGTTTGTAGGAATCCCTTTTGCCGGCGCAGGTATAGGTGCTTTAATGAATGGAAACGATAAAACAATACTCGAAAGCTCTATGACTAAAGTTTTAAACCAGTGGAATTCCTATAGTGAAGACTTCGATAAGTTTATGAAAACTCTTGAGGATAATTACCGATTGGCGGTAATGACAATATACGGAGGCACAATTTCTCGAGTCAATGACCAACTCAATTTATATAATTACACTTTTGAATCTATGTCTTTACTTAGCGGACATTATACTTTGACCATCACAGAGAAAGAATCCAGGGCTGCAGAGAAATGGGTTAAAAAAACAACTTTTGGCATTAAACAACTTATTCTTAATAAACAGTGGAAAGAGTCTATTAAAATTTCCGGCGAACTCTTTCAAATTATTAAAAAACAGCCCATATTAGCAAGAAGCAAACTCTATGAGGAAAAGTCAACTCTCTACATTGCTCATAAGTATTACTATTTAGCTTTTCAAGAAGCTCTATTAGAAGAATATAAAAATGGCCATAAAGAACAATTCTTTACCACCTGCAAGAAGCTCTATCAAGAATTGCCGCTCTTAATACAAGATAAAGACATCGACTCCCCTTTTGCAAAGCAAGGACATTTACTATTCCGTTTTGTAAAAGAAGGAATTGAAAATGGTAAAGTAGAAGATTTGCAAGTTATTTTAGATTATTGGAATCGCGTCTATCAGCGGACGCAATCTACTGGAATATTTATCGGGGAAGTTGGTCTTTCTGTGAATGACATACAGAACGAGTCAAAAGCCTTGTTACTAGTAACAAATTTTTTAGAAGAAATACTTGGATTAAAGGATAGAACTGCAGATTCGCCAGATGAAAAGAGAGTTTACTTTTCTGCTAAACAAATTAAAGGCTTACAAAAAATTGATAAAGAAATTGGTAAACCAGATAAGCTGACCCAGTATCTTAAAGATGAATATATTAAGTCTATATTCCTTCCTTGGCGAAACTTTCCACTTGAATGGATATTGAAAAAAAGACAAAAACTTTTAGTTACTATCCTTGGAGTAGTAATACTTTTCAGTAGTTTTGCTTTGGGCTCTGAAGTATATAACTCTAGCAATGAAAAATCTTCCGATAATCCAACGACTATTGAAAAGCCGTCTATAACTTATTTAACTCTAACAGTTGAATTCGCCAATCTTCGTGATTCACCTACACTAGATGGAGCCGTCATTACTACTGTAGGTAAGAAAGACAAAATTCAATATTTAAACAAAGACAAAACCGATTCTAATGGTACTCAATGGCATAAAGTTTTGCTTGGTAATGGGAAGGAAGGTTGGATCAGCGGAGCCATTAGTACAAAATAAGTGCTATGTATGAAAGAATGAAAAGCAGCCCCAAGACGCGAATCCTATGAAATGCTGTCTACGTATACTGCGACGAAGCATGCGGTCAAATTATTTACTTATTCTTCTGCAAAAGAATTAACGAAACACAATATCCGAGTCAATGCATATTGTCCAGGCGTAGCCAGCATCGCTAGGTATGACCGAATCGAGGAAGAAATGGTGAAGTACATTACCATATACAGCCGAGGATGCCTTCAAACAATTCTCTGGAAATATCCTGCCAGGCTCCGGAAGATATGGTTAACCTAGTCTCTTTCATGACATCTGAAGAAGCGGATATAACACAGGACAAACTATTGTGACTGATGGTGGATTAGTGTTTATGTGAATAAACTAAGAAAGCTATCAGAAAAAAATAGAAACGCCGTATTCACAATATACTTGCGAATACGGCGTTTCTATTTTTTTGTACAGTCTTCGGGTTCTGCCATGTCTAATTGTTTTGTATTAATAAAAGAAATCGAAATGCGGGAAATCACTAATATGGAGTCATTATATTAGTTGTCGCTTTAATTTAGTAAACTCTTCTTCTGTTAATATTCCATCTTTATACATTTGAGCTATTTCACTTAATTTCTCAATGGTATCTTCTGATAAAGGAATTGCGACCTGCTGGTTTACCTGTCCAAATTTCTCATTAAATCTTTTAAGTGCATTGGACATTACTTCTTCTGATCCCCATGCCTTCCGAAGGTCATTTGGATCTAATAATCTACAATGACCAGTCATTTTGTTCTGTTGAAGCTTCCATCCAGAATTCTCTTCCAATGTATTCCAAAAAACCTTCCCTCCCGCTGAAGGAAAATCAATATTAGGCATATCTCCAACTAAATTACAAAGCTGTCCAATTAATTTGGGATTTGCCGCTATAACAGCTAATTGTATTTGTATAGACATAGGAATTACCATTTAACTCATCCTTTCTCCCTTTTCATTTCTTTTCCATTTCTTTTCGGATTGTCCCAATCTTTTTATCACTTCTAGTATCTCTACCATTCGGATTTCTAATTGTACCCGCAGGTAATCCATGTTTCTTTTCAAATGTACCCACCGTACAATCACTTCTTGTTTTACGCGCCATATTTCTGCTCCTTTCTAATTCCTTTATTCACTTTATTTTATCTTAACAAGTTCTATAGTACTAGTATTATTTAACTAAAATACATACATTTATTAGGTCAGTATATAGTTCTCTTTTTCCGGCTCTCAAGTAAAAGAGTTCAAACAACCTTCTTATTCTCTAGACACAACAAAAGCCTTGAATCTCCCATAGGAAAACTCAAGGCTTTTACTCTTTTACACAGCAGAGATCCAGTTAAGACTCATAACTCTCTCTAGCCGCTGTTTTTTTCGCTTTTTTCTCTTTCTGGTCTTTCTTATAATACTGATCCGATGTGAAAAACTCGGTGGTCAGTGCTTTTACTTTGTTACTCAACAACAGGATGGCGATGACGTTCGGAATGAGTATGGCCGCAAGCATAATGTCGAGGAAGCCCCAAATCACTTCTGCTGCGCCGACCGCTCCCAACACGATGGCCAGGATATAAACGACTTGCATGCCGTAAGACGCTTTCATGCCGAACAGGAACTCGGCCTGCTTCGCTCCGTAGAAAACAACGACGAGTATCGTAGACAGAACAAAGAATATCAAGGCGATGGTGACAAGGATTGAACCAAATCCGCCAAAATACGATTCAAATGCCAAGCTCGTCAACGCAGAAGAATTGTCCATGGCTCCGTCTGCCGTCCAGACACCGGATGACAAAATGACAAATGCGGTCGCGGTACAGACGATCAGCGTATCGACGACTACGCCGACGACTGCCCAGAAGCCTTGTCTGACCGGATGGTCGGTCATGGCCGCTGCGTGGGCGATCGGCGCCGTTCCAAGCCCTGCTTCGTTGGAATAAAGACCGCGGGCAAATCCCCATCGGATCACTTCCACAATGGCTGCCCCGGCAAAACCGCCGACAACGGGCGCAGGAGAAAATGCGTTGCTGAAAATCAGCATGAAGAATTCCGGAACCGCACTGACGTTCATCAACAGAATCACGACTGCGCCTCCGACATAAAACAACGCCATAAACGGAACAAAAATTTCCGTTACCTTGCCGATCCGCTGGATGCCGCCGAATACGACAATGGAGATTAGAACGGCAGTGGCAATACCCGTCCATAAGGCAGGAATATTGAATGTCGTTTCAACTGTAGTGGCGATGGAATTCCCCTGCACCATGATGCTCGGAATCAATTCAATCATCAAGGCGAAGGAAAACCAGACGCCGAGCCATTTCATGTTCAAGCCTTTCGTCATGTAATACATCGGCCCGCCGACAAATTCGCCCTTGGCGTTTTTCTCGCGGTACTCGACCGCAAGCACGCTTTCAGCAAATTTGAGCGCCATGCCGATCAGCGCAATGACCCACATCCAGAACACCGCTCCGGGTCCACCGAACATGATTGCCGCCGGCACCCCGACAATATTCGCTGCACCTATGGTGGAAGAAAGAGCCGACGTCAGCGCCTGAAAAGGCGTGACCGTCCCTTCGCCTTTCGGTTTCTTGAACACACTGCCGAAGGTTTGTCCGATGATATAGCCAAAATAACGGAATTGAAAAAATCCAAGTTTAAATGTCATATAAAGCCCTGATAACAGCAGCACCGTGATGAGCGGAATCCCCCATAACCATGCCGAGAAATCAGCGACTTTCTGTAAAAAAAACTCCAACTGCTTTCCCCCTATAATATTTCAGTATATGGAATGTTTCCCTAGTAAGAACCGATTTAAACTGAAATTGGGAAATTCCATAAAAATAAAAGGAGAAAATCTGAATTAAGAGTTGATTACATTGTTATTTATTAAATTTTTTCTGAATGAAATGATGCCGACTAATTTAAGATGGAATTAATCTTTTCATCAGAAGTGCTATTCTACAATAAAAACCACTCCATGCTCAGCCGCCTTAGTATCTACAGCCAGATCCATCGCGTCCTGCTTGAAAAGATGATTTTGCCTCACTCACCTTCCGTCTTAATAAATTCGATATTCCCTTCATGCCAAGAAATGAGGTGGGGCGGAATGGGATCGCCCTGGTAACGGGCACGCTGATTGCCGGATTTCAATTGGTAAAGGTAATCCAAATCGTCTTCGATCTGCCGGAGGATTTCCTTTTGAGAATCCAGTACAGGAAGGCCGTGGCCAGGAACCAAGGTATGAATACCAAACTCCAGTACTTTCTCTTTCATCGTCTCCAGGCTCTCCAAGTATTTTTGACTGGAATAAAAGATAAAAGGAAATTCCAGATCGGATAACACATCTCCTGCCACCACCACTTTGCGTTCCAGAAAAAAGGTGGCCATCATGTCAGGGGTATGGCCGGGTATCGGCAAAAAATACAAAGTATCATCCGAAGCCGCTTTGGTTGTCTCCCCCACGATTTCCTCATCAATCCGTGGAAACTCGAGTTCTTTGTTGCGTGCGACATACCATTGAAGATCAAAAGAGCGCGCTTTCTCTCTTTGGTCTGCCTGTTCACTGATCTTGCAATGGCCAATCGTATGGCCATATGAAAACTCAGAAAATCCGGCAATATGATCCCAATCCGCATGGGTGTAAATTAAGTTCAACGGCTTGTCCGGCAACGCTCCTTTGATGTGTTCCAATTCATGTGGAAAGTAGGTCGGATCAAAGAGAAAACACTCCTCCTTCCCCTCGATTAACGTCGAATTCGTTTGCCATAAGCAACTCTGAAAAATCTTCATGATATTCCCCTTTCAACTGCAACATCTATGATTCTAGCACTTGTGCTAATTAGCTGATTTCTTCTAGGCAAGACTAAAGCTGGGCTTTTTGTGAAGCGTATATTACCACATAAAATGATGATTTTCTAATTGAACGTTAAAGGTTCCCGGGAAATTGTCATTTGTAAAACCCTATTTTTCTATGCAATGGCTACCCCCCCTTTTTGCTTTCGCCCCAAAAAGAATCCATTCCCGTGGACCGGGAATGGACTCTTTTAACCGTTCATTCATCTTTTGGTTCAACGATTGGTGTGCCTGGCACACCATCCATGCACATTCACGTATCCAAGAAATTCTTCCCCTTCAGTTCCCCTGTATGATAGACGAATTCCGCCGCCAACTTGATGGTGTTTTCCAGATCGTCCAAATCGACGATTTCCACCGGCGAATGCGTATAGCGGGACGGAATGGAGAGAACGCCGGATGATACGCCGGTCGATGTCATATGGATGGCGCCGGCATCTGTTCCGATGCCCATAAAGACTTCCAGCTGATGTGGGATGTTTCGTTCAACGGCCACTTTCTCTAGCAGCCCCGTGACAAGGGGATGGGCGATCAGCGATTTGTCGGCGATTTTGATGCAGGGACCGCCGCCGAGCACCCGCGTTCCGGTCATCAGCACATCATAGGTGTCGCTCGTCGGCGTGGTATCGATCGCCAAAGCGAAGTCCGGCTGGATGGCTGGCGACAGCACCGATGCCCCCCGCAGCCCGACTTCCTCCTGCACGGTGAAGACGCAATAGACGTCGCCGTGGACCCGGTCCGGATGATCTTTTAGCGCCTTGATGAACTCGATCAACACCGCACAGCCCGCCCGGTCGTCCAGCGCTTTGCCGACGGCGCGGTTGCGCTTTTTATCGCCAATCAGTTTCAAGCCGCTGCCGTAGCTGATCGGCTGGCCGACTTTCACACCCATTTCCGCGACTTCTTCAACAGAGCCCGCTCCGATATCAATATAGAGTTCCCGGTGGGAATCGATGCGCTTCGGATCATCCCATTTCACGTAATGCATGGAAAGCGTCCCGATTACACCTTCCACATACCCTTCACTCCCTTTGATCGTCACCGGCTGGGCCAGCAGAATGCGGTCATCGAACCCGCCAAGCTTCTCGAAACGGAGCGTGCCGTTCGGTTCGATCTTTTTGACGATCAGCCCGATTTCATCTGCATGCGCTGCCAATAAAACCGAAGGCATTTCCGGGTCGGTGGCGTTGATTTTAACAATCAGGTTGCCGAGGGCATCCACTTGCACCTTATCCGCTCCGTCTTTTACCTGGTCCCGGATAAACCGCTGGACATCCTGTTCGAAACCGCTCGGCCCGACCAGTTCACACAATTCCTTCAATAATTGATACACGAGATCACTCCAAGCCCTTAGTTTGATAGGTAGACGTCTGTAAACAAATCGTTGCTCATCGGATGCGGCACGTAACCTTCCACGTAATCCATCTGTGCAAGAGGCGGCGTGGTATACGCGAGCATCAGCCACGGTGCATCTTTCTGGAACAGCTGCTGCGCCTGTTTATAAAGCTCGATGCGTTTGTCCTGGTCGATCGTTTCACGCGCTTCCGTAATCAAAGCGGTGAACTCATCGCTTTTATAGAACGCAATGTTCTGTGCCGGTACGTTGGTGTTTGTCTTGCTGAGGTTCGGATACAGGAAATTGTCCGGATCTGCCATAACCCCGGTCCAGCCGTAAAGAGCCATGTCGTGAGCGCCGGCTTTCGTATCCTCCAGGTACGTCGCCCATTCCATCGACACGATTTCCGCTTCGATGCCGACTTTCGCCAGGTCCGATTGGATCGCTTCCGCAATTTTCATCGGTTCCGGCATGTAGGGGCGTGGGTTGCTCATCGTATGCAATTTGGTCTTGAACCCGTTCTCAAATCCGGCTTCTTTCAAAAGCTTCTTCGCTTCTTCCACATTGTAGTCGTACTTCTCCAAGGAATCGTCGTGGCTCCAGAGCGATGGCGGCAGCGGGCTCGTGGCCACATCGGCAAGGCCGTTATAGAACGCATCGACAATATTGTCCTTATCAACGGCCATGTTGATGGCCTGGCGGACCAACGGGTTATCAAACGGTGCTTTTTCCGTGTTGAACGCCATATAACCGATATTGAAGCTTGGCCGCTTCAGCAATTCAAGCCCGTCCGCGTTTTCCACGCTCGACGTATCGGTTGCATTCATGCCGTCGAGCACATCAATTTCCCCGGTCTGCAGCGCGTTCAAGCGTGCGGCGTTTTCCGGAATCACCTGGAAGATCAATTTGTCCAGATATGGCTTGCCTTCCATCCAGTATTCCGGATTTTTCGCCAACGTGATGGTCTTGTTGCGGCTCCATTCCTCAAACATGAACGGCCCTGTCCCTACCGGATGCTCATTCAGCGTGTCGCCATATTTCTCAATGGCTGCCGGGCTCGCGATGCCGAACATCGAAATCGCCAAATAACTTAAGAACGGCGCCGTTTTGCGTTTCAGCTTAATCTCCAGTTCATGGTCGCCTGTCGCTTTCACGTGCTCGATCAAGTGGTTTTCGTCGCCTTTAAACCCGCCGTAAAGGAACGGATAATACGGGAAATCGCCTTGGTGGTACGGATTTTCCGGATCCATCCAACGGTCGAAGTTGAAGACCACCGCTTCCGCGTTGAAATCGGTCCCGTCGTGGAACTTCACGCCTTCACGCAGCTTGAATGTCCATGTCAATCCGTCTTCACTCGAACTGTACTCGGTCGCAAGCTTCGGCTGCAACTCCAGGTTCTGATCGTATTCCAGTAAGGTTTCAAAGACATTATGCGTCACCCGGATCGATTCGCCGTCCGTCACATTGATTGGATCCAAACCGACCGAATCGGCGCCGCGGCCGAAGACAAGCGTGCCGCCTTGCTTGTCGCTTTCCGCTGTTTCGCCCCCTTCACTGGTGGTTGCTTCGTTATTGCCTGAACAAGCGGCCAGCAGCAAAACCAGGACCAATGACAAAATCCCTGCAAATCGTGCTTTTTTCTTCATTTTCCGTTCCTCCTCTTCCATAAACGAGCTTTGCAAACCCCAGGCGTCGAGCTAAAGGGGAATAAACACTTCCTAATGCAGCACCGCAGCTTCCTGGTGTTAGTTATGTACGACCGAACCGGATTCCTCCTTCCGAACAAAAGAACAATAAAAGATAAAAAAACTTTCATAACGAAAGCGATTTATCATTTTCGATTGCTTTTAGTATTTTGAATAATCTTATTTTATTTGGAACACTTAGCAATGTCAACGAGTAATTAAAACATTCTGTTAATAAAAATACTTTTTTGCGGCCACTATTTAGTTTTAATAAAATCATTCAAAATCGCTGTTTTTAATTTTTCTCTGTTATCGAATCAAAAGCATTTAGATACAGGGAATCGACGGATGATTTTCATAAACGGACTTATTGCTGTCCCTGCACTATTCTTGTTTCATCGTATGGCCAAATGAAACTCGGCTTGTTCGGCAACGCTTTTTTTGACGTGTTCCACTTCATGCGGATAGTAGGTGGAGGCAAACAGAAAGCATCCCTCTCGCGCCTCTATCAAATTCGAATTTGTCTGCCCTAAACAGCTTCAAAAAATCTTCAAGGCAATCCCTTTTTCCTTTATAAATTTATGACGCGTTGACGTGTACGGATCCGCCGGCTCCTTCCAGCCGACCGAAAAGAAAGATGTCTCTATATAGAAGTAAGTCACTACAAAAACCCTTTTGAAAAGGAGCATCTCTTCTGAACAAAAATATCACGCTCCCTTACCAAAAGAAGGCAAAAAAAATGGCTCCGATCTGAAATCGAAGCCATCTCTTTTATAGTTTTTTTATCCTTTACAGACTTACCGAAAGCTTTTATCCAAAGCCCGCGCCAGAAATACGGAATACTCCGCTCTAGTAGTCGGTTCTTCCGGATGGAATGTTCCATCCCCGTATCCTGTGGTGATACCCTCTTCAAAAAGCCCGGAAATATAGCCTTTTGCCCAGTGCTTGGGCTTCACATCTTTGAAATGGTCAGCTTTACTGGCCTCTAGGCTATAGGCAATGCTGATGACTTTCGCCATTTCTGCACGCGTCAGCATGTCATCGGGTTCAAACGTTCCGTCCAGGTTCCCATTGAATAAGCCGGCTTTGGAAACCGCGGCGATGTAATTCTTCGCCCAGTGCTTGCCGGACACATCGCGATAACCGGAGGCGGCGTCTTTCATCGGCAGTTCCAGTGCCAGCGCGAGCATCTTCGCCGCTTCGGCGCGGGTGGTCTTCTTCTCCGGCTGGAATCTGCCGTCCGGATATCCACCAATGATCTGCCCGTCTGCCAAATACATGATTTCATCCAGCGCCCAGTGCTTCAACTTCAAGTCGGAATAATCGCCGACCGCTGCCAGGACTTCAATGGTTCGGCTGCGGTTGCCTTTTGAATCGGCAGCCGTGATGGACAGAATGGTCCCTGCCGGCTGTTTCGGAATCTTCACTTCATACTTGCCTTTCGCATCCGCCGCTGCTGTACCGATTGTTTTGGCCCCCGCTTTGACTTCGACTTGAGCAGCCGCTGTCGCTGAACCGATGATGCGCGTAGAAAAGTTTGTTATCGTACTCGTCACCGAAATCATCGGGACGGTTCCGCTGAGTACGGAAATCTCCGCTTCTTCGCTTTCATTGCCATAGGAATCCCTTACTGAAACATAAAGCTTCGTTCCAGCTGCTTGCGGCGGGAGAGCCAGCTGGAATTGCGCGTATCCAGAGTATCCTTCATCCGACGTGATGACCGTACCCGCCTGATTGCGGACAATGATTTGGCCGCTTTCCAGTTCAAATGGAAGATAGCCGGAAATCTGGATCGACTGCTCAGAGATGTCGTAAACAGCCGGAGGAAGCAATTCCTTGATATGTAATGCCTGCTTTGAATTCACAAGGCCGTTCCCGTATAAAGCATCTTTTCCGGGTTTGCCTAAATCCTTGGCAGTGTCCAAAAGCCGGTCCACAACTTCGTCATTCGTCAATGCCGGCTCATTTGCCCATACGAGTGCCGCTACACCCGATACCATCGGAGCCGCCATCGACGTTCCGCTCATCCCGCCAAAATTATTATTCGGCAAGGTCGAGATGATTTCGCTGCCCGGGGCGACAAGGTCGATGTCGCTGCCACGGTTCGAAAAAGCCGAGAGGAAGTCGGTCGAATCGGTCGACCCCACCGAAATGACATGGTCGTAGGCAGACGGGTAATAGGTTTGAGTGGAAGCCTCATTCCCCGCAGATGCTACGAGCACCAGTCCCTGTTGATGCGCATATTGAACGGCAGCATCGAAATGGGAATTATACGAATAGTTGTTGAGGCTCATATTGATGATATCCGCACCCGCTTCTACCGCCTGATAAATTCCTTCCACCACATCAGATGTATAGGCAAGTTCCCCTTCAAAAACGTCAATGGGCATAATCGCCGTTTCTGGTGCGACACCCGCCACTGAATGCTCATCATCAATCGAACTGCCGATGATTCCTGCAACGTGTGTGCCATGCGCATCTACACTAAGACCCTTAGAGCTATCCGTCACGGTGCTGTATGGCGAAACGATCCGGCCGGCCAAATTCCGATGCGTCAAATCGAATCCCTCGTCCAACACTGCAACCGTTACGTCCGCCCCTTTTGTCTTTGCCCATGCGCTTTCATTTTCAATGCTTTGATGATGATATTGGTAATAGCTATACTGAGCGCTGTTCGGGGCATCCGTCAGTTGGATCAAATGATCAGGCTCCACGCTTTCAATATCTGTTCTTTCTTCCAGCTCCTCGGCATACTCATCTGCCGTTTCCCCTTCCGGAACCTTCACTGTCACGGCCTCTTCCGCTTTTACCGTCGCCGCTGCCACTACATCCAAATCATCCAGTTCACTTGTTGCATCTTCTTTGAACGTGACGATGACCTGATCGGTTTCTGTTGCCTCCGCGCTAGGCGCTTTCTCTCCGGCATAAACGCCGCTGCCGAATGTCGTAGTGATTAATAAGGCAGCCATGAGGACTGCTGGTAATCTTATGTGTTTTCTCATTCCCTTTTCTCCTTTTGCTCCATGCAGCTGTTCTTAGGCATCCTTGTTTCAATTCGCGAATTTCCCACCAGAAATGTATACCCTTTCACAGTAAAAATATTCCTTTTATTTTAAAGTTGTATGTAATTAACTTAGTGTCATATACACTTTATTAAGTAGAGGCTGAAAAGCTTGCCAGAATAGACGTTAAGCTCTTTTTCCTGACCAAAAGAAAAAAGCCAAACACAATGTGTCTGGCCGAGCGGAACTCTTTCGATTTCAAAACTTTCTCTTTGATTCCAAAGGTGAAACAAGTCCTTCAAGAACTCTCCTCTGAATCACTCTTCTTTTGCCTTCCTCTTATCTTTCTTCTTCCACAAATGATCCTCTACAAAAGCGGCATAAAGCAGATGCCAGGCTTTCCAGTCATGCGCAGCGGGAACTTCCACATAGGCGTGTTCGATGCCTTCCTCGTTCAGCGCAGTATGGAGATTTTGCACGGGATCGATCAAATAATCCCAAATGCCGACGCCGACCATGACGGATGGGTCGTCCAGGTTGCGGTAAGATCCGATATTATTCAGTTCATCTCCGGTTACGGCATAACTCCAAATGCCAAAATACGCAAAGTCATCTGCGTGATTGAAATACATCCGGTTAGCGGTCACCCCGCCCATCGACAACCCGGCGTAGGCACGGCCCGCGGGCTCATCTGATACATTGTAGTTCGCTTCCACATACGGCATGATGTGTTCGAACTGGTCTACTTCTATCCGTTTATAATCCCAATTCAAGTCCTGATTGTTCATGGTGACCACTACAAAGGGTTCAGCTTTTCCCCCTGCGATTAAGTTATCCGTAATATTCGCCACTGCGCCTTCGTTCACATCCAACGCAGTTCATTGCCGTACGGGACGCCGGACATGCCGTGGGACAGATAAAGCACTTTGTATGGTTTCTTGCGGCCCGGGGTATAGCCGTCGGGCAGGTAAACCCCGAGCCCTCGCATGTCACCGGCCGCGCCTGTATAGGCTACCGTTTCCACAGTGCCGGTTTTTTTATCTTTGCGCGGAAGTTCCACTGAGCGATCCAGCCAATCGCCTTTTCCCATTGTCTTCTTATTGTATGGAATATAGACCATGCTGGACACGCTGGAAACGTCGGTCGCCGTATTGGTCAATGTTGGATTATTAGGGTCGTCCAGTCTTGCGGTTGTCGTGCCATCCGGATTGGTAATACGGAAATTGTAAGGATAAGCTCCGCTGGACAGAGGAACTCTGCCTCCCCATAAATTGTCTTTGATCTTTTCCAGCGATAAATAATACGTGGTGTCACTATTGCCGCCGGCGGGGAACATCCCAGGTTTATAGGCCTCCGGTTTGTAGGGGGTTTTAAATCCATCTACAATGGTGAAATGATAGAAGGCATCGCTGTAAAGTTCGACTTTTGTAGCCGCTGACGTCTCATCTTCATAAACAAATGTGACATAATTGCCGGTTGGAGAAGCAGCATCCGCCTCCACCGTGACGCCAGGTGCGTAATCTGCGTAATCAAATCCAGAAGAGTTTGCTGCTGAAACAGACCGGTTGTTGCCAAAAATCGAGCAGACCAAAACTGCCATAATTCCTACACTAACCACTTTTTTCATGTACTTGCTCCCTTCTCACTTATAAAATTAGCCGAACCGTATAGTTACGCCAAGATGTGACTTAATTGTATGGTTGTCTGATTATTTTAACAAATTGCGAAATAGGTAATTTTTAATAATGTGCTTATGGCTTCTACTACGCAAATAGTGGCTCTATCTTCCTCAATTGGTCCCGGTGCGCGGCTCAATTATTGCTACTTGGCTTTTCTAATAAATATGAAAAAATGCAGCCGAAAGCAGTTGCGGTTCCTAGACGCTGGCACATCGCGGGGCCTTATTTTCGGACGAACTTGGCCATTTTCCAAGAGCGTCATCGATACGCTACGCTGGGCTAGCCTTTGGAAAGCGGCTTTGCGGTCGTGAATCGCGTCGAAGGGGCGGACCAGTTTCCGGCGGTGATCAATTTGATTGTCGCAACCAATCCGTGCCCGTGAGGCTATTACGGCTCCCACGAAAAATATTGTTCGTGCGGCGACAAAGTACGCTTGAAATACATGCAGAAGATCACTGCCCCCATCATCGACCGGGTCGACTTTGTGTTGGGAATGAAAAACCGGAGAGTCTTCGAAACCTCGGTGGGTGTCCCGTCAGAAGAGCTCCGTTCAATCGTGAAGGCTGCACGCGACCGGCAGCGTATGCGCTACGGCGGCAATTACACGAACGCCATCGTGTCGATCAAGCTGTTCGAAGAAATGGTCCGCTTCAGCCCGACACAGCTGACGCGGATTGAAACGGTCAGCTCCGAGGAGAAACTGAGCACCTGGTTCTCCTTAAAAATCCTGCGGCTCTCCCGGACGATTTCGGACGCTCGGGGTAAGGACACGGTATCGGACACCGCGGTTGACGAAGCATTGAACTGGAAGGTCCAGGCTTCCCGATTCCACGGCTCGTTGATGCGGTGAAGGAGATGACACGAAAATGGGAGTTCAATCCCCATTTCTATTACCATGTCATCATGCGCGGCAATAACCGTTAGCCGATCTTTAAAATGAAAGAGGACATGTTTGAGCTCAGGCGCATGCTGCTGCATGTCCATGTCAATTGTCCGTTTACGATTTTGGCGTATTGCTTCATGACGAACCATTACCATATTCTGAGTCAGCCGCTCATGATCCGTTCCACAAAATCATGAACCTGGTGAACCTGTCACCGCCGGTGATAAAATACCCAATAACGCCGTTTTAAAATTCCCCATTTATCAAGGATAATCGACATATACCACGTTGCAGAGGAGTATGTGTCGATGTTGAAAATGGAGGAATTTTTTATGATTCGGGAATTGTATCAAAAGGGATGGTCGTTAACAGCCATTGCCCAAGAGACCGGCTTTGACCGGAAAACCATCCGCAAATACATAAACGCCGAAAAGCTCCCTCGGAGCTCCAAGCGAACGAAACGGGCAAGCAAGTTAGATCCGTATAAACCCTACTTGCTTCAACGAATCCAGGAAGGCACCACGAATTGTGTCGTGTTGCTTGAGGAGATCCGGGCGCA
>NZ_FNDC01000023.1 GCF_900099655.1 Planococcus glaciei
TATGTGTGGCCGGGATAAGTGCTGAAAGCATCTAAGCACGAAGCCCCCCTCAAGATGAGATTTCCCATTGCGCAAGCAAGTAAGATCCCTCAAAGACGATGAGGTAGATAGGTTCGGGGTGGAAGCGTGGCGACACGTGTAGCTGACGAATACTAATCGATCGAGGACTTAACCAACACAGTTGTTTTCAATGTCGCATATCCAGTTTTGAGGGCGCAAGCACTCAAGAAAAATAGTCCAGTGATGATGGCAAAGAGGCCACACCCGTTCCCATCCCGAACACGGAAGTTAAGCTCTTTTGCGCCGATGGTAGTTGGGGGTTTCCCCCTGTGAGAGTAGGACATTGCTGGGCCATTTTGTTTTTTTTATGCCGTAACGAATCTTTTACCTTGCTTCCATAGCTCAGCAGGTAGAGTGCTTCCATGGTAAGGAAGAGGTCACCGGTTCGAACCCGGTTGGAAGCTTTTGTTTTTATAAGGTTTCTGTAAACGGGAAAAGCACTTATTCATCTTTTTATGGCCCCTTGGTCAAGCGGTTAAGACACCGCCCTTTCACGGCGGTAACACGGGTTCGAATCCCGTAGGGGTCACCATTTTTTATAGTTATGTGGAGGATTAGCTCAGCTGGGAGAGCATCTGCCTTACAAGCAGAGGGTCGGCGGTTCGATCCCGTCATCCTCCACCATTATTTCTCGGTGGGGTAGCGAAGTGGCTAAACGCGGCGGACTGTAAATCCGCTCCTTCGGGTTCGGCAGTTCGAATCTGCCCCCCACCACCAGTTTTATTTATATTGGCATTGGGGTATAGCCAAGCGGTAAGGCAACGGGTTTTGATCCCGTCATGCCCTGGTTCGAATCCAGGTACCCCAGCCATTTTTATTTTGAGCCATTAGCTCAGTTGGTAGAGCATCTGACTTTTAATCAGAGGGTCGAAGGTTCGAATCCTTCATGGCTCATTCTTTATTCCTTGCGCCTGTTCAGCGCGGGGCCTTAGCTCAGCTGGGAGAGCGCGACGCTGGCAGCGTCGAGGTCAGGGGTTCGAGCCCCCTAGGCTCCATTGTTCCATGTGTATTTGTACTATCCATGTGTAAAAAGCCCGTATCCAATTTATTGGATGCGGGCTTTTTTTAAGTTCCGATGTATTCAGACTGCGGACGGAAAATGACATTGTCTTCTTGCTGTTCCATCGCATGGGCAGTCCAGCCGACGATGCGGGCTGCGCTAAATGTAGGCGTAAAGAGCGCAGGAGGCATTGCGATGGACCTCATAATGGCAGCCGCATAGAATTCCACGTTCGTGTGCAGCGCCCTTCCTGGCTTGTGCTGGTTCAAGAGGCCGACAATCTCTTTTTCAGCCGCTACGGCCAAATCGAGCCATGGGTCTGCCCCTTGCAAGGCGAGGCATTTATCTCTAAGCACAATCGACCGTGGATCTTCAGTCCGGTAAATGCGGTGGCCAAAGCCCATAATTTTTTCGCCGTGGGCCAGTTTTTCGAGAATGACCGGTTCAATGCGCTCCGGCGTTTGAATTTCATCGAGCAAGTCAATGACTCCTGAAGGCGCTCCTCCGTGAAGCGGGCCTTTCATAGTGCCAATGGCGGAAGTAACAGCAGAGACAAGATCGGATTCTGTAGAGATGGTGACGCGGGCAGCAAATGTGGAAGCGTTCATGCCGTGCTCCATCGTCAGCTTTAAATACGTTTCCAATGCTTCAATCTGCGCTTCTGAAGGTTCCCGTCCATTCAACATCCATAAATAATTGGCGGTATGGCCGAGATCGCTGCGTGGTTGAATCATTTCTTTTTCTTCCTGTAAGCAGAACAAAAGAGCAATCAGTACTGGGAAAGCACCTGTTAAGGCTATGGCTTGTTCACCGATTGGCAACTGGGTAAATTCCTTATGGCAGTATGCGGATATTAAGGTCCGCAGATTGTCCATCAAGGGTGCATCAGGGGGCAGCAGTTTGGCTGTTTCAATAACGTGATTTGGAAGCTTGCGATATTCCATTAGTGCATTTTGCAAACCGGCCAACTCTTGGGCCGATGGGTTCCGGCCATGCCACAAAAAGTATGCTGCTTCTTCAAATGACTTTCCGCTGATTGCCTCTTTCACTTGTATCCCGCGGTAGCGCAATTCTCCTTTGTCTCCATCTACCGAAGCTATTTTTGTTTGGACCGCTGTAATTCCTTTTAATCCTTTCTGGAACATCGTAACTCCTCCTTTGCTTTTATTTTACTCCTGTTGATTGATAACAAAAATTAAAGATATATAATTGAAATAATTCAAATTGTTAATTGAAGGAGGCAAGAACATGGAGCTCAATTGGCTGCGGACGTTTGTGGATGCTGCTGAAACGTTGAATTTCCGAAAAACTTCCGAACGGTTACTGATGTCGCAGCCAAGTGTCACGGTCCACATCCGGCTATTGGAAGAAAGCCTTGGGATTTTGTTATTCAAGCGGGAAAAGAACCGGGTTTCGCTGACAGAAGAAGGGCGCCATTTCTGCCCGAAGGCTAAAAGCATACTGGCCCAGATGGATCAAAGCATCGCGGAACTTCAAGCTTTTGCCCAAGGTTACCGAAAGAAATGGACGCTTGCAATTTCTCCCTTAATGGCCGAGACGATTTTGCCGTATATTTTAAAATCGTTTACACGGGACCACCCAGACCTTGAACTGGTGATTCAAGTGGAAGAGTCGGAGCACATAGAAGAACTGGTGGAAACAGAGCAAGTGTCGGCCGGCATTTCCGCATTGCGCCCTATGCGGCAGGATATTCACTGTGAAACGGTTTATAACGATCCGCTTCTTTTTATTTTGCCAAGAGATGCGTACGATGATGAGTCTGGCCCAGCGGTTTCAGGAGAAGCGATGCTCCAGTCGGCCTTTCTGTTTACACACCATCATCCGGCTTTTTGGGATGAGCTGCTCCTAAAGCTGCGTCTTCATGTTACAGGAATCCGGACAATGAAAGTGACACAGGCGCATATTGCCAAACGATTTATCCAAGAAGGCCTTGGCGTGTCATTTTTGCCTAAATCCATGGTGAGGCGGGAGCTGATTGAAGGACGTTTAATGGACGCCCATTTTGATTTGTTTCCGCTGCCGGAAGTGTCCACGTATTTTTTAACGAAGCAGATGGGCGAACTTGAAAAAGAATTTTTGCAGCGAGTCCAGTCTGTGCATTTTAGTTAAGGGGAGAGAATGGTATGAAAATTGAACACTCAAACATCCGGTTGCGTTTACTGACGCGAGATGATTTTGAAGCATTGTGGGCGCTTTATACACCTGCAATCTTCGAACACATGCTGACGAAAGTGGAAAGCTTTGAACAGTTGTGTGCTTGGCTGGAAACAGGGCTGAAGGGGGACGATGTACTTATTTTTGCTGTGGAAGATCCAAAAAGCGCAGAAATCATCGGCACCACCCGCATTTATGCAATCGATGAAACAAATAAAAGCTGTGAAATCGGTTCAACCTTTTATGCAGAAGCTGCGCAACGTACTCATGTAAACACTGCAGTAAAAGCTGCATTGCTCCAATATTGCTTTGAAGAGCGGGGCATGATTCGGGTGCAATTCAAAACAGATGCAGAAAACAGCGCTTCCCAAAAGGCCCTGGAACGAATCGGCGCCAAAAAAGAAGGGCTGCTCCGCAACGAACGAATCCGCTCAACCGGCAAACCAAGAGACGCCGTGGTGTATTCAATCATCGATTCGGAATGGCCGGTTATAAAATGCGAACTAGCGGAAAAAATGAATAAATATACTTGATTTTGTTTGGTTGAGCCAAGGCTTCCTTAACAGGTACAATAAATTCATCTTGTTAAGGGGGTATAAAATCATGAATAAATTAAATGTATCTATTATCGGAGTACCAATGGATCATGGCCAGAATCGCCGCGGGGTGGACATGGGGCCGAGCGCCATCCGCTATGCAGGCGTTGTAGAGCGCATTGAAGCTTTAGGGCATACCGTAACGGATGAAGGGGACATCCAGATCGGCCATGCAGACGGCTCTATTGATACAGAAACCAACCTGCGCAATTTAAAAGTTGTGACGGACGCGACGGAAGCACTCGGCGCGAAAGTGTTTGAAGTAGCAGAAGCAGGGAATTTCCCGCTGGTTCTTGGCGGAGATCATAGCATCGCCATCGGGACACTCGCTGGAATCTCTGAGCGCCATGAGAACCTGGGGGTTATCTGGTATGATGCGCACGCGGACATGAATACAAGTGATACGTCACCGTCCGGAAATATCCACGGGATGCCTTTGGCAGCAAGTTTCGGACTTGGGCATGAACAGCTGACGAATATCCGCGGCTATTCACCAAAAGTGAAGCCTGAAAATATTGTAATCATAGGTGCCCGTTCTGTAGACCCAGGCGAGCGTGAGTTGATCAAAGAACGCGGCATCCGCGTCTACAGCATGCATGAACTTGATAAAATGGGAATGGATGCAGTAATTGATGATGCGATCCATTACTTGAAAGAAGAACGCAGAACGGATGCGGTCCATTTGTCATTGGATCTGGACGGCATTGACCCAATGTACACACCAGGTGTCGGCACACCGGTCCCAGGCGGCATTACGTACCGGGAAAGCCATTTGGCGATGGAGCTGCTGCACGATGCAGGAATCATCACTTCTGCCGAATTTGTGGAAGTCAATCCGATTCTGGATGAAAAAAACCGCACCGCGGATGTTGCAGTAGCGCTGATTGGTTCATTGCTCGGAGAAAAATTACTTTAAAACAGGCGAAAGCCTGTTTTTTTTTTTTATGTAAACATTTCTTCTTCACTAGCCCAAAGCGACTTTCGAGCGCTTTTTTATTGAAAAGAACCAAAAACAATCTGGGAATAAGATGGATTTTAATGGTTTAAGTTTGGTACGATAGAAAGAGAAAAAATAAAATGAAACTTTTTGAAAAGCAATCCGTATATAAAAGACAGCCGCATAGGCGGAGGGAAATGAGAACATGGATGCGTTAGTCAATAAACGAATAAAAAAAGTGTTAAAAGGCGATCAGAACGCATTCGCCGAACTCGTTGAGCTATATCAGCACCAGCTTTATCAAATCTGTTACCGGATGTTAGGGAACAAACATGAAGCGGAAGATATAGCGCAAGAAGCGTTTACACGTGCATATGTCAATCTTCATACGTTCGATCAAAAGCGCAAGTTTTCGACGTGGCTTTACCGCATCGCGACGAATCTGTGCATTGACCGGATCCGCAAGAAAAAGCCGGATTATTATCTGGACGCAGAAGTGCGCGGGACTGAAGGATTAAATATGTACTCGTCCATTGCCAACGATGATCAGCTGCCGGAAGAAGAGCTGATGCGGATGGAAGTACAGGAACGCGTGCAATATGAGATAAGTCGCTTGCCAGATAAGTACCGTGCCGCTATTGTATTAAAGTATATTGAAGAATTGCCCCTATCGGAAATCAGTGAAATTTTGGATTTGCCGCTAGGTACCGTGAAAACGCGGATACACCGGGGAAGAGAAGCTCTTCGGAAGCAATTGAGCAATTTGTAGGAGGCGAGCACGATGAAAACGTGTCCGGAAAACATCATTCATTTTATGGATGATTATTTAGATGGGGATTTGAACCCATCCGATGAAGTAGTGCTAAAAGCACATTTGGAAAGCTGCATCGAATGTCGGAGATTGTATCACGAACAAACCAAAACGATCGCACTTGTCCAAAGTGCATCACATATACAGGCACCGGCCGATTTTGTGGCGAAGACCATGCAGCGGCTGCCGAAAGAAAGACAGCGCATCGGCGTGCCGCGCTGGTTCCGGCATCATCCGCTGTTGACAGCTGCCGCATTGTTTCTTTTGCTGATGAGCGGCATGTTGTTCTCCAATTTTAACAATGACCAGCAATTTGCCTTTACAAAACAACCGAACCTTGTTGTAGAAGGGGAGACCGTTGTGGTGCCGGAAGGCGAAGTGGTAACAGGCGATTTGACGATCCGCAACGGCGATTTGCGGGTGGAAGGTGAACTGCACGGAGATGTCACTCTTGTCAATGGCCAGTATATGGCTTCGAGCGGAGTCATTACCGGGGAAATCGAAGAAATTGATAAGGCGTTCGAGTGGATGTGGTACACCATTAAAGACGGTGTGAAAGATGCCGCCGCCATTTTCAGCAGCAATGGAGAAAAGAATGAAGAGTAATGCCTATCCTGCTTGAAGGATAGGTTTTTTCAATGAAGGCAAGGCAAATTCACTTATGTTATACTGATTTATATGCAGATGTTGAAAAGCGAGGGTTGCAGATGCCGTTTTTGGAGAATTTAACAAACCAAACACCACTCGAACTTTTAGTAAATGTCATTGATATTTTATTAGTATGGTTCGTTATATATAAGTTGATCACAATCATTAAAGGGACGAAAGCGGTCCAGTTGTTAAAAGGGATCTTTTTTATCGTTATTGCGTATCTGATAACCCGCGCTCTCAATTTGGAGACTTTGGGTTGGATCATGCAGCAAGTGCTGAATTGGGGATTCCTGGCGATTATCATCATTTTCCAGCCGGAGATGCGGCGGGCACTGGAACAGCTGGGACGTGGAAAACTGTTCTCCAGCAGCCAGCTGAATGAGGAATCCGAACGCAGCCGGTTGATTGAAGCGATGTCGAAATCGGTCAGCTATATGGCAAAACGCCGGATTGGCGCTTTGATTTCAATTGAGCGGGAAACCGGATTGAGCGAGTATATTGAGACGGGCATTCCCATGAACTCGGACATTACGTCAGAGTTGCTGATCAATCTATTTATCCCGAATACACCGCTGCATGACGGAGCGGTGATTGTACAGAAAAACCGCATTGCCGCCGCCGCCTGTTATTTGCCGTTGTCTGAAAGCCCGTTTATCTCCAAAGAACTTGGCACCCGGCACCGAGCTGCGCTTGGAATCAGTGAAGTGACCGATGCCATCACCATCATTGTGTCGGAAGAAACGGGTGCCATCAGCCTGACAGCAAACGGAGATTTGCACCGCAACTTGTCGCTGGAAGATTTTGAAGTGAAGCTGCGCCGAATTTGGTTTGGCGCCGAACAACAGCCAGCTGATTCTGCCCGGTGGAACTGGAGGATGAAAAAGAATGGATAAATTAATGGATAGCCCTTGGTTTTTGCGAATTATGGCCCTTCTGTTAGCATTTCTTTTATTCTTTTCGGTTAAAGCCGACGAAGACGCTGCAAACTCCGCGAACAATGGCACGATTACGGAAGAAATCGAAGGCGTCGAGCTGGAAGTTTTTTATGGGGACACCAACCTGATGGTGAGCGGCTTGCCAGAGATGGCGGACTTGACGATTTCCGGTCCGACTAGTGCCGTGCAGACGACGCGCCAACTGAAAGATTTCACTTTGTTTGTGGACCTGCGCAATTTGCCGATTGGCGAACACCGGGTGCCTATACAGACTGAGAACTTGTCAGAACAGCTGAGGGTCCAAATAGATCCGGCTTTTGTAGACATCACCATCGAAGAACGGGTAACCCAGGAGTTCCGGATCGACCCGGAAATGAATGAACGCTTGTTAAAAGAAGGATTTGTTTTAGAGGAAATTTCAGCGGAGCCGAAAACCGCTTCGGTGACAGGCCCGAAAAGTGTCATTGATGCCATCAGTTTTGTGAAAGCGACCGTTACCGGTGAGCCGGGCGTCAATGAATCTTTTACAACCGAGGCCCGAATCCGGGTGTTGGCAAATGATTTGACGAAATTGGAGAATGTCGTGATTGAACCCGAAGTGGCAGAGGTTTCAGCCAAGATAGAAGAATACAGCAAAGAAGTGCCGGTGACCATTAAGCAAAACGGAGAAGCGCCTACGGGCGTAAAGATCGAGTCTTTGGTCCCATCGAGCGAGACGGTCCGGATTTATGGCCCGAAAAGTGCGGTGGATGCCCTGAAGGAATATGTCGTGGAAGTGAATGCGGGAATCGTTACGCCGACGGATACGACAGTGGAAGCCGAGCTGAAAGCTCCGCCAGGCACGACTTCTGTTTCGCCCAACACATTGAAAGTGGAAGCGGAAATCAGGGTCGACGAAACGGTTGAAGCACCAGAAGGCGCGGAAATTCCAGAGGTGTCAGAAAATCCGCCTTCTTAACTGGCAGGTCTGGATTTGATATTTGAATAAAACATGTATAATGAAGCGAGATAAAGCTATAGATTGAAGGAGAGAAAAGAATGGGAAAATATTTTGGAACTGACGGGGTGCGGGGTGTTGCGAACAGCGAGTTGACACCTGAATTGGCATTTAAATTAGGGCGCTTCGGCGGCTATATCTTAACAAAAAGCTCGAAAGACAAACCGAAAGTATTGATTGGCCGTGATACACGGATTTCAGGCGAAATGCTGGAAGGTGCGCTTGCAGCAGGCTTATTGTCTGTCGGCGCGGAAGTTATGCGCCTTGGCGTCATCAGTACACCAGGGGTTGCTTATTTAACACGTGTCATGAGTGCAGAAGCAGGCGTCATGATTTCAGCTTCCCACAATCCTGTGGAAGACAACGGCATCAAATTCTTTGGTTCTGACGGATTTAAATTGTCGGATGAGCAGGAGCTGGAAATTGAAGCTTTGCTTGATGCAGAAGAAGATACATTGCCGCGCCCGACCGGCGGCGACCTTGGCAGCATTACGGATTATTTCGAAGGCGGCCAGAAATACATCCAGTATTTGAAACAGGCAGTCGACGAAGAATTTACCGGACTCCACGTGGCACTGGATTGTGCACACGGTGCCACTTCTTCACTTGCTACGCATGTGTTCGCTGATTTGGATGCGGACATTTCGTCAATGGGCGCTTCACCGAATGGTTTGAATATCAACGATAAAGTGGGCTCTACCCATCCTGAAAAATTGGCTGAACTGGTAGTTGCCAAAAAAGCGGATGTGGGCTTGGCGTTTGACGGCGACGGCGACCGGTTGATTGCTGTAGATGAAAAAGGGCAAATCGTCGATGGGGATCAGATTATGTACATAATCGGAAAGTATCTGCATTCAGAAGGCCGATTAAAGAAAAACACCGTCGTATCCACTGTCATGAGCAATATGGGCTTTTACAAAGCACTTGAAAGCCATGGCATGGAAAGCAAGCAGACAGCTGTCGGCGACCGCTATGTGGTAGAAGAAATGAAGAAAAACGGCTACAATCTTGGCGGCGAACAGTCCGGCCACATCATTTTCCTGGATTACAACACCACAGGCGATGGTTTATTGACTGGCATGCAGCTGGTCAACATCATGAAAGTGACAGGCAAAAAACTTTCTGAATTAGCAGGAGAGATGACCATCTTCCCTCAAAAACTTGTCAATATCCGCGTGACGGATAAGCATGCGGTTACAGACAACGCAAAAGTGGCAGCAGCCATTGCTGAAGTAGAAAAGGACATGGCTGGGAACGGCCGCGTGCTGGTGCGTCCTTCCGGTACAGAACCGCTTGTGCGGGTAATGGTGGAAGCGGCTTCGGCAGAAGACTGCGAGCAATATGTAGAGCAAATCGCGAAAGTTGTCCGGGCCGAAATGGGCTTAAATTAATACAAGAAACCGGTTTGAAAGGCGGAAGCCTTTTAGACCGGTTTTTTGGTATTATCAGGATTTATTTTGATAAGGTTTTGTTGACGGACGTCCGTCGGCAAGGTATGATAAACTTGCCTAGGTTTAGGCCGCCAAAAAAGGGGGATAATAAGGCGTACGAGGAAAACAGTTAAAGCGCCAGTACTGGGGAAATCGGATGGACAAATCACTTCCCAGTAGACGAGGAGGAGGAGTATCGAGATTTCGGCGGATACCTCCCGGCCGCGAAGCCCGGTCGTAATATCCAGCATTTAAAGCAGTTGAGCGATCGGCTGTACAACGATGCGGATGGGCTCACGACAAGTGTTTGCGGACATGTGCAAACGCTCATTTTGATTTTATTAGGAAAGCGGAGGAATTACATTATGTGTGGAATCGTCGGGTATATTGGAGAAAATGATTCAAAAGAAATCTTGTTAAAAGGCTTGGAAAGACTAGAATACCGTGGCTATGATTCAGCAGGGATTGCTGTACGCAACGGCAAAGGCATTACGGTTTTTAAAGAAAAAGGGCGCATTGCGGATCTGCGCGCAGTAGTGGAAGACGAAGTGACGGGAACAAGCGGGATTGGGCACACGCGCTGGGCTACTCACGGAAAACCGAACCGCGTAAACGCTCACCCTCACCAAAACGACAACGACCGTTTTACTTTGGTTCATAACGGCGTTATCGAGAACTACCATCACATTCAGCGCGACTATTTGGCGGATGTACAAATGGAGTCAGACACGGATACGGAGATCATCGTGCAATTGATCGGCAAATTCGTAGCAGAAGGCATGACAACGCAAGAAGCTTTCAGCAAAACATTGACGTTGCTTAAAGGGTCATACGCGATCGCATTATTGGACGCCGAAGAAGAGCAGACCATTTTCGTAGCGAAAAACAAAAGCCCATTGCTTGTCGGACTTGGAGACGGCTTTAACGTAGTTGCAAGTGACGCGATGGCTATGCTTCAAATCACAGACCAATTTGTGGAATTGATGGACAAGGAAATCGTGATCGTGCGCAAAGACAGCGTGGAGATTTTGACACTGGATGGTGAGAAAGTAAGCCGCCAGCCATTTAAAGCTGAAATTGACATGAGCGATATTGAAAAAGGAACTTACCCTCACTATATGCTGAAAGAAATTGATGAGCAGCCGGCAGTGATGCGCAAAATCATCCAAGCTTACCAAGGCGCTGATGAAAAATTGACGATCCAGCCTGAAATCATTGAGGCGTTGAAAGACGCAGACCGCATCCACATCATCGCTGCTGGTACAAGCTACCATGCAGGACTGATTGGCAAAGAATACTTGGAAAAAATGGCTCAGATTCCGGTAGAAGTGCACGTAGCCAGCGAATTCGGCTACAACATGCCGCTTCTTTCAGAAAAACCGTTGTTCATCTTCATTTCACAATCAGGTGAAACAGCAGACAGCCGCCAAGTATTGGTGAAGATCAAAGAACTGGGACATCCATCGTTGACAATCACGAACGTAGCGGGCTCTACGCTATCGCGTGAAGCGGATTACACGTTATTGCTGTACGCAGGCCCGGAAATCGCTGTAGCGTCTACAAAAGCCTACACAGCGCAAATTGCGGTCCTTTCGATTCTTGCAGCGGTTACTGCGCAGTCTAAAGGCATCGACATCGGCTTTGACCTGGTGCAGGAACTTGGAATTGTAGCGAACGGCATCCAAGCGCAAGTGGACATGAAAGAAGAAATGGAGCAAATTGCCCGTGACTTCCTTTCCACGACACGCAACTGCTTCTTTATCGGCCGCGTAATGGACTACTTCGTTGGCCTTGAAGGCGCATTGAAATTGAAAGAGATTTCGTATATCCAAGCGGAAGGCTTCGCCGGCGGCGAATTGAAGCACGGTACAATCGCTTTGATCGAAGAAGGCACGCCAGTAATTGCGCTTGCAACACAAGAAGCGGTTAACTTGAGCATCCGCGGAAACGTAAAAGAAGTAGCGGCACGCGGCGCTCACCCATGCATCATTTCGATGGAAGGCCTGCAAGAAGAAGGCGATAGCCTTGTGCTTCCAAAAGTACACGAATTGCTGTCTCCGCTGGTATCGGTTATCCCGATGCAGTTGATCTCTTACTACGCAGCGCTTCACCGCGACTGTGACGTTGATAAGCCGCGTAACTTGGCTAAATCGGTTACAGTTGAATAAGTGAAATTAAGAAAGCTGGGCCCGCTAATTCTTTATGGAATTAGCGGGCTTTTTAATGTTTCGGCCAGTTAGACAATAAAAAAAAGAGCAGGGGAAACCTGCTCCTTTTGGTATTAATTTGTTCATTTTCACTTCTCTTGCACATTCTCAGCTCTGTACTCCAATATATCTCCCGGCTGGCAGTCCAGCGCTTTGCAGATAGCTTCAAGCGTAGACAAGCGGACTGCTTTCGCTTTGCCGTTTTTTAGGATGGACAAGTTGGCCATTGTGATGCCGACTCGTTCCGAGAGTTCCGTGACGCTCATTTTCCGTTTCGCCAGCATAACGTCAATATTGATTATAATTGCCATATTCTCACCTCAGACCGTTAAATCGTTTTCAGATTTTATATCGATGGCATTTTGCAGCAGCTTTTGAAGAACCGCCGCGAAAACGGCGATTACCATGGCGCCAAATGTAATGATCATGCCGATGCCGCCGAGTCCCGGAGCATCGTCCACCTGTGCCATATACAGAATGATGGGCAGGCACAAAATATACAGGACTGTAATGGCGATGGCGCAGTACTTGATATTCTTCAGCGCCTTAACCGACCGCTCAGAAAATGCGATGTTTTTATCAATGTAACCCAGCAGCTTTAAGGTTTGGTACAAAGCTGTGAAATAAGCGACCGCTGTCAAATACATGGCGATCAGAAAGACGTATTGCAAAAAAGCCCATTGTGGAATGATTTCCGCTACAAATGAAGAAAGCGGCGGCACCACAAATATACAGACTGCCAAGACCGGAATAGCCATCAGGATAATCACGGCCTTCAAAAAAAGTGTTTCCCGTTTCATCTAAAGCACCTCACTTAACTATTGATAGGTATAGTTTAACATATATTTTATCGTTTTGCGATAAAATATTATCTATAAGCAATAATAAAAGCCCTTTCTGCTATTTCGATTCCTGTGTCAGCCTATTCCCGAATATAGGGAGCGAAATTCCTGCTTGCTTTAAAGAGAAGCTGTTTTCCTTCTGAATTTTTACGAATCTACCCAGCCTGAAATTAAGTAATCAGTATAGCGATAGAACGTTTTTGTTGCCTTCTAAAATATATAACAATAAGTATTTATTCTTAAACTGAGATTTAGTGCGAAAGAATGAGTTTGAGCGGAAAGTCAATAAAGTTGACGGAATTATGCTAAAATAAAAAAGCGAGTGGTTTATCCGTCTTCTGTCATAGAAGTGACGGATAAAATGCACCTGTTTTTTTTTGCTTTTTCGCAAGGCTCTACGCCTTCCCGGCATTGCGCTGAAAGCAAAAAACCAAACACATTATTGAAAGGAAGATGATTGAATGAGATCTGATATTACCGCAGATCACCGATTGAGAGAAAAAGAGCCAAGAGAGAAAAAATTAAATGAAAAAGTGGCGAAACAAAAAGAACTAAAGCAAAAAGAAATAAGGCCAGAACACGAAACCAGCGGTGATTATACGTTTGACCGAGTCCCAAGGGACGAACGTAAAATGGGATGGCTAAGCATCACCAATATCACCTTCGGCATCGCAACTGCGATTTTTTATTTTCAGATGGGCAGTGTCATGGCTTTGCAGTTTGGAGCTGCTAATGCCATCATCTCAGCCGTTTACGCTATTATCGTAGCCGGTATACTGGGCACCATTATTGTGTATTTGTCCGCTAAATCGGGCATGAACGTTAACTTACTATCCCGCGGAGGATTCGGCTATATCGGAGCCTCATTAACCTCACTCATCTACGCATCCAACTTTATTATGTATTGTGCTTTTGAAGGCATGATACTCGTCGCAGCTGTCCATGCATATTTCCCCGCAATCCCCATGTGGATTCTCATCATCCTCTTCGGTTCAATCGTCATTCCGTTAAACTGGTTTGGCATCAAGCAATTGGACAAGCTGCAAAAATGGTCGTTGCCGCTTTTCGGCATCTTTTTAATCGCTGCCATCGTGATGGCATTTAAACAGCCTTCCCTTTATAACGGCAGCTTCTGGACATATATGCCTGAAGGCGTCCAAATAGGCGGAACAGCCTTGCTGTTGTGCATTGGCATGCAGCACGGCATCATGGGACTGACGGCATTGATCGCTTCCGACTATGCGCGGTTCTTGAAACCGAAAGACTTGAAGATTGGTTCGGTCGCTATCGGTTTTATTCCGCAGATTTTCTGTTTTGGTGTCATGGGAGGCCTTGGCATCTGGTTCGGTGTTACCTTGGGCGAATCCAATCCGGGCATTTACATCGTGGTGCTGCTCGGGCTTGGCGGCGTGATTTTTACCATGCTGACGCAAATCCGCATCAACATCACGAATATCTACAGCAGCTCCCTGTCGCTGTCCAGTTTCTTTGAAAACATGTTTAAGTTTACCCCGGGACGCCGCTTCTGGGTTGTCGCTGCAGGTGTCATTGCCATGGCTTTGATGCTTGGAGGCATCGTCGACCATCTGGGCACAGCCATGACGTTCCAAGGCGTTGCACTTATGACATGGGCTTCCATTCTGGTGACGGACGCCTTGGTCGTGAAGAAAATGCTGAAAATCGGTCCTGGCTATTATGAGTCACGGCAAGAAAATCTGTACAAATGGAATCCGGTCGGCGTAGTCTCGCTGATTGTGCCAAGCGTTTTAGGCACGATTGCCGCACTTGGCTATATGGGAACTTTCCTGCAAAGCACAGCGGCATTTTTCGCTGCCATCTTAGCGGCGGTATTGACTACAGGGCTGGCCATTTTAACAAAAGGGCATTACTATGTGAAAAAAGAAGTGACGGATATTCCTAAAGAAGATTATATTGCCTGACAAAAAACTTTCGGGTAAAGTGTCAATAAAGAGCAAGACAGCTTCAAAGAATTGCACCTGACTTGATTTGGAGAGGATGAGCACAATGACAATCACTTCAACCGTCACTTTGAATTTGGCTCGGCGCTTCTACGCAAAACCAGAAGCGGTGTTTGAAGCTTGGACAAATCCGGAAATCATGAAAAAATGGTTGTTTACAAAAGAATCGACCAACAAAACGGCCAAAAGCGACCTTCGCCTTGGCGGAACGTGGGAAATCGTTGATTATCGGGAAGGCACCGATTACCGCGCGCTCGGCCAATACGCAGAAATCAGCCAGCCGAACAAACTGGTGTTCACGTTTAGGATGCCGCAATTCAGTGATACAGAAGACATTGTGCGGGTGTTCATCTCTCCAGTCCGGGACATGTGCGAAATGACGTTTTCACAGGAAATCATTGTCCCGCATGAAGAAATCTGGTCAGAAGAAGACGTGGAACGGGCAAAAGCCGAATACAGTGCACAATCCGAAGAAGGTTGGGGCATGATGTTTGAAAACCTGAAACAGTTGGTCGAAACCGGCAATATGAAACCTGAATAAGAAAAGATATAGACCCCGGAAAGTGTTTCAGCGCTTTCCGGGGTTTCTTTTTGGATTTTGAAGAGCAGGAATCGGCGGCTTGAAAATCGAAATAAGGTAGCAATCCGACAAAGAAGGGGAAGGTCTTTATGAAGGCACCTCCAGAAATTTTGGCTGTATGGAACAAGTTTCATGATTTTCCGATGGAAACATTAACGAAAGCCTGGTTTTATTCGCGTTCAGGGGATAAAAAGCAGCGGACGGTCGCATTGATGAAAGAACATAAAGCGCAATACGGCATAACCGGCAATTGTTTTGACCTGGCCATTTGGCTGCTGGATGAGTTTAAAAGAGATGGAATTGAGGCATACCCGATTGGCAATGAACTAGGCACAGAAGAAGCGCATGCGGCGCTGATTGCGCTGGATGTGCATGAAAACCGCTATTTATGTGACCTTGGCGACCAATGGCTGCAGCCGGTGCTAATCGAAGGCCGCCACGAAGCGTATACACCTGAAAAGCAAAGCGGCTTTTTTCCGGCAGCGGATATCCAGGTCATAGCTCGGCAAGGGGAAGTGGAAATTGTTTATCACCGGCCGGGCGGGAAACAGTCGCGGCAAACTTATGACACCAGCCCGGTAACCGAGGCAGATTTTTGGCAAGCCGGCGAGTTTTCGCAAAATCATGTGTATCCGAAGCCGCTTGTGGAAGTGCGTCTTCCTTACAAAGAAGAAACCGCGCATTGGGAATTCGACAATTGGAAAAGTTTTTTAAGCACGACTGAAGGGTTATATCCCGATCAACCGTTGGCCACTTTGGAAGAATGGGTAGGCAGAATCGGGCAGAAAACCGGTTTTGACCGTCAGTTCTTGTTTGATTCGTTAAACTTTTACAAACAGATGAAGAAAGAAAGCGGGAGATAAGGTTGCAGACTCACTTGTATTTGGTTAGGCACGCCCATTCGGATTACACGCCGGATGAAAAGCTGCGCCCATTATCGCCAAAAGGCGAAAAAGATGCTCGGAAAGTGGCTGAAGTTCTGAACAAAGAAGGGATGGACCGGGTCATCTCGAGCCCGTACAAACGGGCCATTCAAACAGTAGAAGGCATTTCCCGGGAAATAAATCCGGAGATCCTCCTATGGGACGGGTTTCGTGAACGTTTGCTGAGCGCAGGACCGGTTGCGGATTTCCAGGCAGCCGTTGCAAAAGTTTGGCAACAAGAGAACTTCGCCTTTGAAGGGGGCGAATCCAACCAGCAAGCAAGGTCGCGCGGCGCCAAGGAAATAAAGAAAGTGCTTCAGCAATATGCAGGCGAACGCATTGCCATCGGCACCCATGGCAATATCTTGGCGCTGATTCTCAGCCACTTTGACTCCCGCTACGGAATAGGATTCTGGCGGCAGCTTGAGATGCCGGATATTTATTGCCTCAGTTTTGAAGGACTGGAGTTAAAGAAGGTGCGGCGGATTCCGCTGGATGTAAAAGTGACATGATCAAAGCAGTGATTTTTGATTTAGACGGTACCTTATTGGATCGGGATGCTTCGTTGAAGTCGTTTATTGATGAACAGTACGAGCGTTTCAAAAGCCGCTTGGAAGAGGTGCCAAAATCCCGCTACACCGAGCGGTTCATCGAATTGGATGCACGGGGACTGGTTTGGAAAGACCGCGTTTACCAGCAGCTGGCCGAGGAATTCGAGTTGAAGATTGCTTGGGAAGTGCTGTTGGAGGATTATATGATAACCTTCAAACAGCATTGCGTACCGTTTCCGCATATGAAATTTCTCTTGGAACACTTAAATGGGAAATCGCTGCGATTAGGCATCATTTCAAACGGTAAAGGGCAATTCCAACTGGACGCGATACAGGCATTGGGAATCGAACCGTATATGGACGTGATTTTGATTTCTGAATGGGAAGACATGAAAAAGCCGGATCCGAATTTGTTCAAGAAGGCGTTGGCGAGGCTCAGTGTTCAACTGGAAGAAGCCCTGTATGTCGGCGACCATCCGGATAATGATATAAAAGGTGCACGGGCTGCCGGCATCAAAACGGTCTGGAAAAGGGATGCCCAGTGGAGCAGCACCGAAGCGGATTACATCATCGAAGATTTAGCGGAAATTGCAACTATCGTGGAACAAGAAAACCTGCAGATCCGAGCATTTCAAGAAGCGGATTTGAAGGGAGTCGTCGCCTTGTTCTACGATACTGTCCATACCGTCAATGCGGCGGATTATTCCGGCGAACAATTGGCGGCATGGGCACCGAAAGACGAACAAGCGCAAAAAGCAGCGGCATGGCGGGAATCGCTAAAGCAAAACCTGAGCTATGTAGCGGAAATAGATGGTGAAGTTGCCGGCTTTTGCGATATGACGCCAGCCGGTTACTTGAACCGGCTGTACGTCCATAAAGATTATCAGCGACAGGGCATTGCGACTCACTTGGTCGGCCAACTCGAACAGGAAGCAAAGAGGCTGCAGCTGACCAGCATCTATACGGATGCCAGCCTGACAGCAAGGCCGTTTTTTGAAAGACGGGGATACCGGCTTGTCCGGGAGCAGACCGTTGAGCGGCGAGGGGTTGTCCTGCCCAATTGCCGTATGCAAAAAAAACTTTCTTCCGGCTAAGCGGAAGAAAGCTTTTTTAATGTGGCCGTGCTTCCAAAAAGACTGGCCGAATGGCACCCCAAGGAGCGACATCTATGGTTACTGCCAGTTCTTCGGCTTGTTCAAGCCCAGGGCCGGTTCCTTGTTCCACATAATATTGCTCCAATTGAGGAGCGGTTAAGGTGTCGCTGTAGTACGTGCCGTGGATGGCTCCAAAAAAAGGCTCGTTCGAAACCCGGTCAAGAACGGCGTAGCCATCCGGACCTTCTTTCAAGGTGAAGTAAACTTCGCCATTTTTCAGCCCTTCCGGCCGTAGATCCGGGTATTGCAGGAGCACATATTCGCCGTAAAACGGATCAAATGGATCATACGGCGCTGCCCGCAGCATGAATTGGTCGCCGAACCATGACGTTGCGTAAAAGCTCAAAGCGATTGCCAGCACAACCAGCGTTTGCACGAAGGGAAACAGAAAATTCTTCATGAAGCAGCCCTCGCTTTCTTGCGGTTAAACCACCAGGCGATTCCGGACAAAGCAAACAAAAGAAGCGCACCGACCAGGAAGAACAGCGACATATCCAGCCGTTGCCAAGCAAAGATAAAGTAAAGCACAACTTGCACCAAAATAAAATACACAAATCCGAGGCTAAGCGGCTGATTCTGTCGATGGTTGACAACCAGATAACCGAGCGCCACTGCTTCCGCTAAAACGGCCAGCCCAATTGCGGAGCTGTCGTATAGCGATAAACCAATTGCGCCAAGCGCTGATAGCCAGATAAGAGGCCGGATGCGGAAATAGCACAAGGCAAATATTGCAATGCCTGCAAACAATAGCAGCACCGACTCCCACAAGTTTAAATCTTTGAAGACGGATAGAGAAGAGCCCCGAACGGCCAGGTAGCCCAGTGAAACGGCGCCGCCCGCCAGCAAGTAAAGCGGCTGCAGTATTTTTCGCTTTTCGGGAAAAACAAAAGCCAGAAGCCCAGCCAAAACGAATAAGGTCCAAATGGGCCATAAGCGGCTTTCATAATCCGCCACCGCAAAGAGCATCAACCCGCTTCCAAACAGCAGCAGCCAACTAAATGCGATTGGCAGTTTGTCTTTGCTGAAATAAAGCCAGCCAAGGGATGCAGCGACGTAAACGAACCATTCCATCCAACCCATCGTGAGAACGGAAGACAGCAAGACCTGCATCCCAAAAATAAACGCTACTGCGGCATAGGCAAGATGGCGCCAATAGAAATAATGGGCCATCGCTGCCAGATAAATAGCCCAGCCGATCAGCGAGCTGGATAAAGACAGATGGAATGCTTGAACGGCTACAATCATCGCCGCCCCGAACATGGCGAGCCCGATCAGCCGAAACACGTGCGGCCAGCCAAAATTTTTGCGGTCGGACAAGTGCCCGAGGCCATAAAACAGCCACATCAACAACAAAATCAAACCGATTTTTATAGCAGCCGGCATGACTTGCCAGTTAGCTGCAATAAAACTGAAGACGGCCAGCGAGAAAAAAACGAGGCCAATAATGAGCAAAAGTGGAAGGCGGTTCGGTTTTTCCTGCCTTTGCTCGAATGCCAAGATTTTTTCAGCCGTACTTTGGTCAATAAATCCTTCCTGCTGCCAAAGCGATAACTTTTCTTTCAAAGCCATTTCCCCACCTCCTGCTTAGCGCCATTATAAGCCTTTGGCTATTAAAAGGATAGGTAATTTGCAGGGTTTTCTGCTTTCGTCCGTCTGCTAAAAGCATGGCAAAGCCAGCCGGCTCGCTAAGCGCAAAAGAAACGAGTAAAATAAATCTGTAATTATTTTACTTTGATTGATAGAATATGGATTAACACGGCCACTAGGAGTTGTTAAATAAAAAATGAATTCGCTTCTTTTTTTCTTTCTGGAAAATATGGCATTGATTATTGCCTTGATGTATCTCGCTTTAAAAGTGAAAGAGCTTTTGGTGCTGGAACTGAAAAAGCCTTCTTACCTGCTTGGGCTGTCTGCTCTTTTTATCAGTTTTCTCACGTTTTCCGTTATGTACAATCCGTTCAATTATGAGGGCATGCGGCTGGATTTAAGAGAAGTGCCTTTGTTTTTTGTCAGTTATGTAGGGGGCTGGCAATATGGGCTGCTGTCAGCCATTATTCCGGCAATTTACCGTGCTTTTATGGGCGGGCCCACAGCAGTCATTGGTATATTCCAAGCCATTTTGCTGCCGGTGATCATCGGGGCTTTTTTTCACCGCAAACACCCAAAGACCGATATCTTTTTTCCGCTCATTGATTTTAAAAGAATGCTGATTGGATTCCTTGTATTTGAGCTTCTTAAATCGGTCTGGATGCTGCTCAACACACCGGTTTCCGTACCGATCACCATTGCGATGTTCTTTTTTGCGGTGATTGCGGTGCTGGCGATGGCATTGATTTTGAATGAAGAAAACCGCAGTTTTCTTTTGCGGAAAGAACTTGAAGTGTATTCGAATCAGGACTCGCTAACCCGCTTGCCGAATATTCGCTTTTTCAAAAACAAAGTGGAAGACCTTCTGAGCGAAAATACACCGATGCTGATTTCGATGATCGACGTCGATTATTTTAAAGTTTATAACGACACACACGGCCACCAGAAAGGGGATTCAGTTCTTCGGACGCTTGGCCAATTGCTGCTGGAAAGTGCAAGGGAAGAAGACATCGTCGCCCGCTACGGCGGAGAAGAGTTTGTGATTTGTTATACGAACGTTTCCAAACCGGAAGAAGTGGTCTTTTTGGCTGAGCGGTTCCGTAAAAAAGTGGAGGATTACAAGTTCGAGGGAGAAGAGCGGCAGCCGGGAGGCAGACTGACCGTTTCGATGGGGATAAGTTTTTCGTCTGAAAACAAAACGATGGAACAAATCATTGAACAAGCCGACCAGGCACTCTACGAATCGAAAAGACGCGGGAAAAACCGGGTCACGATATACGAAGCATCTTAAAAAGCCTTCCGCTTAAACAAGCGGAAGGCTTTTCAGCTTGTTGAGAAAGATATAGAAAAAAATTCCCCTTAGAATATCTCCGATATTCCGCAAAACAGCTCCGCTTTCCTGCGGGCTTGCGCCGAACTAACTCGGCCTAGCAGCCGAGTGGATTTCGGCACTGCGCTGTCCCGCGGGAGTCTCCGCTGTTTTGCTCCATATCAAGAGAAAGCAAAAAAACACAAGGTGCTTCACTTTATTCCTTCTCTTCACATAGATCCTTATAAAGAAGCAGAAAATAGAATGAAGCGGAAGGCGGCGACTTCTGCGGGAAAGCGAAGCCGTCGAGACCCCGCGAAAAGCGTCCGCCTGAAGCGGAATGCATATTCAAGTAAGGTTTCTCGACAGCCTGAAAAGCCTTCCACTTAAACAAGCGGAAGGCTTTTGCGTTACAAAAAGTAAATCGCTGAGGACATCAGCAGGCCTACCAGAAAAAACAGCAGGCCAACATGGAAAAAGGCTTTTCGGGATGGGAAATGCTTAGCGTAAACAACCGGCTCAGCAGTCCTTTTTTCACTTTCCCGAATCATTTGCTCGCGTTTATTTATTTTTGCAAAAAAGTTTTTAGTGCTTTGAATAAACGCCGCAAAAAATCTGCCTTCAATCAGCAGAAGGATGGAAGCGATGACCAGCAAAGACAGGCCGACCAGAAAAATGGCATCGAGCCATTGAGCCAAGCTCCAAGCGCTTTCCAGCAGGAAAGATAATAGAAAAGAGACAAACAGCGATAGCACAAACAAAATAGATTTAAATGTCATAAATAGTAGTCCTTTCTTCTGTTATCTAAAGATTACCACCCCTTTGTAGTTTTTGAAAATTAAAATATCTTATTGCCTAATCATAGAATAACTATTATGATTAAAAAGAATTATTAGAAAAATAGGGGGTAGGGGAAAATGGGGAGAAAGATTAGAATTCAAGCTTTAATGATTCTTATGGCATTCGTTTTAATATTATCCGGATGTAACTTTAATTCTTCTGAAAGTTCCAGCGAAGGAAGCGGAGACAAAGAAGGGGATACTAAATCAGCAGGCCAGGTATTGAATATTTCGGCAACAGCGGACATTCCTACTTTGGACTCTACAAAAGCCCATGACGGCGTAGCGTTTACTGTGTTGAACAACGTAAACGAAGGGCTTTACCGCCAGGATGAGAACCATCAGCCAATCGAAGCTTTGGTAACAGAACATACAGAGAACGAAGACCAGACCGTGCACACATTCAAATTGCGCGAATCAAAATGGAGCAATGGCGATCCGGTCACTGCACAGGATTTCGAATATGCATGGAAACGCGTGATGAAAGATGCCAGCCCGTATAACTTCATGTTTGTTACAGCAAGCATCAAAAATGCGGAAGCAATTATGAACGGCGAAAAAGATGCAGCTGAGCTAGGGGTAAAAGCTGTAGATGAGCAAACTTTGGAAGTGACACTGGAAAGTGCCAACCCATTATTGCAATCTCTTTTGACTTTCCCGACATTCTTGCCGCAAAACCAGAAATTTGTTGAAGAGCAAGGCGACCAATATGCACTCGAAGCAGAAAACATTCTTTTCAACGGACCATTCAAGTTGGTTGAATGGACACATGACCAAGGCTGGAAATACGAAAAGAACGCAGACTACTGGGATGCAGAAGCAGTTAAGCTGGATACGATCAATGCGTATGTCGTAAAAGATCCAGCAACTGGCGTTAACTTGTATGAAACAAATAAAGTGGACCGCATCGATTTGAGTTCAGAATCAGTTGATCAATTCAAGAACGATCCAAACTTTGACACGATTTTGGAGCCAAGCATGATTTTCTTGCGTTTCAACCATACGCATCCGGTACTTGGAAACAAAAATATCCGCCAGGCGATCAATATGGCAATCGATAAAGAAAGTTTGACGGATGTTATCTTGAAAGACGGTTCTACGGCATTGAACGGCGTAGTGCCAAAAGGGTTCTTCCAATCACCTGAAGGAAAAGACTACCGTGAGTTGAACGGCGACTTCAATACAGGAACAGTGGAAGAAGCACAAAAACTTTGGGAAGCCGGCTTGAAGGAAACGGGCGCATCTGATGTTGCCGTTTCCATCAATATCTCCGACTCGGAAGACCATAAAAAAGTGGCGGAATACCTTCAAGCTCAATTAGAAGACAACCTGCCAGGCTTTAAATTGGAAATCAAAGCGGTTCCGTTCGCTCAGCGTTTGGAAATTGAAAAAGCCATTGACTACGATTTGTCCTTGTCTTCATGGGGCCCTGACTATAGCGACCCAATGACGTACTTGGATATGTGGGTAAAAGGCGGATCTGCTAACCGTATGGATTACCACAATCCGAAATTGGATGAATTGGTAACACAGGCACGTACAGAAACGGATCTTTCAAAACGCTATGAAATGCTATTGAATATCGAGAAAATCCTTTTGGAAGAAGACGCAGCCATCGTGCCTCTTTACCAGGACGGAACTTCTATCTTGATGAGAGAGAAAATTAAAGATTTAATCGTACACCCGACTGGTGCATCCCATTCCTACAAATGGGCATCGATCGAGGAGTAATTTGCAGCTGATACAGCTATAGATACGAGGGTGTAGCCGGGAAACCGGCGCCCTCGTATTTTTCATCCAGAAGGCTTCTCAACTTACAGAATTGAGGTGTTACCATGAAGCGTTATTTCGTGCAGCGAATAGGATATATGTTGATTACACTTTTTATCATTGTTACCGCCACATTCTTCTTAATGCAGCTGTTGCCCGGAACGCCGTTTACCAATCCGGAAAAACTGACGGCCCAGCAATTGACGGTCTTAAATGCAAAGTATGGATTGGATCAGCCGGTGGCTATTCAATACATCCGTTATTTAGGAAACTTGGTGCAAGGGGATTTGGGCTATTCTTTCCAGCATGAAGGACGGACGGTTTCCAGCATGATCAGCACCCGCATCGGGCCATCCGCTTTTATCGGCTTGCAGGCGTTAGTGATTGGTGCCATTCTTGGCCTTGTGCTTGGCATCATTTCAGCTTTGAAGCATAATTCGATTTTTGATTACGGGTCGGTGGCACTAGCAGTTATTGGCATGTCGATTCCGTCTTTCGTTTTTGCTGCCTTGCTGCAATACTACGTGGGCGTTAAATTGGAATGGCTTCCGGTCGCGCTTTGGGAAGGCTACTCGAGCACCTTGCTTCCTTCCATTGCTTTGTCGGTGACCGTTACTGCGACGGTGGCCCGGTTTATCCGAAGCGAAATGCTTGAAGTGCTGGGACAAGACTACGTCATAACGGCTCGGGCAAAAGGCATGAAAGAAAATCAGGTCATTGTCAAACACGTGGTCCGGAACGCACTTATTCCAGTAGTGACGATGCTTGGACCGCTTGCGGTCTCAATTATGACCGGAACACTGGTTATTGAAAAAATCTTCTCAGTTCCAGGTCTTGGCGAACAATTTACTTTGTCTATTCTTGTGCTGGATTACAGCGTTATCATGGGGATTACCATTTTCTACAGTGCATTGTTCATTTTTGTGGTCTTTGTAGTCGATATCATCTACGGCTTCCTGGATCCCCGCATTAACTATAAGGGGGAATCCGCATGAAGGAATTTGATGCAAAACTTCCAGTGCACCGGGATATTCAAACCCAGAACGATTACATCCCGGATGACATTCCATCCGACTTGTTTGTAAAAGCGCCGCTTGACCAAAAGAAAAGCGAAGAAATTTCGACGCCTTCTATGTCCTTCTGGCAAGAGGCTTTCCAGCGTTTAACGAAAAACAAAGGGGCCATGATTTCCTTAGTGCTGTTGCTGCTCCTGATTGTCATGGCATTGATCGGGCCAAGCATGAACGAATTTACGTACCGCGAACAGAATTTGGCTCATTCCAATATGCCGCCGAAAGTGGCCGGCCTGGAGTGGATGGGCTTTGACGGCATAGATGCGAATGGTGTGAACCAATATGCCGAGCGCGACGTGGCGACGAATTATTGGTTCGGCACCGATGAATTTGGCCGTGATCTTTGGACACGGGTTTGGAAAGGGACACAAATTTCCTTATTCATTGCACTAGTGGCAGCTGCGCTCGATTTGGTGATCGGGGTGATCTACGGCGGCATTTCTTCGTTTTACGGAGGGCGGGTGGATAACGTCATGCAGCGGATCATTGAAGTGCTGATGGGGATTCCGAACTTGATTGTCATCATCCTCTTTATCCTGGTGCTCGAACCGGGCATCCGATCCATCATCCTGGCGATGATCATTACCGGCTGGGTCGGGATGGCCCGGGTCGTGCGCGGGCAAGTCCTGCAGCTCAAAGGACAGGAATTCGTCCTTGCTTCCCGGACGCTCGGCGCTTCAAACGGCCGTTTGATCTGGAAGCATTTGATGCCAAACGTCATGGGTCCGGTCATCGTCACCGTCATGTTCACTATTCCAACGGCGATTTTCTTTGAAGCGTTTTTAAGCTTTATCGGACTCGGGCTGCAGGCGCCGCTTGCGTCTCTCGGAGTGCTGATCGAAGATGGCTACAAATCGATGCGGTATTTCCCGTACAAACTGATTTATCCGGCGCTGGTCATCAGCATCATTATGATTTGCTTTAACTTGCTCGCTGACGGTTTGCGCGATGCACTAGATCCGAAGATGAAAAAATAGGGGAGGGTCCACCATGAAAAACACCGTTTTAAAAGTTGAAGACTTGCATGTTTCATTTAAGACCCAAACCGGCAAAATCACTGCGGTGCGGGGCGTGAATTTTGAGTTGAAGAAAGGCGAGACGTTGGCGATTGTCGGGGAATCCGGTTCCGGAAAGTCCGTGACGGCAAAGTCGATTATGCGCCTTTTGCCAAAAAGCACGACGGAAATCACAAAAGGCGATATTCTTTACGACGATAAAAGTCTGTTGAAACTATCGAATAAACAAATAACGGATATCCGGGGTTCGGAGATTTCAATGGTGTTCCAGGATCCGATGACTTCACTGAATCCGACGATGAAAGTCGGCAAACAGATCATGGAAGGCTTGCAGCGCCATCAAAGCATGTCGAAAGCGCAGGCGCGGGAACGGGCGCTTGAAATGTTGAAACTTGTCGGCATTCCAAAGGCAGAAATGCGGCTCGATAACTACCCGCATCAGTTTTCAGGCGGAATGCGCCAGCGTGTCGTCATCGCATTGGCACTTGCCTGCAATCCGAAAGTGTTGATAGCAGATGAGCCGACAACGGCGCTGGATGTGACCATCCAAGCGCAAATTCTCGACTTGATGAAAGACTTGCAGAAAAAGACCGATACTGCGATTATCCTCATTACCCATGATCTTGGAGTCGTTGCCAATATGGCGGACCGGGTCGCTGTCATGTACGGCGGGAAAATCGTGGAACAAGGCACTTTGGATGAAATTTTCTACAATCCGCAGCATCCGTATACTTTAGGCTTGCTGCAATCAATGCCGAAGATGAACGAAGACCGTTCCCAGCCGCTGCTGCCGATTGCCGGCTCGCCGCCGAACCTCGCGACGCTTGGGGAAGGCTGTGCATTTGCCGCCCGCTGTCCGCATGCGATGAAAGTGTGCCATACCTATACGCCGCGCGACACGGTTGTAGGAAACGACCACCATACAGCTGCATGCTGGCTGCAGGATCCGCGGGCGTCGAAAACAGAAACCGAAGAAGTGCTAGTTGTTAATTGACGGATTAATCAATGAATAAAAACGGCAGCCAAACTCGACAAGCCGAGTTTGGCTGCCGTTTTTTTATGGCTATAAATTCTATGGCAGAAGAAAAGTTTCAAAAGTTGAAAAGCAGCCAAACAGTCGGTAGAGAAAATTATTTTCCATCAAATTATTCGAGTATGATTCACTAAAAATTTCTAAAAATTCTGAAATTAAATTGACTTTGTCTCACCATTAATGAATAATGAAGGGAATACCTGCTAGAAAAAGGAAATTGAAAACTTCATCTACAGTAACTTACTCGCTCCTATCCCCGTACAAAGAAATCCATTTACCCATGTTCTCCGATAAATCGTTGACAGATTTGTTTTGCATGCAAATCGGCTGAACGTTATTTTTCCACGTCAAAAGAAAAGCAGTTCTACAAAAGAAGGGGGAAAATAGAATGAAGAGAAATGCAGTGTGGGCAATCATCCTTTTACTACTCATCGGTATGTTGGCAGCTTGTGGTTCAGGGGATGCCAAGGAAACGGTGCAGGGGGAAAAAGAAAGCAATAAAGACGGTGTCCTTAACCGGATTGAAGAATCGAAGGAATTGAATGTGGCTTTTGAAGGAACTTACCCGCCTTTTAATTTCATTGATGACAATGATGAATACCAGGGATTTGATGTTGATATTTCAAATGAAATTGCGAAGCGCCTTGGCGTTAAAGTGAATTTTATTGCTACTAAATGGGATGGGCTGATCGGCGGATTGAAGGCTGATAAATTTGATATCATCATCGGCCAGATGACAGTGACAGAAGAACGGAAGAAAAGTGTCGATTTCACGGATCCATACGTGATCACCGGTTCAGTGCTCGTGACCCGCGAAGATACAAACGATATTACAAAGCTTGAAGATATCAAAGGCAAAAAAGTCGGCGTCGGCGGTGGAACAACGTTTGAGGAAGTTGCCAATAGCGTGGACGGGGCTGAAGTGAAGTTATACAAAGCGGTCGGCGATTACATCCAGGACCTGACAAACAAACGCTTGGACGTAATCATCAACGACCAATTGCTCATCAGCTATAACATCAAAGAACAAGGCCTTCCAATCAAAATAGCGAGCGATATTTTGAACAAAGATGAAATCGGCATGGCGGTCAATAAAGGCAATGAAGATTTTATCGAAAAAGTGAACGTGGCCTTAGGCGAAATGAAAGAAGATGGAACTTACAATGAAATTTATAAAAAGTGGTTTGGAACAGAGCCATTAGCAAATTAATGGCGGGATAAAGTGGTCAAAGGAACGTCTTTGATCACTTTGTTTTTCATTTTTTTTGAAAGGCTCATGTAGAAGGAGGAGGAGAACCTTGCATATCTTCGTTTTAGGTACAGGAATGATTGGAACAACGGTTGTGACAGAGATGGTGAAATTTCCGGAAATCGACCGGATTACTGCGGTGGATGTGAACCAAGCGAGCATTGATAAATGCCTGGCCATTGCCAATAATCCAAAAGTGATCGGCAAAGTAGCTGCTCTCCAAACGGAAGAAGACATCGCGCGCGTATTAACTGGCGCTGACGTTGCTGTCGCGTGTCTTCCTCATTCTCTTAGCCTGTCTGCCGTTAAAGCGGCTATCTCTTCTCACTGCCATTTGGTGGATTTAGTCGGTTCGCAATTCAGGGAAAAAATGGAGTTAGATGAGCAGGCAAAGAAGGCAGGAGTTATCATTGTGCCGGGGTGCGGGGTGGCTCCGGGAATAACTAATTTTTTAGCGGCGCAAGGCATTGATCTTCTCGATGAAGCGGATGAAGCAATTATGACATGCGGCGGAATCCCGAGGCATCCGATTCCGCCTCTTTGGTATCAAGTGGTGTACCGCCTTGAAAGTTTATTGCGGCTGTATACAAAGCCGGCTATTGCTATTCAAGACGGAGAAATTGTCGAATTGGCGCCTCTGTCGAATTTGCAGGAAATCACTTTTCCTGAGCCGGTCGGGCTTTGCGAAACGGTTATAACCGATGCTCATAGCACCGCTTTCATATTAAAAGGAAAAGTAAAGAATTTATATGAAAAAACAGTGCGCTATCCCGGGCATTGGGAAAAAATGAAAGTGATCGGCGAACTTGGCTTTCTCGACGACATCCCGGTCGCAGTCCAAGGAATTTCCATTACTCCGCGCGCTTTTGCAGAAAAGGTGCTGGCAACAAAAATGAAAGGGGACTCGCATAAGGACATTACTGTTCTGAGGGTCGAAGTGTCGGGCACAAAAGATGGAGCCCGCACAAAGCATCGATGGGAAATGGTGGATTTGTATGACGATGAACGGAATATTACCTCGATGGCTAAAACAACAGCTCTACCGGCACTGCTTATCGCGAAACTAATTGCTACAAAACAAATAACCGAGACAGGCGTTGTTCCAATCGAAAGTTTAATTATCCGGGATCGGTTCCAACCGTTTATGGCAGAGCTGAAACGTTTAGGCCTTGATCTTGAATACACGGAAGAAATTTTCGAATAAATGGAAGAACAAGCATAGCACTTGTCTGAAAGGAGAACATATGGACGTTACCATTATAATTGACTCATTGCCGTCCTTGCTGAAAGCAACATTGATGACGATTTTCTTAGCAGCAATATCGATCCTGATTGCCTTGGTCATTGGATTTTTTACAGCTATCATCCGTATCCTGAAAGTAAAAGTGTTAAATGAAATTGCCAATACGTATGTTTCTCTCATGCGGGGAACGCCGCTTTTAGTTCAGATTTTCGTCATTTATTACGGCTTGCCGCAAATCGGTATTTCTTTGGACCCCATTTCTTCAGGCGTGCTGGCCTTGAGCTTAAATGCGGGAGCCTATCTTTCAGAATCCTTCCGTGCTTCCATTCTGGCAGTCGATAACGGGCAAATGGAAGCGTCGATGTCGATGGGCATGACCTATCCCCAGGCGCTAAAGCGGATCATTTTGCCGCAAAGCTTACGGATCGCCATTCCGACTTTATCCAATTCTTTTATTGTGTTGATCAAAGACACTTCACTCGTTTCGGTCATCACCGTCACGGAATTGCTGCAAATGTCGAGTTTGATCATTGCGAAAACGTTTGAACCGCTGACCATTTATTTGGTGGCCGCTGCGATTTATTGGATTTTGATATCATTCTTCACCAAGCTGCTGGATAAGCTGGAAGTGCAGAGTTCCAAATACTTAGTCCGCTGAAAAGTTAGGAGATGGCTATGACAATGATTCAAATCGAACATCTAAAAAAAGCCTTTGGCGACAACGAAGTATTAAAAGGCATCGATTTGACAATCGATAAAAGCGAAGTTGTGGTCATCATGGGCCCCAGTGGTTCCGGAAAATCCACCTTGCTGCGCTGCTTGAATTTCTTGGAAGAGCCAACCGATGGCATCATTCAAATTGGGGAATACCAAGTGCATGCAGGCGGTAAAATTGATCGCCATCGTAAAAAAGTGATACGGGAGTTAAGGAAAAAAACCGGCTTTGTTTTTCAGTCGTTCAATTTATTTCCCCATAAAACCGCTATTGAAAATGTCATGGAAGGCCCTATTGCCATTCACGGGACAAAAACGGAAGAAGCGAGAACGATCGCTGAAGCTTTGCTCGTCAAAGTAGGGCTAGGCGACCGCTGCGATCATTTTCCGGCCCAACTGTCAGGTGGGCAACAGCAGCGTGTCGCAATTGCCAGGTCGCTTGCCTTAAATCCGCTCGTCATGCTTTTTGATGAGCCGACTTCAGCACTCGATCCGGAACTTGTACGCGAAGTGCTGCTGGTCATCAAAAGCCTGGCAGAAGAAGGCATGACGATGGTTATTGTCACACACGAAATGAACTTTGCGAAAGAAGTGGCAGACCGTGTCGTTTTTATGGATGAAGGAATTATCGTGGAACAAGGGACGTCAAAAGACATTTTTCTTAATCCAAAAGAAGAAAGAACAAAACAATTTCTTTATAAAGTGGAGGCAGTTGTCACGGAGTAAAAGAAAAAACACAGTTTCTAGCAGCCGGCGAATCATCATTGGCCGGCTGCTTTTTGGGTACAATAAAAACAAGGATATAAAGGGGGGATTGAATGGAAGCGGAAAAGATTAATATTTACACGGAGAGTAATCAATATCTTGGAATGGCCGCGCGCGAAGATGTGCACAGACAAGGATATTGGCATCAGACTTTCCATTGCTGGTTCATCAGCCAGAATGACGGAAAAGATTGGATTCATCTGCAATTGCGGAGCAGTACTAAAAAGGATTTCCCAAACCTGCTCGACATTACCGCCGCGGGACATTTGCTGGTAAACGAAACGGCAGAAGACGGTGTCCGGGAAGTGCAAGAAGAGCTGGGGATTGCTGTAAAGTTTGAAGACCTTATACCGCTTGGCGTTATCAAAGACCAGATTCACCAAGAAGGATTTATCGACAATGAGCATTGTCATAATTTCTTATACCTTGCAAAAGAAAACTCTGACCTAAGGTTCGAGTTGCAAAAAGAAGAAGTGGCGGGGATGGTGTCGGCTGACTTTCAGGCTTTCTCAGAATTGTGTACGGGAAAAAGGGCGCAGGCGGCTGTAGAAGGGTTTAAAATGGCAGATGACGGAACCGCAGAACCGTTTGCTAAGACGATCAGGAAAAGCGACTTGGTGCCGCATAGTCAAAATTACTTGGAACAAGTAGCAGTTCGCATACAGCAAGTGCTTGAGAAAGCGTGAATTGTCCAGAAAAGGCCGAAATCAAGGAGGCTGAACATGAGCAATATTGATAAACGCAACCGGTTGGACGAAGAACCTTTCACCTACAAAATCAGCAAGAATCTTACAGTTTTTATTTCGTACAGAGGCAAAGAAATCAAAAGCGTTAAAGGGAAAGAAGCGGACAAGCTGATTGGCCGCCTGCAGCAAGTGGAAACCGCCAAAGACCTCCAATTGGTGTTGGCGAAAGCGACCGGCCATTTCAAGCATGGCAATGAAAAAACGGGAAAGTAAGACGCTGGGGCACAATGCACCCAGCGTCTTTTGCTGTTATTTGAACAATTGAGGAATGCCGTTCGACAAAGTATAAATGCCCATCCAAGCCATCGCGATGACGATGATAATACCGAAAATGGTCATCCAAAGCGGGTGTTTGTAGTCGCCGACAATTTTTGCTTTATGTGCAGCAACGAGCATAACGCCGAGTGCAATCGGCAGGATCAAGCCGTTCAAGGAACCGACCAGGACAAGAATCAGCACGGGCTGGCCGACTATGACAAAGACCGTTGTGGAAATAACGATAAAGGTAATGACCAGCCAGCGGTTGTTTCTGTCGAGAAACGGACTGAAGGTCCGGATAAAAGATACGGAAGTGTAAGCTGCTCCGACTACCGAAGTGATGGCTGCGGCCCACATGACAACACCGAAAATCTTGTAGCCGATATTTCCGGCAGCCAACTGGAAAACGGATGCCGGCGGATTGGCTGGGTCCAAGGAAAGCCCTTGCGATACGACCCCTAACACGGCCAGGAAGAGAATGATGCGCATAAGGGAGGCAATCCCGATGGCATAGATGGAACTGCGGGTAACTTGCGGCACCGCTGCTTTGCCGGTCAACCCGGCATCGATGAGCCGGTGCCCGCCGGCAAACGTGATGTATCCGCCGACAGTGCCGCCCACCAGCGTAACGATGGCAAAGATATCGATCGTATCCGGAGCAAATGTTTTAACGACGGCTTCGCCTACTGGAGGCTGTGCAGTGAACATGACGTAAAGGGTTAAACCGATCATGACAAAACCAAGAATCTGCGCAAAGCGGTCCATCGCTTTGCCGGCTTCTTTAATCACGAAGATGCCGACCGCTATCAGGCCGCTTACCAATGCCCCAACTTTAGGGTCAATCCCGAACAAGACATTGATTCCAAGTCCTGCTCCGGCAATATTGCCGATATTGAAAGCAAGGCCACCCATAACCACCAGAATGGCCAGCAAGTACCCAAGCCCCGGAAGAACGTCATTGGCAATGTCCTGAGCCCGTTTTCCGGAGACGGCAATGATGCGCCAAATATTCGTCTGAGCGCCAATGTCAATAATGATGGAGATGAGGATGACAAAACCGAATGATGCCAGCAATTGTTCCGTGAAAACGGTGGTCTGCGTCAGAAAGCCCGGTCCGATGGCGGAAGTTGCCATCAAGAAGGCGGCGCCAAGCAAGATGCTGCGGTTCGTATTCTTCATGTGTTTTCCCTCCCTTTTATTGTTTTACATAAATTCCTCCACTTTTGTGATCTCAATTTCCGCTTCTTTTAGTGATTTGGAAATGGCTGCTGCAAATTCCAGCGCCGTTATGCCGTCACCGTGTATGCAGATGGTTTCGGCTTTAATTGCAATGTCCTGATTTTGTACGGTGTGCACTTTGTTTTCCTGCACCATGCGGATGACCTGGCTGATTGCGGTATCCGGATCGGTAATAAGGGCATTGGAATGCGTGCGAGGCGTCAATGTGCCGTCTTGCTGGTAGGTTCGGTCCGAGAAAACTTCATTGGCTGTGCGCAGTCCGATTTTTTCGCCGGCTTTCATCAACTCGCTGCCGGACAAGCCGAATAGGATCAATTCAGGATTGACTTTATACACCGCTTCGGCAATTGCTTCAGACAAAGCGGCATCTTTTGCGGCCATGTTGTAGAGTGCGCCATGGGCTTTGACATGCTGCAAACGGCCGCCTTCCGCCTGGACAAAGCCAGACAAAGCACCGATTTGATAGACTGTCAGGTCATAAGCTTCCTGAGGGGAAATCGCCATATTGCGGCGGCCGAAACCGACCAAATCCTGAAGGCCTGGGTGGGCGCCGATCCCTACATTTTTCTCAAGCGCCAAGGCCACCGTTTTCCGCATCGTTGCCGGGTCTCCGGCGTGAAAGCCGCAGGCAATGTTAGCGGAAGTTACAAAATCAAGAATTTCTGCGTCGTTTCCTAATTGATAAGCTCCGAAACTTTCTCCCATATCACAATTCAAATCCACTTTGAACGTCATTTTCCTGCCTCCCTTTTTAAATTGATGCCCACTTTTAATTGGCGGATTTGCGTTTCTTGATCCAGATAAAGCTGCTGTGCTTCTGCTACAGAAATTTCTTTGAAGCGGATCTTTTCACCGGGCTTTAACTGGCTGACAAGCGGCAAATCGACAGCAGCCACTTGGCCAATCTTCGGATAGCCGCCGGTAGTCTGGCGGTCTGCCAAAAGGATAATGGGATTGCCGTCAGAAGGCACTTGAATCGACCCAAAGGACACCGCTTCTGAAATCAGTTCTTTTGGTTCTTCGAGTGCGAGCCGTATCCCTTCTAACCGGTAGCCCATGCGGTCGGAATGGGAAGAAACCGCAAAAGCTTCACTGAAAATATAGCTCCGGCTGTCGCGGTTAAACAATTCAAACTGGCGGCCTTTCATCATCCGGACAACCGGTTCACTGGAATAACGCGGAGCAGCAGTTTTCCATTCCACGCCATTGCCGGTGGCATGAAGCAAAGAAGCGGCAAGCTGCGGCGGAATAGGGTTGACCGGGACGATATCGCCCGCTTGCAGCGCCCGCCCGTGAAAACCACCGATTCCAGCGCGCAAGTAAGTGGATTTGCTGTTCATCAGCTCTGGAACGTCTATTCCTCCTGCGACTGCCAAATAGGCTCGGCACCCTGAACGGGGGGCGCCGAATTTCAGGACACTGCCTTCTTTGACAAAGGCCGGCCGCCACATTTTCATGTCGGTTCCATCGATTTGTGGAGACAAGTCTCCACCACAAAGCGCAATGAATGCATCTTGCTGAAACTGGATGGTTGGGCCCGTCATCGTTATTTCAAATGTGGCAGCATTTTCTCCGTTGCCGACCAGCAAATTTGCTATTCGGTGTGCAAAAGGGTCCATCGCTCCGCTTGCAATGACGCCGTATTTTTGAAAACCAAAACGGCCCAGGTCCTGCACGGTGGTCTGGAGGCCGCTTTTAATAATTTTCAGCATGCTCTTCCTCCTTCCATGCGCGGTATTCTTTTTCTGATATTCGCCGGAAGGCAATTTTGTCGCCAGCCCGCAGCAAGCTTGGAATTTCTTGTTCCGGGCGAAACAGCCGGATCGGCGTGCGGCCGATCAACTGCCAGCCACCAGGCGTTTCAATTGGATAGACGCCTGTCTGTTTGCCGGCAATGCCGACGGTTCGTTCGGGAATACGCAGCCTTGGAGAATCACGCCGCGGCGCTGCGATTTTCTCAGACATGCCGCTGATGAATGGAAAACCGGGAGCAAAACCAATCATGGAAACCGAATAAGTGCCGGAAGTGTGGATATCGATTACTTGTTCCGGTGTCAATCCGTTGTGTTCAGCCACAAAATCGAGGTCCGGGCCAAACTCGCCGCCGTAGCAGACAGGGATCTCCACTGTCCGCGAAAGGGAAGATGCGGTTTCTTCGGCATGCGGCAGCAATGTTTCAAGGTCGGATTTGACGGACTCATACAAAGCGCCTAGTGGATTGTAAAAAACGGTTACGGTTGTAAACGCCGGGATGAATTCCACCATCCAGGCAGGCGGTTGCGCTTCGAGCAAAGCCGCAATGGCCTGGATCCTTTTTTGCGTGTCGTCAGTGATTTCTGTTCCGGCTTCAATGACGATTGCCCCTTCGCCAAGAGGAGAAAATGTATAGGGCATGTAATCACCTCATCCTCAGATTATTCTAACTACTTCGTTTAGTATAAGGTTTTATAGGAAGAGGTGAAAGGTTTACAGACAAGGTGGAAGGGATTTTTTGAAAATAAACCACACATATTGGAGCGGAAGCGATCTGTTTGCACAGCGAAAGAGGTGATATTCGGTTTTCAATCCCGTAGTATAGAAACCATCAAAGAAGCCAAAGTGGAAATGGGAGAAATGTCTGGAAAGCGGAAGGAGGAAGGCCATGCTTGAAACGGAAGAGTTGAAAAAAGTATTCAAAGGAAAAGTCGCTGTGGAAGGGGCTAGCCTGTACCTGGATAAAGGCGAGGCGGTCGGTTTGCTTGGCCCGAATGGAGCGGGGAAATCCACAACGATTTCCATGATTTCAACCTTGTTGAAACCAACGTCTGGAGATGTGCGGTTAAACGGAAAAAGTGTTATTCAAAATCCAAGTGAGATGAGGCGGGTTCTGGGCATAGTGCCGCAGGAAATCGCTTTATATCCGGAATTGACTGCTTACGAAAACTTGAAGTTCTTTGGCAGAATTTACGGCCTTTCCGGAAAAGCGTTAGAATCCGCCATTCAGCAATCACTGGAATTGGTTGGACTGGCGGAGCGCCAGAAAGAGGTTGTCAAAACCTATTCGGGCGGCATGAAGCGGCGCATCAATATTGCTGCTGCTATGATGCACGAACCTGAAATCATTATCATGGATGAGCCGACGGTCGGAATCGATCCGCAGTCGCGCAGCCACATTCTGGAGATGGTGCGCCGCCTCAATCGGGAAAAAGGGTTGACGGTGTTGTACACCAGCCACTACATGGAAGAAGTGGAACGCCTCTGTGACCGGGTTTACATCATGGACCATGGAAAAATCATCGCCAGCGGCACAAAAGAGGAATTGAAAAATATTCTTTCCAATGAAGAAACGATTTGGATTGAATTGAACCGTCCGAATGAAGCATTCTTTCAAGAACTGAAATCTTTTGATGGAACCAGGAAGGCATTTGAAACAGAGCAAGGCATCAAATTGATTCTTCCAAAAGGAAGCCGTGTGCTGGGGAAGATTTTTCAAGCATCGGAACGCCACCGGGTTCAAATCGTGAACGTCAACGTCCAGACGCCTAGTTTGGAAGATGTGTTCCTCCATCTGACAGGCCGGAAACTGAGAGATTGAGGAGGTGGACCCATGTATGCCTTTTTGAAGAAAGACATTCTGGTTTTAGTGCGCAACCGGACTGAACTGGCTGTACTTCTGGCGATGCCTTTCCTTTTAATTGCGATTTTGGGTTTTGCCTTGAGCGGATTGCTTAGCGGAAATTCAGAAGCATTATCGATGGAAGTCGCGATTGTCCAAGAGGATGATGAACAGCAGGGGCTCACCCGGTTTGCGGAAGCGCTTGAAAAGTCGGAAATGCCTGCAGCCGAAAAGAGGCGGTTGAGGGAAGCGGCTGAAGCAACGAGCCCTGCCACTTTGCTGCAGGAGATTTTAAAAGGCGAAAGCCTCAGCAGTTTGGTGAAGGTTCATGAAATGGATGCTGCAGCAGCGAAACGTGCGCTTGAACAGGAAGAAATAGTGGCAACCCTCACCATACCGGAGGATTTCACTTTCCAAACGCTGCAGAAAATGCTGCTGGATGCAGGCGACGGAAGCGAGCTTCAATTGATGATTTCGGATCAGGCAGCGACTCAGGCGGAAGTATTCCAGAGCATTTTGGATGAAATAGTCCGGTCACTGAATTTTGAAAGCGCCATTTTCCGAATAGGTGTAGAAGCGGGAGCGGAAGAAACACAGCCGCAATTCGGGGGCGTCGAAAGCATTTCAGCAGCAGAACCAATTTCTTCCTTTCAATACTACACGATTGGCATGGCGGTGATGTTTGCCTTATTTGTTAGCGGCATCATCTCATCCATGGCCTATATGGAGAAAAAGCAATTTGTCTTCCAACGGATTTTGCTGTCGAACCATCATTCATTCATTTATTTAACTGGAAAGGCGATTTCTGCCGCAGTTATTGCGTTATGCCAGTTTTTGATTTTATTTTTCTTTTCTTCACTGATTTTTCGGGCATTCGAATTGACGGATTTGTCATTCTGGCCGGGCATGCTGTTGATTGCTGCCAGTTTGGCCGTCTGCGTCGGGGCATTGGCTGCTTTCTTAACTTCGTTGATGATGCGTTTTAATAATGACACCATTACAACAGTCTTTTCCGGCATTGTGGTGACGATATTTGCCTTTCTTGGCGGCAGCTTTACCCCAACAGACAACTTGCCTGTTTTTATACAGCAGCTTGGGGGCTGGACGCCGAATGGCGCTTCCTTACAAGCGTTTCTCATCTGGGCACAGACCCAGGAAATCGGCCTGCTGTGGGAACCGCTTAGCCATGTTTTGCTGGTGGCCATTGCGCTGCTTATTTTAAGTCTGCTGATTTTTCCCGGAAAGGGGGAGGCTTAACGATGATCTCTGTCTTTTTACTGCAATGGCAAAGATTTCGCCGGGCCCCCGCGATGATTTTATCGTTTCTTGTCATGACCGTTGTCTTTGTGGCTTTGCTCTCCGGCAATGACCCGGCGGAGCGCCCGCCAATCCTTGCTTACGCAGATGATTCGCTGGGGGAAGCGGCAGCGGAAGAATGGCTGGCTTCGCTGAATGAAACAGAAGAATTTGAGTTCCAGTTAATGAGGGAAAAACAAGTGCGCGAAGCGGTTTCAGCCGGTGATGCGCCGCTAGGGCTTCGCCTCATGGACGGGGATTACCGGATTTTGCTGGCGGCAGATGATGTGAGCCGCTTTGCTCTAGAGGCATTTTTGAAACGGAAGTACCAAGAGGAGATGCGGCTCGGGCAAGTGGAACAGCAAGTTCCTGGCAGCGATATCCGCACCCGAGCAGCGGCCGCGATGAAAGAGCCGGCACTCCAAGTTGTCACGTCCACTTTAGATGGCAAAGAAGAATTTCAATATGATAATCGATTGCAGATGCTTTTTGGGATGACCCTTTTCTTCTCGGTATACACCATCATGTTCAGCTTAGTGAAAATCGTTGAAGAAAAAAAGCAAGGCACGTGGAACCGATTGATTTTGTCTCCGGTCGGGAAATGGGCGATTTACTTGGGCCATCTCGCTTATAGCTTTGCCATCGGCTATTTCCAGATTGTCCTGATTTTTGTGTTATTCAAATACATCTTTCGTTTTGATATCGGCGCCCGGTTCGGGGCGGTTTTATTGATTGCTGCATGCTACACTTTTGCAATTGTGGCATTGGGGCTGCTCGTTACAAGCCTGCTCAGCCGTCCCCCGCAGCTGAAAGCGGTAATCCCGATTATGGCAACCGGCATGGCGATGATCGGCGGCGCTTTTTGGCCGATTGAACTGGTCAACAATGGAATGCTGCTGGCCATCTCTAAGATTTTGCCCATCACTTATGGCCTTGATGCGTTAAAAGGCGTCGCGCTATACAACCGCAGCTGGCAGGAACTCAGTGAACCAATTTCATTTTTGCTGCTGTTCGGCGTGGTCTGCATGGGAATCGGCATCAGTTTGATGGAACGGCGTACTTAATTAAACAGAAATCATTGAAAAAGCTGCCCTGTATATGGGCAGCTTTTTCTCAGTGTGCCCGGCATGGGCGTAATCTATAGGGTGCAAGTCCCGAACGGTGAAGGCAGAAGTAACCGTTAGCCAAGCGCAAGGGTGTCCACGGCGACGTGGAATCTGAAGGAAGCGGGCGGCAAACCTCCGGTCTGAGGAACACGAACTTCATACAAGGCTATGTGCGATTGGGTGAGTCTGCTGAACAAGGCAAAGCCCTTTCTGCCGAAGGTCGCATGCAGTAAATGAAGCAGATAGGTGGAGGGAAAGATTGCGTTCTTACCCGGGGAGGTCTGGTTGAAACGCCAAGTACCCTTGGTAACCTGCCCAGTGATGGGCAGCTGAACAACCAGAAGTCA
>NZ_FNDC01000007.1 GCF_900099655.1 Planococcus glaciei
TGCTGACTTCTGGTTGTTCAGCTGCCCATCACTGGGCAGGTTACCAAGGGTACTTGGCGTTTCAACCAGACCTCCCCGGGTAAGAACGCAATCTTTCCCTCCACCTATCTGCTTCATTTACTGCATGCGACCTTCGGCAGAAAGGGCTTTGCCTTGTTCAGCAGACTCACCCAATCGCACATAGCCTTGTATGAAGTTCGTGTTCCTCAGACCGGAGGTTTGCCGCCCGCTTCCTTCAGATTCCACGTCGCCGTGGACACCCTTGCGCTTGGCTAACGGTTACTTCTGCCTTCACCGTTCGGGACTTGCACCCTATAGATTACGCCCATGCCGGGCACACTAAAAAACCTCTTGCCTGAGAGGCAAGAGGTTAGATGCGCAGAAAAATTAAGCATGGAAGACAGTCTCCCAGCCAGCGTAAATACCTTCTCGGCCTCTCTGGACCGTTTTTAAAGGTGTTGCTTATTCGATTTGTTTTTTTAAGTATAAAGAACAGTCAGCCGTTTTGTCAATCTTTCTCTCGAAGAGATTCCAAAAGCTCTGCAAATTGGGCTGGCGGCTCTGCCGAAAACTCGAGGTATTCCCCTGTTCTCGGGTGATCAAAGCCGATCACTTCCGCATGCAGCGCCTGTCCGTTGATATCCATTGTTTTTTTCGGTCCATACTTCGGATCGCCCACTAATGGGAAGCCGATGTATTTCATGTGGACACGGATTTGGTGCGTACGGCCTGTTTCCAAGCGGCATTCCACTAAAGTGAAATTGCCGAAGCGCTCCAATACGCGGAAATGGGTGACGGCGTGTTTGCCTTTGTCGATGACAGCCATTTTCTGGCGGTCCTTCGAGTCGCGGCCGATTGGCGCTTCGATTGTGCCTTTGTCGTGCGGAATATGGCCATGGACAAGCGCCACGTATTTACGCGTAACGGTTTTCTTCACCAATTGATCGACCAAAGACGTGTGCGCCATATCATTTTTGGCAACCATCAATAAACCGGAAGTGTCTTTATCGATGCGGTGGACGATTCCCGGACGGGCTACGCCGTTAATGCCGGACAAGTCCTTGCAATGGAACATCAGCCCGTTGACAAGCGTGCCGTTTGCATGTCCGGGAGCCGGATGGACCACCATGCCTCTTGGCTTGTTCACAACTAACACATCAGCGTCTTCGTAAGTGATTTCGAGGTTCAAATCTTCCGGAACAACGTCCAGTTCTTCCAACAGCGGCGGCGAGACAATGATGATATCGTCCAGACGCACTTTGTAATTCGGTTTGACCGTTTCGCCGTTGACTTTTACTGCGCCGTCTTTCACCCAGTTGGCAATTTGCGAGCGGGACCAGTCTTCGTCGATTGAGGATACAGCTTTATCAATCCGTACACCGGCCATTTCTTCTGTTATTTCTATTGTCAAATCTTCAATTTCCATTAAGACACCTTTTTCTTTTCTTGTTTTTCGTCAATGATGATAAATAGGATCATCAATACCACACCTACTGTCAATGCAGCATCCGCTACATTGAAAATCGGAAAATCGTAATTGATGACAGGAATCAGCACATCCACAAAGTCCACTACTTCCCCGCGCAGCATCCGGTCGATAAAGTTGCCGATTGCACCGCCGAGCAGCACCATCAAACTCAATTGAAACAACGGTTTTCCGGTTGCGTGCTTATGAAAATACCAAAGAATTCCGGCTATTACAGCCACTGTGATGATGGCGAACAGCCACATTTGCCCTTCCAGCATCCCCCAGGCAGCTCCGCGGTTCCGGTGCGAAAGCCAGCCAAGATACGGGTCCAGAACAGCAATCCGTTCACCCAATTCCATATTTTTTACTACCAGCCACTTGGTCCATTGATCAAGTGCAATGATCACTAATGCAATCCCATAATAAAGTATAAACATGTGTTTCCCCCGTCAATTCATCAGTCAGTTTATTTTACCACATCCCGCCTCGAAAAAGGAAACTGGCTGAAATGTCCCAATAGGATACGAGCCCTTGCCTGCCGATATTGCGCAAACGAGCTAGATCAACCATTTCTGCTAGTAAGCCTATTCAGTGCTATTCATGGCGATGCTCTGAACGACAAAAGCAATATATTCGATTCCTTTCAAGCAACTACAAGCTAAAAAGCTTAACTTTATAGCGATAATAAACAAAAAAGCTGCCAGGATTTCTCCCGGCAGCTTCCAGTATTCGGATTATGCGTATTGTTTTTCGACGACGCTTGCACAACGCGGGCATAGCGCCGGATGTGATTCGTTTTTGCCGATTTCTTCAGAAATTGTCCAGCAGCGTTCGCATTTTTCGCCTGACGCTTTTTCGACAACTACTGCCACTTTATTTAATTTCACTGCCTGTTCCGGTGCTTGTTCAAGCGCTCCGCCGAACTCGTATTGAGATACGATGAACAGTTGAGCTACGTTTTCATCCACCGAAGAAAGCAAGCTGTTTACTTCTTCTGATCCGTAAACGGTCACTTTGGCTTCAAGCGATTTCCCGATGGTTTTCGCAGCACGGGCTTCTTCCAAAGCTTTCAGCACATCATCGCGGACGTCCATGAAATTTGTCCATTTCGCTTCAAGGTCTGCAAATGCCGGGTTTTCTTCGCTTTCTGGGAAATCCGTCAGCTGAACGCTTTCTTCTTCCACAAAGCCCAAGTAGCTCCACATTTCATCTGTTGTGTGCGGGATGATCGGCGTCGCCAATTTCAGGATCGCCATCAAGGAATCGAACATGACCGTCTGCATTGCACGGCGGTGTGGATGGTCAGCCGCTTCAATGTAAACAACGTCTTTCGCTACATCCAGGTAGAATGAGCTCAAGTCATTTGCACAATAGCCATTCAATGCGTGATAGATCGAAGAGAACTCATACGTTTCGTAGCCTTTGCGGGCTGTCTCGATCATCTTCTGCAATTTCATGACCATATACTGATCCATTTCGCGCATATCTTCAAATGCGACACGATGTTCTTTTTCAGTGAAATCCGCCAAGTTGCCGTGAAGGAATTTCAAGGTGTTGCGGATTTTGCGGTAGACTTCCGACACTTGCTTGAAGTTGTCGTCTGATACGCGCACGTCAGCGGTATAGTCAACAGACGCTACCCATAGGCGCAGGATATCTGCACCCATCTGGTTCATGACTTTTGCAGGAACGATGACGTTGCCGAGTGATTTACTCATTTTGCGGCCATTGCCGTCCAATGTAAATCCGTGGCTCAAGATGCCTTTATAAGGCGCGATGCCATTGATGGCGACGCTTGTCGTCAACGATGAGTTGAACCAGCCGCGGTATTGGTCAGAGCCTTCCAAGTACAAATCAGCCGGGTATTGAAGATCTTCGCGTTCTTCCAGGACGCCTTGGTGGGACGAACCTGAATCGAACCAAACATCCATGATGTCGGTTTCTTTGACAAAGATGCCGTTCGGGCTGCTTGGATGCGTAAATCCAGGCGGCAATAATTCGGCAGCCGTGCGTTCGAACCAGACATTTGAACCGTGTTCGCGGAACATTTCTGCGATATGGGAGATCGTTTCTTTCGTGATGATCGGATCGCCGTTTTCTGCATAAAACACAGGAATCGGCACGCCCCAAACGCGCTGGCGCGAGATATTCCAGTCGCCGCGGTCACGCAGCATATTGAAGAGGCGTGTCTCGCCCCATGCCGGTGTAAAGCTTGTTTCGCCGATGGCTTTTAAGATCTGGTCGCGGAATGCTTCGATGGAAACAAACCATTGAGCCGTCGCCCGGTAGATGACCGGCTTTTTCGTGCGCCAGTCGTGCGGATACGAGTGCGTGATGAATGACAAGTGCACAAGTGCGCCTGCTTCGTCCAAAGCTTCCGTGATGGATTTATTGGCTTTGTCATAAAACTGGCCTTCAAATCCTGGTGCTTCGTCCGTCATGACGCCTTTTTCATCAACCGGGCAAAGAACGTCCAAACCGTACTTTTTGCCGATCAGGAAGTCATCTTCCCCGTGCCCAGGAGCTGTGTGGACAAACCCGGTACCGGAATCGATCGTTACGTGCTCCCCGAGCATCATCAATGAAGGTCGGTCGTATAGCGGGTGTTTTGTCAGGATATGTTCAAACTGGGCGCCTTTGATTTCGCGCACCACTTCATAATCCGTCCATTCCACTTCTTTTGCCACTTCATCCAATAAATCCTGAGCCACCACATACAACGATCCATTCACGGAAACTTCTACATAATTGAAATCAGCATGTGCTGAAATGCCCAGGTTCGCAGGGATCGTCCAAGGAGTCGTTGTCCAGATCAGCACGTTCGTGCCTTCTGCCAATACGCCTTTTCCGTCCACAACTTTGAAAGCGACATAAATTGATGGTGATTTTTTGTCAGCATACTCGATTTCTGCTTCCGCCAGTGAAGATTCACTTGAAGGGGACCAGTAAACCGGTTTTAGGCCTTTATAGATATAGCCTTTGTTCGCCATTTTGCCGAATACTTCGATTTGGCGGGCTTCATAGGCCGGCTTCAATGTAACATATGGATTTTCCCAATCGCCGCGAACCCCGATGCGTTTAAACTGCGAACGCTGGTTATCGATTTGTTGGTAGGCATATTCTTCACAAAGCTTACGGAATTCCGCAAGTGACATTTCTTTGCGGTTGACGCCTTTGTTCGTCAATGCCTGTTCAATCGGCAAACCGTGCGTGTCCCAGCCCGGCACATATGGAGCATGGAAGCCCATCATCGAACGCGAACGGACGATCATGTCTTTTAGCACTTTGTTAAGGGCATGGCCCATATGAAGGTCGCCGTTGGCATAAGGCGGGCCATCGTGAAGAATGAAGAACGGGCGTCCTTTTGTGCGTTCCAGCGATTTTTGGTAAATGTTCATGTCTTCCCATTTTTTCTGCATTTCCGGTTCCCGGTTCGGCAAATTTCCGCGCATCGGGAAATCTGTTTTCGGCATCAATAACGTGTCTTTGTATTCCATTGCAATTCCTCCTGTAGGCATAATAAAAAGCCTCCCATCCCTGGAAAGGGACGAGAAGCTAAACTCGCGGTACCACCCTTGTTGCAGCGCTTAGCTGCCACTCGAACACCGTAACGTGGTGGATACGGAACTGGGTACTAATCGATTCCCCAATTCTGCTCAAGAGTGATTTTCCTCAAAACATTCATCACCAGGCTCTCACTGTCCCCGGCTCGCTTTGTCGAATTGTTTGGAGTACTGTCTCCGTCAACGCTTTTAAAGATATGACGTAATTATAGAATTTAGAAGTTGCTGCGTCAAGTTCAGTAGACTTCTTTCTTTTCTTCCAGTTTGTCCAGGTTGGTCGTATCGATGTCATATTCCATCAATGTTTCCCAATCATCTGTTTCAATCAAGTCCAACTGGGCTTCCACCAGCATTTTGAAGCGGTTGCGGAATACTTTGGACTGTTTCTTCAACTCTTCGATTTCCAGCGCAATGCGGCGCGCTTTCGTCAAGGATTCATTGACGATGCGGTCTGCATTTTTTTCAGCTTCGCGGATAATCAGCTTCGCTTCTTTTTGCGTATTGCGGCGAACTTCTTCTGCTGCTTCCTGTGCCACCACAATCGATTTCTGCAGAGTTGACTCAATTGTTGTGAAATGGCCGACGCGCTCATCTGTTTGTGTTAAACGGTCTTCCAATTCTTTCTTTTCTTTTAACAGAATTTCGTAGTCTTTGATGATTTGATCCAGGAATTCGTTTACTTCGTCTTCCTGATATCCTCTGAATGCTTTGCTAAACTCTTTATTATGTATATCCAAGGGGGATAATGGCATAGTAAGGGCACCTCTCCTTAATTAACTTCGTTTCTTTACATTATACAGTCCATGGCAGTAAATATCAGTACTATTTTGCATTTTTTCAAACCGGCTTACTTGGCCGTCTCCAAGCGGCCAACGAGCAGACGGATTTTGTCTTTTTTAGTGCGGCCTTCGATTTCCATCATTTTGACGCGGCCATACCCACGCGATGATACCATATCCGATTCATTCAACTCAAACGAGGGCTGTTCCTGAACCGTCCAGTTGACTTTCACTTTTCCGCCGTTGATCAATGCCGACGCTTTCTGGCGGGAAATATTATAGACCGAACTGATGACGGTATCCAAACGCAGCGAACTGACCGTATGGCTTTCTTCTGTCCAGTCTTCCGCCACTTTTATGAAGCTCTCTTCTGATGCGGCTTCTTCCAAATGGACTTTCACTTTTGCAGCCGTTGTAAAATTAGCCTGCAAATAGCTGCTGACTTCATCTGCAACGGCAATCTGGATTTGCTGCCCGTCAATGCGGATATCGCCAAACTTGCTCCGGTCAAGGCCGATTGACATCATGGAGCCCAGAATATCCGGATGCTGCAGCGTGACGAACTTGGTAGGGTAGTTCAAATCAAAAACGGTGATTTGAAAATCTTCTTTTTGCGGCTCGTAATACGAAGGATACAGCAGCACACGCTGCCTTTCCGCATCTTCGAACAGCCCCGATGCCGCCATTTGGATGTCGCCTGAACCAATCACGGACGTCACGATAAAACGCTGTCTCGGATCCAGAAAATCAGTCAGTTTAGGCGTATAGCGGTCTTCAACATCTATCATCCAGCCTGTCACTTGTTCGATGAACGGCTGTTCGTCTTTTCTGAAATGCTGAAACAATGACTCCATAGAAAGCGCTCCTTTTTGGATAGTTAATGGGTTTCAAGCAAAAAACCTCACGTTATGTGAGGTCATTAGCTGAAATAAGAAAATAAAACGATAATCCCGCGGCTCGCTAAGTTCAAAGCGAAGATGGCAACGATTGGCGAAAAGTCGATCATTCCGAACGGGGGAATAAAGCGCCTGAAAATATCAAGATAAGGGTCGGTGATGCTTGACAGCATACGGCCAAAACTTGATTCTTTCGCATTCGGCAGCCAGCTCATTAAAATGCTGGCAATTAAAATAAACGAATAGATGTTTATAGCGACTAAAATTAAATTCAATAAAGCAATCATCGGTTATTCATGCACCTCTTTTATTGTTGATCGTCATAGTAGTACTCGGAAATGGCTCCGTCAACTTCAACGGTATCCGGCACGCATAGGAATATATCCGTTCCAATGCGCTGTATGTCTCCGCCAAGTGCATAGACGGTTCCGCTCAGGAAATCAATGATGCGCAAGCCTTGGTCTTTCTCAATCCGCTGCAGGTTTACTACGACGGCGCGTTTGTTTTTCAAATTTTCGGCGATGTCCTGGGCTTCGGCATAAACTCTCGGTTCTGCTAAAATCATTTTCGAGGATTTAACTGCACTTTGCAGGCTTACAAGATTGGTAGCTCCTGTTTCCACTGTTTTTTGTCTCCGTTCCTTGGGTTGTTTTCGAATATCCGGCTGCACCGTTACCGCTTTCTCGTAGCGGGAAGTGGTCTGCGGCTTGGGCCGCGGCTGTGTTTGTTCTGGCTGAGGCTTCGGTTGCTGCTGTTGGACTTGCGGCTCGTCTTCTTCAAATTCTTCCAGATAAAAGAAATTTTTAAATTTGTCTTTCATGCTCATCACATTGCCTCACTTTCTGACCCTACTAATGCAGTCCCTATGCGAACAAAAGTCGCTCCTTCTTCAGCTGCGATTTTGTAGTCATTGGACATTCCCATCGAGCACTCAGTGCAAGGGGCATGGCTCATTCCTTCAGCCGCAACTTCAAGTTGAAGCGATTTCAATCCTTTGAATACATTGCGAATGACGTTCTCGTCAGTGGTGTTCGGCGCCATTGTCATCAATCCGACTACCTGGATTTTATCAAAAGCTTCCAGTGATTTAACAAATGCGACTGCTTCTTCTGCAAGTACTCCGCTTTTGGATTCTTCCTTCGAAACATTCACTTGTACAAAGCATTTTAAGGGATGAGTTGCCCGTTTCTGGATTTCCTTGGCCAGGCTCATGCGGTCCAAGGAATGAAGATAATCAATTTGGTCAATGACTTCCTTGACTTTTCTCGTCTGCAGATTGCCGATAAAATGCCAGCTGGCCTCACTTGAGATTGCTTGGCGCTTATTTAACAATCCTTCCGGCCGGTTTTCCCCTAGATGGCGGATGCCAGCTTCAATTGCCTCATTCGTGCGCTCAACACCCACTTGTTTGGTCACCGCAATGACCTGAATGCCGGGCCGGACATTATTTAATTCTTGTGTAATTTCTTCATAGACTGGTTTAATGGGTTTCATGCATTCACAACTTTTCTATTGATGTTCAACTGATCCTGCTTACCACAAGACAAGTCACCTGCTGCATTCAGCGAAAGCCACTGAACACAAAAGTCTGATCGGTTCCACTAGCACTTTCCGGGGAGCCCCCATCTGAATGTAGTTTCACTTTATTGTACCAAGTTACAGGTTTTTTATCAATTCCACCCGATCATTAAGCCCTTCTTATCTTGCAATGCCGCCTTTTCTTGTACAAAAATATGCAGCTTAGGCGATGCTCTGAAATCACTAGGCAAAAAGAAAAACAGCCGCCCTAAGGCGGCTGTCGATTTCAATTATCTTCTCTTTTGGCGGTTGCGCAGGAATGTAGGGATGTCTAATGCATCTTCCTGTGGTTTGTCCTGGCGGGCAGGCTCTTGCTGATACGACGGGTAATGCTCTTCCCGGCGCTGGTCTTCCCGGCGCGATTCACGAAGAGACGGCGGAGACTGCTGTTGGATTGACTGCACTCGGCTTGAGTTTAATCCTGATCCTCTTGGCGTTCTCGGCTGCAGTAATTCTTCGTTAAATCCGGTAGCAATAACGGTAACTACGATTTCATCTTTTAAGTTGTCGTTGATGACCGATCCGAAAATCATGTTTACATCTTCGTCAGAAGCTGAAGCCACGATATCTGCTGCTTCTTGTACTTCATAAAGGCTAAGATTAGATCCGCCTGTGATGTTCATCAAAACACCTTTCGCTCCGTCAACAGAGACTTCAAGCAACGGGCTTGAAACAGCTTTTTTCGCTGCTTCAGATGCACGGTTTTCGCCTGAAGAAACACCGATCCCCATCAAAGCAGAACCTTTGTTGGACATGATTGTTTTTACGTCAGCAAAGTCAAGGTTGATTAGTCCAGGTACAGCGATCAAATCGGAAATACCTTGAACCCCTTGGCGAAGGACGTTATCCGCTTCGCGGAAAGCTTCAAGCATTGGCGTGCTCTTGTCGACGATTTCAAGCAAACGGTCGTTTGGAATGACGATTAGCGTGTCAACAGATTCTTTCATCGTGCTGATTCCGCTGATTGCCTGAGTCGAACGCTTGCGTCCTTCGAAAGTGAATGGGCGAGTTACAACCCCAACAGTCAAAGCGCCCAATTCTTTGGCAATCCCTGCAATTACAGGTGCTGCTCCCGTACCGGTTCCGCCGCCCATGCCGGCAGTAACAAATACCATATCTGCTCCGCGCAAAGCTTCTTCGATTTGTTCTTTGCTTTCTTCAGCCGCTTTTTTGCCGACTTCCGGATTTGCGCCTGCTCCAAGTCCGCGAGTCAGTTTGCCTCCGATTTGAAGTCTAGTTTCAGCTTTTGAAAGGTTTAAAGCTTGTGCATCTGTATTTACAGCGATGAATTCTACGCCTTGCACTCCGTGTTCGATCATACGGTTTACTGCGTTGTTTCCGCCGCCGCCTACACCGATTACTTTAATGACTGCCAGTGCATCGATTGATGTATCAAATTCCAACATTCTTTTTCCTCCTATATATTGCTCAGCTTTAGATTAAGCATAATGCAATGTTGATTTTATTCAAAGAATCTATCAAACATTTTTTTAGCTTTTGTAACAACGCCTTCACCGCTTTGTTTAGGCTGCTTTTGCTTTTTAGGCTGCTGGTGCTGTGGTTCCGGCTCTACATGTGCAGATTCGGACAAAGCGCCTCCGCTTCCTACATTGCCATAGAACATATCTTCCATGTAAGCGTACTGGATCAAGCCGACAGCGGTCGTGTATTGAGGCTCACGCACACCGATGAATTCCGGTACATACAGGCGGACGCGCGTTTGCATGATGTGGCGCGCCAATTCCGGCAGCCCTTCAAGTTTAGCCATGCCGCCAGTCAATACGACTCCTCCTGGAAGGTCTTGATATCCAAGACGGTAAAGCTCATCTAAAATCAATTCGAAAAGTTCTTCCAGGCGAACTCCGATTATTTCAGATATGTATTTTTGGCTGTACTGCTCTTTTGAATCGGAACCGATTACTTCCACTTCGAACAATTCATCTTCAGAAGCATCGTCATAAAACGCATGACCATACTCCAGTTTGATTTTTTCAGCTTGTTCTGTTGGCGTTTTCAGGACGATGGATAAATCTTTGGTCACATGGTCTCCACCGACTGGAATAACGGAAGAAGCAGTCAAATGGCCATCTTGGAAGACAGCTATTGATGTTGACCCTCCACCGATGTCGATGCAGGCAGTGCCGTGATTTTTTTCATCTTCTGTCAATGCAACATACCCTGCGACAAGTGGCTGAACGTAAATATCACGGATTTGCAAGCCCGCACGTTCTACGCATCTTAACACATTATGCAAAATGGTTTTTGATGTTGTCACCATTGTACCATCCATTTCAAGGCGAATCCCAATCATACCTCGCGGATCTTTGATTTCATCCAAATGGTCGACGATATACTGTTCAGGAATGATATTGACCAATTCCCGTTCAGGCGGAATGGAAATAACTTGCGCCGCTTCAAGAACGCGGTCCAGGTCATCATCCGTAATTTCGCGGTTTTCGCTGTTGACCGCCACTACCCCTTTGACAGGATGAAGAGCTGCTTTGTTAGCCGGGATCCCCAGCACTACCTCGTGGATCGACTTTCCGATCATGCGCTCCGCTTGGTCAACTGCTTTTTTAATGGATTGAACTGTAGCATCTATATCAACAATCGCACCTTTTCTGATTCCGTTTGATTTTACATTTCCTACGCCAATGACATGTAAAGATTTGTTGGCCATTTCTCCGATTAATACTTTAACGGATGACGAACCGATGTCTAGGCTTACGTATAATTCTGATTGACTCAATTCGTGGCACCTCCTTAATAAACTTCTATATTATATTCTATTGTAAATTGTATCCCTTGTCTAAGTAAAACAGCACAACTTTGTAAATTTTCCTTCAACTTACCCCTGTAATTCACGAACTTCCTTTTTTTCTGCCCATTTTGTCAAAAGAATCCGGCGGATGACAGCGATATTTTGGAATAAGCGAACCCCAAATGCAAAAATGGCGGCTAAATATAAATCGACTCCCAGATGCACGCCGATAAACGCCAGTGCAGCTGCCAGTACAATATTGAAGAAAAAGCCGGAGACAAATACTTTGTCATCGTAAACGCCCTGCAAATGCGCCCGGATTCCACCGAACAAAGTGTCAAGCGAAGCAAGCACGGCAATGGACAAATAATCTGCATATTCAGGAGGGATTTGCATATCGGTTAATAGGCCGAGCGAAATTCCAAGCAATAAACCCAGTATTGACAACCACATACTTATTCCCCCTCCACTTTTTCTAATTGCTGATAGTTGTGTTCTTTGTCATAAGCTTCAACAGTCAGTTGATCTATTGGTTCGGTAATAATGACAGAAAGGTTATCAATATAAAAATCATCGTGTATGCGAGATGACATTAAATGATTATACAGCTTTTCCGTGTCATCCATCGTTTTTGAAACAATTTTAATTTTAAATGGCGGAGTTTGAACTGGAACGGTATTGACAGTGGTCGTTCCATTAATGTCGCGGATGGCGGTTGTATTGACCACTCGGTTGCCGTCAATCGAAATGTAGAGCCCATTATGGCGATTGATTTCATTGACCAGGCGGATCAATAGATCGGGTGCGATCCCTTCAATATTCAAACCTAAAGCGACTGCTTCTGGAGAGGGTTCAATGGAGATTTCTATGCCTGGGCCGGTCATTTCGTCCAGGCCAGCTGCACTTCTTAAATCCTCGACTGTTTCTTTTAATGCCTGTTCCGGACTCTCATTCGATGCATCTTCGTATTTGGACAAGGTATCATCAACGGTGCCGATCTCTGTCAGCAGCTCCGAATGCAGCTGCATTTCGCGCGAAAGTTCCTGCCTGATTTCCCAAATATCCCGTGTGTCGCGCGCATCCGGTTCATTGATGGTGTTATATTGTACCGCCGCCATCAAACCGATGATGAATAAGATGACTGAGAAGCGGGAAGAGAGTTTCTTTTTCATGCTGCCTCTCCCCTCCTATGATTCTGTCAGCAACGCTGGCATGGAAATTTTTTGTCCTGCGTCCAATGTGACGATGATATTATCATTTACAAGCTGATCCATAACGCCGCCTGATAGCTTCATGGAAGATTCCAGCACGTCTGGTTCTCCGATTGCTTCAATTGTGAAAGGCGCCGGGTACTGGACGCCGTCTACGGTAATGACCGGTCCGGTGCAGACAATATACGAATTCGCGTGGATTCGCTGTCCGTTGATTGAAATGGCTTGTGCACCTGAAATATACAGTTCATTGATCACTTGGAACACATGGCTCTCATGTACAATATAATCATTCGGATTCACTGAATCCGGCTCGTAATCGCCGTCCTGCAGCGTTACTTTTAATCCGTCGCCTTTAACCGGCAGAATGCCGATATACCGGCGCAGCGCTTCCGCTTCTTCCGTATAGTCGGCAAAACGGTTTTCGCCGTCTGAAAATGAATCTTCATATTCCTGGACAGTTGCTTGTTTTTCTTGTAATTCCTCACGCAATGATTTGTTGCGTTCCTGCTGTTCAATCAATTCTCCCCGAAACCGCTTTTCTTCCTCAGAGAAAGATTTTCCGTCAAAGTTTCTGGCTGCCTCTTCCTCTTGGGAAAGGCTGTAGGAATAAGCCATGATAAAGCCCAATACGAGAAAAACGAGAGAAAAGATGATCGATTTACTGAAGCTTGTCCGGTTATTCTTCTTCGGCTGCTTCGGATTCTTCATTCTCAGCACCTTCCTTCCGAGGACCGTAGACGTCATCGTACGAACGGAAGAAAATTCCGACCTCCATGTCTATCACACCTTTTTGGCCGTCTTCAAGCTGAGCTACAACAGAAGGATAATAATTCAGCTTTTCAGCCAGCGAACTTAATATCCCTCTTACTTCATTTCCATCGTTCATATAGAGCGTAACATAAGCTGCGTCTTCTTCACTTGGAGACAAAATAATCTGGGAGATCAAGTTAAATACTTCCGAATCGATCTTTGTCAGCTGAGTGACCAGTTTCGATCTCGTTTTAGCATCTTCAAAATTGGTTAAGATGGGGCCATCAACTGAAGTTACCGGTTTTTCCAAAGCAAAATTATTCGATAAAACCATCTGGTAGCTATTGCTTTTATCCAGATAACCGATGCTTTCAAACTCTTTAATTTCGATCTCTACACCAGTCAGCCATTTTTTATTGACCGAGGATTTTTCTACCCATTCCAGCTCGTCCAGCGTCTTTTCAATATCCGATTCTGTGAAGGACCACATCGAGTCGCCGATTGACAAGCCGCTGAGCTGTTCATACTCAGCTTCTGCGTACAGCTCTGTACCTGTGAAAGTGATGTCCTGGATTTTACTGTATTTTGTTTGGCTGTAGATCAGAATGGCCAGCAATACAAGAAAAACGAACAGCAACGCCACGAACTTGCGATTGGTTCTTTTTTTCCGCCGCTCACGAAGCGTCGGGATGCGTTCTTCGATATCAATCACTTTGTCCATACTTGCTGCTCCTTTCCCTTTATTCGTTCGCTTCTGTTACTTGCAGGACTGCATCGATAAATGCATCTCCGCGGATTTCAAAACTTTCATATTGATCCCAGCTTGCACATGCCGGAGACAGCAGTATGGTATCCCCATCTTCTGAGTGGCTGACTGCTTTTTCAACAGCATCCAGCATGTCCCCTGCTTTTGTAATCGCCGGAACTCCGCAATCTCCAGCAAACTCTGCAAAACGGTCAGCGGTTTCGCCAAATGTGATGAGCGCTTTTACCCGTTTCATGTAAGGGCGCAGCTCTTCAAGCGAATGATTGCGCTCAAGCCCGCCAGCCAGCAGGATGATTTGTTCCGGAAATGCTTCAAGCGCACTTTTTGTCGCCAAAGCATTGGTCGCTTTGGAATCGTTATAGAACTTTCTGCCGTTCCAGGAAGTGATAAATTGGGAACGGTGTTTTACACCTGTGAAGGACGTTAACACTCGGGTGATGGTTTCTTTCGTTCCGCCCCATAGAAGCGCCGCAGCTGTCGCTGCCAGGATATTCTCCAAGTTATGCTGGCCGCCCAACATGATTTTCGAGCGTTCAATCACTTTTTCCCCTTGCCAGTAAACAAATTCATCATCTGCACTGATGCTGTGCTGGGTCTTGCCTTTTAACGTAAACGGAATCAGCTGCGCTTTGCATTTCGCTGCAAACGCTGACAGCAGCGGCTGGTCCGCATTGTAGATAAAATAATCTTCCGATGTCTGGTTCTGGGCAATTTTCATCTTCGAAGCGGTATAGTCTTCAAACGAACCATGATAGTCCAAATGCGCTTCATAAAAATTGGTGACAATCGCGATGCGCGGCCGGAATGTGTCTGTCCCTTTCAACTGGAAAGAAGAAAGTTCGGTGACAATGACGTTTTCTTCCGTCGCGTTTTCAGCAACACCGCTTGCAACAGTTCCGATATTCCCTGCAATCAACGGTTTCTTGCGATCCTGGTTGAGCATATGGAACAGCAAAGTAGTGGTTGTCGTTTTGCCGTTGGAACCCGTTATGCCGATAAAAGGAGCTTCACTGATCAAATAAGCCAATTCAATTTCCGTCCATATCGGAATCCCTTTTTCAATTGCCGACTCGATAATCACGTTGTTGTATGGAATACCCGGGTTCTTCACCACTAATTCAAAGCCTTCATCCAATAGATCTTCCGGATGTCTTCCGCAAATTACGGTCACTCCCATGTTCAATAGTTCCTGGGCTTCTGAGTTTTCTTCAAAAGGCTTAGCATCATTAACCGTAACAAAAGCACCTAACCCATGGAGAATGCGAGCGGCTGTAAATCCGCTTTTCGCAAGCCCCAAAACAAGCACCTTTTTTTGATAAAGTTGTTCAACTTGCTTCATTTTATAAGACCTCCAAAGCTACTGCAATTAATGCGGCAATCAGGCCGACCAGCCAAAAGACTGTGACGACTTTCCATTCTGACCATCCGCTCAGCTCAAAATGATGATGAATCGGACTCATTTTGAAAATACGTTTTTTTCTTAATTTGAAACTGCCGACCTGTAAGATGACGGATAGCGTTTCAATAACAAATACCAGGCCGATCAGTAAAAGCAAAAGCTCCTGTTTCAATAAAATTGAAACCATTGCGAGTGCTCCGCCGAGCGCCAATGAACCCGTATCTCCCATAAAGACTTTCGCCGGGTATTTATTGAATACCAGGAACCCAAGCAAAGCGCCTGCTACAGAAAACGTAAACAATGCAATGGCATTTTCATCCTGATGGATAGCCAAAACCCCGAACGCAGCAAAAGCGATTGAAGCTGTGCCTGCAACCAATCCGTCGAGTCCGTCTGTCAGATTGACCGCATTGGAAAAACCGACGAGCCAGAAGATGATAAACAGCACATACACAAACGACAGTTCAATTGCGGCACCCGTGAACGGAATCGACACCGATGTGTCGAATTCTGTGCCGTTCAGAAGCAGGAACGAAATAACGGCAATAACGATTTGGGCGATCAATTTCTGCAGGGAAGTTAATCCCAAGTTTCTTTTTAGCACCACTTTAATAAAATCATCCAAAAAGCCGATTAAGCCGAAACCGAAAAGCACCAGCAAAAGAATCAGAATATCCGCTGTCAGCCCTTCAGTAAACAGTGCGACCAGCAAAACGGTCACAATAATAGCGATTAAATACACAAGGCCCCCCATTGTCGGGGTCCCTGTTTTTTTCATATGGGATTCAGGCCCTTCTTCCCGGATACTCTGGCCAAATTTCATTCTTCTCAATAAGGGAATAAAAAGCGGCATCAGTATAACTGTCAGTAAAAAAGCGGCTCCAAAACCAATTAATAAATTAACGTCCATCATAGAACTCCTTTAAGCAATAAATTATTCAGTTGGATCTTCAACTATTTCTTCTTCGATTGTTTCTCCAGCTGAACCTTCTTCAGCTGGTTCTTCAACAGTTTCTGTTGGTTCTTCCGGTGTTGCTTCTACGGCGTCTACAGGCGTTTCCTCTGCAGATTCTTCAGAAGCTGCACCGTTTTCTTCCGGCACTGCTTCTTCAGGGGTTTCTTCCGTCCCTGGTTCTGCTGCATCTTGTCCTGCTGCGCCTTCAGCCTCGTCTTCGGCCGGTTCTTCAGGTGCGCCTTCAAAACTATCCGTCGACTGGATTTGCGAGGCGTTTTCAGGCGTCTGAAGACGTATGACGACCGGATCTTTTAAGGTGACTTTTGAACCCGGAGAAAGGCTCTGGCTCACGGCATAGCCCTGGCCGGCAAGTTCCACCGATAACCCGCTGAGCGACTGATACGCCAGTAAATCACGTTTTGACCAGCCCGTAAAGTCCGGCAAAATGGACGGTCCTGCGGTTTTTAAAATCACGGTGCCGCCTTCAACGACCGCTTCTCCCGTTGCCGGATACTGGCCTTCCACTTTCGTGCTTCCGCCGGTGACTACCACATTCAGCCCTCTTCCGGCCAATTGTTCTGTAACTTCCGCAGACGATTTCCCTGTGTAATCCTCCAACTCGGTAGTTTTTACTGATTTCGCATTGTCCGGCTTCACATTCATGTGTTTTAAGCCGTTTTCCATGACCGAATTAAAAATCTTCGCTACAGGTGCACTTCCATACTCCCCTGCAGGCAATTGCGGCTGTTGGACACCAATATAGACAAGCAGTTCCGGGTCATCCGCCGGCGCCATTCCCAGGAAAGAATACAAAAATCCATTTTTCCCCTGGTTGATGTAGCGGCCATCCGGTCCCGGCACTTGTGCAGTCCCGGTCTTGCCGGCTACTGCGTAGTCCTTCAATGCAAACGGCCGGCCCGATCCATTTTCGGAAGTGACAGTCGAAGCGAGGATTTCTTTTACCTTTTCGGCAGTTTCTGCAGAAATCGGCTGTCCTGCTTTTTCCGGCTTGCTTTTTACGGTCACTTTTCCAGTGTCCGGATTTTTGATTTGGTCAATGACGTACGGCTTCATCATGACGCCTTCATTGGCAATTGCTGAAGCTGCCTGGATCATTTGGATTGGCGTCACGGTTGAACCTTGACCATATGTTGTCGTCAGACGTTCGATCGGACCGGTATCCAGCACTTTTCCCGGTGCTTCATTCGGCAAATCGATGCCTGTTTTCTTGCCAAAACCGAATGCATCAATATACTTCATGAAAGTTTCAGGCCCAATGCGTTCCAGCAGATAAGCCATCGATACGTTGGAAGAGCGCTGAAAACCTTCCAGGAACGTAATGCTTCCCCAGCCTCTACCGCTGTTGTAATCTCCAATGGTCGTGCCCATCAACGAATAGGTTCCCGAATTGTAATAAGCGTTCGGATCCCATTTGCCTTCTTCAATAGCAGACGCCAAGGTGAACATTTTCATCGGCGAACCCGGTTCGATGGTTAATTCTATACTTTCATTGAGCCAATTGTCGGAAAGGCCCTCACGTGTATTCGGATTAAATGTCGGACGCTGTGACATTGCCAAAATTTCCCCTGTATCCGGATCTGCCACGACAGCAATCATACGGGCCGGTTCATATTCTTTCTGAACTTTCGTCATCGCGTCTTCCAAGAAATTCTGAAGGGTTTTATCAAGCGTCAATTGGACATCAGAACCATCCACTGCCGGAGTAACGGCAGATTCGTTGTTCGGCAGCAAAAATCCCCATTTATCGGTGGAGAATTCGATTTTGCCGTTTTTCCCAGTCAACGCTTTGTTATGGATAGATTCAAGCCCCATCCTTCCTTTTGTGACCATGAGGCCGTCTTTAGTTTCTTCTTTCATCGCAAAACCGATCAAATGGGAAGCGAATGTCCCATTCGGGTAGAGACGCTTTAAATCTTTGACAAACAGAATGCCTGGCACTTCTTCTTCTTTCATTTCAAGCATTTTGGTATGGCTGATTTCACGCCCGGCTACTCCGAATTCCACCTGGTAGCGGTCTTTCTCCACGCCTTGTTCCAATATGTCTAAAACTTTGTCTTCGGCCATTCCCAAATGCTTCGCCAAAAACTCGGCTGTTTCTTCTACATCCACTACGTGGCGGGGATTGCTGGCTTTCTGGGTGGCCGATTCGTCTAAAACCGCCACCACCTTATACGTCAGTGTATCTTCCGCAATCACTTGTCCGTCACGGTCTAAAATTTTTCCACGCTCAGCAGCCAGCACTTCTTCCTGCTGGTATTTCGCCGCGGCTTTAGCTGCCAATTCCTGTCCTTCGACTGTGCCAGTTGCCTGTATTGAGACAATTCTGACGGTCAAAATGAAAAAGAGCCCTGCAAAGACTAAAAATAGCAGAAAGGCTCCCCATTGAAATCGAAACTTTTTTTTCATTGTCCTGGCACTACCTTTACATTATGCTCATTTGATTTTAGACCAAGCTCTTTCGCTTTTGTCCAAATGCGCTCATATGTAGACAGTTCGTTTACTTGTACAGACAAATCTGTATTTTGTTTCACTTTTTCATCGATTGAATGTTCAATTTTTTGAATTTCTTGTGTAGATGCCTGGATCACAGATTGGTTTTGAAGAACCAAAAGTGCACATAGAGCAAATGCTGCAAAGAAAGACAAATAAAGCACTTTCTCGCCTTTTGTAAAAATCCCTTTTTTTCTTACCGGTTGCCGGGCCGGATTTTGAGGAACGGCCGGCTGTTGTATGTATGCTTCTTTTCTTGCATATAGCGCCATTTGAACACGTCCTTACTCTTTGATTTTTTCCACAATCCGCAATTTTGCCGACCGTGAACGATTGTTCTGTTCTAACTCTTCCTCGGACGGAAGAATCGGTTTTCTGGTGATCAATTTAAATTTCGGTTCCATGCCTGCTGGAATCATCGGCAGGTTCGGAGGCAGTTCCGGCATTGACGAAGCTTCCTTGAAAAGCGTCTTGCATAACCGGTCCTCCAGTGAATGGAAGGTAATGACACTGACTCTTCCGCCGACAGCCAGTAAATCGAGTGCATCCTGGAGCGAAGTTTCCGCTGCACCAAGCTCATCGTTTACCGCGATGCGGATTGCCTGGAAAATGCGTTTTGCCGGATGGCCGCCTTTTCGTCTGGCAAATGCCGGTATACCGTCTTTGATCAGTTCCACTAATTGGCCGGTTGTTTCGATCGGCGCGGTTTCCCTTGCCGCTTCAATCTTCCGGGCAATTTGCTTCGAAAATTTCTCTTCGCCGTAGCGGTAAAAAATTCGCACCAAATCTTCAAACGGCCAGTCATTCACTACGTGATAAGCAGTCAGCTCCGCTGATTGGTCCATCCGCATGTCTAACGGTGCGTCATTGTGGTAACTGAATCCTCTTTCCGGTGTATCCAGCTGCGGAGAAGAAACGCCCAGGTCATATAATATGCCGTCCACTTTTTCAATCCCGCGCATTTCCAATTGTTCTTTAATGAACTTAAAATTCGAATGAATAAACGTAATTCTGTGTAAGTAATCTTTCAGTTTTACTTGTGCATGTGCGATAGCTGTCGCGTCCTGGTCAAAACAATACAAATGTCCTTCATCGGATAACTGCTTTACCAGGTACTCGCTGTGTCCGGCTCCGCCAAGCGTGCAGTCTACATAGACGCCATCAGGACGAATGTTCAGTCCATCGACAGTCTCCTGCAGTAAAACCGTGGTGTGGTTGAACAATCCATTCCCCCCGTTCAGTTGTTAAAAATCAAAGTCTGCTAAATTCTCTGCAATGTCATTAAATGAGTCTTCAGACGCTGTAAAATATTCTTCCCATGCATCTTTCGACCAGATTTCAAATCGATTCGATACACCAAGAATCACGCATTCTTTGTCAAGTTTTGCATACGTTAGCAATGTTGATGGTATATTGACGCGCCCTTGTTTATCAAGTTCCACTTCCGTGGCACCTGAGAAAAAGAACCGTGTAAATGCACGTGCGTCTTTTTTAGTGACCGGCAGCTCTTTCAGCTTTTCTTCGATCTTTTGCCATTCATCCATTGTGTAACCAAATAAGCATTGATCCAGGCCACGGGTTATGACAAAGTTCTCGCCAAGTTGCTCACGAAACTTTGCAGGCACGATTAAACGTCCCTTTGCATCAACGCTATGTTGATATTCTCCCATGAACATGCCTGTCACCCCACTTAATGTCTTTAATGTACCACAATCCCCCACTTCTCACCACTTGTTTTTGAAATATTTCATGTTTGTTACAGAAATAAATCTCATATGCACTTAATGAGACAAAAAAAAGTCTGCCAAGGCAGACTTTTGCTGTTACAGATAGATTATTTTGTGGGTTTTGTCATATTGGAAATCGAGCTTCAACAGGTCTTGAACGAGCTCTAAACCATAAACATTCAAGTATGGGAAGGGACTGAAAACACGTTCCTGGAAATTGTCATCCGGGCGCAGTTCCATCTCAATCAATCCGAAATGGTTAAACTGAGTGCTATTCTGCAATACCACTTCATCTTCCAATTTGTTTTTCAAGAATTGAAGCTGCTTCAAATGGAATTGCAGATTTTTCTCCACAAGCGGCGTAAGCCCTCCGCTGATTGCTGAAAAACTCTTCTGGATGTCTTCGTATTTGGCTTCCAGCTGGCGCTGCGTTTCCTCGATCAGGTGTTCCGCTTCTTTTTCCCGAATCGACTCCATCAAGGCTTGGCGGAGTTCCGCCACTTTCAATTCTGTGAAAACTTCGCTGAAAGTCAATTGGTATTTTTGGAGCAAGCTTTGAACTTGCCGGTTCACCAAGGTCATTCCAAGACGGGGCATGACAATCGGCATTTCCATATCCATCACGTTAAAGACGCCTTTCAAGGCAGCCCAGTAGGCAATTTCCCCCGGGCCTCCGACAAACGCCAGAACCGGGAAAACCAATTCCTGCATTAAAGGACGCGTCACGACGTTATTGCTCAGCCGTTCCGGTGAGTTTTTAGCAATATCCAGCAATTCATTCATCGTGAATGACACTGCTCCTTCATTGCCTACAAACTCTTCACCGTTACGCTGAAGCAAAATGCGTTCGCCTTCCACCGTAATAAACAAATTAGCCGCTTGGGGTTCCGCTTCAATGACTGCGGAATATCCTTCTTCGACCAGGTTTTGTTCCGCCGCTATGACCGCTTCGGCAATTTCTTCCGACTTTTCAATCATCCGGACAAAGTAACTTGCTTCGTATTTCCGGAGGTCGGGACTTGCTGCATCAATATACAAAAGCCCTTCTTCGTTGAAAAAATAATTTAGCAGCGCAGCAAAGAAATCCGTAAAGGAGTCGGCGCTGTCCAAAAAGGCAAAAGCCGTTTCATGCATCTCTTTGGAGAACTCGGTTTCAGGCAAGCTCCTGAAATACTCTTCCAGATACGAATGGACTTTCGCCTTGTTCAACTTTGCAGTAGATGCGGAATTCTTTCCATACTCGACATGTGGAAAATTCAGTTTGTCCAACCTGCCGTCTACGCCTCTGTATAAATGGCTGATTTCCGCCAAATCGTGGTCTTCGCCAGCAATCCAGAAGACGGGGACAACTTTTGTTGCCAATTGTTCGCTCGCCTGTTTCGCCAGGACAATCACCGAAATGGCTTTGTGCACGGTATATAACGGTCCCGTCAAAAGGCCTGCCTGCTGGCCGGTTACAACAACCGGTGCACCGTTCTCAAAATCCGCAAGATGGGCTTCCGCCTTTTGTGAAATGCCGTTCGGTTCCATAAATTTGCGCAGGATCGAGCCGACTTTTGCACGGTCCACTTCATGCTGCTGCAGCACTTCAAAACGCTTGCTGAAATTTTCAGCGCTTGGCCCATACGAAAAATACTGTAGAATATTCGTTTTCCCGTTTATGTAGTCTTCCATTAGCTGGCTGGCTGGTTTTATATATTGTTCTTCTAACCTCATGAAAAATTGTCCCCTTTTCCGTTTACATTCAGTATTACTATATCAAACGCAATCGCTGTTGGAAAAATATACGCTTACGAAGATAGAAAACGGCTGATGGTAAGGGCCAGTCCAGTCACCCATAGAAGAAAGTAAGCAATGCTCAAAACCAGGAAATACGTACGCCACGTTTTCCGGATAAACGGGACCACTTTGATTTCTTTCGACTTTATCCACTCAATTGTCAGCAGGAACATCGCGATGACGACAGCGACAATGTACGTGATGGCGGCAATATCATATGGCCAAATGACCGCAGCGCCTACCGGGATGGAAATGAACAATAAAAACGTCGTGGCATCGGCGGCAAGGCCGATTGATCGCCGTCCCATTTTCTTCCGGGCAATCAATAGCGTTAAGATAAATAAAATGAAAGGAGCGAAGATAAATGCGGCTCCGAGAGAATATAAAATGTCCATAGATTAAACCTCAATTGATTTTAATAGTTGATAAAACGCTTTTAATAAAGGGAGTTCGATTGGAGAGCGCTCCAACAAATACAGCACAATGGTGTCCAGCTCCATTTTACGGCCAGCCTGCCTGTCCATCAGCATCGAGGAAGTATTTTCGGCAGTCGCCTTGCATAAGGCGGTTACTTCTTCAAAAGGCAGCAGCGTCTTGATTTCCGGGAAAGCCCGTTCCAGTTCCACGTAGACCCTCTGCATCAGTTCAAATGCATAGGGATTCGTCACCAGCTCCCCGTTTTTTAAAGCCGTTATTGCCGTGAGCGGGTTGATGATGCCGTTCAGCAGCACTTTGCGGAACAGCAGCCGGTCTGCATCCTTATGCCATTCCGACTGGAAGCCCTCAAGTTTGGTAAACGGAAGGAACTTTTGCTGCCGCCCTTTTAACAGGGCCCATTTAACCGTTCCGTTTCCAGTATGCCGGACTTCGTTGCCGCTGATTTTTAGTGCGCCATGTTCTACACTGGCTGCCGCAATATCCTCGTGGGGCAATTGTTCAGCCAAGCGGAGATGGAGCATGCCGTTTTGAAGAAAAACTACCGGATTGTACGGGGCATACCGTTTAAGGGCTGGCACAAGCCCATCCAGCGCATCGTATTTCACCGCCAGCAGGACAAAGGCGTCCGCAGGGATTTCCGCCCAATCTGCAATGGCTGGCACATTGTGGCGGTGCCCGTCTTTTATGATTCCTTGTTCGTTGATGATGCGGGCTTGCTGTTTTTGGTGCGCCAATACCTGTACTGCTGCTCCTGCTTCATCCAACAGGCAGGCAAGCAGCAGGCCGACCGCTCCTGCACCGACGATGACCACTTTCATGGCTTCCCTCCTCATGCAATCTCAAAAAAGAAGCCTGCCATAATAAGGCAGACTTCTTTCTTATTAACTCTCATTATACAGGATAAACGCCGTGTTTTCGATACGGCAATGGCAAATCTTTTGTTTCATAAATGGACAGGCGCTGCGACAATACATCCCGCAGCTGATAAGGAGCTACGATTTCATCGATAATCAGCTCAGACGCCAATTTGTAAATATCGATTTCTTCTTTGTACTCCTGATGTTTTTCCTGAACATATTTCAAGCGCTCTTTCGGATCTTCAATGGCTTCAATTTTATTCGAATACACGGCGTTGACCGCTGCTTCTGGACCCATAACCGCAATTTGGGCAGTTGGAAGTGCGATGCATACGTCCGGCTCGAAAGCAGGGCCTGCCATCGCATATAAACCTGCACCGTATGCTTTGCGGACAATCACCGAAATTTTAGGCACCGTCGCTGAACTCATAGCCGCGATAAACTTCGCGCCGTGGCGGATAATGCCCGCGCGTTCGACTTTCGTTCCGATCATAAAGCCCGGCACATCTGCCAGGAACAATAACGGAATCGAGAAAGCGTCGCATAGGTTGATGAACTTCGCGCCTTTGTCAGCTGAATCTCCGAACAGCACGCCGCCTTTTACTTTCGGCTGGTTCGCCAGGATCCCAACTGCCTGGCCGTCAATGCGGGCAAGCCCGGTAATCAATTCACCGGCAAATAATTTTTTGATATCAAAGAAGCTGCCTTCATCGACCAATTGGTCGATGAGTTCATACATATCAAACGGTGCGTTTTGGTTTTCCGGAATGATGGCTTCTAGCGTTCGTCCGGCTTTCGCTGCTTTTGCTTCAAGTTTTTCAGGCTTGATGGCAAAATTGGCCGGGAAGAATGCCAAATAGCGGCGCGCTTCTTCTATGGCTTCTTCTTCAGTCGAAACCAATACATCGCCAACTCCACTGACGGTGCAGTGCATGCGGGCTCCGCCCATTTCTTCCAGCGTCACTTTTTCCCCGATCACTTTTTCGGCCATCCGAGGAGACCCTAAGTACATCGAAGCGTTGCCTTCAACCATGATGACAATATCGCAAAATGCCGGTATGTATGCTCCGCCTGCTGCAGACGGCCCGAACAATAGGCAAATTTGCGGAACCATCCCAGACATCCTTACCTGGTTATGGAAAATCCGCCCCGCACCCCTACGGTTTGGAAACATATCCAGCTGGTCTGTAATGCGGGCACCCGCAGAATCCACCAGATAAAGCATGGGAACCTGCATTTTTTCTGCAGTCTCCTGAATGCGAATGATCTTTTCAACTGTGCGCGAACCCCATGATCCCGCTTTAACCGTGGAATCATTCGCCATTACACACACCGTCTGGCCATTCACTTTGCCGATGGCCGTAACCACGCCATCAGCCGGCAAATCGCCTGCTTCAACATTTGCGAATCGGCCGTCTTCTGCATAATTCTCATCATCAAACAAAAGCTTAAGCCGGTCGCGGACAAACAGCTTATTGCTTTCCTTCATTTTTTCGTGATATTTAGGATGTCCTCCCGCAAAAATCGTCGCGAGTTTTTGTTCCAAGCGTTCGTTATAGCCGGTTGTTTCACTCGTTTTTGTCATTTCGCTGCCCCCTTTGCATAAAAACGGATTATTCTCCCAGTGTCATCAATGTTTCTTCTTCGTTGACGAATCCGCCGACTTCCACGTGGATTTTTTCCACTGTGCCGCCAATTTCCGCTTCAACCGGAATTTCCATTTTCATTGATTCAATTGTCAGAACAGCTTGGCCTGCGCTTACTGCTTCCCCTTCTACTACCAATACGTTCAATACTGTTCCTGCCATCGATGCTTTTAGTTCTTTCATAGTCCCTGTTCCTCCTTTGTTTTTTCGAGCCATTTCGGCAATACGGATGTCGCGTAATCGCCATTTACAAATTCCTGTGATTCAACAAATTCTTTGAATAGCGGAATATTGGTTTTTACCCCTGTTATTGTAGCATGATTGAAAAAATTCTGTGATTTACGGATGGCATCTATCCGGTCGCTGCCTGTAATGATGACTTTGGAGATCATCGGGTCGTAAAAAGGCGTGACTGCATTGCCCTGTTCGTAGCCGGATTCAATGCGGGCATCTTGCCCCCACATAATGGACTCCAGCTTCCCGGGCGACGGGAAGAATGTTTTCGGATCTTCTGCGTAAATACGGAACTCAATGGCATGGCCGTGGGATTGGATGCTGTCCTGCGGAGGAAGCTCTTTCCCGTTCGCCACGTCAATCTGCCATTCCACCAAGTCGTAGCCGGTCACTTGTTCCGTGACGGGATGCTCCACTTGAAGGCGCGTATTCATCTCCAGGAAGTAAAATTCGTTCTTTTCATCCACGATGAATTCCACTGTCCCGGCATTGGTATAGCCGACCGCACGGGCAGCTTGAAGCGCTGCTTCGCAAAGGCGAAGGCGAGCGTCCTGCGGCAAGTGAGGCGATGGCGATTCTTCGATCACTTTCTGGTTGCGACGCTGGACCGAACAATTGCGTTCGAACAAATGGACGATATTCCCGTGCTTGTCGCCGAATATCTGCACTTCAATATGGCGGGCGTTTGCGATGAATTTTTCTAAAAAGACGACGTCGTCCCCAAAGTAAGCTTTCGCCCGATTTTTAACAGAAACAAATTGCTGACTGAGCGCTTGCTCATTGTCACAGCGCACCATACCAATGCCGCCGCCTCCTGCACTCGCTTTCAGCATTACCGGATAGCCGATGGCCTCAGCTTTTGCCAAAGCTTCCTCAAGTTCGTGGACGCCTTCTTCTGTTCCCGGAACGACTGGCACCCCTGCTTGAATCATCGTGCGGCGTGATTCAATCTTGTCGCCCATTTTTTCCATGATGTCGGCGGAAGGACCAATAAAAATCAACCCCGCCTGCTCGGTTTTTCGAGCGAATTCCGCGTTTTCCGACAGCAAGCCGTAACCCGGATGAATGGCATCCGCTCCGGTGGCCAGCGCCGCTTCAATAATTTTGTCTACTTGCAAATACGATTGAGCGACCGGATTTGGTCCGATCAAAATAGCTTCGGTTGCTTCACTTGCATAAGGCAGATCCCCATCAGCCTCAGAGTGGATGGCAACCGTTTCGATGCCGAGGCGGTCGCAGGTGCGAATAATCCGCCGTGCAATTTCGCCCCGGTTCGCAATCAGGATTTTATTCATATAAGAAATACCCCCTGTGTTTTTCTCCCTCCTCTAGCATATACGATTTTTGTAAGCGATTTCAACTATTGGCGCAAAACTTTTCAGAATAGAAAAATTCATCCGCTGTTTCCTTCTCGTTTTTTCCATAAAAAAAAGACTTCCGTTAATGGAAGTCTCTATTTTTTCGCCTTGGCCAGGAAATTATCGACGGCTTCGTGGTGCACATCGGCTTCCCAAAGTTCGGCGCAGCGGCGCACTTCGGATTCTACCCGGTCCTTCAAGCCACTGACCTGCCATTTGCGGATGGCAATTTCTTTATAGGCACGGTGCACTTCCGACCGGATCTTTTTCATGGAATGGATAAACGCTTCTATATCGGCATCGTCGCGGACAATTTTGGTGGCCCAGCCGTTTTCAAGCAGTTCATCCGCTGGATACGCACGGGCATCGCTGAGCATTTTCAGCGCCCGGTCATGCTGAAGGGTTTCAAACAGGTAGCTACCGCCTCCCCAGCCGCTTGTAATGGCAAGCGTTCCTTGGATAAAGCCGCATTTTGCGTGCTCTCTGACCAAACGGTAATCGCAGGCAGTCGCAATTTCACAACCGCCGCCCACTGCCGCTCCGTTCACTAAAGCAATCACAGGAACCGGCAAGGTTTTGATGGCATAAAGCACTTCGCTCATCCGCTTCAGCATGGGATACGCTTGTTCTTTCGTTTTCAATTCGTGGAATACCGACAGATCGCCGCCGGAACAAAAAGCTTGGGATCCGGAAGCGGTGATGATGACAAAACGGGGGTTTGACTTATGTACTTTTTTTGTTAATTCTTCGAACCCTTCCATCACGCCTTCATTGATGGCATTGCGGATATCCGGACGGTCAATTGTAAAGGTTAGGATTTCGTCTGCCATTTCAATTTTATACGACATCTTACCACTCCTTATTTTTAGGTAGAGAAAAAGGCTATCGAGAGCCATGGCCTCTCAATAGCCTTTTAGCAGCAAATACTGTTTTATTTGCTCGCTACTACTTCTTTCCCTTTGTATGAACCGCATTCTTTGCAGACGCGGTGAGCCAATTTCATTTCGCCACAGCTTGGGCAAGTTACCATGCCCGGCACTGACAATTTGAAATGCGTACGGCGTTTTCTTTTAACGGTTTTGGACGTTCTTCTAGCTGGTACAGCCATTGGTGACACCTCCTTACAATGATTCTATTCATCTGACTGATCAAAATACTTGGCTAAATCAGCAAGTCTTGGATCCGGTTTTGGTTGTGCTTCTTCTTTCTCCGCTTCCGCTTGCTCATCAGTTGAATAGGACCAGTCGTTGCCGCCAGTAATCACGGCTTCTTCGGAATCCTCCTTGAACACTTGCATCGGAATCTCCAAAAGGATAAGTTCTTCTAGCACCGGCTGAAGGTCAATTGTTTCAGTAGCAACCATGTGAACATTATCGTCTTTCGTATCTCGGTCTTTTTCAGACCAGGAGAAAATTTCAACCGATTTGATGTCGATAGGAAATTCAACGTCTTCCCAAGTTCTAGCGCAGGGAAGTATAAGCATCCCTTTGAGTTGAAGCTGGCACGTTATTTGTTGCGAACCAATTGTACAATGCCCCGTGACATGCATAGGTGAAATTTCGCGAATATCGCTATTGCGTTTTTTCACTGCATCCAAGTGGACAATCTCGTCAATCGGCATTCCGTCTTTGCGATGCTTTTGAAGCTGTTGAATCGCCATTTTCATAAGTATCACCTCTAAGACAACAAAGTTGATTATATAATGCACAGAAAAAGATGTCAAGATAAAATCTTGTCAGACAGATCCAAACATCGGTATACTGTTATTTAAGTTTACCAAAGGAGCGTGTGAAATGAAAGCTGCAGGTATTGTTGTTGAGTACAATCCATTTCATAATGGCCACCTCCATCACGCTTTCCAGTCGCGCATCGAGTCTGGAGCCGATGTGCTGGTTGCTGTGATGAGCGGCCAGTTTCTGCAGCGGGGAGAGCCCGCATTTGCCGACAAATGGGCACGGACCGAGATGGCTTTGGCCAGCGGTGTGGATATTGTCATCGAACTTCCCTATGTTTATGCCACTGCTCAAGCTTCGGATTTTGCCAGAGGCGCTATCGCCCTGCTCTCGGCCATCGGCTGCGAATCGTTTTGCTTTGGCAGTGAACAAGGTTCCATTGAGCCTTTCCTTCGGACGTACGGGCTCTTAGAGAGCAAACGCGCTGTTTATGAACAAAAGATCCATGAAGCCGTCCAGACAGGCATCAGCTACCCCAAAGCCTTAAATGAAGCCTACAACAGCCTAACCGAAAACGTTGCAGGCTACGCCGATTTAAAGCAGCCGAACAATATACTGGGCTACCATTACATAGAAGCTGCAAAAAAAATGGCTTCCCCGATTCGCCCGCTGACCATTCAGCGCATCGCCGCCCATTACCACGATCCGATTGACAAAGAACTGACCATCGCCAGCGCAACCGGCATCCGGCAGGCTTTTTTTGAGGGGGCGTCGATGGAGGAAATCGCCAACTATATGCCCGAGGCTTCCATCAACATTCTAAAAGAGTTTAATCGAGGGCATAATGGCTTCGGCAGCTGGGAACGTTTTTATCCCTTGCTGCGCTATAACATCCTGCGGGAGCGGCCATCCCGGTTAAAGGAGTTTGCCGAAGTGACAGAAGGCATCGAAAACCTGATTTATGAAGCGGCAAAAAAAGAAGCTGATGTTGAAGGTTTCATCAGCCGCGTGAAATCGAAGCGTTTTACACGCACCCGTGTACAGCGGATGATGACGCATATCTATACCGGCTTCACCTGGGAAGAGCTCCGTTCTTTCGAAACACCCGCTTATATGCGCTTGCTCGGCATGACCGCTAAAGGACAACAGTATTTAAACCAACAAAAAAAGAATATCGGGCTTCCCTTAATCAGCCGGGCCGCAGATTTAACGGACCCGATGGGGAAACTCGATATTCATGCCAGTGCCATGTATTTGCTTGGAATGGGGGTCGTGGATGTAAAAAAAGAATTCACGACGCCGCCGCGTTATTTCGGCTGAAGTTCATCCAAATATGCAATCGCATCATCGACGGTCTTCACCGGCACAATCTTCATAGTTGTGCCGATTTTTTCTGCCGTTTCCTTGGCCACCTCATAGTTGGAAGCAGAAGCGCCTTCGGTGTCATCATCTGGCGCAAAGAAAACATCCATGCCTTCATTGTCGGCCGCAATCACCTTTTGGTCGATTCCGCCGATTCTGCCTACTTCTCCTGAGCTTTGCATTGTGCCAGTGCCTGCAATGTCATAGCCTTTGGTAATGTCTTCTTCAAGTAGCTGGTTTAAAATTTCCAGAGTGAACATCAAGCCGGCAGAAGGGCCGCCAATATTTTCCGCATCGATCTTCACTTCCGGAGTGGTGGTAATGTCTTTATTTTCTACAAATGAAATGCCGAGGCCAATTCGATCCGGCTCTGTCGGGAGCGGCGCAAGCGCAATGGTTTCTGTCAGTTTACGGCTTTCGCGTTCAAACGCCAACTCCACTTCTTCCCCATCTGCTTTTTCCGCTATATAATCGATAAACTCCTGCTGCGATTCGAATCCATTGCCATCAATCGACAACACTTGATCTCCTGGAGCAAGCACTTCGTCTGCCGCTCCGCCTTCGAGGACGTTCATCACGAAAACGCCATTGTTCTCTACTTCATAAGGCTTCCCGGCTTTTTCAAATGCCACCTGCAGCGCATTGACTTGCGAATCCGACATCAGCTTGAGCTGGCGCACATTGTACTCTTCATCGCTCTCATGCGGACTGCGGACTTCTTCGGGCTTCAGAATTTTATAGCCGTCCTGAAATTTTGCGAAAAGATACAGCGCCGGTGTCGCGTTCAGCATCGAAACCGTCATTAAACTTAACGTGCCTTCATCGTCTTCGTCTCCTCCGACCACTTCCACTAATGGACTGAGTTCGTAGGCGCCTCCCGGCCGGGTAATGTAATAATTCATCTGGTATGTCGATATGAAAATTGCTAAGGCGGCAACGATTACCAATGCAATCAATTTATTGTTTTTCATTATGCTGCTCCTTTCCAAATTGGCAGCCAATAACAAAAAGCCACGTTAAACGTGACTTATTGGAATTTCCGCTTTAAGGCTTCTTCTACTGCGCCTGGAACCAATTCACTGATATTCCCGCCATATTTTGCGACTTCTTTTACAATGCTTGAACTTAAGAATGAATATTGGTTATTGGAAATCATAAACAAGGTTTCAATGTTTTCATTCAAAAATCTGTTCATCGATGTAATCTGCATTTCATATTCAAAATCCGAAACTGCACGCAAGCCTCGGACAATCGCATTCGCTTTTACTTCGCTTGCATAATCAATCAAAAGCCCTCCGAAAGAATCCACTTGCACGTTCGGAAACGACTGGGTGACTTTTGAAATAAGCTCCTGGCGTTCATCCACGTCGAACAGCGGCTGTTTGGAGGAATTGTTCATCACCACCACTTTGACTTCATCGAAAATTGTCGAAGCTCTTTTAATGATGTCTAAATGCCCCAATGTAATCGGATCAAAACTTCCCGGCACAACTGCAATCTTATTCAAATCTTTCTCCCTCTTCCCCTTGAAAACGGTAAATTGAAATAATAGTGGCGCCATAAAGTTCCTTTTTGAAACGCTCGAAAAAAACCGTGCGGTCCTGGAGTTCCACTTCTTTGGCATGTTCGCATACAACGATGGAATCTTCGGTCAATATGCCCATTTCGGCTGCCTTGTCCATCAAGCCATATGCTTGTTCCATATGATAAGGCGGATCTAAAAACATCAGGCGAGCCTGGATGTTGTTTTTTTTAATTGCTTTAAGCGCACGGTCGGCATCCGTTTTGTAAACTTCCGCCTGGTCCGTCAATCGGGTTTTTTCGAGATTCGCCCGGATTGTGTCAATGGCTTTCCGGTCTTTATCGGTGAAAATCACTTTATCGATGCCCCTGCTTAACGCTTCAATGCCAAGGCCGCCGCTGCCTGCGAACAAATCCAACGCATTGCCGCCGTCAAAAAACGGCCCGATCATATTAAAAATGGATTCTTTTACTTTGTCAGTCGTCGGCCTTGTTGAAGTGCCTGGCACCGCTTTCAGCGGAATGCCTTTTACTGACCCTGCTACAACACGCATCTAATCGCCTCTTATTTGCTAAATTTCTTATGAAAAAAATCCGCCTAATGGTAGAATGTTAAATGGAAAGGACGTGACCTATATGATTCAACGATTTATCGAATTAGGCGAAGGGTATGGAGATCTTTATGAACTCCGTGAATTGATCACTGTAAATTCTCACCGTTTCAAACACGGGTTTATTTTTGTTTCAACAACCAAAGGAGGACAGCCGGTACTGTCGGTTGCAGCGGCATTTGAGCCGGCCACAGAAGGCGGCTTCATGCCGATATACATATGCCGGGAAGGAATTCCGGAGAACTCAAAGCGCCTCGGCTTGTTTGAAGAAACGGTAAAAGGGCTTGGGCATGAGCCAATCAAGATGGATGTGAAGCATTCTTCTGCCTATGCGGAAAAGAAATTCTTTTTTAACCACTTGATTGCCATTCTCCGATTAAACCATTACATTCCACCGATGCAATAATTACAAGCCGATCTTATAATCGTACTCTTTGGCTTTATCCGGTTTTGCATTTTCGTATTCCGTTTTCAGGAACGGCCGCTGCGATTCTAGAACCTGTTTCACGTATGGCAGTTTTGACAATTTGTTTTTTGTGCTTTCAATGACTTCCTGGTCCATATAAAGAACGGCATATTTGAGCCTTCGCGAGATAAAATGGACATGTCCGTATTTTCTAAGCGATTTGGCTTGTTTTAAATGATGGACATAAACAATCAGGCCCTGGCGATCACGCATAACTATCCCTCTTTTCTTACTGTTAGAATACCATAGGAAAGAAAAAAGCCGCAACCAGTGAAGCCGAAACATTCGCAAGCTCTTTCCGGCCTGCAAAGCAACAGCGTTTCCATAGCTCAATCCGCTTGCAAGTGCAGGATAAAACTAACAATAAATCCTGGAATTCGTTATAATGACTTTAGTTACATTTTCGAGGGGGTAATCCATTCTTATGGGCAAAAAAACAAAAATCGGACTTGCTGCCGTTGCAGTCGGAGCAGCTGCTTGGGCAGGTTCTAAAGCATTAGCAACTCCACAAACGAGACCCGGGAAAGATGTGCTGGACTACGGCCACCCCATTGTCCTGGCTCATCGCGGGGGCGGTGCCATTGCTCCGGAAAACACAATGGCGGCATTCAGAAAATCAGCAGAACTGGGAGTCCATGGATTTGAAATCGATATCCGATTGAGCAAAGACGAAGAAATCCTGGTATTCCATGACGAATATCTGGACCGGACAACTGACGGAGCTGGGCGTGTAGCGGATATGACGCTTAAAGAGCTTTCGGAATTTGATTTAGGCTATCATTTCGTTGACCCGTCAGGCAAGACGACTTATCGGGGCAAAGGCGAAAAAATCGTGCTTCTGCGTGATTTGCTGGAAGCATTTCCGCAAATGTTCATCAATATTGATATGAAGGATTCTCCGGAAACTTACGAAGGCAGCTTGATTCCTTCAAAACTATGGAGATTGATCGACTCTCTGGGCGTTCATGACCGTGTAGTGGTCACCAGTTTTTATGATGAACAAATTGACCGTTTTAATCTTTATGCCCAAAACCGGGTGGCGATCGGCGCCGGGGAAAACGAAGTGAAAAAAGCGTATACGGCATTTAATAGCCAATTCGGCCATTTGTATAACCCGCGCGCGGATGTCTTTCAAATCCCTGTCCGTTCTTCGATGTTCCGGCTTGACCTGCCGCGGTTCATCGCATTTTTAGCCAACTTGAACATTCCCGTCCATTACTGGACAATCGACGATCCAGAAGTAATGAAGGGATTGCTTGCTGCAGGTGCACAAGGAATTATCACAGGACGGCCGGATCTCGCTGTCGCCCTCATTAGCGAAATGGAAGATCAAACGCAATAAAAAAAATGTGCAACGATTTCGTTGCACATTTTTTAATATATTCTATCTGGCATTAAAGCTAAACGGCCATTTCCGCTTTTCTCTTTAAGCGGAGCATGAGCAGCCGCCGCCTGTACCGCAGCTTCCGCCGCAGGAAGAATCGGAAGAGAAGAACGGGTTGCTGGAAGGGATTTTCACCGCTTCCGAGACAGATCTTCCAAGAATGAAGCTTACTTGGTCCATCAAGTCCTGCAGTTCATTTTCCGCCAAGCGCAAGGCTGCGATTTGTTCGTTCAAATCCAGCCGGCGCTTGTCAACGCGGATCTGTTTCATTACCCGACTGTAATCGGGATGGTATTTGCCGAACCTCTGAACTTCTTCATATTGTTCTTTTAGTCTGGCAAACGCATGGATTTCATCAGCCAAACCTTTATCGTTATAAACAGTATCATAAGCTTTTCGGTAAAGCTCGGCCTGTTCGGATTGCAAAATCATCTCGCTTAACTCTTCTGCAGAGTCAGTTATTTGAACCCATTCGTAGGTCATAAACATATGCATTCCTCCTCTACACGTTTCATCATAGCAGAATTTTACCCATTTTCATACATATTGAAGGGACTGGTTTTATGAAAAATTTATCGAAGCAATTTCAGCGCATTGTGGATAACAGCACATTGGAAGATTTGAAAATTTTGGGCGACTTCCTCGAAAATTTCGAGAAAAAGCAGCAAGGCGAATTCAATACATATTTAAGCGCCAGCTTGAACATGCAGCGGGAAACTGATGAGCATTCGAGTGCCGTCCACATTCCGAACACGCCTTTTATCCACAATAATATCGACATTCCACACGGCGGCATCCTGGCTGTTTTATTGGATACAGCAATGGGTACACTGGCCAGCAGCAAATGCCCCGATGGCTACGCTGCCGTCACCACCAATATCACCATCCATTACCTCGCTGTGGCTGTTGAAGATGAAATCCGGGCAGATGCCCGGATGATTCGCCAAGGTGCCCATACGATGGTTGTAGAGGGCAATATCGTGCAGCAGGACGGCAAACACATCGCCACTGCCACCGGCTCCTTTTTCATTGTTCCAAAAAGGCATTAGGCCTTACTGTTTTTCAGCCGCAGCAGGTTTTTGCTTTAAAAAATCCTGGGTATAGTACTTGCCGAATACCCCTACCCCGATTTGATTGAATCGGCTGGACAATAAGGTATCCCGATGGTTCGGCGAATTGATCCAGCCATGGACAGCTTCTGCAGCGTCGGAGTATTTGGTCGCGGTATTCTCGGCAGCTTCTTCAAAACCGATATTGGCAGTCGTCAGCCGTTCTTCCAAACTTTTCAGTTCAGTTTCTTCTTCTGAAAAATTTTGTTTTGCTGTGTTCTGGCTATGTTCTTTTGCCAGCATGCTGACGGCCGGATTTGTTGCCAATGGATTTTTTTGGTGCCGCAGCCGATACACGTTGGTCAAATCAATAATCTGTTTGGAATTGGCTTCATCGATGGATTGCTGAAGGCCCGAAGACGGCGTAAGGGACGGCAGCAAGTCTCCTGAGAACATCATGTCGTAAGGCTGATGGCGCACCAATGTTTCGGCATCCATAAACCGGACAGCTTCGAGTTTCTGGTCTTCCCCGTCGATATAGAGTTGGGCATATACATCACCGAAACTGGCAAGCAGGCGTTTTTTCAAATCGTCCGAACTGAGGTTAAAAATGTAGATGTTGGTACCGTATTTGACTGTGATTTCGTTTTCGACAATTGTAAAGCGGTATAAGTCATTCAAAGTCTGGCCGATTTTATAAGGCGACGGATCGGTTGCAATTCCCGCTGTATAAACTTGAACAACTTCGCCTTCCTTAATGCCGGCCATCAAATAATTGGAGTACGAGGCGTCATAAACCCACCATTCGTATCCGAAAGCAGAAGGCTCGATTCGGGAAGGTTTTCCAAAATCCGCGATCCAGTCTTTGGAGGGTTTACCTATATAAGTCGACAGCCCTTCCATCGGCCGTTCCACGTCCATCGGATTTTCCACCAAATCCTGTGCCGGCAATGGGTCTTGCGTTTGCGGAGCTTCCAGCATTTCGTTTTCCTCAGCAGGAGAATCGAAATAGAAAAAGACAATGAGAATCACCGATAGAAAAATCATAATGCGCAGCAAGTCTTTCAATCGAACAGCTCCTCAATAAAGTATATATCCACAATTATAACAGTCGTCCGCATTCTGACACAATCTAGCCATTGCAACAAGCCGTTTTTTCATCTATTATTAAAGAAGCATTTAGTCAGTTTGATATCGAGGAGGAGATCCTATGTATTTTGAAAATACAGGACTAGAAAACATTCAAGTGGACTTTACTTTACTTGATGACATTATGAGCCGCCATGGCTTAACTAAAGAAGGCCAATGGGACTATGAGCGCGTTACATACGACCGCAAGTTTATTGTCCGCGAAGGCACTTACTATCTACGCGTTTTCGGCTATGCAATCACTGGCGACATTGATGCTGGAGATGCAGTCGTTAAACTGATGAAACCTGTTGTCGGCAAACACTACTACCCACACGGTGTAGAATACGGCGAAGACGAGCATTTCCCAGAGCATTTAGTTAAATCTTGTGCCGAAGTGCTAAAAGCAATCAAAACAGAAATTGCAGCTTTTGAAATCAAAGCATAAGAAAACCGCAGTTCCTTAGTGAACTGCGGTTTTTATTTTTCCGGTGTTTCCCCTCTTCTCTTATTGATATAATAAGTTATCTAGAAAAAGGAGGTTGAACATGTTTAAGTGGTTAAATAAAAAAGTGTTAACGATTGTCTTGGTCCTCGCAATCGCCGTTTTACTCGCTATATACATACTGCCTATTTCAATCCCCTTGATTATTGCATTGCTAGTCGCAATTTTCCTTGAACCTTTTGTAAAATTCGTCCAACGAAAATCGAAATGGCAACGAAAAACAGCAGTCATCACTGTATTCATCGCTTTTCTTGTAATCGTCTCTGCTATCCTTTACTGGACAGTTACCCGGTTGTTCGGAAAAATGATCGAGTTTTCTCAAAACGTTCCGGATTACATCAATTCACTGACTGACATGTGGAACGAAGTACAGGCAGTTTTCCTGCGTTCGACTGAGGACATGCCGATAGAAGTAAGCTCATCGATTGAAACTGAATTGGCAGGCTTTCTTTCTAGCACTCGCGACTGGATTCTATCGATTGTCAATTACGATACCATCACCGGCCTTCTGGCGGGAATCCCTTCATTTTTAGTCAGCTTTATTGTTTTTCTGATCGCTTTGTTTTTATTTATGCTCGAATTATTAAATTTGAAAGAAATGCTATTCAATCGCTTAAGAGAGCAAACAGCGGAAAAAGTCCGTTTTATGGCTGCCCGCTTGAATAATGTCATTTTCGGTTTCTTAAAAGCCCAATTTTTAGTAAGCGTCATTATATTCCTTGTGTCTTTGCTCGCTCTATTATTTATCGCACCGGAATATGCTATCGCCATGTCATTATTTATCTGGCTAATCGATTTCATCCCAATACTTGGCTCTATCATCGTTTTAACTCCTTGGTTTATCTATCAATTCATTATTGGCGACATTGTCCAAGGCACACAATTGGCCGTCCTGGCCTTGGTATTATTAATTATCAGAAGAACTGTAGAACCTAAAGTTATGGGATCACAGATTGGCCTATCCCCTCTTGCCACACTGGTGGCAATGTACATCGGGCTTCAATTGATCGGGCCGCTCGGCTTTTTTGTCGGCCCCTTGTTCGTCATCCTCTTCACCTCAGCAAGAGAAGCGGGCATGATTCGAGTGGATTTCAAGGTTTAACCTGCAGAGCTCCTCAAACAATCGCCAGCCACTAAAATACAGCCATAAAAAAAGAACCTGTAAAGGTTCTTTTTTTATCCACCTAAAATTGCCTTGAAAACAGAAGTGGTGTGTCCGCCTTCGTAGATTACGTAAAGCAAAAGGTAGACGACTACGCCCGTAATCGCTGTGAAAAACCAGATGATGCTCGTGATTGGGCCAAACTTCCGGTGTTTTTCGAGACGATTCTTTAAGCCAAGCCAAATCGTGATCAGCCCCATAATGCCGCCGGTAGTAGCCAGACAGATATGGAAAATCAGGAAGATGGTATAGATTAGTTTGTATTCATCAGGTCCACCGAATGCAGTGTTTCCGATAAAAATTGTACGGGACATGTAGATGATGAAAAACGTCAATGCGGCAGCACCTGCTGCCAGCATTACTTTCTTATGCGCTTCAATGTTGCGTCGGCGGATCAAATACCAGCCAATCGCTACTAAAACGGCACTTAATACGATAAAAAAAGTACTGATGGTGGGTAATAGCGGCAAATTCATTTAGTAGTTTCTCCTTTGGCTTCTTCAAGCATTATGTCTGTGTAAGGCCATATTCTTTCTATCTTCAATCGTTTTCGCTGTAATTTCATCAGCATTTTTATTTTCATTTCTCAGCCATTCATAGAAAACGAGCCACAGGAATACCGTAAAGATCAATTCCTGCACCACTTTCATGGTAATGCCGCCAGTCCGCTGATCCTCAAGCGCCGACATATTCGTAAACAGTTCCGGACCGGTCAAGCCGAGTTGGGCAAGTGTACCCGCGGGCACACATAATGCCATGGCTTGCTGCCATGCCTGGCCATCTGTATAAGTGGCATAGAATGCTGTATCGCTGAAAATGATCAATGCGCAGGCAGGCGTGATCAATACGCTTAACCCGAATAAATAGGCAAGCTTTTTCAATCCATGGAACTTATATGCTCCTTCCAGGTTGTTGACGACTGGCCACCAATACAGCAAAGCCGAACCGAACAGAAGGATGCTGACTGCTGCATGCAACAATGAATTCATTTTCACAAAATCAAAAATCAAGGGAATGTGGTAAAAAGAGAACACCATTCCGAAAATGATGATTGCTAGCATAGGTTTCGTGAATAAATCAAAAACAGGTTTAATCACCGGACGATTGATGATGGAGCGCCATAGCCAGGACGGGATCCCCATAATAATAAGAGGCGGAGCCAGAAGAACCAAAAATGCCATTTGGAACATATGCATGGTGAAAATGATATGGCCCAGCAAATCAACTGGCCCTCCTTTGATTATATACAGTAAAAGCATACCTGAAACAAACAGAAGTGCTTCTTTTTGTTTTAGTGGCTCGCTGTCTTTGAATTTGTTTCTCCATTTAACGGTAACCAAAAAATATAAAATCGTAATTAATACGAGGACTCCCAAGAAGTATGGACTCCATAAAGCCTGAAACCCAAATATACTAATCGGCATGCCAGCATACCTCCTTTTTTCTTAAGTACCCCCATTATATAGTGTGGGGGTAGGTATATCAATGAACGAACTATGACAATTGGCGAAAGCAGTTGGCATGAAGCAGAGCTGCTAGGCTGGGACTTGATCAGCCGATTAGGAATTTCTTTGCTATTAAGCAAGAAAAAACCCCGCTTGCCCAAGAAGGCAAGCGGGGTTTTTGGTGTACTTACCACCAAACAATTGTTACTAATGCAAGAATCGTGATAAAGGCAACAAACATACCGCTGAACATAAAGAACGCGACCATGCCATGGCCTTTATTGCTCATGTGCATAAAGTGATACAACTGAAGCACCACTTGAACAGCAGCCAACAATAAAATGATTGGCGTAATCAAGTAAGGAGAGAAATCTGCTGCAACTGTCGTAAATGCAATCAATGTCAAGAAAATCATCATTGCAAAAGAAGTCAGTTGGTTGCGCATCTCTTTTGCCCGTTGGCGGCGTACGTATTCGTATTCTGCTTGTGATCTAACATGCGTATGTGTGTCATGTGCCATATTAACCGATCACTCCCATCAAATAGACGACAGTAAAGATGAAGACCCATACTACGTCGATAAAATGCCAGTATAACGCTACAAGGTAGAATTTAGGTGCATTATAAGTGTTCAAGCCGCGTTTAGCGTTGCGGAGCATCAATGCGATGAACCAGCTAAGACCGAACAATACGTGAGCTCCGTGAGTTCCAACCAGCGTATAGAAAGCAGCACTGAAAGCGCTATGCGTATAGCCGAAACCAAGGTGTACGTAATGATTGAACTCGTAAATCTCCAAGCCCAGGAATGTCGCTCCAAGTAACACCGTTACCATAAGCCAAGCCTGCATCGCTTTAAAATTGTGGTTCTTCATGTGATACATAGCATAAACACTTGTAAGAGATGATGTTAGAAGAATCATCGTCATCGCAAAAACCAAAGGAAGTTCAAATAGATCTGCAGCTGCAAATTCCATGCCGCTTGGCCCTTTGTCTTTCAAAGCCAAGTACGTAGCGAAAAGTGAAGCAAAGGTTACGGTTTCAGCAGCAAGCAAAAGCCAAAACCCGACAAACTTATTCTTCCCTTCCATTGTAGCCGTTTCAGGATGATCAGGCCATGTTTGTGGGGTATATCTCTTATTTAGATCCATCCATCTTACCCCCTTTAGCGTCTTCGATCAATTCCTCTTTCGAGATATGGAACCCAAGATCATCTTTCAATGAACGCAACAACATTGATCCGAAAGTGATTAATAATCCTAGGATAAGCACTGGAAGTGGCCAAGATTTGTCTCCGTCCAGGAAGTAAAGGGCACCAAATGAAGCAACGAACAAACCAAATGACATAATTACAGGAATAATTGAGCCGTTTGGCATGTGAATTTCTTCCAATGGTTCAGCATAGAGCATACCTTCTTTATTGCCTTCCATTTTTTCAATCCAGTAAGTATCCAGACCACGAACTAATGGTGTTTGTGCAAAGTTATAGAACGGCGGCGGTGACGGGATTGCCCACTCAAGCGTACGGCCATCTTCCCATGGGTCATTGCCCACACGCTCATTTTTAACAGTTGTAATTACTACGTTGATCAATAATACGATAACACCAATAGCCATGAACAACGCGCCGACAGAACTGATAGCGTTGAACAAATCCCAGCCCTGGTCAGCGCCGAACGTGTAAACGCGTCGCGGCATCCCCATTAGGCCTAAGAAATGCTGGATAAAGAATGTTAAGTGGAAACCGATAAAGAAGAACCAGAAAGTGATTTTCCCTAATTTTTCGCTAAGCATTGTACCGAACATTTTCGGCCAGTAAAGGTGTGTAGCTGCAAAAATCGCAAGTACAACCCCACCAACGATAACGTAATGGAAATGCGCAACGATAAAGTAAGAATCATGCAATTGGTAATCCAGAGGAGCAATCGCTTGCATAACCCCTGTTACCCCACCTGCAACGAACGACGGGATAAAGGCAATCGCATAAATCATTGGTGTAGTGAATTTGATGCTGCCTCCCCAAATGGTCAAAAGCCAGTTGAAGATTTTTACTCCTGTCGGAACGGCAATGATCATGGTTGCCAATGCGAATACAGCGTTAGCTGTTGCCCCAAGACCAACTGTGAACATGTGGTGAGCCCACACCATGAATCCGTAGAAACCGATCAGAATTGTTGCAAATACAAGCGCTGTGTAACCAAATAGACGCTTGCGTGAGAAAATCGCAAAGATTTCTGAGAAAATACCGAAAGCCGGCAAAATCAAGATATAAACTTCAGGGTGACCAAAGATCCAGAATAAATGCTCCCAGATAATTGTGTTCCCGCCGTTTGCTACATCAAAGAAGTTTGCCCCGAACATGCGGTCGAATACCATAAAGAACAGACCGATTGTCAATGGAGGGAAAGCCAGCAAAATCAATGCTGAAGCTACAAAAGTCGTCCATGTAAACAATGGCATTCTCATATAAGTCATACCAGGAGCACGCATGTTGATGATTGTAACCAGGAAGTTAATCCCTGAAATCAAAGTACCGAAACCGGAAATCGTTAATCCAAGTGTGTAAAAATCAATTCCGTGCCCTTCTGAAGCAAGTGCAAGCGACGCATAGTTCGTCCACCCTGCATCAGGTGCACCGCCCATAAACCAAGAAAGGTTCAGGAAGATACCACCGAAGAAGAACAACCAGAATCCAAGCGAATTCAAGAACGGAAATGCTACGTCACGTGCGCCGATTTGCAATGGCATGACGGCGTTCATAAATGCTAGCAAAATTGGCATGGCAGCCAGGAAAATCATGGTAGTCCCGTGCATTGTCAGTACTTCGTTATAAGTACCGGCGCTCAGGAAATCATTTCCGGCTTTCATTAGTTGGATCCGGATCAACATCGCTTCAATACCGCCGATTAGGAAGAACAATCCTCCTGATGTGAGATAAAGATGTGCGATTTTTTTATGGTCTACTGTTGTCAAGTAGTCCCATATCATTGCACCGAAGCCCTGTTTTTGAGCAATAGAACTCACAATGTAAACCTCCCTTTTTTTAAACTCCGTTTCTTTTACTCTTCAACGGACAAAGACATCAAGTATGCTGCAAGTGCATCAAGCTCTTGCTCTGTGAAATCTTTCCCATCGTTCAAAGATTTAGGATCAGGCATCAAGTTGCCCGGTTTGTATTGTTGTGGATCTGAAATCCATTTTTTAAGATTTTCTTCGTTATGTTCCATGAAGCCAGCTACGCGGTTGCGGTCGCCGAATGTTGCTACGTTCGGTCCCTGCATAACCCCGCCTTTTCCTGATCCTGAAACTGCGTGGCAAGCGATACAGCCAGCGCCATCAGCACCGAAAAGCTGTTCTCCTTCTTGCGCAAGCGCGCCTTCAGCAGGAGTCGCTTCTTCTTGCATTGCTGCTACCCATGTATCAAATTCTTCGCGTTCAAGTGTTTTTACTTTAAAGTCCATCAAAGCGTGGGATGGACCGCAAAGCTCGGCACATTTTCCGTAGAAGACGCCATCTTCAAGTTCTGAAGATTTTTGATCAAAGGTTAAGTAAAAAGTGTTGACGTTTTCAGGGTTAGCATCCAATTTACCGCCAATGGATGGAATCCAGAATGAGTGCTTAACATCAGCAGAGATCAAGTTGAAATAAACTCTCTCGCCTGTAGGAACAACTAATTCCTGGGCAGTAACGATTCCTTGCTCAGGATATTCGAATTCCCACCAGTACAACTTAGCTGTTACGTTGACTGTCAAATGAGTCATGCCTTCCCCATCTTCAGCCTGTACATCCATTGTAGAAACATCCGCTAAATCAAATGTAGAATACACGGTTGGAACTGCAAGGATTAAAAGCAATACGATTGGAATGGAAGTCCATAAAAATTCAAGTTTTGCGCTTCCTTCAACTTGTTCAGGGATTAGATCTTCCCCAACTTTCGAACGGCGGAATTTAACAATTGCCAAAACGTAGATAATCGTTACGACAAGAATGACGAACGCCATTACTATTGAAGACAAAATCAATAAGTTAAATTGATCTTGAGCTACTTCGCCAGCGGGTATTAATGTAGAAATTTCTTCTCTACCGCAACCTGCAAGAAAGACGACCAGTGCAGTCATCAATGCAAAAAGGCGCCATTTTTTGAGCCCTTTAATCATAGCTTTTCATACCCCTCTCTCATTTAAAAAATTTGGTTCTGCAATGTTGGAAACTAGACAAAGACGGCGAAAATGATCATCGACACAAATAGGATGGTCATATAATTCAACGAATAGATGAACATTGTCTTTGCCCATTTCAAATCATCTTTTACATTGAAGCCCCGGATGGCAAGTACCAGCCAGCCGATATTCAGCAATGTCGCTAAGATGATGAAGCTTATTCCGAGATCCATTAACAGGAATGGCAGAGGGAACAGCAGCAAAACCCATGCAAGCATAGATTTCTTAGTGCGGTGGAAGCCTTTGACCACAGGCAGCATCGGAATGCCGGCTGCACGGTATTCTTCAGTGCGCTTCATAGCCAATGCATAAAAATGTGGCGGCTGCCAAACGAACATAATTAAGAATAATGCCCATGCGCCCCAGCCGAGCGTCGGTTCAACTGCAGCCCAACCGATTAGCGGCGGAATGGCTCCCGAAATGCTCCCTACAATTGTGTTGCTGACGTGTTTTCTTTTGGACCACATGGAATAGAGGACTACGTAAGCCAAAATTCCTGCAAGCCCGAACAAACCAGCAGAGACAGAAGCAGAGAACAAAAATATTTCGCCTATAACGATGAAAAACGAAGCGAGCGCTAAGACAGCAGACGGCTTAAATCTTCCTGTTACAGTTGGACGCGCTTTCTTACTCGCCATCAATGGATCGATGTCCATGTCAATGTAATTATTCATCGCAGCAGAACCCGCTATGATGAATGCAGACCCGACCAATGCATAGACGAGGATGTCCATCTCCTGCAGGAAATGCCTGTCGGAAAACTGAAACGCAAGCCACAGTCCCGTAAAAACGGTAATTAAATTGGAATTCACAATCCCGATTTTGATCAACGCGAGAAAATCCTGGAGAAAAGTGGTGGTTTCGGCTGCTTCATGAGTTTCCGCAGACAAAGACCGGCTGTTTGACATATAACCCCCTCCTTTCAAAGTTGTAAGCATATTCCGCTAACCATAACTATATCTAAATTCCAGTTGTTTTTCTACTTCAAACTGAAATTTCCCGATAAAAGCAATGATTTTCATGTAATTTGCCTCAGAAATATGCTCTATTCATCATACCTTAGTGCACTAGTTATTTTAAGATAGAAAAAAATTTGTTTTTGAACAGTTTGTGAAGCCTTTCGTAATATGTCTAAATCTTGAAAGTTTCGGCTATTCCCCATTTTCCGTTGTGTTTTGCAGCGACTTTCGATATTATCGAGTATGCAGGGAACGGACGTATAAATAAGTTTCAACATGAAAAAGTAGGTGACATTCTTGCAACAAGGTAAATATATAAAATGGTTTGCGGTAGCTGCAACCATCGGCATGCTATTGATCCTGCTTGGCGGTGCACTTGTCACCAAAACCGAAAGCGGAATGGGCTGCGGCCGGTCATGGCCAAGCTGCAACGGTGAATTGATTCCAGAAAAAATCACCGCTGAAGTCCTGATTGAATTTTCGCATCGCCTCGTGACTGGCGCAGTCGGCATCTTGATCGTCGTATTAGCGGTATGGGCATGGAGAAAATATGGCCATATCCGTGAAACGAAATTCTTAGCCGTCATGGCCGTATTTTTTTTGGTCTTGCAAGCCTTAATCGGAGCTGCACAAGTATTGTGGGGGCAGGGTGATTTCATTCTCGCGCTGCATTTCGGAATCTCGCTGATTTCGTTTGCTTCGGTGCTGCTTCTGACTTTGCTGATTTTTGAAGTGGACCGGAAATTTGATGCTGACCGACTGGTTATTGGACGGAAATTGAGAATCCACACCATTGGAGTTACGCTTTATTCCTACATTGTTGTATACACAGGAGCTCTTGTGCGCCATACAGATTCCAGTTTGATTTGTTCAGACTGGCCGCTATGCCGTAACGACCAGTTCGCTTTGCCAAACAATATGTACGAATGGGTTCAAATGGGGCATCGCTTTGCTGCCGGCATGATCGTATTGTGGCTGGCCTACATCGCTTGGCACGCGTTTAAGAATTACAAAGAACAGCGCGTCATTTACTGGGGCTGGATCATCGCCTTCATCATTGTTGTGCTTCAAGCCACTACCGGAATGCTCGTAGTTTTGACCAAATTGAATTTGGCAGTAGCCCTTCTACACTCGCTGCTGATTTCACTCTTGTTCGGATTGCTATGCTATATGATTCTGCTCGTATCCAGAAGCAGAGCCAAAGCCAAATAAAAACAGCCAGCGCATTTTGCGCTGGCTGTTTTTTTAAACTCTTTCCATTTCAATCAGCAAATCGCCGCTTGAAATGCCTTCACTCGCTCCAACATGGATTTCTTTGACGACGCCGTCAAATGGTGCTTGTACCGTCGTCTCCATCTTCATCGCTTCGGTTACGATCAAATGGTCGCCGCGCTTCACTTTGGCGCCTACTTCCGCCACCACTTTCAAAACGGTTCCCGGCATAGTTGCTGCAATATGGGATTCGTTTTTCATGTCAGCTTTCGGTCTTGCCGAAGCATCGGCTTCCACCGTCATATCCTGGATATTCACTTCACGCGGCTGGCCGTTCAGTTCGAAATAGATGGTCCGGTGGCCATCTTTTTGCGGTTCTCCGATAGACACCATCTTGATCATCAAGGTCTTCCCTTTTTCGATCTCCACTTCGATTTCCTCGCCTAAGCGCATTCCGTAAAGGAACGTCAAAGTATCCAACACAGAAACATTGCCAAACTGCTGGTTTGTCACGGTATACTCTTCAAAAACTTTCGGATAAAGAGCGTACGCCAAAACTTCCTGGCTCGTTACCGGCCGCTCCAACCGTTCAAACAAGGTCTTTTTGATTTCATCAAAGTCCGCTGGTTCAAGCAATTCTCCCGGACGGACTGTGATGGCTTCGCGGCCTTTTAAGACGACTCGCTGAAGCTCTTCCGGGAATCCGCCGTGCGGCTGGCCGATATAGCCTTCAAAGAATTCAATGACGGATTCCGGGAAGTCGATCGTTTCGCCGCGGGTAATGACGGTTTCTTCATCTAAATCATTTTGGACCATGAACAACGCCATGTCTCCGACAATTTTAGAAGAAGGCGTCACTTTGACCACATCTCCAAACAGCATGTTGACGCGTGAATACATCGCTTTGACTTCTTCCCAGCGCATTCCGAGCCCTACCGCTTTCGCTTGCTGCTGCAGGTTGCTGTACTGGCCGCCCGGCATTTCGTGCACATAGATCTCTGAATGCGGGCTGTTCATGCCGCTTTCAAAATCGCTGTAATATTTGCGGACGTCTTCCCAGTAATGCGACAATTTTTCAATCGACTCGATTTCGGTCCGTACTTCACGCCCGCTGCCTTTCATAGCGTAGTAAAGGGAGTTTGCACTCGGCTGTGAAGTAAGCCCTGCCATATTGCCAAGAGCCGTATCAACGATGTCTACACCTGCTTCAATCGCTTTTGCGTACAAGTAAATGCCGTTGCCGCTCGTATCATGTGTATGAAGATGAATCGGCAAGGAAACGGTATCTTTCAGTTCCGACACCAGGCGATACGCAGCTTCCGGCTTCAAAAGCCCTGCCATATCTTTGATCGCCAGAATATGTGCACCGGACGCTTCTAGTTCTTTAGCCATTTTCTTGTAATAATCAACCGTATATTTATCGCGGCTTGGGTCCAGAATATCACCGGCATAGCATATTGCGGCTTCTGCCACTTTTCCGCTTTGGCGAACTTCATCAATAGCCACTTCCATGCCTTTGATCCAGTTCAAGCTATCGAAAATACGGAATACATCAATTCCGGCTTCTGCTGATTTGCGGACAAAATCACGGATGACATTGTCCGGATAGTTCTTGTAGCCGACAGCATTGGCGCCGCGGAACAGCATCTGGAACAATACATTCGGAACCTGCTCACGCAATTTGATCAAGCGCTGCCATGGATCTTCTTTCAGGAACCGGTAGGAAACGTCGAACGTTGCGCCTCCCCACATTTCCATCGAGAACAAATCATGCTGCAAGCGCGCTGTTTCGTTCGCTATCGCAAACATATCATGCGAACGCAGGCGAGTCGCAAGCAATGACTGGTGGGCATCACGGAAAGTCGTATCCGTCAGCAAAACTTCCTTTTGTTCGTGAATCCATTTTGTCAGGCCTTCAGGACCTTGTTCGTCCAGTATCTGCTTTGTTCCGCGCGGTGCCGGTACGGATAAATCCATTTCCGGTATTCTCGGCGCTGCATGAATCGGTTTCTTTTTCTTTTCAATGCCCGGGAAACCGTTGACTGTGATATTTCCGATATACGTTAACAGTTTTGTTCCGCGGTCTTTGCGGACCGGGAAAAGAAACAGTTCCGGCGTTGAATCGATAAAGCTTGTGTCAAATTCACCATTGATGAAATTCTTGTGGCGAACGACATTTTCCAGGAATGGAATATTGGTTTTAATGCCGCGGATCCGGAATTCCTGCAAGTTGCGGTCCATTTTCGCAGCTGCTTCTTTGAATGAGTTGCCCCATGTCGAAACTTTTACCAATAAAGAGTCATAAAATGGCGTAATGACTGCGCCCTGGAATCCGTTTCCTGCATCCAAACGGACACCGAAACCGCCGCCTGAGCGATAAACCATGAGTTTACCGGTGTCCGGCATGAAGTCATTCAACGGATCTTCCGTCGTTACACGCGACTGGATCGCAAACCCGTTCAACGGAATATCCTGCTGAGCCGGAATTCCGATTTCTTCGCTGTGCACGGAATGCCCTTGGGCAATCTTGATCTGCGCATGCACAATATCGATCCCTGTAACCATTTCTGTTATTGTATGTTCGACTTGAATGCGGGGGTTAACTTCAATAAAGTAAAACTCGTCGTTTGCAACTAAGAATTCAACCGTTCCCGCATTTATGTAATCGATATTTTTCATTAATTTTACTGCAGCATCACAAATCTGATTTCTCAGTTCGTTGCTGATTGAATTGGAAGGTGCAATTTCCACCACTTTTTGATGGCGCCGTTGTATGGAACAATCGCGTTCATATAAATGAATGATGTTCCCTTCGACGTCCCCTAAAATTTGAACTTCGATATGTTTTGGCTTATCCACAAATTTTTCGACATACATTTCGTCAGATCCGAAAGCGGCTTTCGCTTCGGATTTGGCGCGTTCATAGGCTGAAGCCAGCTCCTCTTCCGTTCGGACGATGCGCATTCCGCGGCCGCCGCCCCCTAGAGATGCCTTGATCATTAACGGAAAACCAGCTGTCTTGCTGAATTCTTCCACTTCTTGAAGAGATGCAACAGGGCCGTCTGTTCCTGGAATTACCGGAATATTGGCTGCTATTGCCTGATCGCGTGCTTTCACTTTGTCGCCGAACATATCCAAATGCTGAGAAGTCGGACCGATGAAGACAATGCCTTCTTCTTCACAACGACGCGCAAAATGAACATTTTCGGATAAAAAACCGTAACCTGGATGAATGGCATCTACCCCTGAATCTTTGGCGATCCGAATAATGTCTTCAATATCCAAATACGCATCAATCGGCTTTTTGCCTTTGCCGACTAAATAAGACTCATCCGCTTTATAGCGGTGATAGGAACCACTGTCTTCCTGTGAATAAATTGCAACTGTTGGAATTTTCAGTTCCGTACAAGCGCGGAAAACCCGAATTGCGATTTCTCCGCGGTTTGCTACTAGAATTTTGCTAATCGTTTTCACACCGCAGCACACCCTTTACTTTTTCGATTTTTCGAATTTGTGGACCATGGAAACATTCATCAATACTCCCATAGCTAACGATAACAAAATTACGGACGTTCCGCCATAGCTTATAAAAGGAAGTGTTACGCCGGTTAAGGGAATAAGGCCGGTTAACCCTCCTAAGTTAACGAAAGTCTGGATTCCGATCATGCTCGCAATTCCCGCAGCAAGCGTGCGGGCAAGCGGATCTTTGGTCGTCATCGCAATTGAAAGGCCGCGCAAGACGATAAAGGCAAGGCCGCCCAGAACGAAAATCACTCCGAGTACGCCAAGTTCTTCAGCAATTACCGACATGATGAAATCCGTATGCGGTTCCGGAAGATACCCAAGTTTTTGGATGGATTGCCCCAGCCCGAGTCCGCTAAGCCCGCCCGAGCCTATTGCGAGATACCCATTGACGATTTGAAGCCCAAAGCCCAGTTCGTCTGAAAACGGATTGAAAAAGGCATCCAGGCGCCCCAAGCGTTTTTCCGTGAAAATGATGTCTGATGCAAAAAGCATAATTGGAATAATAAACACTGCACATCCAACTGCAACCCAGCCAGCCATCTTCGCAAAAAATTTGATGCTGATGCCGCTCGCTGCCATTACCGACAAGCCGACTGCCCCGATAATCATCATGGACCCCAAATCGGGCTCCAGGAATACAGAAAGCAAAACCAGCGTCAGAATGATGACTGGCGGAGCAATCGATTCGTTTAAATTATTGATATTGCCTTTTTTGTATTTATTGGAGAAAACACCAGCCAAATAGAAAATAATGCCGACTTTGGCGACTTCAGAAGGCTGGATATTTGCAAAGCCCAGATCAATCCAGCTTCTGGCGCCCCCTGCTTCATATCCGATTAAATGGACAAGTATGAGTCCGATAAAGATGACAGCCAACACAAGCTTCATCATCCATTTCTTGCCGAAGTGTTTGTATGGGAAAATAGAGGCAACTGCAAAGGCGGGGAATGCAAAGGCCAAGTTCATCAATTGTTGTATGTAAAAGCGGTTTGGTGCATCATCGTAATAGTTTACGGACCAGGCCATGCTGGCGCTGTAAATCATAATGAGCCCGAAAAGCGTTAATGCGATGTAAACAAATAAAAGCGGATAGTCCAAATATCTGGTGTACTTTTTAAAATAAGTTTTCATTTCCATACCTCGATTTATCAGATTAGTAAAAAAACTCAAACAAGTTTCGTTTGAGTTTTAAGTCATTTATTTGTATACGCGTCGTGCAGAATCGAAAGTTTCTTCTCTAGCGTATCCATTAAATTTTTGCCAATTTCACGTTCGATTAACCCAAGCTTTACAGCAAAATCGATTTCACGTGAAAGTCCGAACATTTGTGTATCGAGCACTTCTTCATATAAGGGGCAAGAAGGCAATGTTAAATTATCCATTTGGACTTTAATCAATTGCTCAATTTTTTCGGCATCCGCTTTGAGGAGTTCCAAAGCCTTAACTTGGTAAGTTTGTTCTTCTGTATGTTCCATGAGGACTCCCCCATTTAATGATATTTATCTCTATTAACCTGTTTAAAGTGTATCTGCAAAACGCCAAAATTGCAAGCGTCTATCGCCTTTAGTATTAATCCCTTTAGCAATTTGCGCGGAAAAGGTATACTTATAAAAGATGGATTAAATGATGGAGGGTTTACAATGGAATTTATCGTACCTTTTAAAGGTGAAGTGAAGTTTAAAATCGCACTAGATCCTACTGTCTGGATTTTTGATGACCGCCGGATTGACTTGGATACTTATTTTGATGAAGAGCGTGTTGAAATTGACGAGATGGAAGAATACAAACGCGGCATGGGCGAACACTGGTCCCGCGAAATCATGGAAGGCGCTACGGTGCCACAGACGCTGAAAACCGAAAAAAGATACAGCCGCCAGGAAAAAAACGAAATGATTACTGGCACTTACGGCATCAAATTCGCTCCTTTTTTAAAAAATGCAGAGCCTTCGGCTGATGCAAAAACAGTGGTTTTTGAGTCGGCCAACGGCGAATACGCATTTCCAATAGAAGCAGCAAACGAACTGATTTTCAAATTCAGTGACAACGGCAAGCCGTTGAAAGAAGACGGCCCTGTCCATGTCCTGCTTCCTGATGGATCCAACCAAGAAAATCCCATTACACATATTTTAGCGATCCGAGTCGAATAGGAGTGAACCGCCATGCGCGTACAATGTGTTATATGCGACACCATCGAAGAACTGGTTGACGATACACTCGAAGCCAAACGATTGCGGAACCGGCCGATCCACACACATATGTGCAAAGCTTGCCATGATCGCATTACAGAAAGAACAAAAGAACGGCTTGCTACCGGCTCTTTCCATTTCTTCAGAAGTTCCCGCAGAATTGAGGACGACTTCTGATGAAGCTGCTAAAAGGCCTGTGGATCGGATTTTGGAGCGGTTTGCTTTTGGGAATTTTACTGAAATGGATTCAAGCCGTTACAGGGGAACAAGTTTATACGTTGTTGCTGAACGTCGACTTTATTCCCTTGATCGGAGGAATCAATTGGTCTGAACCTGTTGAATTCGCTTTCCACTTGGTCATATCTTTGCTAATTAGCATTGTATATGTCTACCTGGCGAAACGGAGACCTTACACATTCGGCCAGCTGGTTTTGTTCAGCCTGGCCATGTGCATCCCGTTTTTCCTCCTTTACTTCCCGCTTGCCGCTCTTGCAGTGCGTCCGGATGTGCCGGCATTAAATGACGGCGGAGCCATCCTGTACTGGATGTTTGCACATCTGACCTATGCATTGGCATTGCCGATTCTCTATAAAACCTTTGAACGAAAAAACGCTGCTTCTCAATGAGAAGCAGCGTTTTCGCGTTTTTCACGCCATAAGCGTATTTTGTATAGAATCAAGATCAGTGCGGCAATGACCAGTCCTTCTACAACCGGCAGGAAGAAGGCTAAAAATGTCAGCCCCAGCCCACCAGCCAGAAGGAAAAGCGTAATGACCGCATTTTTCCCGATCGATAATTTTTTTGCGAACCCCAATTTATATACGAACGCCGACAGCAGGAAGATGACTGCAAAAAGTGCATAGCCTGCAATGGTGTAATTCGGCAAATTCTCATATAAAACACGGGCTACGGGATACATACTGTCATAGACAAAAGCTTGCTCGTCTCCCACAGATATTACACCCTTCCTAGTTCATTATTCTTCGATGGCAACTTTCTTTTTCTTAGCCATGCGCTCACGTTCGTTTTTATCAAGAATTTTCTTGCGCAAACGAATGTTTTGCGGAGTGATTTCACAATACTCATCATCTGCCAAATATTCAAGTGCTTCTTCAAGACTCATCAAACGAGCTTTTTTCAATGTAGTCGTCTGGTCTTTGTTTGCTGAACGGATGTTTGTCGCAGCTTTGATTTTAACAATGTTCACTGTCAAATCGCTGTCGCGGTTATGTTCGCCGACAATCATGCCTTCATAAATCTCAGCGCCTACTTCAACAAAAGCAGTTCCGCGGTCTTCGATGCCCATCAAGCCATAAGTTGAAACTTTTCCGCGCTCCATGGAAACCAATACACCTTGGCGGCGTCCGCCGACGCGCCCTGAAGCGACTGGCTGGTAGCTATCGAATGTATGGTTGATGATTCCGTATCCGCGAGTCTGCGTCAAGAATTCAGTTGTGTAACCGATCAAGCCGCGTGCAGGAACGTTGAATACCAAACGCACTTGTCCACTTCCGTTATTGATCATATCCAGCATTTCACCTTTGCGCTCACCCAATGATTCGATGATGGCTCCAGTATATTCTTCAGGCACGTCAACTTGTACACGTTCAACCGGCTCACAGCGAACGCCGTCAACCATGCGGACGATTACTTCCGGTTTAGATACTTGAAGTTCGAAACCTTCACGGCGCATGTTCTCGATCAAGATCGACAAATGCAATTCCCCGCGGCCGGAAACGATCCAAGCATCAGGTGAATCTGTATTTTCTACACGCAATGACACGTCCGTTTGTAATTGTGCATCCAAACGTTCCTGAATTTTGCGTGAAGTGATCCATTTACCTTCTTTGCCGGCAAATGGGCTGTTATTGACTAGGAAAGTCATTTGCAAAGTCGGTTCGTCAATGCGAAGAATCGGCAATGCTTCCTGATGGTCAGCCGGACAAACCGTCTCACCTACGTTGATGTCTTCCATACCCGAGATGGCAATCAAATCGCCCGCTTCGGCTTTTTGGATTTCAACACGTTTCAGACCCATGAAACCGTGGATTTTCGTAACACGGAAGTTTTTGACAGATCCGTCTAATTTCATAAGGGCAACCGATTGCCCCACTTCGATCGTTCCGCGGAATACGCGTCCGATTCCGATACGGCCTACGTAGTCGCTGTAATCAAGAAGTGCAACCTGGAATTGAAGTGGCTCATCTCTGTTATCGATTGGCGCTGGCACGTGTTCCATAATGGCATCATAAATAACCTGCATGTTTTCTTCTTGATCTGCAGGATCAGATGAAAGGCTTGCAGTACCGTTCATACCTGAGGCAAAAACAACCGGAAATTCAAGCTGCTCGTCGTTAGCTTCAAGTTCGATGAACAATTCGATTACTTCGTCAACCACTTCTTCCGGACGAGCGAAATCGCGGTCAATTTTATTTACAACAACGATTGGCTTCAGATTTTGCTCCAATGCCTTTTTCAAAACAAAACGGGTTTGCGGCATACAGCCTTCGTAAGCATCTACTACAAGCAAAACACCATCAACCATTTTCATGATACGTTCCACTTCTCCGCCAAAGTCGGCGTGTCCAGGAGTATCCAAGATGTTGATCTTAGCGTCTTTGTATTGAATTGCAGTGTTTTTCGCAAGAATGGTAATTCCGCGTTCTCTTTCGATATCGTTTGAGTCCATTGCACGTTCTTCAACGTGTTCATTTGAACGGAAAATCCCTGACTGCTGTAGCAGTTGGTCCACCAAAGTTGTTTTACCGTGGTCAACGTGGGCAATAATAGCAATGTTTCTTAAATCATTTCGTAAGTTAGTCATACTTTCACTCCAATATTCTTTTTTCATGTCCATAACTGTGTTAGTATAGCACATATGGGGAGAAAACCCTACGATTTTATTTCAAGCAAACAGTGCAGGAGGAAAAAGTTTGAAAGACATAAAATGGATTTTCGTATTTTATTCATTGGCGGCACTTTTGGCAATGGCAGGAATCGGCGTAGCAGTCGGCTTGCGCAGCATCCCTTTGATCCTTTTGGCGGTATTGCTTCTTTGCGGCATCATGGGCATGGGCTTTAAAAAGAAAAAAGAAATGCGGGAAGCCGGTTTACTTTAATCATGCAAAAAGAGGGTGCGACGAATCGCATCCTCTTTTATTTTAACCGAATATAGTCCGATAACATAATATTGTGTATCGAAGGATTGGCTGCGATGAACGTGTCTTGTTTGAGCAGGTTCGCGGCTTCTCCTTTGAAATTGGTCATGACCGCCCCTACTTCTCCTGCAATAACGGCGCCTCCCGCAATATCCCAGGGAGACAGCCTCATCGATACATAGGCATCTATGCGGCCGCTCGCCAGGAACGCCAGTTCAAGCGCAGCCGACCCATAGGACCGCGTTCCGCGTACAGTTTGGACAAGACGGATCGCTGCTTCATGGTCCAAATACCGGTTTGGCGCCAGCCAGCTGGCATTGATGGCGACAATCGATTCCGCAATGGAAGTGTCAATCAGCGGCTTCAATTTTTCATCGTTGTAATAAGCGCCTTCCCCGCGCACTGCATAATACAAATCATCATTGACAACATCATATATGTATCCGAGCTGGCCTGTTCCGTTTTCGTAAACGCCTAGGGAAACCGCGAAATTGCGCTTCTGATGAACAAAATTCATCGTACCGTCAATCGGATCAAGCATCCAAACAACGCCTTCCAGGTGCTGGATATCGTCTCCAAACCCTTCTTCCCCAAAAATGCGGTGCCCGGGATAATCCCGGCGTATCCGTTCAATAAAAAATTGTTCAATTTCTTTATCAATATTCGTCACCAAATCATTGGCATCGGACTTCGTTTCAATCGTAATATCGCTGATAAACGAATTCCGGATTCGGTGCCCCGCTTCTTTGATCAATGATTTGATGTATAAATCCATTGCATGCAATTCCATATGCCCCGCCTCCTTGTTTCTCTCCATTATAACGAAAAAGGCGCCTACTGTCTGTTCACAGTAAACGCCTTTATGTGATGGATTTATCAGAGCGCATGAAGTGCCTCCAGTTCTACATAAATTTCATGGAGCCGTTTTTTGCTTTTATCTGCTTCACGGCTGTCTTTAAGCTGCATGGCATCAAACAATGAAGCAAGTTCATAATCCAGTTCAAGCTTCAGGACGTTAATATACTCTTTCTCTATTTCGGCTTTACGAATGATTTGAATCATCTGTTTCATAATAAGCACCCCTTTCTCTCCGCATTTCGATAATTCAGATTATTATAAATATAATTGCTATAAAAATCAATACCCCAATGGCGTTTAGGAAAAACTTATTTATACTCTTTCTTCCCAAAGTTCGCTAAAATGAAACCTGTAAAACAGATAAAGGAGGAAAAAAGTTGACGTCCTATTGGAATAAGCAAGATTTTGAAGTATTTAATACACCTGGGCTTGAAGCCCGGATGGGATTGCTGATCGAACGGGTGCGCCCGAAATTCGAAGAATTGGGCAGCCACTATTCTTCATTTTTTTCAGCCACAACCGGAGATGAGTTCTTCCCGCATGTAGCGAAGCATATGCGCCGTACGGTAAATCCGCCAAATGACAGCTGGGTGGCTTTTGCGCCGCATAAAAGAGGCTATAAAGCGGTTCCCCACTTCCAGATCGGTTTATGGAGCAGCCACATTTTCATCATATTAGCGGTCATATACGAAGCCCCAAATAAAACAACAATGGCGCAGAACTTATTGGACGAAGGAGCAATTGCTGCTTTGCCGGAAGGTTTTGTCGTGTCAGGCGACCATATGAAACCGGATGCGGCTCCATTGGCCGAAATGGCAGATGGCGAGTTGAACAAGCTGATTGTCCGTTTGCGTGATGTCAAAAAAGGCGAATTTGTGATCGGCCGCCATATTTCAAAAGAAGAAGCCATCAAAATGAGCGAAGAAGAGTTCAAAGAATTTGCTGAAGAAACCTTTGCGGCTCTTTTGCCTGTTTATAAGACCCTCTTACAGAAAGAAAAAATGCCGCAGCGCTGAGCTGTGGCATTTTTCTTTTGTTCTACTATTAAAATCAGCAGACTTATCTTTTTTTAATTTTAATGACATCGCTGTCGTTTTTGGCTTTCATTTCTTTGATCACCGGAAAACTGGCATAGCCGCTTTCTTCTTCGAATTCACGGAAATACGTTTTCTCTTCCGCGATAGAAGGGACGATTTCTTTAAAACGGCGGTAACGCGCCATGATATTGTCCCGTTTGATCCCTTTTTCGTAAGCCATTTCAATTCCTTCGAAAAATGTTACGACGTCAATGATTTCTTCTGTTGTCCAGTCGATAGAAAACGGATAAGAATAATCCATCTTTCATCCCTACTTTCATGGTGTAATCGCCCATCTTTTGCGTATTTCTCCCGCTTCGCCGACCATCCGGCCCAGCAGTTCCGCTACAGTCGGTACATCTTTGATCAAACCGGTGACTTGGCCGGCCCAGCCAAACCCTTCATCCAGGTTTCCTTCATATATATACCTTTTATTGGCCTCGCCGCTGACATAATTGCGCAATGCTTCATAATTTGGTGTAGCAGCTTCAATTTCAAGAATTTTATCGGTCCAGCTGTTTTTCAAAGTCCGGGCAGGCGAACCGATGCTTTTCTTAATAATAACCGTATCGCTTTCTGTGCTTTCAATCAATGCTTTTTTATAAACTTCTGAAGCATGGACACATTCTTTGGTTGCGATAAAACGGGTTCCCATCTCAATTCCCTCTGCACCGAGCGCATGAGCGGCCATCCAGCCGCGGCCGTCGCCGATTCCCCCTGAAGCAATGACCGGGATTGAGACAGCATCCACCACTTGCGGAATCAGCACCATCGTGCCGATGTCATCCCGCCCTAAATGGCCGCCGCCTTCATGCCCAACAACCATGACCGCATCCGCTCCTAGCTCTTCCGCTTTCTGCGCTTGGCGCCTCGCTGCGACAAGCACCAATTTTTTTATCGAAGTGCCTTTCAATTGATCGAAAATTGGCGTCGGATTCCCTCCGGTCATTGACACGACCGGCACATTTTCTTCAATCGCCACTTCCAGCATGTGTGAAAATGCCCGGCCGTGTTCACCAATAGCAAAATTGACGCCAAATGGCCGGTCTGTCATTTGCCTGACTTTCCGGATCTCCTCCCGCAGCATTTCTGGAGACGATAAGCTCATTGCTGTAATCTGGCCGAGCCCTCCTGCATTTGAAACGGCAGCCGCCAGTTCAGCATACGCCAAGTACGCAAGCCCCCCTTGAACAATCGGCAGCTCCGTCCCTAATAAGTCTGTTACCCGTGTTTGAAAATTCATCTAATGTATTCCCTCCCCTTCATTTTCTGTATTCGATAGAACCGGCCAAATTCCTTTTATTTTTATAGTATAGCTTTGCGCAACGTGCTATAATTCTTTTTGTTTTCATTTTTATAAAGTGAGGTGGGTTACCATTGTCTCAATTAGAAACTCCGTTATTCGATGCGCTCCTAAAGCACCGTAACCGGCACCCAATACAATTCCATATTCCTGGACATAAAAAAGGGCAAGGCGTCGATCCGGCTTTCCGGGAATTTGTCGGCGATAATGTTTTATCCATCGACTTAATCAACATTGCCCCTTTAGATGATCTTCATTCACCTAAAGGCGCCATTAAACAAGCTCAAGAATTGGCTGCCCAAGCATTCGGGGCAGATTATACGTTCTTTTCCGTACAAGGAACAAGCGGTGCCATTATGACGATGATTTTAAGCGTCGTTGGCCCGAATGATAAAATCCTGGTACCGCGAAACGTCCATAAATCAATTATGTCCGCTATTGTATTTGCCGGCGCCATTCCGATTTTTATCCATCCGGAAGTGGATACGGAACTGGGCATTTCCCATGGCATTTCAGCAGAAGCTGTTGAAAAGGCTTTGGTGGAATATCCGGACGCTAAAGCCGTACTCGTCATCAACCCGACTTATTTCGGCGTAGCCGCTGATTTAAAACGCATTGTGGACATTGCGCACGGCCGCGACATTCCGGTGCTGGTCGACGAAGCCCACGGCGTCCACATCCATTTCCATAAGGCGCTCCCTGTATCGGCGATGGCTGCCGGAGCTGATATGGCAGCCACTTCTGTCCATAAACTGGGAGGATCCATGACGCAGAGTTCTGTTTTGAATGTGCGTGAAGGGCTGGTTTCACCAAAACGCGTCCAATCGACGCTGTCCATGCTGACCACCACTTCCACATCGTATCCGATTCTGGCGTCACTCGATACCGCCCGCAGACAACTGGCGATCCATGGCTACGATTTGATCGACCAGGCAATTCGGCTGGCGCAGGATGCACGCAAACGGATCAATAAGATCCCTCATTTATATTGCGTCGGCAAAGAGATTTTAAATACGTCCGCTACTTACGATATGGATCCGACGAAACTGCTGATCAGTGTCAAAAACCTTGGCATTACAGGCCATCAAGCGGAAGAATGGCTGAGAGAAAATGCCAATATTGAAATTGAATTGTCCGATCTTTATAATATCCTTGCTTTAGTGACCATCGGGGATACGCGCAAAGAGCTCAATCTTTTGATTAACGCTTTGCAGCGGATGAGCGAGGCATTTGAAAGCGAAGCCGCTATCATTGAACCTGCGGTGCTGCTGCCGGATATTCCAAGGCTCGCCATGACGCCAAGAGATGCTTTTTATGCCACAACGGAAGTCATTTCCATCGAAGATGCGGTTGGCCGCATTTCGGCTGAATTCATCATGGTTTATCCACCGGGCATTCCGATTTTCATCCCTGGGGAAATCATTACACAGGAAAACATCAATTATATCGATATGAACGTGAAAGCGGGGCTTCCAGTTCAGGGGCCTGAAGACGATACATTGAAAAAGCTGCGCGTCATTAAAGAACAGCAAGCGATTCGTTGAAACACAAAAGGCCAGGGAGTTTTGACTCCCTGGCCTTCAGCTCGTTGAGAAAGATATAGAAAAATTCCCTTCAGAACATCTCCGCTGTTTTGCTCCATATCAAGGGAAGGCAAACAACCAAGGTGTGCTTCATTTTGATTCCTCTTTACATATGAATCCCTGTAAAGAAGCAGGAAAAATGAATGAAGCGGAAGGCGGCGACTTCTGCGGGAAAGCGAAGCCGTTGAGACCCTGGAGTCGCAAAGCGACGAAGCGGCTCGGCGCGAGCCCGCGAAAAGCGTCCGCCTGAAGCGGAATAATTATGACTGTCAGGGTTTCTCGACAGTCTGAAGGCCAGGGAGTTTTGACTCCCTGGCCTTTGTCTTTACTTTACACCTTCTATTTCATCAGGTTCGACAAAGGAATACCCTTTTGCTCTTAAGCCTTCAATAATGCCTGGCAACGCTTGCGCTGTCCACTCGCGGTCATGCATCAGCAAATTCGCCCCGTTCCGCAGAAATTCTGTATTCACCATGATATCCGTCAAGGCAGCAGCATCCATGTATTGTTTTTCCCAATCATAGCCGTATGTCCAGTTCATCAGCAGCATGCCTTCCTGCGCAATCAACGCTTTGCTGAAATCTGTGTTCGAGCCGTTCGGCGCACGGAAGAACTTTGGCTTTTCTCCAATTATTTCCCCGACCGCCTCGCTCAGCGATAAAATTTCTTCCTGCTGCTGCTCTTCGCCGATCGTTTTTAAATTGTTGTGGTTGTAAGTATGGTTGCCGATGGCAAAGCCCATCTCGTGAATTTTTTTCAGATTCGCTTTTTCTTCATCGCTGTCCAAAAAATGGCCGTTGACAAAGAAAATAGCTGGAACATCCAATTTTTTAAGAGTTTCCGCCATTTCTACGGAATGGTCTGCCGGGGCATCGTCTATCGTAATCAAAACCGCTTCCGCGGGAGCATCGCTAATCGGCTCCATATTCCAGTTTGCCGGATTGAGGCGGTATTTGGGTTCAGCTGCCAACTTAGCAGGTTCTTCCGCCTTTTCCGCCGGGACTTCCGTCTGTTCTACCTCAGTTTTTTCTTCTGGATCTTTTTCAGTCGTTTCCGGAACGGCCTGTTCGGTATCAGGCGTTCCTTTTTCCGTCTCTGGCTCAGCATTTTCTGCATTGCAGGCTGTTAAAAGAGCCAGTGCGGCAGCCAGTAAAACCCCTTTTGTATGTACCATGCCCTCTCCCCCATCCAGTTGCTTCATTGAACAAATTTTACCATAATCGGACCACAGAAAAAAGAAGCCTTGCATAAGTAGCTGCAGGGCTTCTTTCACTATTACTTAATGATGTGGATTGGAGTTCCTAGAGCTACTTCCGCAGCTTCCATTGTAATCTCAGCCAATGTCGGGTGAGCATGGATTGTCATCGCGATATCTTCAACTGTCATGCCTGCTTCAATAGCAAGGCCTAGTTCAGCGATCATATCGGATGCGCCAGCTCCCACGATGTGAGCGCCAAGAAGCAAGCCGTCCGATTTGCGTGAAACCAATTTCACGAAACCGTCTGGAGCATTCAATGACAACGCACGGCCGTTTGCGCCGAATGGGAATTTAGCAGCAGTGAATTCAAATCCTTCAGCTCTTGCTTGCTCTTCGGTCAAACCGACGCTCGCAAGTTCAGGATCTGTAAAGCATACTGCTGGAATTGCCAAGTAATCGACAACTGATTTTTCTCCTGCAATTGCTTCAGCAGCTACTTTGCCCTCGTATGATGCTTTGTGCGCCAATTGAAGGCCAGCAACAACATCACCGATTGCGTAGATATTCGAAATGCTTGTACGGCACTGTTTGTCAACTTCGATCAAACCGCGCTCAGACATTTTAAGGCCCAATTCTTCAAGACCCATTTCGTCTGTGTTTGGACGGCGTCCAACAGTTACCAAAACGTAATCCGCTTCGATTGTCTTTTCTTCGCCGTTTGCTTCATAAGATACAGTAACGCCGTTTTCTGATTCTTCCACGCCTTTAGCAGACGCTTTCGTGATCACTTCAACGCCTTTTTTCTTCAAGCCTTTTTTAACAATTGCTGTCATTTGTTTTTCAAATCCAGCAAGAATATCAGGTGCGCCTTCAAGGATCGTTACATCGGATCCCATGTTTGCGTACGCTGTTCCAAGCTCAGTACCAATGTAACCTCCGCCGATTACGACAAGTTTGCCTGGTACTTCCTGAAGGTTCAAAGCTCCAGTAGAATTGATGACACGTTTCGAAAATTTAAAAGTTGGAATTTCTACCGGACGTGATCCTGTAGCAATAATCGCATTTTTAAATTTGTACGTTTGTGCTGCGTTTTCAGTGATGACACGGATTGAAGTATCATCAACAAAATAAGCTTCACCGCGGACGATTTCCACTTTATTGCCTTTAAGCAACGATTCTACGCCGCCAGTCAATTTTTTCACAACGCCGTTTTTAAATTCCTGCGCTTTTTCGAAGTTCAAAGAAACTTCTTTGGCAACAACGCCCATAGCATCTGAGTGCTGCGCTTCTTCAAAGCGGTGACCTACAGAGATCAAGGCTTTTGAAGGAATACATCCGACGTTCAAGCAAACGCCTCCGATGTATTCTTTCTCAACGATTGTTACTTTTTGTCCAGTTTGCGCTGCACGGATAGCTGCTACATATCCGCCAGGGCCTGAACCGATGACGAGCGTGTCTGTTTCGATTGGAAAATCTCCTACTACCATAAGTTTTACGCCTCCATTAATAGTAATTCAGGTTGACTCAATAAACGCTTAATGTGATTTAACGCATGTTGCGCCGTTGCTCCATCAATCATACGGTGATCGAAGCTCAATGATAATGCTAACACAGGAGCGGCAACAATTTCACCATTTTTAATTACAGGTTTTTCAGCGATGCGGCCGATTCCAAGAATCGCAACTTCCGGATGGTTGATAACCGGAGTGAACCACTGGCCTCCAGCGGAACCGATATTTGTGATAGAACAAGAAGCGCCTTTCATTTCTGCAGGGCTTAATTTTCCATCACGGGCTTTGGTCGCAAGCTTATTGATTTCATCAGAAATAGCAAAGACGGACTTGCGGTCAGCGTTCTTGATAACCGGCACCAAGAGGCCTTTTTCGGTGTCAGCAGCAATCCCGATGTTGTAATAATGCTTCTGGATTACTTCGCTCGTTTCATCATCGAACGATGTATTCAACGCTGGGAATTCACGCAGCGTGCTTACTAGCGCTTTGACAACGTATGGCAAATAAGTAAGTTTGATTTCTTTTTCTGCTGCAATGTCCTTGAACTTTTTGCGGTGAGCAACAAGTTCGGTTACATCGACTTCGTCCATCAGCGTTACGTGTGGAGCCGTGTGTTTTGAATGAACCATTGCTTTCGCAATTGCTCTGCGCATTCCGGACATTTTTTCGCGCGTTTCCGGGAATTCGCCTTCCGGCAGCGGAGCCGCTTTTGGTGCAGCTTCTTTCACTTCTTTTGTTTCTTCCTGCGGAGCCGCTTGCGCTGTTTCCTCTACAGCTGGTGCAGCTGCTTGTTGCTGGCCTCCGTTCAAGAATGCTTCAACGTCTTCTTTCAGGATACGGCCGTTGTTTCCAGAACCGGAAACTTGTGTGATGTCGACTTCCTTATCGCGTGCAAATTTACGGACAGAAGGCATCGCGATTACACGCGCGTTCGGATCCTGCGAAGTAGTCTGAGGCTGAGCACCAGCACCGGTTTCGCCCATTTTAGGCTGTTCTTCTTTTACTGATTCTTTTTCTACGTCTTGAGCAGCTTCGGCAGTTCCCGCTTGCACTTGCTCTTCCGTTTCCTGTTTTTCTTCAGGAGCGGAAGTTTCTTCAGTGCTTGCGCTTTCGTTGTCGGCTGCATCATCACTTTCAATGCGAACCAATACATCTCCAACTACGGCTACCGTTCCTTCTTCAACAATGATTTCCACGATTTTTCCAGTAACTGGCGACGGCATTTCAACAACTGCCTTATCGTTTTGCACTTCAAATAGAATGTCGTCCTCTTCGATTGTATCTCCGACTTTGACGAACCATTTTACGATTTCACCTTCATGGATACCTTCTCCGATATCCGGTAAACGAAATTCAAAAGCCATTAGTTTCACCCTTCCTTTTACGCAACTATTAGAACGTTAGAACTTTTTTCGCTGTTTCTACTATATCCTTCGAGTTCGGAAGCCAAACTTGCTCCGCCTGCGAGAATGGGAAAATCGAATCTGGCGCTGCTACGCGAAGTACCGGTGCTTCCAGGCTTAAAATCGCGCGGTCCATAATTTCTGCCACTACGTTTGCAGCAATCCCCGCCTGTTTCTGGGCTTCTTGTACGACCATGGCACGGCCTGTTTTTTCAACAGATGCCACAAGAGTTTCGATGTCCAATGGCTGAATTGTACGAAGATCGATCACTTCTGCAGAATAGCCTTCTTTTTCAAGTTCTTCAGCAGCTTTCAAGCTTTCTTGTACCATAGCGCCATAAGCGATGATGGAAATATCTTTCCCTTCGCGTTTAATGTCCGCTTTGCCAAGTGGAATCGTGTACGATTCTTCAGGGACTTCCTGGCGTCCTGAACGGTAAAGTTTCAAGTGCTCAAGGAAAATAACCGGATCGTTGTCGCGGATTGAAGAAATCAATAATCCTTTTGCATCGTAAGGAGTAGACGGAACAACCACTTTCAATCCTGGTTGTGAAGTCATCAATAATTCCAAAGAGTCAGCGTGCATTTCCGGTGTATGAACACCGCCGCCGAATGGAGAACGGATGGTAACCGGTGCATTCAAGCTGCCGCCGCTGCGGAAACGCATGCGAGCCAGTTGTCCGCTGATCGAATCCATTACTTCATAAACGAAACCGAAAAACTGGATTTCTGGAACCGGACGGAATCCTTGCAATGCCAGACCGATTGCCAAACCGCCAATTCCGGATTCTGCTAGAGGTGTATCAAAGACACGGTCTTCTCCGAATTCTTTTTGCAACCCTTCAGTCGCACGGAAAACCCCGCCGTTGTTTCCGACGTCTTCTCCGAAAATCAGAACGTTCTCATCGTTTTGCAATTCCAATCTGAGAGCGTCCGTAATTGCTTGAACCATAGTCATTTGTGCCATCGCTTACTTCGACTCCTTCGCTTTGTAGATTTCCAGCTGTTCCTGCACGTTGAATGGAACATCTTCATACATAATTTCAAGTAAGTTTGTTACTGTTTGTTTCGGTGCGCTGTCAGCTTTTTTAATTGCTGTTTTGATTTCATCTTTAGCACGCTCGATTACTTCGTTTTCTTTTTCTTCGTTCCATAAGCCTTTTGCTTCCAGGTATTTGCGGAAACGGACTAATGGATCTTTCTTTTCCCATTCGCTGTCGATATCAGATGTACGGTAGCGTGTCGGGTCATCCCCTGCCATCGTATGCGGTCCGTAGCGGTAGCAAAGTGTTTCGATCAAAGTCGGCCCGTCGCCTTTCACTGCGCGTTCGCGTGCATCACGCGTAACAGCATAAACTGCCAATGGATCCATACCGTCTACCAAGACGCCTGGAATACCTGCGGCAACAGCTTTTTGAGCAATTGTTTTAGCAGAAGTCTGCAATTCACGCGGAGTAGAAATTGCATACTGGTTGTTTTGCACAATGAAGATTGCCGGTGCACGGAAAGCACCCGCAAAGTTGATTCCTTCGTAGAAATCCCCTTGTGAAGAACCGCCGTCACCTGTGTAAGTGATTGCTACTGATTCTTTTTTGCGTTTTTGCATGCCAAGTGCCACACCAGCTGCCTGGATGTACTGGGCACCAATGATGATTTGCGGCGGCAAAATGTTTAAGCCTTCAGGCATTTGGTTCCCCATGAAATGTCCACGCGAGAACAAGAAAGCCTGGTGAAGCGGCCAGCCGTGCCAAATCAATTGAGGAACATCACGGTAGCCCGGCAAGATGAAATCATCTTTCTCAAGAGCAAAATGAGAAGCCAATTGTGAAGCTTCCTGTCCTGCAGTCGGTGCATAGAAGCCTAGACGGCCTTGGCGGTTAAGCGAGATGGAGCGCTGGTCAAGAATACGCGTATAAACCATGCGGCTCATTAATTCCTGAAGCTCCTCATCTGACAACTTCGGATCTGCCTCTTCATTGACAATGACGCCTTCTTCATTAAGAACTTGAACCATTTCAAACTTTTCTTCGATTGCATTAAGCGTTTCCACTGGATCGAACTGCTGTGATTTTTTCGCAGCCATAAAAGCAACTCTCCTTTATCTGTATTAAAATTATTATATTCAATTAGTAATACAATTGCACATTCTAACTCAGTATACGTTAGATGATTTGCTCGGTCAATCATAGCGAACCTATATTAAACAAGCATTTTTTGCCATTAAGAAACGAGGTTCCACGAAAACTGTATTAGTGCACGGTTGACACCTGTATTATAAAACAGCCTATAAATCCTTCTTCTTTTATAGCACAGAAAAAAGCGGCCGGTGCGGCCGCTTTTTATTCATTCTCTTTCAAGTTATCCACAATTTGATTTTTCATTTCATTGAATTGTTCAGTGCTGTTATTAAATGCTGTAACAGCGTCCTGAACGGCTGTGTTTTGTTCATTGACTTCCAGGGCTTTTTCCTGCATCGTCTTGAGCTCTGTTTCTTCGTCCATCAGCATCGTGTACAATTCCTGCTGAAGGCCGTTCAAGGTTTCGTATGCTTCCGTAAATTGGCCGTGGGCATCAAACCGTTCCTGCATTTTCTCTTTCAAAGAACCTAGCTCTTCTTTCAGCTGAGCGTCATCCGTTTCTGCAATGACCGTATCGATTTCTTTGAAATTTTCCTGGGCATTGCCCATGGATTCTTTTTCAGCTGCCAGAAGTTCCAGCCGTTCTTGTGCTGAAGCAAGTGCTTCTTCCGCCTTGCTGTCCACTTCGTCTTGCTGTTCCTGCGTCAAAGCCATGATCGATTCGAACAATTGCTGTTCGTCTTTTTCAAGCTCTTCCATCTTTTTTTGCGTTTCCCGATACTCTTTTTCAGCATCGAATGTATCATTTAACACAGCGTCCAATTGCTCTCCTGCTGCCGGGCCTGAACATGCACTCAAAAGCAGCACACTTGTAAAAATGCCGGCTGAAACGATTCTTTTCATGCCAAACCCTCCTTAATGCTTAAATCAACTATAATAGCTGATTTTGAAAAACACAACCGGCGGCAACGGCTTTTTTCTTTTCCCAGCACGGCGGATTGCGCTATACTTAAATATAGTGGTTTTAATGAAAGGATGAATACTCTTGATATTGATGAAAGACATTATACGCGAAGGCCACCCTACTCTCCGGGCACGTTCAGAAGAAGTTGCCTTTCCGCTTTCCGAAGAAGACCGGAAACTGGCGGAAGACTTGTTGGAGTATGTTGTAAATAGCCAGAACGATGAAATGATCAAAAAATACGATTTGCGCCCCGGCGTTGGAATTGCCGCGCCGCAGGTCAATGCACCAAAACGGATTTTCGCCTTGCATTTCGATGAAACTTCCAGCGAGAACTTGAGCCTGATTGCCATCAACCCGAAAATCGTCAGCCATTCCGTTGAACGCTCGTATTTAGCAGCCGGCGAAGGCTGCCTTTCTGTTGACCGGGCAATTCCAGGCTATGTTCCCCGCTATGCACGCGTTACCATCAAAGCACTTGATATAGAAGGCAAAGAATACAAAATGCGCTTAAAAGGTTTGCCGGCCATCGCTTTCCAGCACGAACTTGACCACTTGAACGGCGTGATGTTCTTCGACCATATCAATCCCAAAAATCCATATGCAGAAATTGAAAATGCCATAGCAATAGGAAGAGACTCGGATGAATAATCCGAGTCTCTTTTAGGCTGTCGAGAAACATTCCATTCTTTAAGGCATTTCGCTCCAAGTGGACGCTTTCCGCGGGCCCCGCTTCAGCCACTTCCTTCGCGTTGCTCAGTCCAGGGTCTTCAGCTCGTGCTGCTCCCGCAGGAAACAAGACTGTGAAGCAGACTTGTTTGCGACGAAGCTAGCGAAGCGATACAGGAGCACAATGTTTATTCTCGCCACTTTCCGCTTCATTCGGCTCACTCTTTTCATAAAGAATTGTTTTTATTAGAAAGAGTAGATGAGTATACATGCTTTTTATTCACAGTTTACTGTCGATATGGAGCAAACCAGCGGAGACGCCTGCGGGAAAGCGAGACAGCCGAGACCCCGCAAGGTGCGGAAGCACCTGAGGAGGCTTGGCGGATCGCCCGCGGCAAGCGCAGCTGGTTTGCGGAATATCGGTAATATTCCAAAAAAAATTTTTTCTATTTCTTTCTCAACAAGCAGGAAGAAACTCGGATGAATAATCCGAGTCTCTTTTTTAAATCAATCCAAGATGTTTAAATGCTTTGGCAAGGCCGTCGTTGTCGACGTGATCAGTGACGTGAGTCGCTACTTGTTTGACTTCTTCTTCGCCGTTGCCCATTGCCACACTGACACCGGCAATTTCCATCATCTGCACATCGTTCAGGCCATCTCCGAAGGCTATCGTGTCTTCAATGCCGTGGCCAGTCGCTTTGATCAGGTGCTTGATGCCGCTCGCTTTGCTTCTGCCTCCCGGCGTAATGTCACAGGAAACCCGGTGCCAGCGCACGAATTCCATATTGCCGAATGTTTCATGGTATTGCTTCTGATCCGCTTCTTCACAGAACAGCAATGCCTGATAAACCTCGTGCTCCAAATGGAAGTCTTCAATCATCGCAGGGTGTGGAAATTTCAGGCTTTTGATGCCTTCGTCAATATCCGGGTGGTAATCGATGGTAGACACCATGCGTTCATCTGTCAGAAACACAATGGGATGGTCCCGTTGTTCCGCGTATTCCACAATTTTGGACAACGTATCGGTATCCAACGCTTCTTTATGTATAAGTTCTCCTTTATTGACTACGTATTGACCATTGAACGTAATAAAGGTATCGATATTCAACTCACTCAACACGCGTTTGATCATGAAAGGCCCCCGGCCTGTAGCTATCGCCAGTTCGTGCCCATTTGCCCGCGCCTGGATCAAAGCATCTTTAGCGCTTTGGGGAATTTCTTTTTTCGAATTCATCAATGTGCCATCAATGTCCAACAACAATAATTTACCCATTCATCATTCTCCATTCTAATTTTTTTGTGCCCAAATCGGCTCTATTCTTTACATTTATCAGAAAATACAGTATAATACCCTCAAGGAGTGAGATAGCCATGCTGAAACTGAAACGTATTCGGAGAAGACTGCTCAGACAGCTGAACGGCATTATGAACAAAAAGAAAATCGCTTGACCTTGTTTAGCCCTTCTGAATAAATAGGAGGGCTATTCTTTATTTTAAAACAATGTCATGATAATATAAAGAAAGTGATTTTAATTGAACGTGCAAAAGGAGAGCAAAATATGATTTTTAAAGTATTATACCAGGAAAACCGTGCAGAGGTACCAGTTCGCGAAAACACAAAGAGCCTCTATGTAGAAGCATCAACCGAGCGTGAGGTCAGATTCCACCTTAAAGACCGCAATTACAACATTGAATTCATTCAGCTGCTTGAAGGAAATCACCTAGCTTACGAACAAGCCAGCGAGAATTTCAAAGTTGAGAGTTTGGACTAATTATGAAGTTTGTAAAGAATGACCAGACTGCTGTATTCGCCCTCGGCGGACTAGGCGAAATCGGCAAAAACACGTATGGTGTCCAATTCCAGGATGAAATCATCCTGATTGACGCCGGCATTAAATTTCCGGAAGACGATTTGCTCGGAATCGATTATGTAATTCCGGATTATACTTACCTCGTTAAAAACGCAGATAAAATTAAAGGGCTGTTTGTCACTCATGGCCACGAAGACCATATCGGCGGAATTCCTTATCTTTTGAAAAAGATTAATATTCCGGTATACGGCGGAAAACTCGCTTTGGGCTTGCTGCGCAAAAAATTAGAAGAACACGGTTTGCTTCGCCAAACCAAAATGATTGAAATTGAAGAAGATGACGTGATTAAATTCAGAAAAACTTCCGTCAGCTTTTTCCGCACGACCCACAGTATTCCCGATGCTTTTGGCGTAGTTGTCAAAACGCCGCCAGGAAACATTGTGCATACAGGAGATTTCAAATTCGACTTTACTCCAGTCGGCGAACCTGCCAACTTGTTGAAAATGGCTCAAATCGGCAGCGAAGGCGTTCTGTGCCTGCTTTCAGACAGTACGAATGCTGAAGTTCCCGACTTTACCATGTCGGAACGCAAAGTCGGAGAGTCGATCAAGGACATCATGCGCAAAGTTGATGGCCGTCTGATTTTCGCCACTTTCGCTTCCAACATCTATCGTTTGCAGCAAGTAACCGATGAAGCTGTTGCCCAAGGCCGCAAAATCGCGGTTTTCGGACGAAGCATGGATAATGCCATGACCATCGGCCGCGAACTCGGCTACATCAATGCTCCGGAAGATGCGTTTGTCGATACACAGACTTTGAATCGCCTTCCGGCAAATGAAGTGCTTATTTTATGTACCGGGTCCCAAGGTGAACCGATGGCTGCCCTTTCACGGATTGCCAACGGCACACACCGCCAGATCCAGATTCAGCCGAATGATACAGTCGTCTTCTCGTCTTCCCCGATTCCGGGCAATACGAGCAGCGTAAACCGCACCATCAACTTGTTGTTCCGCGCAGGAGCGGATGTTATCCACGGTTCGTTGAATAACGTCCATACTTCCGGCCACGGCTCACAGCCTGAAAACAAATTGATGCTGCGCTTGATCAAACCGAAATTCTTTATGCCGATCCACGGCGAATACCGGATGCAAAAAATGCATGCCCAATTAGCTGTAGATTGCGACGTTCCGGAACAAAACACGTTCATCATGGAAAACGGCGATGTTCTGGCACTAGGCCAGGATGAAGCTTCGGTTGCCGGCCGCATTCCTTCCGGCGATGTTTACATCGACGGCAGCGGAATTGGAGATATCGGCAATATCGTCCTTCGCGACCGCCGCGTCCTTTCCGAAGAAGGGCTAGTGATTGTTGTAGTCAGCGTCGATATGGAGAAAAACAAAATGGTTTCCGGACCGGACATCATTTCACGCGGATTTGTCTATATGCGCGAATCCGGCACCATGATTTACGAGGCTCAGCAAATGCTGAACCGCCACCTCAATAAAAAAATCCATGGCAAAAACACCGAATGGACAGAGCTGAAAAACGAAATCTCTGACGTTCTCGGACCGTACTTGTATGAAAAAACAAAACGCCGTCCAATGATTTTGCCGATCATCATGGAAGTCTAGAAAAACTAAAGCGCCTGTCTCAGTCCCTCGGGGCTGCAGCTGGCCATCAGAAAAATGTTAGTGACTACGAACTGAAAAAGGAAGCCCCGAATTTCCGGAGCTTCCTTTTTTATGCCAAAAAACCCGTCCGCGTCAGGAGTTTCTGACACGGGCGGGGTTTCATTTTCCCGCTGTTTAGTTCAATACTTTTTTCTCGAAGCGGTTGATATCGGCGTCTGAACCGATAATAATCAGCACATCTCTCAGCTCAATTTCCATATCAGCTTGAGGCGATACAAGAATTTCTCCGTCCCGTTTGATGGCCACAATGTTGATGCCATACTTTGCCCGGATATCAAGTCCGATCAATGTCCGCCCTGCCAGTTTATCGTTGGCCTGAATCTCGGCAATGGAATGCTCATCAGACAGCTCCAGGTAATCCAACACATTGTTGGAGAGCATATTATGGGCAATGCGGATGCCCATATCGCGCTCAGGGTGCACTACTTGGTCGGCCCCAATTTTGCTCAATACTTTGGCGTGGTAATCGTTCTGGGCTTTAACAGTGATTTTTTTCACGCCGATTTCTTTCAGCATCAGCGTGGTCAAAATGCTCGCTTGGATATTTTCGCCGATGGCCACAATGACATGTTCAAAATTGCGGATGCCCAGTGATCTCAGCACTGCCTCATCGGTTGTGTCCGCCACTACCGCCTGTGTGGCAATCGAAGCGTATTCATCGACCCGTTCCGTGTCTTTATCAATCGCCATGACATCTGCGTCTTGTTCGATCAGTTCACGGACTATGCTGCCGCCAAAACGCCCAAGGCCAATGACTACAAATTCTTTTTTCATATGAATCCCCCAAATCATCTAATTGGCATTAGTTTATCACATTCTGCCAGTTTGCATACATGCCATAAAAAATCCCCGCTTATCTGCGGGGATCTAGTGGCCGTTGGGGCCGTCTTTCGCAATATTCGCAGCTGTCGTCGCTGCATTTTTCTTCACGCCATTCGTTGCATGTTGAACAATAGCTTGCATCAAATTCATCATCAAAGGTCAAAGCGGACAAACACGTATGGCAATACGTATGGACATCCATCCAGTTAATAAATTTCTTATTCGCCACTAAATAAAGGCCTTGTTGGTCCTGTTTGTAATTCATAATTGAAGATTTCTGGATAACACGATTTTTCGGATCCAAGAAAAAATTCATTTTGCCATTCACTTTTATCACTCCCACAGTATTGGTCGGGCTCGTTCATTTTTATTTAAATCCACTATTTTAGTTGGATAAGGAAAATTAATATAAACCAAAGCTTTTTTACCATTTCTTTATAATAGTAAATACTCATGGCAAAAAGCAATAGATACGATTAAAGAAATCAAAATAATTATTATATCTTGTATCTTAGCAAAGATTTTGTATAATAAAAGATGTTGTTTGTAAACTTAAAATCTATTTTAACTAAACTTTCATTTCTCACAGTTTACTTATACTAAATTGAATCGGGTGAAATAGTATGCAAATCGGAACCAAAATCAAACGGCTACGTTTGAAAAACGGGTTAACACAAGAAGAGCTGGGCGAACGCACAGATCTCAGCAAAGGTTTTATTTCACAGCTGGAACGAGATTTGAATTCCCCTTCGATTGAGACCTTATTCTCCCTTCTAGAAGTTCTTGGAACAACACCAAGAGAGTTTTTCGATGACTCCGATAAGGAAAAGAAAGTGGTTTTTACGACAAATGAACACACCATCCATACCGACGAAGACATGGGCTATGAAATCGACTGGCTGATCACCACTTCCAATAAGAAGGAAATGGAGCCCGTCTATTTAACCTTACAGGAAAAAGGCCAATACAAACAGTTTGAGCCTTCCCTTGCCGAAACATTCATCTACGTGTTGGAAGGGAAAGTGCGGCTTCTGCTGGGCGACGAGGAATATTTGGCATCAGCCGGAGACTCGCTCTACTACGAAGCGTCTGATCACCACCAATTAATCAATGCATTTAGCGGAAAATCCGAAATGATTATTGTCGCTACTCAATCTTATTTATAAACCAGGAGGTATCGTATGTCTGACACACCTATTATCCGCTTTGAAAACGTCACCCAACAATACGAAGGAGCCGGAAACGTGCTCAGCAATATCAGCTTTGAATTGGAACGAGGCAAATTCTACACGCTGCTTGGCCCTTCAGGCTGCGGCAAAACAACGATTCTTCGGCTGATCGCCGGATTCATCACACCGACTACAGGCGATATTTACATTGAAGGAAAAAAAGTCAATCATTTGCCTGCAAACGAACGCCAAGTAAATACCGTCTTCCAGGACTATGCGTTGTTCCCCCATTTGAACGTTTTTGAAAACGTAGCATTCGGACTGCGCATCAAGAAGCTGAAAAAGGCGGAAATCGACCGCCGCGTCAAAGAAGCTCTGGAATTCGTCAACTTGAAAGGCTACGAAAACCGGGAAATCCAGGAAATGTCCGGCGGCCAGCGCCAGCGGGTTGCGATTGCACGCGCCATTGTCAACGACCCGGAAGTGATTTTGCTCGATGAGCCGCTGTCTGCGCTTGATTTGAAATTGCGCACTGAAATGCAGTACGAATTGCGCGAATTGCAGCAGCGTTTAGGCAAGACTTTCATTTTTGTCACACACGACCAGGAAGAAGCACTGGCGATGTCGGATGAAATCTTTGTTATGAACGCAGGAGAAATTCAGCAAAGCGGCACGCCCATCGACATTTACGACGAGCCGATCAACCGCTTTGTAGCTGACTTTATCGGTGAATCGAATATCGTCTCTGGCGAAATGGTCGCCGATTACCGGGTCCGGTTCGCCAACAAAGAATTTGACTGCGTGGATGCCGGGTTAAATCCGAACGAACATGTGGAAATCGTTATTCGTCCGGAAGATCTTGAAATTACAACGGTAGCCGACGGCAAAATGGCTGTGACTGTGGATACGCAGCTTTTCCGAGGCGTCCATTACGAAATTTCCACCTTGGATGAAGCGGGCAACGAATGGCTCGTGCATTCGACGAAGAAAGCGGAAGTCGGTTCGCTGATCGGTTTGGCTTTCGACCCGGAAGCGATTCACGTCATGCGCTTGAACGAAAGTGAAGATGCATTCGATGCACGGCTTGAAGCATACGGAGAAATGGCTAATGAAAAATAATTCCCGTCCTCTTTATATGGTTCCCTACTATCTATGGATTGTGCTTTTTGTCATCGCTCCGATCGTTTTGATCGGCTATTATTCATTTTTGGACTTGGACGGCAAATTCACGCTGGATAATTACCAGAACTACTTTTCTTCTGTTTACTTGCGGCTGACTTTGAGTTCGTTCTGGTATGCGTTTCTAATCACGTTCTTTTCCATCCTGATTGCCTATCCGACAGCTTATTGGCTGACAAAGACAAAACATAAGCAATTGTGGCTGCTGCTCATCATCATTCCGTCATGGATCAACCTGCTGCTGAAAACATATGCTTATATCGGCATCTTCGGCTTGTATGGCCCTGCCAATAAATTCTTAAGCATGATCGGCATAGGCGAGCAGCAAATTCTTTTTACCGACTTCAGTTTCATTTTCGTTTCGGTTTATATCTTTATACCGTTTATGATATTGCCGATTTTCAACTCGCTCGATAAATTGAATCCGGCGCTTATTGATGCTTCACGGGATCTTGGGGCTTCTTCCTGGATGACTTTCCGGAAAGTGGTCTTCCCGCTGGCAATCAATGGCGTGAAATCGGGGGTGCAGGCAGTTTTCATCCCTGCCCTGTCCCTGTTTGTGATCACGCGCCTGATTGCCGGAAACAAAGTCATTACACTGGGAACAGCAATTGAACAGCAATTCCTCGTGACGCAGAACTGGGGCATGGGGTCCACCATTGCCGTATTCCTGATTTTATTCATGTTCATTATTATGATGGCGACGGGCCAGAAAGATAAAGGAGGCGCTGAACATGGGAAAGTTAAGTAAACTGGGCAAAGTCTATTTGGCGGCCGTCTTCTTTATCTTATACGCCCCGATCTTTTATTTGATTTTTTATTCGTTTAACAGCGGCGGCACGATGTCGAGTTTCGACGGCTTTACGCTCGAGCACTATGCAGCGGTTTTTAACGACACGCGGCTCATTATCATTTTGATGAACACCGTCATTGTGGCATTGTTGTCGTCATTGATTGCGACGGCGATCGGGGTGCTTGGCGCTATCGGCATTGTGTTTCTGCGCAACCGCAAAATGCGCAATGCCATGCTGTCGCTCAACAACATCCTGATTGTCAGCCCGGATGTCATCATCGGTGCTTCGTTCCTGATCCTTTTCACCATGATCGGCGTTAAGCTCGGCTTTGCTTCCGTACTGATTTCACACATCGCCTTCAGCATCCCGATTGTCGTCATCATGGTGTTGCCGAAGCTACAAGAAATGAGTTCCAACTTGATCGATGCCGCAGCGGACCTTGGTGCATCGAAACGCGATATTTTGACGCGCGTCATCATTCCGTATATCAAGCCTGGAATTTTCGCCGGCTTTTTCCTGGCGCTTACCTACTCACTTGACGATTTTGCCGTTACGTTCTTTGTGACGGGCAACGGGTTCTCCACTTTGTCTGTTGAAATCTATTCCATGGCACGCGCCGGCATCACACTGACGATCAACGCCCTTTCTGCCTTGATTTTTGTGGTGACGCTCGGGCTGGTGGTCGGCTATTACTTCTTTAATCAACGGGCACGCACCGTTGGAACGGGAGGCCAGTAATTATGAAAAGCATTATCCAAACTAGCGTCGCCATTTTAGTTGTTTGCGCGCTGCTGTTCTACGGTGTGTCAGCGCTTGAGAAAAGCTCAGCGACAAGCGGCGGCGGCTCCATCACGATTTACAACTGGGGCGAATATATTGACCCGGAACTTATCACGCAATTCGAAGAAGAAACGAACATCAATGTCGTCTATGAAACATTCGATTCAAATGAAGCGATGATGACGAAAATCGAGCAAGGCGGCACTTCCTACGATGTGGCCATGCCTTCCGAGTACGCCATCGAAAAAATGAAGGAAAACGACCTGTTGATTCCGATTGACCAGGAAAAAATTCCAAACTTGAAAAATATCGACCCTTACTTTTTGGATTTGCCATTCGATCCGGGAAATGAATATTCAATCCCTTACTTCTGGGGAACTGTTGGCATCGCCTTTAATCCGACGCTTCTGGAAGGGCAGACTTTTGAAAGCTGGGATGATTTGTGGGACCCGAGCCTCGAGCAGGAAGTCATAATAGTGGACGGTGCCCGTGAAGTCATTGGCATGGGCCTGAATAGCCTTGGATATTCCCTCAACTCGCGTGATGCGTCCGAGCTTCGGGAAGCCACCGATAAATTGAAAACCTTAGGGCCGAACATCAAAGCCGTAATCGGCGATGAAATCGTTGAAATGATGCGCCGGGAAGAAGCGGCAGTCGCATTGACCTGGTCCGGCCAAGCGGCAGATATGATGTTCGTCAATGAAAACATCGACTTTTCCGTTCCGGAAGAAGGTTCGAATCTTTGGTTTGACAATATGGTCATTCCAAAAACGTCCAGCAACGTGGATGGCGCCCATGCATTCATCAACTTTATGCTGGATGCAGAAGCTGCTGCACAAAACACGGAATACGTCGGATATTCGACGCCGAACCAAGCTGCTGTAGCTTTAATGGACCCGGAAGTCACTGGCGACGAGCGCTTCTACCCGCCTGAAGAGCTGCGGGAACGCCTCGAAGTGTATGAAAACCTGGGGCTTGAAATGCTTGGCATCTATAACGAATTATTCCTTGAGTTTAAAATGGATATGGAAAATTGACAGGCAGACTATTCTGCCTGTTTTTTTCTTGGATTACCGGGTATTGTAATTAGACCCGTATGTGATAAACTTTTAGACACACGAAATAATGACGAAAGAAGGACAATATATGGCCGCAAAGTCAAATAAATTTGCTTTATATGTATTGATGTTCAATATGTTTATTGCAATGAGCGGAATTGGATTGATCATTCCCATCATGCCGGAATACTTGGATACATTTGGAGTAGCTGGACAGGCGCTTGGCACGTTGATTGCCACATTCGCTTTAGCCCAATTCTTGTTTTCCCCGCTTTCCGGCCAGCTGTCAGATAAATACGGCCGCAAAAAACTCATCATCTTCGGATTGGTCATTTTCGGACTCTCCCAATTGGTGTTCGGTTTAGCCAGCCATTTATGGATCCTTTACCTGGCACGCTTTTTCAGCGGCCTCGGCGCAGCTTTTTTGATTCCGCCGATGATGGCGTTTGTCGCGGATATCACAACGTTTGAAGAACGCGGAAAAGGGATGGGCCTGCTAGGCGCCTCTATGTCCCTCGGCTTTATGGTTGGCCCGGGATTCGGCGGATTTTTAGCCGAAGTCAGCCTTCAATTCCCATTTTATGTGGCAACTACTGTTGCCATCCTGGCCGCTGCTATTTCTTTTATCGCGCTGCCGAATGTCGCACCGACCGTGCCGGCTGTTCCGCCTAAAAATGAAAATTTGCTGCAGCAGCTAAAACGCTCGGTTTATACCCCGTATTTCGTCATGTTGCTTGTCATGCTCATTTTTGCTTTCGGCCTGGCGAACTTCCAGTCGACAATCGCATTATACGTGGACAAGAAATATAACTTCTCGCCAAAAGAAATTTCTGTTTTAATTACCGTCGGCGGTTTTGTCGGGGTCATCGTCCAAACATTCGTCATCAACTGGCTGTTTAAGCGGTATGGCGAGATGAAAGTCATCCTCGTCAATTTGCTGATTTCCGCCGCTGCCATGATTGGTGTGCTATTCGTCCATACATTTTGGACAATTTTGCTTGTGGCCACCGTATTCTTTACAGCAGCTTCGCTCTTGCGTCCGGCCATCAACACCTTGATTTCAAAACTGGCCGGCACCGACCAAGGCTACGCTGCCGGTATGAACAACGCCTATATGAGCCTGGGCAATATGATCGGCCCGGCTTTAGCCGGCATCCTTTTTGATATTGATATGAGCAGCCCGTACATTTTCGGAGCCATCATTTTAATCACCTGCTTCCTGATCGCCAACACCTGGTCCTCCAAGAAACAGCAGCTACTAGCAGCCAGCCGAAGTTAACAAGAAAAGCGAAGGTGCCTGTTCAGCTCCGACAAGCGCTGGAAGCCTAGCCTGTAATGGCGGTGTTTGCCATTATGAGCTAGGCTGAAGCGACCTCGAGGGGCTAGGCGCTGCAGCTGGACAACTAAGAAAAGCGAAGGTGCCTGTTCAGCTCCGACAAACGCGAATAAAGACAAAACAAAAAGCGAAAAAGAGATTAACTTCTCTTTTTCGCTTTTATTAATTGGCCGATCGTTTGATCAGTTTGTTCCGTTTCTGCTTTCTTTTCTTTTTTCCGGATCGGCATTCTTAGCCCGAACCGTCGAAAGGTGATATCTGCAAAAAACAACAGCATCGCCAACAGCAGCAGAAATTGCTGAATCGGCTTTTGGCTTCCGCTTTCATACGGAATGTCCCGCATGGCTTCGTCCAGGGAACCAAGAACCTGCCCTCCGCTTCGCTCAGCAAGCGTTGTGAGCAACGGCAGATTCGGATTGCTGATCTTGTATTCAGCGCCGTATGGCACCGTCAGACCCGTTCTATAGGATGCCCCGTTTTCATTGGAAACACTGAAAAACACCAAACCGGGTTCTGCGTCCATCGTGACTTCAATTTCCCCGGGTGCAACCGGTTCGCTTTTCAGCGGCACTTCATTCCCTTTTTCATCAACCGCTGTGACATTTATGATGGCTGATTTTCGGGAAGGGTCTTCAATTGCATACACGCCTTGCTGTTTTGCAGTAACCGAGAAAGGAATTTCGGCGAAAGACGGCAGCAATTCGGACACGGTGCGGTTCCAGAATGCCGGCCAGTTTTGCCAGGATTGGAAATCTCCGCTCCATCCGCCGCTTCCGGACGTGTAGGCGATGGTTTTTCCAAGGCCGTAATTCCAAGTCGCGAGCACCGGATCTTCTTCTTCGCTTTCAAGCGCAACAGACGCTGTGCTTTTCGCAGTCGTTGCAATATAGGCGTTCATTTGCGGCACTCCCGCCGTGAACAAATCGTTCCAGCGGCTGTTGTAAACAACCGGTTGGAACGGTTTGTCGACAATATAAGTCCGTGACATCATGATCGTCTCTCTCGACAAAATGGCCGGAATGGTGGTGGCATCGGTGACGTCGTAATAGCGACCGCTGCCTGTTGTTGCCAAGCTTTCCAGCAGATTTTTATCTGCATCGCCGCCAATGGAAACCGTCGACAAGGTGACGTTTTTGTCTTTTCCGTCTTCTATCAAGCTATCGTAATCATTGGAAGTCGAGGATTGGCCGTCCGTCAACAAGATGATGTGCTTGCGCTGCAATTCCAAATCTTCCAGCTGGCTATAGGCTTCTTCCAGGGAGTGGTAAATTTCTGTTCCTCCGCCAGGTGATACGGAGAGAATTTTATCGGCTGCCTCTTTTGGATCTGCCAATTTCTCGGTCGGTACGATTTGCCACGGCTGGTCGTCAAACGCAATAACGCCCACCGTATCGTCTTCGCGCAATAATTCTACGGAGCGCGCGGCAGCTTCTTTCGCCAATTCCATTTTGGTGCCTGCCATGCTGCCCGACCGGTCCATGACAATGACGAGGCCAAGCGAAGGCAGTTCGTGCTTGCCTTTGACTTCCATTTCAACCGGCAAAATCCGTTCAATCGGCGATTTAAAATAGCCGCCGAGGCCAAAACTCTGGTCGCCCCCGACCATCATAAAGCCCATTCCGAATTGCTGGACGGCCTGCTCGATTACTGCCATTTGCTGGCTGCCGACTGATGTACCGGAAACATTGTCAAAAATGACGGAATCGTATTGCAGGATAGACGACAAATTCGCCGGCAGCTGATTGGCCGTGATGGATGTAACGCGAATGTTTTCCGTGTCCAAAACTCCTGGAATCGGGCTGGCCTCACTGCCGCTGACCACCAGCACTTCCGGGTTGCCTTCCACTTCGGTGATGCTGATCAACGCGTTGTTTTCCAGGAACGCATCACTTTCCAGTTCCAGCCGGGCTTCGTATTTCGCCATCCCTTCCTCTGGCGCGGGATACGTATAAGAGAATAAATTCTCCCCTTCCACAAGCGAAATTTTCTGCCTGCCAAATTCTTGGTCGTTTCGCGAAAACACCAAATGCCCCGTTGTTTCCTTGTCCGAATCGATGGTGACAGAAAACGCTTGTGCTTCTCCTAAAAAGGCATCTGCGGGCGTCTCGAAACCGATAATGGCTGCATCATTTTTATCTGCTTGTTGAAGCGGCAGAACATCGATTTGCACACGGTCCCGGTCCAGCCGGTTCAAGCTTTCAAGAGCGGAAGCCTGAGTTTCATTGCCATCAGTCAAAACGACAACCCGCGTCGCCAAATCCGTGTTGCCGCTATTGGCAGCCAATTCAATGGCACGGGCGAGGTTCGTATGGCGCCCATCTCCCTGCGCCTGCTCTCTCGGCAGCGGTCGCGGCTCTTTTGAAACCGGCAAAAGCGTCTGGAAATCTTCTGCGAATGTGTAAACCCCTACGTTTTGTGAATCCTTCTTATTTAAAATGACTGTTTCAATCGCGTCGGCCATTTCTGCTTCCAAGCCCTCCATTGAAGCAGAGCGGTCCATCAGGAAAATTATTTGTTCTTCTTGCGCTGGCCGGTATGCAGCCGGCTCTGCCAGTGCAAAAACTAAAAGAGCAGCGGTCAGGAAGCGTACAGCATAAACAAAGCGGTAGAGTTTGGCATACTTTTTGAAGTTGCGGTAACCGAGCAGCCCAAAATAAGCAATCACCGGTACAAGCAGCCAAAGCCACAATGGATTATCTAAGCGCAATTCCACGTCGGTACACCTCCCATTCCGCCACCAGCAAAATCAAAATGAACAACAAAATGCCTGGCACGAGAGAGAAACGGACGGTTTCTTCTTCACTGGCTGCTTGTCCGATTTGGTAAGCTGATCCAGTTTCAAGCGTTTTTTCTTCATTGCTCAGCTGGACAATCATTTTCAAGCTTTCGCTGCCGCTCGTTACATCGTAGATGCCGGGTTCAGCAGGTGCGATAAAAGGCCCTTCCCCTTCAAGATAGGAAGCCATGTAATTGCTGTCTTTAAAGATTTCCCATTCCCCTGAACCGGAAGCAAGTGCTACTGAACGGTGTTCGTTCGGCTGGAAAAAGCCGAGAAAGCTTTTGCTTCCTGCCAGTTCATTGACTGCGCTCCATAAAAATAACGGAAACGAAGGGCTAAGCGGCCAATCGGTGGACTGGATATCTGCCAGGACAATAAGGTCTCCTTCCGGTGACACTTGGATAAAGGGTTTGCCATCGATTGAGGCAATGGTTTCATAGTTTTCAAAAGCCGGATAGAGATGCGAAACGTATACTTCTTCAAGTGCCGCATATGTGAATAAAGGATGGTCAGTTGTTTCGACTTGTCCAGCTGCTTCGCTCGGTGTTTCATCGTTTCTGCCCATCAACAAGACAGGTGCATCTCCTGCCAGCAGCTCTGTCTGGTTGGTGACGATCGGCGCACCTTTTCGGTTTGCCAGTTGGTCCGGGGCGAGCGATGTTACTTTCATGTCCAGCGAACTAAAGCCGCTGGCCACCAGTTCGTGGAGGCTGGAATCGATAAAAACAGCATCGATGGGCTGCTGCACATAAGAAGCCATGGCATTGTCGGCGCTATAATCATCATCGACCTCCAATGTAGCCTCCCATAACTTTCCTGCCGGCAAGCCTTCAACAGGCGCCAAAATTTCTTCTTTCGGTTCCAGTTCGATAGCCGATTCTTTTTCTGTTTCTCCATTTGATAAACGAAGGGTGCCGGACATCGGTTCGCTGCTTTCATTGATCACTTGCACAATCGCCCGCATGCCCCCTTCTGTTTCCGCCAGACCGAATTGGCGGATGGACACATTGCGCAGCGGCTCGCCGATGCCGTGTACCGCATACACTTGATCTGTTTTGCCTGCTAAAGCAGTTCGGTCAAGAGCGTCCGTAAAAACATGGATCACGGTCGACTCGCTGTCGACAAGCGTTTCTGCAAACAGCAAAGTCTGTTCCATCTGGGCAGTTTCATAACTGATCTGCAGTTGTTCTATCGCTTGTTCCAGCACTTCAAGATCCCGTTCATCCCGTACCAGGACTTCCGGGCTTTGGCCGGTTTTCACGATCGTCACCGGTTTTCCGCCTGTTTGCTGCAGCAACCCGGCCATTTTTTCTTTTTGCTGTTCAAAATGGCTCGGACTTCCGGCAAGCATTGTTGCTGAAGTATCGACCACAAAAATAAATTCATTGCCTTCAAGTGTATCCGAATTGAAGTAAGGCTGGAGAAGACCCAATACACACAGCAAAAGGGCGGCTAATTGAAGGTAAAAAAGCAAGTGGTGCTGGAGTTTTTTCAGATAAGGGGAAGCCTGAATTTCTTTCATCGTTTCCTGCCAGAACAATGTCGAAGAAATGGGCTGGTCTTTGTATTTCTTCCGGAAAAAATAATACAAAATGACTGCCAGCGGCATGAATGCCGTCCAGATCCATCCCCAGTTTTCAATTCCCATGCCGCTTCACCTCATTCAATCCAATTTTTCCGTGCCAATTGTTGAAACAGGACGTGCTGAATGCCTTCTTCGATGTCAATCTGCATATAATGCACACCGTGCTTCGCGCATAAAGATTTCAATCCTTCGGTGTGCACGTTCCGTTTATTTAAATACGTCTGCAACGACTGATTGGTCATCGTCACATTAATGGCGTCTCCCGTTTCTTCGTCAATCAAACGCATATCGCCTTTAAAATCCGGCATCCGTTCTTCTTCAACCGTCAAATGCAAAAAACGGACATCGTGCGAAAAGCGGGGCACTTGCCGAAAAAAAATCTGCCAGTCTTCCAGCGGCTCTAAGCCGTCCGAGAGCACAAACAATACCGTCGAATCTTTGGCCGCATAGAAACTGGCATCTTTTGCAAACGATAATTTCTCAGGCTGCGGCAAATTCGATATGAAATGCTCATACAGTTTTCGGGCTGATTTCCCTTTTTTCCGAAACGGCGCAATGGCCGATTGGCCCGCAGAGACAGTCAGCCGGTCATCATGGCTCAACACCATCAACCCGAGTGAAAAAGCCAGTTGCTTGGCAAACAGCCACTTTCCTTCCATCGACTTTGAACTGTCGATCAAGAGATGGACGCGCATTTCCTGTTCATCCAGAAAACGCTTAATGTAAACACGGTCGGTACGCGCATAAACATTCCAATCCACATGGCGGACATCGTCCCCCGGATGGTACTCCCGGAAATCGGAAAAATCCAGGGACGAACCGAAACGGGCAGAACGGTGAGAGCCTTTGTGGTGTCCGCGGATTTTCGATTTGGTGGCAACGGAAAGACGTGCAATCCGTGTGATCCAGTCTCCTGGCAGACCCAGTTCCGTCATTTCAATACGCCTCTTCCGGCACCGCTCGCCACTAAATCAATCAGTTCATCCGTGCTGATGCCCGTCGCTTCTCCTTCATAATTCAATAGGAGGCGATGGCGCAGAACCGGTTTCGCCACATGTTTCAAATCGCCGATGGACACATGGTAGCGGCCTTCAGTCAATGCGCGCGCTTTTGCCAAACGGATCAAACTTTGCAGTCCCCGAGGTCCGCTGCCGTATTGAATAAACTGCCGCACCGGCTCGTACTCCGATTGCGCAGGATGCGTATTTTGGATCATATCCACCGCGACCATTAAAATATCTTCTGCAATCAAAACCGCTTTCACCATTTCCTGAGCTTCAATCAAAGCAGCCGTATCCATCTTTTTCTGCAAGTGGATGTTGAGTGAACCTGTAGTCCGCCTGCTGATTTCGGCCAGTTCTGTACGCGTCGGATAGGCCACTAGGATTTTGCATAGAAAGCGGTCCATTTGCGCTTCCGGCAAGGGATAAGTGCCTTCCATTTCAATCGGATTTTGGGTGGCCAACACAAAAAATGGCCGCGCCATCTTTTTCGTATCGCCTAAAATAGTCACCGTCTTTTCGCCCATCGCTTCAAGCAGTGCGCTTTGGGTTTTCGGCGTCGCCCGGTTAATTTCATCGGCAAGCACCATCTGGTGAAAAATCGGCCCTTCCCGGAACGTGAATTGCTGGCGGCCGTCAGCGTCCCGTTCAATCAAACTGGTTCCCGTAATGTCAGTCGGCATCAAATCAGGCGTAAACTGAATTCGGGAAAAAGATAAATCAAGCACTTCGGAAATCGTGCGGATCAGCATCGTTTTGCCGAGCCCCGGCAATCCTTCCAATAATGCATGGCCATCTGCCAAAATCGCATAAAGGGAAAACTCGATTGCTTCTTCCTGCCCAACGATAAAGTGGCCAATTTCTTCTCGCACTTCCTGCAAACGTCCGCTCATTTCAGTGAATTGTTCCGGTTTAAACGTCATATCATCCCTGCTTTCTATTGTTCTGATTCAATTGAAGAAAAGTACTGCTCGACCACTTTTTGCAAATCCGGAGGCAATTCCAGTTTTTCGGCACTGGAGAAATAAGAATCCGAATACTGGCCGACTACGTCACGATACGGGCGGACTTCTCCGCGTTCAGCAGGGACAACCGCTTCCTGTTCATCCGCCGCTTCTCCTTCTCCTAACTCGCCGCTGTCGACTTCCGTTTCTCCTGTCCCACCGATTCGGGAAGGCACTGTCAAAAGTTCTCGGTTGCCTTGTCCAGTTCCTGCACCTTGTCCCTGACCTTGGCCTTGGCCTTGCCCTTGTCCCTGGCCTTGCCCTTGACCCTGACCTTGGCCTTGGCCTTGCCCTTGTCCCTGGCCTTGCCCTTGGCCCTGGCCTTGGCCTTGGCCTTGGCCTTGGCCTTGGCCTTGGCCCTGGCCCTGTTCTTGGCTCTCGCCTTTTCCTTGGCCGGTTCCAGGCTGCCCAGAGGAAGTCGCTGCATTCTCGCCGTTGCCGGCAGCAGAAGAACTGCTGCTGCCTTGTCCGGTTTGGGTTTCTGCATTTCCGGCTTTTGCCGGGTCGCTATTGGCGATGGTGCGCTGCAGCGGCAAATTGACGGGTTTTCCCATATTGCTTAGGGCTGTTTGGGTTTTCCCGGCTTGTTCAGCCAGCTTGTCAGCAGCCTCTCCCCGTTCTTTGCTTTCCTGCTGTGCGGCTTCCCCTTTACTTTCTGCTAATTTTTGTTTTTGAAGAGCCAGCTCTTTCTGCTTTTTCATCACTTCTTTTAACGCCTCTTCGGCCTTTTTGCTTTCCGCCACTTGTTTTTGCAATTCCTTCATTTCTTTTTTCAGCGGTTCGGATTTTGCTTCTTTTTCAATTTTGGCCACTTGTTTTTCAATCTGGCTGATTAAATCCAGTTCTTTTTCCGCATCTTTCGCCTCTTGCTGCAGCGTGCTTGGAAATAAGAGCAGCAAACTTAAAAACACGGCACCCGCTAACGAAGCCAGCAGCCATTTGCCAAGCAGCCACTGCCGCGGTTCTTGTTTAAATAGCTGATAACTATGCGGCAGTATTTCTGCGGTTTTATTCACAAGTGTAGTTGCCAGTTCACCTGTGCCTTCTGTTTGCCAGGCCGTGAGCAGCTGGTTATGCGGAGTAAACCGGTCGAGCTCGTTGACAGCTTGATGCTGGTCCGGCAGATTGCGCATAGAAAATGCCAGCCACACCAATAAAGCCAGTGCCCCGGCAGCATATGCATAAAATTCATAATAAGGAAGCATAAACAACCGAGACAGGAACAGCAGCAAAACGGCCGCAGTTAACCCGATCAATAGCGCTTTTTGAAGCGATTGGCTGACGTGCACACTTTTCAGTCGTCTTCCGGCTCGTTGGACAAAGCCGGCAATGTCCCGGTTGTTCATGTAAATCCCTCCTTATTTGTATTTAGACATATTGACGCGCAAACGCTTGACCGCCAAGAATAGAGCCAGCGCGGTAATGAACAGGTAAACTATCAGATAGCCGACCCAGAGCGGCAAGGGCACTACAGTCATGTTCTGAATTTCCTGGGCATAGGCCGGCTGCAGCAATGTAAACAGGACGACCGCCGGATTTATGCTTGCCCAAAAGTAAGTGAAAGGCGAGAACGTCGGCGTCGTGCTGCCAAATTGCGAAATTTGGGTCGATATGATCAGGAAAAATCCGGTTGCTGCCGTCAGGAATATCATGGTCCCGTAAGTCGCAATCATGGAAACGATGGTTTTCCGGATGATCGTCGAAAACATGATGCCGATGCTGCCAATCGTCAGCAAGGTCAAGAAATAAAACAAAAAGATGATCGCAATTTGGCTTGGCGATACACCGCCGTATAAAAACACCAAACTATAAATAGGCAGCCCCGCCACAATCATCAATAACAAAAAGGCAACGGAAGACGACATTTTCCCGAAAATGATCTGGAAAGAAGTCTGGGCTGTCGTCAGCAGAATATTCAAGGTCTGCTTTTCCCGTTCGGTGCTGATGGCGCCTGCTGTCAGCCCTGGCGTAATAAACAGGATTAACCCCAGCTGGATATAGGTCATCATCGTAAACAGCATAAAACTTTCATCCGGACGGAAAAACCCGCTGCCGGAAAATGTCGTGGTCATAAAGATAAAACCGAAGACAAAAATGCTCATTGCGATTAAATAAAACAGGATGCCGGTAAAACTTTTCAGATTGCGGAACCGCAATTTGATTTCTTTGATCAATACCGGATTGGCCAGGAGTGCTTTCACGAGGCATCTGCTCCTTTCGTAATCGCCATAAAGACATCTTCCAGATCGGTTTCTTCTTCAGCGAACGACAAGATCGGCAGCTGCGCAGCCATCGCTTTTCGCAGCAACACCATTTGCTCTTCTTCAGATCCCCGGTACAGGAATTCAATCAGATTGTTTTCCGGTTTTTCAACGATTTGGGAAACAAAAGGATCATTTTCAAAAAATGCCGAAACTACAGAAACGAGGCCCGCCACTTTGACGCGCATCACTTTTTCGCTTTGCAGCTGTGCTTGTATTTCGCTGACAGAGCCTTGGGCAATCAGTCTCCCGGTATCTATCACGCCGATGCTGTCGCACATTTCCGCCAGTTCCGGCAAAATATGCGAAGAAATCAAGATGGTTTTCCCCATCGATTTGAGTTCCCGGAGGATTTCACGCATTTCGACACGGGCACGCGGATCAAGCCCCGATGCCGGCTCATCCAGGATTAAGATGTTCGGGTCGTGGATCAATGCACGCGCCAGGCACAGCCGTTGCTTCATCCCTCTCGACAATAGATCGACATACTCGTAGCGTTTATGGCTTAAATTGACGAGTTCAAGCAATTGAGGAATCAATTTTTCCCGGTCTCTCGGTTTCAATCCGTAGCTTGCACCGTAAAAATCCAAGTATTCATCTGCTTTTAACTGGTCATAGACGCCGAAGAAATCCGGCATATAGCCGATCTGTTTTCTGACTTCATGGGCATTTTTTGTCACACTCAGGCCATTAACAAACGCATCTCCTGCAGTCGGCTGCAGCAAAGTGGCCAAAATGGAAAAAGTGGTTGACTTGCCTGCGCCGTTTGCGCCTACAAAACCGAAGACAGTGCCGTCTTCCACAGTCAGATTCAAATCCTGCAACGCATACAAAGAACCATATTTTTTAGTCAATCCAATGGTTTCAATCATGGAGCAACCACCCCTTTCAACTTAATTTTCGGCATGGTTAGTTCAGGTTCGCCATTTGCGGAATTGTTTTCAACGACGAATTTGATTTCTCCTTGCGGCGAGACGTAATTGCCAACGGCTTCTGTGATGCTTTGTTGGCTTCCGCTGATTTCTTCAGCTTTTCCCGTTTTTGCATTGAGTATGGAAACCGTCAGATTTTGTTTTGCCGCAGTGACCGCTAATTCCTGCCACTCGGTTTTCTTTAAATCCACTGCATCCGTGACTGCATAGGTCAATTCGAATTTCCCTTTATCCATATAGAAAAGATAAGGGTCATCTGTCACATTTTCAAAATAGGACGATCCACTGACCTGCAGCTCAAACGTATCGGCGTTCAAACTGACTTCCCCTGTCAAATTGACGTCCGGCTTGAATGGCTGGGCGATCAAGTGGACAGCCGAAACGGATGCGCGCTGGTCTTCCAGTGAAATCGGCACGATGGCATCATTTGTATAGGCGACCACATAAGGGGAGCTTTCATTGTCCTTAAACTGATTATACGCCATTGACAGAATGGTTTGTTTTCGGGCTTTTTTCAATTGCTCTTTATCGGCAATCGGCTGGTAGGCGAACGTAGAGCTGATCGGTGAAGCGGAAGGCAAAATATCCGACTGCACCGTCTGGTTCACTGCCAGCTGTTCGCCCGGTGCAAGATTCCCTAACGCCATCAAGCGTGTACCCGTCCAAATCGATACATCTTCAAGCGCAAAGGGGAAATTGTTTTGAATGGTTCCTTTAATGGTCTTTTTCTCCACCGCCAATTGGATATCGAAGTTTCCGGTTTTTTCAATATACGATTGCCCGATGACGGAGCCGACGGACCAATAGCGCATATCGCGCAAAGTCATCGTATTCTGTGTAGCCTGTTGTTCCAGAATGGCAGATTGCTGCTGCGCCCCTTCAGAGAACTGGGTGTTCTGGCGAAACGTCATCGTGGTTCCGGACGGAGCAGCAAAATGGTAATCGCCTCCGCGATTGGATAAAAGCGTATTCATATAATAGCCGTTTAACCCGCTGTCCTGGTCGGCTTCAAAAAAGCCGGTCTGCTGAATCTGCGGGTTTGCAATGCGGTCTTTTGCGCCGATCGCAAAAATGCCGATGGACGTGACTAAAGCGGCAACCGGGATGATGACCCAGGCGAGTTCACGCTTGTCCCGCTTTTTCAAGACGATATACAGGACGGGAATAATCAGTAGGATATACAACAGGATAATGCCCATGACCAACGTTTTGGAAACCGCGAAGCTCTCAAAAAGCTCATTGACGTTCCCCACTTCGTAAGACATGATTTCCTTCAGCGATTCGCCTTGCGTCATCATGCTGTTTGAATTCGTGTTGAGCGTCAGCAGATTGGCCATCAATTGCACATATTCCTGCTGGGAACTGACCGTTTGATCGCCTAGCGAAAACCCGGTCTGAATCAGGCTTCCGGCACCGATTTTCTGGCGCGCGGCCAACACTTTCCCGTCTTTTTCGAGGAGCGGATCCGCTCCTTCTTTGATTGTAGCGCTAAAGGCTGGAACCGGTTTTGCCAGCGGCTGGACTTCCGCAGTGCCTTCTTCGCCAAGTTCCAGCGGCAAGTAGCTGCTGAGATTGCCCATGGATGCTGCGATGTTTTCAGTAGAGCCTGCCACCACATGGCCGCCTTGCTGCACCCACTGAAGGACAGCTTGCTGAACCGCTTCCGGCAAATCACTGTAGGAAACTTCATCAATCAGCAAATAATCGAGTGTTTCCCATGCCATCGCTTCCGTCGGCAAGGCATACTGGTTCAGCTGATTCAAGTGGAAAACTTGTGTCGACTCGCTGCCTGCCGGAGAAATCTGGTTCAGCGGCAGAAGCCGATCCGGGTTATCCGTCAACGTCCCGATAAACAGGGAATTTGGATAAAAAAAGCCGGGGCTTAAGGATTTTGAGCCTTTAAAATTGATGGCCTTTCCATCTTCCCATCCGCCTTCATACAAAAAGATCGTTTGAGTGGAAGGTCCGCCCATTGAAACCATATCGGATAATCCTGGAATGGCCACTTGAATGGTTTTGGTTTCTCCCTCCGCCAATTCCACCGGCACCGATAAGCCAGCTCCGAGGCTATAAGTTTCGCTGTAGTTTAACACCAGCTCGCCCGAGAAATCCGAGCCGTTGTTTGTGATTGTAAACTGAACCGGCAATCCTTTTTCATACTTTACTTTGTTTTGCAGACCGGCGTCTGCTTTGATCGTTATTTCAGGTGCAGCCAGTGATGCCTGCGGCATAAAAAATAAAAACAGGACACACGCAAATGCAAAGAGTGCCAGCAGTCGTTTGAACATAATGAACCCCCTATTCTTCTCTCTATAAAGTAGTACGTTGTAAGGAGGAAATAGTTCCTTCCACACAGAAAAAAGAACGGACAGCGCCAGGCTGCCCGTTCGTTAAATTGTTTTGAAAAAACGATGGATAAATTTCGGCAGAATATCGAGAACCGCTTCATCCGGATTGAGCTTGGCATGATGCAAGCCATATTCCGAAGAGACCCCTGCCCAGAACATCAGGCCGGGAAGCTGCTCTGTAAAATAGCCAAAGTCTTCGCCCGTCATGGCCGCTTCGCTTCGCACGGCTTTGACGCCTTCATCGCTTTCCGCAAATTGAAGAAACGTTTCCGCCAAATCTTCATCGTTGTTGACTTCCAAATAGCTGGAGCCGTAATCTATGGATACCCGGCAATTGTAAGCTTCTTCTACAGCCCGGCACATCGCTTCAATCCGCTTTTTCACTTTGAGCATCGATTCCAAATTCAACGTGCGGATGGTGCCCTCAAGGCGCGCATGCTCCGCTATGATGTTTTGCACAGTTCCTGCGCTCAATTTTCCGACAGTCAATACAGCCGAATCCATCGGGTTCACATTGCGGCTGACGATGGTCTGCAGCTGCATCAAAAGCGAGGCTGCTGCCACTGCCATATCTTCCGTCAGATGAGGATAAGCTGCATGGCCGCCTTTGCCCTGCAAGTCGATAAAAAGTTCAGACGTGTTGGCAAACAACAGGCCCGGTTTGGTGGCCACTGTTCCGGCTGGAAGTTCCGGTGCAATGTGCAGCGCGAAAATCTGGTCCGGCAAAAAGGTCGGCTGATCGTGCTTCAGCCATTCCCGGAAAGGAAGCGCTCCGCCCGGACCTTCTTCTGCCGGCTGGAACAGGATGACCACATCGTTTGCAATCGGCTCCTGGACCAATTGGTTCAAGAGGCCGAGCGCAACCGTCATATGAATATCATGGCCGCAGGCGTGCATAAACCCGGGGTGTTCCGACTGGAACGGCAATCCCGTTTCTTCAGTAATGGGCAGCCCGTCAATGTCTGTACGCCAGCCAATGGTTTTTGCGGAATCGGTGCCATGCACTTTTACCGCAAGGCCAGTTCTCCACTCAACAATTTCCAGACGCTCCTGGGGCATTGTTTCCAACAATTCCTTTAAATACGCCTGTGTTTTCCATTCCTTAAAGCCGATTTCAGGAATCGCATGCAATTTTCTTCTGATTTTCAGTAAATCCATCTGAAAGCCCCGCTTACAGCTGGCGAAGTTCTTGCTTGATTTCGGTTTTTGCGCGAGTTTTTTCGTCCATCAATTTCAAGACGCGTGCTGGTGTTCCACCGACTACTGAGTTTTCAGGAACATCTTCGATGACAATAGCACCGGCTGCAACAACTGCGCCTTTACCAATCCGCACACCTTCAAGAACGACAGCATTGGCGCCGATCATGACATCGTCTTCAACGATTACCGGTGTCGCAGACGCAGGCTCGATAACGCCGGCCAATACTGCACCCGCACCGATATGGCAATTTTTGCCGACAGTTGCGCGGCCGCCAAGGACAACGCCCATATCAATCATTGTACCGTCGCCGATGACCGCGCCGATATTAATGACTGCGCCCATCATGATAATACAGTTATTGCCGATTTCCACGTTTTCACGGATAAATGCACCGGGTTCGATGCGGCTGTTGATGTTTTTCATATCCAATAAAGGAATCGCAGAATTTCTGCGGTCATTTTCAATCACCGAGTCTTCAATTACAGACGCGTTCGCTTCCAATGCTTTTTGGACTTCAGCCCATTCACCGAATACTACAACGCTATTTCCTTCGCCGAAAACTTTTGATCCTTGGCCAAAATCAAGAGAAGCGACGCCTTTGCCTTTTACGTAAACTTTCACCGGTGTTGATTTAGTTGCATTCTGTATGTACGAGATAATTTCATTTGCATCCATTTGTTTCATCAATAAAAACCTCTTTCTATGGGTGATGCTGTAATTATAGCGGATATAGTATAAAAATTCAGCACTTTAGCTTAATAAAGCGGCATGTTTTTTGACTATATCGACAAATGCCTCAACTTGGCGCAGCTGAAACGACGATTCGTACCCAATCAGCCACGTATCCCGGGTCAATTCCAGCTCTTCTGCACTGCTAGATAAAGGAATCATATGGACGCCTTCGTTGCCTGTCAAGGTGATGGACGGCAAAATGGCATAGCCAATGCCGTTGACGGCCATCTGCTTGCAGGTTTCAATCTGATCGACGGTAATTTGCCGCTTCGGATTTGACGGGAAATGGCGCTGCCACCATTGCTGGATTTCTTCGTAATAATTGGAGTCGCTTTTAAACTGGATAAACGGGCGTTCCGTCATTTCCACTTTTTCCAACGAATCGATTTCCTTGTCCACTAAATACAAGGTATCCCGAAACAGATGCATCTTCGGCCCTTTCCAATCGGTATGCCCCCGGACAATCCCGATATGGGCTTCTCCTTCATAAAGCGATCGGGCAATTTCCGAACTCCAGCCGGTAATGAGCTGGATTTTCGCTTCCGGATAAAGCGTCACAAAATCTTTCAGCACTTTGGGCAGCCAATTTTGTCCGATGATGGTGGCACAAGCGATTTTTAAAGTTCCATGTACTTTGGAAGTCAAGGTATGAAGCACTTCGAACACTTCTTCTTTTCGCTGGACCATCTCTTTTGAATACTCAATGACCAATTCGCCGGCAGGCGTCGGCGTCAGCCCTTTTTGGGAGCGGATGAACAATTGCTGCCCCCAATCTTTTTCAATCGATTGAAGCCGTTGGGAAAGCGCCGGCTGCGATAAGAAAAGGCGTTCCGCAGCTTTTCGCATATTCCCTTCTTCTGCAAGCACTTTCAGGATCAATTCTTCATTAGCCATTGCTGCTCACTCCTTTTTTTCTTGGCAGGCCGAAAATCAGCACAAAACTGATGACAGCAAAAATGGCAGTCAAGCTATAGACGTTTTGAAGCGCCTGGGTCAGCCCTTCCTGCAAAAAACTGAGCACGTCCACAGGAAGCTGATTCCGGCTGTCTTCCGTCAGCATTCCATTGACCGAATTCAGCGTATAGTCTCTTTCATTGTCCTGGAAGTACTTCAACAAGCTTGAATTCAAAAGGCTGCCAAGCAGCGCCACGCCGATGGTACTGCCCAAATTGCGCATAAACATATTGGAGGCTGTGGCCGTACCGCGCTGTTCATACGTAACTGCTGCCTGGATGGAAACGATAAAGGCGGTAGAAGTTAATCCCATGCCGACGCCAATCATGAAACTCGACATCGCGGCCCACAGCGGCCCGAATTCAGGGCGCATCGCGACAAAAAGCAAACTGCCGATCACCAGAAATATCCCGCCGGCGAGCGAAGTTCTGAAATAGCCGATTTTGATCAGCAGCCGCCCTGAGAAAAAGGCGGCAATCGGCCAGCCAATCGACATGGCGGTCAGTGTAAAGCCGGCGACGGTAGCTGGCTGTTCCATAACACCGGTGACATAAGTCGGCAAATAGCTTGAAACGGATATTAAGATCATGCCGGTAAATAAAGAAACAAGATTGGCATACAAAATTGATTTGTTTTTCCAAATATCAAAAGGCATCATCGGGTCTTTCGCTTTCTTTTCAACCAGCACAAATACGGCGAATACGGCAGCGGCACCGAGTGACAGGGAATAGGACAGCGCTGAATTCCACGCAAACCCTACTCCGCCTTCCACTAGCCAATAAAGAAAGCTGGTCAGCGAAACCGTCAGCAAAAAAGCACCCAAGTAATCGATGGACGGCTTCGTCTTTTTCTGCGGCTCCACCAGGAAAAGCAGTACACCTGTCAGCGCCAGGATGCCAAGGGGAATGTTCACCCAAAACACGTATTCCCAGCCAATTGTCGCCACTAGAAATCCGCCGATTGCCGGACCGGTCACTGCCGAGATTCCCCAGACACTGGACAAATAGCCTTGGATTTTCCCGCGTTCTTCCGCTGTATAAATATCGCCGACAATGGTTGTGGCAATCGGCATGACCGCTCCCGCCCCGATGCCCTGGATAAACCGGTAAAAGATCAGCTGCTCCATGGAACTCGCCAGCCCGCACAAAAGGGAACCGATTAAAAAGAGGATGATGCCGAACGCAAAAATCGGCTTGCGCCCAAATATGTCGGACAGCTTGCCGTAAAGAAGCACCGTGACCGTGCTCATCAGCAAATAAGCCGAAAACACCCAGCTGTATTTAGAAAATCCGCCAAGATCTGCAGAAATGCTGGGCATTGCCGTTGAAACAATTGTTGCTTCCACTGCCCCGATAAACATCGCGAGCATGACCGAAGCCAGCACAAGCGGCCGGTTGGTTTTTTTCATTTTCGAACCTTCTTTCATTTGACAGAAAAAAGGCCTCACAATGAGACCTTTTTGTACGTTTGATTTTAACGTGCTTTGAATGGCAGCAGAGAAACCTGCCGCATGAAATTGCACTTCTTATTTTCTCAATTGATAAATCTGTTTTTTTAGCTGCTTAAGTATGACCCGTCGGGTAAGTATGCCCATAAACATGGCGTCATCATCGATTACGCATAAAAAGTTCTGGTCGATCAACAAATCCAAAGCCCGCTGAAACCGTTCGGAAATATGAATCAATGGAAAATCCGTCTGCATAATATCTTCTACCCGGATTTCCGGCAAGCGTTCGTATTCAATGTGCTCCATCCCAAGAATGGCATCCGTAATCCGCTGCGCATTAATCAAACCGCAAAAACGATATTTTGAATCCAACACTGGAATTGCAGAATAACCCGTCTTTGTCAGAACCAGCAAGGCATGTTCCGCACTGTTGTTGATTTGGACATGTGCGACTTTTTCAGATGAAATTATATACTCTTCAATGGGGGTATCGAGAAAATCACGGCTAGGTAATGAAATCATATACTCTACTCCTTTTGCATCGTAAACGAGCCATCCTGTCTTCGGTAACATCATAACATAACCCGTTTGGCGAAACTATTTAATTGTATTTCCGATTCGCCTTAAAATGGAAATTTGTTTAGCCACTGCCCGCCGTCCAGCGTCACAATTTCACCATTCATATACGAAGCTTTGTCCGACATCATAAAGGCGGCCAGCTCTGCCACTTCTTCCGGCTTGCCTAAACGGCCAAGCGGAATCGATTCCAATGTCCGTTTGGCGGCTTTTTCTGATTCCCATAGTTTTTCAGCACCGCCGGTCCGTTCAATCGGCCCCGGAGCGATGCCGTTTACGCGAATTCCAAACTGCGTGCCCCATTCCACTGCTAGTGTCCGCGTCAAAGACATGACACCCGCTTTGGCGGCTGCCGAATGCGCCACCCCTGCTCCAGCGGTCCAGGCATAGGTGGCCAGCATATTGATGATGTTGCCTTTTATACCGTGCTCAATCCAGTAATTGCCGACTGCATGGGAACAGAAAAACGTGCCATTCAACACGATATCAATCACGGATTTCCAGCCGTTGGGCGATAATTTTTCAGCATGGACGATAAAGTTGCCTGCCGCATTATTGACGAGCCCGTCAATACGGCCAAACTTTTCATGCGCAAAATTAACCATCGCTTTTGCATGTTCCGGCTCCCGGACATCCATTTGAAATACTTCTACAGAACCGTGCTGTGCGTCAATTGTCCGAACTGCTGCATTCAGTTTTTCCATATCGCGTCCGGTAATGACGACGTTCGCCCCTTCCGCTGCAAACTTTTCAGCCATATGAAGCCCCATTCCGCTTGAGCCGCCTGTCACAATAATCGTTTTGTCTTTTAACATAACCAATTCCCCTTTCGGTAAATGTCTTATAATTTTTTCTTTATGCACTCGCTTAATCCACACCGCTCAGCGATAGCGTACCAGCATCCATTAGCCGAATAGGGCCCCATCTATTGAAGCGCTTTCATTTAAAACGGCGGAATTTCTTTTATCTGTCCCTTTGATCTTGCAGTTGCGAAGCTTTCTTGACAAAAATCTAGTAAAGCCGGCGGTCTTCCGTATACACTGTTGGTAAATTTTGATATGATAAATAGGCATTATACATGAAATTTATTATAGAAGGGAATGACTCCATGGCATTTGATAAAACCGATTCCGATATTGCCCAGGCAATTTTCACTGTCAATCGGCATGCAAAAACCGCCCCAGACAACCAGTATTTATATGCATTAAAAAAAGAAGCGCTCGTGTTGATGATCACGCAAAAGCGTGCAGAAAAAATCGGCCTTCACTTCAGCAAAAACCCCCGGAAAAGCCAACAACAATCTTCAGTCCTCGTAAAATGCGGTAACTATTATTTTCACATGCTGCCGAAAAAAGAAGATTTTGAGTGTCTTGAACATTTGGGCCAGTTGGACGAAACATACCGGAACCCGCCAAGCAGGATGAATTTGAAGACGGCAAAAGACATATTGAGCAACTTTACCGGGCTTCGTCCACAGAAAAAAGAAACTGCCGCATCCCAATCAACAAAATCCTATAAACCGCGTCCAATCGACCGGTTTTATACGCCTAAAAAATCTTATTTCGATTGATGACTGGAACCGGAAGCCTCCAAGGGCTTCCGGTTTTTTTGTGCCTTTTTAAGTTCCCGGAATGCTGTTGCAATATTTATTCGAAATGCTTGATCAAAGCCTGGGTGCCGTTTTCACTGTAGCCTTGTTCCGCTAATTTTTCGTACATGCCGAGCGACAAACGCAGACCCGGCAAGTCCAGCCCCATCAATTCCGCTTCTTCCGCCGCAATTTTCATGTCTTTTATGAAATGCTTAATATAAAAGCCCGGTGCAAAATCCTCTGCAATCATCCGCGGAGCCAGATTCGATAAAGACCAAGAACCGGCAGCACCGGACGAAATGGACCGGAGCACCTGCTCGGGATCAAGGCCGGCTTTTTTGGCATACACGAGAGACTCGCAGACGCCGATCATGTTTGTTGCGATGTTGATTTGATTGCACATCTTGGTGTGCTGGCCGGACCCTGCAGGCCCCTGATAAACAATGTTCTCCCCCATTAATTCGAGCAGCGGCAAAACTTCCTGAAAATGCGGTTCTGCTCCCCCCACCATAATCGACAAGGTCCCTTTCTGGGCACCGATGTCTCCGCCGGAAACCGGTGCATCCAACGCTTTTAAGCCTCTCGAAGCCGCTTCTTCAAAAATGCGCTTCGCCAAGTTCGGCTTAGAAGTTGTCAGGTCGACAAGTACTGCCCCTTGTTGGGCATTTTCCAAAATTCCGTTGTCCCCGAAATATACTTCTTCCACATCGGATGGATAGCCCACCATTGTAAAAATGGTTTCCGCAGCCCGTGCCACTTCTTTTGAAGACTCCACCAGCTTCGCTCCGGCTTCCACCAGACTTTCGGCTTTTTTAGCCGTGCGTGTATAGATGATGACATCATGTCCAGCAGTCAACAAATGTTTCACTAAGCTGCTGCCCATTACGCCTGTGCCAATAAATCCTACTTTCATATGTACGTCACTCCTTCTGTTATGTCTACAGTTTATCAAAACTTTTCAGTTAATTCACGAAATTCCAGAAAAATTTAACAGACGGGATTCCATTTCCTTAAAAAAACAAAAAAAAGAAGCCGATCCGCTGTTCGGACCGACCACAAAAGGGGGAAATGAGAATGTTGCTGTGTTCAAATATACTATGCCCGCCCCAACAGGCGTTTAAACATATTCTTTTAAATATTTTTCTTTTATTTTTTTTATTTCTTCCAGGAAAGGTTCGCCTTCTGATGCGGTCAAGGTTCCGGAACCGTAACGCACCAAATCGTAGGTTTTGAAAAAACTTTCGGATACGGTCCAGCTCATGCGGTCCATCCACTCCCGGACAGTTTCGTATTCTTTGCGTCCGAGTCCGGCAGCGTCGGCTTCCTGTTCCAAGGCGCGGTACGCTTTCCGGACAGCTTCCACATCCAGTTCAGCATACTGAACCGGTACCGGCTGCAGGGACGGCTCGTTGGCAGCAGTTGTCGGGTAGCGATGAGAAACTGCCGCTCCCTTATTTGCAGGCTCCTCTTTTTCCGGCTTGTTTTTCACCAGCCAGATAACCAGCAAGGCAAAAAAGGCCAGCAGCACCGCAGCCATAATAAATTCCACCGGAAAATCAGCGGCTTCTGGTTGGAAGCTTGCCTGGGCTTCCTCCTCGGCAACTGTTTCCGGATCCAATTTCTCCAATGTTTCCTTCATTTCCTGTTCGGTGGAAAGCCCGGACAAATACTTCGTGAGTTTTTCCATCAACCCAGCAAACGGCCATAGGACAATCTGCAAAACGCTGCCCAGGACCCATCCAGCCATTCTTCTTGCGTCTTCAGCCAGCAAATAGACCAGAAAACCGCTTAAACTTGCTGAACCGATTACAGCAGACATGCCAACCGCCATTAGCGAAAAGGAAACCCCTTCTTTCCGCGTCAGCATATACCGGTACAACAGCCGGAAGCACACATAAAACCCCGTCGCCGCCATAGCTATGGCAAAAATCTCTTCGGAATTTTCAGCTCGGGGGTTGAATAAACTGATGACAAGTGCCACGGAAAACAACAGGACAAATACCAGCAGAAAATGGCCCTCCTGCTGGCCATCGCCATCAAAAACGGAAAAACGGACGTGCAGCCGGTACAGTGTCAGCATCCCCAGAACCACTGCAAGCCAAACGGGCATGCCCAAGACCATCGCCGCTGTCAGAATCATTGCGGCAACCAAAGCCGCACCCATGACATGATAAGAAAATTTGAGAAAGAGGGCAAATGCAAGAGCCGCAGCTCCGAAACTGAGAAGCAGCCACAGCCACATTAACGGAATGGCCGTTTCATTCTGAATAAAAACCAGCAACAGTGAACTGGCGAAGGCATCCAGCATATAATTTCCGGCAGACCATAAACGTGAAATCATCGGACGCCACTTCCTTTTCTGCCAGGCAGCAATTTGAGTTCGGTGCGGGTTCTCCATTGAGCTACAAAGCGCTGGATTCCTGCAAATTCATCGGCCATCAAATACGTTGTAAACGGCAGTTCGATATGGCCATCCAAATGAGCAAGCATTGAAGGAAATGGCATGGTCGAGTGATTTTTGGACATGACCGAAAGCATCTCCAGTGCTTTCTGCCGTTGGTAAGGCCCTTCACCTGTCGCCAAATGGAGAAAAGGCATTTTTCCAGTGGAGCGGATATTGACGGCCAAAGCATACGGTATCCCTTCCCGGTAACAAGTTTCGATGTAAGAAGCCAGTTCTTCGATGCGTTCCTCCAAGTGGGGAATCGTTGCGTAATGGTCAGCCACATTCAAAGCGAACAAAACCGATTCATTGGCCACTTGCTCAAATACCTTGGTTTGATAGGATTGCAGTCGGGCACTTGCTTTCCAGTGGATTGTATTGAAACTATCCGTCGGCACGTAATCACGGGTGCCGATCGGCTGAAACGCATCGTCGAACAAGGAATGTTTTAAATTGAACTGCCCCGGTTTTTGGCGGGACGGCGAATAATGGAAAAAGGCTTTACGGAGTTTCGGATAAACCAGCAATTCCTGCAAAATCATCGGCTTATACTCAAGCACCACAGAGCCTTCGCCAAACGGATGCGGAACATTCAGCTCCATTTTCTTCAAGCGGGCAAGCCCTCTGCGGTTTCCAGTCACTGGAATGTTCACAGCGAGCGTTTCGTTATGGCCGATGGTGAAAGGCACATCCAGTTCAACAAGATCTCCATAATTCACAATGAGCGGGCCCTGAGGCAAAACTGCATCCTGAAACCAGATTTTCAAATGGCCGCCGAGCACCGGCAGCCCCTTGTTTTCAAACACCAGCTCCCAGGCGCTTTCGCCGCCAGCCAACAGGCGCTTCCGGCTTCTCACATTGACCAGTTCCAAGCGCTTTCCGACATGGACGACATAAAGCCACTGCAAGCCTGCAACTGCTGCGATAAACGCTGCAACCGCTGCCGCAGTAAATTGCAGAAAAGCCATCGCTAAAAAAAAGAATACCGCCAGTAAACTTAACAGCCATTTTGTACTCGTCGAATTGGAGTCGTGGCGAATCCACACCATATTAAAAGGCCTCTACCGGTGAAGGAATCGAATCTGCCACTTCCTTCAGCACTTCCTGTACCTCCCGCACCAACATGCCTTCCGCGGTCAACAGAATTCGGTGAACCGCTACAGGTTCTAAAATGGTTTTCACGTCATCCGGCGTTACGAAATTACGGCCATTGATAAACGCATAGCCTTGAGCAGCATGGACCAATGCCAGGGCCGCACGGGAACTCAATCCCAGTTCAATGGACGGATGGCGGCGAGTAGCGCGCACCAGTTTCAGGATGTATGTTTCAATATCCTCATGGACGGCTACTTTTTTCGCTTCTGCCGACCAGGCCCGCACATCTTCTATGGAAGCGACTGCCGTTATCTTCTTTTTATGCGAAACGTTCCCACGGAAATTCCGGATGATTTTCATTTCTTCTTCATAATCCGGATAGCCGATTTCCAACCGGAATAAGAAACGGTCCAATTGGGCAGCAGGAAGCGAAAATGTCCCTTGCTGGGATTCAACCGGATTCTGCGTGGCAATCACGATGAACGGATCCGGCAGTGCCAGCGTTTCCCCATCAATGGTCGCTTGTTTTTCCTCCATCGCTTCCAGCAAACTGGATTGAGTTCGGGGAGTCGCCCGGTTTATTTCATCTGCCAGCAGCAGATTGGTCAGCACGGCTCCGGGGCGAAGTTCAAATTCCTGTGTTTTGGGATTAAAAAACCGGATTCCTGTTACATCCGAAGGCAGTACATCCGGCGTAAATTGAAGACGCTGAAATATACCATGGAAAGACCCAGCAAATGCTTTCGCCATCCAGGTCTTGCCGGAGCCGGGAACGCTTTCAAGCAAGACATGCCCTTCCTGGATTAACGCAATCAACATAAAATCAATTTCTTTTTCCCTGCCCACCACCAATTCGTTCAAATGCTTTTTGACACCCCTTAAATTTTCCACACAGTTTCCCCCCATGTTTAAATTCTTCTGCAGTTCCCCTTACTTGGACGGTTCTACGGTATATGTATAAATGGTAACGCCGTGATGATAGGCCGCCCCTCTAAAATGCTTAAAATCTTCCCGGGCGATCAGGACCTTTCGGAAATCAAGAAAATCTTCTTTTTCGATAGTCAGTGAAGAAATTTCCCCTTGCTTTAATTGCTCCAATTGCTCGTTGTAGTCTGTCATACAATCTTCCCCTTTTCGTTCTTTTCGCTTTCTTGCTTCTGTTATAATAAGTTTGAACAGGTAAAGATGAAAAGCAGCGCGCTTTCCACCTGAAAGCCGATTACAACTAGTATAACGTATCGACAGAAGTTGGACATCTTTGGCCAAGCCGTTCTTGTTTCATTCAGATCGGCGTTTATTTTTTAGGAGGATTTTTCATGTTTAATTTTTTCAAGAACCATAAATTGATTGTGTTCATTCCGTTGGCATTTGCTTTGTACAGTCTGGCGTTTCAAGACGCCAAGATTTTCTGGTATATGTACACATTTGCATTGCTTGTGCTGATGTCGTTCTCGGTCATTTTCACTAAGGTTTTCGACGAGATGCCGACTTGGAAATCGTTGATTTATGGCCTTGGCTATGGGACAGCCATTTATGCAATTATTGCCGGCGGCTTTCAATTTTTCAAACTGCTTTCGTTCAATATAGAAGGATCGGTGTCTTCCTTTATTTCCACTTTCGCCCCCAGCTCTATTTGGCATTATCTGCTTTTGATGTTTATCATCGTGCCTGGCGAAGAGATTTTCTGGAGAGGTTTTGTTCAACAGAAACTGAAATCCTATGTTTCTACAAGAGATTCGGTACTGATTGCCGCTTTGTTGTTCGGGCTCGCGCTCGGCTTTGGCGGTTTTGTGCCAGGGGTTTTCGCTGGAATTGCCACTGGCATCGTCCTCGGCTTCTTGTATGAATGGAAACGGAGCATGCCACTTTTAATCGTTGCCCATTTGGTGATGATCGTTTTGCTGTTTTTGGTGCTGCCGCTGCCAGCGTAATCTGAAACATTTTTGCTTCTGATCCGTCAACTAGAGGAAAAGGAGGAATAATTATGAAAAAAAGTTTGGTGTCTGCCGCGCTTTTGCTGACTATGGGCGCTGTTTTAGCGGCTTGTGGGACTTCAGAGTCCACTGAAAATGCAAGTTCAACTCCACCTGAGACCTCAACTGAAGAAACGGCCGGCAAGGACGTTGCAGATAAAGAAACGGACAGCAACAAGAACGTAGCTGAAGAAACTACGGACGAGGAAAATGCGGTTGAAGAAGCTCCGCCTGAAGAGGCAGTTGGCGAAGAAGCTAGTTCTGCAGCAGAAGGCACGCTGGCCGAAAGCGATGAACAGCCCTATGAACTGCACGTGCTGCCTGGTTATGTGTTAACTTCTGAAGAGCCCGGAAAAGATTCCTTATACAAAGAAAGTGATCCTTCTGCCTTTATGCGGATTGAAACATTTGCTCCTGGGGAAATTGATTTTTCGCAAGCTGAAACACAAGTTAAAGAAACCTTGAAAGCTGTGAATGCAGAAGCCGAAATTGCCGAAGGCCAGGCATTAGCAGGTGCGGGCATAGTCAAATCCTCGCGGTTTGAAGTGCCAAGCGCAGAAGGCAAAGTGACCGGAGTGGTGATTGAACAAGAAAACCAGCTGGTCCGCTTAACGATTTTCGATAGCGAAGCAGCCAATGCCACAGCAGATTTAATCGCTATGGGACAAACCATCAAAAGAACAGAATAACGAAACAAAAAAAGCCGCCTTTTCAGGTGGCTTTTTTTGCTATTTAATAAGATAAATCCTTGATCGATAAGCCCAGCTTTTTCATCAGTTCGATCGCCTCATCTTTTTCTTCACTTGATAAAGCATTGGTCAATTCATGAAGGTTTTTCTCGTGTTCCGGAAAAATCTGTCCCATGAATTTTTTTCCTTCTTCAGATATTTCCGCATAGGTTACCCGGCGATCGGTCGGGCAGTTTACACGGGTAATATATCCGCGCTTCTCCAATTTATCAATAACATAAGTGATTGATCCGCTCGCCAGAAGGATTTTTCCGCCGATTTTCTGAAGAGGCTGCTTTCCTTTATGGTACAGGAGTTCCATCACAGCAAATTCAGTCGGATTTACCCCGTGCGCCTGAAAAAAATGATTGGTTTGTTCTGTTATGGCTTTATGGGCACGCGATAAAACGATAAACAGCTTTAACGATTGTTTGATTTCTTCGTTCATATGATCCACTCTTTCCCAATTTAAAAATCTCTTATAATAATTATAGTCTTTTTATAAGAAAAAGGCACGGGTAATAAGCCATCTCCTATAATTATCCAATAATAACGCGTTCTTTCGGATAATGGAATTTGGTTTTATCGCTTTTTCCGCCAATTGTGAACAAGAACGAAATCAAGCCAACGCGCCCGATGAACATCAGGGCCATAATGACAACTTTCCCGAACGCCGACAAGTCGTCCGTAATGCCAAGCGACATCCCACACGTTCCAAACGCAGAAGTGATTTCAAAGACGATTTGCACAGGTGTTGCATGCGGTTCCGAGATGATCAATGCCATGGTCGCAAAAAGGACCATAAAGCAAGCCAAAATAATTACGGCATAGGAACGAAAAACATCGATCAGTTCAATTTCACGTTTAAAAATTTGAATCGTGTTTTTGCCTCTGGCAAAATTGATCAAAAACAGCAAAGCGATAGCAAACGTGGTTGTCCGGATTCCGCCGCCAACCGAGCTTGGCGAAGCACCGATGAACATCAATGCGCTCATAAACACATTGGTGGCTTCGCTGAATTGCGTAATGTCCATGGTGGTAAGCCCCCCGGAACGGGAAGAAACCGAATGGAACATCGCCGCAAATAAGGTTTCATGCCAGTTGTACCCTTTGAAGGCATTCAGCGATTCAAAGGCCAGCAATACCAGTGTTCCGACGACCAGCAAAATGCCAAATGTGCTGGTCGTAATTTTGGTAAACAAGGAAAAGCGGAAATTCTTATTTTTGTTCGATAAAAACTCTTTTATTTCGATCAATACGGGAAAGCCAATGGCGCCTAAAATGATCAAGATCATATTGATGATCTGTACGAAATAATCGTTAAAAAAAGGAGACAGCGATTGTCCGGTAATATCGAAGCCGCCGTTGGTCGTTGCACTTACAGATGCAAATATGCCCTGCAGCAGCGCTTCATTGAAGGTGTCAAAGTACTGCGTGAAATACAAGGTGAAAATGACAGCTCCCACTAATTCAATCAATAAAAGAATTTTGATGATTTCCCGAATCAGTTTAACAACTCCCGACATATTGAATTGGTTGTGGTCAACCATGATCAACTGCCGTTCCCGCAGGCCAATCCGTTTCCCAATCAACAGCCAAAAGAAAGTTCCCAATGACATAATGCCAATTCCACCAAGCTGCAGGATAAACATAATCATAATGATGCCGAAAACCGAATAAGTTTCGGAAATATTGACAACTGTCAGCCCTGTTACGCTAACCGCACTGACGGCTGTAAACAAGCTATCCAACCAAGGCATATCGATTCCAGGGTTATGGACACCTGGCAATCGGAGCAACAGAAAGGAAGACGCAATCGCAACGAAATAATAAGATACGATGGCTTGGGCAGGCGTCAGATTCCGTAGTTTTTGAAATGAACTGTTCATAGTGTTTAATTCCTTTCTGCCTTCGTTCTCTACCTATTCTAAGAAAAGAAAGGCTAAAAGGAAAGGGGCAATTAAAAATGTCATTTTTTTAGGATCCAAAAGAGAAAAAGAGCAGAATAACAGCTTCTACTCTTGTTCCTTGCTATTCTTTTTTTTCGGTTCAGATTTTTTCTTGTCAGCTGCTTTTCCGGTTTTGGGATTCTCTTTTTTAGAAGTATCCGGATTCCCTTTTTTCTGTTGAGGCTTTTTGTCTTTTTTTGTTTGACCGGACTGGTTCTGTTGTTTCTTCTCCTGCCCTTTTGGAGCGGCTTTCTTTTCCTGTTTAGGCGGAGCTGCCTTTTTCTCTAGCCCAGGCGGCGTCTTCTTGGTTTTTGGCTCCGTTGGGGTTGCTTTTCTCTCTTGTCCCGTCGGTTTTTCTTTCGGTTCCTGCGGCGCCTGTTTCTTTTCCTGCCCAGGAGGCATAGTTTTTTTCTCTGGAACTGCAGGATTTTCATTCTTTTTCGGTTCCGCCTGCATTGTTTTTTTCTTTTGGCCTGGCGGAGTTTCTTTCTTTTGCGGCTCTTGAGGAGCTGCTTTCTTCGGCAGTTCTATAGGAGTTTCACCGGTTTTCCAAGCAGGTGCGCTTTCTTTTTTGCGCTCTTTTGGCGAAACACCCTTTCCATCTTCTATTCCCGACCCTTTTTTCTCTTTTGAATTTTTATGCGGCTGCTTTCCTTCTTCTTCGGCCGGCGCCTGTTGTGTTGGAGGGACAGGGATGTATTTGTCGATTTTTTGGCCCACCGGCACACTTTCTTTGACCGACTCTCTCCACTGTTTAAGCGTCGCTTTTTTCAAATGAACGTCAATATTTCTTGTTACCGCACTTGCTGCAGCCGCCGTGACCACTTTTTCTACAGGTTTCTTTGCTTTTTCGCCGTCATCCACCGTAGTGATGGTCACTTCTTCCGTGGAATCAGTGATTGACAAGGCAATCACTTTTCCAAGCACTTCATCCAACGAATGGTTTTTCCATTCGCCAAGCCTGCCTATAAGAATGTCGCCATCGTCATTCAAATCGCGGATTGAAATGACGCGGTAGTCCTCATCGAGCCCCAATTCCACTCCTGGGTTGATTTCCACTTGTACATAAGCAAAAGCTTCATCCGATGGCAGAAGCACGGATAAAAACAAAAGCAAAACAGCAAATGCCGCAATTGCCGAAACCCAAATCGGCTGCCAGTTGATTTTCGCTTTTCGGCTTTCTTCATAAAAATAGCCTTCCTCGCCGACCATTGTTTGTTGAACGGCCCGTCCAGCTAAAAATTGGCCGTCTCCCGTTAAGTATACAGAGCGGTCGCCTTTTGATTCAACACATATTCCTTTTTGCATTTTCATCAATGCAACCGCTCCTTTAGGTAATCTTTTAAATAATGTAAATCGCTTTGGAGCAAAAGAGCCATCGCGATTATGTATTTTCGGTTTCGTTCGATGGTTTTTCGTGAAACCCGAACCATTTTTTCGATTTCTTTGATGGGCAGCTTTCTTTTGTTCATCAAAAATTCCCTGTACTCTTCTGTTTCAGCCACCATCTGTGCAATTTGCACAGCGGTTTGCCGGGCATCTTCATGCATAGGCGCAATTTTAGCCAGCATTTGAAAATTCAAATCAAATTCTTTTAATATCGCCTCATACAAAACGATTTCTTCCCTGCGGATTTCGGCTTGCTTTTCCAAGTTGAAATTCTTGATGGAAGCCGTTTCTTCGATCCACTTAGAAGATTCGGCGTCCTCATTGGATGAGGCGCTGAAGTCGTGGACAAATTCCGTACGCTGGCTTTCTTTTCGGATAAAATCAATGACCCGCCGCCGGATAATCAAATGGGCGAACGTCAAAAACGAGGCGTTTTTCTCTTTTTCATAGCCTTGTACCGCTTCGTGAAAAGCGGACAGGGCTATGCTGTATTCATCATCATGATCGTCGATAAATCGTTTGCATACTTGGGCAGCAGTTTTTTTCATAAACGGAGAATAGGACTGAAGCAAATGGTGAAGCGCGGTGTCATCGCCATTTTGTGCCATTAAAGCCAATTCTTCTGCCGGTACATTTTCACTGCGTCCAAACATTCCAGCCAAAACAGCCATTAACATACGCTCACCTCTTTTCTGCAGACACTACCTTTGATTGTAACGGCAGTAATTGGAAAAGAAAAGGGCGTTTCGTTGGTACTTTATATGTATTCGTTTTCCGGTTCATATTTCTGTCGGTCCTGTAAATTAAATTTATGAAGCCATGAATCCCCTTAGTTTTATAATTGCCCATAAAAAAAAGCCTCCAACCGGAGGCTTTTTTTGTTAAGCATTTTCTTCTTTGTTCTTTTTAACACCCGTAATAACGCCTACGACTACAATTCCGACCAACACGGTCCAGAACGTAAGCGTCCATGGCGTAGAGTGCGGGAAGTCATGCGGCAAGACACCAAGTTTTTCGTGAGAAAGTGTCATGACAAGCAATTTTACCCCTACCCAACCAACGATGACAAATGCTGCTGTCTCCAATTGTGGGTATTTCTCAAGGATTTGAACAAATTTATGGGCAGCAAATCGCATGATGATAACCCCAATCAAACCACCAGCCAACATAACGACAAATTGTCCGGAATTGATCCCGCCAATATCTTCCAATCCGAATACATTCAAATGCGGCAAGGTGACAGCAAGCGCTACCGCTGCAAGCATTGAATCAATCGCAAACGCGATATCCGCCAATTCTACTTTTAAAACGGTCATCCAGAAACTTGAACCTTTTTTCGGCGCTTTTTCAACGTCAATGGCATGATCGGTATCGCCTTTCCGTTGATCATAAATATTCTTGATTGAGATAAATAATAGGTACGCCGCTCCAAGTGCTTGTATTTGCCAAATGTTTACAAGCAGCGTAATCATGAACAAAGCTGCAAAGCGGAACACAAATGCACCTACCAAACCGTAGAACAAAGCTTTTTTCTGCTTGTCTTTTGGCAAGTGTTTTACCATAACTGCCATAACGACCGCGTTATCCGCAGCCAACAGCCCTTCAAGCCCCACCAGTACAAGCAGGACCCAGGCATACTCCAATAATATTGCTTCCATTCTTTCTCCTCCTGTTATTTTGCCAGCAAAAAAGACCCCTGCCTAAAAAAAGGCAAAGGTCTCGCTAAGCAAATAAATTCACTATCATAACCGATGGTTACTAGCCATGTCTTGACGATTATGAAATAGGTTTCCCTAAAGCTACTCCCCCTTGACTGAACGTCAAAGTGTATGAAGTTGTAGAATTATCATACCATAATTTTATTTATTGTAAAAGATTAGCGTATAGCGATATGGTAATTTTTATCCTTTTTATGGAGCTCATAAAACCGGACCATGGAAGGCATCGACTTCAGAAAATCGGCGCATTCAATGCCGCTTCCTGTTAGCAGCCGTTGAGCTGTGCTGGTATCAAAAGAAGCGCTCCACGTTAAATAGTCCAAAGTCTCTGCTTCAACACCAAGCAATTTCCGCACGGGCGGCACCGCTAAGGAAACTTCCGCCAGTTTATGCGGCAACCGGGTTTTCGGAATTTTTCCAGTCATCTCCACCACCATTTTTCGGTAGACTTCCTCTACCGGATGGGGACGGGGATCCGTCAAGTGGACTGTTTCTCCAGCAGCATCGGGCAGCGAACTTAAATAGACTGACGCATTGATAATATAGTCGACCGGCACCACATTGATATAGGCCGTTGAACGCCCGAGGTACGGAATCACCGGCAGCTTGCGGACACGGTCAATCATATTGAGGAAAAAATAGGGTCCATCAAATTTTACTGTTTCCCCAGTCTCGGAATGCCCGCGGACTATGCCCGGACGGATAATTGTCAAAGGCACCGCTTGTTTCAGCCCTTCAACCAGCAATTCCGCTTCAAACTTTGTTTCTTCATAAAAGTTTTTGAATTTCTCCGGACGAATCAATTCCTTTTCGTAAAGAACCCCTTCTCTTGCCCCAGCGACATAGGCAGTGCTGAAGTACATATAACGTTCCAGGTTTGGCAAAGTAAGAATGAAGTCATTAACATGCTGTGTGCCTTCCACATTCACTTTCCATGCTATATCTCTTGGGACTGCCAAATCATAAATGGCGGCCAAGTGCCAAAATACCACTTTTTTTGAGTGAAGGTGCTGAATGTTTTCCTGGCTTAATCCAAGACCGTTTTTTGTAATATCTCCATCCATTATACGGATTGGCCTGCATCCTGTTTCTTGCTGGATTTTTATTGCTTCCCGTTCCGCTTTGGGTCGTTCTGACGGCAAGATAATAACCGATATGCCAGTATTGCTATGAACGGATTTTCGAATCAATTGGCTTGCAATAAATCCCGGGAATCCGGTAAAAACGATTTCTCTCATCACTTCCACCCCTTTCCCTTATTATACGTAATATTCCAACACTTTACATGCGAAATGAAGAATATTTTTTTTGCTGTATTTCAGCCTTCATAAAAAAACTGATCCATATGACCTCAATTCGGTCAGATGAATCAGCTTTTGTCAGTACTTACTTTGATTTTCGGTTCATTCTTCTTGTCTGGCGATCAAACAGACTATAAACAATTGGAATTACATACAGCGTCAAGAAAGTCGAGCTAATCATTCCGCCAATTACCGTAATCCCCATCGGCTGGTTGATTTCCGTTCCTTCACCGATTCCCAGAGCCAATGGAATCAGCCCCAATATAGTGGTCAGCGCCGTCATTAAAATTGGGCGCAGCCGGTCATGGACGGAAGTAACGATGGCTTCATAGGAATCCATGCCAGCTTCTTTTCGTTGATTGATATAGTCGACCAATACAATCCCGTTGTTCACCACGATGCCGACCAGTACAAGTATCCCGATTACTGCTGTAATGCTGATCGGCGTCTGTGTCAGGAATAACGCAAGCGCCACGCCGATTACCATCAATGGCACGGTAAACATGATGACAAACGGATACTTGAACGATTCAAATTGAGCTGCCATAACAATATAAACCAAAACTACCGCTAAGACGATCGCCAAGGTCACATCATCGATGGCATTCTCAAACAATTCGCGGTCTCCGCCAAATGAGATTTGAGTGTCTTTATCCAAGTTTAATTTTTCCAAGGCTTCGTCCACTTTATCGGACATTTCCCCAAGCGTAACATTCGATTTATGCTGCAATGTAAACGCTACACTGTCAGCTTGGTCTACACGTTTTATATCAACAGGGCCTTCGGAAATTTCGACATCTGCAAGTTGTTCAAGAGTGACAAATTGGCCGGCAGGCGTCCGCAGTTTCATCGTCCGCAGTTTTTCTTCGCTGTCTCTGAACTGCTCGTCCAACCCGACAAACACACTTAATACTTCATCATTCTCTGACAACACTTGCGTGGCCAGCACACCTCTGGTCATATTGTTGACCGTCTGGGCAATTTGCGCTGGCGCCATGCCATACTCCGTTGCGGCATCTCTTTTAATCTGTACTTGAATTTCTTCAATGGTTTCATCCCGGTCGTTTGTCAATTCGGTTACTTCCGGGAGCTCCCGAATTGCAGAAGAAATATCAGTCACTGCTTTATCCAGACGCTCTTTGTCTGTATCGGTGGCGGTGAATGTCAACGAATTCGGAGACGATCCGGCAGCTGTCTGAAGGTTGAAGCTTACTTCAGCCCGGTCCCCGACTTTTTCCAAGACACGCGGCTGAACTTCATCGACAAATTCAAATACCGAGCGTTCCCGTTCATCCAGCGGCACCATTTTCACGTATATTTCTGCGGTATTGGTTTCAGTTGTTCCTTGCGACTGGCCCTGCTGGGTGCTCCCAATCAAGCTGACAAAGACACTGACATCTTCCTCTTTTTTCAGCTCTTCCTCGATTAGATTAACCACTTCATCGGTTGCAGCCAGAGACGATCCATTTTCAAGCCCTACTGAAACGGTTGCGAACCCTTCATCGGTTGCCGGCAGAAATTCTGTCCCCACTTGATAAATGCCTAAAATGCCCGCGCCTAAGAAAACAAGCGCCGCCAACAAAATAATAATCCGGTGAGCCAATGCCCAGACCACTGAGCGCTCAAAACCTTTCATCCATCTCGAGCGTCTGGTTTCCGGTTTCTTGGTCTCTTCTTTGTCTTTTAATAGCCGCGATGCCATCATCGGCACGACCGTCAAAGCGACAGAAAGACTTGCAAATAAACTGAATGAAATGGTGACAGCAAATTCAAAGAAAATCTGGCCGATCAATCCGGTGATAAAAGCAACCGGAACAAAAACTGCTACCGTAGTAAGAGTAGAAGCCGTAATGGCTCCTGCCACTTCCTTTGTGCCTTCTGAAGCCGCTTGGCGCGGCGGTTTGCCCATCGCCAAATGCCGTTCAATATTTTCGATTACGACAATGGAGTTATCCACCAGCATGCCGATTCCGAGCGCCAACGCGCCCAATGTCATAATATTGAGCGCGAAATCAGAAAAATACATCAAGACAAATGTCACGATGACTGAATACGGAATCGCAATCCCGATAATCAACGGGCTTTTTATGCCGCGCAGGAAAAAGAACAGCACGAGCATTGCAAAAACACCGCCGAGGACAAGCGTTTGGCCAATATTTCCGATTGCCAGCCGGACGTAATCCCCCTGGTCGAACAGCACATCGGCTTCGACTCCCTGAAAACGGTCCTCTTCCAGCAATTCATCCAACTTCGTTTGAAAGGCTTCTGATACATCCGCCGTATTTGCCCGGGACTCCTGCAGGGCCGAAAGCAAGACGGCCGGTTCTTCATTCGCCCGTGTTTCGCTATTGCTTTCCTGTTCGGCCACGGCGACTTCTGCCACATCGCCGATGGTCACATTTTCGCCGTCCAATGGATTGACGGTGATCACCAAATCCCGGACTTCATCGACACTGGTCAAGGTACTGACCACCCGGGTGGTCAAATGGCGGCCATTCTCCGTGTCAATCGGTTCACCTGGCAGTGAGATATTGTTTGCTTGAATCAGCTGCACAACATCCGACTGCTGAAGACCCCGGCTTTCCAGCTGTTCCTGGTCCAAGGAAATCTGGATTTCTTCAATCAATGAACCCGAAATGTTGACACTTGCCACGCCTTCCGTTTGCAGCAGCTCGGTTTCAAGCTCTTCAGCGAGCACCCGCACGTCTTCTCCGGACTCTGTAGCGCGAACGGCCAGTTGAATTACAGGAAATTGTGCCGGATCAAACTTGAAAAACTGCGGTTGGTTGGAGTCTTCCGGAATGGGGGTCTGATCAATCCGTTGCATGATATCGGTCTGGACATCATCAATGTTCGTCGACCAGTCAAATTCCAGCAAAATGAAATTCGAGCCTTCTTCTGAAGACGATTGAAGGGACTCCAAGCCCGGCAATGTCGACAAACTTGTTTCGAGCGGACGCGTGACTTTTTCGCTTACTTCCGTTGGGCTTGCCCCTGGATAGCTGGTCACTACGACGCCTACTGGCGGATTTAGTTCCGGTATTAAGGTAATGGGGATTTTAAAGAAAGAAACTGCTCCCAGTATAATGATTAAAAACATGATGACAATGGTGAAAACCGGTCTCTTTATGGAAAAATCACTTAACTTCATGTATCCCAAACCCCTTCTTTGTCTCGTGCTTTTATCATAAGAAAAATCAGCAGCAACCGCAAATTTAAATCTTGCCAACCGAGCGGCAGCAGCGGAAAAGGTTCTAATGCATTATTTCGGCTTATACAATATCTGCTGTTTTCTTAATTTCTTGCTGGCCTTCGGGCAAAAGAAAAAACCTGCCTAAGCAGGTTTTTTTACAGTAAGCTGTACAAGCGGATTCCAGGATTTTTGTCTTGGAACCAGCGCGTGGCGAATTCATTTTCAAACAAGAAGACGTAGTTATCGAAACGGTCTTTCACAAGCATCGACCGGCTGCTCGACATGGATTCTTTTACATCTTCCTCGTTTTCGATCCAGCGGGCAATTTTATTGCCGACCGGTTCCATGCGGACATCCACATTGTATTCATTCTTCATGCGGTGCTCGAACACTTCAAATTGCAGTTGTCCGACAGCGCCCAGAATAACTTCTTCCAGGTGGAGGGTTTTGTAGTACTGGATAGCCCCTTCTTGCACAAGCTGAAGGATCCCTTTATGGAAATGCTTCTGTTTCATAACGTTTTTCGCTGTTACTTTGACGAATAATTCCGGCGTAAACTGCGGCAGGTTTTCGAATTGGAATTTCTTCCCGCTCGTAATCGTGTCTCCGATCTGATAGTTGCCCACGTCGTGAAGACCGATAATATCTCCCGCCACTGCTTCTGTCACCGTTTCACGGTCATCCGCTAAAAATTGAGTGGTTTGGCTCAATTTAAACGATTTTCCGGTACGTGCCAAAGTAACGTTCATGCCCCGCTCAAATTTTCCTGAGACGATGCGGACAAAAGCGATGCGGTCCCGGTGAGCCGGATTCATATTCGCCTGAATTTTGAAGACAAAACCAGAAAACGGCATTTCAATCGGATCGATTGCTTCGTTTTCCTGGGTTTCACGCGCTTGAGGCGACGGCGCGAATTGAAGATAGGTTTCAAGGAATGTTTCCACTCCGAAATTGCCAAGGGCACTGCCGAAGAATACCGGCGTCAATTCCCCTTTTTTCACGCGGTCAAGGGAAAAGTCATTTCCAGCTTCGTTCAGCAATTCAATGTCTTCCATCGCTTGCGTATAATAAGAGGTTTTGGTCATTTCGTGCTCTTCTGCCAAATTGCCTTCTTCATCCAATGCCAGGAACCGTTTTCCTTCGGTGCGAAAAGGCTCGATGCGTTTGTTGTAGCGATCGTAAATCCCCAGGAACTCTTTCCCCATGCCGATCGGCCAGTTCATCGCATACGACTGGATGCCAAGAACTTCTTCCAGTTCTTCCATCAGTTCAAGCGGTTCTTTTCCTTGGCGGTCCATCTTGTTGATAAAAGTGAAGATCGGAATGCCGCGCATTTTGCACACTTTAAACAGTTTTACCGTTTGTGCTTCGATCCCTTTTGCCACGTCGATGATCATGACTGCACTGTCTACTGCCATCAATGTGCGGTACGTATCTTCACTGAAGTCCTGGTGTCCAGGAGTATCCAGAATGTTGACACGATGTCCGTCGTAATCAAATTGCATGACAGAGGAAGTAACGGAAATCCCTCTTTGCTTTTCGATTTCCATCCAGTCGGATGTGGCAAACTTTCCGGATTTCTTTCCTTTTACCGTTCCGGCATCACGGATGGCGCCCCCGAACAACAGCAATTTTTCAGTCAAAGTGGTTTTCCCGGCATCCGGGTGGGAAATGATGGCGAAGGTTCTTCTATTTTGAATTTCATTTTTTAATTGGGTTGACATTCTGATACGCTCCTTTAATTCTACTCTATTCATATTAGAGAAGGGGGCCAAAAAAAACAAGGGATTTCAACCTTGGACGTGAAAAAAGAAGCCGGATATGGCTTCTTTTCATCGGAATTTTTTTAGTGCTTCTTGTACAGCAATTTCTTTGTCGCTGTGAGGGTATTTTGTCGAGCCGATGATTTGGTAATCTTCATGGCCTTTTCCTGCCAAAATGATGATGTCCCCCGGTTCAGCTTGGGCAACGGCATGTTTGACCGCTTCTGCCCGGTCGCCGATGCAGGCGAAATTGGCATGTGCCATGCCGGTTTGAAGGTCGTTCAAAATGCTGTCATATTCCTCGTAGCGCGGATCATCCGTCGTCAACACGACATAATCCGCAACGGAAGCTTTTTGTGCCATGATCGGCCGCTTCGTCTTGTCCCGGTTCCCGCCTGTACCGACTAAGAAAATGATCCGGTTCGTCTTAAAATCAGCTACTGCGTCAATGGCTTTTTCGATGGCATCCGGTGTATGCGCATAATCGATGAAAATGGAAACAGGAGCGTCCAATTCCACTTTTTGCATACGCCCTTCTACCGGTGCGATTCGGGACAATGCAGCCAATACCTCTGCCAGCTCAAATCCTTCTGCATACAAGGCAGTAATGGCCGCTAATGCATTGGATACATTGAATTGTCCGAGCAGCTTCATCGAAACCGCAAATTCGCCTTCCGGACAGGTCAATGTGAATTTTGTGCCCTGGTCACCCATTTCAATATTTCCCGCTTTAAACTGAGCCGCTTCTTTCACTCCATATGTATAAACGGGATGTGAAGTCATATCCGCATACTTTTTCGACCAAGGATCATCAGCGTTCAAAACGGCTTGCTTTTTCTCCTGAAGATTCTGGCCAAGCTGCGAAAACAGCAAGCCTTTTGCATGCCCGTATTCGTCCATCGTCCCGTGGAAATCCAGGTGATCATGCGTTAAATTAGTGAAAATCGCCGTGTTGAATTCAACTCCCGCCAGGCGCCCAAGCACCAGCCCGTGAGAAGAAACTTCCATCGTCATATGGGAACAGCCTGCTTCTTTGGCTTTCGCAATCATTTGCTGCGTAGTCAATGCGTCACTCGTCGTATTTGCTGACGGGTGCAGCTCCCCGTTCAGATTAAAGCCGATGGTGCCGGTTACTGCAGAAGTTTTGCCCAGTTCCATCAGCATGGAATGCAGAATTCCGGACACGCTGGTTTTGCCGTTGGTGCCGGTTACGCCGATCATCTGCATTTCTTTTGACGGATAGCCATAAAATTTGGCAGCAAGCAAACCAAGGGTCCGGTCTGAATCTGCGACAATCAACACCGGAGTGTCCGGCAAGTCGAGCGGCTGCTCCGATACAATCAGGACAGCGCCTTGCACAGCCGCTTGCTGGGCAAAATCGTGCCCATCCACTGTATATCCTTTGATGCAAATAAAAACAGATCCTCTTCTCACTTCACGGGAATCCATGGTAATGTGTTCCACCGTTTCCGGCAATGTCCCGATCAATTGATTATAAGGAATATTTTCGATCAATTGTTGTGTGTTCATGAAAATCCTCCTACTCTGTAACTAGCGGAGACATGACATATGCGTGAAGCAATGCCCCCGCGGCTTTCAATGAATCGATATGGGTGCGTTCATAGGAATGCGATGCTTCAATCCCCGGACCGAACAAGGCATGTTTGACGTCTGCCCCGGCTCCGATTGCCGCTGAAGCATCAGATCCGTAATACGGATAAATGTCGACTTTGTAATCGATCTGGTGCTGATTCGCCAAGGCGATCAAATGGCGGGTAAGGCCATAGTGATAAGGTCCGCTCGAGTCTTTGGCACAAATCGATACGGTGTATTCATCCGACGTTTGGCCATCACCGATTGCCCCCATATCCACAGCAATGTATTCTGCTGTTTGTTCCGGAATATTGGAGTTGCCGCCGTATCCGATTTCTTCATTATTCGAAATGTAGAAATGGGTAGTATGCGGCAATTCTTCGCCTGAAGCCTTCAATTGCTTAAGCAATTGAAGCAGCAGCGCCGTACTGGCTTTGTCATCCAGATGGCGGGATTTGACGTATCCTGAAGCCGTCGCCGCAAAACGCGGGTCAAACGATACAAAATCGCCCACTTCGATGCCGAGTGCCCGGACTTCATCTGCCGAAAAGGCTTTTTCATCCAAACGGACTTCCATATTATTTTCATCCCGATCAGCGGTGCCAGCGTCCTTATAGACATGGACCGTCGTCTGATGCATCAGAATCGTGCCAGACAAAGTTGTGCCATCCGCTTTATGTATAAGGCAGTTTTCGCCTTCAATCGCATTAAATTTAAACCCGCCGACAAGTGATAATTTCAAACGGCCGGTTGGTTTGATTTCTTTAACCATCGCGCCGAGCGTATCGACATGGGCCGTCAGCAAGCGGTGCCTGCTTTGGTCTTTCCCCTGAATGGTCGCAATGACTGCCCCTTTTTGCGTCATTCTGTATTCAGCGTTCCAGTCGCTCAAGTGCTTTTTGATGGCCTTCATAATGTCCATTGTATAGCCTGATGGACTGGGAATTTCCACTAGCTCTTTCAATAAATCCAGCGTTTCTTGTTTATTCCACTCAACTGCCATGCTTAACGCCTCCCTAATTACTTTATCATATCAAAATGAATCATGTTCTGACAGGGCATTCTATAGTAATATTAGTACGAATCCCCAAGATTGAGGTGCATTATGGAGCGTTCTTCAACCAATCAAAACAGAAACAGGCTATTTATCCATTTATTTGGAGGCGCGAGCGTTATCCATTTGCTTCTCCCGCTGATTGCCGATTTTCCTATGGCCACTTATTCCCCGTTGTTCGGGCTAGCATCTTATATTGTCCTACTTGTCCTTCAAACTGTTAAATACAATGAGCGGAAAATTCAAATTCTGGTTCTTCTTTTCATGAACCTTTATGTATTTATCTTAAATTTCGAGGCATTGTCTGCAGTAACGGTCATCTACTTTGCGATCCCGATTATTGCATCCGCCTTGTACTACGATACGTTGCCGATCATCGCCTTAGGGGTATTGACCGCCATCGAAACCTTTTTACTGGCTTTTGTTTTTGATGAATTAAGCGACAGAGCATCTGTCCACTATGTTCATTTATCGCTATTTGTTTTTATACTCTGCATCCTGCTTTTGACTACGCTCCATTCGCTTTATTTCAGCCGAATCTGGTCGCAGCTGGAACAGCAGAACGAATCGATGGAGAAAGCGCTCATATCAAAAGAAGGCTACCTTCAACTGTTTTTTGAAACGGCCAAAGACGCGTTTGCCGTTTTTGATACGGACAATAAAATCATTGCCATCAATCCCGCTTTTGAAGAATTGTACGGCTGGACATTGGAAGAATGCATCGGGCAGTCGATTTCGCTCGTTCCGCCTGAAAAGTCAGAAGAAGCGGCCGTCCGCACCCTGCAAGTCCAAAAAGGCGAAAGTTTTTCCTTGCTTGAAACCGTGGACGCCAAAAAAGACGGCACCCGCTTCCATGCCCAAATCACTTTGTCGCCCATTACAGACGAAGCAGGAAATGTCGTGGCTACTTCCGTTATTTCACGGGATATTTCGTATCAGAAAGAAGCGGAACGGCTCATTGTCCAAGCTGAAAAAATGAAGCTTGCCGGGGAGATCGCCGCAGGTGTTGCCCACGAAGTCCGAAATCCGATGACAGTGATTTCCGGCTTTGTGCAAATGATGCATAATGATCTGGATCATCCGTACAAAGATTACACGAAGTTGATCCAATCTGAATTGGAGCGCATTAACCTTATCATCAGTGAGTTTTTGGTGTTGGCAAAACCACAGGCTTCTGAAGCCAAAAGGATCAGTTTGCGCCAAACCTTGGAGGATATTTTTGTTTTGTTCGGCCCGGAGCTGAACAGGCAAGGCATTCAATTCATCAAGCATTGGGAAAAAGATGATTTTGATGTCCAGGCGGAAGACCATCAGCTGAAGCAAGTGCTGATCAACTTGATAAAAAATTCAATCGATGCAATCGAACGGCAAGGCGAAATCACCTTAGTTATTGAAAACTTCGACGATGGATTCGTGTCGCTGCGCATTCGGGATAATGGCGTTGGCATTCCCGAAGAAGTAATGGCGCGTATATTTGAACCGTTTTACACCACCAAAGCGACCGGAACGGGCCTCGGCCTGATCATTTCCCAAAAAATCATCCGTGAACACGGCGGCAGCCTGGAAATCGACAGCCAGGAAGGAAACGGCACCACCGCCACTATTCTTTTGCCAAAAGCGTAAAAAAAGAGCCCAAGGGCTCTTTTTTTAATCAATCATCGTCGTTGTCGTCATCATCATTTTTGTCGGTTTCATGTTTGATGATGGAACCGTCTTTTGCATTGACGGTCACTTCGTGTTCGGTTTTGCCGTCTTCGATTTCAAATTCGTATTGTGCAACACCGTCGTCATTGTCCAATTCCATGTCTTTTACCGTTCCGTTAGCTGCTGCAAGAGCGGCTTTTGTTGCTTCTTCTGAACTGATCAAGCCTTCAGTTGAGACAATATCGTCTGAATCGTCATCGCGGTCGTCTTCTTTTTCACGTTTTTGTTCCAAGACTTCCCCTGTGTTGGCATCAAATTTCAAATCGTACTCATAGCCTTCGTGCGTCACGTCTACTTCATAGTAAGCACGGTTCATATTTCTTTCCAATTCAATGTCTGTGATGGTTCCGCCCACAATTTCAAGCGCTTTTGCAGAAGCGTCATCAAACGTAAGCTTCGTTGCTTTTTGGTTAGACTGCTGATTGCTGTTTTGGACATTGGCACTGTTTGAATTGGTTTCAGATGTTCCTGCTGGATTTGCGTCTGTGTTGGCCAGTACAATACCTCCAAAAGTTAACGCGCCTGCTACTACCGGGATGTAAATGAATTTTTTCATGTTAATCTCTCCTCCTCATATGTTCTATCTTTACTATAGCCCCCGCTTCTGTGAAGACGATTAAGGGTTTATTAGAATTTGATGAGAAATTTAAGAAAACAAAAAAACACTCAGGCAGAAAGGCAACTTTCCCGCTTGAGTGTTTTTTGGTTTAATCGTCCCATTCAACCGTTAAGGTTTCACCACGGATTGCATGGATCTGGACCGTCACTTCCCGTTCGGATTCTTCATTTTCAATTTCGATCAGATAATAGCCTCCGCCTTCGGTCTGTACAAACTCGGCTTCCTGTACTTCGCCGTCGAGCGTTTGTTTCGCAATCGCGATGGCTTCGTCCTGGGTGATGGCCGCATCCGGTTCGGGCTCCGGTTTCACATCCGGTTTCGCAATGGGTTCAGCGGTGATGTTCCCAATTTCTCCTGTCGCCGCTGCTACAATCACAGTTGTGATATTTTTTTCATCTTTTATTTTCACTTCGTATTGCTGGTTGTCTTTCAAATACGTGACGCTTTCCAGCGTTCCGTCCACTTTTTTTAATGCAGCCGCTCCTGCCTGTTCTTCGGTCAATCGGGTAGCTGGTTCTTTTTTCTCGATCAGTTTCATCGATTCCACCTGTCCCGTCGCTTTGTTGACCATTGCGGTATAAAGGCCATCCGCTTTATTGAAATCCACCGCAAAACGGTTGTCCACTTCGGAAGTTCCGACAAGTTCTCCTCCGTATAGATCCAGCACCGACTGCTCTGCCTCTTGTGCACTGATGCTTTCGCTGCCGATAAACGGATTCAAGAGAAAGGCAATGACAATTACTCCAAGCAAAACCGTCCCGGCCGCCATTAACATCCATTTTTTCATCCTGATCCCTCCTGGCTTGATTGTACCGCGCCAACATTAAAATCCGATGAGAAAATGATGGAAACTGTCGTACCCATTTGTTCAATGCTTTCAATTTCCAGCTTGACTCCCAGTGAATCAGCCAATTGTTTGGCAAGGGATAAGCCAAGTCCGGATCCTCCGGTGTCACGGCTTCGCGCTTTATCCACACGGTAGAATCGTTCAAAGATAAACGGCAGCGATTCTTTAGGGATGCCGATGCCATAATCCCGGATTTGGATGACAGTGTGCCCTTCGTTTTTTGCAATCACTTCAATACGGTCGCTTGAGTATTTCCGCGCATTGTCGAGCAGAATATACAACAGCTGCTTGAGTTTCGCCAAATCGGTCGTGACGTATAATTCCGGAGAACTGGCAGTCAGCTGAAATTCCCGGTTATAGGAAGTCCCAAGCGCTGCAGTCGTTTGCTCAAGTACTTTCGTGACATTCACGTTGGTCAATTCAAGCTGCGCCTCGCTTTGGCGGGCAATGTGCAAAAGCTGTTCAATCAATGCCTTCATGCGGTCGGTTTCAGTCCGGATGGCTGTCAATCCTTCATCGGCAATTTTTTCATCCTGCATGCCGCGCCGCTGCAGAAGTTTGGCATAGCTGCCAATGACCGTTAAAGGCGTTTTCAATTCATGAGACGCATTTGAGACAAATTGTTCCTGCTTGGTATAGTTTTCTTCAAGAAGGGCCATCATTTCATTGAATGTCCGGCCCATCTGTCCGATTTCATCATTCGTTTCCTCGGTGATCTGCAGCTTCTCAAATTGACCGTTGCGCTGGATGCGCGTCATCGTATTGGTAAGATCGGTAATAGGCTTCGTAATGAGCCGCCCGAGGACGATGCTTGAAACCACTACCGGTATCATGGCCAGCAAAGCTACCGTGATCAAGACAAGGCGCAGCGTTTGAAGATTGCCGCTCACTTCCCTCATCGATTGGGCAATCGTCAAATTTGCCACTTCGCCGTCCGTCCAAATGATCGGCGTCGTCACATAAGCGAATAGCTCATCTTCCGCTTGAATGGTTCCGGATGCATCCGGCAAGCCTGCAGGAAGTTCTGTTGGAACCGCAGGGTCTTGAATCGTCCGGATCAGTTCCTTGCCGCCACGGGTAACTTGAATTGAACCGTTCACCGGCACATATCCCCGAAGCACATTCTGGGGATCTCCCGGATTCTCATTCAGCTTTGTAACCACTAGATTGGCTTCGGTGCGCAGTTGGTCCACTTCCGTTGAATACGTTAACCGGCTGAACGAAAAGTAGATGACGATCATAAGCACCAGCAGAATGACCAGCATCAGCAAAGTGGTCCAAATATGGATTTTATTTTTTAGCTTCATGGACATGCTCCTTCAGGACATACCCTACGCCCCGAACCGTCTGGATATAAGTGGAGGGCTCACCTGCATCGATTTTTTTCCGCAAATAGCGGATGTAGACATCGATGACATTGGTATCCCCGTAATAGTCGTAGCCCCAAACAGCATTCAACACTTGTTCGCGGCTCAACACTTGCTGCGGATGCTGCATCAAATACAGCAGCAAATCAAATTCGCGCGGCGTCAGTTCGACCGAACGTCCGCTACGGGTAACCTCACGCGTCGTTTCGTTCAATTCCAGCTGTTCAAAGCGGCAAACTTCGGAATTCCCGTTCCCTATCGACTGCCGGAGGCATGCGCGGATGCGGGCAAGCAGCTCTTCAATTTCAAATGGTTTCGTTACATAGTCATTAGCGCCTAAATCAAGGCCCGCCACTTTATCTTTCACATCGTTTTTCGCTGTCAGCAAAATAACCGGAATGGCAGGATCTGAAGTACGAATGCGTTTTAACACATCCAGCCCATGGATTTCAGGCAGCATCAAATCAAGCAGGACCAAATCCCATTCGTTTTCGCGGAACTGAATCAGCCCTTCCGAACCTGTATGGGCCACTCCTGTTTGATAGCCTTCATATGTAAGTTCCAGTTCCAACACGCGTGCTATGCTTTTTTCATCTTCCACTATCAGAATACGCTCTGTCATATCCGTCACCTCTTACTGTTTATTCTAGCAAACATAAAGAAAAAAGCGACCCGGAGGCCGCTTATTTCAATAAGGTTCTAACCATATTCACTTTGTTGCCATAAGGCGGAAACAGAACATTGGTCGACAGTTTGGTCGATTTTTTCAAGATGGATTTTGCATGAGTAAAAGTTTCAAAACTCGTTTTTCCGTGGTAGGAATTAACCCCCGAAGTACCGACTCCGCCAAACGGCAGGTAGACGCTGCCGACATGGGACACCGTATCGTTGATGCAGCCGCCGCCAAATGGCAATTCTTCCAGGAAGAAATTAGTGGCCCGCTCATTTTCAGAGAACATATAAGCGGAAAGCGGCTTCGGCAATTTGCGGATTTGGCGCAGCAGTGCAGGCAGGTCGTTGTACGTGATGACCGGCAAAATCGGCCCGAACAGTTCCTCTTCCATCGATGGGCTGTCCCAGTTGATATTGTCGAGTACAACCGGTTCAATATAACGCTCATTGCGGTCCATCCCGCCGCCAGTCACAATACTTGCCGCTTCTTTTTTGATGATCTCAGCGAGCCGGTCGAAATGCTGGACGGAAACGATGCGCCCGTAGTCCGGACTTTTCAGTGCGTCTTTTCCGTAGAAACTCCGGATGGTCTTGATCAACTTTTTCATGAACTCTTCTTTGACCGATTCATGGACGCAGACATAATCCGGCGCCACGCAAGTCTGGCCGGTATTCATCAATTTGCCCCAAGCAATGCGTTTTACCGCCAAGTCGAGATTAGCCGTCTGGTCGACGATAGCCGGGCTTTTCCCGCCAAGTTCCAGCGTGATCGGTGTCAGGCGTTCCGACGCAGCTTTCATGATCACTTTCCCGACATTGACACTGCCAGTGAAGAAAATATAATCAAAAGATGCATGGATAAGTGCTGTCACTTCTTCCCGCTCGCCTTCAACAACCCGAATATAGTAGGAAGGGAAAGCTTCTTCAATGATGGTACGCGTCACTTTCGTCACGTTCGGCGTGGTTTCGGAAGGTTTGACCACTGCACAGTTCCCGCCGACAATTGCCCCGATCAACGGCTCCATGATCAATTGGAACGGATAATTGAATGGCCCAATAATGAGAACGGATCCGTATGGTTCCCGAATGACAAAACTTTTGGCAGGCTGCAGATGAAGCGGTGTTTTCACTTGTTCCGGCTCCATCCAGTTGTCCAAATGCTTCGACATATAACCGATGCTATCAAGAATGAAACCTACTTCGGTTGCATAGGCTTCAAATTCGCTTTTTCCTAAATCCAATTTCAAAGCGTGGAGAATTTCGTTTTCGTGAGCTTTTATGGCTTGCTTCAGCCGCTCGAGCTGTGCTTTTCGGAAACTGACGCTTTTAGTGGCCCCTGTGTAAAAGAAATCACGTTGTTCGTTAATCATTTGTTCGACCGTCAATGCAGTAACTTCCATATATAAAGCCTCCTTCTTAGTGAAAACATCTTAGCATTAATTTTTTAATACTTCACTTCATTTAGCTCTCATCAAGCAATTGGTCGATGTACCGCTGCACAACGAGCCCTTCTTCAAAAGGCACCAGAAAAGTGGATTGTTCACGCATTGCCTGGAACAGTGAAGGAACTTCCAGAAAATCCGTAATGGGCTTGCGTTCTTCATGTTTTCTTTCTTCGTATAAATCCGACCAGTTCTCCAATGTCAAGACGCCTTCTTCGCCGTAGACTTTGAATTGCAGCAATTCTTTTTGCCCGATGCCGCTAAGCCCGGTGATCAAAAACGGAATGTTGCCGGCCGTTACCCCGTGCGCCACGATTCCCGTCTCGCAAAGCTCCGCTTGTTCTGGATAAGTGATGTGATGGGACAAAATCGTCAGCTCACCGAAGACCCGGTTAAAGAGCTGGAGGTAATGGGGAAACACTTCCCTTACAAAACCGCCTTGGCTTCTTGAGGCAATCCACGGATTTTGCTGCCACGCGCGCGGCCAATCCGGGAAAAAGGTCTGCAGCTCAATGCGCACCACTTTTCCGATATTGCCGCTCCGGATGCGCTTGACCATATCGTGTACAGCCGGCTTGTACATGAGCGGAAAATGCATCGCCGTTCGGATCCGGTTCTTTTTCGCTGCCTCCACCATTTCTTTTCCGTCTTCTGCGTTGTGCGCAAGCGGCTTCTCGCTCAGCACATGAATTCCGGCCCCCGCTGCACGTTTGGCAATTTCTGCATGGGAAGCGGGCGGCGTTCCGATATACAGCCAATCAATATTGGAATGGAGAATCGAATCGAAGGACTCACAAATCGGCACCCCGTACGTGTCATGAAGAAACTGCAGACGCTCCTGCTGTTCATCGTAAACACCTTTGATTTGTACTCTGCCTTCTTGCTGGATTTGCTTGATAATGCGCTCTCCCACGATTCCTGCTCCGATAATCCCGATCGAGATCATGTTACCCCTCTTTTCTGTAAGGCCTAAAGGCTTATTTTAGCTCTCTCTGTTTATTAGTGTAACCTTTAGGGGTATAGAATAGTCAAACAATTACAACACAAACCAAGGAGGAAAACATCATGAACAAACAAGCAAACTGGTGGGAACCGATTTTTTCAGGAGAATTGGAAGTTGGATTAAACAAAGAGAAGCTGGACAGCCTGGAACAGGAATCGTTTTTATATTTTGATGAGACGCAAATCGACATGGAGACCCACGCTTAATTGGTGCGCATAACTTTAGCAATCAGACGCTGCAATACATAGAAAACGCCTTGTTCAATCTATATTGAAAAGGCGTTTTGTCATGTCCGGAGGTTTTTATTCAACGCTTCTCCACAAATACAGCGAAGCGTAGGAAAGATAAGGCTCCCATTCCGGCAGATGAAGGAGAATTTCTTCAGCCTTCGGTTTTTCAGGCCGTCCCCATTGAATTTTTAACGCATTTTGCAGGCCGATATCCGCCAATGGAAATAAATTCGGGCGGCCCAGTCCAAACATAAGGAAACTTTGCGCTGTCCAGGGCCCAACCCCTCTATAATGAATCAATCGGGCGGCCACTTCATCATCGTTCAGCTTCGCCATATTTTCCAAGTCCAATTCCCCGCTCGCCATGGCCCGCGACAATCCAATCACATACTCGGCTTTTCGCGTGCTGAACTGAAGTTCCCTTAAACTTGCCGGCTCAAGCTGTGCAATCGTTTCAGGAGCCGGATAAAACCAGACGCCGTCTTTTTGTTCCCCGTATGTTTGGACAAACCGGCTCGTTAAAGTGTGGGCAAACGACAAGTTCAATTGCTGGTGGATAATGCTTTTCATCAAAGAGCCATACAACGAAAACTCGCGGACCAGCGGCGTTCCTCTATGCTCCTCAAACAGATGGGCCAGGCTGGTCCCCCGGAAATGTTCCGCGACGGGGTCAAGAGAGCGATTGAAATGCAGCAGATCCGCTATCAACTCAACTTGTTCTTCTGTCGCCTCGGTAATTTCAAACAACGGATTTCCGGTGGTCCCTATCGCTTTTACTTTTGCAACATTGCCTTCCGGCATCGGAATCCGGACGGAGCGGTCCGACAAATCGACTGCATGCAAAGGATCCAGCGACAGCCGCTCCAGTGCCCGGTCAAAATTATAGGCAAACGGCAATTCCAATCGCATTTCTCTCATCCCCTTTTTCTTCAACGGTATCTCACCCAGATTTTGATTGCAAGCCGCAGAAGCAGGAAATATAATGGAAAAATGAAAGCAGGGATAGCCATGAAACAAATTGCAGCTTTACTTACAGCTTTGATGCTGCTCACAGGATGCACAGCACTGGAGTCCACCGATACAGGCGGGACAACAGACCAGATTGATGTAGAAGTCACTTCCGTAATTGACGGAGACACCATCAAGATCATGTACGAAGGCAAAGAAGAGACAGTCCGTTATTTGCTGGTGGATACACCGGAAACCAATCATCCGCGCCTCGGAAAACAGCCCCTTGGCAGCGAAGCGACCGCAGAAAACAAACGGCTCATCGAATCAGGCGACGTTTCCATTGAATTTGATGTAGGCGACCGTTTTGATGATTACGGCCGTTTGCTTGCTTATATTTATGTGGACGGGGAACGCGTGCAGGAACAGCTGCTTGAAGCGGGACTCGCCCGTGTAGCCTATGTTTATCCCCCCAATACCCGCTATGTCGACGAATTCGAAGAAGTGGAAGATTCTGCTAAAGAAGAAGGGATCGGCATTTGGGAGTTTGAAAACTATTCAACAGACCGCGGTTTTAATGCCGATGCATATGGAAAAGAATCCAGTCAATCCAAATCCGAGTCCCCAAAAGGCGATTGCCGGATCAAAGGAAATATCAACCGGAACGGAAATAAGATTTATCACATGCCGGGTGAAGGGTCCTATGAGCAGACCAATCCTGAGGAATGGTTTTGTTCGGAGCAAGAAGCAAAAGATGCAGGATTCAGAAGCACCGGAAGCTGACAAGGAGGTTATTTATGCAAGTCATCGTTTTACGGCTTGATTACCAGTCGTCCACCATTTTCGAGCAGCTTCAGCAGCAGGCGCAAAACGCTGCCTCCAAGCAAAAAGCGGCTTTGCCGCCGCATATTACGCTGCAGTCGTTCACCCAGTCCAGCCCGCTTGAGCTGAAAAAAGCCATTGAGCCTTGGGCAGCGAAAATGAAGCAATTTTCTTTGTCTTTCGCTTCGCTCGGCTTCTTCAAACAGCAGGGCAGTTTTTACGCGGCACCGGTTGTCACCAAGCCATTAGCCCAAATGCATTCGGCACTCAGCCTGTCGACTCAGGAATTTACCGGGCACAATGCTTTCTATACGCCGGATCAATGGGTGCCCCATGCGACCATTATCAACCATATTGCACCGCCGTTCTGGGGACCGCTGTTTGCCCGTCTTTCAATGGAATTCGAACCTTTTGAAGCAATGGCCGTTGCCATCGAATGCTGGTCTATTGTCCAAGGGAAAGCGCAAACGGAATGGAGTATTTTTCTATCGGAATAAGTATTGACTTTTTTCCTGGGCACGATATAATTATATTTGTCCTGGAAATGAGATTCCTTAGCTCAGCTGGGAGAGCGCTACCTTGACAGGGTAGAGGTCGCTGGTTCGAGCCCAGTAGGAATCATTGGGTGCCAAACCCACAGCAAGCTTTAGGAACAAAGTTTGCTTATGAAAAGCCGTGTGAACTTTATTGTTCATGCGGTTTTTCTTTTTACGTTGCTATTATCAAATACTAAAATAATGTGTGCAGACCTGCACTCAACTTTTGAGCGGAACACTTCGTTATTCTGTAAACCACAGAATGAGGAGTGTTTTTTTATGTCCATCAACTTTTTTGAAGAGAAACCACGTATCGCTAAAAGACAACCGCACAAACGACAGCCAGAAAAAGTCATCAAAAGAGAAGATATTAAACCTGTATTTGAAAAGTTCCTTGACGCCAAAGTGAAGCAAAATCTTCGCCCCACTACTTTGAATAAATACGTTATTGCTTTTAAAAGTTTTGAAAAGTTCTACAGCACTGTTAGCGACCAACCTCTATACCTCAGCAATATCTCCACCGAATTAATCAGCGATTATGTATATTGGTTGAAAAATGATTGCATTAAGTTTGAAGGCCATAAATACACTCCTGCTCAGTTTCAGACCAAAGGACTTGCAGATGCTTCCGTGGAAACAAGAATTAAAAATCTAAAAACTTTCATGAATTGGTGCCAGAAAGAAGAGTTGATTCAGAAAAATCCTTTCGACAGATTTGAAGGATTCCAACAGAACAAAAAAGACATTGATATACTCACCCGCTCCGAAATTGACGAATTATTAAAGGTCGCAAAATTTCATTCAAAGAAGTCCTTTAAGCATTTTCGTGATTACGTCTTGTTGCATCTATTGGTAGACGGTATGTTACGCATTACCGAGGCATTGCTGATATCACCAAACGATATTAATCATTCTGACAAGTCAATACTAATCCAATCCGAAAATGCGAAGTCACGCAAAAGCCGTATGATTCCTTTATCGAATAAAACGTATCGACTGATTGAACAACTTCTGATTGAAAACGAGGCGTTCGAGGGCGAGGTCGATGATTTGCTGTTTTTATCGCTGAGCGGGAAAATGTTAAGTAAGAACAATGTGCTCAGGGATATAAGAAAATATGCAGTCGAAGCGGGAATCACCAAACGATTTTATCTGCATTTACTAAGGCACTCATCTGCCACACATTACTTGTCATCTTCAGGCGATGTAGAAAGTTTAAGGAAAATCCTTGGACATTCGGATTTACGAACGGTTCTCATATATGCCCACATGGCAGACAATACGGTTCAGGAACGACATGCCTCTGCTGGATTCTTCGGAACTGAAAACAAGACTTACAGAAAACGGAACAACAAGCGGATATGACAAAAAAGGTCTGGGCAATATGCTCAGGCCTTCTTTTTTGGTCTGTATTACAGTCTGTGAATATCTTACAGTAAAATGTCTGTTTTATTGCTAATCATCTACAGTAGTCAACTCCAAAAACACTGCTTTTTTGTTCTATTTCTATAGGTTTCTTGCAATTTTCTAATGTTTTTTAACGCCTTTTTCATCAGTTTTCTACGGCTTTTCGTGCATTGCTCCGTTATTCTGCTTGGAGTTTTAATAATTAAAGGGAAAAGTACGGGGAAGAAAACCATTGGTGGTGCGTGTTTGCTCGGTTTTCTTGTTAAAAGTCATGCAATTTTTCCATAAGATTTATACAGGTTTCCAGTATGATAATTCATATTTCCAAATAGATTTTGGTGGGAATCGTTTTTTTAGTTACCACCCACCCCTTAGTCCTCTTCTCCCCAAATGGTTTTTTCTTTAGACCTAGGGGGCTTACAAGCAGTACATATTTTCATCACTTGGCACTATAAATTCAAAATCAAGTTTATCCTGTGTTCCTAATTGTGTATTGCAAAGACGGCACAATGTCACCAAATTTGTTTCGTCCCATCGAAGTTCGGAATAGTTCTTTCGAGATTTGATGTGATGAACCTGAAGATTGCTTGATTCAACGATGTTGTATTTACTTAAACAACGCTGACAAGAGCCGCCATCTCTTTTGATAATTCGCAACCTCAACTTCCTCCAACGTGCCGACTTTAGAAACTTTGCTTCTTCCACTTCTTGTTCGTTTAAATGCTTTCTCCGCAGTGCTTTCTGTAATTTCTTACACGAACATGTATCCACTGAAGGAATAATTTTACCGCAACTACATATCTTCATTTTTGCCATTAATATCGTCTCCTTTATTATATCGTTTGCTTGTGTCACCGTTCCGTTTACTGATTAAGTATGAGGAAAGTATTCAGTAATTCAGTATGTTCCGTAGCGCATGAAGCAAACGTATTTACAAATGTTTAAGTTGAATAAGTAAAGCGGACGTTGCGGAGCAACGATCCGCTCATAACATCATGTGACCTGATAAAAATATTCTTTCAGTCGCTGTTTGATTTCTGGATTGATAATAGGTTCTTCTATCCTCACCAAGTACTTCATACCAAAAGTGGTTCCGATATCTTGTATGATTGTACCTTGCAATCTTTGCCTCTTTCCTTCAATAAACTCAGGTGCATGGTTTTGAGCATACAACGGATATATTTGATTTTCTAACGCTTCAGGCCATAAATTATTAAAGGCTGCTTCTATTGCTTTATGTACCAATGGAGAAACCTTTTCTCGCTGTGAATCAACAGCGTCTTTATCAAAGTCGAAGAATATATAATTAACGATTGTTTTGCAGTATGATGGAAATACTTCGCCAGTTTCCTTATCGTATTTCCTGGTTAAATTTAATTTTGTGCCATCTCTTCTTCTGATTGGGTTCTCAATCCAAACGGGTACTTGTGCTGGTTCTAGAATGATATTATTCTTTTTTAACGAAGCAATATAGTTACCTACAGTGCCACGTTTTTTCGTAATTCCCAGTTTTTTGGCGTGAAGGACGATTTCCTCCTGAACTGGGACAATTTTTTTATCGAGCATCGACTTAAGGATAAACTTCATCAATTCTATATCTTTGTCGCCAATATTGAATCCCAGAATATCTACAAATTCTTTATCCTGCTTCTCCTTTTGAGATACTATCCGAATGGTGTCCTCCAATATATAAGTTACAAATCTTCCACGTTTCCCATAACTAATATTATGGTCTTCTTCCAAATCCTTAATATACTTGCTTTTGTTTCTCCTAAAGGTATCTGCTTTTATTCCACCTAATTTTTGCTCGCACAGTTCCTCTGCAATAAATTCTTTTATCATTTTTCATGACTTCCTTTTCAAGTTTATTAGCGCTGAGTGCACTTGGCATCTTAAAGATACTTAATATAAGATGTCATGATGACTCAGCACTAAACTATTGTATTGACGAAACCTGAAATCGCAGTAGGACCTTTGAGGTATCTTTACGTTCTGTCCAATTTTGTACTAACATTGATTGCTCATATTGTTGCGTTTGTTAGCACAAACGCTTTTCCTGCTGGACTTCGCTCAGCAGGGCGACTTTTTCCCCTTGGGGTTATAAATATAAAAAGCAGATTGCCAGCACTTTAGTGATGAATGATAATATTATTAATACAAATCAAGGAGGAATAACGAAATGGGTATAACTGAAGAAACTGCTTTGAAGTTGGTCAAGTCGTTGGATAGTATCGGTTATGAACTGAAGCGTCAAAATGACATGAAGGAGGATTTAATACTGGAGAGGGTTGCTGACCAAGTCGCCTATCACGAACCGAACTTGGCAATGATAATCGACATGATGCGGAATAAATATGAGAACTGATATAAACATTATTTATAGCAGGCCTGAAGCAGATACGAAAAGTTTTCGTATCAGGTCTCCTCTTACGCCATAAGAGGTTTTTCATGCTGGGCATATAATGCCTATCCTTCGCGTAAATAATTCTTACGCATACATCTTTGTATTGGTTTAATCCCAAGGTCATTTGTAATGACCTTAAAATCACATCATATATCAGGACTTGCCACTTGGCAGGTCTTTTATTTTTGCATTGTAAACTTTTCCCACCATAGTTATACTTAGGAGAAAAGTTACATTGGGGTGAATTATGGAAAAGCCTAAATCATTCAAAGAGTCTATGGTAGAAATTAAAAATCAATTTAAAGAAGACCAGCAACGCAATAATGCAAAATTCAAGGCAGACCGTGAGCAAAACAAAATTCAAAACGCTGAGAGAAAAGAAGAGATTAAAAAAACAGCACAAATAAAAAAACAAGAGCAACAGCAGACACAAATTCAATCAGCGCCAGTAGAAGCACCTATTGTAAGAGCAACAAAAGCCCCGAAAAAACCGAAGCCGAAATCAAGACGAAGGAGTTCACTTGATACTTCTGGTGGGAAAAATGATGTGTTCAACCTATTTGCTCAAATGCTGCTTGGATTGATATTGTCTATTCCGATATTTTTAATAGGTCTGCTCGTTCTCGTCTTTATAGTAATGTTCATATGGACTTCAATTTTCTAATGTCACTAAACACCGTTTGCTTTACGCCAGCGGTTTTTTTATTTTGTTTTAATGTACTTACAAAGAGAAAAATAAAGACCCTGCCACAACGTGGCAGGATCGGTTCTGATTATAAATGTAGCGGGCTGAAATTCGGTTTTGTTTTTTCAGTGGTTGACATCCATTCTCCTAATTGGTCGAAATAGCCTTGTACTTCTTCTTTGCTCTTAGTTTGTGAAGCATCCCATATTTCCGAGATGAAGTATTCCAAGTCATTTGGATAAGAAATGGATTCCCCAGTAAATGCTTTTTCTAAAGTTGGATGACCGAACCTGTCGCAAGGTGCGTCTGTCGCTTTGTTAAATGTTAGCAACCAGCCTTCTTCTGTTTTTGTTAATTTATAAGTGTCATTATGTCCCCACCGTTGACTATACACACTTAATCTAAATTTTTCGCCAATATTCTGCATCTAATCTCCTCCTTAATTGTCAATAATTTCAGTTTAACATCAATCATTAAGATTTGACGAATAATACAGTTATATACTGGCAGATTTTGTCCAAGAATCTCAATCAGGTATCTCCAGCGTTAGCAGAGTATCAACTGGTCCTCTTGCTTCTACTATATTTTTTCTACTGGCGGGGCGGGGCTTTAGCAATATTAATTGAATATTAATATTCAGCGAACAAATGTTCCTACATGCTAATGTGCTAGTCTGATTTCTGTAAGAAACTGTTTATACACTCCAGTCGTGAAATATCATGCAAATCTACTCCAGAAACGTTGCAGAATCAACGATGTATGAAAAATGTATACATGACACTTCCACACATGTTCAGAAACGTTGTAGGACCAATGATGCTGAAAACATTTAGTTTACATAAGTAAAGTTATCGGAGGTTGAAACCTAATATCATATACACTTCATGTATACCATAAGGTGTCAAGAAATTTATGTAACTGCCTTCTCCTTACATCTTTTTGCCTTCCAATATACTGATAATAGGAGGCGAAATAATAATGAATAAAAAAGACCACGCACAATACGGACGATGGCACGAGATGATGGGTCGCTGTCATAATCCGAATCATAAATTATATAAATACTATGGTGCCAAAGGTGTCACAGTACATGAGCGGTGGCATGAATTTTGGAACTTTGTCGAAGACATTGATAACCGTCTGCCAAACGGTCATCTCCTTTATCAGTCACGCCTTGAATGGCAACTTGATAAGGATATTAAAGGCGGTAACATTTATTCGCTGGAGAACTGTACAGTAGTTACCGCAGACAGAAATCGAAAAGAAGCGTATAAAAAGCAACAGAGAAAAATTATTGTCTATGACGATACTCAAGAAATCGAATTTGAATCCGTATCTGAAGCAAGCAGGAAACTTAATATCGGCAGGAATGGTATCCAGTTTTGCCTGAAAAACGGTTGGCAGAATAAAGTAACAGGCTTTCGTTTCAAATATAAAAATGATGAAAGTTCTGTAGAAATGCACTCAAATTCTGTATATTTAACACAACAGAATAACGAAAGTGTTCATATATCAACGTTTCCCTGATTCTTGCCTGCAGGAATTTAAGTCACTCCTTGACAGGGTAGAGGTCGCTGGTTCGAGCCCAGTAGGAATCATTGGGTGCCAAACCCACAGCAAGCTTTAGGAACAAAGTTTGCTTAGAAAAAACCGTTGCCTTCTGGCAGCGGTTTTTTATTTTTTCAACTATAAGGGGGCCTGGAGCTAAAAGCTTCAGGCCCCCTTTTTTTTATGCTTCAGATGCTTTAGACGCCTTTTTATCACGCGCCGTCCACTGAATAGCCCAAAGAACAATAAATACTACCACTCCCACGTAGGAAAAGATGCCTTCCGGATACACCAGGGCGAGTCCGGTAACCAGTGCCAGGATGCGTTCAATCCAGGTAAGTTTTCGGTACCAAAACCCGATCAGCCCCGCACCGAGCGCAATCATGCCGGCAAAAGCAGTTGCCACAACCCAGATCAGTTCAAGCCAGGTCGTATCAATCATTAAGAGCGATGGAGACAGGACAAACATATAAGGAATGATAAACGCAGCAGCAGCCAGTTTAGAAGCTATGATGCCTGTCCGGATCGGTTCCCCTCCGGAAATGCCCGATGCTGCAAATGCGGCCAGCGCGACTGGTGGTGTAATATCGGCAATGATCCCAAAATAAAACACGAATAAGTGGGCAGAAATCGCGATGACCATCGGCACAGCAGCACCAGCCGGTTCATCCAGCATCAACAGCGTAATGATGGCCGGCGCTGCAATTGTAGAAGTGATGACGTAATTGGCGGTTGTCGGTGAACCCATGCCCAGGACAATGGCAGCGAGCATCGTGAAGAACAAAGTCAGCAAAATGCTGCCTCCCGATGCCGAAATCAAGCCGTTTGCCAGGCTTAGCCCCAGACCCGTTTTTACGACAACCCCTACAATAATGCCGGCTGCCGCGGTAGCCGCTCCGACCGCCAAAGCCGTCCGGGCACCGTCCACTAATGCATGAATCATGTCTTTTAAACTTAACCGCGTTTCTTTATTGATGGCACTGACCAGGATGGTAGCCAGAATGCCATACAAAGCCGCATGCATGGTCGGAACCCCTACCATCAAGAAGACGATAATAATTACAATTGGAAGCAGGAGATGTATTTTCTTCAATACCTCTCTGCGGTCCGGCAATTCGTCTTTTGTAAGACCTCTAAGGCCCACCCTTTTCGCTTCAAAATGCGTCATGATCCAGACACCTGAAAAATAGAGCAGCGCCGGAATCGCGGCAGCTTTCGCAATATCCCAATAGCTGATGCCGCCGATGAACTCGACCATCAAGAAAGCGGCTGCCCCCATAATCGGCGGCATTATCTGGCCGCCTGTGGAAGAAGTCGCTTCCACCGCACCTGCAAATTCTTTATTGTAGCCCAGTTTCTTCATCATCGGAATGGTGTAAGCCCCGGACGTTACAACGTTTGCGACGGAACTGCCGGATATGGTTCCCTGCAGCGCACTGGAGAAAATGGCGACTTTTGCAGGACCGCCTATTAAATGCCCAGCCAGCGAAACCGACAAATCATTAAAGTATTCCCCAACGCCTGTCTTTACCAAAAAAGCGCCGAACAATAAATAGACAAAGATAAACGTTGCGGAAACGGCAAGCGGCGTCCCCAAGATTCCGTCAGTTGTGTAAAACATCAGCTGGACCGTCGAATCCAGATCCTGTCCGCGGTGTTTCAAAAACCCGGGGAAATAAGGCCCCCAAAAAGCATAGGCTAAAAACAGCGAAGAAATGATGGTAATCGGAAGCCCGACAGCCCGCCTGGTAGCTTCAAGCGTCAGCACGATGGCAAGTATCCCGACAACCAAATCCATCTCCGTGACCCGGCCGACTCGGAACACCAAATCATCGTACATAATCGGCCAGTATGCCCCTACGGCCACCGCCAGCAAAGCGAGCAAATAATCGTAAAAAGGAACTTTGCGGCGATCGCCTTTCCGCTTCACAGCTGGAAACAACAGAAAAATTAGCGACAAGGCAAAGCCCAAGTGAATCGACCGCTGCAAATAAGCAGTCAATTGCCCATCGATGGCGGTATACAACTGGAAAAGCGAAAATGCCAACAAGCCGAAAAAGACGAGATGTTTGGCAATGCCGCTTAAATCGCGCGTGTTTGATTCGGGATCATATTTCTGCAGTATTTCTTTTTGCTTTTCCTCAGAGATGTAGCCTTCCTCTTCGGGAGGCAACTTCATTTTTTCTTTCTCTTTTGGAGGCAGCTCATTGCTCATCGATGTTCACTCCTCTTAATTGTTGGATAAGAGATAGACGCTGAACTTTAAAGGTGTAGGATTCGCCGCGGGTTAGCGTCTTTTTTAAATCGTATTTCCTGCCATTGTTCTTAAAAGACAAGCCTGCATCAATATCGCCAATGAAGATTCTGAAGTCGGGCAGTTCCCTTTTCATGCCGGTGATAAAATATTTCCCGTCTTTTTCGACAAAAGTTTCCCCTTCTCCTGCATTGGAGGGCATGCCAATATTGAAATCTTCATATTCCAATTCAACCATTCTCAAGTTATTGTCCGGAAGCACTTTGTAGCTCTCAATTACTTCGGATAAATGGATGGAATGGGTATATTCAATTTGAAAGTCCCGGGCATTGACTGGCAGGTGAGCCGCAATATTCCCGGTTTTATTGTCAATGAAAACATAATGTTTGTTTAAAGGCATCCATGCAGCTATGAAAAGCAAGATGGCAGTGACTAGGATAAGAAAGCTTAGCTGCAGCGGTTTTGACTCCATTAGACAAACTCCCCTTACGAATAAATAAATAACGACGATAAAGCTGCTGCTTTATCGCCAATTATTCTTGTCGTTTTATTTATTCACTTCGTCAAAATACTTCTGTGCGCCCGGATGGACGTCGATGCCAATGCCATCCAAAGCCGTTTCCGCTTTGATCAGTTTCGCTTTGGCATGCTGAATCTGATCGGTGTTTTCATAAATCGCTTTCGTAATATCGTAAACCAGATCTTCCGAAAGGTCATTTTGAACCACCAGCATCGCCAGCACGGAAACAGTCGGTACATCTTCCGTCAACCCGTAGGTCCCTGAAGCAATTGTATCTTTTGCATAGTAAGGATATTTTTCAATTAGTTCGGCCGCTTTGTCGTCCGCCACCGGAACAATGGAAACATCCGCTGTAGCACTTAAACTTTCCACCGCACCGGTCGGGGTTCCTGCAGTAATAAACGCTGCATCAATCTGTCCCCCCTGCAAACTTTCCTGGGATTCGGCAAAATCCAGGTTCTGCTCTTCAATGTCTTCCATGGTCATTCCGTGAATTTCCAGCAACTGTTCCGCATTGATGTAAGTTCCAGAAGCCGGAGCTCCCACAGAAACTTTTTTCCCTTTCAAATCTTCAAACGAAGCAATGCCTGAATTGGCGGTCGTCACTAACTGAATCGTTTCGGGATAAAGGGCACCGATGGCCGAAACCGTATCAATGACTTCGCCTTCAAACATATTCGAGCCTTCCGCTGCATAAAAAGCGGTATCAGTCTGAACAAAAGCAATTTGTGCGTCACCATCTGCAAGAGCGGTCATATTGGCAGCTGAAGCCTGGGATACCTCCGCAGTCGTATCAATGCCGGTTTCATTTTCAATGATTGTTGCCATTGCACCGCCCAGCGGATAGTATGTGCCTGTAGTTCCACCAGTTAGAACGCTCAGGAATTCCGGATCTTTCGCTTCGCCGCCTTCTCCGCTGTCAGTAGCTGTGTCTCCTCCGCAGCCTGCCAGAAAAACGGATCCTGCCAAAGCAATTGCTGTGAACAACCCAAATTTACGCTTAGCCATCATAAAATTCCCCCTTCTGAATTTTCTTAATATTTCGATTTCATCATAACATGTCTTTCGACTTGTTTGCCAACTGAATTTTCCAAAAATTATAAGGAGAAGGAACTTATTTTCAGGTTTCTGCGCCTTCTACATGAGTTTCCGGAGCGGTATCTTCCGGGGACACATCTTCAAACGTCATGCCTCTTTCTTCGAGGTCTCTTGTCCGGTGCGCGATGCGTGCAGATGCACAAGCGGCAATGCTTGCGACCAAATCATCCAAGAATGTGTGGACCGCTCCTCCGGCTTTCGTATCCAGCTTACGGATGATGCCCACTTTATTCTTGTCTAAATGGCCGAAAGTGGTCACTGCGATGCTGCCATATGTCAGAACGGCTCCAAGGCCGATCATTTCGTCTACTCCAAATAGCCCTTCATCCGAATCGACGATCTGCTGAAGCGGACGCGACAATTTTCCTTGCTCCGCCAGTTCATCCAATTCGATGCCCACAAGCAACGCGTGCTGCATTTCACGTTTCCGGAGAACACTTTCAACCGATTCAATGCAATGATCGATTGTCAGCCCGTCATTATAAGGCAATTGCATTTCAAGGACGATTCTTGCGATTTCATCCAAGCTGATTCCTCTGCGTTCTAACGCTTCATGCGTTGCTTTTGTCACTTCTTCTGAATGTACACGGAATTTTCCTCCATCCATCCCAAACATCCCCTTCCATTTTTCTTTAGCTTTCCTGCCCATTATACCTCTCTCTTTGAATATGTTACAATTTTCGTACAGAAAGCAATAGGAGGGTTATTGATGAATAAAGGCAGTGTCCAGGATTTAACCATTTACAGCAATGAATTGCAGGAAGAAATGCAGCTACTGGTTTACCTTCCTTCTAATTTTTCACCATTATATAAATATACTTTGATCATTGCATCGGATGGCAAAGATTATTTCCAGCTGGGGCGGCTGCCGCGGATAGCAGATGAACTTCTGGAAAATAACGAGATTGAAAGCATCATTTTCGTCGGTGTCCCTTATAAGGATGTAAAAGATCGCAGCAGCAAATATGAACCGACCGGCGAAAAACACGGCGCTTATTTGCGGTTCTTGGCACATGAACTGGTGCCATATTTAGATGAACATTACCCGACTTATCAAGTTGGTATGGGGCGCGCCTTGATCGGCGACTCACTTGCGGCTACCGTTTCTCTAAGTGCAGCTTTAAAATATCCGAATATCTTTGGGCGCGTGATTTTACAGTCACCAAAAGTCAGCGATGAACTGATGAAAGCAGTGGATGGCTTCAATTCTGCCAACTCATTCACCGTATACCACGTAATCGGCAAAGGCGAAACTGAAGTGAAATTAACTTCCGGAGGCACGGCTGATTTCCTGGAACCCAATAGGGAATTAAATAATTTAATGAAAAATAAAGGGTTTTCCATCTTTTATGAAGAATTTGATGGAGACCACACCTGGAAGCATTGGCAGCCAGACCTTAAACGCGCTTTGCTCCAAAATTTCGGTCTATAGTCAGGCGTTCGCAGCCTAGAAGTTTTTTTGGTATAATAATTTTAGAATTTTCACTACTGACTAGGAGGGTTATTTATGAAATTTGGAGTTGTTGCATTTCCAGCGAAAAAATTGCAGGACGTTGCAAATTCATACCGCAAACGCTACGATCCGCATTACGAATTGATTACACCTCACATGACACTGAAAGATGCGTTTGAAGTGGATGAAAACGAAACGAAGAAACTTGTGCAGGGATTGGAAGAAATAGCTAAGCGCCACAAGCCGTTTAAACTTCATGCTACCCGCGTGAGTACATTTTCTCCTTTAACCAATACCTTGTATTTCAAAGTCGATCCGGATCCAGGAATTTTGTCTTTGCACAAAGATTTGCATACCGATTTTTATGACAGCCAGACAAAATATTCTTATGTCCCCCATATCACCATTGCGCAAAAAATGTCTGATTCGGAACACGCAGATATTTTCGGCCAGTTAAAAATGGTCGGCATCGACCATGAAGAAATCATTGACCGCATCCATCTGCTGTATCAGCTTGAAGATGGATCCTGGACGGTTCATGATACATTCCGCTTAACAGGAGATGACCAGTAAATTGCAGAAAGTAACAATTGCAGAAACTCCACTCGAAAAAGAACAAGCTTTTGAAGTGAGAAGAAAAGTGTTCGTCGAAGAGCAAGGGGTTCCCTTGCACATTGAGATGGATGAATTTGATGAATCAGCTGTTCATTTTGTCGGCTATGAGCTTGAACAGCCGATTGCGGCTGCACGCATCCGCGAAATTGAAATGGGCACAGGCAAAATCGAACGGGTATGTGTACTTCCTGAATACCGCGGCCTGCATGCCGGGGTGCTCATGATGGAGGAAATGGAACAGTACGCCTTAAAAGCAGGCTTGTTCACATTAAAACTCAATGCCCAATCCTATGCCGTCCCATTTTATGAAAAACTCGATTATGTCGTAACCACTCCTGAATTTATGGATGCCGGGATTCCACACCGCGGCATGGAGAAAAAAATTATGTAAAAAAGCAGGGCACCCTAAAAAGGTTGCCCTGCTTTTATTTTTCTTCATTTTCAAAAAAATTTTTAAAGAACGTGATACCCGCTGTCGACATGGATAGTTTCTCCGGTAATTCCGCGGGACATATCGCTGAATAGGAAAGCCGCTGTGTCTCCGACTTCTTCAGGTGTCGTGTTGCGGTGAAGCGGCGCTTTTTCTTCAATTTCATGAAGAATCGTGTTGAAACCGCTGATGCCTTTTGCTGACAAGGTACGGATCGGGCCGGAAGAAATGGCATTTACCCGAATGCCGTGGCGTCCAAGGTCAGCCGCCAAATAACGTACGGACATTTCAAGTGAAGCTTTAGCTACGCCCATGACATTATAGTTCGGCATTACGCGCTCTCCACCAATATACGTCAATGCGACAATGCTTCCGCCTTCTGTCATAAGCGGCTTCGCGTGCTTCGCGATGACCGTCAGAGAATAGGAGCTGATGTTTTGTGCCAGCAAAAATCCGTCACGTGATGTGTCCGAAAAGTCGCCTGCCAATTCTTCCGTTTTAGCAAAAGCGATGCAATGAGCCAATCCATCGATGCTGCCCACTTCTTCTTTGATGGAAGCAAAACAGCTTTCTACGCTTTCATCGCTTGTTACATCACAAGGCAAAATCAGTTCATGATTGCCATCCAATGTCGCTACTAAATCGCGTACCGGCTTTTCAAAACGTTCGCCGGCATATGTAAAGATTAAACGTGCACCGGATTGATCCAGTGACTGTGCAATTCCCCACGCAATACTCCGCTTATTGGCAACCCCCATAACGACGTATGTCTTTCCTGCTAGTGATATTGACATTCTTTATTCCCCCTGCATTTTTTAATATTCAGAATGCCTCTATGCAGACATTCCGGACTTTTAACTTTTTAATTGTCCAGCGCTTGCCGGGACTAAACGGCCGCCTTCGCTTTTATTATTATCCAGCTCCGGCGGCCAGCCCTTCGAGTCGCTTCAGCCTTGCCCTGAATGGCAAAGTGCGCCATTCATGCCAATTCTTCCAGAGCTTGTCGGGACTAAACGGTCGCCTTCGCTTTTATTATTACCTGGTACTAATATTACCCTATAAAAAAGAAAAGTGCAATTCGCACTTTTCTAGAGTTGGTTTAAGAATGTCGTAGCCAGTCCCAAGTAAATCAGAATGGAAATAATGTCATTCAATGTGGTGATAAACGGTCCGGATGCAACGGCTGGGTCAATGTTCAGGCGATGGATCAGCAGCGGAATAAATGAACCGGCAAGGGTCGCCACAAAAATAGAACTCATGACAGCAGTGCCAACCAATGCACCGATCAATAATTCGCCTTTCCAAAAATACACGAGTCCAACGACGACCAATCCGCATACGACACCTGTAATCAAACCGGTGCCCGCTTCCCGGAACAGTAATTTCATTTTGCTTTCTTCTTCAATATCCCCTGTGGCAATCCCGCGGACTGCTACAGCAAGTGCCTGCGTTCCGCTGTTGCCCGCCATACCGGCAATCAACGGGATAAAGACAGCCAACAGTGCCACTTTATCGAGCGTCGCTTCAAACATTCCCATCAGATTGGCAGTCAGCATGCCGAGGAACGTCAGCAAAATAAGCCACGGCAAGCGTTTCTTTGCCGCTGTAAACGGTCCTCTGTCAAACGTATCCATATCGGATACCGCAGCCAGTTTGGAGTAATCGTCTGATGCTTCTTCGTCGAGGACATCGATGATATCGTCGACGGTTATAATGCCAAGCAAATGATTTTGAAAATCAATAACCGGCATTGCCAGGAAATCATAGTCCTTGATCATCCGTGCGACTTCTTCCTGGTCTTCACCGACCGATACAGAGACCACACGCTCATTCATGATGGATCTGATTAAGGTATCTTCATCAGAAATGATCAAGTCGCGCAAAGTAACGATGCCTGACAGGCGTTTATCTTCATCCACAACAAACACATAATAGATGGTTTCGGCATTCGGTGCTGCATTCCGAAGAATATTCATCGCTGAACGTACAGTCGAGTTTTCAGGGATGGAAACAAATTCTGTAGTCATGATTGAACCAGCCGTATATTCTTCGTAATGCAGCAAATCTTTGATCTGGCGCGCTGATTCTTTGTCCATGATGGTCAAATAGGCAGCAACCTGATCTTTGTTCAATTTATTGAGAATATCGACAGCATCATCGGTGTACATGGCAGAAAGCAAATCCGCCGCATAATGGACATTGATTTCTTTAAACAGATCTTCGTATTCATCATCATCTAATTCAATGGCTTCAAAAATGTCGGCCATTTCTTTAGGAGAGAGATACTGATACAGTTGATGGCGGATTTCTTGCTCCGCTTTTGCATAAAATGTCGCCTGGTCATATGGATGCTGGGCAAGGAACTCTTCCCGAAAACTTTCCAGGTCGCCGCTTTCCAATAAACCCAATAGCAGTTCGTCATTTATTTCTTTTTCATTCATTACTTTTTCTTCTATCATGTAAACTCCCTCCTTCCGATTGTTCAATGTCCTGCAATTTCCTTCTATACGTTACACTATGTGTAGAGATAATCAAGATTTAAGAGGTGATTTTTTGAAATACGATATTATCGGCGATATCCACGGCTGTTTCGACGAGCTGCTGGATTTAATTGCAAAACTTGGCTACGAAGAAATCCACGGTGTCTATGTCCATCCCGAAGGCCGGCAGCTGGTCTTTGTCGGAGACGCTATGGACCGGGGCCCTAAATCACTCGAAGTGCTCCAGCTCTTGTTTCGAATGCAGGATAAGGGCATTCTCTACTATTCCCCGGGAAATCATTGCAACAAACTTTATCGCTATTTTAAAGGCCATAATGTCCAAGTCAATAACGGACTGGAAACGACACTTGCCGAATGGAGGACACTTCCGAAAAAAGCGCAGCAGGCGTTCAGAGCCCGTTACCGGCGCTTTTATGAAGAGCTTCCCATCTACCAGGAACTTGGTACTGAACTGATTGTCGCCCATGCTGGCCTTAAATCAGAGATGATTGGGAAACCGCTTAGCAGAAGCATTGCCACTTTCGTTTTATACGGCGATATTACAGGTAGTTTTGATCAAAACGGCCGGCCCATCCGAAGAGACTGGGCAAAGTCCTACCGAGGGGAAAAGTGGATTGTTTACGGCCATACTCCCACCGAAAAGCCCTACATGATCAACCAGACCGTTAATGTTGATACGGGTTGTGTATTCGGGGGATCGTTGACGGCCTTTCGCTTCCCTGAAAGAGAACTGGTCGCTGTCTCTTCACACCAGCCTTATCAGCCGGACCGTTTTCATCGTTTTGCATAAATCAATTGTTCCATATCTTCTTTTAAAGGAGAAGTGAAATAAATGGGTTCTCCCGATACGGGATGGACCAGCTCAAGCGATTTGCAATGGAGCGCCTGGCGGGAAATTCCGGTCCGCTTTCCTCCGTATAAATCGTCGCCGAGCAGCGGATGCCCAATATGCGACAAGTGAACGCGAATTTGATGGGTTCTGCCCGTGTTCAATCCGAGCTCAACATGGGTAAAGCCGTCAAACTCCTGGAGGACTTCCACTTCTGTCTCAGCAAATTGGCCATCTTGGCGCACTTCCCGTTCGATGATGCTGGTATCTTTCCGGCCAATCGGTTCGGTAATCACAAACTTCTGCTCGGCAAACTTTCCATGGGCAAAGGCATCATACCGCCGTTTCATCACCTTTCCTTTTTGCTGCATGGAAAGCATGTGATGGATATGGCGGTTTTTTGCGATGCACACAAGCCCCGATGTATCACGGTCAAGCCGGGTAGCGATATGCAGCGTCGCCGGAATTTCGTTTACTTCGAAATGGTTGGCTACAATATTGGCAAGGCTTCCAGCAGGGTGTTCACGCGAAGGAATGGTGTTTTGCAGAGGGGGTTTATCGACAATCAGCAAAGCTTCATCTTCATAAACGATCTGCAGCGGCCCTGCCTCCGGGATCAATCCTTCCCCCAGTTCTTCATTCGGAAAAATAACGGTCACGGCATCATCTTTTTCCAAGACATGCCGGACCGTTACTTCATTTCCGTTGACTAAAATCTGGCCGCCGCTGTATTTGACAGATGCCAGCGTTCTTTTGGAAATTCCCCAATCGTGCAGGGCTTCCCGCAGCAAACCGGAATCTTTTGCGGTATATGTTAATTGGAACGGCTTCAATTGCTTCACTTTTAAACCTCACTATCAATGAATGAATCATGGACCCTTTTCCAAAATGGATGATTTCGGAACCGGGCAAACCGGACTTTCTCGTCTGCTACTCTGTACTCGATGGATTTTACGTCTTTATGGAGCAGCTGCAAATGGTCGACCGTTACCATAAAATCCACCGCTTTGACTGGACGCAGCGCACACCGGTGATGCGAAGGCAACACAAGCGGTGAGCCTACGGTACGGAAAACCCGATTGTTGATCGACGCCATTTCAGTCAGCTGCATCGCCTGCAGCGAAGGATGGATGATGGCTCCTCCAAGCGCTTTATTGTAAGCCGTGCTTCCTGACGGTGTGGACATGCACAATCCGTCTCCCCGGAACGTCTCGAAATGGCTTTCGTTTAGAAAGACATCCATGACGAGCGTTACGTCAGGAGATTTTACTGTCGACTCGTTCAACGCCAGGTAGACGGCCGGTTTTTCCTTATTGCGGTAATGGATGCTCGTTTCAAGCAGCGGGTATTCGATGACTTCGTAATCCTTTTTGGCAATCGACAGCACCAGCTTTTCAATTTCAAGCGGCTTCCAGTCTGCGTAAAATCCCAGATGCCCTGTATGTAACCCGACAAAAGCAACAGAGTCCAGCTGATTCCGGTATTTATGGAATGCATGCAGAAACGTTCCGTCTCCGCCAATGGACAAGACGACGTCAGGAGATTCTTCGCTCCATTCCAAACCAAAATCCTGTAAATACTCCCGTGCGGTGGCCATTAATTGATTGGATAACTCATCACTTCTCGATTGAATATAAAATTTCATCTCGATGATTTCCCTCCTTCACGATCATTCGGAAAATGTGTGCTCGGGGATTCTTTAAATTCGCTGAAATAAGCCTGAGCTTCCTGAATTTCATCCCGGATCTGCGACATTTCTTCGTCCAGCTGAAACGCAGCTTCTGCAGCCCGCTGCAGGCGGTTTTTAATTTCTGCCGGGAAAATCCCTTTGTATTTATAATTCAGCGAATGCTCGATCGATGCCCAGAAATTCATCGCGAGCGTGCGGATTTGTATTTCCGCCAAAATCAGCTGTTCGCCTTTGATCGTCTGAACCGGATATTCCACAATGACGTGGTACGAACGGTAGCCGCTTTGCTTCTCATGCGAGATATAATCTTTTTCTTCAACAATCCGCAAATCGTTGCGCTGGCGCAAGAGCCCCACGACCGTTTCAATATCTCCGACAAATTGGCACATCATTCGAAGGCCAGCAATATCCTGAAGCTGATGCGCCAGTTCCTCCGATGGCTCAAACGGAATGCCTTTTTCAAGTGTTTTATCATAAATGCTTGCCAGCGGTTTTACCCGGCCCGTGACAAATTCAATTGGTGAATTGGTGTTGTCGGTTTCAAACTGCTGCCGCATTCCTTTAAATTTAATTTTCAACTCATCTACTGCCTGTTTATAAGGTGCTAAAAAACGATCCCACTGACCCATAACCTGTCCCCCTCACTTCTCTTTAGCTGCGTGAAGCAAGTGCCTCTTGAAAAACTTCTTCAACCGCTGTGCGGAACACTTCGCCGTAATTATCATTTCCTTCAATATTCTCGATCAGCAGCCACATTTCCTCGTGGAAAGCGCTAAGCGGCATAATTTGTTCTCCCCATTGCAAAAGCGGCACTTCGGTTCTTTTCAGGGCCTCAGCCAGAACAGACCATGTATGCTGTTTGAAATGCACATAAATATATTCAGTTCCCGTATCCACTACATAAACAAAAGCGCAATCGTCGCTGTCTGCAAGCATTTTCCCTGCCGCTTCTACTGCTTCGAACGGCTCATTTGCCAGGATGCTGAATTGTATTTGGTTTTCGGTAATGGTTCCTTTTTCTACTTCAACTAATTTACGCAATGAATGTACTCCCCTTCTGCCGTTTTTGCCATTTCTATATAGGCATATTTTAACACAGCTCTGCCATTCGTTGCAGTTTGCGGCCAACTATCCGATAATAAATTTAACAGAGAGGTGTTTGATTATGTCCAAAGAACTTGAAATTGAATTTAAAAACATGCTGACCCAAAAAGAGTACGAACAACTGCTGGAACATTTCAGCTATACTGCAGCTGATGCCAAAACACAGGTAAATTATTATTTCGATACGGCGGACTTCGCTTTAAAATCGTTGAAATGCGCACTCCGTATCCGCAAAAAACACAACGGCTTTGAATGCACGCTAAAAACACCGGCGCCGGAGGGAAATTATGAAACCACCGATTTGCTGAATCAACGGCAGGCGCTAGAATTTATAGAAGGTGTTTCTCATGACGCACCGGAAGTTTGTGAGGCGCTGCAAACCTTAAATGTAGAACCCGCACAGCTGAAGATGATCGGCAAACTGACCACCCACCGCATCGAATTTGATTTTCAATCCGGTCTGCTCGTCCTGGACCACTCTGAATACGGAGAGACAGTGGATTATGAGCTGGAATTTGAAGTGGCGGATGCAAAAACCGGTGAACAGCAATTTACAGAATTCCTTCAGCAGCGACAGATCCCGCTTCGTCCGGCTGATAAAAAGATTGCCCGTTTCATGAACTCCGCCAAATCCGAGCACTGAAAAAAATTGCTAAATCCAGTGGATTATTCCACATCTCCCAATCGGTTCAGTCGATTTGTTTGAGAAATTCCTTCTCCGTTGTTAAAATGAATTTACAGCTAAAGCAAAGGAGACACAATAATGACTGGAAAACCGATAATTCCGTACGAAGAAATTGGTGCGGAACGCTTGTCACAGTTGATTGATGCATTTTATGCACGTGTGGCAAAGCATCCAAAGCTGCAGCCTATATTTCCTCAAGATTTAACTGAAACTGCGAGAAAACAAAAACAATTTATGACTCAATATTTAGGTGGACCTAATTTATATTCTGAAGAACACGGACATCCAAGACTTAAAGCGCGTCATCATCCTTTTCCAATAACGCCTGCCCGGGCCCAGGCTTGGCTGGAGTGTATGAGCGAAGCCATGGACGAAATTGGATTGGAAGGGAAATTCCGTGAAATCTTTTTCCAACGGCTTGTTATGACTGCTCATCACATGGTGAATGAGCAAGATAGCGAGGAGGAGTTAGAGTGAACAATCTGGACCTGGTTCAAGAAATGGACCATCAGGCTAAGCCACTGAAGCCCATGGAACTGTATGTTTTTTTTGACCCGTTAAATCCAGAATGCTGGGAACTGCAAGGAATCATCCGTAAGCTTCAAATCGAGTACGGCCACTACTTTTCCATGCGTTTTGTATTAAGCACCAAGCTGTTCACCTTGAATAAGATCAGTAAAACAGTCAACGTTGACACAACAAACCTTTCGCATCCGGTGCTTGCCTCAGTTGCCGTAAAAGCGGCGGAACTTCAGGGGAAGCGCGCGGGAAACCGTTTCTTGCATAAATTGCAGGAATACTTGCTGCTTCAGACGAAAGATGTTTCCTCCTATGCCATCTTGTTGGAGATTGCGGAAGAATCCGAACTGGACCAGGAAGAATTCAAACGCGATTTCCACTCGGTCCACACCGCAAAAGCTTTCCAATGCGATATGCATATCACTCGGGAAATGGAGATCGATGAAGTGCCAAGCATCGTTTTCTTTAACGAATGCATAGAAGACGAAGGCGTGAAAGTATCCGGACTCTATTCATATGATGTTTATCAAACCATTTTGCAAGAAATGCTTGGACAGGAACGGCTGAACCGCCAGTCTCCGCCATCACTGGAAGAATTGTTTTTAAAGTATTCTACTCTGGCTACGAGAGAAATTGCCTCTATATATAATATTTCTGAACAGACCGCTGAGCGTGAATTAAAAAAGCAGCTGCTTCAGCAAAAGCTGGAACGCATCAACTTGCCGGATCAGACTTTATGGACATTAAAATAGCCTTCCGCATCTGCGGAAGGCTTTTTTGTGCATCTTTTTATGTAGCTATGGCGCTTCCGCTTTTCTTTATTGTCTAGCTGCTGCGCCTAGCTCCTCGGGTCATAAGCCACTTTGGCTGTGCGGCTGAAAATATGCCGCTTCGCCAAATCGTCTTACGCCGGTCGGAGCTGAACAGGCGCTTCCGCTTTTCTGTAAAAAACGTGAAAGGCGCCTTCCGCAAGCAGAAGGCGCCTTTCCATATTACACAAAGGGGATGGGAGAAATGTTCACGCTCAAACAAAGGGGTGTATGTTTGTATGTGATTTATTTCACAACCTTACTTTATCACGGAATAATAGTTAATGCAATATTTCACAAAGAATTTCACAAATTTGTCATAATGTCATAAGTCAATCTATCTTCATATTTTCTTCATTACTATGTTAATAAAACAAAAAAAGAGAAAGCACATTTCAAAAATGCACTTTTCTCTTTAAGATTATTTTTTCAATAATAGTTTTTCCAGCTCAATCAGTTTTTCTTCAAAAACTTTGCAAGCTTCTGCAACAGGTTCCGGAGAAGTCATGTCCACTCCGGCTTTTTTCAATACTTCGATCGGATAATCCGAACTTCCGGCTTTCAAAAATTCGCTGATATAACGGTCGACTGCCGGTTGGCCTTCTTCCAAAATGCCTTTGCTTAACGCGGTAGCCGCACTTAAGCCAGTGGCATATTGGAACACGTAATAATTATAGTAGAAGTGTGGAATGCGTGCCCATTCCATTCCGATTTCCTCGTCCACCGCTACTTCTTCGCCGAAGTATTTTTTGTTGAGTTCATAATAAACTTCGGTTAAACGATCCGCTGTCAGCGCTTCGCCGTTTTGATCCATTTGATGAATCAGATGCTCAAATTCAGCGAACATTGTTTGGCGGAATACAGTGCCTCTGAACCCATCCAGCCAATGGTTCAATAAGTAAATGCGCTCCTGTTCATCTTCGGTTGTTTTCACCATATATTCATTTAAAAGAGCTTCGTTTGTTGTCGACGCTACTTCCGCAACGAATATGGAGTAATCTCCGTAGACGTATGGCTGAGAAGCACGCGTATAATAACTGTGGACACTGTGGCCGAATTCATGAGCTAACGTGAACAAATTGTCCACATTGTCCTGCCAGTTCATCAAGATATACGGGTTGGTGCCATAAGCACCTGAGGAATAAGCTCCGCTGCGCTTGCCCTTGTTCTCTTTAACGTCTACCCAGCGGTTGTTGATGCCTTCTTCCACAATTCCGGTATATTCCTCACCTAAGGCACTTAAGCCCGCCAGCATGGTTTGGGTCGCTTTCTCATAAGGGATTTCCATCTTCACTTCTTTTACTAAAGGCGTGTACATATCGTACATGTGGACTTGATCCAGGCCCAGCACTTCTTTACGAAGAGCCGCGTAGCGATGAAGCAAATGCAGATTGTTGTTAACCGTTTCTACGAGATTGTCGTAAACGCTCTCGGGAATATGATCGTCTGACAATGCCGCTTGGCGAGCCGATTCATATTTCCGGATACGGGCATTTACATTGTCCCGTTTAATGTTGCCTGACAAAGTGGAAGCAAACGTATTGCGGAATTTTCCATACGTTGCATAAACCGCTTTAAAGGCAGCTTCCCGAACCCCACGGTCTGAACTTTCAAGGAAACGGCTGTAATTGCCATGTGTAATCTGCACTTTTTCGCCGTCTTCATTTTCTATTTCCGGGAATTCCAAATCAGCATTGTTCAGCATGCCGAATGTATCAGATGAAGTGCTCACTACTTCCGATAATTGGGCAAGCAAAGCCTCTTGGTCTGCCGGAAGCACGTGGGGGCGGACCGAATTCAGTTCTTCAAGCGCATGCTTGTATAGCTGCAGGCCTTCGTGGCTTTCGATATAGCCGGTTAAGGCAGCTTCGTCCAATCCAAGAATCTCAGGGGTTAAAAAAGACAACCCAGTTGAGACTTTCGCATAAAGCGATTTGATCCGGCTATCCATCGCTTGATACGTTGAGTTTGTCGTATCCTGGTCATAGCGCATATGCGAATACGTATATAATTTCTGAAGCCGCTGCAGCAATTCGTCTTTATAAACCAAGACATTATACAAAGCTTCCGCACTTTCCTGCAATTTTCCTTGATAGGAATCCGCTTTTTCTGCCAAGGCAGTCACTTCTTTAAATTCCTGCTCCCAGACTTCGTTGGACTCAAAAATATCTTCGAGCTTCCAGGTCATTTCTGTAGGAACTTCATTTCTCAATAGTAATTTCTCCGCCATTGCAATTCCTCCTTTGCCCCACTCTTTCGGGAGTCGAACTACGTACTATTTTCTCAATTTTCATACGTTTTTGCAATAGTTATCATACAAAAGTTCCAAAAGAAGCTCACGCTCGTGCTTGCGCCGCTCCATCAAACGGCAGAGTTTCAGATAATGCTCCAAATGGTGGACAACGGTTGGAACGGAAGCCTCTGCTGCTAACTTTACTTGACCGCTTTTCACAAGTTCGGACATGGAAAGCCCTTGAGATTGTGCCAGAAGCGCTTGCAGCTGCCAGACAACGGAATGGCCTTCCAATAAATGATTGCCGGTTAACGGAGCTCCAATCGCCAGCGGGAGATTGTCTGCATCCAGCTGAAGTTCATAACAGGCACGCCAAAACCGATTCCGAAACCGATTTTGTACAAATTGCTGGCTGCGGAGAAAACGCCGCCTTTCGGTTGCTGCTAACTCAAAGGCCAGTTCGAATTCCGCCTTGGTCAGCTTGCGGGGCAGCGCAAAAGGAAAGGTCTGTTTTCCAGCAGCCAAAGACTTGATTTTAGCAATCCACCGAAAGCCGCCGAGGAAAAACAGGCTGGAGCAATAATAGAAGCGATTTGTCACTGGGTCGAACGACAAAAGAAAGGAACAATCTCTCGCTTGTTGAATTAAAGCACGCTCATAACTCTTTAATTTGATGATTTGAATTCCTTCCGTCTGCCCGCTTTTTGCGGATAACAGCCATAGCGGCTGGATTCCCTCTTCTAGATAGCCTTCTGTTCGTGCTTTGATCTGCTGAACCGGAATAGGGCTGCATTGAAATTCCACGGCAAACCGCTGGTCAATAAACAAGTCAGCCCGTTGCCGAATGATGGGGAAATACTTTTCGAGTTCTGCATGGTGATTTTTTTGTGTGAAAAAAGTATGGAGCATCGTTTTGCCGTGCAGATGCAATGGGGATTCGGATTCACTGAAAGTTGCACACTCCGAGTGGATTGTGTGGGAAAAATGGGGGATTTTAATGTTGCCGATTTTCAAAAGCAGGGATTCGCCGCAGGATGGACAAAAAAATTGCTCACTGGCTCTTAAGTGAGCCAAACGTTCCCGGTTTAGGTGTGGGTGCAAATAAATTAGTCGATTGGTCGATGTCTTAGCTACTAATATAGCATTCACTCTCCTTTTCTCGATTGTAGAAGAGTTATGCCGCTTAGGCAATATAAAATATTTAATGGTTTCCATCCAGTTTCTTTCGCTGGTCTTTACTTGCCCCTTAAATTTAAGCAAAAAAAATAAGACCTCCCATAGGAGGCCTTATCCAAAGTAATGCAGCACATTTGCTAATGCATCTTTTTTGAAGATGGGTTTGCCGTACTCCTCTAAACGGTGAATCGTAATTGGAGAACTTTGCAAGTATTCGGTGAATATACTGATATTGTCTTTAACGTCGCTTTCTGAATGAAGGAGTTCATCAAATCCTACATACAGATAGTATTTGTTTTCAAAGTGGTAAAGCGCTGATTCAATCGGCACGTACATTAAGCGGCGGGCCAATGGCAGCAATTCGTCCACTTCAGAGAAGACAAATGTGTATTCGAGTTTTTTCAAATCCGGTTCATCGAAGATTGGTTCAAATTCATCGAATTCGGATGCAGCTGCATCATCGCCGCCGAACATTTTGCGGCGTTCTTCTATATCATCAGGCAAATCAATTTTTTGCCCATCTTTAGTAAGTTGAGCTCGGGTAACCGTTACTTCAAGCCCTTTATCCATTGCCTGGACTTGAATCCACAGCGGCCCTTCCATAACGAAATCAGCTTCTTCGTTCACTTCGTCCATCATTTCCCAGAACAATTCTTCGCTTTTGTCTCTGTTAAACCAAATTTCGTCACGGCTAAAGCCACGTTCTTCAACATCAAGATAGGAAATGTAAAATTTCACTGTGTTATCATTGATTCGTTCGATCTCCATTTTACACCTCTCCTTTCGAAATGGACTAAGAGGATCGTCCTTCTATACCGTGCTGTGGTACTGCCTTAATTATATCCTGTTTTATAAAGGAAGAGAAAGTATATGCCTAAGGCTGCCTAAGCTTCAAGTAACTAAGAGTTTAATGGATTGTACAGATAAATGCAACTAATTAAAATAAAAGAAAAACTGTCCGGGATCCATTATGAATTGTCATAAAGACCGGACAGCTTAAAACCTTTTTAGTTCACCATACGCTGAGCCTCTAGCAATTGGTAAGCTCTGACTTTACGAGGCAGGAAGCGACGAATTTCATCTTCGTTGTAGCCAACCTGCAAGCGTTTTTCGTCCATAATAATCGGACGGCGTAGCAAACCTGGGTATTCCTGAATTAATTCATATAGACGTTGTAGAGGCAAGCTTTCTACATCAACATTTAATTTTTGGAAAATTTTCGAACGGGTTGAAATGATTTCATCCGTCCCGTCTTCAGTCATACGTAGAATTTCTTTTATTTCACTGATCGTTAAAGGCTCAGAGAAAATATTGCGTTCTGTATATGGAATTTCATGTTCTTCCAACCATGCTTTCGCTTTTCGGCAAGATGTGCAGCTTGGAGAAGTAAATAATGTAACCATCATAATGGAGCACTTCCTTTCGGATTCAAGTTAGTTCAGGAATTATTAAATTAGAATCACTATAATGTAGAAGCTTTACATTCATTATACAACAATCGCTATCTATTGAATATAGATATTGATAATATTTATTTAAAAAACTGATTGGATGTCACATAATTGCTACATAATTCTAAATTCCTTCATTTATTTATATTATTTATTTTACCCTTGTATAAAGACTTTAAACCCTCATTAATAAAATTTTTATTCTCAATTACGCATTCTGTTTGAAAATCACATACCCTTCTTTATATAGTACGATTGAGAATAGAAATAGTTGCAAAAAAAATAAACCCAATCCAATGATTGGGCTATTCTCTGCTTATCAAGGGGTGTAATCCACTCCTTTGGAATAGGTGTTCCCCGCATTCCATAACAAAAATTCCTGGATTCCATTCTCATTTAAAGCTTTTATTTGAGCTTCCACTTCTGCTTTTCCGTACCTTTTATAATTGCCGGCGCCTAAATAAGAAGCTGTAAAGTCCTGAAGCCAGGGCCGTGACACCGGTGGGTTTTTCAATGCCGCCAACTTTTTATTTTCAACTTTGGCGTATTCGGCCACTAATTTATATGGTTCCAAATCGGGTTTGGCAATGCCAAAATAAGAGGTCCAATGGCTGGGGTAAATCATGGAAGAAATGACATCCACATTTTCCGAGATTTTGGAGAAGTTCTGCCCAATGCCCGGCGCCTCCGGTAGTGTAGCTGAATAGCCGAAAATATCAACGGAAACTTCGACCCCGTAAGGCTCCAATTGCTCTCTGGCATATGCGACAAAGTCCGTTACTGCTTCCACTCGCCGCTGAACCGGATCAAGATCCGACTCGGCGTATTCTCCCATGGAATATTGCAGTGTATCCGCCCTGTGTTCAAATCCTTCCGGGAAACGGACATAGTCGAACTGAACTTCTTTAAACCCTAATTTAGCAGCTTCAATGGCGATTTGAACGTTGTAATCCCAAACCTCTTTCAAGAAAGGATTAACAAAAGATTCGCCCCTCCCGTTTTTCCATACGGTATTGCCATCGACAAAAGACCATTCGGGCCGTTCATTAGCCAGGACGGAGTCTTTAAAAACGACTACCCTGGCAATGGGATAAATCTTCTTTTCTTCAAGCCGCTCCAAGACTGCACGCGGTTCTTTTATGTAAGGTTCACCAATTTCAAGCGATGCGAGAGGTGTGCCTTCTTTCGGCTCATATGTTAAATGGCCAAAATCTTCTTTAATGTCTATCACCATCGCATTTAAATCTGTCGTATCCACCAATTCAACAAGCTGATCGAACCGAGCGCCGCCAGCAGAGTGGGCAGTGACAAAAATGCCTCTTACGGCATCCGGGTAATCAAAAGCTAAGCCGGAATCAAATGCAAATAATTTAGAAGAAGCCAGTACTTCCGGGTTAATCGTTGCAGCATGGTATGTACGTGTTGCAAAATCCGGCGGCTGAGACTCATCTTCGGCGGCTGAAGCTGGCGTAGCCAGCAAGGTTCCAAGCAGCAATGAACTAATTGCTATCGATAACTTTTTCTTCATTCAATCATGCCTCCTCTGTCAGTATCTGTAATTATTTTAACATTCTTCTGAATATTTTATATAGCAAAGCAAGAAGCTCTCCGACATTTTTTTCAATGTTTCCAGAATGTAAATACATAAAAAACGGATGCCGCATTGGCATCCGTTTTTCCATTTATCTTATCTTACAGCACTGGCAGCTTTTAAAGATTCAAATTCCTTCTCAGAACATTGAACAAAATGGCCAGGCGTGATTTCTCTCATTTGTACATTATCAGCTTCCGTGTAGTTGTGCGTAGCTGGATCGTATGATTTACGGACACGGTTGCGTTCGTAGTTCGGATCCGGCAGCGGAATCGCTGAAAGCAGCGATTGTGTGTATGGGTGCATCGGATTGTTGTATAAATCTTCAGCAGGAGCCAATTCCACAAGTTTACCGAAATACATAACGCCGATACGGTCGGAAATGTATTTTACCATCGACAAGTCATGGGCGATGAATAAATACGTTAGCCCTTTTTCTTCCTGCAGTTCTTTCAGCAAGTTGACAACCTGAGCTTGAATCGATACATCAAGTGCCGAGATCGGCTCATCGGCAATGATGAAATCCGGATCTACCGCAAGTGCACGGGCAATTCCTAAACGCTGGCGCTGTCCGCCTGAGAATTCGTGCGGATAGCGGTTTGCGTGCTCTTTGTTCAATCCAACCGTTTCAAGAAGGTCAAACACCATTTTCTTGCGGTCAGCAGCATTTTTAGCCAATCCATGGATATCAATGCCTTCTGCAATAATATCCATAACTTTCATACGCGGGTTTAATGAAGCGTATGGATCCTGGAAGATCATCTGCATTTTGCGGTTGAATTTTTTCAAGTCTTTTTTGGATTTTTTGCCGTGTACATTTTCGCCTTCAAAGAAAACATCCCCTGAAGTCGCATCATACAAGCGGATAATCGAGCGGCCGGTAGTGGATTTCCCACAGCCGGATTCGCCAACCAAGCCCAAAGTTTCGCCTCTGTAAATATCAAAACTGATATCATCGACAGCTTTCACTTCGTTCGCTTTGCCAACATTGAAATGCTGTTTTAGGTTTTTGATTTCCAATAATTTATCTGCCATTGTAAACCGCTCCTCCTTCATAATATCTGCTTCCTGGGAACTTCTTCATGCGTTCCACTACGGTTGCAGGAGGTTCAACTTGTGGTGCGTCGGGATGCAATAGCCACGTTGCCGCATAGTGAGTATCGCTTACTTTAAAGAATGGAGGGTTTTGCTCCATGTCGATTTGAAGTGCGTATTCACTGCGGAGTGCAAAGGCATCTCCTTTAGGCGGTGCCAACAAGTCCGGCGGTGTTCCGGGAATTGCGTAAAGTTTTGCATCTGAAGTATCCAAAGATGGCATTGAACTCAACAAGCCCCACGTATAAGGATGCTGCGGGTTGTAGAAAATTTCATCTACAGTTCCGATTTCGACAATTTTTCCGCCGTACATAACCGCTACACGGTCTGCAACATTCGCTACGACGCCAAGGTCATGCGTGATGAAGATAATCGATGTATCAATTTTCTTTTGCAGGTCTTTCATTAATTCCAGAATTTGCGCCTGGATGGTTACATCAAGTGCTGTAGTCGGCTCATCCGCAATCAAAATCTGTGGATTGCAGGCAAGCGAAATAGCGATAACGATACGTTGGCGCTGTCCACCGGAAAACTGGTGCGGATATTGTTTCATGCGCAATTCCGGTTTTGGCATCCCAACTAAGCGAAGCAAATCAATTGCTACTTTTTTCGCTTCCGCTTTGCTGATTTTTTGGTGCTTTAAAATCGGCTCCGTAATTTGGCGGCCAATTGGCATCGTCGGGTTTAACGAAGTCATCGGATCCTGGAAAATCATCGAAATGTCTTTTCCACGGATTTTTTGCATTTCTTTGTCGCTCAATTTGGTCAAATCACGTCCGCCAAAAAGAATCTCGCCATTTTTGAATTCAGCTGAATTCTCAGGAAGCAGGCGCATGATGGATTTTGTCGTAACGGACTTACCTGATCCCGACTCACCTACGATTGCCAGTGTTTCCCCTTTATATAAATCAAAGTTTACGCCTCGGATTGCTTTTACTTCCCCGCCAAAAGTGTTGAAGGAAAGTTCGAGGTCTTTTACTTGTAGAATCTTTTCCATTTGTAACTTTCCTCCTTAATCTTTCATCTTAGGATCAAGCGCATCACGAAGGCCATCACCGATCAAGTTAAAGCAAATCATGATTAAGCTGAGCAAAATCGCCGGGAATGCTAAAATGTGCGGCTGGTATTGAAGCAATTTGTATCCATCATTGATTAAAGTACCGAGCGATGCGTCCGGTGCCTGCAGCCCTAATCCGATAAAGCTCAAGAACGCTTCGAAGAAAATAGCGCTTGGAATTGTAAACATCGTGTTGATGATGATAATACCTAGAACGTTTGGCATCAAGTGTTTCCAGATAATGCGCGAGTCGCTGGCGCCTAAGGTTCTGGCAGCCAAGACGAACTCCTGGTTTTTATATTTAAGAACTTGTCCACGGACTACCCGCGACATTCCGGTCCAGCCGGTGATGGTCAGAGCGATGATAATGGCAATAATCCCTGGATCCATGATCAAGATAAACAAAATTACAACGACCAGGTTCGGAATACCTGTCAAAATTTCAACGATACGCTGCATTAAGTCATCTACGCGTCCACCGAAATATCCGGAAATCCCGCCGTAAATAACGCCGATCAACATATCAATCGCTGCCGCTACAAATGCAATGAACAGAGAAACTTGTGTCCCTACCCAAAGGCGGGAGAACATATCTCGTCCAAGACCGTCTGTACCGAACCAATAGTTGACTTCTACCTTTTTCATTTCATATAGATTAACTTCTTTGCCGCCTAAAGTTCCTACTCCGTCAAAAATTCCTAATTTCTCAAGGCCGGGAATTTTCGGTGGCAAGTTGGCATGCGTTATCGTTTGAGCATTCGGTTCGTATGGGCTGATCATCGGCCCTACGAATGACATGATAACAATTAGAAGAAACAGAATTAAACTGGCAATGGCACCTTTATTTTTCTTCAGGCGATGCCATGCATCTTGCCAAAAGCTGACACTCGGTTTTGAGATGCGCTCGGCTTGTTTGGTATCTACCGTAATTCGTTCAAACGAACCTTTCGGTAATTTTTCTAGATTTTGTGTCATGAGCTTTTACCTCCTGAAAGACGGATCCGAGGATCAATGATGCCATAAAGAATATCTACAATCAAAATAACGACAATTAAGAATACAGAGAAGAAAATCGTTGTGCCCATGATAATGGAGAAATCATTTACCATAATGGATTTAACGAACTGTTCTCCAATTCCTGGAATCGCAAAAATTTGTTCTACTACTAGTGAACCAGTCAGGATACCAACAGTCATTGGCCCTAAAACTGTAATTAATGGAATTAATGCATTGCGGAATGCGTGTTTGAAAGCGATTTCAGAACCACTGGCCCCTTTAGCTTTCGCCAACGTAATATAGTCTGAACCCAATACCTCGATCATTTCGGTACGGATAAAGCGTGCTGCAGTTGCAAGCGGGAACATCGCCAGTGCAATGGATGGCAGGACACTGGACATAAATCCGTCTTTCCATAAAGCGACTGGGAACCATTCCAATTTTAAACCGAAGAAATATTGCAGCATAGATGCAAAGACAAAAGACGGAATCGATATTCCGATGATCGCAATCAATGTACTGCTGTAATCCACCCAAGTATTTTGCCGCAATGCAGCAATCATACCAAGCAAAATCCCGATGATTGTACCAAGGACCATTCCTTGGAATCCGATTTGTGCGGAAGGACCCATTCGGCTCAAAATTAAATCTGTTACAGGAGCACCTTTAAACTGGTTAATGGAAATACCCAAATCTCCTTGTGCTAAGTTGAACATGTAATTAAAATACTGAACCGGTAAAGGATCATTTAAACCGTAAGCTTCTTCAACCACTGCTCTTTGTTCTGGAGATAATTTACCTGCGGAAGCAATAGGGGAACCCGGTAAAATTTTCATTAGGAAAAATGTAAATGTGGCAATTAAAGCTAATGTGAGTATCATGTAGATTAAACGTTTGCCGATGTATCGTGCCATGTTGCACCTCCATAAAAATTGTTCTCTATGTGACAAGACTTGTTTTTACATGTAAATAAAAGGCTTGTTTTATTCGAAAGTTAGCAGAAAATGGTCAATTTTCCGTGAATTCTCTTACATTAGAAAAGAGAGTATATCGTCCGTAAACAAGCAGCGATATACTCTCTTACTATTTGTTTTTCACAGTGGCCAATTTACAGAATTATTCTTTTCCAGAAATGTAAGCCCATTTGTAACTGAAGTCTCCACCGAATGGGTGAACAACAATATCATGAACATACGGTTTTTGAAGTGACATGATTCCGCGCTGATAAATACCAGCAATTGCTGCATCGTCTTCGATCAAGATTTTTTCAGCTTTTGCCATTGCTTCCCAACGAGCTGGAATATCTTGAGCCAATTCGCCTTTAGCTTGTTCGATCAATTTGTCGAATTCAGGGTTAGAGTAACCCATTTTGTTCTGTGCAGAACCTGTTACGAACAAATCTAGGAAAGTCATAGGATCCTGATAGTCAGGGCCCCAACCAGAGTTTTGGATATCGTAATCTTGTTTTTCGTCAAGTTCAAGACGTACTGCGAATGGAACTGCTTTCAGGTTGATAGTCAACCCTTCAAGGTTTCCTTCTAGTTGAGATTTCATGTACTCGTCCATTTTCTTGGCAAGTTCAGAATCTCCACCTAGCATTTCAAGAGTTACTTCTGTTACTCCTAGCTCTTTCAAGCCAGTTTCCCAAAGCTTTTTAGCTTCTTCAGCATTAAATTCGTTCATTTTTCCGTTTACTTCACGGAAATCTTTTTTGCTTTCATCAAATGTGAATTCAGTTGGTACTAAGAAATCAGCTGGAAGTGATCCGTTTGCCAATACTACGTCAACTAAATCTTGTTTGTTGTAAGCCATAGAGATTGCTTTACGGATGTTTACGTTAGCAAGTGGTGTTTCTTTTCCATTGCGTTCTTGGTTGAATTTCAAGTAGAACACAGTCGGTTCTAATTCTCTTACTACTTCTGGATCGTCAGCGTATTGCATTGCGTACTCACCAGATAGACCAGCACGGTCTTTTTCGCCTGAAGTATAAAGGTTAACCCCTGTACCAGACTCTTTAACAACGTCTACGTTGATTTTATCAAGTTTTACAGTTTCAGCATCCCAGTACTCAGGATTTTTTTCCATTGTCCAAGTCAGGCCAGTGCCATCCCAGTTTGTCAATGTGAATGGTCCGTTGTAAAGAAGGTTTTCTGAGTTAGAAGCATAAGCATCGCCCTTTTCAGTAACGAAAGCTTCTTTCTGCGGCAAGAATGTACCAAATGCCATCAATGACATGAAGTAAGGAACTGGACGCTCAAGTGTTACCACTAGAGTTTTTTCGTCTTTAGCTTCTACGCCAAGCTCAGCTTTGTCCATTTTGCCTTCTGAAATAGCTGCAGCGTTTTTAATTGTTCCAGCCATCATGTAAGGACCGTAAGGTGATCCAGTAGCCGGGTCAACTGCGCGCTGCCAAGAGAATACGAAATCTTGTGCAGTTACAGGTGAACCATCTGACCATTTAGCATCACGCAATTTAAAAGTGTAAGTTAAACCGTCTTCGCTGATTTCTGGTTCTCCTTCAGCAACTGCAGGTTCTGCAACGTTTTCCTGGTTCAAGCGGTACAAACCTTCGTTAACGTTGTTCATAATGTTGAATGCTACAGCGTCTTCAGCAAGAGCTGAATCCATTGTTGGTATTTCTGCACTTTCCATCAAGTTCAATTCTTGGACTGAGTCCATTTCTCCTGATGCACTTTCTTTCTCTTTGTCGCCTTCTGAATCTGATGGTTCAGTTGAAGTATCTTCCCCGCCGCCACATGCTGCTAGGAAGGCACTAAGAACTAAAACCAGGCTTAGTAGCCAAAATACCTTGCTGTTTCTCACTTACGTGACCCCCTTAAATTTTCTGAAAAATTGGTACACTGTTTATTATACATAATCTTTTTTGCTTGTACAGCACTTTTTTTTGACTAGTTACAACTTTATAACAATGGCATGTCAAAATTATTACACAAAAGAGCATGAATATTGGGTTTATGAGGAATTTTTAACAAAAAGAGTTTTAATATTTTTTGATTTTATTTATATTTTCTTCTACAATAGATGAGAATTGGGGTGCAAAAAAATGAAAAAATCCTTTATTGGAATAATCATTGTACAAGTTTTAATACTTTTGACTATGGTGTTCAGGAGCGAACCATTCTCTCTTTTATCCTATATCAATAATTCTTTTGTCTACGGAGGTACTGTATTATTTATCGGATTATGGGTTTTTGTAATCAGAACTGGAATTTTCGACATCTTTACCATGAGCATGCGAAAAGTCTATAAAGGCAAATCCACATTGGAAGATGACGAAATGCGTGCTCCTTCTGAAATAATGGCCGTATCAAGCGCTCCATTATTGATCATCGGCAGCTTTACGCTGGCAGCAATGATAATTTCACTCATTATTTATCAGTTGTAAGCTTGCTAATAAAAACTTCTTTGTATTATAATAAACCAATATATAATGAGCGATGAAAAAGAAGAGTAAATGCTGTTCCTTCTATAGAGAGTCTGTGGCTGGTGGAAACAGATGAAGTGCAGCATTGAATGGGCTTTTGAGCTGAACCGGTGAAGTAACAGTAGCCGGTTTCGTGTTCTTCACGTTATGAAGAAGAGTGGCCGGTGACGGCAACTAGGGTGGTACCGCGGAAAGACACATCATTCGTCCCTTTTTTGGGGATGTGTGATGTGTTTTTTTATATTGAGGAGGAATTTGGATGAAAAAAATCTTTTCAGGCGTCCAGCCTACCGGTACCGTTACACTCGGAAACTATATCGGCGCATTCAAGCAATTCACCGATCTGCAGGATGAGTATGATTGCATTTTTTGCATCGTGGACCAGCATGCCATCACAATGCCGCAGGACCGGCTGGAATTAAGAAAAAATATTAAAGCATTGGCTGCACTGTATTTGGCAGTCGGCATCGATCCGGAAAAAGTCACGCTCTTTATCCAATCGGAAGTGCCGGCGCACGCCCAGGCGGGATGGATGATGCAATGCATTTCAACCATTGGTGAACTGGAACGCATGACGCAGTATAAAGACAAGTCCGCGAAGAGCTCCTCTGTCTCTTCAGGGCTGTTGACGTATCCGCCATTGATGGCAGCAGACATCTTGCTCTATCAAACCGATGTCGTGCCAGTGGGTGATGACCAGAAGCAGCATATTGAACTGACGCGCGATTTGGCAGAGCGGTTCAATAAACGCTACAATGAAGTATTGAAGATTCCGGAAATCCGGGTTCCTAAAAATGGTGCCCGCATTATGTCGCTCCAGGATCCGACCAAAAAAATGAGTAAATCGGATACAAACAAAAAAGCAATTGTTACATTGCTCGATGACTTGAAAACCATCGAGAAAAAAATAAAAAGTGCTGTCACCGATTCAGAAGGCATTGTGAAGTATGACCCGGAAAACAAACCCGGCATTTCAAACTTGCTGACGATTGAAGCGGCATTAACCAACGAAAGCATCGAATCTCTCGTTTCGAAATATGAAGGGGCCGGCTACGGCGATTTTAAAGCTTCTGTCGCCAAAGCGGTTACTGACCACCTTGCTCCAATCCAAGAGCGCTACAAGGAATTGCTGAATTCCGAAGAGCTCGACCGGATTCTGGATGAAGGCGCTGAGAAAGCCAATTTCTTGGCTAATAAAACCTTAAAGAAAATGGAAAATGCGATGGGCTTGGGCCGGAAACGCAAATAACAAAAAAGGCTGCCGTTATGGCAGCCTTTTTTGTCTTTTTAAATTTACTGTTTTCCTGAAATGTATGCCCATTTATAGCCGAAATCCCCGCCGAATGGATGAACGACTATGTCGTTGACATATGGTTTTTGCAGCGCCATTGCTCCCCGCTGATAAATCGGTGCAATTGCCGCGTCCTCTTCAATCAAAATGCGTTCAGCCTGTGCCATGGCATCCCAGCGTGCCGGAATGTCGAGTGCCAGATCTCCTTTGGCTGATTCCACCAGTGCATCGAATTCAGGATTTGTGTAGCCCATTTTGTTTTGAGGAGATCCGGTTACAAACAAATCGATGAATGTCATCGGATCCTGATAATCCGGGCCCCAACCCGAATTCTGGATTTCATAGTCCTGAGCTTCATCCAGTTCCAGCCGGACATTAAATGGAACTGTCTTAATGGATACAGTTAGCCCTTCAAGATTTCCTTCCAGCTGGGCTTTCAAGTATTCGTTCATCTTCTTTGCAGTTTCCGTATCATCACCCAGATATTCAATTGTGACTTCCGTCAATCCTTCTTCTTCCATCCCTTGTGCCCATAATTCTTTTGCTTCTTCTGCATTGTATTCATTAATGTCGCCGTTGACGTCCCGGAAGTCTTCCTGGTTTTCATTAAATGTAAATTCAGCGGGCACCAAGTAGTTTGCTGGCAAAGAGCCGTTTGCCAACACGACATCCACCAAATCTTGTTTGTTGAAAGCCAAAGAGATTGCTCTCCGAATATTTTCATTAGCTAATACAGTAGGCTGGCCGTTCCGTTCCTGATTAAACTTCATATAAAAGATACTTGGTTCAAGCTCTCTTATCACTTCCGGGTCATCCGCGTACTGCATCGCAAATTCACCAGATAATCCAGTACGATCTTTTTCTCCTGAATTGTAAAGGTTCAGCCCTGTTCCGGGATCTTTTACAACATCGACATTGATCGTTTGAAGCTTAACGGTTTCTGCATCCCAATATTCAGGATTCTTCTCCATCGACCAAGTAAGCCCCGTACCGTCCCAGTTTGTCAGCATAAACGGCCCATTAAACAGCAGGTTATCTGAATTAGAAGCATATGCCCCTCCTTTTTCCGTAACAAAAGCTTCTTTTTGCGGCAGGAAAGTCCCGAAAGACATCAACGAAAGGAAGTAAGGGACCGGCCGTTCCAGCGTTACCACCAATGTTTTGTCGTCCGTTGCCTCAATGCCAAGTTCCGCTTTATCCATCTTGCCTTCTGAAATTGCGGCTGCATTTTTAATGGTTCCGGCCATCATATAAGGCCCATACGGAGAACCCGTAGCTGGATCCACTGCCCGCTGCCAAGAAAATACGAAGTCCTGTGCGGTGACGGGTGTGCCGTCCGACCAGTTGGCTTCACGGAGTTTGAATGTATAGGTCAACCCATCTTCGCTGACTTCCGGTTCTCCTTCTGCCATAGCCGGTTCTGCTATGTTTTCCTGATTCAGACGATACAATCCTTCGTTGACGTTATTTAGAATATTAAAAGCCACTGTGTCTTCAGCCAAGGCAGAATCCATCGTTGGAATTTCAGCACTTTCCATCAAATTCAGCACCTGTTCAGAATCCAACTCTCCTGAGGCACCACCTTCATTTCCTCCTTCCGAATTTTCCGGAGCCGGGGCATCACTATTGCCGCTGCATGCTGCGAGAAAGAAACCTAATCCCAATACCAAACAGAGAAACCAGTACATCTTCTTTCGATTCACTTAGCTCTCCTCCTTAATTTCCCGAAAAGTCTGTTAAGTAGATTATACAACTTATAATTTTAGTGTATAGTATTTATTTGATATTTTTTATTGATAAGAACTAAAAATTATTATATATAATAGAAGAAAATCAAAAATATTTATTTTTCAAATCAAAAAGGGCTACTATAAAAGCAGCCCTTCTGGTTTAACGCAATGACTTTGGATTTAAAGCATCTTTTAAGCCTTCACCAATAAAGTTGATTGAAAGGATTGTCAGTGTGATGACTAAAGCCGGCGGCATCCAGATCCACGGCTTGCCTTGCAAAACATCCGGCTCATTGGCAGAAGACAGCATATTGCCCCAGCTTGGCGTCGTTTGTGGAACCCCAAAACCTAGGTAGCTCAATGCCGATTCCACAACAATCATGCTGGCAAAGATTAAAGTTCCCTGGACAATAATCGTCGACATCACATTCGGCAACAAGTGTTTACGGATTACTTTCCACGGCGAACAGCCAATCGACAAGGCCGCAAGAATGTATTCATTCTCTTTTTCTGCTAAGACTTTACTGCGCACCAGCCGCGCCACACCGCCCCAGCTGAGTACCCCAATCACCATGATCAGCACCCAAAGGCCATCTACAATCCCATAAAGAACGGTATTTAAAACAATAACAAACACCAGGAACGGGAAGTTCAATACGAAATCAGTAAAGCGCATCAAAATGCTGTCCACTGCTCCGCCAAAAAATCCTGCGATGGATCCGACTACCGTTCCGAGAGTAATAACCATCAATGTTGCACTAAAACCTACTAATAAGGAAACCCGACCGCCGTAAAACAAACGGGTTAGTACATCTCTTCCGCTTTTGTCCGTTCCCAGAATGTGTTCGCCATTTGGCTGGATATTCATGGAACCGATATTCACTTTTGTAATATCCGGATTTGGTGACAGGTAAGGCGCCAGAAACGGTGCCAATAAGGAGATGACGGTTACGATTATAATGAAAATGGTGCTTGCCATTGCCAATTTATTGCGCAGGAACTTTTTCCGGGCAATCTGCCATGGAGATAAGCTTCTTTCCGGCTTCTTCTGCTGTGTAATAGTGGTTGATGATGCCATATTTGCTCCTCCTTAATCCAAACGGATTCGTGGATCCACGATTCCATAAAGTATGTCTGCTATTAAATTCCCTGCCAATGTTAAAAATGACAGGAGCATCGTTAATGCCATCAATATCGGATAATCCTTATTCGTTACCGAATCGAGGAACAATTGGCCGATTCCCGGATAGGTGAAAATGGTTTCTGTAATAATGGCCCCGCCGATCAATGCAGCAAAATCAAAGCCCAGGAACGTTACCAGCGGTATGATGGAATTCCGTAAAATGTGGACGTTGTAAATTTTCTTCATCGGCGTTCCTTTTGCACGGGCTGTCCGCACGAAATCTTTGCGCGAGTTTTCAATGATATCATTACGGAGAAACTGCGTATAAGAGGCCGTGCTCATTGCCCCGAGTACTATGGCCGGCAACAGGACATGGTGCAGACGGCTGAGCCAATATTCAAAAGTGCCGTCTTCAACCAAGATATCTACGGATCCCCCAAACGGGAACCAGTTTAAATGGAATGAGAAGAAGTAAATTGCAAATACAGCTGCTACAAATGAAGGAATTGCCAGCATGACATAATTGATGCCTGCGATGGCGTTATCACCGATGGTATACGGCTTCCGCCCGGAATACATTCCCATGATAAATGCCAGGATATACGTGATCAATAGCGCCATTACACCAAGAAAGAGGGTATTTGGAATTTTTTCCATGATGACATCGGCAACTGGCACTTTAAAACGCGTCGATTTGCCGAAGTCCCCTTGCACAAAATCCGTAACCCAATTAAAATACTGCACTGGCAACGGATCGTTATAGCCCAGTTTTTCTCTCATCTCTGCAATGTACTGAGGATTCGTATTAAGCGGATCGATTTCACCGCTCAATGAATCGCCTGGCATCAGCTTGGCAAGGGAAAAAACGACAATTGAAATAAGGATGAGCATAGGAATCATTCCAAGCAACCTTCTAAATGTGTATTTCAGCATATATACTCTCCTTGTCCGTGTTAGTCTTAGTTGCGCTCTCCCGCACGGTAAGAGCTGCTTGCCTTCAAGCATTCCTTACCGTGCATAAGAGCATCCATATAATTATTCAACGATGGGCTTTTTTCAGCCCATCGTTGAATGTTCATCCATGCCTGTTATTCTGTTACAAACCATTCAGCAGGACTGTTTTGGCCAGAAACATCAAACTTCGCGCCGCCAACACGCTGGTTTAAAGCTCGGATTTCTTCAAGTTCTGCAATGTAAAGCATTGGAACTTCTTCGTTTACAATCTTTTGCCATTCGATATACAAATCCGTACGTTTTTGCTGGTCCGTACCGACAATATCAATGTTCAAAGCGTCATCAAGCAATTTGTCCGCTTTTGGATTGTTGTAACGAGGGTAGTTCCACAATTGATTTGCTTTCCAAAGGCCTGATGGATCCGGATCTGATCCAGTTCCCCATCCTCCAAAGAATGTTTCAATAGCAGGATCGTCTTTTTCGATCATTTCGTAATACAGGTTAACTTCGACCATTTCCAATTCTGATTTAATGCCGACTTCTTCCCAGTATTGCGTGATCGCTTGTGCGCGTGACTCGAATGTCGGGTTTCCTGTTGCATAGTGGGAGAATTTCACAACAAACTCGTCGCCGTTCGGATCTTCACGGAAGCCGTCGCCGTTTGTATCTTTATATCCGGCAGCATCAAGCATTTCTTTTGATTTTTCCGGATCGTATTCATACGTGTTCAATTCGCTGTCGTCTGCAGCGTTCCAGTGAGCAGTCGGAACCGGTTTGTTTGCAACTTTCGCGTAGCCGAAGAAGAATGCGTCTACCCATTCCTGGCGGTTGATGGCGTACATCATCGCTTGGCGAAGTTCTTTGCTCTGGTATTTTGGTAGTTCTTCAGTGATGGTCTGTTTTTCATTGTCGAACTTGCCAAGCTTGAATCCTACATAGTAGTAAGATAGCCCAGGGTACGTAACGATATTTACATTTTCCAAAGGCTCTACTTCAGGCCCTGAAACCGGCTGAAGGCTGATCATATCCACATCGCCGTTTTGCAAAGCGCCAACTACTGAAGAGTTGTCGATTACACGGACAACGATTTTATCCAAGTTCACATCGCCATTCCAGTATTCGTCGAAACGTGACATTTCAACCGATTCACCAGGAACGATTTTATCCACTTTGAATGGCCCGATGCCGATTGGCGTCGTGCGTACCCATTCAGATGCCGACATTTCAGCAACCGGTACGTCTCCAAGAACGGATTCTGGAAGCGGGTAAGACCAAAGGTTTGTTAAGTTGTTAACTCGCGGCTGGTCAAAAGTGATGTTGATTTCGTAGTCGTTCACGACTTCAACCCCAGAAATTGTGTCAGCTTCTCCTTTGCGGAAAGCTTCTGCGCCTTCAATTGTCTGGACGTTTGTATAGCGCGGGCCGTCATAGTCAGGGCTCGCGATTGTTTCAAAAGCGAATAACCAGTCATTGACTGTCAGTTCTTCGCCGTTATGCCATTTCACGCCTTCTTTAAACTTGAAGTTGAAGACTTTATTGTCTTCTGTTGTCCAAGAAGCTACGTTTGGTTCCGGTTCTAATTTTTCATTATAAGTGATCAATGACTCATCAAATAGGTCGATAATTTCAGCATCTGTAGCAATACCATAAAATGCTGGGTTAAATAACCCTTCAGGTGGAGCATCAATTCCGTAAACCATCGTACCGCCTTTTTGCGGTTCGCCTTCTGCTGCTGAATCTTTGCTGTCGTCTTTGGATGCATTATCTTTTGACGAGCTGCCTTCATCTCCTCCACAAGCTGCTAAAAAGGCAGCTAGGGCAAGAATCAATGCAAATAGCCAGAATAACTTCCTGTTCTTCATTCATTTTCCCCCTAAATGTTTTTTGATTTAATACAGCAAACACGCAACGTGATGGCCCGGCCGCACTTCTTTTAATGGCGGCTTCTCTTTCGAGCAGATGTCCATTGCCATCGGGCAGCGCGTATGGAACGGGCACCCGGATGGCGGATTTTGCGGGCTTGGTACATCGCCCTGCAGCACAATCCGTTCTTTCTTAATCGCCGTATTCGGTTCCGGGATTGCAGAAATCAAAGCCTGTGTGTAGGGATGCAGCGGTTCTCTGTATAAATCTCTATTTGAAGCAAGCTCGACGAGATTGCCCAAATACATGACTCCGATTCGATCGCTCATATGCTTTACTACGCTCAAGTCATGCGCAATGAACAAATAAGTTAAATCGAATTCTTTCTGCAGATCTTTCAGCAGATTTAGTACTTGTGACTGGACCGAAACATCCAATGCCGAAACCGGCTCATCGGCCACAATCAATTTTGGGTTCAGCGCAAGTGCCCGGGCAATTCCGATGCGCTGGCGCTGGCCTCCTGAGAACTCATGGGCGTATTTATAATAGGCCTCCTCGGGAAGTCCAACGCGAGTCAATAAAGACTTGATCTCTTGTTCCAATTCTTGTTTATTGCGCTTCTCGTAATTGAGAATCGGCTCGGCAATTATATCTCCAACCATTTGCATCGGATTCAATGATGCATAAGGGTCTTGGAAAACCATTTGAAAATCGCGTCGTGCTTTTTGGAGTTTGGATCCCGACACTTTGGTGATATCTTTTCCTTCGAAAAGGATTTTGCCGCCGGTAGGCTTTAACAGCCGCAGTATGGTTCGGCCAGTCGTCGATTTTCCGCAGCCGGATTCCCCGACAAGGCCGAGCGTCTCTCCTCGTCGGATGGTGAACGAAACATCATCCACCGCTTTTACATTGCCGACCACTCGCTTAAAAAAACCGCCGGTCACAGGATAATAAGTTTTAAGATTCTGCACATCCAGCAGTACTTCCCTGCTTTCCAAGCTATCAATTCTTTCTTGTATGAAGTCTCGTGTTGTCATAAAACTGTAGCCCCTTCATTTTGTGGTTTATTTCCTTCCGGCCAGCTTTCTTCATAAAGAAGGCACGCAGTTTCATGGTCTCGTGCCACTGCCCCGAGCTGAGGCGTAACAGTCAAACATTCCGGCATCGCTTTCGGACAACGGTTCGCAAAACGGCAGCCCACTTGAGGCATATTTATAATAGAAGGAACCAACCCGTCAATCGTCGCCAATTTTTCTACATCTTCATCCATTTTCGGAATCGCTTTCATCAATAAATCTGTATAAGGATGCTTCGGATGGTTGAACAGTTCGTCTACAGACGCCCGTTCTGCAATTTTCCCTGCATACATGACAATGACTTCGTCACAGATTTCTGCTACCACTCCAAGATCGTGTGTAATGAGAATAATGGACATGTCATTGGTTTCCTGGATGCCTTTCAGCAATTCCAGAATCTGCGCCTGCACCGTTACATCGAGTGCAGTCGTCGGTTCATCGGCAATCAATAGTTTGGGCTGGCAGGCAATCGCCATCGCAATCATAACGCGCTGCCTCATGCCACCTGACAATTGGTGGGGGTATTCGTTCACGATTTTATCAGCGCGGGGGATTCCGACACTTTTAAGCAGTGAAACCGATCGGAGGCGTGCTTCTTTTTTCGTGATATTTTCGTGGTTCAATATAACTTCTTCGATTTGGTACCCTATCGTAAATACGGGATTGAGCGAAGTCATCGGCTCCTGAAAAATCATCGATATATCTTTTCCGCGGAGTTTATTCATTTTCTTATCCGACAGCTTGGATATATTTTCTCCCTCGAATTCAATTTCACCACCGCGGATCTTGCCGATGCCCGGCGGCAGCAACTGCATGATCGACAGCGACATTACGCTTTTTCCACAGCCTGATTCTCCTACAATCCCGACAATTTTCTTGCGATTTACATCAAACGAAACGCCTTCTACAGCGTTGTAAAATTCTCCGTCAATCTTGAAGCCGGTTTGAAGATTTTTTACTTGAAGAAGGGGTGCCGTCTTATCGGATGAGTATTTAACTGTCATGTCAACACCTCAAAATTCTTTTTTTTCTGTTAATTTGGATTGATTAAAGTTTATTACAAAAACATTACATAATCAATGGCTTTTTCAAAATTTTAGTAATCATTAAACTATTGCAAAAACTTAAACAAGGCCAAAATCCTTACACACCAAGGTTTCAAAAGTAATGTATTTAACTTTATTTTTTTGGATATATTTCCTTAAACGTAAAAAAACCGCCAGGCTTTAGCAGCCTGGCGGTTAACTTCAAATACTATTCTTCAAATTTCTTTAAGACGATTGAGGCGTTGTGGCCGCCAAATCCTAATGAGTTGCTCATCGCATAAGTGAAATCACCAAGCCGCGCTTCGTTTGGCACATAATCCAAATCACATTCTTCATCCGGTGTACCGTAGTTGATTGTCGGCGGCATGATGCCTTCTTTCAGCGACAATGCAGTGAAAATAGCTTCAACGCCGCCTGCAGCGCCAAGCAAATGGCCCGTCATTGATTTTGTTGAACTCATGCCCAATTTATAGGCATGTTCCCCAAATACAGTTTTGACTGCCATCGTTTCAAACAAATCGTTGTATGGTGTACTCGTTCCATGGGCATTGATGTAGCCAATCGACGTTTTTTCAACGCCGCCGTCTGCCAATGCTTGTTCCATCGCACGAGCCGCGCCTTCTCCTCCTGGAGCTGGAGCGGTGATATGATGGGCGTCGCCGGTAGAACCGTAGCCGACGATTTCCGCATAAATCTTGGCGCCGCGTGCTTTAGCATGTTCATACTCTTCCAGAATTACAATCCCAGCGCCTTCCCCAATGACAAATCCGTCACGGTTTTTGTCGAACGGACGAGAAGCTGTCGCTGCGTCAGGGTTCGTCGTCAACGCCGTATTTGCGGTGAAACCGGCAACAGACAAGCGTGTAATCGGAGCTTCTGCGCCACCGGAAATCATCACATCGGCATCGCCGCGCTGGATCACTTTAAAGGCGTCGCCTATTGAGTTCGTGCCCGAAGCACATGCAGTAACCGAACAGGAGTTGATGGCTTTGGCGCCAAAGTAAATGGAAACTTGGCCCGATGCCATGTCCGGAATGATCATTGGCACGAAGAACGGGCTTACTCGCCGCACGCCGCGATTATTCAATACTTCCAACTGGTTTTCGATTGTTTCCATTCCACCAATTCCTGATCCAATCCAAACGCCTGTGCGAAGAGCCGTTTTTTCATCCAGTTCAAGGTCGGCATCTTTCATCGCCATAATCGATGATGCCAATGCGTAATGCGTAAAGCGGTCCATTTTTCTGGCTTCTTTTTTCTCAATGTAATCTTCGATGGAGAAGTCTTTGATTTCGGCAGCCACTTTAGCCGGATACTGGTCCGCGTCCAATCTTGTCAGTGGACCAACTCCTGATACGCCATTTTTTACGGATTCCCAAGTTGTCTCTATGTTGTTTCCTAATGGAGTTACAGCACCGACTCCAGTGATTACTACTCGACGATTCGTCATTCTATCTTCTTCCTTTCGCTTGTCCAATTATTTGCCCCATCTCATTGCTATTGCGCCCCAAGTCAATCCGCCGCCAAAGCCGACCATCACGACGACATCGTCTTCTTTGATCCGTCCCTCTTCGACGTCTTCAACAAGTGAAATCGGAATAGAAGCTGCAGATGTATTGCCGTATTTATGGATCGTCTTCGACATTTTTTCAATCGGCAGGCCTAAACGTTCTCTTGACGCTTCCATAATCCGGATATTCGCTTGGTGCGGAATCAGGAAGTTTACATCTTCCTGGCTTAGCCCTGCTTTTTCAATGACATTTGCCGCAGATTCGCCCATTTGGCGAACAGCAAATTTAAACACTTCACGGCCATTCATCACCAAGTATTCATCCTGGTACAAATGTTTTCCGCCAGTGCCGTCCGCACCCAGCTCAAAGGAAAGGATTCCGCGCCCTTCCGATACTTTCCCGAGAACGGCAGCTCCTGCTCCGTCCCCGAAAAGCACAGCCGTGTTGCGGTCTTCCCAGTTGGTAATTTTAGATAATTTTTCTACTCCCACAACGAGAACATATTTATATACATCAGATTCAATAAATTGTTTTGCAGTTACGAGGCCATACATAAAGCCTGCACAAGCGGCCGAAAGATCCATTGCAGCAGCATTGACTGCACCAATTTCCTGTTGGATGGCACATGACATCGAAGGGAACGGCTGGTCCGGTGTTACAGTCGCAACCAGAATCAGGCCGATTTCTGCCGGGTCTATTCCAGCATCCGCAATGGCTTTCTTTGCTGCATCCAGCGCCATATGGGAGGTATCCTGATCATCTTTTGCAATCCGGCGCTCTTCAATCCCGGTCATCGTACGGATCCACTCATCTGAAGTATCCATGCGTTTTTCCAGATCGAAATTCGTTAACTTATCTTCAGGCAGGCATCTGCCTATGCCGATAATTCCTGCATTCATTATTGGTCCCTCTTTTCACTTAACATCAATTATTAGTACCTGGTAATAATAATACGCCCTTTCAATAATTTTTTCAACTTACTGACATACTTCCGACAAATTATTTTTTAAAATGATAAACTTTCTTTCTGTCAGAGAGGCTCTATGATATGATGATAGAAGATATTTCTATGTTGAGGTGAAACTGATGCAATATATTGGAACATTCTTCTGGTCATTTTTATTAATTTCTTTGTTGAACTACGTAGTAAGCGCAGTCCAAAACGTACCGTTTGATTTTATGCTGGGCGTTTATGTTTCTCTAGCGGTTTCTGTCCTGATCTTTGTAATTTCTGCAATTATCCCGGATGAGCCTGTAGCTGAAAAGCATTAATCATAAAAAGAAGCGTAATCCGGAATCCGGATTACGCTTCTTTTTTGTTGATGATTAAATTACCGTTGTCCATAACTAAATGCAAAACAGTGTTTGGCGCAAGGTCGCCTTTGATCACTTCCCGAGCAATTTTCGTCTCAATTTCGCGTTGGATAAAACGTTTCAATGGACGGGCTCCGAACAGCGGATCCGTTCCCGCTTCAATGATATACTCGATTACCGAGTCGTCTACTTCGAGGCCAAGCTGCTGCTGTTTCATGCGTTTTGCCAATTCAGCCAGCATTTTCTTTGCAATGCCGTAGAAGTGGCTATTGTTCAAAGCATGGAAAATCACGATATCGTCAATCCGGTTCAATAACTCGGGTTTGAAGTGCTTCCGCAGTTCCGACATGACAATGTCTTCAATGTTGTGCTCGGTATCTTTTGCTCCAATATAAGCAGAACCAATATTTGAAGTCATGATGACGACCGTATTCGAGAAGTTGACGAGCCGTCCCTGGCTATCTGTAATGCGGCCATCGTCCAAAATCTGCAGCAGAATATTTGCGACATCCGGATGCGCTTTTTCGATCTCGTCGAGCAATACCACTGAGTACGGATTGCGTCTGACGGCTTCCGTCAACTGGCCGCCTTCTTCATAGCCGATATAGCCAGGAGGTGCGCCGACAAGACGGGAGACGCTATGTTTTTCCATATACTCCGACATGTCAATCCGGATAAAATGGTCTTCCGAATCAAACAAGTTCGCTGCAAGCGATTTCGCCAGTTCCGTTTTCCCGACTCCCGTAGGGCCAAGGAAAATGAATGAACCGATCGGTTTCTGTTCATCTTTGATGCCGGCGCGTGCACGCCATACCGCTTCCGTCACAAGCTCGACTGCCCGGTCCTGGCCAATGACGCGCTCTTTCAAGGTGTCGCCGAGGCGCAGCAATTTCTCGCGTTCGCCTTCCACCAGCTTCGTCACCGGAATTCCTGTCCATCTGGCGACGATTCCGGCAATTTCATCGTCAGTCACTTCTTCCCGCAACAACCGGGCAGCTCCGTCTTTTTTCAGTTCCCCTTCAAGAGCCGCCAATTCTTTTTCCAATTCCGGAATTTTTCCGTGGCGCAGCACGGCAGCGGCATTCAAGTCGTACTTATTTTCCGCGTCTTCCAGTTGTCGGCGGTATTGATCCAGCTTCTCGCGTTTTTCCTGGATTTTTTTCAACGACTCTTTTTCTGTTTTCCATTGCTGCTGCATGCCCGAAGATGACTCCTTCAATTTGGCAATTTCTTTGCGCAATGTTTCAAGGCGCGTAATGCTGGCCGTGTCTTTTTCTTTTTGCAGCGCCTGTTCTTCAATCTCCAATTGCATCAGACGGCGTGTGGTTTCATCCAATTCCTGCGGCATGGAATCGATTTCCGTCCGGATCATGGCACATGCCTCGTCAATCAAATCGATTGCTTTGTCCGGCAAAAACCGTTCTGTGATATACCGATCGGACATCGCAGCTGCCGCTACAATTGCCCGGTCATGGATGCGCACGGCATGATGCAGTTCAAAACGCTCTTTCAAGCCCCGCAAAATTGAAACCGTGTCTTCGACAGACGGCTCACGCACCATGACCTGCTGGAACCGGCGTTCAAGCGCCGGGTCTTTTTCGATGTGCATGCGGTACTCGTCCAGTGTCGTAGCACCAATGCAGAACAGCTCGCCGCGCGCCAGCATTGGCTTCAGCATATTCCCTGCATCCATGGCGCCTTCCGTGCGGCCCGCTCCCACAATCGTGTGGATCTCATCAATAAAAAGAATAATTTCCCCGTTGCTGTCTTTCACTTGTTTTAAAACACTTTTTAAGCGTTCCTCAAATTCTCCCCGGTATTTGGCGCCTGCAATCAGTAAGCTCATATCGAGCTCATAGATCGTCCGGTTTTTCAAACCTTCCGGCACATCATTGCGGACAATCCGCTGGGCCAGCCCTTCGACAATTGCGGTTTTCCCGACGCCCGGCTCACCAATCAGCACCGGATTGTTTTTGGTTTTACGCGATAAAATGCGGATGACATTGCGAATTTCCTGGTCTCTCCCGATCACAGGATCCATTTTCCCGCTTTTCGCCTGTTCCACCATGTTTCGGCCGTATTGTTCCAACGGCGATTTTTGTTCTTGATTAGCAAATTGAACCATTTTCTTCACTCCTTTAAGAGTTTGACCTTCTTTGACTAATTTGATTATATGCAATTTCAGTAGAGAAGGCAAATGATATGCTAATAAAAAAACCTCCAGGAAATAGATTCCTGAAGGTTTTGATTAACGGACGCCGAGCGCCATTTTCGCGTAGCGCGACATTTTGTCTTTGCCCCATACCGGCTGCCAGACGATTTTCACATCGACTTCGCTTACTTCCGGCAATTCGTATAGTGCATGTTTCACCATATCAACGATTTGAGGTCCCATTGGACATCCCATTGAAGTCAATGTCATTGTGACTACTGTAAAGCCCTCTTCTGACATCTCGACATCGTATACAAGGCCCAAGTTGACAATATCCACTCCAAGTTCCGGGTCAATGACTTGTTCCAAAGCACCCATGATGCTGTCTTTCATATCTTGATCCATAAGAATCCCTCCTTTTTCTGCTCTTCTCATCTTAACAAACTTCGGGCTGAAATGAAATTCCCCTGCTTATTCGGCCGTATGTTCGGCCAGCCATCTTGTAGCAGCAAGCATCCCCGTGCGGCTAACGGCGTGCCCCGCTTCTTTTTCGCCCATGAAATGAAGATGCTCCGGAACTTCCTCGTATTCTTCTTTCAACGCTTTGAAAAAGCTGAATGTCGGACTATACGGCACTGTCGTATCCTGCTCTCCGTGCCAGAAAAAGACCGGGCGTTTATTGAAGATGCCTTTGTTCTTGGTGGCATCAAAGCGGGCAAGTGTAGCAAGCATCTGTTTTCTTTCTTCAGCGGTAATCGGCAGTTTGAATCCTTTCGATTCAAATTGGGCCATCTGTGCTTTTGCCAGCTGAACGTAGTTGGGTGCACCCATCATGACGGCTGCAGCTTTGATCCACGGATAAACCGTCAAAGCTCCGAGCGTTGTAATGCCGCCCATCGACGTCCCGCCTATGCCCAGTTCGCCTTTTGCCCATTGTTTTTCGTGAATGGTTTTATGTATGTATGCTAATTCTTCTATAGAAGTTAAAACAACTTCCCAAAAGCGTAGGCTCATCTGCACTTCATCAAGCCCTTCTTCCCGCTCCCCGTGCAAATGTGCATCCGGTAGCAGGACACGCATCCCTTTTTCCGCCATTTGATAGGCATAGTGCAAGTTATGTTCCTTGGCGCTCATATGTCCATGGAAAAATACCGCTGTAGGCAGGCTTTCATTTTTCTTGCCTTCCGGGTATATATGAAGCAGTGGAATGTTATTCCATTTTTCGCGTTCTACTATCATTTCGTTCACTTCCTTCATACATATCCTACCAATGTTCTCGGAAGTCGGCAAACAATCCGAAGCTCTTCACACAATTTTTTATATAAAGAAACACAGCGAACCCTTCAAGAAATTTTGACGAAACCCTTCTGTTATCGCTACACTAGAGCTAGAGAGAGAAAGGAGACGGAATAAGATGAAACAGCATTTAATCGTCCTTGACTTAGACGGCACATTATTGACCGACCAGAAAGTCATTTCAGAAAAAACAAAGCAAACCTTGAAGCACGCTTTGGAAGCCGGCCATCAGGTAATGATCGCCACCGGGCGCCCTTACCGTTCAAGCGAACCTTATTATAAAGAACTGGGTTTAACTACCCCGATCGTCAATTTCAACGGAGCATTTGTCCACCATCCGCTGAACAACAACTGGGGAGTTCACCATACACCGATTTCATTGGATGTGGTTCATGAAGTTGTCGAATCGATGCATGATTTCAATTTCCATAACATCGTGGCTGAAGTGCTTGACGACGTCTACGTCCATCACCACGACGAGAAACTAATGGATATTTTCCGATTCGGCGACCCGTCGATTACAGCGGGAGATTTGCGGAATTACTTGAAAGTGGATCCGACTTCTTTGCTCATTCATGCACCTTATGAAAAAGTCGGCTTGATCCATGACCATCTGAACGAAGTCCACGCCGAAGTGATTGACCATCGCCGCTGGGGAGCTCCTTGGCATGTGATTGAAATTGTCAAAAGCGGCTTGAACAAAGCTGTCGGCCTGGACCGTGTGTCCAAATCGCTCGGCATCTCCCGCGAGAACATCATCGCTTTTGGCGATGAAGACAACGACTTGGAAATGATTGAATTTGCCGGAGTCGGAGTCGCAATGGGCAATGCGATTGACCCTTTAAAGAGCATCGCGAACGAAATCACATTGACAAACAATGAAGACGGCATTGCCGAATTACTGATTGACCGGTTAAAACTTAAATCGTAAAAGGAGGATTTACATGAGATTATTTGCAGACAGCGCTTCTGATTTGCCGAAACAATTTTTCACAGAAGAAGATGTGATTTTGTTCCCTCTCCGCGTTCATATTGGAGATAAGGACTATGAAGACATCCGCACCATCCATTCCAAACAAGTTTATGATGCCATCCGTTCGGACATCCATCCAAAAACGTCCCAAGTATCCCCGGAAGAAATGTTAAACGCTTTTGAGCAATTGGCCAAATCCGGCGACGAAGGGTATTACATCGCCTTTTCTTCAGAATTATCGGGTACATACAGCACAGCGGTGATGGTAGCCGACCAAGTGCGAGAAGAGTATCCGGAATTGAAACTGACCATCCTTGATTCAAAAGCGGCATCTCTTGGCTATGGCACGCTTGTAAAAGAGGCGGCCCGGCTTCGCGCTGCCGGCCATTCCCTGAACGAAATTATAGAAAAGACCCGTTTTATGGCCGAACATATGGAAAGCCTTTTCACTGTTGAAGACTTGGACTATATGGCCAAAGGCGGCCGCATTTCCAAAGGCAGCGCTTTTGTCGGCGGATTGCTGAACATTAAACCGCTATTGCATGTGGAAGACGGCAAACTGGTCCCGATTGAAAAACTGCGCGGCCGGAAAAAAGTGTTGCGGCGGATGGTCGAATTAATGCAGGAACGCGGCGCCGATTGGGGTAAACAGACGATTGCCATCAGCCATGGCGATGACTTGGAATTTGCCCATTTGCTGAAAAAAGAAATCGAAGACAGCCTCCATCCTAAACAAGTGGATATTTACATGATCGGATCTGTGATTGCCGCCCATACAGGGCCAGGCACTCTTGCTGTTTTTTACTTGAATCAAGTCGATATGTGAGGTGGATGTTGTGAGTAAAATTGTCATTGTCGGTGCAGTAGGCGGCGGTGCTACAGCAGCCGGCCAAATCCGTTTTTACGATCCGGATGCAGACATCATCATTTTCGACCGGGATTCAACGATGTCTTACGCCGCCTGCGGCACCCCTTACGCTATAGGCAATATCATCAAAGAACCTGAATCTTTGCTGATGGCAGATCCGCAGCAATTCAAGGAAAAACGGAATATTGACGTGTTCCTGAAGCATGAAGTGCTGGAAATCCGGCGAGAAGCCAAACAGCTCCTCGTCCGGAATCTGGATTCCGGCGAACAATTTGTCGAATCGTACGATACGCTCATCCTGGCTCCCGGCGGTTCTGCGGTCATACCCGAAATCGTCGGCCTATCTTCTGCCAATGTGTTTGTGCTCCGCAGCTATGAGGACATGCGAGGTATCCAGCAATTTATCGCTGAAAACAAGCCGAGAAACTGTGTCATCTCAGGAGCCGGGTTTATCGGTTTGGAAATGGCTGAGAACTTGAAGCATCTGGGCCTCAACGTTCAGATTGTCCACAAATCAAGCCAAGTCATGTCCATTCTCGATCCAGATATTTCCGACCGAATTGAAGCTGAGCTGGCAGCGAACAATATCCAATTGCATAAAAACGCGGTAATTGCGAAAGCCGGGCCGCAAAAGGTAGAACTGTCCGATGGCAGCCAGCTGGAAGCGGATTTCATCATCATGAGCGTCGGCATAAAGCCGAACACGGAATTGGCCGAAGGAGCCGGGCTTCCAATCGGCAAAACCGGTGGAATTGTAACCAACGAATATATGCAGACGGAAGACCCCTCCATCTTTGCGCTGGGTGATGCGTCTGAAAATACCGATCTGATCACCGGCGAAGCCAAACGGGTTCCGCTCGCCTGGCCTGCCCACCGGCAAGCATTTTTAATTGCCCAGAAGCTGAGCGGCAATGCCATACCGAAAAAAGGGCTGCTCGGCACTTCGGTCGTCAAAATCTTTTCGCTGACAGCGGGGATGACCGGCCTGAACGAACGGACGATCCGCGACAAAGGATTAATCTATAAAACCGTTATTCATCAAGGCAATTCCAATGCCGGCTATTATCCCGACCATGCGAAAATCATGTTGAAAATCCATTACGATGCAGCCAGCCGAAAAATCCTCGGCGCCCAGTGCATCGGCGGCAAAGGCGTCGACAAACGGATCGATGTGCTTGTAACCTCCATTTACGCAGGGCTGACAATCGACGACTTGCAGGCATTGGAACTGAGCTATGCCCCTCCCTATTCGTCGCCAAAAGACCCAATCAACATGGCGGGCTACAAAGCGTTTGGAAAGTGAAGATAAAGAGATAACCGCCATGGCATCGAGAATTATCAAATGCCAAGCATAATCGAGTAGGAGGGAGTGATTAACTCCCGACCTCTCACACCACCGTACGTACCGTTCGGTATACGGCGGTTCAATTAAGATGGATGACGCAAAGTTTCATAACGTGCGACCAGACTTTTGAGTCCTTGGGAACTCCAGTAGGAGTTTCCGAGGGCTCTGTGCAATACGGGACTTTTTGAAATTCGCCAGTAGCTCTTTCGCGAGTTGCCCCATTCATAAGCCTTCCCTTTCGGGATACTCAACCCGATGAGTTTTCTCACTTTCGTACTCGGCTTCTTCCAATCTTTCCATATGCACATGCGGAGCCTTCTTCGAATCCACGATTCGAGGTCTTTGAATACGCT
>NZ_FNDC01000009.1 GCF_900099655.1 Planococcus glaciei
CATTTTTCTTCGTACATCATGCCTTTTTTCGGTTTGATGATCGAAGATGGGAGTTCACTTTCATCGCCATACTTTTTGGCCGTCCGCCAGTTAATTTGAAGGGTATTCGCAATTCGATCGATGCTCAACCCTTTTTCATTTCGTAAGTGTTTGATACAATTGATATCGGACATTGTAAGCATTCCTTTCTAACCTCCACCTGTTATGAGTTCGCACTTTAACAGTAGAGGTTGACTTGGGCGGCTTGCAAGTCCATTTTTATTTGCATGAATTTCTCATGCAGAACTCTGTACAAATTCGTTGCAAAGTTCTGTACTTCTATTTTGCATTACACACCTTCATAAAAAAGCATAAGGAACCTAACCATTACTGGTTTTGCTAGGTTCCTCATGCAAGATTGGTGTATCGTGAATTGTGTTTAACACAGGGGCGCGATTTATTAACTGTTCCCTTTCCATCACGAATCGCCACGCCTTCCCAATAGCTCTCTGCTTCTACTCCAAGTTCTTTGGCCATCTTTCCGTTATAGCACGCCAGACAGATTCGCTCCTCATCGAAATGGGTATAAGCATTGTCCCTTCCACACAGTTGGCATTCCGCCATCCCCGCCACCTCTTTTCACATCTTTTACTCTCTTCTTACCATAAAACAAAGCCGCTCCGCTTACAATTGACCAAAATTGGCTCAATCAAGAGACGGAACTAGTTAGGGACAGGAAAAGCGGCAGTTCTTGGAGAAAAGAGACAATCAGTTTCTGATATTTAGCGAATATTTGAAATAATTTCTATCTAATTCCTTTTTTCCAGCAGTCCCCATTTTGTCCCTGTGTGCGAAACAATTATGGAAATTCTTCGACTCCCATAAACATGCAAAAACCGCAGCTGAAAACCGTTGCGGTTCTTGAGTCCGGTATCTTCTTCAGGCAATTGTCGTGAATAAGCAAAATCTTTTCGTACACAGGGGCGCGATTTTACTAACCACTACCACCTGTTGATTAAGGCGGAGCGGGACCCGCTGCAGAAGATCATGAGCCTCGTCAACAGGCGCTACAGCGCGTCCTACGAGAAACGGTACCGCCACCACGTCGGCCGCATTTACCAGAAGCGCTATTTCGCGAAGGAAGTCGATTCTCGGTTAGGTATTCTCACCGTCAGCAGCTATATCCACCGCAATCCGGTCGAGACGAAGGTGGCGATGGTGGCACGATTAAAGGAGTATCCATACTCTTCGTTTTCCTTGTACTGGGATGATACACTGGAAGCCCCGGCTTTTTGGACCAGCAGCTGCTGCGGGAGATGTTGTCGGAGCCGTTCGAGAAGAAAAACTAGGCGTATTGCGTGTATTGCCTGACGTATGCGCAATACGCAGAAGAAGTCCCGCATGTGGAAGACATGGAGCTGTCAATGCCGGTTTAAATTTGGTTCTTAACAATTTTGTTTGACTTCACTGAAGATGACTTTTTTGCTATACAATTCTAGTGAATACAGAGACGAGACTTTATAAAAAAACTCTTTCCAAAATAATATTCTGGAAAGAGTACCTCATAAAGTTTTTTTCTAGGGAAATATGTTTTATAATGTAAAATTTTTATAATAAAGGAAATCGCGTCTGACAATAGAGTAAGATTTTTTATTGGCAGTACCCATATATGCATTTAATAATCTTTTTCTATATTGCTTATTTCTCATGTTTTCGCGAACCCGGCTTTTTTCACCAAAATTTTTAACGATTTTATCACTTATTGAGTCGCTTTTTGTAAATAGCACTAATTAGTAAAGGTTTATTAAATTTTAAGCTTAGCACCAAAAATAATGTGAAAAATGCAGAATTGACAAAGAAAGAAACCCCTATATTTACTTCGATATAATTAAATAACAATTGGATAAATAAGAGTAACAACCCTATTGACATTGTCAAATATGAATAATTTATTTTAATATACTTTTTTGTATGTACAATTCGTATTATCCATAAAACTAAACTGCTAATCAATGTTGCAATACAGGCCCCTATTAACCCATAGATCGGTATTAAAAGAAAATTTAAAATAATGTTCAAGATACCACCTATAAGAGAAGTATATAAAGCCCCTTGAGGTTTTTTCATTGCTACGTAAGTGGTGCCAATGAAACTAGAAAAACTAGTAAATATCGCTGCTATAACTAAAACTCCAGTATAATTCCAAACTGAATAAAATTCATTAGAAACTAAAATATTCATTATGACTTTATTTAAACTAAGGAATGCAGAGGCTGTTAAAACCATAAGAAAAAAGAAGATATTAAAAACATTAGTGTAGAATAAATCTCTACTGTTATTTTTAACTTCTTCTATAGCAGAAACTTGCCAAGCCTGGAAAAAGACAGAGCTCAAAATTGTAATAATTGAAGAAAAACGTGTGGCCACTGCGTATAAACCTGTTGCTGAAAGTCCTGTAAAATAACTTATCATGTACCTATCAGAAACGCTCATTGTCCACCACATAAGTGTGTTGGGTAAAAACGGCAAACTGTAAAGTACCATCTTCTTAATTATATCTATTTTGATATATTTCATATTAATGAAGCTGGAAAGCTTTATTTTTCTTGAAAGGAAAAATAAATCAAGTAGATAAGCTATGATAATAGAAATAAAATAGCCTTTAATGTCTGTACTTAGTATTAAAATAAAAATAATATTCGAAACAACAAAAACTAAAGTGTATCTTATATCGCTAATCATAAATTCTTTAGTAAAATTTAAAGATCTAGTAAATTGCTTTATTATAGAATGGAAAGTATTTAAACAGAAGATAACATAAAAATAAAAAAAATATTCATTAATAATATCTATTTTAGTTATTAATGGATAAAGAATGCCTAATAAACCTATGCTTAGAAAAACTACTACTACTGAATTACTTATAACATATTTCTCATCGTAATTCTCCTGATCTAAAGTAAAACGTACAACAGCTTCAACTATATTTACAGTCATTATAGGGATTAATAAAGAAATAGTAGTTATTAAAATATCAATAGTGCCAAATTCGGTTTGAGTAAAATAAGTTGTATAGATAGGCAACATTAAAAATGTTATTATTTTAGAACCGAAATTACCTACAGCAAATATTAAAGTATTGTTAACTAATTTTTGATAGATATTCATTTTGAAGATCCATTATTTAAAATTCCGCTTTTGACATTACCTTTTTCAACCATTTCGAATAAAATATTATTTGTTTCGCTCATTTTTTTCAATAATAATTCATTTTTCATATCTTGATTTATTATTTCTGATAGTTGTTCAATATTATTAAAAGCAAACTCTATATTAAACAATTTCTCATCCGAATTTACGACTTTACCAAAACCTATCAGCTTTTCTTGCCATATAAAACCTATAAAAGGTAAAAGTGCTTTTTGAGCAAATATTAAAGAATGCATTCTACCACCAATTAGGAATTGTAATGAATTATAAAATTTAAAAACATCCTCAACTGTCTCGACTTTTTTAATTTCCGATTTAATATTTGCCTCTTTTATTAGCATCTGCTGAAACAATTTAACTGCTTCGAAATCAGAAACCTCCGTAGAAAAGATATAAAATTTTATTTCATTATTTTTTTCTTTTAAATTTAAAGAAAGTTTTACTAACATTTCTAAATATTTTAAATGCAAAGTATTCGACTTAAAACAATGTTGACCCAAAACACATATACCAATATTGATGTCTAAAGTCTCCTTTAATTGTCTCATCGCCTTCCTTCTTTGTACTATAAAATCGCTATTTAAAGAGAAGACCGGATCAACTGTTTGCACAGTCTTACTATTAAAATAAAGATTTTCTGATATTTGATAAGATAAGTTATCTCTGACAGATAATTTATCAACGAGCTCAAAGGCCTTTTTATAAGTTGCGAAGCTTTGATCGTTATTAATTGGTCCTACTCCAATATATAGAACATTAATTTCTTTCTGATGCTTCTTTGCTAATGCACAGTAACTTTTAAATAGAAAAGGCCAATCTATAATTTCATAACCTTTAGTACTATTCAAATCCATAATCATGTTCCCACCAGCAAAAATTACTTTATCAACATTCTTAATACTGGACTCTAACTCTTTCCATTTATTCGAAGTTTTTAATAAGTACAAAAGATATATTTTTTCAATAGTATCCCTTTTCACTAGTTTTAATACAATTCTTTTAATTTTTCTTTTAATAAAAGATTTTAAAAGTGTTTCTTTGTTTATATTTTCATTGCTTATTAATGGAATTTGAATACTTCTTACATTTTCATATACTCTTGAAGTCGTGGGGAAATCAAATTTTATAATATCATAATTTTTATTTATAAAAAGTTTTGTCGCAGCTTCACTTAACGCTAAATCTCCTAAATTTGAACTTTTGAAAAAACTAAACACTACTGCATTCATCATAAAGCACCTCTAATTCCGATAGACTGCTAATTTGTACCATTAGGCAAAAAGATTAAATATTTATAATTTTTTTATAAGAAGTTAAAAAACTACTTTTGAATTTCTTTAATAAACAATAATAGTTTTCTTTTCTCAACTTCAAAGTTATGAAAGTTATTAGTAAAGTACAAATTTTTTTCACCTAAATTAAACCTTAATTTCTCATCTTTTATCACTAAAGTAATTTTCTCACTTAATTCTTTATGACTTTTAGGTGTAAATGTTAAACCATTTATAAAGTTTTGAACATATTCTTTAGTTTGTTTGAAATCCGATATTATTACTGGAATAGAAAAATAGCCAGCTTCATAAGCTGGTCGGGACTGATGAGCAACCGATGAAGGAAATACAAGTATGTCACTTGCCGAATAAGCATTAGACATATTTAATTGATGTCCTATAAACTTTATTTTCTTATTAATTTTTTTATCATTTAATAAAATATTGAGTTTTTTCATATACTCTCTCTCTCTATAGTGAATAAAGAAATTGAATATTTTTTTCATCTTAATATTAGGATTAATGATTTCTTGTTTATAGCCACAAATAATAAATTTTAAATCTTCATCGTTTAAATAATAGATTGAATTTAGAAGAGTATTTAATCCTTTAATTGAAGAAGTACCACCAGCAAATAATATATTGATAGAGTTATTCTCAATCCCCAAATTTTCACAAGCTACTTCACGATCAAATTTTTCAAGACTCCCAGGAGATATACAATCAGCAATTACTGATGTTAAAGGTTTTTTTAAGTTCGCATAGTTCTTATCAAAATTTGAAATAAATAAAACGCCATCAAACCATTCATTAAGCATATATTTCATAAAAGTATTGGATAACGAAAATATATTTTCATTAAAAGTTTCTCTAACAAAGCAAATGCTTTTTGCTCCGATTTTTTTAATTGTAGGTCCTAATAATGCAAGTACAGAAGAATTTACTATTACAATTTCCGGATTTTCTTTAATTAGTAAGGATTCCCACATTTTTATATATCTGTAGCTGTATAAATGTTTCCAAAATGACCTTGAATAGAATTTCGGACCACCACTATATTGATTAAACATAGGTATTGGTATATTAAATGTTTTTACTTTCATATTTAGCTTTTGCATATATTCTTTTAGATCTGGGGGATACTCTGGACAATAAGTAATAACCTCATATTTTTCACTAATCATTTCGACAATATCAGTTAAGCTTATACTCCCTCCTCCAATACTTGCAGAGTGATGGATTATAACTATCTTTTTCAAGTTATCACGTCCTACTTCGTTATTAACAATAGTTCACCTACTTTAACGTTTTCTCTGTATATCTGTTGTATATTTTTCAACAAAAAGTGGATACCAAGTAACGAAAAATAACAAAAATGCTATTATGATATATGAAGTTGCTAAAGTATTAATACTCGCTATAAAACAAAAAACCAAATACGATGCACTTATGCCATTTCGAATATTTTTTGTTTTAGCATTTCGTACAGAAATTTTGTAAGAAAACCAGATAAACAATAAATAAGGTAGGAGGCCCAACAAACCTGTTCCACCTAAAATATCTAAAAATGCTGAATGTCCTGAAAGGGAAAAGTTTGGATTATACATTGTAATTCCAGTTAAAGGGTATTGGAAAAAAGCATCTATAGATTTTTTATATAACTCTAATCTTATTAATGAATCTCCGCTTGTATCATTATATAAAATTAAATTTGCAAGTTGGGATAGTCTTAATGAAATTAATTGAATACTAATATTATTAGCCAAAGACATTAATATTAGATATATTTTATTAGGAGTTAAAATTATAGATAAAAGAATTAATAACAACGGGACAAAAAATAATTTGAATATAATTGATCTACTTAAAATAATATATAAAATAATACCTATAAAAAGAGCAATTAACGCTGTTGTATATGCTGAAAAATAAATAAGAACCATCATAAATATTGTGTAAGTAATCATTAATAATTTAAGTTTTAGTTTAAAGTTTTTTAAGGAAGCAATTAGCAATGGAAAAATAATCACAATACTATAAATGATAGAATAACCTGAAACACCTATAAGGTTAAAAGTGTTGAATTCATCATTTCCGGTGGCCATATTTTTAGAAATTTCGGGATCAATATTTAATGCTCTTAAAGTAATAAAAGCATTAATTATTTGCGAGAACAAAATAATCTTAACTATATTAATTTTTAATGGTATGTTATTTGATACATTTATAGAAAAAAATAATATAAATATACTTATTACTTGTACTAATTGTAAGGTATATATATTTAAACTAATCCCACCAATAATCTCTTCACTTTCATAATTAAGAAAAAATTGATTGACAATAAAATAAAAACTTGCCCAAACCATAAAAAAAATTAACTGAACTAATTGGAGTTTACTTAAATTAATGTTTGAAATTTTATATAAAGCAACAGCAACAATAAATAAAAGTAAAATATAAAAAATAGAACCTCCAAATAATAAGCTAAAGTAATAGAAAAATATTGAGAGACTTGAATTAAGAACTATAATATATATTAATAAATGGTAGAAATTTATTTTTACATTAATGATATTGTTGCTGTATTTTTTCATTTTACATTCCTCTATTATATATTCACATTAATTTTTTTAATTTTTCGGCTTGGATAATATTATTTTTTTCATTGATTACGAATTTTTTAGCATTTTTTCCTTTTTCATGCAGTTCAGTTCTTGATAACATTAAGATGTTTTTTAAAGTCTCTGATAAAGCTTCGATGGTTTCATCATTTATCAAATAAACATATTCTTCATACTCCTCAGGCATCCCAGGCAATTTAGTAGTTAATGTCGGAGTTCCTGAAGCCATATATTCCATATTTTTAGATGGAAAAGAATATTTTGTATATTCTTCATTAACTGGCCTAGGATTTATTAGTAAAGTGGATCTTATTTGTTCAGCTATTATATATTCATTTCTTTTAACACCAAAAAACTTTATATTTTTATTTCTTTTACAAAGTAGTTCTATCTCCTCTTCATAGTCCCCACTTCCATAAATATGCAATTCACTATCACTTACATTTGCTAAGATAAATGCCTTAACTAACTTGTCTATTCCATATACTTTTTTTAAAGAACCAGAATATACACAGACTTTTTTAGTGTATTTTTCTTCAATTTTATTTTCACGAGATTTCATATTTATATCCACATGTCCTTCCATTACAACATATGGCTTATTCTCCGTGTTTACTAACGTATTCATATGTTCAGTTAAAAAAATAAAACTATCATACTTTCTAAGTACTATTTCATTTAAATAGTTTTTAAGCTTTATTATTCTTCTTTTTAAAATACTTTTCTTAGAGAAGTCACTACTTTCCATATGGAAAGTTGGAATATCTGTAACTATTCCTATAGTTTTAATTCTATTGAATTTCCCATATATTACATTAGCAATAGAGGTAGTTAAGTTTAAGACATCCCCTATAATCACACTTTTTTTAGTTTTATCCTTTGACTCTTTATTTAAATAGTATAATGAACAAAAAAAAGCATATGCATTATTTAAGACGGGGAGGTTAAGCAAAGGCAAATATAAAAATTTTATATTATTATAATTTTCAAATTCTGTCTTCATGAATTTTTTACTGTTCTTTTTTAAAATAAGTGGGAGCTTTGAAATAACAACAAGATCGATATTTTTATTAAAAGAAATACCTTCTATCAACATTCTATGGTATTTTTGAATCTGTTGGCTTGACTTTACATTACTTACTTCGTAAAGAAAGGAAAATTTTTTTTCGGAATAGGCTGAAACACTATATATAATTTTAATTTTTTTCATTATAAACTCCAATACTTAAATCCAAGATCCTCAAAATCACTTCTATTTAAAATACTTTTTACATCAATAATAATCTTTTCTTCATTTTTTCCATTGGTATAAAGATTTTTAATTTTATTTATTGATAAAGATTTAAATTCATTATGTGCAACCGCAAATACCACACAATCTGCATAATCTATTTGTTCGATATCAAATAATTCCACTCCATACTCTTGTTTTGCTTCTATTGGATTAGCTTGTGGGTCGACTATTATCGGATTAATACCGAACTCTTTTAATCGCACTATAATATCGTTAACTTTAGAATTTCTAGTATCAGAACAATTCTCTTTAAAAGTTAAACCTAAGATTACAACTTTAGAATCTTTAACTTTTTTTCCTGCCAAAATCAGTTCTTTTATTATTGCGTCCCCAATAAAAATACCCATGCCATCATTAATTTTTCTCCCTGAAAGAACTATCTGCGAATGGTAGCCAAGCTTTTCGGCTTCATATACAAAATAGTATGGATCTACCCCGATACAATGTCCACCTACTAAACCTGGATAAAATCTTAACGCATTCCATTTCGTGTTCATAGCTTCTATAACTTCGTTTGTATTAATTTTCATTTTATCGAACACCATAGCTAACTCGTTCATAAAAGCTATATTTATATCTCTTTGGCTATTTTCCACAACTTTAGCAGCTTCAGCTACTTTTATAGAGCTTGCTTTATGAACTCCCGCCATAATAATAAGCTCATACACTTTAGTGATCTCTTCTAAACTCTCAGTGTCCATCCCGGAAACAATTTTTTTTATGTTTGTTAAAGTATGTTTTTTGTCTCCTGGATTTATTCTTTCAGGAGAATACCCTACTTTAAAATCATAACCACACTTTAAACCTGACTCTCTTTCTAAGATAGGAATGCATATATCTTCCGTCACACCAGGATATACAGTTGATTCAAAAACTACAATTGAACCTCTTACAAGATTTCTGCCAACTATAAGACTAGCATCTTCAACTGGTGATAAATCTGGAGATTTATCAGGATTTATTGGAGTTGGCACTGCAATGATATGAAATTTAGCTTCTTTTAATTTTGTTTCATCATTCGTAAATACAATTGATGATTTTTGAATTTCAATGTTCCCTACTTCTTTAGTAGGGTCAATTCCAGTTTTGTATTGATTAATTTTATTAATATTGTTATCAAATCCAATTACATCTACTTTTTTTGCAAATTCTATGGCTAAAGGCATACCTACATAGCCTAACCCAATTACAGCAATTTTATCTACTTTGTTAATAATATTTGTATAAAGACTCATTTATTTACCTCTATTCATTAGATATACTTTTTTCAGCTATTTTATTGTATGAGAAATTAGCAATTCCTTTAGATTCGGCTTCATGCTTCATTTTATCAAAAACTTCTGGATTCTTAGCAATTAGAGAAATTTTTTCTATTAACTCCTCAATCGTGTTCTCGTATAAAAAATCGCAATTACCGCCTAAATCTACATGTGTGAATCCTTTTATATACCTGAATAAACATGGCTTTCCTAAGCCAACCACTTGTTCCCAAAAAACAGAGTGCAACCCTGGAAATACAACTAAATCTGCAGCATTAAAATACTTATACGTTTCTTTAGAATCAATCCATCCAATAAAATGTACTTGATTGTCAAGTAATTTTAGCATTTCGGTTTTATACTCACTTGCAACTGAACCAAAAACAATTAATTTAAGTTTTTTTATTTCACTCTGTTTAATTGCTTTCATTAGTTTGAGAGTTTCAGGTTTATTGTAATCTATTTTTCCTCCCGTCATGATTAGGAAATCATTTTTATGTATTCCATATTTCTCTCTTATCTTATTCCTTAATTCAAAATTTTTTGCTTCATTAACTTTGTCATCTTCCGCGCCCAAAACTAACAACTCTACTTTTTCCTTTGGCAAACCATATGTTTCAATTAAAAAGTTTACTCTAGCTGGCAATACACCATAAAACTTATTTGTAAAAGGTTCTATTATCTGAGCACAATATTTGTATACAATTTTATGGAGAATATTTAAAGATACCCAATTTTTCGCACTATTCGAGAAATCCGTATGACAATCAACAAAAATTTTCACAGATGGATTTTTTTTTGCATATTTGGCGATAATTCTAATATCAATAAACTGGCAATCATGAATAAAAATTATTTCCGGTTTGAAGGCCAAAATTTCTTTCTCTAGTTTATTGTACATTCTTAACTTACGCATTATTATTTGTGGAAAATATTTTTTATAAGGTAATCTAACAATCGGAATGTTATCTTCTGTAAAATAAGAACCGGGAGAAGTATAACCTAAGTAACTGTTATCGATAAATGTCTCTGTAGAAGCCACTATTTTAACTTCATGACCCTGTTTTTTATGCATTCTTGGTAGAATATTTTCTTGGTAACTATAATTATCTATATAAAAAGCTGCAAGACAACAATGCAAAATTTTCATTTTCTTTCATTTTCCTTTTCGATGAATTCTTCTAAATCAATAAAATATTTACTCAATTCTTCCAACTTTTGATCACTGAAGTCCCACCACTGAATTTCTTTAAGTTTAGAAATTTTGCTATCTTCAAATCTTTTTCTAATTAGTTTAGCGGGATTTCCTGCCCAAACTTCATAGGCTGGAACATCTTTTGTTACCACGCTTCCCATTCCAATAACAGCTCCATCACCAATTTTCACTCCTGCTTTAACTAAGCATTTTGCGCCAATCCAAACATCATTACCTATATATGTTGTTTTTTTATAATCAAATTTATGATAAGAGTATTTTTTCTTTATCTGATCCTTATTTTTATTAAAAACTGGTGAAGTAGATACCCAATCAATCGAATGTGAAGCTCCACCAATTTCACAGTCCCCAGCTATTGAACAAAAAGAACCTATATTGGTGTTTACAATTGTACAATCGTATCCACAAAAAGAGTGCTTGTCCATATGTGAGTTTACAATGACACTACCTGCTCCTATACTTGAACTCTTGTGAATTTCACTGTCCTTAATGGCCCTTAAATGCAGTTTTTTAATTAATTTTGAAATAATATACTCAAAATTTCCGTTCATAATATCCCCACTTTTTTCATCATCGATTATACATAAATTAACCTAATAGATAATTTTTAATATATGTTATTATCAAACAAATCTTTTTCACTAGGAACATTTATTAAAACTGCCTTATGCGGTCCATAATAAACAAACATACTTCCTGCAGCTGCTGCGTGTGCTTTTCCTTCTAAAAGAACCTTCTTGATATCAGCGACATTCTTTGCCCCTCCACATGCAGTTACTGGAATAGTCAATGCATCGACAACTTCTTTGATAATTTCTATATCGTACCCTTGCATCGTTCCGTCTCTATCAATAGAATTTAGAAAAATTTCACCAGCACCATATTCTTGAGCTTTAACTGCAAGTTCGACAGGACCGATTTTTTGCTTTGCTTTTCCGCCATGGCTATAACAAAATCTTTGTCCAAACAGATTCTTTTTATAATCAATGGAAACGACAATACTTTGACTCCCCGCAAAATTAGCTGCTTCTTTAATAAGATTAGGGTTTTCAATAAAACTACTATTTATAATTACTTTCTCATATCCAATATAAAATATTTCTTTTATTTGATTTAAGTTAGTTATTCCGCCACCGTAGCTTAAAGGCATAAAAGCTTCACTAGCAATATCTTTTAAATATCCAAAATTCGGTTCTTTTTTTTTGTAACTCGCATCTATATCTAAAATACATACTTCATCAACACCTTTACCATTGAAAATCTTCAATGCGTTAATTGGATCTCCTAGGTAATTGGGTTTTGAAAACTTAATAGTTTTTACTAACGCATCTTCTTTTAAAAGTAACGTAGGCATTATTCTTGGTCTAAGAGACAAAATTATCTCTCCTAGCAAAATTGTCAAGAATTTTCATGCCGAACTTATGACTCTTTTCGGGATGAAATTGGACACCTAATATATTTTCTAAAAAAACAGCTGAAGCAAATTTGTAGCCGTATATAGATTCTAATAATATATTTTCATTAGATTTACAAACTGCATGAAATGAATGAACAAAGTAAAATCTGAAATCTGAATCTATACTGTTAACCAAATAACTTTCATTAACTTTTCTAACTAAATTCCATCCCATATGAGGGGTTTTTAAGTTATGTTTATCTTCAAAATTAAATTTTTTTGACTCGAATGGAATTAGTGATAAGCCAGCTAATTTTCCTTCTTCGCTTTTTTCACCTAATAATTGCATCCCTAAACAGATACCAAGTAATGGTTTTTTTTCAACTTTTGCATGATTTAAGATTAGTGGTATCAATCCACTTTTTGTTAGTTTTTCAACTCCGGTATCAAAAGAACCCACTCCCGGCAGTATCAATTTTCCGGCTTCTTTTATGATGTTTGGATCGCTTGAAATTACAGATTTATGACCTAACTTTTTAAGCATATTAAGAATTGATCCCACATTACCCATACCATAATCAAGAATTACTATCATAATTCAGCTCCTATCTAAAGTTTCTTTTTTCTACCCCTAATTTTTTTGCCACTTTAATTGAACTCTCTATGATTCCTAAAGAGTTTTTGTAGTCAGAGTATTTTTTGTTTGGTCCATTAATTATATTTTTAAAACTTTCAGGTGTGATTCCCAGTTTTTTTGCAATATATTCCAAATCAGCTTCCATAGTTTCTTTATCATAAGCATTTTCACTGATTTTAATTATGGCTTCTTCTCTGCTCATTTGATCTGCTAAAATCATATTTGAAAAATAAGCTCTTCTTTTGTCAAATCCAAATTTATAAGGTAAGTAATATCCTTCATAAAATCTAGTAAATATATTTTCGTAATGCTTGTTTGCATACTTTTCCCAACCATATAAATCAAAAAGTTCTTTTTCAGCTTTTTCTTTATCATAGTTAATATAATCTAAAGGAGCCAGTCGTTTCATTCCTCTTAAATAAGCGTAATTTAATCTATATTTAAACATTCCACACATCGGCATATTTTTAAGTTTTACTGAACCGTACTGTTTGTGAATGTCTTTGATTAAAGTTAAATCATTTAAATGTACCCACTCTATTGGAGGACGAACAGCTTCTGTAGCAATATTAGAGCCTGTCAAAACGTACTTTATTCCATGTTTAACTGCATAATTATATAAACCCGCAAAAATTACGTGATCTTGTGGTAAGTCTTGATAAGGAACTTGTGATTTAAAGAAGGCCAATTGTAAGTCTTTCATTTCATTCCAATTTACAACTTCAGTATACATATCTAAATCAAGCTTTTTAACAAGTTTTTCAATATTTTCTACTGCAACATTCAAGTTCCAACCTGTATCTACAGTATAAATTAATGGTCTAAGACCCATCTTTTCTTTGGCTATGTAAGCCAAATAAGAGCTATCCACTCCACCACTTAATCCAAGTATACAATCATACTTCTTGCCTTTTCCTGCTTCTTTTATTTTTTTGGCTATAATATTTAATTCTTCCAATTTTTCATTACCTGGTTTCCAATCAGGTAAAATATCGTATTTAAAGCTGTTACAATAATCACAAACTCCACTTTCATCAAATTTAATTTTGCTGTCAGTTGTATCCATAATACAGTTTGTACAGATTTGATATTCTCTTAATTTTTCCATTAATTATTATTCCTCCACACATTTCTGTTGATGTAGTCGGTATAGCTTACTATAATTCTAAGTACCTTATCAGAAACATTCGGCATACTATAGTCTTCAACACTTCTCAGGGTACTATCACTTTGTGTTTCTAAAATTTCTAACCCCTGTAAGACTCTCTCTTTTTTTAATCCCACCATCATAGCAGATGCTTCTTCCATCGCCTCTGGTCTTTCATGGGCTTGTCTAATATTTAATGCTTTAAATCCAAGAATCGAAGACTCCTCATTAATAGTTCCACTATCACTCAAAACAGTTTTAGCTTTCATTTGAAGCTTCACATAATCATTAAAACCTAAAGGTTTCATTGTCTTAATCAAAGAATTAAATTTAATCCCTTTAGCATCTATCATTTTCTGAGTTCTAGGATGAGTACTAATGATTATCGGCATATCATATTGATCTGCGATAGCATTTAAACTATCACATAAATCTAAGAAGTTTTTTTCCGAACTAATATTTTCTTCTCGATGGGCTGATACAACGAAGTATTTATCTTCTTCGAGATTTAACTTCTCCACAATACTTGATTTCTCAATGTCTTCTTTTCTCGAGTTAAGAACTTCAAACATTGGACTGCCCGTTTTAATAATCCGATCAGCCGGCAAACCTTCTCTTAAGAGATATTCTCTGGCAATATCACTGTATGTTAAGTTGATATCAGCAGTATGATCTACAATTTTACGATTTGTTTCTTCAGGTACGCGCTGATCAAAACATCTATTTCCTGCTTCCATATGGAAGATAGGAATCTGTCTTCTTTTAGCAGCAATAGCACAAAGGCAACTATTTGTATCTCCTAGCACTAAAAATGCTTCTGGTTTAACTTCTTCTAAAATAGGATCGATCTTCACTAATATATTTCCAATTGTTTCGATGGCTGTTCCATTTGCAGCATTCAAAAAATAATCTGGTTTTCTTAAATTAAAGTCTCTAAAGAATACTTCATTTAATTCGTAGTCATAGTTTTGCCCTGTATGCACCAGAATATGCTCGATAGCACTTGATTCTTCTAATTTATTTATGACAGCGGATAAACGAATAATTTCAGGTCTAGTCCCTACTACTGTCATTACTTTTAGCTTCTTCATTTCCTAAACCTCCAAAATTATCGTATCCGGTTTGTTTGGATCAAAACTTTCATTTACCCACATAATAGTTACGAGCTCTACTTCTCCTACATTTACTATAGAATGAGTATAGCCAGTAGGAATATCGACTACTTGTAGTTTTTCTCCATTAACTCGATATTCAATAATTTCATCTGAATCAATATTTCTAAATCTAATTAATCCTTCGCCACTTACAACTAAGAACTTTTCGTTCTTAGTATGATGCCAGTGATTCCCCTTAGTAATACCTGGCTTGGAAATATTTACTGATACTTGTCCACGATCGGGGGTACGCAAGAACTCAGTAAATGACCCTCTATTATCCATGTTCATCTTCAAATCATAGGAAAAATCATCTTGAGGCAAGAAACTCAAATATGTGCTATAAAGCTTTTTAGTCAACGGATTACTCATGTTTGGCACATCAAGCGTTATACGACTTTCTTTAAATTCTTTAATAGTACTTGCAAGTTCGCCTAGTTTGATAGAATGTACTACTGGAATTTCACAGTAAGCGCCTATTTTTGAAGGCATTTCTTTAAGAGCTTTTACGAACTCTTCTAAAACATCATCTATATACGCCAACTTCAACTGAGCTTCAGGATTATTAACCTGAATTTCAATATTTCTAGCAACGTTATAACAATAAGTTGCTACAACGGTATTGTAGTTTGGCTTACTCCATTTACCAAATAAGTTTGGCAATCTATAGACAAGCACTTCTGCACCTGTCTCTTGAGAATAGTTAAACAACAACTTTTCTCCAGCCATTTTACTTTTTCCATAAGCATTGTCTTTTTCGGCTTGGATTGAAGAAGTAATCAATACAGGCGAACTATTATTATTTTTCTTTAAGAGTTCTATTAGTTTGGAAGTTAAATTCAAATTACCCTTCATAAATTCCTCTTCATGTTCTGGCCGATTCACACCCGCTAGATGAAAAACGAAATCGCAATGCTTAGTGAACTCTTCTAGCTGTTCCATTGAATTACTTCTATTAAATAGAAATAAATCGTTGTATCCTTGGTTTCTTAATTCAGCAACTAAGTTCTTACCCACGAAACCTGAAGCTCCTGTAACTAAAATTTTCGTCATTGAGTAACACCCATTTTTTCTAATTCTTCTTTCACTACTTCTAACGTTAGCAACAAGTCTTTAATTTCTTGCATGGATAGGCGGTGAGTATTATGAGAATTATATTCCCATCCTTCTGAAATCTCTTCTTCCCCTTCAGTGAAGTACTTGTTGTAGTTGAGATCACGGTTATCAGCTGGAATACGGTAGTACCCGCCCATATCTGTAGCTACAGCCATTTCTTCTCTAGTTAAAAGTGTTTCATATAGCTTTTCCCCATGACGAGTTCCAATTACCTCGATAGGATTATTAGCTTTAAATAATTCCTTAACCGCTTGGGCAAGATCACCGATTGTTGAAGCTGGCGCTTTTTGCACAAAAATATCGCCTTGGTTTGCATTTTTAAAAGCAAATAGAACTAGTTCAACTGCATCTTCTAAGGACATTAAGTATCGTGTCATTTCGGGGTCAGTAATTGTAAGAGGTTTTCCTGATTTAATCTGTTCGATAAAAAGAGGAATAACTGATCCGCGTGAAGCCATTACGTTGCCATACCGAGTGCCGCTAATTGTTGTATCTTCAAAATTTACAGTACGAGATTTAGCTACAGTAACTTTTTCCATCATTGCTTTTGAAATTCCCATAGCATTGATAGGATACACCGCTTTATCAGTAGAAAGGCAAATTACATTTTTCACATTGTGTTGGATAGCAGAATTAAGAACATTTTCTGTCCCTATTACATTTGTTTTAACAGCTTCCATTGGAAAGAATTCACAAGAAGGAACTTGTTTCAAAGCAGCTGCATGGAATACATAATCCACGTTAACCATTGCCGTATTTACACTGTTGATATCACGCACATCGCCGATATAATATTTCACTTTTTTATTATTCAATTGTTTACGGATATCTTCTTGTTTTTTTTCATCTCTCGAAAAAATACGAATTTCTTTAATATCTGTATCCAAAAACCTTTTTAGCACAGCATTCCCGAAAGAACCTGTACCACCAGTAATCAACAAAGTTTTATTAGCGAACATATTACCATCTCCAATTAATTATTTAAGGCTTTACTTAAATTTATAAAATAATTCTCTTTTGAGTAATTTTTCGAGTAAAATTCTTTGGAATTTCTATATAAATATTCTTTATTTTTTATATCTACAAATTTTTCAATTGTTTTAGCTAGAGCATAATGATTTTCAGCTTCTACAATAAAACCGCATTCTGCTTGATTAACCACTTTAGCGGTTTCTCCATTAATTGCTCCGAGGATCGGCTTGCCCGCTGCCATATAAGACTGCACTTTGTTAGGAAGAGTGTATGAAATTGATTTATTATCTTTTAAAGTTATTAAGAAAGCATCTGCAATCGAATAGTAATAAGGCATTTCTTCAAGAGGATGGCTTCCGTGAAATTTAACGTTTTCAAGATGGTACTCTTTCTTGAGTTCTTCGCATCTTTTCTTAGAAGATCCGTCCCCTACTATATGGAAAACAATATCATTACGCTCTTTCAACTCATTAGCTGCCAGCAGAATAGTTTCAACACTTTGCATTTCTCCAATATTCCCTGCAAATAGAAGGTTAATTTCTCCATCTTTTTCTCGTTGAGGTATTGAGCCGAATAAATCTTCAGCATATACAGGAAGATGAGTCATTTGCTTATCAATTTCCAAGTAATCATTGAAATAGTATTTAAACATCTGTGAACTCAGCCAAATTTCATCAGCTTGTTTATATATTTTCTTACTTAATCTTTTTACTGACTTATAGATCGTACCTTTAGATGTGATTCCACCTGAAACAATACTTTCTGGCCAAAGGTCATGAGTATACATGATTAGAGGAATCTTAAATTTCTTCTTAGCTACAATAGCTGGGATAGCCATCGTTACCGGTGAAAGTTGATATACTATTATTTTGTCAAAATTTCCTTTTAGAGATAAAGCTTTTAAAGATGCTGAAATAGCAAATGAAAGATAATTTAAAAATAAGGTCTTATTAGAAGAACCTCTACCTAATAGCCAAGATCTAAAAACTTTCACTCCATTAATTTCTTCATAACGAACTTTTTTATATTCTTCTTTTACAACACCATCCGGATAATTTGGTAAGCCAGTCAAAACTGTTACTTCATGACCTTGTTTTACTAATTCAAAACAAATATCATTTACACGAAACCGTTCTGGATAAAAGTATTGGCAGACTAATAAAATTTTCATTTATCTCTTTCCTTTAGCTTTTAAGTAAAGTTGTACTTCTTCCTGAATACCTTCTTCGAAATCAATCGGATTATACCCGAAATCTCTTTTTGCTTTTTCATAAGAAAATGCTTTATCTTCTTGCATACGTAATACCTGCTCTTCAGAGATAATTGCTTTGGATGTTATTTTGTTATAAATTCTTGCAGAAACAACTGAAAATCTAAGTGGCAAAGAAATAAGTATAGTTTTTTTATTCAATTTTGCAGAGACTGTTTCAATTAACTTTTTATAAGTTATTGGATTCTTGCCAGACAAATTGTAATTGTTGTTCATGGTTACATCGGGATTCATTAATACGTCGTAATATGCATTGCCCAAATCCCTTGCGTGTACGGGCTGCATTAGGTTTTCACCTTTACCGAATAACGGGAAAGCTCTAAAACGATTTAAAAAATCGATTAATTTAATCATATTTCGATCAGCTGCAGACCCGTAAATCATCGTTGGTCTTAAAACAGTAAGGTTAATTTTATCTTTAAGTACTAATAAAGAATCCTCTATTTTAATATATTCTTCAGAAGCACTCTTATATTTCGAAAATCGACCGGTAGTGTGTACTAAGATAGCCCACTTCACATCGTTTTCAATTGCAGCTTCTACTACTTTAGGAGAATGCATAATCCACGAAATATGAATAATAGTCTCTACACCCTTCATAGATTCCTTTAAAAAGGCTAAATCATCTAAATCTCCATATACTTTTTCAATATTGAGCCCTGATTGGTCAATTAGAGAAGTATTGCTTCCTTGTCTAACAACGCATCTTATTGGGCCTTGGTATTTTTCTTTAACTAATCTTTTTAAAAGCCAAGTTCCTGTATGGCCAGTTATTCCAGTAATGTATAACACTCTAATCACCATCTTATTTTATTTACCTTCTTTAACCCCGTCACTCTTCAAAACACTAAAAACAGTTCTTAGAAAAATCTTAAACTCTAAACCAGGACTCTTCTTCTCAACATACTCCCCATCAATTTTAGCCTTTACTTCAATCGGCAACTCATCTCGCCCACTGATTTGCGCTAAACCAGTAAGACCAGGAAGCACATCATTCGCTCTGTACTTATCTCGCTCTGCAATTAAATCATCCTGATTCCAAAGCGCAGGGCGTGGACCGATTAAACTCATTTCACCTTTTAAAATATTAAACAATTGAGGAAGTTCATCCAAACTCGTCTTTCGCAAAAATTTACCAATCTTAGTAATGTAAGAATCGGGTTTATCCAGCATATGAGTCGGCATATCATTTGGCGCATCTATTTTCATCGTTCGGAATTTCAAAATCTCAAACTCTTTCTTATCTTTACCAATCCGGCGCTGCTTAAAGAATACCGGTCCGGGAGATTCGAATTTGATTATGAGTGAAACAATCAGCAAAACGATTGATAATACGATTAGCGTTGTTAGAGATAAAGAAAAATCGATAATTCGTTTGGCCACTGAGAACATATTGTGTTCCCCTTTCTATTTTGTAATTTCAATTATTGATAAAAAAAGAAACTACATATTACCAACCAATAATTTTGATGCTTCTACGTTCTTTCGATTAGCTAATCCTACTAAAGTATGCTTAATCTCTTCATTGGTCATTTCAGGTAGCTTTTCCAGCACATATAGCAACTCCATTTCACTAGCTGGATTTGCTTTCCCAATATAAATCTTAGGAAACACTTGCTTGTTTTGAATTTCATCTTCGTTCAACAGCTCTTCAAACAGCTTTTCTCCAGGACGAATGCCTGAATACTTAATCTCAATTTCATCCTCTGCATATCCAGACAAACGAATCAAGTTCTTTGCAAGATCAACTATCTTCACCGGCTCACCCATATCAAGGACGAATACTTCTCCGCCTCTTGCTAGCGATCCTGCTTGGATTACCAAGCGTGATGCTTCGGGAATGGTCATAAAATAACGTGTCATTTCCGGATCAGTCACTGTAATAGGTCCACCTACTGCAATTTGTTTCTTGAACAATGGAATGACCGAACCACGAGAGCCCAGTACATTCCCGAAACGAACCGCAACAAATTTCGTATCGCTGCGCTTCGCCAAGTTTTGTACAATCATTTCAGCAAATCGTTTGCTTGCACCCATGACGTTCGGCGGGTTAACAGCTTTGTCTGTTGAAATCATGACAAAACTTTCTACTCCGGAAATATGTGCTGCATTTGCGACGTTTTTCGTGCCATAAATATTGTTTTTGACCGCTTCCGTCGGGTTAGCTTCCATGAGCGGCACATGCTTATGTGCAGCCGCATGGTAGACGACGTCCGGTCGGTGCAAGGTCATGACATCCATGATACGGTCATAATCTTGGACGTCTGCAATAATTGGAACCAGTTCCGTGTCAGGCGCAATCGTTTTGCGGAGTTCCATGTCAATTGTGTAAATCGAGTTTTCACCATGACCAAGAAGCAGGAGCTTTTTCGGACCAAAACGTGCAATCTGGCGTGAAATTTCCGAACCTATTGAACCGCCAGCACCGGTAACAAGTACAGTCTTGCCGGTTAATTGGCCTTTGATTTTATTCATATCGAGCTGCACTTCATCGCGTCCAAGCAAATCTTCAATCTTGACGTCTTTGATATCTGTAACAGACAGCTTGCCGGTCATGATGTCTTCAATGAGCGGGATTGTCTGTGTTCGGATTCCCGTATCTACAGCCTTTGATAAAAGTTCAGCGGCCTCTTGCTTGCCGAGTGACGGAATTGCTACGATGATATGTTCAATTTGATGGTCTTTTACAAAATCATTGAGGACTTCTGTACTGCCAACTACTCGGATTCCATAAATTTCAAGACCTTGCTTGTTAACATCATCGTCGACAAAAGCGACTGGCATTAACCCACGGTCTTTGTTATTCAGTAGTTGTCTTGCAACAAGTGTACCTGCCTGGCCGGCACCGATAATCATTGTTCGTTTCTGGTCTGGCAGTTTCTTGCCCATCAGCATATCTCGGAACAATCGCCAGGAAAGGCGAGATCCTCCGATTAGCAGTAAATGCAACATCCATGTGATAGCAAGAGCACGTAATAAAACATTTTCATACATTAGTACTTGAACAGCTGCTACAGCAATAATTGAAAATGTTACAGCTTTAAAGATGGATGTGAGTTCTCCGATTGATGCGTATTCCCATACTTTCCGGTATAAACCATAAGCGAGCGCGAATGCATGGTGAGCAACGAAAATCGTCAATGCGCTCACCAGCAGTTCCTTGTTCACAAATGGATTATTTACCGGTTGTATCAGGAAATTGCCGACAAAAATTGAAAAGAACACGATAAATGAATCTACCAGGATTAATAGAGATATCCGGTTTTTTAATGACAAAGCGAGTCAGCCCTTTCCTGAACATTACTATTTCCTTATTTCCTACTAAGATAATCACGTTTTGGAAATTTCTGTTCTAATTCTAACATACTATTAATTGGAAGGGATAGGGTTTTATTATCATTTTTATACTTTTTTTGCAAATCTATAGAAATAAATTCCACCATTTTCCTTTTTGAATCTTCAAAGGTTCCAGTATGGTCATCGTTTTGTCTTGAATGATGCTTGTGTTATTGGAAAGCAGAATTTCAATCATCTCGTGCCGCTTCTTTTTCTCCAGTACGGCGAGCCCTTCTTTGAAAGCGAACGGCCGTTTCGACATATTGTGGACGTCTGAGCCGTACACATGAATCAAGTTGGCATCAATGAGTGAAAAAGCGGTTTTTTGGATTGCTTTGCCGAAGCTGCCAACGAGTGACCCGGAAGTTACTTGGGCTATTGCACCGTGTCGAAGCAGCCCTTCCAGCCGTTCCGGTTTTTCGATGATGCCTTGATTGCGTTCCGCGTGGGCGATGATCGGCACGTAATTGCTGGCGATGAGCTGCTGGATGATGGGCACCGTGTAAGCCGGCACGCCGGATGAAGGTAGTTCAAGAAGCACATAGCGGGAATCAGCGAGCGTCAAGGCTTGCCCTGCTGCCAGCCGTTCCGGCAGTTTGTCGGATAAGCGGCATTCATTGCCGCTGTACAATTGAATCGGCAAGTTTTGTTCCTTTATATAGTCTTTCGTGAGTGTCAGTTGTGCTTTGGTTTTCTCTACGTCGGTTGGAAAGTTGGGATGGTGGGCATGGGGAGTTGCGATGATGCCAGTCAGGCCTTCTTCCAGGGCTTTATCGAGAAGCTGTTTGGTTTCTTCCATCGTTTCGGCGCCGTCGTCGATGCCGGCCAAGATGTGTGAATGGGTATCAATCATTGTTTTTCCTCCTTTACAAAAAGCAGAAACGACTATCCAGTCTTCATAAACGCTAGATAGTTTAGATGCAAGGTGCTTTTTCCGTACTTTCTCTTTTGAAGCAATATTGAGGGGGTGAGGCCGGGCATCGGTCAAAGAAAAAAGCAAAAAGGGAAAACCTTTTTACTTTTCGGTGCCATAGTATTGGTAATAGTAGCTGTCTTTCGGCGGAACAAAGTTGTTCAATACTGCGCCAATGATGCGGCTGTTTGACGTCGCAATCGCTTCTTTCGCTTTTGCTGCCTGTTCTTTCTCCGTTTTGCCGGAGTTGACAACAAGAATTGTGCCTTCGCATTTGTTGGCAAGGATCTGTCCATCAGCAACCGAAAGGACCGACGGCGCATCGAAGATCACAAGGTCATACATGCCTTTCAACGATTCCAGCATATTGTTCATCTGCTGGGAAGCTAATAATTCTGCCGGGTTAGGGGGAATCGGGCCGCAAGTTAGAAGGTCTAAGCGCTCAACTTCTGTTGGACGGACAGCGTCTTCGATCCGCGCTTGGCGAGTCAAGACATTGGATAAACCTGTCACGTTGTTCATATGGAAGGTATGGTGCGTTGTCGGTTTGCGCATATCGCCGTCTACAAGCAAAACTTTCTTTCCTTCCTGAGCGAATACGACAGCAAGGTTCGCCGCAGCGGTAGATTTCCCCTCTTCAGGCGCAGCGGATGTTACAACGATTGAACGGATGTCGGCATCAGGCGACGAGAAGTTGATGTTCGTACGCAATGTACGGAATTGTTCTACGACAAAGGAGCGCGGATTGGTATGGGCAACCAGTTTTCTGGCGGTTTGCTGCAACTTTCTTCTTTTCTCTTGTTTGCGGTTCTTTAATTTTGCGAACATGCTTACCCCGCCTTTCTATCTGAGTCGGTTTGAGATGCTGTGTCTTCTTTAATAGGAGAAATGACGCCGAGCAGCGGAATGCCGAGAACGTCTTCGATGTCCTGTTCGTTTTTCAGGCTGGTGTCCAAGTACTCTAATAGGAATGCAATTCCAACGCCCAGCATCAAGCCGACGACAGCGGCGATGGCCATATTCAGCATCGGGTTCGGTGCGACCGGTGACGGGTTTTCTTTTACGACAGCTGGAGACAAGATTGAGACGTTGTCGACTTTCATCAATTCCTGAATTTCTTCCTGGAAGACGGCCGCTGTGGTATTGGCGATGTCTACCGCGATGGCCGGGTCTGGATCTTGTACGGAAACGTTGACGACTTGTGAGTTTTCCGCGTTGGTCACGGTGATTTTATTGATCAGCTGCTCTACAGAAAGGCCCAAGTCGAGCTGTTCGGACACTTGATCAAGAATAGCTGGGCTCTTGATGATGACGCTGTATGTATTGATCAGTTGGAGATCGGTTTGGATGTTTTGGTTAAGCAGTTGCGAGGCATCCGTTTTTTCCTGGTTCACGAGAATTTGTGTGTTGGTTTGGTAGATCGGCGTCAGGAAATTGTAGCTAACCACTCCGGCGATGAGGACTGCGAGTACGGTCAGGGCGATGATTAAGGCCAACCTCTTTTTAAGGGTAGCGAACAGTTCTTGTAGCGAGATGGTTTCTTCCATTTGATGAGTGGCTCCTTTGTCAGTAAATTGCTTTTTATAGTATAGCATGAAGTAATTAGGTAGATGAGGTTTTTATTGGAAAAACTTTTTGGGTAATATTGCATATAGAATTTCAAAATTGCTAATTTAACTGGTAATGGTTGTGCTGAAAGATATCCTGGATAGGATTATAGTTCGAATTTTAAAGTTTTTTTACAAAATATTACTAAAAAGAGTCCTTTTCGCTCTATTTTATGGTATTGTGGTTAAAGTATTAGCACTCATTCTATCGCCCTTGCCTTTTGTAATTTTTTATTAAGCTTCAAAAACAGTGTACTGCATGTGATAAAGATATGATAATGTAAAAAGTAGGATTTTATTCAGGAGGAATGTAATGTGAAAAAGTATTGGAAACAAATAACGCTCGGTTTGACGGTTGTTTTGTTGGCTGTCGCAGGTTACCTGGTTTACGCTTTCGAATTCAAGGAATACGAAACAGCGGATAAAGACGTCGATAAAGTGACAGAAGAGAAAATCGAAGTCGACTTGCCGGATGATTCCAAGCTTGTTGTCGATGAAGAAGGCAACGTGACGGAAGAGAAAGACGAAGACAAGGAAGAAGATAAAGAAACAGATAAAGATGCGGACAAGACCGAAGGCACAACTGCTTCTACTGACGCTTCAGCAACAGCTTCCAATAACAGCGGATCGGTGAAAACTGTCGCTGCTGCTACTACAAACAGCCAAACTGCAGGCGCTTCTTCTAACGGGAACTCTTCCAACGGAAAAAGCGATTCGAATAACGGCAAAGCAACAAACGGGAATAACGGCAACAACGGTTCGAACAATGGCAACAATGGTTCAAACAACGGAAACAACAACGGCGGGAACAAAGGCAATAACGGATCGAACAACGGTACGGACCGTGTAACCGTTTCTGAGATCAAAGCGCGTTACGAAACTTCGTTAACTCGTCTTGAAGATACGGCGAACGCAAGAATCGACGGATTGGTCAATGTAGCGAAGAAAGAATACATGGCAGATTCTTCACCAAACTACGCTTACTACTACAACAAGTACACAGGTGCTGCTTCGAAACTTGAAGGCCAAATGGATGCTGCTTTCTACGGCGTGGTTGGCGTGATGAAGAGAGACTTGAAAGCCAATGGCCTTGCTGAGTCTCACGTGAAATCCGTGATCAACGAGTACGAAAACACGAAAAAACAACGCCGCAACGCGTTGATGAAAAAAGCCGCTGGACTTAAATAAGAGACATTTTAAAGACGCTTCCCTTTCGGGGAGCGTCTTTTTTGGTTTATTTTTGATTAGCCAAAGCCGTCATAGGTGTCGTAGACGTCTTCCACTTCCCCTTCGCTCATGGGTTCGGTGGCCCAGCCGTTTAGGAGTTCCATCATCGAGTACATGGGAATGGAGAAGCCGATGGCGTTGCCTTCATTTAACAGAAGCGCGTTGATGCCGATGACTTTGCCGCTATGCGCGTCAATAAGCGGACCGCCGCTTGAGCCCGGGGCAATCTGGGCATCGATCTGGTACATGTCTTTGTACAGGAAGCCGTGGTCAAAGTCGCGGTCGGTGCCGGTTAAATAGCCGATCGCCGCGGTATTTTCCAAGCCGGACGGGCTGCCGAGTGCGATGACTTCTGTGCCGATTTCGGTTGGATTGGTTTCCACAGCAAGCGGTTTGGTGCCGGCGAATGCGTCGACTTGGATAAGTGCGATGTCGAAGGTCTCCGAGATGCCGATGACTTTCCCGGGTTTCTCGACTCCGTCGGTTGTGCGGACGGAAACATCGATGGTGCCGATGATCAAATGAGCGCTGGTGACAACGGTGCCGGTATCAGTGAAAAGAAAGCCGGAGCCGTAAGCGGTATCGGTTTTAATGGTGAATACTTTTTGCTGGGTGTCTTTAATAATGTCGGTTTTGGGTTTGGTGCCATCTTCGTTTGGAGCTTCGGTGTCTTGTGGCGGTGTGGTGGTTTCTGTGACGGTTTGTTCTAGCGGCGGGTTGGTTGAAGGCTGTGCGGCGACTGTATTTTCGACGGGTGCGTCGGGTCGTTCCTTGGTGGGCTGCTGGAAAATCTGGGCAGAGCCGAATCCTGTTCCGAGGAAGAGAATGGCGACGACAAAGAAATTCAAACGCTGGCGTCTTTTGTGTTTTTTGATCCGGGTGGTACGATCCAGTGGCTGGCCGCAGTTGAGGCAGTTTTTGGTCGTTATGCTATTCATGCATCCGCATTTGGAACAGAACATAGCGGCTACCCCCTAGTCGGATTTGTTAGTTTTTGTATACCCGAATGTGTGAAAGCTAGTCTTTTGGGTTTAGGGAATTTTTGTGGGGTTGGGGGGGATATTTGGGTGAGTTGCAACCAATTGGGCGTGAGTTCCTCCCTTTGGGCTGTGGGTTACAACCTTCTGGCTGTGAGTTCCCACCTTTTGGGCGCGAGTTACAACCTCCTCTCATGAAAGCCTTTGGGGAGGGTTGGAAAAGGTCTTGTTTTGTCGCTTTTCGCGTTGGCGAAAAGCATCCATTTGTTTTTTTATTTTTCTGTCTTTTCCTCTTTCAGGATTGGTATACTTGAAAAAAAGGAGAGATGCGATGTTGAAATTTTTAAAGGAACGGACGGCTCCTCACTTGCTGGAGAGTTTGCCGCGATTGATGTATAGGCTGCCAAAAAAACACTTGAGTTATGAAGATGTGGTTTCCGACCATTATAAAGTGAGGGCCGGATTTGGCGGCGAGCAGCATGTCGACCGGCTGCTGAAGCGGATACGCTGGCAGGAGCCGCCAGTTGTCATCGCTGATTTGCAGTTGAGTGATCGCTTTTGCCAGATCGATACGGTGGTATTGACGCCTCATTTTGCTATGATTTTGGAAGTGAAGAATTATTCCGGGACTTTGTCGTTTGATGAAGACAGCCTGCATATGACACAAAGGACGCGGGACGGCAAATTTTTCGGGTTTAATTCCCCTGTGACGCAAGCGTGGAATGCACGTGAAGAATTGCTGGATTTATTCCGCCGGTTATCGGTTTCGTTGCCGGTCTATACCGCTGTCGTTCTGCCTTATTCATCGACGCTGATTGAGCGGGCGCCGAAAGAAATTCCCGTGATTTATGGATACTCCTTGAACCGGTTCTTCTCCTCCCTTTCCCGGACCGGACGGCCGATGCCCCTAGAAGAATTGGCGCGGGTTGGCCAGCTTCTGATTGACCGCCACACCCCTTTCCCCAAGATGGATTATTCCCATGTGTATCAGTTTGAGTTGAAGGATTTGAAAACTGGCGTGCTATGCGATGCGTGCGGATCCCCTTGCATGCGGCAAAGTGAACGGACGCATTTTTGTGTGCGTTGTCAGTTGGTAGTTTTGGACGGCTATTCGCGTGCTTTGGATGATTGGTTCGAGTTTGTGGACCCTGAAATTACAAATCGCCAATGCCGGGAGTTCCTTGGTTTGAAGGATAAATATGCAGCACGGTATTTGCTGCAGAAATTGGGCTATGCTTCTCGCGGCGCATCGGTTCAACGTGTGTATTGGAAAGAGTGAGATTGAAAGGCCAGCTGCTGGTGCAGCTGGCTTTTTTGTATGGTTGGAGAATATTTTGTGAGGAGTTTCTACTATATAATAGGGGTTTTTTTGAGTTGCTATCTTTTGGGTGTGAGTTTCTACTAGTGGGGAGTGGGTTGCCACCTTTTCAGGGTGAGTTCCCATCAATTGCGCTTGAGTTACTACCTTTCTCATAGAGAGCAGTTGAAAAGGGTTTATGGGTTTTTCTTTTGTCGCTTTTCGCCGGGGCGAAAAGCTTGTAATTAGGTCTTTTTTGTCTTTTGCGGGATTTGAAGAGTGGGTTGCTACCTTTTGGGATTGGATTCCCACCAATGGGCTGTGAGTTGCCACTCTTCGTCTTCGAGTTCCCACCAACTTGCCTTGAGTTCCCACTCTCCTCCTTCTTACTGCCTTCTCTTTGTTTATCCATAAGAAAAAGGCATTTGCTCATTAGCAAATGCCTTTTTTCCAGTCCTATTTTAAGTTGATGCCATATTTGGCGAATCCGCCTGTGCTTGCACCGATGTAAGTGATGCCGCTGTCAGCGGGAATCAGGTTTTGCGCATCCGGTGAGGATTCGAATGTTACATTCAAATCAGCAGTTACCGGTGCGAAATCCCAGTTGCCGTCAGCTGTCGGGTTGATGGTTTTCTCTTCTACCATGTAATCGATGATCGCTTGGCGGTTTTCATAGGCAAAGTCGAGTTTCTCGGTTGCATTGACTACGCCTGGGAACGAGCCGCTTGCACGGTAGTTATTTGTAGCAACCAGGAATTCCTGGTTCAAATCGATTGGTGCGCCGTTGAACGTCAAGTTTTTGATGCGGCTGGCCGATGCGTCAACCAGTTTGCCGTCATTGTCGTATTTCGCTGGCTGTGTTACGTCGATTTCGTATTCGACGCCGTCGATGACGTCAAAATTGTACGTGCGGTACTCAGTATCGATCAATGGCTGTTCACCGGTTGCGGATGGATCTACTTGCAGGAACTGCCCTGCAGACATTTCCAGCCATTCTTTTACGTCGGCGCCTTTCATTTTCAAGGCGAATACGGTGTTGTCAAAGACATACAAGTCAGCGACGTTTTTGATTGCCACGGTGCCTTTAGCGATATTCGTGTAGTAGCTGCTGTCGTCGCGCGTGCCCGCTTTGAACGGAGCGGCTGCTGACAGGAGCGGCAGGTCAGCGTTTGCGGTGCCGGCTACTTTATTTTTTACGTACCAAGTTTGGGCATTATTGACGATTTGGACAGATGGATCGTCTTTCACAAGCGAGAAGTACGAGTTGATCGGAGCAGTCGTTTCAGCGACCGGCTGGCGGACATATTCGATTGTCGCTTCGTGTGCTTCTTTTACGGCTTCGACGACTTCTTCAGAGACTTCGTTTGTTGTTTTGTTGATTTCGCGAAGTGCTGCTTTTTCTTTGATGACGTTCCAGTCCTGGCCATGCGGCGCCAGCTGAAGGTCGATGACGCCCAAGTGGCTGCCGAATTTTCCTGGCATCACAACTGGTGTGCCATTAATTGTCCCTTGTTCCGTGTTGACGTCTGGCAAATCTTTGTATTTGCCAGGGAAAGTTTGATGGTTATGCCCCGTGATAATGGCATCGACGCCTTTCAATTTCGTCAATTGATACGTGATGTCTTCTTCCCCGACTTCGTGTACTGCGTCTCCCATACCGGAGTGTGAAAGAACGACCACGATGTCAGCGCCGTCTTTTTCCATTTTCGGCAGGAATTTTTCTACGGTCTGGACTGCATCTTCTGCATAGACTTTGCCTTCCAGGTTCGCGCGGTCCCATTTCATGATGTGCGGAGCAACAACTCCGATGACACCGACTTGGACCGTCACTCGTTTGCCGCGGCCGTCAACAACTTCTTTGTCGATGATTTCATACGGCGTGAAGCGGTTTTTCTTTGTTTTCGCGTCGTAGACGTTGGCGTTCAGGACCGGGAATTCAGCATCGTCCATCACTTCGTCCAAATAGTCGAGGCCGTAGTTGAATTCGTGGTTCCCTAAAGTTGTGCCGTCAAAGTTCAATGCTTCAAGTGCTGCGTATGCCGGGTGCTTTTCGCCGTCTTCAAGCGGATCAACGTTTGCTGAATAGCTGCCAAGCGGCGTTCCTTGGATCAAGTCGCCGTTGTCGAACAATAACGTGTTTTGGTTTTCTTTGCGGGCCTGTTCAATGAGGACGCCTGTTTTAGCCAGACCTAAGCTGTTGGAAACTTTATCTTGGTAATAATCGTAGTTGACAAAGTTCGTGTGCAGGTCGGAAGTTCCGAGAATGCGGAGCGATACTTCTTTCTTTTCCTGTCCTTTGTTTTGCTGCACTGCTTTGGCGCTTGTGTCGTTTGCTGCTTGGGCCGGCAGTGCCGACAAGCTGCTTGCTGTCAACACAAGAGCTGCCAAAGTCATTGCCGCTTTATTGTAAATGGTCATCGTTCCATCTCCTCTGATTTTCGAATCGTCGAACTTTTTCATTATACTTCGGATACGGAAAGAATTGAAGGCGATTACATTCTTAATTTTTCAAAATCTGTTTAAATGATAAAAAAGACAGGGGTAATTCCCTGTCTTTTTAACCATTTCTGTTATTCATATTTTAAATTGCTTTCCTCTCGCAATAGCTGCGTATTTGGTGCCTGCGGCTGGCGCACGGGTTCCAGGTATTTGATTTTTCCTGTGAATAAGCGAGTAATCCGGTTCTGGTAGAACAGGAAAGCTACACCAATGCATGCCGAAACGGTCAAAAACGCGATAATGGCGATATAGACGAAGAAATTTTCCCCGAAGCCAATGGCGAACTTCACGAAATACGGCAAAAAGATCATATGAGTCAAATAGATGAAAAACGAGAAATTGCTGATCATCACCAGCGCTTGGCTGTTCAGATTGAATTTGCGGATTAAGGCAACAAGCAGGAAGAAGATGCTGACCGCATAAAGGAGCATGTCATACCTTTCGCTTGAAAGCCGTGTATATTCCAGCACTTTGTAATTATACATGACCAGTGCAAATGACAACACTGTGGTCAAAGTCGGCAGCCAGATTCTCGCAGTCAGGAAGCTGACCAGCTGTTCGTAGTACTGGCCAATGTAGAAAGCGGTGATGAAATAAAACAGCCAAAACAAAATATGTGTTTTGTACCAGAACGGATATTGTTCGATGATGAAGCTTTGGTAAGTTTCATTATGTACATAGCCGTAGATATGCGCGAATGAAAGGATAAACGAAAGGACAATCGGAATGGCCGGCTTTATACGTGCCAGAAACCCGCCGATCAGCCAGTGCAGGAAGTAGAACTGGAAGATGACGAGGACAAAAAAGCCATACCATTCACCTAAAACAATTTTATTATATGCAACTTCCAAGAACGCTGACCAGTCATTATGGGAAGACTTGTAACTCACAACCAACCCTATTAAAATATATGGCAGCAGGATGAATGCAAACCGTTTTCCCCAAAACCCTTTTTTCAGTTTGCCAGGGTAGTTTTTCGAAATCAATGTCTCCGATAACAGAATAAAAATCGGTGTGGAACACAATAACGCAAAGCGGATATAAATCTGGTACTGTTCATAAGCCACAGAGTCAGCCTCCACATTCCGGAAATAATTTGAGATGGAATGGGTCAGGACGATGGAAATGCACATCAGTGCCCGGATGATGTTGATTTCATTTAAGTTTTTCATGTCGATTCTCCAATATATAGGTTTGATTCAAAATTTTAATGGATAATATTTGTAAAAAAAGATGATTTACAACATTATTAAAGTATAAGATTTCTTTGCGCTGATGTCCATCCTTTCTTTTATTGACAGGACTTGCCAGCGTGTTAGAATTAATAGTTGCGATGAAAAAAAGTGCAGGAGATTGAATAATCCATGATAATCAAAAGATTTTCCAACAAGTTAAAAAGAATGCTCGTGAAACGGGTAGAAGTTAAAAAACATGAATTTAAAGGACAAGACCTGATTTTCCACTTTCAGCTGTCCAATTTTTTTGCGTTGAGACGGCAAATCAAAGTTGAGTGCCATATCGGCGAAGACAGCTACGACGTCCCTTTTCAAATGGTCCAGAACAATTATCTCACAGTAATGATTCCTTTGCATATACTCACTGCTATTGGAGCGAAGGCAACCATCAAACTTACTATCAATGGCCAGACTGCCTGGATTACGAAACACCCTTCTTATAAAGACGGCGATTTCCAGGAAACAATTTTAGTAAACAATAAATACTTGACGACCCATATCAAAAAAAACATTTCAATCACCAACCGCTTCGCTGACTTTTTCTTCATGGAAAAATCCATTGGCGCGTCGGTTCTTTCTACTCAATACGAAACTTTGAAACTGACTTTTGATGAGCCGGAAATCTTCACTGAAAAAGAAGTGGAATTTTACGCTTTCAACAATCGCCAGTTCCGGATCATCACCGGCCAACTGGACCAAAACAAAAAGACTGCCACCATTCATGATTTCCGGGAACTGGCTGCCGGTTTGTGGCGCTTGTTTGTCAGCATCGACAATAAGCTTTATCCATTGGTGCTCGCTGAAGGTGCTGCCCATAGTTTTGAATCGTACCACCACGTGGTCACGGTACTGGAGCGCCGCTCAAAGTTCTACTTGGAATTCGTGCCGCATGCACTTGAAATGGATTCGCTTTCCATTAAAGAAGCGGAGAATCGCTTGTTCCGCTTTACGTTTTCGTCGAACAGCGCGAAACCTGGCATCAGCTACTCCTTGTTGTTTGATGAACCAAAAAGCGGACTTGTCAAAATTTACGATTTAACCCGGCAGCACAATTCGTTCGAAACAGAGGTCTCCGCTGACGACATGCTTGAAAATCTGTTTGCGAAACGATTTTTTGTCATTGAGCAAAGCGACACGCCGAAAGTGTTCCGTTTCAGCATTGAGCGCCAACTGCTCGAGTCTTTCCAAACGCATTACAAAATCGTCTCAAATTCGCAGTTCGTTAAAATGAAATTCTACCGCCGGAAAGATTTATCGCTTGGTCTGGCATTGACGCCCGCCAAATTGAAAAAATCCATCCGTTCGGTCGAAGACTTCCAGATTAACGGCGTCATTGGTTCGGTAGAAGAATTTATCGGCTCGACCGCTTATTTGCTGATCGAAGACCGCTGGTCGCTTGAATCGCTGCAAGTGCCGATCTCCGGCGAATTCCACATCGATTTGAACGCTTTGGATTTGCTGAGCATCAAGAGCAAGGACAAAACCGTACTCGACCTTTTCGTCGTCATTGAAAACGCGGAAGGCGCCGTTATCCGGAAAGAGAAAATCCGGTATTCACGCGCCCGCTACAAAAAAGACAATTTCTACAGCCATAAAAAAATCCATGACGCTGAAAACAATGAACACCATTTCATGATTACCACAACGCCTTTCAATAACGTCAAAATCGAGTCGTTCACCATCCAGAACCATATCGAGCTGCCGGCAAATCCGGAGCTAAAAGATCCGAACATCTGGCTCGTGGGGGAACGGACGAATACGGCTCAGGACAACGGCATTGTCTTCTTTAAATGGCTGCAGCAGCATACCGATATCGAGGCGTATTACGTCATTGAGGAAGATTCGCCTGATTACGAAGCGATCAGGCACAATCCGAATGTCCTGATCTTCGGATCACCCAAGCATTTTGCAATCGCCTTTAAAGCGAAAGTGCTGCTTGGCACACACGACCTTGAGAACCTTCTCCCTTACAAGCCGGCAAAAGGATTTTTCGGCTACGAGCATACGGTGAAGGTCTTCCTGCAGCACGGGGTATTGGGCCGCAAAAATGTGGAATACCATAAAAAGAACTACGATATGCCGTTTGATTTGTTTATCGTCTCTAGCGATCCTGAAAAGCAGGTCATTGTCATGGATGAAATGGGCTATTCCGATGAAGAAGTCGTCGCTACCGGCCTGGCCCGTTTCGACAACCTTGTACAGCGGAACAAACCGAAAGACATTCTGCTTATGCCGACTTGGCGCGACTGGATCAACACCGATGAGCAGTTCCTGAAAAGCGAGTATTTCCTTGCTTATTCCAACTTGATCCAAAACGAAAAGCTGTTAGGCTTACTCGAAGAATACAACGTCAACTTGAATTTCTATCCGCATTACCGGGCTCAGAACTATTTCGAGAACGAGGTAGAACAACTTCACCCAAACATCAAGTTCATTCCGCTCGGTTCGCAGACGGTACAGCAATTGCTGATTGACCATGCTTTGTTGATCACGGATTACAGCAGCGTCAGCTTTGACTTTACTTTGCTCGGCAAACCGGTTGTCTATTATCACTTTGACGTCGACCGCTTTTTCCGTAAAGGCATTCTGCGTCCGGTGGAAGAAACGTTCATCGGCGGCATTGGTACCTATGAAGAAGAATTGGTGTCGATTATCGAAGACCGCATTAAAAACAATTTTGCGGATTTTGAATACGACATTACCGGCATCATCAAATATACCGATCAAAACAATTGCCAGCGCATTTTCAACGAAGTCCAGAAATTGCTCGAAGTTCCTGTCGAACTATCTGCAAAATAAAAAACAGCGTCTGCTTTTCCCTAACGGATGAGCAGGCGCTGTTTTTTTGGGTTTGCTTTTACGGCTGGATCGCCGCTTCGCCTTTGTTGCCGGCGGCGTCGGTGACGATGATGGTTAAGGAATCGGTTTCGGCGTTGAAGTTTTCCAGTTCAACGTTGAATTTTCCGTCTTGTTCCAGGCCGAACGGCACGGCTTCCTGCTCCCCATCGCTGCGGGTCACGACGTACGACGCATTCAGTTTGGCGTTGAGGTCAAACTGCAGGCCGTATTTTGTGAGCTCGGTGTTGTAGGCGAGGTATTTGTCTTCCACTTTGCCGCTGAGTTGATTGCCATTGCGGGCTGCGGTGATTACCGGGTCGGTCGATTTGACGAATACTGGGAACACATTGGCGCCGACAAACGGCGGGCTGGCGGAAGCCGGGATGCCCAGGAAGTCGAACGAGTACATGCCATCCGGAATGGTCGTTTCCGGTGCGCCGGTCCACGGCCGGTATTTGCCGGTGATCGGGATTTTCACTTTGCCGGCTTTCAAGGAATCGGCGGAATGGATATAGCCGATATAGCCGTCTTCAAAGCCGCCGCTTCTCGGGTTCATGATGTCCCAGATTTCGAGCGAATTTTTCGCCAGGGCACCGGTCAAGTTGAACGTGTACTCTGCTTTGTCGTTAAAGCCGTCGCCGTCGAACGACAGATCCATCCCCGTCATTTCGGGCGTCTGGAGTTCGGTCAGGAATTCGCCGCTCAAGTCTGCTGCGAATGGCAAGGACATCGTCGTTGTGCCGTTTGAGATGCGGATCCATCCGATGATTTCATCGCCATAAGCCGCATTGGCATTCTTTGAAGCAGTTAACGTAAGTTTCAGCTCCTGCTGTTTGGACAAGGTAAATGTGGACTTGTCGACCGTGAGTTTGGCGTTCCCCGCTTTTTTCTTCACATCGATCGCCACTTTGTAGTTGCCGCCTTTTCCGGTAATGTCTTTCACCAGGATTTTCTTGGTGGCGGAGATGTTCTTTTGTTTGATGGGCTGCGGACCGAATGTCACGGAGCCTTTCGTGTTGTCCACTTGGGTACCGCTTTGGTTCTGCACAGCTTTGTCCTGGGAATAGGCAAGGGCTGCCGGATGCGCTGCGCCGTAAGCCTGGACGCGTCCCGCACCTTGTGCAAAGACATCGTATTTTGCCGGATCAAGCACTTTCGCCGAGTTCGCCAGCGCCACTTTGATGTCAAACGGTGTCCAGTTTGGATGCGCTTGTTTGATCAAGGCTGCGATGCCGGCAATGTGCGGCGCAGACATCGACGTGCCGGATTCCCGGAAGTAGGCTTCTTTGTAGTCAGCATTTGGGAAATCGGTTTTGTACATCGGTTTTGCCGACAGGATGTTCATGCCGGGCGCCACGACGTCCGGCTTAATGTCGAAGTTCGGCGTCGACGGGCCGCTCGAACTGCTTTCGGCTATGGCGTCGCCTGCTGTGGTCGTTGTTTTGATATTGCTGAATGTGACCGTTCCTTTTTCCTTGGCGAGTGCCAGTCGCAGCGCTTCGCCGTCCGCACGGGACAAATCGAACGCCGGGATAAAGTCGAACGAATCGCCGAAGTAGATGCCCATCGGCCCTTCGCCTTCAAAAGCGTTTCGGATGTTGTGGATCAATACCGCTTTCGCGCCTTGTTCTTTGGCGGCTTTGATCTTATCGGGGAACGGTATTTCACCGCGCGCCACGACGACGACTTTCCCTTTGACGCTCAGCCCTTTGTAGTCCGCGGTCGCGCCGGCTCCCGGAACGGCTGCGAGTTCAAATGTGCCTTTCAACTGTGCGGCCGGGTCTTGTTTCAACGTTGTCGCCATCAGGTTGTGGGCTTTCGCCAGTTTGTGCTTGCCGACGGCGGCGTTGATGGTGCCGCTGTAATGCATTTCCGGCAAGGTTGAATTCCCGACGGCGATGCCGAGGCGCGACGTAGCCGGTGTGCCGATTGAACCGCGGAACAAGCCGTTGTTGCCGGCTGCGGATACGGCAATCGTGCCGCCGAGCATGGCGTTGTTCAGTGCGAACGCCATGGCGTCTGCTTCGGAAGCGTTAAATGCACCGAGCGACAAGTTGATGATGTCCATGTCCTGGATGACCGCTTCTTCAATGCCGGCGAGGATGCTTGAGAATTCACCGCCGGTATAGGCGCCGAGCACCCGGTACGCGTACAAATCGACTTTCGGCGCGATGCCTTTAAAGCCGAAATCGTTGGCGCCGGTTGCGGCAATGATGCCGGAGACGTGTGTGCCGTGCGTTGTCGCGAACGGCATGCCGACTTCATTTTTCTCCGGGGTGGTTTTCGGGCGTTCAGACGGCTTTGTTTCAGAAGCGTCGTCTTTGGCCCGCGGTTTTGCGTACTTCGACGAATGCGGCACAAAGTTGCGGCCGCCTTTGTAGATGCCTTTGAATTCCGGATGGTCCGGGTCGATGCCCGTATCGAGCACCGCGATTTTGATGCCTTTGCCGTCAAGCCCTTCTGCCCACAGTTTGTCGACACCGAGGAACGATGAGCTCGACTTAAACGCGGCAGTGGCGGCAAGCTGTTTCGGCACTTCCGGAATGCTGTCGATGTGGATGTCCGGTTCGATCAACGTAACGCCTTGAATCGCGAGCAGCTTTTTCAGCTCGCCTGCTTTCACCGTCGCCGAAAAGCCGTTCAGGACAGTGTTGTAGGAAAAGCCCTGGGTGACGGACAGCTTTTGCGCCTGGATGGCTCCCTTTACGGACGCCTGCTGGGCGACGACCGCCGCTTTCGCTTCCCCTACTTGTGCGGCGGAAAAGCCTTTGCCTTGTGCCGCCTGGACTCCCTGCTCAAGAGCAACAGGGCGCTCCGACAAATGGACGATGACGCTGACGGTTTTATCAGCCGGCAAGCCTTCCAAGTCTTTATGGAGCTTCGGCCCTCCCTGCAGCAGTTTCGTCTGTTCGGCGATTGCCGAGCGGATTTGGAACTGGCTTTCATTTTGTGCCGGTTTGAAGGGGCTGGTGTCTTTCGCTTGTGTGGAAGCCGGGAACGGGAATAACAGGGACAATACTAGGACAAATGCGAGCAGCGGGCTGAAAACTTTCCAAAACGTCTGTTTCTCCAAAATCAACGTCCTCCTTCGGGTTGCGTTATGTAGGTATCTGAAATATCAGATAGTTAGATTTTAGCACGTTTTTTTGTTAATGGACGTCCTTTTGATAAATAATTACCATATTTGTCAGGAAAGTTGATGGCAGGTGCGATGGCTTTATTCGAAGAAATAAAAAAGCGGAGAAAAGAGTCTTTTCTCCGCCCGGTTAATTTACGGTGCTTGTTTCGTAATCGTGAAGTTGACCGGCGTCCGGTGGCCGGCAATATCTTCCACGACAAGCGTAAATTTATTGGCGCCGTTGTTCGGGACCTGGATCGTTTCGGTGATTGTTTCATCAAACGCCACCATATCGTTCCGGCTCAACGGATGGTAGTAGATTTCGCTGTCGATCAAGTAGACCCGGATCTGGTCGAAATTGTCTTTCACCCGGAACGTGATTTCCGCTTCACCGGTTCCGGCCGGAATGCTTGTCGGCACATCAATGAGCTCAATGCTCGCTCCCACCGTATCGACAAAGATTTGCCGGCGGATTTCCAAATCGTTGCCGGCTGCATCAACGGCTTTCACGGTGATGTAGCGTGAGCCGTCATCGAGCGTCACGGTGTGTTTGAACACCGAGCCGTTGAATTCTCTCGGCGTTTGTCCGTTGACGGTGAGCGATGTGACTTTGGAGGCGTCTTCCACGCGCCCGGTCACTTCAACGGGTTTCGTTTTATGGACCGACAGGACGGCTGGCGTATCGATGAAGATGACCGGTTCGGTTTCATCGGCTACCGGAGCCGGCGTTGCCGTTACGGCGAGCGCCACTTCGGTTTTATTGCCTGCGACGTCGTAGAACACGGCGGTCAGTTTGTCGCTAGCTTTCAGTGCAGCGGTGACGGTGTAGCTTGTCGTGCTTGGTGCCAGCGATTCGTTTTCCGGCGTCGCGGTATTTTCGGTCAGTTCGGTGCCGTTCAAGAACACTTCCCAGCGGTCCGCAGCCGTATTGTCGGTAAAGCTCGCGACTTGCACCGTTTTTGTTTCCGCGTTGAATGTTGCTTTTGCGGCCGGTTTTACGGTGTCGACGATGATCGGGAAATCGACTGCTTGCCATTCCGCCCCATCGTAATCAATGACAGCGCGCAGCTGGATGCGGTATTTGCCGTCCGCTGCCCGTTTGCCTAAGATGTTGCCGTCCCAGGCGTAAGCCGGATTCAAGATATAAGGCGTATTCGGTGCCGTTGCCGAGAAGTTTTTCGACAGTTCCTGGTCGGTTCGGATGGTCCGCAGTTTTTCTCCCGCTTCATTCAAGATGTTCACTTCCAATTGCTTGGCGTTCCGGAGCAGTGAGAATACCGGAATGACGGCATCCTGTACGCCGTCCCCGTTCGGTGAAAAGGCGAAGCGCTCCGGCTGGTAGCCGGTTGAATGGCTGTTGCCGTTCAGGATGTTGCCGGCCGGGTCAACGAGCAGTGTGCGCCCGTAAAACGTATTCGGGTCCCAGGCGAAGCGGTCAAAGATCGGCGCATCGTCCCATTCGCCGTTAAAGCCGAAGTACGGCACGGCGAGCATCGTGTTGCCCGTGACGTCTTCCGCATCATCGGTCAAGGTCACGAAGCCGTCGACAAAATAGCCGTTCGGGAAATTGCTCTCGAGCTGTTCCGCCGCTCCTAAGATATTGACGCTTATCGGGATGTCGACGCTGCCGTTCGCCGGTACGGTGACCGTTTCTGGTGCGGTGATGTCGGCGTCTGCTGTGATATTAAGTGAACCCGTGTCATTCGGCGAAGTGACGACTTTGCCGTTGGCATTGCTCACGGCATCCACTTGGACGTTTATGGCCACTTGGAATTCGGCTGCCTGGCCGGATAAATTGTCGGCGGTCAAAGTCATCGTAAATTGGTCGTTGCTGATTTCTTTGAGAGCTACCGTTCCAAGGCCGGTGATTTTATTCGTCACCATAATGCGAGTGGAGAGTGCATCGTGCAGCTGCATCAGCCCTGCTCCTTGGCGGCGCGGCGATACGAACTGGCCTTCTTTGAATACAACGGGGTTCGCCGTATTCGTCATCAGGTTTTTCGCATAGTCGACGCGGTCGCGGCCGCTAAGATTCAACTCTTTAATGCGTTCAAACAGCAAGGCTGCTCCGCCGGAGACATGCGGCGCGGCCATCGACGTACCGCTCATCAAGCCGTACTTGTCATCGTTGAGCGTTGAGAAGATGTTGCCGCCGGGCGCTGTGATTTCCGGTTTGAAATCGAGGTTCGGCGTCGGTCCCCAAGACGTGAACGCGCTCATTTTGCCGGCGGTTTCGCTCGGTGCATCGAAATACTGGCCGTCAAAGGTCACCGTTACCGGCTGGTTGGCATCAAGCCCTGCTTTCATGGCCAGCCCGACCGATTGCAGCGTCGACATGTATGGAATGGTGATCGCCGGATCGCTTAGCATCGAAACGGTGCCGGTCGTGTTGTTGTAGATGATGACGGCGACCGCCCCCGCTTTTTGAGCATTCAAGCCTTTCTCGGTGAACGGGATTGTGCCCCTGGCGACGAGCGCCACTTTGCCGCTAAAGTCTTTTCCTGCAAAGTCGGCAGGCGTCCCAAGTCCGGCATCCATCACCGGATACGTGTCCTGCGGCAAATCGACCGGATCGGCGTTATTTCCCAGGAAATAAATGCCGCGCTCTGCTTCCCCGTTTGCAATGCGGTAGGCGAAGCTTTGGGCAGTGATGACATCGTTTTCAAACGATGCCACGCCGAGTGAATCCGGCGACACGCTCGGGGATCCGGTCAGTCCGTAGTCCGGGTTTTCTGCAAATGGATTGAAATGCCCCGAGCCGAACAGGTTCGAATTCCCGGCAGAAATGGAAACGAGTATGCCGTTATTGGTGGCGCGTTCCACTGCCTGCTGCTCGGGATCGGTCGAATCAACGAAACCGGCTGTCGCACCGAGCGACATATTGATGACGTCGGCTCCGAGTTTGATGGCATCGTCCATCGCTTTGATGTAAATGTCGCCGTATGTCGAGTTATAGGACGGATCGTTGCCGAATACTTTCAGAGCGAGCAACTGCGTTTCGGGTGCGACGCCGCGGATGCCCCCGTTTTCTTCATTGCCATTGGCGCCGACGGTTCCGGCGACGTGCATGCCGTGCATCGATGCATTCGGGCCAAGGTCGCGGATTTCGTTATTGGCGTCGAAATAGTTGAAGCCGAACGGTACTTTGGCGGTGAAGAACCCTCCGCCTTGCAGCGAACCGTCCGCACGCAGTGCATCCACTTCCGCTTTGGTGATTTCACCGGTGGCGTTGTCGGTCAGGACCATGTCTTTGTGGCCCGGGTCGATGCCGGTATCAATGACGCCGACGACCATCCCTTCGCCTTTAAAGCCGTAATCGTTCCAGACCCTTTGTGCCTGGACAAGTTCTTTGGAGTACTTCATTTCGGGCTTCGGTTCCGGACGCAGGTATTCGGTTGCTTCGTAAACCGCTTTGACACCTTTTTGCTCAGCGATTTTCTCTACTGCGCCGGCTGGGACAATGGCGGAAAAACCGTTAAAGACGGTCGTGAAGTTTTGTTTGTATTTGATTGTTGGAGCGGCTTTCGTGACAGCGGCTTTTACAGTTTTCTGATTGGCTGCGACGGCTGCTTCCAGGTTGTCTTTTGTGGCATTCGGCAGTTCGTTGTACAGAATGCCTTTTTTCGTGGCGCTTTCAATGGCCGGTGCTTTGTCGAGTTCCACGATGATGCGCACTTCTTTCTTCGGCTGCGCGGGCTTCAACAGTTCTTCCGGGACGGTGGCGGGTTTGTCGGGATCCGGGACGCTGGCATTCTGGGGATTGGCGGTTTGGGCGGAGCCGAACGCCATCGAACCCAACACCAGGACAACAATCAGCACAAACATGAATAAGGCCTGCCGGTTCTTCAAGATTTTTCCTCCTTTAAATTAATAGTAATATTTAAAGAAAATTCATAATTTATTGATAACTTTAATTTACCATAGTTATTCATTTATGAGGGTAAAATATCTTGTCGATTTGGATTTTATTTTACATGGGCAGAAAAATACCGTCCGCCTTATGGGGCGAACGGTTTTAGGGGACGATTTGCCGGACCACCGGAATTTTCTGCAGCAGCCGGATGATCAGGAACGACAGGAAGAACAGGATGAGCCAGGTAAGCGGCAGGCCGATCAGGACGCTTCCGGTGTTTTCATTGATATTGAAGAATTTATTCAGGTAGACCTGGAGCAGCGGATGGATGACGTATATGCCGAGCGTCGCGTTGCTCATGCGGGTGATCCAGCGGTTGCGCCCGATTTTCCCGGCGAGGTGCCGGAAGCCGACATAGACAAACAGCGTAATGGCGAGCGTATTCGGCCGGTAATGTTCGTAGTAGAAATCGTCGAATTCGCCATTCTGGTTGGTCAGGCTCAAGGTGCCAAACACGGTGATGAAGTAGCCCGCGAGTGCCAGCAGCGCTAAATGCGGCAGCCGTTTTTTCGGAATCGGGTAATAAAACAGATACGCCCCCAGCATGAAATAGCCGATATACGGTTCGAACAGGCCGGCGGTGATCGCCGGTTCAAAATCGAAATATTTCGGTGCGAACGGCAGGAGGCCGGAAAAGATGAACCAGAACACCAGGAAGTACAGGAAAGTCTTTTGCGTCATGTGGTGGACGAGAATCCGCAGAAACGGCGCCATCAAATACAGGCCGATGATGACGTACATGAACCACAGGTGGTAATAGACGTCGTCGCTGAGGAACAGCTTGATCATTTCCTCCCACGTGTAGGATTCTCCGAGTTCGTAGACATTGTAAGCTGTGTAGACCGCGCTCCAGAATAGGAGCGGGATGAGTGCTTTCGCCAGCCTTCTTTTGAGGAACTCCCCTACCGGTTCATCGGGGCGCCGGGTGAGGAGAAGGGCGCCGCTCAACATGAAAAAGACCGGTACGCACCAGCGGAGAGCCGAGTCGATGGCGTTGGCAAACTGCCATTCCCAGTCCGCCGGCGAGCTGGTATTGATGATTTTCGAACAGACATGGATGCCGACTACGACAAAAATCGAAATCACGCGCAGCCAGTCCATGTAATCGTAACGCTTCGCCATTCTCCGCTGGTCCCCTTTCTTTTTGTGGTGGGCTCTTTAGATGTCCATTCCCCTGCATGTGGAGAATTGAAACTTGCTGGAGGGGTGAGTTGTCACCTTTGGTGCGTGGGTTGCCACCTATTGCGGATGAGTTCCCACCTTTACAGGCTGAATAACTACCTATTGAATGTGAGTTCCCACCTGTTCTTGAAAGTAGCCTCCATCTTGGATATTTTTTCTTTGTCGCTTTTCGCCGGGGCGAAAAGCAGGCAATTAGGGGGTTGGAAGAGTGAGTGATCCTTTGGCTAAGGCGAGTTCCCACGAATCAAGCGTGAGTTATCGCCTATCGCCGCTGAGTTGCCACCCACTCCCGGAAGCAACCCCTCTCTTGGATGTTTTTTCTTTTTCGCTTTTCGCCGGGGCGAAAAGCAGGCAATTAGGGGGGTGGAAGAGTGAGTGATCCTTTGGCTAAGGCGAGTTCCCACCAATCAGGCGTGAGTTCCCACCTTTTGGCGATGAGTTCCCACCAATTCGTGCTGAGTTACTACTTATGGGATATGAGTTGCCACCCACTCCCGGCAGCAACCCCTCTCTTGGATGTTTTCTTCTTTTTCGCTTTTCGCCGGGGCGAAAAGCAGGCAATTAGGGGGGTTGAAAAGTGAGTGATCTTTTGTCTAAGGCGAGTTCCCACGTATCAGGCGTGAGTTCCCACCTTTTGGCGATGGGTTCCCACCCATTCGTGCTGAGTTATCAACTATCGCCGCTGAGTTCCCACCTTATCCATGACAGTTCTCCCTCAATAGAAATCCCTTCTACAAGGCATTCATTGCTTCACAGTAAACACTTTCCTTCTATAGATACTACCTCATTAGCTGCTCGCACAGTTTGTCGAGTTTGGCTTGATTCGCTTTGTCGCGGATGATGCCGATGCCGAGCGCTTCGAGTTTCTCCATATTAAAGGCGTCGGAGTTGTCGATGTGTTCGGTGTCCCGGCCGAGTTCCGCCTGGAAGCGGTAATAGCGCGCTTCGCCGTTTCTCGGCATGACGATTTGCCGGAGCTGGTAGTCGACCGAATCGGAGTTGCCGTCCATCATGATGTTCAGCATACGCCGCGACCAGCCGATATGCCCCCAATTGACCGCTTCCTCGTATGGAATAGGCGCATTCGCTTCCCCGGTGCCGAGCGACACGACGAGAAAATCGGTTTCCTCCTGGAAAATAGCCCGCGCTTCGGCATACGCGCACATCGCCGGGTTATTGGCATAGACGCCGCCGTCGATAAACGCCATGTCCGGCAGGGTTTCGATTTTTTCGGGCGTAAAGTAGGTTGGAGCCGCGGAAGTCGCCCGCGCTACGTCTTTCATCAACACGTCAATCTGCGTCGGGTGCTCGGACGTCACTTTCGCACTCTTGAAAAATTCCGGATTGCGCTTTTCGATTTCATAGGCTGGTATGAGGACGTCCGTCAGCGCATCGGAAATCATGGCATCCCGGAAGTATTTCTCCAGCACAAATTCAATGCCGTCATCCGGATATCTTCTATATACATAGCGTCCTCCGGGGATCCGATACAGAATCGATTTATCAAAAATGATATGGGCGTCTTTTTTAATTAGCTCCGCCAGCCGCTTGGCGGTATACCTTGGCACCAGGTTGTCCGCCTTATGCTGTTCCGGCACGACCAGGCCAAGCGCTAAAATGCCGCCTGCTGAAGTTCCGGAAATCAAATTGAACAATTCACAGATCGGCTTCCCAGTACGCTTTTCGATTTCCACCAGCACAATGGCCGGTATGATGCTGCGCACACCGCCCCCATCGATTGCCAGAATTTTAATCATTGCGTCCTTCCTCCTCCGGTCAATTTTAAATGGAATATTCTGAATAATTAAAGGGTAGTTTATCCGGACCGTTTTGTCAAAAAGCGCTATTTGCTCTTCACAGACTAGAGTTGTAGCAGTAAAAAGCCTACATTATACCAATGTAGAATTTTCAGAATAAAAGACATCTTTTTATGATGTTTATTAATTATTTTAGAAAATAGAAAAAGTTCTTATTTACTTTATTTGTAAATAAAATATTCTCAATATTTAATCATCTGTATAGTTTTTCTGCAAGTTTTATTACTTTTCTGCTTTTTCCTTAAAATAAATTTTAATGTTTTATTAAAAATTTTAGGGCCTTTTTTTGACATAAATCGTCATTATCCGACTTGAAAATGCATTAAACCGAAAAATAAAACCCATTTTTCATATTTTTAAACCTTTTCTCGTTTTTTATAAAGCAGCACAAACCCTTGCGGTTACTGGTTTTATTCTCCAGAAATATTTTTGTTATACATTTGTAATATAACTGCAATCGAATTGACGTTGTTATTAATATGCTCTCCCTTTATAGTAAGTAACAGATTGAACAACAAACTTTAATCCTATTGAAGGATAACAAAAAATGTTAGGAGAAAAACAATGAAAAAATTAGTCTTCACTCTTTTCGCAGCTAGTTCATTGATATTTACTAACTCAGCTGTTGATGCAGAGGCAGCGTTTAACTCAAATACAACTACTACATCGGTGATCGAGTCTTCTCATACAGAACAAACAGCTTCTTTGGAAGTTGAGCCAGTTGCAGCAGCAAAAGCAACTGCTAAAAAAGGCACATTCAAAACAAAATACAATTCCAACATCCGCGTGGATGCTGGCACTAAATATAAAGTTGTAACACTTGCTAAAAAAGGCACAAAAGTTACTGCAACTCACCAGAAAAAAGTCGGTTCTCAAACTTGGTACAAAGTAAAAGCCGGCAAGAAAACGGGCTGGATCCTTAGCTCATTATTGACTTCAACTTCTGCCAAAGTGGTAAAAGCGTCTAACTCAGCTTCCAACTCTGGTGTTGTTTCAGCAGCATTGTCTCTTAAAGGCATTCCTTACAGATTCGGCGGCACGACAACTAGCGGATTTGACTGCAGCGGATTCACGCAATATGCATTCAAAAAAGCTGGAAAATCGATTTCACGCACAACTGGCACTCAGTTTGCACAGTCAACAACAGTAAGTTCACCGGTACCTGGAGACTTGATCTTCTTCGCAAACACGTATAAAGCTGGAATCTCACATGTTGGGATCTACATCGGCAACGGCCAATTCGTCCATGCCGGCGGTTCTAAAGCTGAAGTGAAAAGCGTCAACGACCCATATTGGGGCAAGAAATTCCACAGCTACAAACGCGTAAACTAATTTAGATAATGAAGCACTCCAGTCTGTTGACTGGAGTGCTTTTTGTTTAGCTGTCATTGCCGGATTTTGCTGAACGTGCAAAGAAACGTCTTAAGCGCGCATATATCTCCGTGAGCGCGCATATTTTCTGCTGGACGCGCATAAAATTTTCTAAACGTGCATAACTTCTCCTGTAAAGGATTTAATCAACGATTGCCAAAAGAAATTGCGCTTTTCGTAGGCGAAAAGCAGCTAACCACATTTCAACTTTCTTCTATATAAATAGAGAACACAAAAAATCCATCTTCGCACTGTGCGAAGATGGATTTCTTGTTTTATTTGCTGACCATGTTGTTGATCTGGTAATCGCCGAATTCATCGATGACGACGGTGTAAATTGTCGTTTCGCTTTCGGTGTAGGTCTGGTTGGTCGCTTTGTCGTGGTACATGTATTCAGCTGTTGCTTCGACGGTGGACTCTTCATCACCGATTTCTACGTTGAGGATGTCGACTTTATTGACGTTATAGACTTTATTGGCGTCTGTGCGCGCTTCTACGCGCTTGATGCCTTCTGTCTCCCCTTCACTGCCTGGCAGCAGGTACGACTGGTAGTACGTCAATTCCGGCTCGTTCAGCGAGTACGGGATTAACTCGTAGTACGACTGGATGAACGTGCCGAGCAGTTCTTTGTCAAAATAGGCATCTTTGACGTCCGGCAGCACGACTTCATCGTCGTATTCAATCGGATTGGCCACCCAGGCGTTCACTTCGTCCAGCACTTTGTAAATCGGAAGGGCGTAGCCGGTTTCCGGGCTGTCTTCCAGGATGATCGAGTTGATGCCTAGGACTTGTTCGTTTTCGGTGTCAATCAATGGGCCGCCGCTGGAACCTTTTTTCAGGATGGCGGTGCTTTCAATCATATTGGTGTATTCGTAGGCGTCGGAAAAGCTGGCGCCGGTTGCGGTGACTTCGCCTTCCGTTGCGGTGTTTGCCTGGTCTTGCGGAGATCCGATGGCAACGACATTCGTACCCACTTCCGGATCTTTAGAAGCCATTGGCATCGGCGTTTTGCCGGCCAGTTCCTTCACGCGTACGAGCGCAACGTCTTCCGTTTCCGAAATGCCGATGACATAGCCGTTGAATTCCTGGCCGTCACTGTTTTTCAGCGTCACATAGGACGCGTCTTTGACGACATGGGCATTGGTGAGGACATCGCCTTGTTCGTTAAATAAGAAGCCAGAGCCCTGCTCCAGGTCCGTATAGAGCGTATAGACATGCGTCTTGGCGTTGGCAATCATCAGTGACAGGTCTTTTTCCGGCGCTTCGACCGGCTCTTCCGGCGTGATCACGACGGGTTCTTCTTCTACTATGATTTCTTCAGCCGGTTCTTCTGCAGGTTCTTCTTCCCGGTGGTCTTCCACCGTGCCTTCCGGCGGCGCCGGTTCAACCGGTTTTTCGACCGGATTTGCCTGGAACCCGGAATAGCTTTTGCCTACAAAGGCTTCTTGTTGGCTGCCTGCCGTTGATGACGCAGTGCTTCCCGGCTGTGCAACAAGGAAATAGCTGCCGACGGCGACAGCTCCCAGCAACATCAGAAACAGGACGGAAATCAACAAACGTTTTTTAGTTTTTGCAGCCGAGCTGCGTTGTACTCTGCGGTTGTCCATAAATTCAACTCACTTCTTTGGATAGTATTTATATAAGACGAAAAAGACGGAGATTGGTTACAGGAAATGGCAGGAAATTTGAACAAGTGCCAGGCACACGCACAACTTCTGCACAATTCTTTCTTATTATAGCAAGCCGCACGGAAAAGTTCCGCTTCGAAGGGGTTTGAGGCAAAAGAAAAAAACCGGGAAAGGATTCCCGGTTTTTGGGTGCAGCATTATTTCAATAGGTCCAGCTTATCAAGGCCGCGGTAAAGGACAACTGCCGTTTCCGCACGTTTGATTTCTGCAGTCGGTTCAAACATATTGCCTGAACGTCCGTTGATCAATCCCAGTTCTGCAGCTTGAGCGACAGCTTTCTTCGCATAGTCAGCCGTTTTTGATGCATCTTTAAAGTTGTTCGTGCCGTTTACGCCTTTTAGAAGATCCGCATTTTCAAATTCAATTGTACGGATCATCATGACAGCCGTATCCTGGCGGGAAATGTTCGCTTTCGGATTGAATTTCGATCCGCCAACGCCATTGATCAAGCCGGCTTTAGCCGCTGCTTCGATTTCTTTGTGTGCCCAGTGTTTAGCCGTTACATCGGCAAATGTGCCTTTGTGGTTTTCAAGCGGCAAGTCAAGTGCACGCACGAGCAATACAGCCATTTGTTCACGCGTCAATTTGCTTTCAGGCGCAAACAATGTTGCTGTTTTCCCTTGGATGATGCCGCGTGACGCCAATTCTTCGATTTCCTTTTTAGCCCAGTGGGTTTGGATATCAGAGAACGTTACGACTGCTTTTGCTTCTTTTGTAATCGTGAATGTTTTAACTGTCTCGTGCCCAGCTGCATCCTTGATCACAAATTTGTATTCATTTGCTCCTTCTTCCGTGACAGGAACTTTGAACGTAATGTCCTGGTTGAATGATTTCGCTCCGTATGGCTCAGAAAGTTCTTTTCTGAATACTTCGCTGTCGTACAAGTAAGCGTAGATCTGATCGAAGTTGTCTTTTACGTTGAACGTAACTTCCACTTCTTTCTGGTCATGCTTCACTGTAGTTGGAACTTTCACGTCTGTGATGGTTGCCGGTTTTGAATCTACCAGTACCTGGCGGCGAAGTTCCATTTCGTTGCCGAACTCGTCAACCGCTTTAACGGAAACGTGCTGTGAACCGTCTGGCAATTTGACGGTGTGCTTGAATTTCGTGCCGTCAAACTCAGCCGCTTTCTCGCCGTTCACTGTGAGAGATACGATTTTCGAAGCATCTTCTACTGTTCCGGATACGACAACTTCGTTTGTTTTATGGAAAGAAAGGACGCCCGGCGAATCAAAGAAGATAACCGGTTCTGTTGTTTCAGGAGTAGCGACTGAAAGAGCCACTTCTGTTTTATTGCCAGCTGTATCGTAGAATACCGCTTTCAGGTCATCGCCTTTTTTCAGCTCCGGTTTCACCGCAAAGCTCGTTGTTGCAGGAGACAACGATTCAACTGTTGCTGCAGTTGCAGCATTGTCAGTAATCGCTACGCCGTTCAAGTAAACTTCCCAGCGGTCTGTCGCGATATTGTCCGTGAAGCTTGCCACGTCAACCGATTTTGTTGCTGCGTTGTATTTCGCTTGTGCTTCCGGTTTCACTGTGTCGATTTTGACCGGGAACTCGACTGTCTGCCATTCAGCGCCTTCGTAGTCGATGACTGCGCGAAGCTGAATCTGGTAGTCGCCGTCTTTTGCCAATTTGCCCAATACTTTTCCGTCCCATGCGTTAAGCGCTGTGAACGTGTACGGCAAGTTTGGTGAAGTTGCTGAGTAATGCTTGGTGAAATCAGTTCCTGTACGGATCGTACGCAGTTTGTTGCCTGCTGCATCCAATACATTCACTTCAAAACGCTTCGCATTGCGGAGCAATGAGTAAACCGGGATGACCTGGTCTCTTGATCCGTCACCGTTTGGAGAAAATGCGAATTTCTCTGGCACAAAGTCTTTTTCGTGCGTACCGCCGTCAATAAAGCTGCCTTTTTCATCCGCCAACAGCGTCATGCCGTAGAATGATTCTTTGTCCCATGCTACTTTGTCGATGACATTGGCATCGTCCCAGCCGCCGTTAAAGCCGAAGAACGGAACGTTCAAGCGCGGGTTGTTCGTCACATCTTCGTTGTCGTCATCCAAAGTAACGAAACCGTCAACGAAATAGCCGTTTTTATAGATTGCATCAAGTTCTGCATCCAAAGCAGCCGGAATTTCAACTGTTACGGGAATATCAATTGTTCCATTTGCAGGAACTGTTACGGTTTCCTGAGTCGAAATGGTTACGTCTTTCGTGATGTCAACTGAACCCAACACGTTTGGCGCATTGACTACTTCGCCAGTCGTAGTTTGAGCCGGCTCGTCAACCAGGACACTCAGGTCGACATTGTATTCCACTGCTTCGTTCGAGAAGTTTTCAGCAGTCAATGTGAACGTCAATTTATTGTCGACTTCTTTCAAAGCCACTTTTGCTTCGTCTGTTCCTTTGTTCGTTACAATGACGTCCGTTGAAAGAGCATCATGCAATTGCATCAATCCTGCCCCTTGGCGGCGCGGTGACACGTATTCGCCTGCTTGCAATTCAACCGGATCCGCTGTGTTCATGATCAGGTTTTTCGCCATTTGGACGCGCTCTTCGCCGTCAAAGCCAAGTTCGTTCAAACGTTCGAATACTAGTGCCGTACCGCCGGCTACGTGAGGAGCTGCCATGGATGTACCGCTCATCAAGCCGTATTCATTGTCGTTCAATGTCGAGAAGATGTTGCCGCCTGGAGCTGTGATTTCCGGTTTGAAATCAAGGTTTGGCGTTGGCCCCCAAGACGTGAAATCGCTCATTTTTCCAGCTGACGGGTTCTGCGTTTCCAAATATTGTCCGTCAAATGATACTGTTACCGGGTCGCCTGCTGCCAATTCCGCTTTCATTGCCAAGCCGTCTGATTGAAGAGCCGACATGAAAGGAATCTTGATGGCTGGATCTGACGCCATGCTGATTGTACCTGTCGTGTTGTTGTAGACGATAACCGCTGCTGCGCCTGCTGCTTGGGCGTTTTTGCCTTTTTCAACGAAGTTGATTTCTCCGCGGGAAACAAGCGCCACTTTCCCAGTCAAGTCTTTGCCAGCGTAATCAGCTACTGTACCTAAACCGGCATCCACTACTTCATACGAAGCAGCCGGCAAGTCGCGTGGATCCGCATCGTTTGCCAACAAGTACAAGCCGCGTTGTTGAGCAGCGTCGATGGAATATCCGAAGCTAAGCGCCGTAATCACGTCGTTTTCAAAAGAAGCGACGCCGAATGAATCTTCAGAAACACTTGGAGAACCGGTCAAGCCGTAATCCTGGTTGGCCACGGACGGGTTCGCATAGCCGGAACCGAACAAGTTCGAGTTCCCTGCAGAAATGGAAACCAAAATGCCGTTTTCTGTCGCGCGTGAAACTGCTTCTTGTTCTGGGTTTGAAGAATCCACGAATCCGGCAGTAGAACCCAGTGACATGTTGATGACATCAGCGCCAAGCTTGATGGAATCGTCGATCGCTTTGATGTAGATATCGCCATATGTCGACGGGTATTTCGGATCGTTTCCGAATACTTTCAGCGCCAAGACTTGCGCTTCCGGAGCAACCCCTTGGATGCCGCCGTTTTCTTCATTGCCGTTTGCCACTACGGTACCGGCAACGTGCATGCCGTGCATCGAAGCATCCGGACCCAGATCCAGGATTTCATCGTTGCCGTCCATATAGTTATAGCCGAATGGCACTTTTGCTGTGAAGTATTTCCCGTTATCAAGGGACTTATCCGCAAGAAGCCCATCGACTTCCGATTTTGTGATGGCGCCTGTAGAATCATCAGTCAATACCATGTCCTTGTGGCTTGGATCAACTCCGGTATCGATGACGCCGATGACCATTTCTTCACCCGTGTAACCGTAATCATTCCAGACTTGCTGTGCTTGCACCAATTCTTTTGAATACTTCATCTCCGGTTTTACTTCCGGACGCTGGTATTCGGTTGACTCGTAAACGGCTTTGACGCCGTTCAAGTTGGCGATTTTTTCAACTTGTCCGGCTTCCACGGTCGCAGAGAAGCCGTTGAAGACAGTCGTGAAGTTTTCTAGATAAGTAATTTTAGGCGCCACTTGGGCAATGCTTGCCTGCACAGATTTCTGGTTGCTTTCAACTGCACTTTCCAGGGACGCACGCTGAGTTTCAGGGAGGCTCTTATATAAAACACCTTTTTTCGTTGCTTCTTCAATGGCCGGCGCTTTTTCAAGCTCGATGATTACACGAACTTCTTCCTTCGGGCTTTCCGGATTCACAAATTTAGCCGGTAGATTAGCTGCCGGTTTTTGCGTATCCAATGTCACCATGTTGATCGGGCTTGTGTTGGCCGCTGATACATTTCCAGCGCCGTACCCCGCAGAAGTCAATGCCAGAACAGCTGTCATTGTCACTACGGAAAGAGATTTTAACTTTTTCAAACTTTTTCCCCCTCAGGTCTTTTTTTGCAATTACAACAATTGTTGCAATTGCGTAACAACTTAAATTTACCATATTATTTCGAGAATGCAAATAATTTTCAGATACTTTTAACTCTTTTTTTGGAATTACATTACATATTTTTATGTATCAGTGTTCTTTTGGCTCATAGGTCCTTTGTTTTGCTTAGGTTATTCCTGCCGGTTCCTAGTATGCACAAAATTCCACTGTCCTTTGCTGGGGTGTGGCGGAGTACGAGGGCAATTTAAGGAAAAATAAAAAAGCATCCGCCGGAGCGGATGCTTTGGATCTTACTTTTTCGCTTGCCCTTTGTTTGTCACGACCGTGTAATTGCCGAATTCGTTAATGCTTAGTGTGAAGATGCTGCCATCCAATTTCCCTTGGATGATTTTCCATTTGCCTTTGGCATCTTCGCGTGCGCCGAATTGTACTTTAACGTCGGTTGTGTCAAAACTCAAAATCACGCTTGAAGTGAATTTCACTTCAACTTCCTTGCCTTCAGCGTCTGTAATGGTGAAGTCAATCTGGTCTGCCAGTGCCGGGCGGCCGTCTACTGCTGCCGCGTCGTCCACTGCAAGTTCCAAGTTGAATCCTTCGCCTGCCGCATCAGCAAGCTGCTTCAAGTTCTCAGTCGAAAGCGTCAAGTCTGCAGCCGGAAGATCGATCAACAAATCTTTGCCGCTTGCAATGAGTTTATCCACCGTGCCTTCAGAGAAACTGATATCCAGCGTGCCGTCAGCATCAAATTCGCCTGTCTCAAGGACGGCTGTTTCGCCTGTCATGTCGGGATCCGCTTCCTGCTCACCTGGTACAACTGGATCCGCGAAAGTGATTTGTGCCAAAAGCGGATCGTGGTCAGACGCGCGGCCATGCTGTTCCATGAACATCGCATTGATGTGGACCATATCCAATTCTGTTTTGGCTGCCAAGTTGTTGGTCACAAGCAAATGGTCAAGCACTTGTGAGTTGCCTTGGTAGTAATAAGAGAAGCGATCGTCCAAAGGTACATCTTCGACTTTATTCGTCAAGATGCCGCCTTTTAATGCATCAAGAGCCGGTGTGAATTCGAAATCATTCATGTCGCCCGCAACAATGACGTTCAAGTCAGGGTTTTGTTCTAGCCCTTCTTGGATAAAGCCGTTGATCGCTGTAGCCAGTTCAATTCGTTCTGCCACTGAGCCCAGGAATGGCGGCTGGTTCTTGCCGAACAAGCCCTGGTCTCCGCCTTTTGAGTTCAAGTGGGAGCCGATTACGACAATCTGCTCGCCTTGGAATTCAAATTGCGCTGCTACGGGTTTGCGTGTACCCGGCATCGGAATCGGCTGCACGCGTCCTGGGTTAAGCGACAATTCGCCGTTTACCCATTCTACGTCCTCTGTCGCTGTTCCCTTTGTGCCTTCAGAAAGTGTTACGCGTTCCGGATTATAAAGGAAACCGACACGGATGTTCCCGCCTGGCTCTCCTCCGTCTTTATTGTACTCTGGCGCAATGTCCGTCCATTTATAAGTCGGTCCGCCTGCTGCTTCGATTGAAGCAATAAGCCGCTCATAACTTGCTGTTGCATCAGAGTTGCCAGATGCAATCGGGCCATCGTTGTCTTGCACTTCGACCATTGTGATAATGTCCGGCGAGTTTAAGTCTTTCACAAATGATTCACCTACACGCGCCGCTTTTTCATTGCTCGTGTGGCTCGGGTCTGCAGAGAAGTTCTCTACATTGTATGAAGCAACTGTCAATTTGTCTTCTGCTTTTTGGATCCAAGTTTGTTCCGGCTTGGTGCCGCCGTCAACAATTGCCGGCAGTTCGTTTGGATTTGTCCAGATCTGGTAGTTTCCGAAGCCGTAGCCAAGGACACCGACTGGCGCTTCAGCAAATGTGTCGCCTGATTTTGCGATGACACCTTCACCTGTTGAAACGGTAATGCGTTCCGGGTTGTAATCATCTTCAGCGATCAAGATGCCGCCCAGTTTGTGGAATTTATTGTTTGTCGCGTTTTTCGATACGACAAACACTTCGCCGTAATCCTGCGGCCCGACGATTTGAGCATCAGCGACGCCAACGCGCATCAATTCAAGCGATTCCCAGAAATCAACACCGTCTTCTTCCGGATTGAATTGGGTCAATCCGTCATTGTCGATGTTCTTCGTCGGCGGGAAAACGTCCTTGCCAATCATTAATGGAGCAGGAAGTTCGGCCGTACCGGTTTTCACAACTTCCGTCGAGCGGATGCGTGTAAGCGGGAGGTCGTTGTCTTTCATGTCGGAATAGCCTTTATAGAACCATTCTTCCACTGTACCGGCAACCGTTACCACATCGCCCACCTTGAAAGAACTGCTCGCACTTGAGCGGTTGACGATAATGGCTTCAGACGTTTTCCAGTCGCTGTCTGCGTTCGGATCTTGAATCACAAAGTTTGCGCCGTTGTAGAAATGCGTGATGACGCCAGTGATTTCATTCACTGTCACATTTTCGTAGTTGGTGAAATGCTTTTTGCCCTGGATATCACGGATTTTCAGGTCCGCTGTTTTCAGGACGGTGTATTCAAATGTGAAGACTTCCGATGTTTCGGCGCCAATTGCGATGGCTTTGATCACCGCGTCTTCAGTTAGCGTAATCGGACCTGTGTATTTTGTGCTTGCAGCTGTTGGTGCTGAACCGTCAAGCGTGTAGTAGATGGCTGCATCTTCCCAGCCAGATGCCAGGGTGATTTTCGTCCCTTGGGAAACGACGCCCGGGAAGACATCTGCATAGACCGCCGGTTTGTTGACCAGGTCAAAACTTTCGATGCCGAGCGTTTTCACTTGGTAGGTGTCATTGAATTTCGAGGCAATCCCCGAAACATGGACCAGATCGCCTTCTTTGTATTGTTGAAGAAAGCGCTCGTACGTCAGTCCGTTGCGGTTGTCGTTGCGAATGACGACGGTTTCGCCGTTTTCAGCTTTCGCTGTAAATTCGAACGTGCCGAAGTTGTTGACTGCGGCAAGGCCTGTGATTGCAACATTTTTCAGTTCAATCAATTCGCCTTGTGTTTCTTCATTAACTCCGGCTGGTGTGATGGTTTGCACCGCTGGAAGTTCGTTGTTTGAAGAAATTACTTCTATAGTAGTGGGCTGCAATTGAAGCTCACCCGAATAAGCGGATACGGTACCAATCAGGCGCACATTGTCGCCAGGCGCTACTTTAGCGCTTGTGGTATAGACGTAGATTCCGGCTGTCTCGTCCTGGATATAGAATGCGTTGCCGCCCCAGAATCCAGTGCCGGTGGTTACGGTGCCTTCAACTTGGATCAGTTCACCCGGCATGGTGCGTGCTTTAGCCAGCGTATCGACTGCTGTCGGTTCAGGCGGTGCCGGTGGTTCTTCGCCTGCGGAAATAATGGTGTATGCAGTTGGCGATTTAAGTCCTGGCATACTGAAGTATGCTTCAAGTTTACCAGTAATCGTTATTTGCGCTTTAAAATTTGTTGGATTATCCACAAGATTCAATCCTGCACGGACAGCGCCTGATGGCAACTGAACTGGCAAAATCTTCGCAGGATTCGTTTCATCCGGCGAATCCGCCAAGCCGACATTTGTTGCAATTGTAAAAGGAACTTCTTGATCATAGTTCGTGCCGCTCACAGCTGCTCCGACAATATATCCTTTCACCGTCGCTGTTCCGGTATTATTAGCAATTGCATCTGCCACCGTAATCGGTTCTGCAGCATCAGCTTGCGCCATATAAGGGAAAACGGCGGACAAAATCAGTAAAAGACTTAAAAAGATCTTACTGAAAACACTCTTGGTCAAATTACTCCACTCCTTGGATTTTTTTGAGGTGCAGGATTAATTATACATTTCGATTGTAAGCGCTACATTAAGAATTTGTAATAATTCAAAATCATTGCCCTTTTGATATGTGTATGTGTTAAAAAATTGAAAATATCACGAAATTAGTTTTACGTTTTATACAGGTTCAAAAAAGAGAGTGCGCACGAAGCATGCACACTCTCTCTACTTAATTCATTATCGCACCGCTTTTACCAGATGGACTCTGCCCATTCCGGATGGTCAACGAACGGATTGCGGTTTCCTTGGAAATCTTCAATTTTTTCGTTGCGCTGCTTTTCCCAAGTGCTGACCGGATCTTGTGCATGCCATTGAAGCAGAACGGATAATTTTCCGTGGTACGGCGCAGTTCCGTTGTTCAATACATTGTTCAATTCCAAATCTACAGGATCACCCGGCTCGTAGCGGACAGCCATGTAAAACAGCATGCGGGCCACATCGCCTTTTACGTTGTTCGGCGGCTCCCAGGAAGTGGATGTGCGCAAGCAGCCGGTGCAGCCGCTCACTGTGCTGCCGCCGTAGTCAAAGTCCAAATTGCCGCGCAGTCCGTTGATCTGCACATCGCTCGGACGCACATGATGGATATCGGTTCCTGCCCCGTTGCTTGTTCCGAAATCGCCGTGCGATTTCGCCCATGTGTGTTCACGGTTCCAGTCGCCGATATCTCCGCCGTTCAACGATTTCGAACGGGATTCGCCGGTGTAAAGCAAAATGACGTTATTCGGATTGTTCGGGTCTTCATCGGTCACCTTGAGTGCATCCCATACAGCTGAATAGCTGAGCTGTTTGTGGTCGTCGATGATTTCGTGGAGCTCTGCTTTTAATGCCGCACCTTGAAGTCCTGCCGCTGTTGCGTAATAGCCATCCGTACTTGGAGCAGCCGCCGTGACTGTGACGGAGAAGGATCGGGTGATGCTTTGGCTGCCGTCGCTTGCCGTCACACCGACAATATGCGTGCCTTCAGCAAGTTTCAATGTCAGCGTAGAACCGGAAATCGTCCCTTTCGTTGCAGTAAAGGAGAGTGTCTGCCCTTCCGGATCTGAGAAATAATTGCGCAGATCGTATTGAAGTGTTGCGCCCGCCTGCACTTGTTCATTGGCAAATGCCTTTATCGCAACCGGCGCTCCGTTCGGCGCGGTCACGCTGCCATTCATCACATGCGCTCCGAGTTTGCTGAACGTATCCGTCGGATAAGTTGTCCACTGGGTCGAGGGAGTGAACGCATCGTTAATGATGCGGTCGCCTGAAGCCACAGCTGCATTCCGCACCAAGGTAAGGTCCGCCAGATTGTTGACAAGCTTCCCTGTCTGGCCAACAGAATCGATGGCGGTGCCCGATTTCTCCAACACCAAGGCATCATCTCCGTTGAAATTGATGACGCTGTCGCTCCGCAAATCGCCTTGGGCTTTGATGGCTGTTCCGGCGCTGCCGTTGTAGACGACAAAGGTTTCGCCGTTTGCGAGGGTACCAGCCAGATTCACTTTACTTTGGGGAGAGGTGCTGCCATTTGAATACAAAGACAGCGAATAGGAACTTAAATTCACCGCAGCCCCTGTACCGTTATAAAGCTCGATTGCTTTGTTCATGCTGCTGCCTTCGATGTATTCGGAAATAAAGAGATCGCTTGCGGTGGTTGCCGCTTCGGCAGTTGTTGCACCAGTCGGCATCCAGAGGCCTGCCGCCATTCCGATGGATAACAGGACTTTCATGGGCTTGCTCCATTTTTTCTTCGCCATTTACTTTGTTCCTCCCCGTTTCTAATTGCTTGGTGCAGTCGAACAGATACTGGATTAAACTTGTTAAATAATAATTGTAAATTATTTACTTTAAAATATAATAATTTACAATTATTATCTACTGACTATTCAAACTTTATAGAACGAAGGGCCATCCGTCAATATCCTTGGAAAAGAGTTACATAAATTTAATAATCGGAACGAATCTAAAAAGCCTCCTGGCCCAATTCGGGGCCAGGAGGCTTCTTTATTAACTATTAATGCTTCGCATCAGCGTTCGCAGGCAATCAAATCTTTGTCGCGGTCGCTTTTCTTGTTTGCATCATATAAAGCTTGGGAAACAAATGGTTTGTACTTTGTTTTTCCGCCTTTGTTCTTCACTTTTGAAGAGCGGGCAATGCCTCCTGCATAGACCTTGTTGATCTCTGTGCAGTTTTTGTACGTCTTCGCTTTTGTTCCTGCAGCATCTGCTGGCATTGGCGCTGCGCTGAACGTGAAACTGAGCGCCACCATCAATGACATGACTGCAAAACTAAGTTTTTTCATGAATTCTGCCCCTTTTCTTCGACTAGTTCTCCTTGCATCCCTTGCCAACAATTTAAGTTTTGCACTTTGCAAATATCCATATATTGTTAGCTAATCCAGTATAGCAGGTATTTATTTCAGCGCATATAGGATGTAAAAATAATATCCTTCTTGGTGCCAGCTGCCCCGTAATCCCAGCCAGGTTGTAACTGGGGAGCTATTGGTTGCAACTCAGCATGGATTGGTTGTAACTCGCGCACACATGGTCGCAACTCATCTCCTATTGGCCGGAATGCACTCTTTTTCGGCAGCACTCGCTCCACTAAAAAAGAGGTTGCCCTCTGATCAGGGCAACCTCTTGAATTCTATTGCAGGTCGGCTTCAGAGCCTACCAGGTAGTCAATGAAGATGTCGAACATTTTGGCTGCTTCTTCACGCGATGCAAGTTTCTTTGGCATGAAGTTGTTGTTGTAGCCCGTTGCGATTTCCAATTCATATAGAACCGTAATCGCTTCTTTTTCTTCTTTTGTCAGTTTGCTGATGTCTTTATACGGTGCGTATTTGTCGACTGGGTATTCGTCGATGGACAATTCGATCAGACGGTGCACAAGCAATGCGAAATGCGCACGTGTAATCGGTTCATTCGGTTTGAATTCAGTCGGGCTGTATCCTTTGATCAATCCGGCTGCAAAAGCGGCATTGATTTCCGCTTGGCGTTCTTTCGGCAATCTGCCGATGTCTTTGAACGGCGCCTTCGTTGTCGGCTCCAGGTCATAGATGCGCGACAGGATCGTAACGGCCTGCCAGCGCGTCAAGTTCTGTTTCGGCGAGAACGTTGTCGCTGTTGTTCCGTTGATGATTTGATCGCGGTACAAATTGTAGATATGGCTGTATGACCAGTCGCTTTCAAATACATCCGTGAATGGCATTTCCGGAAGTTCCGGTTCTTCTTCTGTTGCTTGGAAATCGATTTGTGCGAGAACCGGATCGTGGTCCGACGCATGTCCATGGTATTCCATGAACATCGAGTTGATGTGAAGCATGTCGATATCCGTGCTGTCCGCCAAATTGTTCGTTACCAAAATGTGGTCCAGCACTTGCGAGTTGCCTTGGTAGTAATAAGAGAAACGGTCTTCAAGCGGCACATCTTCAACTTTGTTCGTCAAGTAGTCGCCTTTTAATGCTTTTAGTGCCGGTGTGAATTCGAAATCGTTCATGTCGCCTGTGACAACGACGTTCAAATCTGGATCTTGTTTCTGCCCTTCGGCAATAAAGCCGTTGATTGCTTTTGCAAGCTCAATGCGCTCCGGTACGGAACCAAGAACCGGCGGCTGGTTTTTGCCGAAGAGTGATTGGTCTCCGCCTTTCGAGTTCAAGTGGGCTGTAATGACAACCACTTTTTCGCCCTGGAACTCAAATTGTGCAGCTAACGGTTTGCGTGTGCCTGGCATTGGAATCGGCTGGATACGCCCAGGATTCAAGACAAGCTCCCCGTCTTTCCATGAATTCGTTTCAGTCGATGAACCTTTTGTTCCTTCAACAAGGGAAACGCGTTCCGGGTTGTAAAGGAAGCCGACGCGGATGTTTCCGCCCGGCTCGCCGCCGTCTTTATTGTATTCAGGGGCAATGTCCGTAAATTTGTATTCCGGTCCGCCTGCTGCTTTGATCGCTGCGATTAAGCGCTCGAAGCTTTGAGTTGCATCGCTGTTGCCGGATGCAACCGGGCCGTCGTTGTCCTGCACTTCAATCAAGGAAATGATATCCGGCGAGTTCAAGTTTTTCACAAACGATTCGCCGAGGCGCGCCGCTTTTTCGTTGCTCGTATGGTTTGGATCAGCTGAGAAGTTTTCAACATTGTAGCTCGCTACAGTCAACTTGTCTTCAGCGTTCTCAATCCATGTTGTTTCCGGTTTGACCTTACCGTCCACTAGAGGCGGAAGATCTTTTTCGTTCGTCCATAATTTGTAGTTCCCGAAGCCGAAGCCCATGACGCCGATGACGTCGCCATCAAATGAATCTCCCGCTTTCGCGATGAAACTTTCATTGTTAAAGTCAACAGTGATTCGTTCCGGGTTGTAGTCGTTCTCTGAAAGCAGGATTCCGCCTTGCTTATGGAACTTCGTATTTGGTGAATTTTCCGCCACTACGACAACTTCGCCGTAGCCCTGCGGCCCAAGGATTTTTGCGTTTGGCACTGCCAAGCGCATCAATTCAAGCGATTCCCAGAAATCGATGCCGTCTTCTTCCGGGTCAAACGAAGTCAATCCGTCGTTGTCGATGATTTCAGACGGCGGCTGCACATCCTCGCCGATGACAACCGGTTCAGGAAGCGGTGCCGTTCCAGTTGCCGCAGCTTCTGTTGCGCGAATGCGCGTAATCGGAAGGTCGACGTCTTTCATATCGGAATAGCCTTCCTGGAAATGCTCTTCCACAGTTCCGTTGACTTTCACTAAGTCACCGACAACTAAGCCGTTCGATGCTTTATTGACCATGATGGCTTCCGAAGTGGTCAAATCATTGTCTGGGTTCGTGTCCTGGATGACAAAGTTCGCCGAGTTGTAAAGGTGCGTCACCACTCCGACGATGTCATTCACTACGACGCCTTGGTAATCCGAATAATGGCCATCGCCTTGGATTTCACGGATTTTCAGGTCCGCTGTTTTCAGGACCGTGTAGTCGAATGAAAACACTTCCGATGTTTTATCGCCAATTGCGATTGCTTTGATCGTTGTGTCTTTTGCCAATTTGAATGGTGCTGTGTAAAGTGTGCTGTTGGCTGATGGAGCTGAGCCGTCGAGCGTGTAATAGATTTTCGCGTTGTCCCAGCCTGATTGAAGGACGATTTCCGTTCCATCAGAAATGATGCCCGGGAAGTGGTTTGTGTAAACGGCTGGTTTGTTGACGAGGTCAAAGCTTTCTGACCCTAAAGTTTTTACTTGGTATGAAGTATTGAATTTCGAAGCGATGCCCGATACGCGGATCAGGTCGCCTTCTTTGTATTGTTTGGTAAATTGGTCGAACAGATAGCCGTTGCGGTTGTCATTGCGGACAACGACAGTTTCACCGTTTTCGGCTTTTGCTGTAAACTCGAACGTACCGTAAGCGTTCACAGATGTCAGACCTGTAATGATAGCGTTTTCAATTAAGATGTGTTCGCCTTGTGTTTCTTCATTTACGCCAGCTGGTGTAACGGTTTGCGTTTCCGGCAATGCGTTGTTTTTCGAAACGACTTCGATGCTTGCAGGCTGCAATTGCAGTTCCCCTGAATACTCGGAAGTTTTTCCTGTGAGGCGCACTTTGTCGCCAGGCGCAACATTTGCGCTGCTTGTGTAAACGTACATTCCTGCAGTATTATCCTGGATGTAAAATGCGTTGCCGCCCCAGAAGCCTGTTCCCGTTGTGACGATGCCTTCAACTTGGATCAGTTCGCCGCCAGATGTGCGGGCTTTTGCGATGGAATCGACGATTGTTGCAGGTGGTGCTGGCGGTGGTGTAGTGCCTTCACCGATGATTGTATGTGCTGTTGGAGATTTTAAACCAGACACTGAAAAATATTTTTCCAGGTTCCCCGTAATGGTAACCTGAGCTTTAAAGTTTTCTGGGTGGTCCACTAAGTTCAATGCTGCGCGTACTGATGAACCCGTTGTCAATGCTACCGGCATGATTTTAGCCGGATCTGTTTCATCAGGAGAGTCCGCTAAAGCTAAGTTAGAAGCTACGGTAAACGGCCCTTCCTGTTTGTAACTTGGTCCGCTAATAACTGTTCCAACGATATATCCTTTCACTGTAGCTGTACCGCTGTTATTGGCGATCGCTTCCGCTACTGTAATCGGTTCTGCGGCATTTGCTGTTGCCATGGTTGGCAAGACAGCGGACAAAGCCAGAAGAAGGCTTAAGAAAATCTTGGTGAATACGTTTTTCGACACTCGTTTTCCACTCCTCAGGAGATTTACTATGGTACCGGAATAGTATACTCTATGATTGCCAAAATTTATATTTATTTTTTCGGAATAAGAGAAATAAATACAATTTTCATTCATCGCAGCTATACAGAAGCAGAAACATGATATTTCCAAACACCCCAAGCCCTAATTGGATGCTTTTCGCTTCCGCGAAAAGCGAAAACCTTCTCTTCTATAAAATTTTCCGGCTCTGGCCAGGGATTGGTGGGAATTCAAGGTGAATTAGTGGGAACTCGCCTCCAAGAGGTAGGAACTCACTTTAAAATGGTAATAACTCCCCCCCATTGGTGGGAACTCACCTTCACCCCACTTTTTCTGCACACAAAAAGGCATTTGCGCACAAATGCCTTCTTCTGCTTCTTATTGAATTTTCTTCAGCGCTTTTCCGATGAGGTAATAGGCTTCCGCACCGGTTATTGGCCGGTCTTCTTTCAGCCGTTTTGCAATGGTATTGTCAATGAATCCTTCTTTAACCGCCAGGTCCCACGGACTCTCCGTTTCGGCGGTGATCCCGTTGAATGCAAGAATCAGCTCAGCGGCTTTATCGCGGCTCAATTCCTGGTCTGCCGCTACCAGCCCTTGCATCGCATCTAAATTGATGCGCATTTTTTCAGCTTCGGGCGTTGAGATGCGGTTGGCGCCGTGCATCAGTATGTTTACAAATGCCTGTTCCACCATCGGCTTTTCCACTGGCAATTTATTTTCATATGCCCCTTTGACCAAGCCTAAGTTAAGCAGGGTGCGGACTTCCGGATAAAACCATTCCCCTTCGTAAGAGTAGCCGATGTCGAATGAATAAAGATTGGCGCCTTGCTCTTTCAGTGTACGCTGCAGTTTTTTGATGGCCGCTTTGTCTTTGCTCATTTCCCGCAAGCTCATGTCTTCGTTGATTGAAATGGCCGCTGCTGCACCTGCCGCTTCGCCGGCCGTCATGCCCGTGGGCAATACCCGCGCACTGCCGGCAGCGAGCGAGCTGTAGCCGGCGGCTTTGCTTGCGACGAGCAATCCGTCTACGTTTTGCGGCACAAGCGAGCGGAACGGGATGGCATATTGTACCGGATCGCTGTAGATGGCGCCGTAGTCTTCAATGGACGTGGCTTGTTCATCGACCGGGTAAGCACCGAATCCGATTGAATCCCAATGGTCTTTGTTTTCCCAGACATCGCTCAATGGCAATTGGTACTCCGCTTTTATGTGGCGGGTTTCTCTTATATAAAGTTCTTCCGGGTAACTTGCCACTTCCGCTTTTTCAAATCCCGGGAAGTTGTTGCGCAGAAACTCTACTATATAACGGGTTTCTTCTTTCCCCATTTCGATGGCTGCTTTTTTCGACGCCGGGTCCAGTCCGTCCACGCCGAAAATTTGCAGTGCATTGATGACAATTGTCCCGTCGCTCTGGCGGACAATGTTCAAACCGCGAAGGCGGGTGTCTTTTGCGTAGTGCGCTTTATAATCAAAATGCAGATCGCCGTATCCCCAGGCGACATTGCCGCTTACCTCGCCGCCGCCAAAAACGCCTTCTTTCGATGCTTTTTGGAGCCCTTCCCAGTCGACGCCTTTCAAGTGGATCATCAGCGTCACGGCCATTTTCCGGTCTTCAAGGTTCATGTCTCCGCCGCCAGTAAAATAAGGAGCCCCTGCTTTTACTGCCAAATCCCCGTCTTTTGTGCTGTCGATAAAGCGTTTCGCCGTAACCGTCCGGCTTTCTCCCGACGCTTCCGTCACCCCAATGGCCGAAAGACGTTTGCCTTCTTTCACCGTTTCAGTGATTTGCGTTTCCTTCATTAAGGTCAGGTTATCTTCTTCATCCACCAATTGGTGGAACGCTTTTTCCGCTGTTTCAATGTCAAAGCCTACTTGGCCGCCGACTATCTCATGCCATTCGGCAAAAATGCCGGCATTGGCCGGATTGCCGTTTTTGTCCGAGCTGACATCGAGAAAATTCAGCATGCCGTCTGTCATTAAACCGCCTAAGCTGTCATCCTCGGAGATCAATAGCGTCTTGCTGCCGTTCCGCGCAGCCGAAACAGCCGCCGCCACGCCCTCCGGTTCACCGCCGAAGACCACAACATCGAAGTCGGTTTCAGAAGCTTGTTCCTTAAAGCCCATCCATCCCGCAATCAACAAAATTGCGAGCAGAAGCAATGCAATAAATCCTATATGTGTCTTTTTCATTATGTCCTCCATTTTTCTTATTCCAACTATGCCTCCTGTAATGGTAGCAGACCCCTTGCCTTCTTTCAAACCTCTCCTCGTATACAATTCTTCAGTCACTTGACTTCTTCCGTTCTTTCACGAACAATAAAGATTGGACAAAAAAAGGATCTAAATTAGGTGGTTAATTTATGAAAAAAGAATCGGTTTATCAATTCTTCAAAAGTCATTTGTTTATTATTTCTCTTTTATTATTATTAAAAGTGGTACTGCTGCGCTTCTTATTATTCCAGGAAGTCAGCTTGTTGAAAGCAGTTGTCCTGGAGTTTAGCTATATTGTGCTCTTTGCTGCCATCATTGAATTGATTGCCGTGAAATGGAAGCCAGGGGCGTTTCTCCTGTTCAGCGTACTGTTTTCCACATTGTTTTTAGCGGTCATTATGTACCATTCCTTCTTCGGCCGCATTGTGACGTACTTTGCGCTGTTCCAGGTTGGCCAAGTCGGCACCATTTCAGAAAGCATTACGGCGTTGCTGAATCCGGTCTATATTCTGTTCTTCGCAGACATTCTCATTTTGCTCGTCTTGCTGGCGTTCCGGAAATACCCGCTCAGCACAAAGCCTTTGAATGCGAAATACTTCGTTGTGCCGATTTTATTGGCGTCGATTGTTGTGACGCTCGTCAACTTCACCTCCCATAAAGATGAACTGATTGCGAACAATGTTATTGCCGCAGAAGAAAAAGGGATCCTGAACTACGAAGCGCTCGAAATCGTTTTTGGCCCTGACAGCCAAGTGAACGCACAGACCAATGTATCAGTCGAAAACGCGGCAGAATTGCAAAAAGAAGTTCAGGAGTTGAAAGGCTTAGAGGACATTCCGGTTGAGGATCGCAAATTTTTCGGCGATGCCGAGGGACGCAATTTGATCGTCATCCAAGTTGAGTCGATGCAGAACTTCCCGCTCCGCCTGAATGTCGGCGGCAATGAAGTGACGCCGAACTTGAACAAACTGCTTGATGAAAGTTTTTATTTCCCGAACACAGCCCAGCAGACCGGGCCTGGAAATACATCGGATGCGGAATTCATCTTGAACACCTCGCTTTACCCGGTGGCGTTCAATCCGACTTCCCAAACCTATGGCAATAAACAATTCCCGAGCCTGCCGCGTTTGTTGAACGAGCGGAACTACACGACCATGACGTTCCACGCGGATGACATTTCGTTCTGGAACCGCGATGAACTGTATCCGGCACTTGGGTTCAATAATTTCTACTACGGCGAATTCTTCGGCAATGAAGACGTTATCGGCATCGGCCCGTCCGATGAAGTCATGTTCAACAAAGCCTTGCCGGTATTGAAAGAACAGCACGCCAAAGACAAGCCGTTCTTTGCCCATCTAATCGGGCTGACCAGCCACCATCCGTTTACGTTGCCGGCAGAAGAACGGCAATATGCGCTGCCGGATCAATTCAAAGATTCTTTGACCGGCGATTATTTAGTATCCATGCATTATATGGACCGCGTCATCAACGGTTTTATTGAGCAATTAAAAGCGGAAGGCATGTACGAAAACAGCGTCATTGCCATTTACGGCGACCATTTCGGCCTGCAGCAAAGCGCCATCAGCGAACGCGATGTCGATTTGGTTAGCGAACTGCTTGGCCGCGAGTACCAGACGCTCGACCGTTTGAATGTCCCGTTCATCGTCCATGCACCGGGGATCACGGATCAAGGGCAAACATTTGAGAAAATGAGCGGCCAGCTGGATATGATGCCGACGCTTGCCAATCTGCTTGGTTTGCCGCTCGACGAACAAGTGGTCTTCGGGCAGGATTTGTTGAACCACGATTCCAACCTGCTCGGTGCCCGCTATTACTTGCCAGTCGGTTCGTTCTGGAACGACGACATCCTGTTCATGCCGGAAAAAGGCTATGAAGACGGCACCGCTTTCGATCTGGAAACGGAAACGCCGCTGGATGATTTCAGCCAGTACAAAACGGATTACGACCGCATCCTGCAGCTGGAAAGCTTATCGGATGCTTATCTGGAAAGCTTGCCTGAGCGATAAAAAATGCCCTGCTTCCTTTATATTTTGGAAGCGGGGCATTTTTGTGCAGTTTTGGGTGAGTTGCGACCTTTTGGGGGTGAGTTGCTACGAATCCGGTATGAGTTACAACCTTTTCATGCTGAGTTACTACCAATTCCATCTGAGTTACACCTTTCTGCTTTAGTTAGGTTTTTCTTCTAAATTGTGAGCAAGTCTCTGTGAGTTAGCCCCCTTCCTGTTTGAGTTGCAAGCAATCCTATCTGAGTTACACCCTTTCCTGTTTGAGTTGCAACCAATTTCATCTGAGTTACACCCTTTCCTGCTTGAGTTGCAACCAATTCCATCTGAGTTACACCCTTTCCTGTTTGAGTTGCAACCAATCCTATCTGAGTTACACCCTTTCCTGCTTAAGTTACGACCTCTGCGCTCCATTTACATTCTTAATCAAAAAACCCGATACACTGGCGAACCGGTGTATCGGGTTTTGCTGTTTTATTTGCTTGGTGTTTGCTTGATCAGCAATGAGAACATTTTTGCTGTTTCTTCACGTGTTGTGAATTTAGCCGGCATGTAGTTGCCATTCCAACCGTCTGAGATTTTAAAATCATAAAGCATGCTTACTGCTTTTTGCGACTCTGCATTCAATTTGCTGATGTCCTTGAATGGAGCTACTTTATCCATTGTGTAATCTTTTTCGCTCGCATGGTCGTATAAACGGTTCATGATCAAAGCGAAGTGCTCGCGTGAAATTTTATCGTTCGGGTTAAATTTCGTGCTAGTAACCCCTTTGATCAATCCTGCTTTGACAGCAGCATTAATTTCCGCTTGGCGCTCTGCCGGAAGTTTTGAAATATCCGTGAACTTGGATGCAGGTGCATCCGCTACTGGCAAGCCCAGTGTACGAACCATAAGCGTTACGGCCTGCCAGCGCGGCAAGTCTTGTTTTGGTGAGAATGTGGTTCCTGTTGTACCATTCATGATCTTTTTCGCGTACAAGTCTTGAATGTATGGGTAAGCCCATCCTTTTTCATCAAGATCGGTAAACGGCATTTCCACTTCGCCTGGCTCTTCCGTTACAGGAGCAGGTACGATTCCATATGGGTTTCCTTCTTGCAATGATGCTACGTAATCGATGAACATTTCATAATCGATGTTGCCAGGCTCGCTTACGCGGCCATCTGCATACGCTTCACCAAATGAAGTGTAGCCGTCTCCGCCTTTTGCAGTGAACGTATTCGTCGCAACTTTGTAGTTTTTGTTCAAATCAAGTGCCGTACTTGTTCCATTTTCCACTACTGTCACTTCTGTAACACGTGACCCTGCTGGCTGTGTATTATCAAATTTGAAATCCAGTCCAGCTGTATGCAAGAAACCGCCGGATTCATTCGGATGATCTTTCACACTGTTTTCAAGAGCTGCTTTAATTTCTGTTCCTTTTAGATCCATAATTGCCAGTGCATTACCGAAAGGCATAACCGTCAAAACATCACCGACTGTGATCACGCCTTCTGTAATAGAAGCACGGATACCGCCGCCGTTTTGTACAGCGATGACTGTTGCAGGGTCAATCTTTTTCGCAGTTGAAAGCATGCCTTCTGTAATCAGGCTTCCGAGATTTGTTTCAGAAGCACGGACACCTGTTCCGTCGCCATTTGTTTTGCTGCGGCCGCCGTCAAGAAAAACTGTCGCTTCCGCTCCGATTGATTCGTTCTTAAGTGCGTCAACTTCCACAGAGTATTCTTTCAGCTTTTCAGCAACTGCTGCGTCCGGAGTAAGAGTCGATTTCGCCACTTCGTGAAGAGTTCCAGTGTGAGCCGTGATAACGCCTTCTTCATTGAACGTAACATCCAATTGACCGACGAATTTGCCGTATTCGTTTGCTTGAACGATGACAACCGGGTCCACATTTTCCACTACTTTAGGTGGAGACACTTTCGTATGTGTATGTCCGCCGACAATGACGTCAATTCCTTCCACTTCTTTTGCAAGCGTTAAATCGTTGTCGAATTTAATAGAGTCATCAAAACCGATATGTGTCAACGCCACAATTTTATCTACGCCAGCTTCTTCAAAAGCTGCTACCGCTTCTTCAGCTGCTTCCAGGTAATTGGTGAATTCAACATCGGCCGGACTGGAAATAGAAGCTGTTTCTTCAGTCGTCAAACCGAAAATCCCAATTTCTTCTCCGTTCACTTCTTTAATGATGCCGTTGTAAATTTCGCCGTCCCCGTAATCGGCTGTGTACTCTTTATTTTGCCATTCGCCAAGGAATTCATTTGCTGCAAAGTCCACGTTCGCTGAGACGAATGGGAAATCAGCTTCGGCAACAAATTCATCCAATGCCTGATGGTTGTCCACTGAACCAAGGTCAAATTCATGGTTCCCGAAAGTCATGGCATCGTATTTCATCATATTCATGAATGTCATATCTGCCTGTCCTTGGAAAGTATTAAAGTAAAGCGTTCCAGAAAAAACGTCACCCGCGTCAAGCAACAAATTATTTGGTTTCTTCCCGCGAATATCATTCACAATTGCTGCACGCGTCGCTACATTATCCAAATTCGCATGCGTGTCGTTCGTGTGCATAATCGTCAGTTCAAAATCCCCTTCAGCTGCTTGTACATCAGCCGGCGCTTGAACTCCAATCACACTTGCCGTCAATGCAGCAGCGATTGTGGCCTTAAACACTTTTCCTTTCATTCTGACACCATCCTTAATAGTTTTTTGAGCAATTGCTGTCTACCCAGCTGCCTGTATCGGATCAATGCCTATGTCTGTTTGAACACAGCAAGCAAGCGCAATCATTCGCTTTTAGTGTAGCACGCCCCCTTTTTTAGAACAATAAGATTTTTAAATGAATTGCCATTTAACTAAATCTTTATACCCTCTTTACAATTCCGTAAATAGCACTAGCATTTGCCGTGTTAAAATGATGGAGGTGTGTTTAATTTATCAGGCAATGAAGAAAGTATGGTGATTAAATGGCTTTAAAACGAAAATATTTGGATGAAGTTCAATACGCCCGGGCGCTCGCTTTGTTCGCGGTATTTGCGGTCCATGCAACTTCACACGGCGTAGCAAACACCGATACGGGCTCTTTTATGTTTGGTGTCTATAATTTTTTAAATATCGCTGGAAAGATCGGAACACCGGCATTCATTTTTCTTAGCAGTTTTATTTTGTTTTATACGTATTACCACCGCGACCTAACGGCCAAGTTGTTCCAGCAATTTTATAAGAAACGGCTGCTGTTTATTCTTGTTCCTTATGTCGTTTTTTCGGTGTTCTATTTCCTTATTTATCAGCGCCTATATGGAAGTTTTGACGACATCCCTGCGATGGCGGAAAATTTTCTTTATAAAGTTGCAACCGGCAATGCGCATTTCCATTTGTATTTTGTGTTTGTCAGCGTACAGTTTTACTTGATGTTCCCGGTTCTGCTGTACCTCTTCAAGAAATTCAAGTGGATCCGGAAGTATTCCTTTTTTATCGGCATTGCCATCCAATGGGCATGGGTGCTGTTGAATGCTGAATACGGCTTTGTCCCATCGAAATCGGTTGTGTCGCTTTCTTATATGATGTTTTATTTCTTCGGGGCGTTCCTCGGTGTGTATTATGAATCGGTTGCCGCTTGGATTCGGGACTGGCGAAAGAATTTTGCAGGAATCGTATTCATCTTTGCCGGATTTGCAGCCATGATTTATTTTTATGTCGATATTTATTACAACATCCGCACCGGCCAGCCGACATTCAGCAACCGCGTCGTGGAATTTGCGTGGAGCACACATGCTTTATTTGCATGCGCTGCTATTTTTATCACGGTCCACTTCCTCGCTTCGCTGAAACTGGTTTTCCTAAAAAAACTGCTGACGGAACTCGGCACCGTATCATTCGGCATGTACTTGATCCACCCGTTTTTCCTAATGGTGTTAAGGCCTGTACTGCCCAATAACGGCGAGCCGCTGGAATTCCATTCCTTGCAATTGGCCGTTTTGCTCATTATGTTTTTCGGCAGCTGGTTCACAGTCCGGTTCTTTTATGAATTCGTTCCGCATAGCTGGATTGTTTTCGGAAAAGGAAACCGGCTGCGCGATCTGCCAAAAATCAAAAAAGGAGTTGCCCCTAAACCACTTTAGGGCAACTCCTTTTTGCTTATCGGTTTCGCACTTTTGAATAAGAAATCATTTGCCTTGAACCGGCGGAAGGCTCAAGCAGCAAATCAATCACTTGTTTCGCTGTGTCCCCTGCCCGTTTTTGCAAAGGGGCCACCCGTTCTTCCAATTTTTTCAGTTCGTTCGGGTAATCCGCAAAGATTTTTTCTATAGCGGCCACTATATCTTCAGCCGTCCAGTTGTTCTCGCTGACATTGCCAATGACCGGCTGATTGACAATCGATGCAAATGAATCGATTTTCGGGTCGTACGATAAGGCGGCAAACGGCGTCATTCCGGTGCTTGCAAAAATCAAGGCATGCAGGCGCATCCCGAGCAGCACATCCGAGGCTTTGATCGCCGCCATTTTTTCTTCAATCGAACGATCATGCGGAAGCGTATGGACTTCTTCCTTCATCATATCCGTTACGCGTTTTGATGTTTTCCAATCGTGCTTGCCGTGCATCGGAACCATCACAATGTTATGGCCCTTTTCCGACAAAACATCCAAGGCTGCCGCCACATTTTTCAAGTACGACAAATCGTCTGTCCAGTCCCGTACCGAAACGGAAATGATGCGCCCGGTAAACTGCTTGTGGTCCATCCAGGCGCTTTCAAATCCGGCGGCATCAATGCCCATGACAGGATCCGGCACAATCTGGACCGGCTGCTTGATGCCGATGTCCTTCAGCAACTGCCGGGATGATTCATCCCGCACCGTCAAAAGCTCCGCTGCCTGCAGCGTATTTTTCATGATCATCCGGTTGATCCGGCTTGCCACCGGCCCCATGCCTTGTGCATACACAAAGACCGGCTTTTTCAGGAATTGGGCGATTTTCATGACGCCTGCATAATACGGAATGCTTTTGCGCCCTGTTTCGTCCTGCAGCAGGCTGCCGCCGCCGCTGATCAACCCGTCCGCCGCTTTGATCGCTTTCGCCACTTCTGCGACATTCCAGCGGTTTACCGCTTCTACGCCGTAAGTCCTGGCCGTTTTTTCCGGTTTATTGGACAGCACCACGATGCCGATCTCTGGATAATACTCTTTCAATGATTGGATAATGGCATAAAGAATAGCTTCATCCCCTACATTATCAAAGCCATAATATCCAGACAAAACTATTCTCAAAATTGCCACCTCGCCTTTATCTGATCAACTATCCGTGTGCCGATCCATTTGTACAATAAAATAAGTGCCCCGCCAATGATAAATCCAAAAATGATGCTATATACGCTTCTCAGCAATGAAATTGACAATGGAATATGAAGATGGGTAAACGTATTGACCATCGACAAAAAGCCGATGACTGCCGGAACCAAAAGGAAGTAGCTGGCTTTTACGTTTCGTTTTGCCACATAAAGCGCCACAACAAAAAGCGGGAAGCCGATCAAAAATTCTTTTGTCCGCGGCCGTACGTATAAGATTTGTTCAAGCGCTTGGCGCACCTGCAATTCGATTGCACTGACAGAACCGGTATTTCCCGTTCTGCTGATATAGTACAATCCTAACACAGCAATCAACGCGAAAATCAACATATGCCAATATTTCACGTTCATATTCAACAGGAACTTGAAGTTGCCCCAAATGGCATATAAGGCAATAAAGGCCATCGGCAAAATATAAACAAGTTTAACTCCTCTAAACGAGTCTATACCTAACAGGAACTGATTTCCATTGAGCAATACGACTATAAACCAAATACCTACTAAAGTAACAGCGACCGCCTTGGCATATTCAATCAGCAAATACCCTTTGGCGTCCGTCTTTTTGTTGAGCAGTACTGCTAAAACAGGGGCTGAGACGGCAACGGCAAGCGCAATTGCCTTCAAAATAATGCTTAGTCCAAATAGCATATAAATCAATGCAAGCAGCGCAGTTCCTGCCAGAGTTAGGAATGTCAGCTTGCGATTTTTAACAATGACATCCACTGCAAGCCCCAAAAAGGCGATGGCGCCGATTAAGCCGGCAGCCGTTTGCCAAAGAGGCACTTCATACGAGTCAAATGCAGCGGCTTTTCCACGAGAATTTGATGACAGTCCGGCATCGACATCTGCGCGGATCGTTTTCAAGCCGTCCATTTCTTCATCGTATTCTTCTCCTTTTGTATTCAGGAAAATCGAGCGGATGTTGCGTTCTTTGACCGCCCGGACAATTCGCTCCGAAAATACGGATAACTCTGCAGGATTGACCGGCACACTATGGAGCCGGACGACATCCAAGTCCATTGCATATGCGGCTTGACCGAATCCAACCTGTTCGGGGCCTTCGATTTGAATCAGTGTGTAGCCCGTTTCTTTCATCTCTTCTGAAAATTCTTTCAGTAAATCCGGTTCTCGATAGAAGGGTGAATATGCACCAAGAAATAGCACTTTTTCAATGCCTTCACGCTTTAACGCCAACAGATTATCGGCCATTCGGCGCATTTGGTCTTCTCCATAATCTGCGATGCGGGGAATAACAGTGAATCCGGCATCAATCGCCGCATCGGCCACTTCTTCATCGTAGCCCACCGGAGAAGACAGAATGGTGTCCTGGAAGCCCGGGATGAACACATAATCCACCCCGTTGACTTTGATGGCATGGGTTTCTTCAAACATCTCATCGGTTGTTTCTTTCAACGGAAAATCGGGTGACGAAGCCACAAACAGGCCTTCTTTATTATAAAACTCATCCAGCGGCTCCTGGCGGTTAAGAAGCAGGTGCTCCCGCATACGGGCAGAGTTTACGGCTGTAATAATTCCTTTGCGCTCCAATGTCCGCAAAGTATCCGGCTCTAACGAAATGGATTGGACACCCGCTTCTTTCAAATCGGCAAATATCTGGTCTCTCGTAAGGACCGAATCACTTCCCAGCCATTGGTGAACGAGCTTATACGGCACCACCGTTTCAACTGTATCACTAGATTTTTCTACTTGAACGCGCTGGACGATGGAAGGAATCGTTAAAATCAATGCGGCTAGGACGACGGCGATCAACACTTTTTGCACAAATTACACACCCTTAACTTTTTCATGGTTTGACCCTTTATTTTTCGAACTTCGGAAATCCGCTTCAGGCAGGCGCTTTTTGCAAGGTTTGCTGCCTTTTATCTCATTTGCCCAAGAACTATCAGATGATTTTTCTTAAACTAGCTTCTAATCTATTTCATTATTTTATTCAAGACCGGAATCCGGCTCATATTTTCTTTATCCAATACTTTCAATGCCAGCAGCAGGCCGAAATAGATGATGGCTCCTATTGCTATGGCAATGGCGGTGTAAAGCAAGGCCATGATGCGTGACATGCTTTCGAAATCCACCAGCAAACTTGGCAGCCAGATCACTGCTCCCATCACGAGGGAAGCGATGGCAATGGCCGTGATTTTTTTCGAAAAATACGCGAACGCTGTATATTTCCGGATGAAATATGTATTGATTCCAAACAAAATCAAGTAGACCAAAGCCGTGGAAATGGCGGCGCCGGTCAATCCGTACGTGTTCACGAGGACCAAATTGAGAATCAGTTTAACCATGACGCCGACGATGATGATCCATGCGCCGAGCCTTGCTTTGTTGATGCCTTGCAGCACACCTGTGCCTAGGACCGTCAACGAAGTAAAGAGTGAACTGAAGGAAATAATGGCGACCACCTGGCTCCCTTCCAGATCCGTGAACAGCCCCAGGTTGATTGGCAGCGTCAAAGCCATCAAGCCGACTGCCGCTGGAATCGAAATCAGGTATGTAAGGAAAAACGTGTTTTCAATCAGCTGTTTTGAACCGGTTAAGTCACGCTCGGACAATTTCTTGGAAATCGACGGAATGAGCGGCAATACGACGGAGCTTGCAAACACTGTGACGATTTGCACCAAGGCCAATCCTCTTCCGTAAATGCCGTACAAGTAATTGATTTCATCGCCTGAATTTCCGTAGTTTTTCAATCCGGTCGGAATGGTAATGGAATCCACCAGATTCAGCAGGGCCATCGTGATGGCGCCGATGCAAATCGGAATGGAGATTTTAAGGATGGTTTTTCCGGTTTTCCAGAACGAGCCGTCTTTGATCCGTTTCACTTTCCGGATCGGAGTCCGTTCATACAGCAAGCGCAAATAGACGAAGGATGCAAGCGCTCCGACAATGGAGCCGATCATGATGCCTCCGCCGATTGCTTCGTCGCTGTACAGGTTTTGCACCATGATGACCGCGACCAGCAGAATCAGGCCGACGCGGATAAACTGTTCGATTACTTGGGAAACCGCAGTCGGCGCCATGTTCTCGTAGCCTTGGAAAAAGCCTCTATAAACGGCCATATACGGTGCCACCAGCAATGTGCACGAGACGACGATCAGCGCCGGACGGGTTGCAGGCCCACCGAGCACATCGGCAATCGGATGGGAAAACGCGTAAATCAACAGGAAACTGGCGACGCCAAAGACGGCGGCAAGCACACCGGATACGGAAAAGATCGTTTTGATTTGCTGGTCGTCGCCTTTTGCACGTGCTTCCGCAATCAATTTGGAGATGGCAATCGGGATTCCGGCGACCGACAAAGTCAAAGCCACCATGTAAACCGGATACACAAGAGTGAAAATCCCAAGCACTTCATCTCCTGCAATGTTTTGCAGCGGAATGCGGAACAAGCTTCCGAGAATTTTAGATAATAATGCGGCAATCGATAAGATTAACGTGCTTTTGACTAAGGTATTTTTCATCCTTTGCTAAAAACCTTCCGCTGGACCACCACTAAAGCGAACTTCGGCAAGACGAGCATCCGCTTCCAGCGCGACGGCTGCTTCACTAAGCGGTAAAACCATTCCAGGTTCAGTTTCTGCCAGGCTTCAGGCGCCCGCTTGACGTTTCCGCTGAAGACATCAAAACTGCCGCCTATGCCGATGAAGACACCTTTATCAAATCCGTCGATGTGCCGGCCGATCCATTGTTCCTGCCGTGGAAAGCCAAGTGCTACAAAGACCAGGTCCGGCTGGGAGTCTTTGATGCTTTGCGGCAAAGCCGGATCCGACCAGTCAAAAAATCCGTTTTGGTGTCCAGCTATTTGTATGCCGGGATATTTTTCTTCCACAAGACGGACCGTTTCCCCCAACACCTTCTCTGATGCTCCAAGGAAAAAGATGCGCTGGCGCTTTTCATTGGCCAGTTCCAGCAAGTCCATCATCATATCGTAGCCGCTGACCCTTTCAGGCAGCGATTCGCCGATAATAGCGGCTGCTTTGACGATGCCGATGCCATCCGCTGTAATGTAATCAGCTTTTGTCAAAATCTGCTTATACTCGGAATCTTGCAGCGTATGCATGACAATTTCCGGGTTGGCTGTCACGACAAACGTCTTCTCCTGTTTTTCAATGCGGCCTTGCAATTTTTTGATAAAATCTTTGCGGGTCGTGTCGATAAACGGCACACCCAATATATGTACAAATTTGGTTGTCATGGTTAAAACTCCTCTATTAAGGGCAAAATATTCTATGACAGTATAACATAAACAAAGAAACCCGTGTTCAAGCAGAAAGCACTTGAACACGGGTTTCTCGTGTAAAAATTGTTAAGAATTTATTGAGCCTGTTTTAAGGATTGAGTTGAAAAGATCTTATTTAGCCAGCGGCAGCAGTTTGATATAGGCTCCGTGGACATATGCTTCTGCATATTTGCTGTCCTCGGATTGTACGCGATACCAAGTCGCACCTGCGGCAGTTGCAGTGCCGTTGATGACGACCGGGACATCTGCAGGTTTAATTGTATACAAAGCGGTAGTTGCTGTTGAAGTACCGCTTCTGAAATTCAATCCGTCCGTTGTGGTAATCCCTAAGTTTTTCTTGTTCAGGTCTTTGTTGCCAAGCTTCAAATCCGCCCGGTACATATGGCCGGCGATTTTTTCTCCCCAGAATGCATCCGATGCGTAGCGGACGTTCATGCCGCCGCCTTTATTGCCCAAATAAGCTCCATTATAAAAGCCGCCTGTAGTCGTCAGATAATTAGCGCTGACTTTTTGGGCTGCGTATTCAATGGATTCTCTGAATGTCGCATAAGCGAATGCTGCTTTGTAAGGATCTGCATCCACTGCGCCGTATCCGTAAAGGTTGAATTTATCCTGTGCAATCTTGCTTGTTCCCCAGCCGCTTTCATGGATGGCGTGGGCCATCAAGTAAAGCGCATTGACTTTGTATGTGCTTTCCATTTCCTTAAAAAATTTACCGGTTCCGACAAGCGGACTCGCTGTCCACATTTTGCCGTTTTGGGTTTTTCCTTTATACGGGAAAGCGTCATTCAGGTATTTGTCCAATTCTGCAGCGGTGTAGTTGGATGCTGTACGAAGCGGCAATTTGTTGAAATACTGATGCGCTTCTGTAACGAGCGCACCGGATGCATTAGTGAATGTTGCCCCGTCCCAGCTGTAATACTTCATCCCCGCTACAAATTCTTTCGGCGCTTTGCCGATTTCCCCGGCAGAGGCAAGGCTGCCATTTGAATGGTTGTAAATTTTATGGACCAGGTTGCCAGCCGTTGAAACTTCATAATACGACTGCCCTTTCTTCTGCTGTTCCGGAATCAGCCGGAGCACGCTATGGCTGATATAGCCGATTTTTCCGGCTAATTCCACTTTAACTGTTTTATCCGTAGCATCAAGAAACTTCAATTCGGTGCTCGCCGGTACGTAAGGGCGAAACGTTCCGGCAGAAGCTTTTAATGCTTCTGTCGGATAAATTTCAGTGAATGCGTTAGTAAACGCAATGCCTTGTTTCATCCAAAGAACTTTGTTGCTGCGTTCAACTGCCTGCGTGTTTGAATTGCCTTGAACGTATTTTTTCGCTTCTGAGAAAGCATCAAAATGTTTTACTACGGTTGTTTTATCTGCTGTGACTGTAACCGCCTGGAATTCTTTGGCTACAGGCACTTCAGGTACATCCGTGTGCTCTTTTGCTCTCAGCATAACAAGCGCCACCATCCATCTTTTTGAACTGTCTTTCGGTTTGAAGGTGCCGTCCGAATTCCCTTGTAAAATTCCTAAATGCGAAAGAATGCGGACATCCGTTACATGGTCTTTCAATATAGTAGATAAATCTTTAAATTCCAAGGCCGCAGTCGTTGCCACATCCACTTTCACACCTTTGGCCGTCAATGCGCGGGATACCATCGTCGCCATTTGTTCACGTGTGATGGAGGCATCCGGTTTGAATGTTTTGTCCGGATATCCTTGGACGATTCCCGCTTGTACCGCATCCATTACCGGCTGGTAAAACCACTGGCCAGCTTGGACATCTTTGAAATTTACAGCTGCAGCCGTTACTTCGGGGCTTGCCAATCCAGCACTTTTGAATTGGGCACTTTCTATATCTGTGCCAAGCCCAAAGGTTTTAATGACCATCTTCGCAAATTCTGCCCGCGTCACTTCGCGTTCCGGTTGAATCGATCCGCCTGGATAGCCGGATATTACGCCGAGCGCCATCAATTCCCTCATCTCTTTTTCGTATCGATGCCCGCTCAGGTCATCTGCCGCTTGCACCAGCGACGGGCTGAATAATGATAATGCCAGTACCGCCGTGATTGCCATCAATAATAGTTTCTTCATTCTTTATTGAATCCCCCTTATTGGAAATAAAATCCTTTATCTCAGAAAAACCAAACTCGTTCTTTTGACCTTCCCTGTAGTAAATACCTTATATGAAAAGCAGAACAATAAATATCATACTTTTTATCTAATTTATGCATATATTTAACATTAAGTCGCATTTAGTTCATTCTCAATATAATTCAGCTTATTACCAAATGGTATAGATACTTTCATTATTTTTACAATATTTTGTCATTTATAAAATAATTAGAAATAAATTATAATTTTAAAGGTATTTTTTACTACGAACAAAGGTGCTACCCCGAAATTCTTTTTTTAAACCTGCCTTTATTCTCATTTATCAAAAAAAGGGATATTTTAGAACTAAAGTCTGCTAAACTAACTACATGAAATACTAAAAACCTATTAGGGGGAAATACTCAAATTATGAAAAACCTATTAACAAAAGCTAGCCTCTTCTTCGTTGCGATGATTTTAGTGATTACTTCTCTGGGCTCACACAGCGCTTCTGCAGCTGGAGTTCCATTTAAAGATATAAAGACAACCGATAAAGAAATTATCTATTTGTGGCAGAAAGGCTTAATCAACGGAACATCCAGAACGACTTTCGGCCCTACTGAATCTGTAACGCGTGAACAAGCAGCAACAATGATCGGCCGCGCCATCAATTTGAAGGGCACTCCGAGAAAAACTTCCTTTAAAGATGTGGATTCAAAAAGCTACGCTTCCGGCTACATCCAGTCAGCTGTTGACAAAGGAATCATTACCGGCGATTCAAATGGCAATTTCCGTCCAAAGGATACAATGACCCGCGGTGAGATGGCTTACCTGATCAGCCGTGCTTTTAACCTGACAAAGTCCGGACATGTTTATTTCATGGATATTAAAACCGATGCTAGTTCGACCAGCCTTTACACAGCAGTCAACCGAATTGCAACAGCCGGCATCACGAACGGCACTGGCTCCGGAAATTACGAACCAAACAAAAACTTGAACAGAAGAGAGTTTGCAGCTTTTGTCGCACGCGGACTCAATACGGATTTCCGAGTGGTTTTCAAAAACGTCATGATTTCCGAAATGAATGTGACTGTAGACAACTTGAACGTCCGTAAAGGCCCTGACGTCAGCTATAGTTCAGTAGGCAAAATCAACAAAGGCGCTAAATTCCAGGTATATGGCTATAACGGCAGTTGGGCTTACGGCAAAAGCGGTACTTTGACCGGCTATGTCAGCACGGCTTACCTTTCAAAAACAGTTGTTCCTGTCGTAAACGCAAAAAGATTTGTCGTTCTTGATCCAGGCCACGGCGGTACCGACCCAGGTGCAGTTGCAAATGGCCTTCAAGAAAAAGCAATCAACCTTGATGTTGCAAAACGTGCCCAAGCCATTCTTAAAAATAAAGGCATTTCCGTATACATGACTCGTACGACAGACGTTTTCATTCCACTTGCAAGCCGGGTAGACTTGGCAGTCAAGAGCGGCGGAAACGCATTTGTCAGCATCCATACGAATGCGGCAACTCCAGCAGCAAGCGGTTCCGAAACCTTCTACTCTGCAGCGTTGGACCAACGGGCCCAAGACAGCAAACAATTGGCGACCTTTATCCAAAACCGTCTATATAAAGCAATGAACAACACAAACCGCGGCGTCAAAGAAGCGGGCTACTTGGTTATCGGCTCGAACCCTCTTCCTGCTGCATTAGTGGAATTAGGATTTATTACAAACAGCACAGACGCTTCCAAATTGGCTTCTGCCACTTACAAACAGCGTTCTGCTGAAGCAATTGCAGGCGGCATCGAAGATTATTACAAATGGAAAGAGAATAATTAATTATTAAAAAAACGGGCTTTTTAGCCCGCTTTTTTTTGTATTGCGCTATACTACAAGAAAACAGTTTGGACACGGAGGGAATCTATTGAAAAAAATGTATATTCTTGCAGCTTTCGCCATTGCTCTTGGCTCATTTAATCTTCACCAAACAGAAGTCTCCGCTTCTGAAAGTGAAACCGACAAAGTGATTATTTCATTTAAGGATGAAATTGATTTTGAAGTATTGGAAGAAATGGGCGCAGTAGTGCAGGAGGAATTGAATAGCATTCATGCAGTTGTTGCCACTGTGCCGGACCAGCCATCTGTACAGGCCGCCGCTGCAGATTCTTCTATTGAATATATCGAAGAAGACCAGACCGTAAAAGCTGCTGTCCAAGTGCAGACATGGGGCTACAAACACATCAAAGCCAATACGGCCACAAAACTCGGCTATACCGGCAAAGGCGTCAAGATTGCAGTCGTAGATTCCGGAATCAACAAGAACCATCCTGACTTGAAAATTGCCGGCGGCGTTTCTAAAATTGCTGATCTCAATACGTTCAGCGATAAATTCGGGCACGGCACACATGTTGCGGGCATCATCGGGGCGCAGAACAACTCAATCGGCACAGTCGGCGTAGCGCCTGATGCTTCCATTTACTCGGTGCGCGTCCTTTCCGATTTTGGCATGGGCGATGTCTCTGACGTTATTGCCGGCATCCAATGGGCCATTGATCAGAAGATGGATATTATTAATCTCAGTTTAACAACGGAAACAAACAGCCAAGCGCTTCAGGAAGTTGTTAAAAAAGCTTATGACAAAGGCATCGTCATTATTGCAGCTTCCGGAAACGACCGGGCAAATACAAAAATCAAAGATGTATTGTTCCCGGCCCGCCTATCTTCAGTAATTGCTGTAGGCTCCGTATCACCATTAAATAAACTGTCCTATTTTTCCAATTACGGCCCTAACCAAGAGCTCGTAGCGCCTGGAGAAAATATTAAAAGTACATTTGTCGACCTCAAAACCTCAACTCAGGACGATTATTTCGTTTCCGAGGGAACATCCATGGCAGCGCCGTTCGTTGCCGGCACTTTTGCTCAATACAAGGAAGCCTACCCGCATTTGTCGAACGGACAGCTGCGCGCAACCGTCAATAGAGCAGCGGTGGACCTTGGCGCTAAAGGGCGGGACAATCTGTACGGGCACGGCCTCGTTCAATCCTTGTCTTCCAAAGCGGCCTTGTTCCCGGATCTGAAACTCAATTATTGGTACACTCCAGCTATCCAGAAAGTGTTCGACTTGAAAATCACCAATGGATTCCCGGATGGCACGTTCCGTCCGAACAGCTCCATCACACGCGGAGAAGCAGTTACCATGCTTGGGCGGGCACTGAATTGGAATAAGAACAACACCAACCATAAATTTACTGACGTGCCGAAAACGTCATACGCCGCGGGCTATATCAACAGCGCTTATGAACTCGGCTATATCAGCGGCACTTCGGCAACCAAGTTTTCGCCGGATACGCCAATCAAGCGCGGAGATATGGCGGTCATTATGCAACGCATTTATAAACTAAAGAGCACACAGCAAGCCCCATTCACCGATGTATCTGCTTCCGCATATTATTATGACGCTGTTCAAGCAGTGTTCGAAAACAAGATTGTAACTGGATATGACGACAACACATTCCGTCCGGAAAACCCGATCACGCGTGCAGAAAATGCCCAGATCCTGAGCAACGCATTAAAATAAATTGCAAAAGACAGTCCCGAGTTGCATCACTGGACTGTCTTTTTTTATTGCTGATCCGATTATAATGACTGTTCTTTCAATGATAAAAAGAGCTTTCCTCAGAAAGCTCCTTTTTTAATGTTCTATTTACTTAGTGATTGCTCTGTGGATGAACGTAGCCATTTCAGCACGTGTAGCGTTGCTGTCTGGCTTGAATGTGCCATCGTTGTAGCCTGTAGCCAACTTATTTGAAGCAACTTTGATAACGGAAGCTTCAGCCCAGTGGCCTTTCATGTCTTTGAAAGACACTGAAGTTGAAGATGCTTTCATCGTGAACGCTCTTGTCAGCATTGCACTGATTTCAGCACGTGTAACTTTTGCTGTTGGTGCATATTTGCCATTGCCGCGTCCGTCGATGATGCCTGCTCTTTTCGCAGCATTAATGTAGCCTGCTGCCCAATAAGTTGAAGATACATCGCTGAAGGCACTGCCGCTGATTGGCTTAAGCCCGATTGCTTTGGAAATCATGGTAGCCGCTTCTGCGCGGTTTACCGCATTCTGCGGTTTAAAGACACTGACGTCATATCCGGTAATGATGCCTTTTGCACTCAAATCTTTGATGGCGCCGTATGCCCAAAACCCGGTTGATACATCATAGTATTGGCCAACTGGAAGCTGTTTTTTCGGTGCCGACACTGTAATCGGCGCTTCTTTTACACTGCTGTAACGCTTTGCTCCGATGTAACGCGGTGCCCAGTATGGATTGGTATTAATATTTTCCGTGGCAATCCCTTTGCTTGATGTCGCAGAGATAAACCCGCCATTTCCTACATAAATGCCTGCATGTGTGACTTTGGTTGAACCGGAGCTTGCGCCAAAGAACACCATATCCCCTTTTTTCAAGTTGCTTTTTGATACCCATGTACCCGTTTTATATTGATCCGCAGAAACACGCGGAATGGAAATTCCGAAATGATTGAATACATATTGAAGGTAACCCGAGCAGTCAAAACCTGAAGGTGTTGTTCCGCCCCATTTATATGGCACTCCTGTAAATGTCTTTGCGTATGCGACTAAGTCATCTGGTGTTACTGTTCCACTGGCTGCTTCGGTTTCATTTGACATGAACGGACTAGCTGTAAAAATCAATACAGCAATCATCATAACTATTAAACGTTTTTTCAATTGGACACCTCTGTTAGTTTGTGGATTCTAGATGTTGATCAGACATCGAATCATTTATTTTTCCAAGTAGTACTTAATACACTATTGAGTGTATCAGATAAATGTACTACCTTTCATTACATTTATATTACAAATGCATTTTTGTGCTCATTTTAATGTTTATCTCTAGGAAGTTAGGGAATAACAAGTACTTTTAATAATTTAAAGTAAAATATTTACTTATAAGAAGAGACTTGAAAAATAACAATAAAAACGATGCCGAATTGATTCCGGCACCGTCTTTATTGCTTTGCATATTCATGTTCATGTTTTTCCACTTTCTTCTTTCGTCTATGCCAAAGGGTCCAAACGCTTAAAAACAGCAGCGCTCCGAAAGCATCGAGCAGGACATCGTGCGTCGTAGGTGTACGGCCGCCGGTTAACGATTGATGGTATTCATCCATCAACGCAATCGCTACTGTAATCACAAAAGCAAGCCAAACACGCGGCTTTGGCAATAAGTTCAGCACCGCCAGCGCAATAAGGCCAAACATCCCGACATGGGCGCCTTTGCGAAGCAGAAACTCGACAAATTGGTAATAACCCCTTTCTTCAACGGATACGTAAGTGCCCCAATAAGGAATTTGCAAATGGCTAAGCGTCTCTTTGAACGGCTCGGAAGGCAAATACTTTTCCAATGCCGGAATCAAGGTCTGTTCTTCGTATGTCTGGCCGGAAGATACAAACAATACAATAAATAAGATAACAAAAACGATTAATTTTTTCATACATGGATTGTACCACGATTCTGCCTGTTCCAAGGCAGAAAAAAACACATCCGCCCTAGGGCAAATGTGTTTTTAGGTTAATCTCTGCTATGTTCGCCCCAGCATTCCGTATTTTTCAACCCCGGAATATTTTTGGCATAGAATTCCGGATTCTTGCCGGCTTTACGCTGATCAGTGTAATCCTTCAGCACTTTGAAAGCGATCTTGCCGAGCATCGCAATCACCACCAAGTTCAAGACTGCCATGATTCCCATGAACAAGTCGGCCATATTCCAAACCAGCGCCACTTGCGCCAAGGAACCGAACATGACCATTGCCAATACGCCGAAACGGTAAACCGTCAACCACGTCATATGGGCATTGATAAATTCAATGTTGGTTTCCCCGTAATAATAGTTCCCGATGATTGAACTGAACGCGAAGAACATAATGGCTGCGGCCAGGAAGTAAGGCGCCCAGTCTCCGACGTGAACGTTCAATGAAGCTTGTGTCAGCAAAATCCCTTCTTGTTCGCCTGTTTTGTAGACGCCAGCCAAAATAATGATAAAAGCAGTAGCTGAACAAATGATAATGGTGTCAAAGAAGACGCCCAAGCTTTGAACAAGCCCTTGCTTGGCAGGGTGCGATACGTTCGCAGCAGCTGCTGCGTTCGGAACCGATCCCATGCCTGCTTCGTTGGAGAACAAGCCGCGGCGCACACCTTGCATGATGGCTGCGCCGATTGCGCCTCCCGCTGCTTCTTCAAGGCCAAATGCACTTTTCACGATCAATGCGAATACGGCCGGAATTTCGCTGATGTTCATGATGACCACATAGAATGCGACCAATATGTATAAGACAGCCATAACTGGCACCAATACTTGGGTTACGTGTGCAATACGTTTAACCCCGCCGAAAATGATCAATGCCGTCAAAATAACCAGCCCGACGCCAACCGTCCATTCCGGAATACTGAAGACATCCCCAAATGACTGGGCGATTGTATTGGATTGTACCGAGTTAAATATAAATCCGAAAACCAATGTTAAAAGAATGGCGAAGGTAATTCCCAATTTGCGGTTGCCGAGCGCTTTTTCCATGTAATAAGCCGGCCCGCCGCGGAATTGGTCTCCGTCTTTCACTTTATACACTTGCGCCAATGTACTTTCGATAAACGCGGTGGACATTCCGATCAACGCGACCATCCACATCCAAAAAACCGCTCCCGGCCCGCCGATCGCAATGGCAAGCGCCACACCGGTGATATTCCCTGTACCTACGCGCGATGCTGTGGAAATCGTAAACGCCTGAAATGCCGAAACGCCGTCATCTCCGTCTTTTTTCTCCGTGATGACGCGGAACATTTCGCCGAACAGTCGAATCTGCACGAATCGCGTGCGCACAGTGAAATAAACGCCAAGCCCCAAGAGCAGCGCAATTAAAATATACGTCCATAATAGATTGTTTCCTTCGTCGACGATCCACGTCAACCCGTCCAAAATAGTGTCCATAAAGTTTCTCCTCGTAGCTGTAGTTTTGCTTACTTGCCACGTTTGCACGGCAATCTTGTGAGTCCAAGAAAATGTATTGCCCTGAAGCGTGAACGGATCATTCATATATTAATGCGTATGTGATTAATTACTTTTTGATCCATAAGTTTTAATCTTAGATGCACTTCAACTTTTGTACAATACCCTGAACATACTAGCGAAAAACTTATTAACTTTTCTGTAAAGTTTCAGCCAGGACACGCGCCCCGATATCGAGCGCATCTTTATTGAATGCCATCTCCGGATGGTGAAGCCCCGGTGCAAGGTCGGCTCCGATGCCAAGCATCGCCGCTTTCAGTTCCGGTTTTTTAATCGTGTAGAAATGGAAATCATCGGCTCCGGTCGTTTCGAGCGGCGCCGCAGTCCTTTCCTCTCCCAATAGGGACCGGATGGCGCTGTCGGCAATTTGCATTGCTTCGTCTGACACTTCAGCGGCTGGTGTGTAGTCATCCCACTCCCAGGTGATGTCCACTTCGTGCAGGGCAGCAATTGATTGGAGCCCTGCATCGATGCGCTGCCGCAGTTCCGCCATCAGGCTATTGGACTGAGACCGCACATCAAGGGCGAAAGCCGCGCTTCCCGGGATGATATTCAGCGATTCGCCGCCCGCCTGGATATTCGTCAATTTCGCTGAATACGATTCGAACGGCGAAAAGTAAATCGATTTTACAAATTGATGAATGGCCGCAATCACATCAATGGCGTTTTTTCCTTGATGCGGTCGCGCACCGTGCGCATCCACGCCGGTGATTTTGCCTTTCAGGAAAATCCCCGACCCGTGATGGATGGCAGGCGCAACTTCGCCAAACGGCAATTCCTCGATTGGCCGCAAATGCACACCGTATAAATGCGTCACTTCTTCCAGTGCACCACGTTCAATCATGGCAAGCGAACCGTTGCCTTTTTCTTCTGCCGGCTGGAAAATGAACCGGATCCGTTTTGCCAGTGGTTCGTCTTTCAAATAAAGCAGCGCTCCCAAAACCATGGCCATATTCGCATCATGGCCGCACGAATGGTTCGCTTGGACTTTCCCGCGCACTTCCTGCCACAAAGCATCGATGTCGGCGCGGACCGCGACCACTCGTTGCCCTTCGCCGATTTCCGCAATCAATCCGGTCACGTCATCGAATGTATGATAATTGACTTGGAGGTCTTCCATGATTTCCGCCAGCTTTTTCGTCGTTTCGACTTCTTGCCAACTGGCTTCCGGATGGGCATGGAAATGATCAAAGTATTCCAAGATTTTCGTTTTATTGTCCATCTGTCTGTTCCTCCCCTTCCACCATGCAAGAAGCTACTGTCAGTTTTTGAAGCTGGCTTTCGTCTACCCGGATGCCGAGTCCGGGTTCACCCGAAAGCTTGACGTATGGCAATTGGTAGTCCAGGTTGCCGATTTCTTCTGAGAACAGAAGCGGCCCTGTCAGTTCCGCGGATTGGATGTTGCGGCGCGCCATGACGGCATGGTAGCCGGCAGCAGAACCGACAGACGACTCCACCATCGAACCGATTTGCGCAACGATGCCGGCTGCTTCCGCCGCTTTTGCCATTTGGATTGCCGGGAAGATGCCGCCGCATTTCATCAATTTGATGTTGATGTAATCGGCTGCTTCCAGACGGATGATTTCGAGCACGTCTTCCATCGTTTGGACGCTTTCGTCCGCCATGATCGGTGTCGAGGTTTTTCGGCGGACATCGGCAAGCCCGCGGATATCGCCCATGCGAATCGGCTGTTCGATCCAAGTAAGATGGGCATCCGCTAATTGGTTGATCGTCTGTACCGCATGCCCGACTGTTTTCCACCCTTGATTGACATCGATGCGGATCGGCATAGACGGCCCGACCGCTTCCCGAACAGCATAAATGCGTGCAATATCGGTTGCCGAGTCGCTGCCGCCCACTTTCAGCTTCAAACTGCTGAATCCTTGGTCCATTGCCCGTTTTGCTTTTTCCGCCATGATTTCCGGCGCTTCGATGCTGAGCACTTTCGGATACTGCAAACCTTCGTGCGCCTGTCCGCCGATCAAGTTATAGACCGGCTGGCCTGCCGCTTTTCCCATCAAGTCGTAGCATGCAATGTCGATCGCGGCTTTTGCGGCTGGGTTGCGGGCGATGGCCGCATTCATGAGATGGTGAATCCCTTCGATATCGAACGGGCTTTGGCCAAGAATTTCGGGAACGAGGACGTTCTTTAAGATTTCATATGTCCCGCTGACCTGCTCTCCGGTAACATGTTCATCCGGAACCGCTTCGCCGTATCCGAAGATTCCGGTATCCGTTTCCAGCTTCAAAATGACCGCCGGCATATTCGGATACGTCGCGTAGGAAATGATAAACGGTTCTTTCAACGGAAATTCCACTCTGTAAATTTCAGCCTTTACAATCTTCATCTCGATCTCCTCCTACTATGTATAGCTTAAATTGTACATGAATGTACGGTGGTGTTGTAGGACAGGAAGGATTATTTTCGGCTTCTGAAGACCAGAAAGGTGAAGAAATGCAAAGGGTTTGTCTACGTTTTGGGCGCTTTTTATCATTGTTTTTTTGTTTCTAAAGGAGTTTTCCGGATTTCTATCAATGTTTTTCGAGTTCTTATGGATGTTTCGAAAGTTTCTATCGATGTTCTGGTACACACCACCTGCTCAAAAGCCAAGTTCAAGTAAACTGAATGGAAAAGACCTTCGCTTCACGCGAAGGTCTCCTCAAAGACTAAAGATTCATTTCGCTGTTGGCGAAATGCGGGGCAGGTTCTATCTGTGCATTTTCGATTTCTATCAGAGTTTTTAGGTTTTCTATCAAAGTTTTCACCGTTTCTAACGCTGTTCTTGTTTTTGCCTGTAGAATCGTTGTCTTCTTCCACCGACTTCTTCCAGGTTATTTCTCCGCAAAGCATGTTTTGCTGTGTCTATCGTCTGCACACCTAGAAATATTTTGCATTCATTTGTAGTGATGGTTGGTTTGATGAGCATAAACCATTCGTCGATAGCTTCTAAGTGCGCATCTTTGCTAAATAAATTGCATGGTGCACATTCCCATTTGCGTACAATACGGTTCATTTTTCTCAATCGGCATCGAGGGCAATATACACCTGGCTGGATGTCTCGTGGGTTGATTCTCAAGTTAGGGGCTAAGGGAAACGGCTGGTATTTTTGATCCATGGTTAGCAGTTGTGCACCGAGCGCATACAATTGTTCTTCAGTTAGAAGCTGATTGCCGATTTCCATGCGATGAAGCTGAAAAAACAATTCATCTGCAATCCATACCGTTGCGTCCGGCGGCACGTTTTCAATGACTTGCGAAGGATAGGCCATGATGACGGCCGTTTGAACTGGCAAGATGTATCCAATTTTCCCAAGGATCTTTTCCATTTTTATCTTTGCCGTTTCAGCTTGAACTACGGGGCTTTTGAAATAGCGCTGGTTTCCATTTTGATAAGTTTGATGCAGTACACTGGGGTTTGTTTGGAGCCTCAACTTTCCTCCCATATTTTTAATTTCCAATATCAATAGGCGGTCTTGAGTAATGATGATCGTATCGATCTGGCTGCGGTCTGGCAGCGACAAATCTTGGATCACAACAAAGGGATAGTTCGGTTCAAAGAATGAAAGAAGTTCGTCCACCCTCTCTTCTCCTCCTGCACCTGCTCTTTCGTAGTTCAACATTTCAAGGACAGTTCCAGTTTTTTCATGGCCAACCGGCAGCCTTTTTAATAAGGCTTCATAAGCGGCAATTTTCTCTGTGCGTTCTCGGTATTTAATGATTATTTTTCTCACCTCCTTGCTCTATTGTATCAAGCAGTGCATAGATATTCCATAAATATCCAAATCTCGTTTTTGAAGCGTTATTTCGTAGAGAAAATGAGATTTGAAGGTCATAGTTTTTCAATCGGGGAGATTCCTTTTCGAAGTTTTTAACAGGTTTTATCTATGCTTTTTTTATTTCTATCGAAGTTTTCCGTTTTTCTATCGGAGTTTTTCACGTTTCTTTCGAAGTTATGAAGCTTCTTATCGATGTTCTTATAAAAATCTGCTTGCCGCTACCCAAAACCTTGAACGGAAAAGACCTTTGCAAACTGCAAAGGTCTCCTTTTTAAAAAACGATGCATTTCGCTTGCCGCGAAATGCCGTAAAATTCTTACCAGCGTCTTCTGCTGTTTCTATCGTTGTTTATTTGATTGCTATCAAAGTTTTTCACGTCCCTACCGGAGTTTTCGAATTTTCAATCAGTGTTTCCCCGCTTTCTATCGAAGTTCTTCCAAACGCCTTCCACAAAAAAGACCTCCGCTCTCCGCGAAGGCCTTCTTTTATTCACTGATTGGGCTTTTCACCGCTATCGATAAGATCATTTCTTCCAGCAAAATGGGCATTTCTTCAAAGGTGTTTTTGATGTGCAGCCGTTCGGTGCGTTTATGGGCGTCTTTTCCGAATGGCCCGACATTGAATACGGGCGCTTTCAAATGCTTCATCGCCTGGAACGGAATGCTGTATTGGTCGCCGTAAACCGGCGTGTTTTTTTCGTATGTCATCCAGCCGCCGTTTTGGTCGGTGTAGTTCACATAGCTTAAATCAGAGATGCCGTTGAAGTAATGGATCTGCTGCAGTTTCAGGCCGAATTTCTCCTCCGCATTTGCCGACACTTGCTGCAGGCAGCGCTTGACGAGTTCGTCCTCCGATGAATTCACAGCCGGATAATATGGCGGTGCGTACAACAGAACCGTTGCCGGCGTCAGTTCCTGGCAATTGATCAACAGGATATCGACAATGCGCATTGATTTATCGCGGACGTCCCATTCCGGATGCATCATCGTGTCGTAAAGCGCCGCGTTGACGTAGTCGATGCCGAATTTATTGATGGCGTATTTCATCAGTTCCTCAAAGCGAAGAACCCGGATTTCTCCTAGCGGTTCGATTTTTTCTCGCTCACACATTGCCAAATAATCGCGCGTGCAATGTTCCATCGCTTCAATAGCCACTTTCTCGAATTGATCAAACACTTCTTCTGCGGTTTTCTCCATTAAAAAGACGTTGTACATCGCGCTGGTCCGGTACGGCGTCTGCGCCGAATACTCGAGCTTCATATCGCGCTGCATCAGCGTCACCGGAAGCGGCGTGGTTTCTCCGTAGACGGTTTCCCGGAAAGAGGTGTTCCATTCCATGCGGTGCGTCAAATACGTCGAGATGTAGCTGGATGTAATGCCTGACAGCGGCTCGCCGACATGCGTTTCTTTGCCGTAAAAGAGCGCTGATGGCATGATTTTCCCAATCGAACCGGTGTAGATGTAATGGGCCATATCACCCGGATATTGGGCAAAGACGGGTTCGCCGTTTAGGAACAGAATATACTCAAGGCCGAATTCCCGCTCGAGATCCAGCAGTTTCGAAACGCCGTAGCGCATGCCGGCGGAATTCACTTCTTCGTCCGCTACCGTCACCAACAGCAGATTGATCGGCCACTCTTCAGCTGCCGCTTTTTCAATCAATGCCATATGAAGCGCAAGGCCCGCCTTCATGTCCATCGTGCCACGGCCAAACAGGTATTCACCCGACTGCAGATCCGCTTGCGCTTCCGGGTCCAATTCATCCTGCACTTTCTTGAACGCTTCCGCCAATTCCAGCGGGCTGCAGGCCAGTGGCTCCAAATCGCCGTATTCGGAAGTGTGCACGGTATCGTAATGGCTGATCAGCACAATCGTTTCCGCTGCTTCCGGATGCTTATAAAGCGCCGTCAGGTTTTCGCGCCCCCAGTTTACTTCACTGAGCGACAAGCGCTCAGGATGCTCCTGGAAATACGGCAGCATCTCCATCTTTTCTTTTAATTTATAAGCGAATTGGACTTCGCCATCTGTCAGCGTCATGCTTTTCCAACTCACCAGCTCAATCAATAATTCCTGCAACTTTTCGGGAGTCCCCCAGTATGCCGTCATCTCTATGCCCTCCTCTTGATGCTGTTCCGCTTGCTTTATGTTACTTGCTTTTGCTTTCCAGCATTTTCAGCCAGTCGCCCATTCGCTTCATTGCCTCTTCAAGCGTCTCCATGGAATAGGCGTAGGAAATCCGCAGGAAGCCTTCTCCGGTTTTCGTAAATGCCGAACCCGGGACAGCTGCGACTCCCCCTTCTTTCAATAAAGCCGTCGCAAATTCAAACGACGTCATGCCGTATTTGGCAATGGAAGGAAATATATAGAAGGCGCCTTTCGGTTTGACAACTTCCAAGCCCATTTCAACCAGCTTGCCGTAAACAAAATCGCAGCGCTCGCGGTACGCGCGGTTCATCACTTCCGGTGCATCGCGGTTGTTTTTTAGCGCTTCGATCGCTGCGTACTGGCTCGGCACCGAGGCACATACCGTATTGTACATATGTACTTTCAGCACTTGCTGCACATACTGTTCCGGCCCCAATAAAAAGCCCATGCGCCATCCCGTCATCGAATGGGACTTGGACAAGCCGTGGACCAGAAACGTCCGGTCTTGGATCGACTCAAAGCAGGCGAAAGAGGTATGGGTGCCTGCAAATGTATTTTCGCTGTAGATTTCATCGGTCACGACAAAAATCTCGTGTTTGCTGAGCTCTTCCACGAGCGGTTCCATTTGGGCTTTCGTTAACGTGACGCCTGTCGGGTTGGACGGGAAATTAAACAGGATCGCTTTCGTTTTCTCGGTGACGAGCGCCCGGATGGCTTCCGCTGTCGGCACCAGCCCCGTTTCTGATGTATCGAGCAAGACCGGCTTGCCGCCGTTCAATTCCACAATCGGCTCATAGCCCGCAAAGCACGGTGCGGGAATGATCACTTCATCGCCTTCCAAAAGAATCGTCCGGAAAACCGCATCCAATGCTTCACTGGCGCCGTTTGTCGCAATAATCTCGGTTTGCGGATTGTATGTAAGTCCATAAGTATCCTGGAAAAACGCCGCTATTTCCTGGCGCAGCTCCAAGAGCCCTGCATTATGGGTGTATCCGGTCAAATTGGCTGAAATGGCAGCTTTGCCGGCTTCTTTGACCGGTTCCGGCGTCGGAAAATCCGGCTGGCCGATGGTTAAATTGATGGCATCCGGGTAATTCACCAACTGATTGAAAAACTGGCGGATCCCTGACACACGAAGCGCTTCTGCGCGCGGATTTAATGTAAGTGGCATGAACAAAAACTCCATTTCGTATTTTGGCTTTCCTCTATTATATTGCAAATTGCCGGAAAATAAAGAGAGACCGTTCCCATATAGAAAAAAGCGGCTCATAAGCTGAGCCGCTGGGCTTGTAGACAAAAGAATTTTTACGCATGAGAGGGGAATGCACAGACAACAGGAAAACCCGGATCCTCCATTTCAGCCGGACGCGTTCCGCGGGCTCGCACCGAACTAACTCGGAACTGACGTCCCGAGTGGATTTCGGCACTTCGTCGCTACGCTGCCCCGCTGGAGTCGCCGGCTTTCACTCCGGACCCCTAACATGATGGCTATTAAGAGGCGTCGCTTTTCCTCATAAAGATGTTTGTTTAAACTTAAAATTGGATTCAATTCATATTCACTAATGAATCAAAGAGAAGCTCCAACCGGTTCGGCCACGAAGACTCCTGTGGGACAGCGAAAGCTGAAGACCCCGCAGGCAAGACATTGGCCGAAGGCAGTGAGGCCAAGTCTTTGCGACGAAGCTAGCGAAGCGATGCAGGAGCAGCGGGTTTTCGAAGCGACGAGGAGGCTGAAGCTGAGCCCACGGAAAGCGAAGTGGCCGAACCGGTTGGGTTTATACATCTCTATTCATTAAAGTTACACTTCGTCTACAGTCTGATGTGGCTCATAAGCTGAGCCGCTTTCTCCGTTTTTTCAACAAGTCTTCTGCTGCACCGGATCCGAACAGGACGCCGACGATTATCAGCACCAAACCGAAAAGGTGATTGGTTGTGATTACTTCGCCCAAAATGACAGCCGCTCCTACAAGTGAGAAAAAAGTATTCAGGTTCATGAAAATAGCGGCTTTGGTTGGCCCCGCCTGCCCGATGGAATAATTGTAAAGCAAATGTCCGACAGCCGTCCCGAGTACAGCCGAAAAGAAAAACGCTACCCAGAAAGTTGAAGGAACATCTGCGAAAGCGGCAATTTCCCCCGGTTCTTGGATCAGTGAAATGATGAACAAGACGCCGGCGCCGATGATGAACATATACGCAGTCAATAGACGCGGGTCCATAGAGCCGGCAGCTTTCGAAATGACAATATAGCTAAGCACTTGGACCAAAATGGACAGGAAGACAAAAACATCCCCGATGTTCATGCCCGCCGTCTCGCCGCCGCCAACCAGGACAGTCGCAGATACACCGGCAAGACCGATCACCACGCCAATCCACTGCAGTTTAGACGGATAGCTGCGCAGAATCAACGAAACCAGCACAGCTGTCAGCATCGGGCCTGTCCCCAGAATCAATCCAGCATTCGTTCCTGAAGTAAGTGCAAGTCCGCTCGACAGGAAATAATGGTGGCCAACTACATTGAGCAGTGCCCCCAGCAAGATGAATTTCCATTCGTTTTTTCGCGGCAGCCGCAACAGTTTCATACCGGCGAGAATCACAAAAATCGTCGCTGCGGCTGTGAGAATGCGAAAAGCAGTTAAGGTGATCGGGTCCACAAATTCAACCAGGTATTTTACAGAAGGTAAATTAAACCCCCATATCAGCATGACAAATATTAAAATGGCATAGATTTTCCATTGATTCAATCCAGCTCAGCCTTCTTTCGAGTTCCGAATTATCCACTCATTTTACGCTGAATCAACGGCAAAGTAAACGGCTCTTCCTTATTTAATCGTTTTCACATTATAGTCATATGCTTTCCGGCCGATCAGCAGGCTAAACACGATAAAAGCGATGAAGGATAAAACAACCGGAAACGTGACGGTATGCACGCCGAACAATTCCCCGTTGGCATTGTTGTAAAAGTGCAGCGCCACGTAGCTTGTGATGCCGACAATCATTGAGGCGATGGCACCGTATTTATTGCCCCATTTCCAGTAAAGCCCAAGCACGACCGGCCAAATAAACGCCGCTTCCAAACCGCCAAAGGCGAACAGGTTCAGGAAAATCAACAGTTCCGGCGGATCAAGCGCCAGCAGGAACACAACGACGCCAAGGGCCCCCGTGATGCCGAACGAAATACGCTTGATGGCTTTTAAATCCGCATCCGGTTTGATGTAATTCAAATACACGTCTTTTACGATGGTAGAAGAAACAAGAATCAATAAGGAATCGACAGTCGACATGATAGCGGCCATCGGAGCGGCAAGGACAATCCCTGCGGCCCAGGCCGGCAGGGTTTCCAGCGCAATTAGCGGAATGACTTTGTCGCCGATTTCAATTCCCGGCAAGATCGGCCGGGCAAAAATGCCGATCATGTGCATGTTCAGCATGATAAAGCCGGTCACAACCGTGCCGATGATCAATGCCCGGTGCATCGATTTGGAATTTTTATAAGACATGGCCCGGACCGTAATCTGCGGCAAGCCGACGACTCCAACACCAACCAGAATCCAGAAAGACGACACATACGCCATGCTTAAATTGCCGTCCGTGCCAAAAGGCGTCACGAGATTCGGGTTTTCATTGATCAAGTCGTTCATGATGTTCGGAATGCCGCCGCCCGCAATGATGACCGCAATCAATAGGATCAATGTGCCGATAAACATGACCGCTCCCTGAACCGCATCGGTCACCGCAACCGCCCGGAAACCGCCAATGGTCACGTAGACAAGTACAGAAACGGCAAAAATGAACAAAGCCGTGTTATAAGACAAGCCGGTCAGCGATTCAACAAGGCGCGCCCCGCCAATCCACTGGGCTGCCATCGCTGAAAACAAAAAGATGATGATGCTGAGGGCAGACAGGATGACCACCCAATTGCTTTGGTAACGCGCTTTTAAAAAGTCGATCATCGTAATCGCATCATAGCGGCGCGCCATGATGGCGAATTTCTTTCCTAAAATCATCAAGACAAAATAGCCGGTAACCACTTGCGTCATGGCAAGCAGCACCCAGCCGAAGCCCATCGTATAAGCGGTGCCTGGTCCCCCAAGAAAACTCGAGGCGCTGCCGTAAGTGGCGACCATCGTCATCGCCAGCACAAAGCCGCCGAGCTCGCGGCTGCCAAGGAAATAATCATTGATAAAGCTGGATCCGGCCGTCAATTTGGTGCTCGACCAGTACCCTATTGCAAATATGATAGCCAGAAATACAATCATGGGAATGATTACTGCAATGTTCATCGTTCGTCTTCCTCCTCATCAAATGGCACTTCTACAAAGAAAAACTTCACAATGACAATGACAAGCACCACAATCAACAGAAAGCCGACGACGCAACTGTAGAAAAACCAATCCGGCAAACCGAAAATGTAGGTGTATTCTTCGACGGGGCGCGACCCCATTCCATATGCAAAGCCAAACCACCAAATAAAATTAAAAATCGCTAAGCCCAATCCAATCCGTGCTTCGCGGTTGGCGATTTTAAACCGCCAATCTGTTTCCTTCATCTCAAACACTCCGTTTCGTTATCAGTTTTCACGGCAATACTGCCTCTTATTTGCTGCTGCTATCTTTTCATCCTATTATCGTATCAATTGCACCGGTGCCTGTCACCCACACATTTTCATGACTGGTTTTTAGGCAATAGAAAAACCCCGGAAGCTGCTGCTTTCGGGGTTTATTGTTTAAGCATTTACTGCGCCAACAAGAACTCAACATATTTTCGCCAATTGGTGCTTTTGGCAAATTCGTAGTCGGGCCGTTCACTTGGAAACGGCATAAAGACTTTCGGCGCTGTTTTAAAGTTCCTTAATGTGTCGTCCTTCAGCACAAGTGCGCCTGCTGCAACGCCGTCAGCCAGGACTGCTTTGCCGTCCACATCAAAATTGATGGTGACCGGAACTGCAGCTCCAAGGCCCGCTTCATTCAGCACATAAGTTGAACCGCTCATGTCGTATCGGTCAAAAACCCACGGCTGCGGAATCGCTATGGCATCCGCTGCTTCGATAACGGTAATTTCTGCATTGGCAGTGCTGCCAAACGGCACGCCTTCCGTAATTGGCTCGTCCGTCAGAATCTGCATTTCGTAAAAAGCGATCGGATTGGCTTGTTCTTTCGGATCCAAGGCGCGGTATGCCTTCAGCCACCTGGAATCATCTGCTGGAACTTCAGATACACTCAAGACGGTTCCGGAAACCGCTTCGTTCAAGCCCGCTGCCTGAACGAGCACCCGGTCCTGGGCCGTTACGTCTTGCCATTCATCTTCCAGCGCGTACGTAACAAATATTTTTTCGGCCGAATAAATTTCCACGCTTAACGGGTTGGAATCCCGATTGACTTTAGAGACAATGCCTTCAACCGGGCTGACAAGAGCCGGATTGGACAGGCTTTGGATCAATTGGGCATCAATAACCGCTAATTGTGATTCAATTGACGCCAAACGCTGGTTAGCCTGCGCAATGCCGGTTGCATAAGAGCCGTCCTGCGGCACTTCGACACCGACTGACAAATCCACATTAAATTCTATCGTATCGCCGTCTTCATTTGTGATGGTAGAGCGGTCCGTAGCACTTTCGGATTCGGAGCCGCCTTGTGCGGAAAGCGCAGATTCCAATGCTCTTAATGAGTTTTGCACTTCGCTTTTTTCCGTTTCCAACGCCCGCTTCTCAGATTCCCAAAGCGAACGCTGCTCCTCTGACTCTGCTTCGTTCAGCAATGCCAGTTCTGAACCTGCCTGAACCGTGTCGCCTTCATTCACCACCCATTGTTCGATGGCTTCTCTGTCCTGCACGTAAATTTGCGTCGTCTCCCGAGGCGCCGCAATGGCCTCTTTCGGCAATTTTTCTGCATATGTATTCGGGTAGGCCCGTTCGTATTCGCTGACGTAGACATTTTTTGAAATGATGCTTTTCTCCCCAAACATCAGCAAAGCATTAGCGGCAATAAAAGCAGTGATCGCGATGGAAAGTCCGATGAAAAAGAATCTATTCAATGGAAGCTCCCCCTCTCGTGAAATCGTTCAGCATTTCTTCGAGCGGTACGTATGCGCTGAATGCCCCAATGGCCAGTGCCACTGCCGTATGCAGTAAAATCAGCAGCAAAAGGATCAGTTTAGGCGAGAATTCGGTAAAACTGCGGACAAAGCGGTATTGGATCGCGATGATCAATGCCGTAAAAATCGTCAATTGGTTAAAGAAAAACATGATAAACGTATAGTTGAAAATTGTATTGTCCAAAAACGTTGCGGCCAGTGGCCCAAACGAAAACAAGGAAACCGGCATCGTAAATCCGGCTACAGCAAACAGGAAAAATAGCAGCGCTTTTTCAATTAGCAGGATGGCCAATACATAAGACTGCATCACCAAAGCTGCCCGAAACGTCATCTTGGTGAATTTGCTGAATAAAAAAGCCACTCCGTACGTATGGAAAGCCATATAAAAGCCGGCCCACAGCAAGGTTCCAAGAAGCGAAGTCCAGCGAGCCAGTGTATAGGCATCCCAGGATGCTTCCGCCAAATAAGGCGTCAACGATTTGGTGTTCATCCCCCAAATTTCGCTCAATGCAAAAAGAAGCAGCCCCAAAGCAAAAATTCCAAAAAGCCGCTGATTGAATTTCCGTATCTCGTTTTCCTGCAAATTATGTATCAAATCTCCATGGCGAGCAAAATAATGCCAGAATTTAAAGTCAAATGTCATTCGATGTGATTCCTTTCGGCGCAAATGATGGTTCTGCTCTTTTACTTTACCAAAAATAACAGCGCTTTGAAACGTTTAAGTTACCACATTTTTCAATATTCAGGTCTTTAGACAGAAAGGCGCAGGGAATATCCATGAAAGCTTTATAGGCACTAAAAAACCTCTGCATTTCTGCAGAGGTTTTTCATACTTAAACGATTTTGTATTTCTTATGTGAAATTACGGTCATGTTGGATGCTGCACCAATTTCTTTTGCATCTTCAGGTGAAATTTCAACAATCACCGAGTTGTCCATAATTTTATAGATAGTTCCGTTGACTTCCACGCCATTGCGGGTGAAAGAGATCCATTCACCAATTCTGCGAGCTGCTACGAATTCGGATACTTCTTTTTCATGCGGTTGAAATGCCATATTTATCCTCGCCTCTCTTTAGTAGAAACAATATCTATTCATTATAGCACAAATCAGGCAATATTTCATCTGTTAAGCTGACAGCTTTCAAAGAAAAATAGCAGCTTAACTGCTTTTCTTGCTTATAGCTGCTTCCTCTTTCGTTCACTCGACGCCCGGCAAGATTGTCAGTGTCTTGGCATCAGCGTCAAGCCGCGCCGGGACTCCGAGCGGGACAGAGAAATGCGGTTCACAGTGGCCGATTTTAAATCCTTTGACGACCGGCACTTTCAAGTCTTTAAAATAATCATCGAGCACTTCGTCCAATGTGAGCGAGCGCTCCTTGTTCTTCGCTTCGGCATTTTTGAAATCGCCGATTACAATGCCGGCCGCTTCATCAAATTTCCGCGCCATCTTTAAGTGATTCAGCAGCTCGTCCACTTGATACGGTTCTTCGTCAATATCTTCAATCAATAAAATTTTGCCTTTTACATCCAGCTCGAATTTCGTGCCGATGCCGCTCCGGATCAGCGACAGATTTCCGCCGACCAGCTCGCCCTGAGCTACTCCGCCGGCCAGCGCCGTAAGCGGCGAAATTTCCTCGGAATAAAACAATTCGAACGGTCCGAACAATTGCCCAAACATCCGGGCGCTGCGCTCGTGGAACGTTTCTTTGCCGACGTCTGAAGCGAGCATCGGCCCGTGGAACGTTGTCAGCTCTGCATATTCTCCGATTGCTGTATGTAAAAAGGTGATATCCGAATAGCCCCAGAATACTTTCGGATTTTCTTTGATCATCTGGAAATCGATTCGGTCTGTATAGCGCGCAGCCCCATATCCCCCGCCAGCACAGATGATGCCTGCAACTTCAGGGTCTTCGAACATAGCATGCAGATCAGCCAGCCGTTCGTCGTCTGTACCTGCCAAATGGCCGTTCTTCGCTTCCACCGATTTGCCCATTTTTATGTTTAAGCCGAGGCTTTCCAAAAACGGCAATGCTTTTTTCAAGTTCTCCAAATTCGGCGGGCTTGAAGGTGAAATGATTCCTACTGTATCGCCTTTTTTCAATCGTTTTGGTAATGTCCGCATATCCATCCACTCCTATTTCCGTCAATGTCTTTAAAGCTGCAATCCGCGTCCCGGTTCTTCCCTGCGGATTGGAACACTTTCTTTATCCAAGCATACCGTTTATCGCGAAAAAGTAAAACTTCAGCGGAACAGCCGCCTGCCTTCCAGCGGCCTTATGCCGTGGATAAGATTGGTTCTCGAAACAAAACTATAAATTTAGAATTTTTAGTCATTTTGGTTCATGATAATCTTTTGATATCTCTCTATAATAAAAAACAAGTTATAAATCGGTTAACTTAACCTCTGTAACTTACCGGGCGAGATCTTCTTTTATCCCCATATAAAAACCTAGAGGAGTGGATCAAGATGAATTTTGATAAAGTGCTAGAACTAGAGTGGGAAGATCTTGCAATTGGCATGGCCGGTTCAACCATCTTAATGGTAGCCCTGAATTTCTTCACATTAATGTAAGAGGTGACTTATGCATATCGGCGTATATTAAAAGCCCTTTTCCGGCAAACTGGAGAAGGGCTTTTATTCATTTTTTGGGCATACAAAAACGCCTGCTCATAAATGATTCGGGCAGACGTTTTATCCTAGGGCTGGTTTCACGTTACAAACCTCCATTAAGTTGTTGTTTTTGTTGTCTCAGCAAGTCGTTGAACATCGCTTCATCATGCAAAGTCAAAGCATGATCGATCATCCGGTTGAAGTTTTCCTGTTCCAGGAATTGAATCGCTTCTTCCGCTTCCTGCTTTGCCTGATCGTTCACTTCAAGCAATCCTTCTCTTTCTTCCTGCAAAATTGCTTGCAAGTGCATATGGATATCAGACACTAACAGCAGCTGATACAAAGGCAGCCGAATAAACCGATTGCCTTTTTGGAAGACAAACACTTCAGATAGGTTTTCTACCTGGAATGTGTTTAAATTGACAACTATCTCTTTGCCTTCTACCGGAATAAAATGAAACAGTTCATCGTCTTTTAAAATCGAGAAATATTGATAGGCGAAAACAAATCGAACGAGATGATCTTCTTTCTTTGTATAAAAAGGCTTCATCAATTTAACGTGCAGCATGACACTCCCCCCCTTTGCAAAAAGATAGAATATTCTTACTATATTTAGTATAGCATAAATCTGTGGTTTCGGATACGAAAAAGCACAGCGATTATTCTTTGATGCTGAAGTCTTCCCGGACCAAGTAATTCGGTGAAACGACAAAATGCATCTGGTCTTGGCGGACCCGAATAAAAAAGGCATCCAGCAGGGACCGTAAAAACTGTTGAAATTCCTGGTCTTCCATTTCACCTTTTTGAAAGACGATACGGTTCGCGGCCAAATCGATGTGGACCGACTCAACAGGGCCGCCTGTTTGGACCATATTTCGAAGCCTAAAACCGCTTGCGGACGAAGTAACTTGCCATTGGATTTTTTGAAAGCCTTGGTCTGTATGCCGCAGAAAAATTTCCCATTGCCCAATCGAATCTTGACTCATTACATACCCCAAATCTGGAATTTCCAAAACATAATCATCCATCAACTTCTTTTCCCCCGTCCTCTAACCCTTATAGGTCTATTATAATGATATTGTACCATTTTTATTCCAATATAGTAGTATTAATTTTTATTGCAACTGAATCAGCCTGGTCACTCGCCTTGCTTTCTTTTTCCGTAAAGTGAAAGCAAGTCGTAGCCTCCATCCTTTTGCAATTCTGAAATAGGATGAAGGCGAAACCGATATTGCCGTTGACCGGCTGCTGAAATCCAGCAGGCTTTTCCTGTTCCGGATAAACATTTCTTTAATGGCGATTTATCCGAACAATCGCCATTCGCCTCTGCAGCAAAACACGCAAGAAAACGGCAACCTTCCATACAATCAGGCCTTTTATTTTTCACATCCGAAGATGCAGCATCCTGAATGGTTCCGTTATTTATTTGTTGCGCTGCCCCCCTTCCTGTAGAGGTTCTGGAAGCTGCAGGCAAGAAAAATGGCCAAAGAACTCGGCGGGCTGAGTTTGGATATCGGCTGAAAGATTACGATTAACTTTCTTTCAACGTCCGCGAGGCGTATAATAGAAGGAAAGTTTTTATTTTGGAGCGATGCATATGGCTACGGTTCAATCCCTGGCAAAACGATTCGATGATACAATTTACAATTATATGGCTGCTGTCGAAAAATCACTCATTCCATCGCGTGAGCAGGATGAGGAAATGGTTCGAAAAGCAGTCTTTTTAGTGCGCCATGACGGCGTTCAGATCCTATCGTTCAATGAAGAACGGCTTCTGCTTGAAGCAATCGTCAAGGATGCCCATACCGTTAAAGTACTCTTGAATTTCGATAAAATGACCGCTGCCTGCGCTTGTCCGCAAGACGAAATGTGCCGCCACAAGCTGGCGGTCATATTTGCCCTTTACCAAAAAATCGGCTCCTTATCCGAGTGGGTTGCAAAATGGCGTTCGCGCCCTTCTGACCCTGTTGCGGCATTAACAGGAAAACGCTCTCCGGAACAATGGACAGCTTTGATCCGCAATGCGTGGCGGGAGCCGATTCCGGATTACACGACCCGCAATTATTTTTATTTTGAACAAATGTACGAAGGGCGCTTGAAAAACGCTTTGTCGTTTGTCCCTCTCGAACGCGAATGGAAAGTATTTTACCGGACGTATGCCCATTTAATTTCCCTTATGGAAGTGTGGGAGACCTATATCGCCGGCACTGAAGAAGTGCACCATTCCTTTTTCAAGACCTGGTTTGACGATGAAATGCATGCACTCCGTGATTTGCTGGAACAATTGCGCGTCCAGCACCGCACCTTTGAAGCAGACGACTTCTTAAAACATTTGCGGGGACTGGTCCGTTCATTTATCCAAGTAAGAGACGGATCGTTTTCGCAGCGCTTTTCGGTTTACCGGTTGTTTTGGGCCAATCTGTTTACCACCAATAAATTGCGGCTTGACGAAATCGGCGCTTTTGACCGCCCTGACAGCCGCATTGAGGCTTTCTTCGCCATCTTATTGGAAGACGACGTTACCGTGAAAAAAATTGCGCCGGATGAAACGCCGGATTGGGTGCAGCTCGCTGTTTTGGCTGAAGAAAACGAGCACGTTCAAGCTTTAACGGCTATTCTGATGGCGGTTAAGCCCCATGTCAGAACCTTCTTGTTTGAAGGCTTATATACCCAATACCGCCATCAGTATGTGCGTGTGCTGAGCCGCCTTTTCTCACAAATCCACTTGAGTGAAGCGGACTGGGAAGACCTGTTCAAGCAGTTTGGCCATTACGGGCTTCCCGCCTATTCAACGTATTTAATCGAAAAGCAATTATATAAACAATGGGCTGAACTGCATCACCTCCACAACTCTCCGCTGTACTTTGCGGAAGAATGCGGCTTAAAGGCAATACAGGAAGCTGCTCCGGATTATGCCTTGCCGCTTTTCCACCGCTATGCGATGGATTATTTGGAAGAACGCAGCCGGCCCAGCTATAAACAAGCGGTCCGAATCTGGAAAAGAATGAAGGCAGCCTGCAAAAAAAGCGGTCAAATGGAGTTCTGGAAAGCGTATATGACGGAAATCCGTATTCAAAATAAACGACTGCGCGCACTCCAGGAAGAGATCGAGAAAGGAAATCTTTTATGAACCAGTTCCAAACAGAAGGAAGCCGCACGTATTTCCTTAAAATAAACCGGTCCGACGAGTTTCGCATCCAAGCGGTCAACGAAGCCGGAAACCGTATCCCTCCCGAAATTTGGAAATCTTATTTGTATTTTCTTGATAAAGAAAGTTTCTACGGCCTGACGGCACGGGTGGATGGCTTGGACCTGCTCCTGACACCGGCGGATTTTGTCCGTTTGTTTCAGCGGGAACCCCACCATTACGTATCGTTCCAAGGACAGCGCACCGAAGACGAGGCATGGCTGAATCTGGCTGGAAGAGTGTCGGACTCCTTGAACGATCCGGATTTATGGAACCATGTGTCAGTAGACGGCGATGACATCGTAATTGCCGCGTCTTTTGGCGATCCTGAAATCCAGGCGTTCCTTAGCGATACCATTCAGCAGCAGTTAAAGCAGAAAGGCTTAGCCCCTGCCCAATTGCCTTATATCCAGCATTTCGTCCAGCAAGCCGGCTGGGAAGGACTGCCGGCTGCTGATGATTATGTCTTGGCTGCCCAGCTGAGCGAACCGGATACCGATGCGTTCTGGTCGTTTAAAGTGGTGCTCCGCTCGAAGCGCGGGACCGTTTACTGGTCGCCTTCAAAACGGCGCATGGACGAACCGATCGATAAAGTGCTGCCGGAAAAATGGCGTCCCTATTCCGAGGAAATTGCCCAACAGCAGCAATTGCTGCTGAGCTTATGCCCCTCTGTTGAAAGCTATGACGAAAGCCGGCTGTACCATGCGGAATGGACAGATGCCCAAGTGCTGGAATTTCTGCGCAATGATGCGGAAATTCTCCAGGCGTTCGGCATTGAAGTATCCATTCCTTCCTGGCTGAAAGCTGTCCAGGAATCCAAAATCCGTGTGCGGGCCAATATCCACTCCCCCGTCAAGAAAGCGTCGGTCGTCGGCCTTGACCAGATTGTGCGTTTTGATTGGCAGTTTTCATTGAACGGCCACGAACTCAGCATGAAGGATTTCCAGGAGCTTGTTGCAGAAAACAAGGAATTTATCCGCATCGGCAACGAATGGGTCCGCGTGGATTCAAACTTGCTGATGCAATTGCGGAAAATGATTGAAGAAGCCGATGACGCAGACTGGACGATCAAAGACATGCTGTTCCAGAACGTACCGGAAATCATGCTGGATGATACGGTCGATGAAGAAGACCCGCTCGTTGAATTCCAGTTGAACCGCTCGCTGCGGACGCTTTTGGATAAGCTTCTAGATAAGCGCGATTTGCCGGAAACACCGATTCCGCCGGCTTTGCTTACCGAGCTCCGGCCTTATCAAAAAACGGGCTTCGACTATCTCGTGTTTATGCGGCAGGAAGGCTTCGGCCTCTGCCTGGCAGATGATATGGGCCTCGGGAAAACGGTGCAGCTGATCGCTTATCTGCTGCATGTCCACGGGAAAAACACGGAGCAGCCGTCCTTGATCATCTGCCCGACTTCCGTACTTGGGAACTGGCAGAAAGAATTGGAGCGCTTTGCACCGAACTTGAACGTGGTGGCGCACTACGGGACAAACCGTCCAAAAGCCGGTGACTTTGCGAAATTCCTGGCGGAAGAAAAGCCGGATGTTGTGTTATCAACTTACGGCATTGCTTCGTCCGACGCAGAAGAAATGCAGGACATCCACTGGACCAGCATCACACTCGATGAAGCACAAAACATCAAGAACATGTACACGAAGCAATCCCGCACCATCCGTAAATTCAAAGGCGACCACCACATTGCGTTGACTGGGACACCTATTGAAAACCGGCTGTCGGAATTATGGTCGATTTTTGATTTTATTAACAAAGGCTACCTGTACCGTATCAAGCAGTTCCAGGAAAACTTCATGATTCCGATTGAGCGGGATGATTCCGAAGAACACAAAGAAAAGCTGCGCAAGCGCATCCAGCCGTTCTTGCTCCGCCGGACAAAGAAAGATCCGGATCTCCAGCTGAATTTGCCGGAAAAACAGGAGCAGCTGGAATATTGTCCATTGACGCCGGAACAGGCGGCCCTTTACGAGGGGCTGGTGCAAGATACGGTGCAGAAAATGGAGACGCTCACAGGCTTCGAGAAAAAAGGGCTGGTGCTGAAAATGCTGAGCAAATTAAAGCAGTTATGCAACCATCCTGCACTGTATTTGAAAGAACCTTACAGTTCGGCTGAAGAAATACTGCCGAGATCTCAGAAGCTGGAGCGCATAGTGACTCTCGCCGGGGAAATTGCAGAGCGCGGGGAACAGTGTTTGATATTTACGCAGTATATTGGCATGGGCCACTTGCTGCAGCAGGCTATAAATGAACTGTATGGCCACGAAGTGCCATTTTTGACGGGGAGCATGCCAAAAAATCAGCGAGACTCGCTGGTGGCTGCTTTCCAGGAAGGCAAATTCCCGATTTTCATCCTGTCATTGAAAGCTGGCGGCACCGGCCTGAATTTGACCGCCGCTACCCATGTCTTGCATGCGGACCGCTGGTGGAATCCCGCTGTTGAAAACCAGGCGACGGACCGGGCTTATCGCATTGGGCAGACCCAATTTGTCCATGTCCATAAGTTTGTAACGATTGGCACCATTGAAGAAAAAATCGATTCCCTGCTGACTCAAAAGCAATCGATGTCTGAAGAATTTATCCAATCAAGCCAATGGATGACCGAGCTCTCCGACAACGAATTGAAAGAGCTGTTTTCATTCAATTAATAATAATCCGGCCAGGCCCCCACCTGGCCGGATTCCCTTTTTAGACGGAAAAGCCATCACCCTGCTTGACGGAACGGAAGATCTCTTTCAATTCACTTAGTTCCCGCTCCGCCTCTGCCAGTCGCCGATGCAGCTGAGCGGTCATTTTGATCAATTGCTCCATATGGACTTCCAATTGCAATTGCGCGTCTTTTGGCATGACTAAGTGCCTCCTTTATTTGATGTTTAAACGTTTACTCCATCCGTCCCAGGCGGCTGAAAGTCAAAGTCTGCTTCAGACTCCGGCTCCGGCTGCTTGTGGGCGGATTCTTCTTTTCCTTTTCGTTTATCGAGAAAACGGATTTGATCGCCTACGACTTCCGTGACGTAAACGCGTGTTCCGTCTTCTTTGTCGTAATGCCGGGAGTGCAGCCTTCCCGTGACCGCTACCAGCGAGCCTTTTGTGCAATACTTGGACACATTATGGGCCGGCCTGCCCCACGTTGAACACAGCACAAAGTCTGTTTCTACATCTCCTTTCTGATTTTTGTAGTTCCGGGATACCGCAACGATGAATGAAGTATGTATGCGGCCTTCATTCATTACACGCATGGCTGGATCTTTCGTTAATCGTCCTACAATTCCGACCTGGTTCATCTACTCACCTCCTTTGGAATACCAACAGCATACTAAGTAAAGTGAATATTGCGCAAAATGCCAAAAATTATTTTTGCCCCTTTTCGGCTCTTGAAATTTAATTTTTGATGGGCCGGCAATTTTTTTTATGCTGTTTATTTATCATATTCAATGGATTTTCCGCCTTTTTCCGGCTCTTGCTGAATATGGATTTTCGTATAATTGCTGATTATTTTTTGCAGATAAGCCCAAAAATAATGGCTGTGATATACTGAAAAAAAGTGATGTTTGGAGGGACTTTCGTGAAGACATTTAAAATGCTGTCATTTGGAGTTGTAGACGATCAAGAAGTGATTAATTATCCGATGAAAGACGGCATCATCATCAACCAGGAAAATAGCCACCGTTCCTGGGTGCTTGAGATGCTGATGGATCTCGACTATCAGGAAACTTTCCTAAAAATGATGAACCATGGGGACATCTATGATGTGAAAGTGGTCATTTCCTATCCGGAGAACGAACCTGCTCCTTTTGAAGTGGCCATCTACGGCGTCAAAGTAATTGGCGACCAGATTTCCGTGTTGATGAAAGGAACTTTAAAACGGGCTCGCCGCGAATATGCGGAAACTTTATTGTCCGAACTGCTGGAAGATGGACTAGAAGGCGATCAGCTGCTGGAACGCTTTGAAAAGGATATGCGGACAAGGCCGGCGCTACGGAAAGATGAAGCAAAATCATCATAAAAAGAGTCCGGCTGGAGTGAAATTACTCCAGCCGGACTCTTTTTACGTACAATTTTTATTTCTGTTCTCCAGCAACAGGGCCTAAAGCAAAAAGAATATCGCATTCGCAGACAAGTTCGCCGTCTACCGTTGCAATGGCATGCCCTTTGCCCATCGAGCCGCGCAGTCTCGTCAATTCCACTTCGAGCCGCAGCTGGTCGCCCGGAACCACTTGGCGTTTGAAACGGCAATTGTCGATGCCGGTGAAAAATGCCAGACGGCCTTTGTTGGCTTCCATCTGCAAAACGGCTGCCGCTCCAACCTGCGCCAGTGCTTCAACAATCAAGACACCCGGCATAACCGGGTAGCCCGGAAAATGGCCATTGAAAAAGTCTTCATTTGCTGTTACATTTTTTAATCCTACCGCTTTTTTGCCTGCTTCCATCTCCAAAATCCGGTCAACCATCAAAAATGGATAACGGTGTGGCAAAATTGCTTGAATTTGTTCAACTGTCAACATCGTATCAGCCCCTCGTTAAAAATAAAGATTTGAGCTATTTCTTTCCGCTCATAATATCCAAAATGTGCTGCCAGGTTTCCCATTTCAGCGCATCAGCCGGTTCGCCGTCTCCAATGACGCCATATCCAACCATTACTCCTAAAACCATTGCCAAGGCAATAAGCGCAAACACAATAAGAATCCGAAGCCAAATGGGAAACAGGCGAATCTGTACCCAGCCGTCTTTTTTCGGTTCCGCTTTCTTAACAGACTCTTTTTTTGCCTGCTGCCGAACACTCAATTTCTTTTTTGTATCAACCATTCGTTCAGTCAACCTTTCCGTTTATCCCGCTTTAACGGTCCTCATGTCTCCCACTTCTTTAAGCGGAAGAGCAACTGACCGCTGGAGCACGATTAGTTCAACCTGCACTTAGTGGGGATGAAAAACTCTCATTGGGCCAAGTTTCTCTTTATGCACGATGCCCCTTGAAGCGTGCACCCTCCTAGAAAATTTAATCACTGTATTGAGTGTACCTATATCAGCATTAAATGTCATTATACTAAATAATTTTCTTCATGCCTCTTGCCTGCTGTATTGCCGGTTTAATCTGTTGTGATTTTTTTCGATGTGCCGAATGACAAGTGGAAGCTCTTGAAAAATCCCCTCTTATAAGCAGAAAGGCGGTCCATATTGTCCAAAAGAATGCCGGTGCCGACCGCAACCGTATTCAACGGGTCCTCTGCAATGGCCACAGGAACTTCCAATTGGTCAGCCAGAAGCTGATCCATGCCATGAAGCATTGCACCACCGCCTGCCAGGACAATGCCGCGGTCAATAATATCTGCCGACAGTTCAGGCGGCGTACTTTCCAAAACGTTTTTAGCAGCCTGTACAATCATTTGGACCGGTTCTTTCAATGCCTTTTCAACTTCATTTGAATGGATGGAGATGACGCGCGGAAACCCTGTTGCCATGTCCCGCCCACGCACTTCCATTACTTCGTTGCGGCTATCGGCTAAAACAGAGCCAACCTGGATTTTAATGTTCTCCGCTGTGATTTCGCCGATTAACAATTTATAGTGATGCTTGACGTATTGCATGATTTCCCGGTCAAAGACATCTCCTGCAACTTTGATGGATTGGCTTGCCACGATGTCTCCTAGTGACAAAACCGCAATATCTGACGTTCCGCCGCCGATATCAATGACCATATTGCCGATTGGCTGGTAAATATCCATACCAGCTCCGATTGCCGCGACTTTTGGCTCTACTTCCAAAAAGACTTTTTTTGCCCCTGATTTTTCAGCTGCTTCACGGATGGCTTCCTGATCCACGCTTGTGATGTTTGACGGGTAGCAAATCAATATACGCGGCTTTGTCATAAAGCCTTTTACTTTAAGACGCTCTAAAAAATATTTAAGCATAATTTCCGTAACATCAAAATCGGCTATGACCCCGTTCTTCAGCGGCCTAACGACTTCGATATGGTCTGGAGTCCGGCCCATCATCTTCCGGGCATCCTCTCCCACCGCTACAACAGCATTGGCTTTGCGATCAATTGCTACTACAGAAGGTTCGTTCAAAACGATTCCTTGCCCTTTTATATGGATAAGGACATTTGCTGTCCCGAGATCTATCCCAATATCTTTTGAAAACATCTATTTGCTTCCCTCCACTTTGTATCCACTATCTATTAGATCTTGAAAAAAAGCTTTCTTAATTGAATATTTTAACATAGCAACTACAGAAAAAGAATTTTCCACCTGGAAAGTTTGAAACTCTTCCCCACAAATCCCCTGCTTCTTCCTCTTATGGTGAATCCTTAGCTAATCCGGGTAACTCAAAAAGTCTGCCAGCCTTAGGCTGACAGACTTGGAATAAACAGTATTAGACCAATTGTTCTTGTTTAGCTTCCGTTTCGGTGTTGCTCACTCGCTCGATATCTGCACCTAAAGCGGCTAATTTCTTATGGAAATTAACATACCCGCGATCCAAATGATACAACTTGTTGACACGTGTTACGCCTTCAGCCACTAAACCAGCCAAAATCAACGCTGCAGCTGCTCTAAGGTCGGTTGCTGCCACTTCTGCGCCCTGAAGCTTAGAAGGGCCTTCCATGATCACTGAGCGTCCTTCAATTTTAACGGACGCATTCATGCGGCGGAATTCTTCAACATGCATAAAACGATTTTCAAACACGGTTTCTGTCAAAATCCCATTCCCTTTTGCCATCAGCATCAACGTCATCATCTGAGACTGCATATCGGTCGGGAATCCTGGATGCGGCATTGTCTTAATATCGATTGAGCGAAGCGGACGTGTCGCACGGATGCGAAGGCCTTCTTCTGTCTCTTGGATATCGACGCCCATTTCACCCATTTTGGAAATCAAAGCTGACATATGTTCAGGAACTGCGTTTTCAATAATGACATCGCCTTCTGTTATAGCTGCCGCTACCATAAATGTCCCGGCTTCTACACGGTCTGGGATGATGTAATGTTCTGCACCATTCAATTCTTTGACGCCTTCAATGCGCAAAGTATCTGTCCCAGCGCCAATGACACGGCCGCCCATTTCGTTGATGTAATTTGCCAAGTCAACGATTTCCGGTTCTTTTGCTGCGTTCTCGATAACTGTTACGCCATCAGCAAGCGCTGCTGCTGTCATAATGTTTTCCGTTGCTCCGACGCTTGGGAAATCCAAATAGATTTTTGCGCCGCGCAGACGGCCATTAACAGCCGCTTCTACAAAACCATTGCCGAATGTGATTTGAGCACCCATTGCTTCAAAACCTTTTAAATGCAATTCAATCGGACGCGAGCCAATCGCACATCCGCCTGGCAAAGCAACACGAGCGAATCCATTACGTGCAAGCAACGGCCCCATTACCAAAATCGATGCGCGCATTTTTCTGACGTATTCAAACTGCGCTTCGCTTGATAATGTCTGTGATGAATCAATCACCATTTCATTTTTTTCCGGGAAGTATTCAACCGTAGCATTTAAACTTTTAAGTACTTCTTGAATCGTATACACATCCGCCAAGTTCGGTACTTCTTTGATAATGCTTTTTCCGTTTGATGCTAGAAGTGATCCGGCAAGAACGGGTAATACCGCATTCTTAGCCCCTTCTACACGAACTTTCCCTTTTAATTTTTGGCCGCCTCTTACAATAATCTGATCCACTGATATGCCCTCCATCTATTAAGTATTCATCTATATGTAAATGCAAAATTTAAAGTCCAATGTCATAAATTAGAAACAAAACCTTTTCTATAATACCTGTTTTATATTAATATAACAAGTATTTATGGCATCATTTCTCACTTTAATTCTTTGTACTGCCATATCTTTCGAAAGAACTTCACATTTTATGTCCGTAGGTCCTATATTTTAAGTACAATAGACCCGCCTCGCTCTATGTATTATTATATATTACATTTGGATTACAAGCTTGTTTTTCCCTTTTTATTCGTGCGTAAACATGAATTTACCAATTTATTTCCCGGGAAATAAGAAAAAGGAATGTGCTTTATTTTCATATAATAGGTTCAAAGACTCGCTTGTTGCGAAAGCCATTTCCACAACTTACCTGCTTTTTACCATGCCTCAGCAGAACCAAAACAAAAAAATTTGCTCTTTTGCCATATCGGCGAATATCGCCTTCATGGCAAAGAAGCAAATCAAAATAAATAAGGCAATTGTCTGGACCACGAAGAAATATTCAAGAAGAAAGTGGATACCGCTGTTCCAACGGCGATGCTTAGGAAAATGTATAATATTTGGGCTTGCAGCACATGTTGTTTGCGAATCCATTTTTCGAACATCACGGCACGCAATGCATAAAATGCAACTCCGGTGAAGAAAATATGGCTGATTATTGAGATTAACGCTGTTTGTCCGATCATTGCTTCCATGCAAGTTCCTCCTTATTAATAAAGTAAAAAGAGCGGACAAAAGTCAACTGCCCTTCTGCCCGCTCTTTAAGTTATATAGCTAATGTCCAGCTCCAGCGCCCAGATTCGACGGGCGCTTGCGCTTTTCTTTGTCCAGACTCCAACGGCCAACTCCTCGGCCTTAAGCTGCCCTTCCTGTGCGGCAAAACCGCCGCTTCGGAAGTTCAACAAAAACCTAATGCTCCTGCATCGCTGCGCTAGCTTCGTCGCAAAGATATGGACCAAATCAATTTGGTCCATATCTTGCCTGCCGGAGCTGAACAGCCGTTTTCGCTTTTCTTATTACACGTTACCCTCATAAACGTTGATACGATTCTTTGCACGTCTTAACGCTAATTCTGCTCGCTGATAGTCTACGTCATCTTTGTTCGCCTGAAGCATCGCTTCTGCACGTCTGGCAGATTCTTGTGCGCGCGACAAATCGATGTCTGTCGCAAGCTCTGCTGATTGGGCAAGAATTGTTACTTTATCAGGACGAACTTCCAAGAATCCGCCACTTACAGCAGCCAATTCCGTCGAGTTTTCTTTCTTCAACCGGACTGCGCCGATTCCAAGAGGAGCCACTGTCGGAATATGGCCAGGCAAGATTCCCATCTCGCCTGTCGCTGTAACTGCTATTACCATAGAAACTTCTGAATCGTATACCGGGCCGTCGGGAGTGACAATATTGACTGTAATGGTCTTCATTTTTTTCCCTCCTGGTCCCTTGTTTTAGACTTCTACGCCCATGCCTTTAGCTTTTTCAATTACATCTTCGATACGTCCTACCAGACGGAATGCATCTTCCGGCAAGTGGTCGTATTTGCCAGCAAGAATCTCTTTGAATCCTTTGATTGTTTCCGCTACTGGAACATACGAACCTTTTTGGCCCGTGAACTGTTCAGCTACGTGGAAGTTTTGTGATAGGAAGTTTTGGACGCGGCGCGCACGGTTAACCGTTAGCTTGTCCTCGTCGCTCAACTCATCCATACCAAGGATTGCAATGATATCTTGAAGTTCGCGGTAACGCTGAAGCGTTTCCTGAACTTGGCGGGATATTGCATAGTGCTCTTCTCCAACGATTTCAGGCGACAATGCGCGTGAAGTCGAAGCAAGAGGATCCACCGCAGGGTAGATACCCATTTCAGAAAGTTTACGCTCAAGGTTCGTAGTTGCATCCAAGTGAGCGAAAGTTGTAGCCGGAGCCGGATCCGTATAGTCATCGGCTGGTACATAGATCGCTTGGATCGAAGTTACTGAACCTGTGCTTGTTGTTGTGATACGTTCCTGCAATTGTCCCATCTCAGTAGCAAGTGTCGGCTGGTAACCAACGGCAGATGGCATACGGCCAAGCAACGCGGATACTTCTGAACCGGCTTGCGTGAAGCGGAAGATATTGTCGATGAACAATAGCACGTCTGCGCCTTGCTCATCACGGAAGTATTCAGCCATTGTCAAACCAGTCAAAGCTACACGCATACGTGCGCCAGGCGGCTCGTTCATTTGGCCGAAGACCATTGAAGTTTTCTTGATAACGCCGGAATCGCTCATCTCGTGGAATAAGTCATTTCCTTCACGTGTACGTTCACCAACACCTGCGAATACGGATAAACCACCGTGTTCTTGAGCGATGTTGTTGATCAATTCCTGGATCAGAACTGTTTTACCTACACCGGCACCACCGAAGAGACCGATTTTACCGCCTTTGATGTAAGGGGCAAGCAAGTCAACAACTTTGATACCTGTTTCAAGAATTTCAACTTCTGTGGAAAGGTGTTCAAAAGTTGGAGCTGCACGGTGAATCGGGTTGCGCTTTTCAGTCAACGGGATTTCTTCACCTAAGTCGATTACTTCTCCAAGTACGTTAAATACACGGCCTAATGTAACGTCTCCAACTGGAACAGTGATAGCGCTGCCTAAGTCGGTTACTTCTGAACCGCGTTGCAAACCGTCAGTGGATTCCATTGCAATTGTACGAACGGAATCGTCACCAAGGTGTAGAGCCACTTCAAGTGTCAATTTCACTTGTTGCTGGCCTGGACGATTAATGAATACAGTTAGGGCGTTGTAGATTTCTGGAAGCTGGCCATTGGCAAACTTAACGTCTACAACCGGACCCATAACTTGAAGTACGTGTCCTGTGTTCATGCTGTTCCCTCCTGTCTTACTGTTTTTCTAATATCTTGTTTCGCTTTTATTGTCTAGCTTCAGCGCCTAGCTCCTCGGGATCTGAAATTGTCTTGCTTAAAACTTCATGCTCCTGCAGCACTACGTGCTTCGTCGCAAAGCTATGGTCCAAATTTCATTTGGCCATAGCTTGCCTGCCGGAGCTGTTCAGGCGCTTACGCTTTTATTGTCTAGCTTCAGCACCCAGCCCCTCGGGGTCTTAAAGTCAGACCGCTGCGGCGGCAACAGCCTCCTCGCGGTCCGCCTTAAGCCTGTCGGGGCTTAACGGGTGCTTACGCTTTTCTATTCGAGTGCGGCTGCTCCGCCGACGATTTCAGTGATTTCCTGAGTAATCGCAGCTTGGCGAGCCCGGTTATATGAAAGTGTCAATCCATCGATCAACTCGCTCGCATTGTCGGTTGCGCTTTTCATTGCGGTCATGGACGCAGCGTGTTCACTTGCCTTGCCGTCAAGAACAGCACCAAAAATCAAGCTTTCTGCATATTGCGGAAGAAGCACTTCTAAAATGGCTTCAGCTGATGGGTCAAACTCATAAGAAGCAGTTGCTCCAGTCGCTTGGATATCCGTTAATGGCAAAACTTTCTTTTCAGTAACTTCTTGCTGAATAGCTGAGACAAAGTGATTGTAGTACATATAAACTTCGTCATACGTACCGTCTGAGAACATACCAACAGCTTTGCGCGTGATTTCTTTAATGTCAGCAAATGTCGGGTGATCCGGCAGTGCGATTGCACTTTCAAGAATCGTCATTCCCTGCTTGGCAAAGAAATCCCGTCCTTTACGGCCAACGCTGAGGATGACAAACTCGTCATTGGATGTATGGCGCTGGCGGATTCTCGCCATTACTGTACGAAGAATATTACTGTTGTATCCGCCGACTAAACCGCGATCCGATGTGATCACGAGGTAAGCTGTTTTTGCTACAGGGCGTGTCGTCATCATTGGGTGGGTTTCAGTTGAACCTTGTGCAATAGAAGCGACGACGTCCTGAATTTTATCCATGTAGGGAACGAATGCTTTCGCATTCACTTCCGCACGGTTCAGCTTAGATGCAGAAACCATCTGCATGGCCCGCGTGATCTGGCTTGTTTTCTTGGTTGACGTAATTCGGTTTTTTATGTCGCGTAAAGATGCCACTGGTATTTCACCACCTTATTATTTTTTCTTCTATTTCGAACGAAGTTCTTACTCTGATTTAGCGAATGTGCGTTTGAATTCGTTGATTGCTGCTCCAAATGCTTCGTCAGAAGGCAAACCTTGTGTTTTGCGAATAGTATCCAAAATTTCAGTGTGGTTGGAATCCAGCCAGCTTGTCAATTCCGCTTCGAAACGCTGAATGTCTTGAATCGCAATGTCATCAAGGAATCCGCGAGTCAACGCATAGAAAATAACAACTTGTTTTTCAACTTTAATCGGGTTGTTCAGGTCTTGTTTCAATACTTCAACCGTACGTTTCCCGCGCTCAAGTTTAGCTGCAGTTGCTGCATCCAAGTCTGAACCGAACTGAGAGAATGACTCAAGTTCACGGAAAGCAGCCAAGTCAAGACGCAATGTACCTGCAACTTTTTTCATTGCTTTGATCTGTGCTGAACCACCTACACGTGATACAGAAAGACCTGCGTTGATTGCCGGACGTACACCGGAGAAGAATAGATCTGACTGAAGGAAAATTTGTCCGTCAGTGATCGAAATAACGTTAGTTGGAATGTAAGCAGAAATGTCGCCCGCTTGCGTTTCAACGAATGGAAGAGCTGTAATTGAACCGGCGCCTAGCGTTTCGTTCAATTTCGCAGCACGTTCCAATAACCGTGAGTGCAAGTAGAAAACATCCCCTGGATAAGCTTCACGGCCTGGAGGACGACGAAGCAATAGTGAAAGTTCGCGGTAAGCAGATGCTTGTTTAGTCAAATCATCATAGACGATCAATACATGTTTGCCGTCAAACATGAATTCCTCTGCCATTGTGATACCTGCATAAGGAGCCAAGTACAATAGTGGAGCTGGCTGTGAAGCAGAAGCTGTTACAACGATTGTGTAATCAAGAGCTCCGTTTTTGCGGAAAGTTTCTACTACGTTACGTACAGTAGATTCTTTTTGTCCGATTGCAACATAGATACAGATCATGTCTTGGTCAGCTTGGTTCAAGATCGTATCGATTGCTACAGACGTTTTACCTGTCTGGCGGTCACCGATGATCAATTCACGCTGTCCACGGCCGATCGGCACTAGCGCGTCAATCGCTTTGATCCCTGTTTGAAGCGGTTCATGAACCGATTTACGGGCCATAACACCTTGTGCAGGGCTTTCGATTGGACGAGATTTTGTTGTGTTGATTGGACCCAAACCATCAACTGGCTGTCCAAGTGGGTTTACTACGCGTCCAATTAGTTCTGGTCCTACTGGCACTTCCATGATACGGCCAGTTCGACGTACTTCATCGCCTTCTTTGATGTCTGCGAAAGGCCCAAGGATGATGATACCAACGTTGTTGGCTTCCAAGTTTTGTGCCATACCCATTACACCAGTTGAGAACTCAATAAGTTCTCCAGCCATGACGTTGTCGAGGCCATGAACACGAGCGATACCGTCACCAACTGTGATTACTGTACCGATATCGTCAACTTTCAATTCAGATTGATAGCTTTCAATCTGCTGTTTAATCAGGACACTGATTTCTTCAGCTTTGATGCTCATGTGTGTCACCCTCTCATAATTTCATAAATTAACCGATCAGTTGACGCTGCAAACGCTCCAATTTGGAAGAAATGCTGCTGTCATAAATACGGTTTCCGATTTGAAGACGCAATCCGCCGATTAAGGAAGGATCGATGATGTTTTCAATTCGCAAAGATTGTTTGCCGATTTTCTTGGCAAATGTTGAAGAAATGGATGCACGCTCTTCTTCAGTCAATGGACTTACCGAATACACTTTTGCATCTTCAATTCCTTTGGCTTCATTGGTCAAGGAAATATATTGGTCTACTACATCTTCCACTTCTTCCAAGCGTCTGCGTTCTGCCAGCAACTGCAATGTGTTGACGACATACTCATTTCCTTGGGCAAAAAGTGCTGAAATAGCATTTTTTCTTTTTTCTGCAGATAATTTAGGCGAACCCAGAAGGTTCAGCAAAACCGGGTTATCCACAAACACTTTTTTTACTTCACGCAAATCCGCTTCCACTTCTTCTGAAGCATCATGCTTGTTTGCAATCTGGAACAAAGCTAGTGCATAACGTTCTGAAGCTTGGCTCATTGTATGTCGCCTGCCTTCGCAATCGTTTCGTTAATCAACTGACGGTTGTCTTCTTCGCTGATTTCTTTGTTCAGTACTTTAGATGCTGCAAGCATAGACAATGCGACAACTTCTTCGCGTACTGCTGCTACAGCTTTTTCCCGCTCGTTCGCGATTTCCTGGACTGCCGAATCTTTCATGCGGCTAGCTTCAGTACGCGCTGTCGCGATAATATCCTGACGCGAAACTTCGCCTTGTTTTTTGGCAGTTTCTACGATTTCCTGCGCTTGAGTACGCGCTTCTTTCAATAAGCTGCGCTGTTCTTCAAGCAATTTCTGCGATTCCTGACGGCTGTTTTCAGCTGTTTCGATTTCGCTAGCGATCAAGTCTTCACGCTGTTGCATTACGCCCATCAAAGGACCCCATGCGAATTTTTTCAATAGCAACATCAATAAGATGAAAATAACGAGTGTTGCTAAGATATCTCCGGTGTTTAAAAATTCCCCGGTTGCACCGAGTACGAGGTGATCAAAAAACACGATTGTTTCACTCCCTTCAAGAGCCTAAAATTCAGTTTCTTCTATAGTAAGATCTTTTTATGCAAAAGAATGGTTTTCCAAAATCAAAGGGTCATACAAACATAAATGGCGAAAATTATGCCGAAGCATTCCCGCCATTCTGTTTAATGTATGAGAAGTACAGACTATTGGTTCATTACGATGAATGCGATTACTACCGCGATGATTGGCAATGCTTCAACCAATGCTACCCCGATGAACATAGTTGTTTGTAGAACGCCACGAGCTTCTGGCTGGCGAGCGATACCTTCAACTGTTTTAGAAACGATAAGACCGTTACCAATACCTGCGCCTAGTGCTGCTAAACCTACTGCGATTGCTGCTGCTAATAAACCTAATGAACCTGTCATTGTAAAATGTCCTCCTCAGGATAATTGTTTTTTTTTGCTCAAGACGAGCAATTTATACTCAATGGTCGTCGGCAACTTTGTGCGATAAATAAACCATCGTTAACATAACGAAAATAAACGCTTGGATTGCTCCGATAAAGATTGAGAACCCTTGCCATGCCATCATCGGTAGGATGGCGGCTACAAATCCGAAAGCACTTGCTGATGCAAGCCCTGCCAACAATGTAAGCAAGATTTCACCGGCATAGATGTTACCGTAAAGACGCAGACCGAGTGTCAGCGTATTTGCGAATTCCTCAATGATCTTAAGCGGGAACAAGAATGGCATCGGCTTTAAATAGCCTGCGCTGTATTGTCCCAACCCTTTCAATCTGATGCCATAATAATGGCTCAAAATGATAACTGTAGCGGCCAATGTCATTGTTACCGTCGGATCAGCAGTTGGTGATTTCCACCAAAGATCTCCGTTGACAACTATTGCAAAAGGCAGCCCGAGCATATTCGACACGAAAATGAACATGATCAGCGTAATTCCAAGCACGTGGAATCGTCCGCCGTCTCTCCAGTCCATGTTGCTCTTGATGAGGCCTTTAACAAAATCCATTACCCATTCCATAAAGTTTTGCATACCTGTTGGCTTCAGCTTCAGGTTCCGGGTAGAGATAAATGCAATTAGGAAAACGATAAGAGCGGCTACAAGAAGCATCATTATGTTTGACAAGTTAAATGACATCCCCAAAAACTCTCTCATTGGTGCGCCATGTTCCACGATAGTTTCACCTCTCTTTCCACTTTATTAATGGTGTTTCACATGATAAACAATCCGTTCTGCCAACAACAGAACATACGGGATCATCAATCCAATTACCGTACTGACCAAGTGAATGTACTCAGCGAAAAGAATGGCTATCGCCACTGCTGCAACACCTGATGCAAACCGTAATGCCGTTCCTAGAGAACGAACCTTCGAGCCTTCTGCCACCGCCCGGTCAAATCCTTCCATCCGCCGAACCAGAATCCACATATTGTAAATGCCGAACAGGGAACCGATAATCAGACCTGCGAAAACTTCTTGATAAGAGGTAAACCCCCAACCAATAACGAATGCCGCCAGGATGAAGTACATCATCTTTTTAAGTCTTGTATAAATTTCCCTAAGTCCATCCATTTTTTACGGGTCTCCTGAATCGAATTTTCGAATAGTTTGAAGCATCGCCCATATACCGATGGCTAATCCTGCAAATAGGCCGATGATCAAGAAGAGCGGCGCGGTTCCGAATCGTTCATCGAGCCACATACCTGTGAAAAGACCGATGAGCACGGACCCGACAAGTTGCGAGAGGATGGAACTGTAAAGAACCATCGCTTGTAAGGGACTTTTTGTTGGGCGCATGATAAACCCCTCGAGTTTCGTTTGATTTGACATTTAACCCTTGAAAAGAGCAGTCGCATCAGGCTTTCAGAACAACATCTTCTATGTATGAAAACCTTCTCATGCATACCCTTTGTAAGCATACAATAGGGGTAAAATCATGTCAATTCCTAGAAGTGAAATTGTTCACAAGCGATTTTCCATCTGTCATATTGTTGACAAATTTTCAAACAAACTTCTCTTTGGCCCGATTCCTTCTTCACTTAGCAGAAAAGTATTCCAAAAGAGCTTCCACAATTCGGCGTGAAGCTTCACCGTCTCCGTAAGGATTCGATGCATGGGACATCGCCGCATATGCTTCGCGGTCCGACAAAAGCTCTTTGGCCATGCGGTAAATCGTTTCTTCGTCCGTCCCTGCCAGTTTCAGCGTTCCCGCTTCTATGCCTTCCGGACGTTCCGTCGTATCCCGCAAAACCAGTACCGGTTTTCCGAGCGAAGGAGCTTCTTCCTGAATGCCGCCTGAATCCGTCAAAATGAGAAACGAGCGTGCGGCAAAGTTATGGAAGTCCAGCACTTCCAATGGCTCAATCAAATGGATTCTTGGGTCGCGCCCAAGAACTTCATCTGCCACTTCGCGGACTGCCGGATTCATATGGACCGGATAAACCACTTGTACATCTTCAAACTCCGCAAGCAGACGCTTGATGGCCCGGAACATATTGCGCATCGGTTCTCCCAGGTTTTCACGGCGGTGAGCTGTCAGCAAAATCATTCGGTCCGTACCCATCTTTTCTAAAATCGGATGGCTGTAAGTTTCCTGGACCGTCGTTTTGAGTGCATCGATTGCTGTATTGCCTGTCACATAGATGCTCGTCTCCGGCTTGTTCTCTGTGCGCAGATTCTGTGCGGATTTTTCCGTAGGCGAAAAATGGATATCCGCCAATATTCCCGTCAATTGCCGGTTCATCTCTTCGGGATACGGCGAGTATTTATTATGCGTCCGCAATCCGGCCTCTACATGTCCGACGGCAATCTGGTTATAGAAAGCAGCCAGGCTTGCCACAAAAGTTGTCGTGGTGTCTCCGTGCACAAGCACAATATCCGGTTTCGCTTGTTTCATGATGCCGTCCAAGCCATTCAGCGCACGCGTTGTAACGTCGCTTAATGTTTGGCGGTCTTTCATTATGTTCAAATCGAAATCCGGAGTGATTTGAAACGTTTCAAGAACTTGATCAAGCATTTCACGATGCTGGGCGGTCACCGCGACCAATGGTTCAATGCTTTCCGGATACTTTTTCAGTTCCAGGACAAGTGGCGCCATTTTAATCGCTTCAGGCCGCGTGCCAAAAATCGTCATTACTTTCCACTTTTTCGACAAGCCTATCCCTCACTTCTTCTTATGCGGAATCCACCGGACCTTTTTGATGCTTACGTGCAGAGGTGGATTCGCTTACGTTTTTCTTATGGCTTAGCTGCTGCGCCCATCCCCTTTTGGCCTGTCAGACTTTCAAGGGGCTTTTTATAGGCACGGCTGCTTATATTATTTTGTTCCGAATAGACGGTCGCCTGCATCTCCAAGGCCAGGAACGATATAACCGTGGTCATTCAGTTTCTCATCCAATGCCGCGATGTAAACGTCTACGTCAGGATGCGCTTCCTGGAATGCTTCTACGCCTTCCGGTGCTGCAATAATGCACATGAAACGAATTTTTGTTGCTCCTCGCTTTTTCAGTGAATTGACAGCTTCGATGGCAGATCCGCCTGTAGCAAGCATTGGATCAACAACGATGAATTCGCGTTCTTGTACATCGGACGGCAATTTCAAGTAGTATTCAACCGGCTGCAAAGTTTCAGGATCACGGTACAAACCGATATGCCCCACTTTTGCTGCTGGGATCAATTTTAAAATTCCATCAACCATGCCAATGCCGGCGCGTAGAATAGGGACAATCCCCAATTTCTTGCCTGCAAGCACTTTTGAAGTTGCCAGTTGGACCGGCGTTTCCACTTCGATTTCTTTTAGCGGCAGATCTCTCGTGATTTCAAAGGCCATTAACGTTGCAATTTCATCGACCAATTCCCGGAATTCTTTTGTTCCCGTTGATTTGTCGCGGATGTACGTCAATTTATGCTGAATCAGCGGATGATCAAATACATATACTTTTCCCACGTTGCACCTCTCCTTTTCAAAAGTCATCTAAAATAGTATAACAGAATTTTTCTGCCGGCAGGGGCTCACCAGCGGATTGCGACTTTTCAGATTTTTTATTTCCTGGGAAATAAAAAACCGGATCCTTAAGGATCCGGTTTACAGCAAATTGGCTTCATCAAGCGACATCGGCCGGTAATAAAAATAGCCTTGCCCGATGCGGCACCCTAAAACAAGCAGCATTCTCTTCTGCTCTTCGGTTTCCACACCTTCCGCTACGACGCGCATGCCCAAGTTTTCGGCCAGTTGGATAATGGTCCGGACAATCGCGAGCGTTTGCTGTTCATGCATATTATTAATGAAAGAACGGTCGATTTTAATTTCCGTCACCGGCAGTTTCTGCAAATAGCTCAATGACGAGTAGCCCGTTCCGAAATCATCGATCGAGCTGGCAAAACCATAGTTGAGCAGCTGTTTAAACACTTTATAAGCGGTTTCAATATCGACAAATCCAATGCGTTCTGTGATCTCCAGCTGAATCCATTTCGGTTCGATGCCGTACTCAGCCGTCTGGTCGACCAAATATGGGATAAACGAATGGTGGAAAAAGTGATCCGTTGACACATTAATTGCCACTTGGCTCAGTTCCAAGCCTTTGTCCTGCCGAGTTTTCAGCCAGCTTAGAACGCGCTTCAGCAGGCTCTGCTCCAGCATACGGATTTTGCCGTTCTTTTCCGCGACGGGAATAAAAACATCCGGTGCGATGGTGCCAAGTTCCGGTGAGTTCCATCGCGCCAAAGCTTCAAAGCTCATAATTTTGCCGGTCGACAGTTCCACTTTCGGCTGCAAATGGACGTCTATTTCTTCCCGTCTTAACGCCGCCGTCAGTTCATTGGCAATCCGCAAATCCTTCATCATCGATTCATCGTGTTCATTTTCATAATAGCAGGTGGATTCCCCCGCGCGCAGTTTGGCTTTGGAAAGCGCGCTGTCTGCATGGCGGATCAATTCATTCGGATCCTGCTGGTTTGGCGTGATCAGTGCAATTCCCATCTTCATGGTCAAAAACAACTCCATGTCTTCGATGTTAATCGGATCAATTTGGGAAAGCACCTCTAAATAATCAGGCACTTTAACCAGCGGCGTTAAACAAAACAAGGCAATGGTCGAGTCGGAAAAACGGGCAACCAGATGATCGGCAGGCAGTTTCGAACGCAAAAAGCGTTTCCCCATTTCCCGGACCAAGGAATCCCCTGCCCGGTGTCCGTACTGATCCACCACTTTTACATATTCATCAGCAGAAATAAAAGCGATGAAGCCTTCTTTATGCTCGGACAGCATCTCTTTTACTTCATTCATAAAGTAGTTGCGGTTCGGCAATTCAGTTTCTTTATCCACATAAGCCAATTCCAGTATTTCCGTCTGCTGATGAAAATACTTCATCGTCAACGAAACAATGGGGGCAATTTGTTCGATAAAGGCCATTTGTTTTCCGGTCGGCAGCATAGGCTTTTCAAAATAAATGCCAAAAGTGCCGCTCGGGTTGCCATCCGTATCAAAAATTGGAACGGACCAGCTCGACACGAACTTCATGCTTTTGACCAGTTCCTGATAGCCGTCCCAAAGCGGATCGGCCAGCATGTTTTCAACAATCACCGGCGCTCTCCGGTGATAGGCCGCACCGCACGTGCCGCCCGTTTCTTCTACTAAAGCGCCATCCACCGTTTCATTAAACTTTTTTGGCATCGAACTTCCTGCGCCTATACGAAAGCGGCCGTTCTCATCCACCAGCATCACGGTGCATTTCGCATCATCCGGAAAGAACGATTCAACCATCGTACAGGATTTCTGCAAAAGGACACTCAGCATATAGCCTTTTTCAATATCGTTGTAGGTTTCCTGCTGAAGCTTGATCAGCGATTCCGTCTGTTTTCGGTCCGTAATGTCCCGCTGCAGCATTAACGTATATGCTCCAGCGTTTTTCCGGACATTGATGGGCTGAACGGTAATTTCGTTCCAAAAAGGAACACCATCTTTGCGGTAGTTGATTAATTCGTATGTACAAGCGGTCTCAGAATCGATGCATTCCCGGATATTACGCACCACTTCTTTATCCGTTTTTGCTCCATGCATAAATCTCCCGTTGTTTCCGATAATCTCTTCTTCTGAAAAACCGCTCATCTCGCAAAAGGCACGGTTGGCATAGATGATTGGGGTGTCCGGGGCGTCATGGTTTAATACGACAAACCCTGTTTGAAATTCAACCCCAAGACGGCGCAGCCAATCCATGATGATGCGCTTTTCTTTATTTATTTGTTGTATTGGCATACGCAAATCCCCCATAAGCTTTGTCCCGCTATAACGGTCAGTATAATTTTGATTGGATCCATTCTCAATCAAGGAGATGCAGATCCTCGCTCCGATTGAATCTTCTTTTTATATATAAGAGGAAAAAAACAGCTGCCTGAATTAAATCTTTGGCAGCTGTATTCCCTTATTTGTACAATGGAAAACTAGCCGTTAGCTTAGCCGTCCGTTCTGTAGCTTCTTTTTTCACCGCTTCATCTTCCGGGTTTTTCAACAACAACGCCATGATGGAAGCAATTTCTTTCATTTCCGGTTCTTTAAATCCGCGCGAAGTGACAGCAGGCGTTCCAAGACGGATCCCTGAAGTGACAAACGGGCTTTGTGGATCAAATGGGATGGTGTTTTTATTTGTCGTGATTCCCACTTCATCAAGCACATGCTCCGCCACTTTTCCTGTCAAATTCAGTGAACGAAGGTCGACGAGCATCAGGTGGTTGTCTGTCCCTCCGGAAACGATGTCAACGCCTTCTGCCTTCAAGCCTTCTGCAAGCGCTTGTGCATTTTTAACCACTTGTTCGACATAAGTTTTGAATTCCGGCTTTTGTGCTTCTCCGAACGCTACTGCTTTACCTGCAATAACATGCATAAGCGGGCCGCCTTGAATTCCAGGGAAAATTGTTTTATCGATTTTCTTCGCGAATTCTTCTTTGCAAAGGATCAAACCGCCGCGTGGTCCGCGAAGCGTCTTGTGCGTCGTTGAAGTCACGAAATGAGCATGAGGCACCGGGTTCGGATGTGCGCCAACTGCAACCAGGCCTGCGATATGGGCCATATCCACCATTAAGTACGCACCGATTTCATCGGCAATTTCACGGAATTTCGCAAAATCCAAAACGCGTGAATAGGCACTGGCTCCCGCTACGATCATTTTCGGTTTATGTTCAAGCGCTGCTGCGCGCACCGTTTCGTAATCGATTAATTGTGTTTCTTCATTAACTCCGTACTCAACGAAGTTATACTGCATTCCGCTGAAGTTGACTTTGCTGCCATGCGTCAAGTGCCCGCCATGGTTCAAGTTCATCCCTAGGATTGTGTCGCCTTTTTCAAGGACTGCTGTGTATACGGCCATATTTGCCTGCGATCCGGAGTGTGGCTGAACGTTTGCATGTTCAGCTCCAAAAATTTCTTTCAGGCGGTCACGTGCAATGTTTTCCACAACGTCTACAAACTCGCATCCGCCATAATAGCGTTTGCCCGGGTATCCCTCAGCATACTTGTTTGTAAGGACTGAACCCTGAGCCTCCATTACTGCTTGTGATACAAAGTTTTCAGAAGCAATTAGTTCTATGTTCGCTTCCTGACGTTCTTTCTCTGCATTCATTGCTTCGTAAACTGCCGGGTCCTGCGTTTTAATCAATTCCATCTGTGTATCCCTCCTGTAATTGGACAAGCTCACGATCGTACCTTGCGCGTTCTCCGCCAATCAACTTCGGCCGGGTAGTTGCAGCTGACACAATCGCTTCACCTACTAGTTTAACAGAAGTTCGCACCGGAACGGCGACTCTTTTTAAATGCATGCCAATCATTGTCTGTCCGATGTCAATTCCGGCATGCGCCTGTACTTCTTCAACCACAACCGGATCTTTCATGCTCGTATAGGCAAATGCACTCATCGAACCGCCGGCTTTCGGCATCGGGACAACGGTTACCGGCTCCCAGCCATACTTTTCCGCTGCTTCCCGTTCGATCGTCAATGCCCGGTTGATGTGTTCGCAGCCTTGAAAAGCGAGGTAAATCCGGTGGCGCTCAGCAAAATTTTGGAGCGGTTCGTATAAATCTTCCGCAATATCCAAAGTGCCGCCTGTACCAATCCGTTTCCCTGCCACTTCCGAAGTGGAGCAGCCGACCACAAACACTTGACCTTTTCTAAATTGAATCTGTTGTTCCAATTCACTTAACGTCTCTTCCAGCTGAAGCTGCCACAAGGTTTGCATATCGACCACTCCTTTTATTATTGTTCGAGGTCTGTTACTTTTTGGACGCGCTTCTGGTGTCTGCCGCCTTCAAATTCTTCCGTCAGCCAAGTGCGGGCAATTTCGCGCGCCAATCCAGGCCCGACAACGCGTTCACCCATAGCTAAAACATTCGAATCGTTATGGCCTCTTGTCGCTTTTGCACTGAATACGTCATGCACCAAAGCACAACGGATGCCTTTTACTTTGTTTGCTGCAATCGACATGCCGATGCCTGTTCCGCAAATCAGAATACCGCGGTCAAATTCACCTTTTGCTACGGCCTCTGCTACCGGTTTTGCATAGTCCGGATAGTCGACGGAGTCGTCTGTATGCGGCCCGAAATCCTGATACTCTATTCCCATCTCGTTCATTAAATTCACGATCTCTTTGCGGAGATTGTTCCCGCCGTGGTCAGATGATATAGCAATTTTCATGAATAGCCCTCTTTTCTTTTTCTGGTGAAGTGAAAACTTTTAAAATAAAATCTTCACTTTTCTTTCATTCTAACATCAATAACTAAAAAATCCTACAAACCCGCTGTTGCGGCAACTTGGCAGAAAAATAAGCAAAGAAAAAAGCCATTTGCAGTTGCGCAAATGGCTTTCCTTCAATCAGTTCTTTTCTGCCGCTTCTTCTTCAGTGAGCTTCTCTACAACCCGGTCAATCAATGCTTTCAGTTCATTGAAGGTCTGCTGGTAAGTGAACAGAGAGCCGCCGTAAGGATCGCTGACATCTGATGCTGTTCCACTCGCAAATTCTTTCAGTGTGTAGAGTTTGCCAGCGAAGGCCGGGTAGTGCTGCAGCAAAAACTGTTTATGCGAATTCGTCATCGTCAAAATCAGCGTTGCCCATTCCATATCATTTGGCAAAAGCTGCTTCGAAGTGTGCTCAAAAGAAATCCCTGCCCCGTCCAAAACGGTCTGGGCATTTGCAGACAAAGGCGCTTCGCCAGCAAAGATGCCGGCGGAACGGACTTCAACGCCCGGCAGCTCTTTCGCAGTCAAAATCGCTTCTGCCATCGGGCTGCGGCACGTATTGCCTGTACATACAAAGAAAATCTTCATCGTATCCCCCACCTTAAGAATAGATTAGCTAAACCATTTATGGTCTGCTGCTTTTTCCAATCTGTTCATCATGGCCACATTCCGTTTTGGCGCCGGAGATACTGTAGCCAAAATCAGGTCCACATCTGTGCGGTCGCATTTCCGCAAACTATCGTACAAGGTTTCGGCGGACAACCGAAAATAATAATCGGCCAGCGGAAATTCAACTGTGCTTAAAACCGCCACTTTTTTTCCGTCTTTCTGAACATGTTCAATTGCTTTTTCTACCAAGGCCTGATCGTTTTCAATCAAATAGACAGGAGCTTCAGGTGCATAATGCATGTACTTCATGCCAGGCGACTTCGGTGCATTGCCTTGGATATCCGAAGACAGGCGCACCGTGCCGATCACTTGTTCCAGATCCTCTTTTGTGATATTTCCAGGACGCAAAATGACAGGCGGTTCGCATGTCATATCCAGAACCGTCGATTCGATGCCGATGGCAGTTGCCCCTCCATCCAGAATGAGAGGAATGATGCCTTCCATATCGTGGTAGACGTGTTCTGCAAGCGTAGGGCTCGGTTTGCCGCTGGTGTTCGCGCTGGGTGCAGCAATCGGTAATTTCACCCGTCTCAGCAAGTTTAACGCAACGGGATGGTTCGGGACACGAATCCCCACTGTAGACAAGCCTGCCGTAACATTTTCAGCGAAAGCATCCGGCTTGGACTTCATGATCAAAGTCAATGCACCCGGCCAAAAAGCATCCATGCACTGAAGTGCTTTATCCGGAACATTCTGCACCCATTCCAATGCACTTTCTTTCGAATCGACATGGACAATCAGCGGATTATCCGCCGGCCGTCCTTTTGCCTCGAAAATCTTTTCAACGGCTTGTGGATTTGTGGCATCTGCGCCTAAACCGTAAACTGTTTCTGTCGGAAAGGCGACAAGGCCTTCGTTCCGAAGGATTTCCACAGCTTGTGAATAAGTTTCTTCTTTATTCACGTTTTTATCCACAAGAATAATTTCCGTTTCCATGTGAACATCTCCTATTTTTACTGGTTTTATATAAATCTATCCACAAATTGTGAATAAATCAAAATATTTAGTCTGGAAATTGTTAGCAACTTAGCGGATAATGCAAAAAGCCATCCGGTCGTTGCTGTTGATATCTTTTTTAATATACACCTTGCCGTCCGGAAAAGCTGTTTTTAACAAACTTTCTACTGCAGCCCCCTGTTGATAACCGATTTCAAAACCGATAATTCCGGGTTTATTCAGCAAAGGCGGCAACTGTTCGGCCATTTTTTCGTATAAGGCTAAGCCATTATTATCCGCAAACAAGGCGCTGTGGGGCTCATGGTCATGAACGGTATCCGCCAAATCGGCTGCTTCTTCATGGGCAATATACGGCGGGTTCGACAATACGATATCCCATTTCCGGTCACGAATCGGTTCGGCCAAATCCCCCAGCTGAAAGTTCACTTCGGCACCAAGCTGTTCCGCATTCCGTTTCGCCATAGCCAACGCTTTTTCCGATATGTCCGTAGCCGTTACTCGGGAACCGGGAAGTTCACACTTCATGGTGATGGCAATAATGCCGCTGCCGGTCCCAATATCGGCGATCGAAGGGCTATTATCCGGAAACAGCTCAGCTGCCAATTTCAAGGTTTCTTCCACTAATTCTTCGGTTTCGGGCCGGGGAATCAGCACGTCTTCATTAACCTCAAACGTTCTGCCATAAAATTCTTCGGTTCCGGTCAAATGCTGGACCGGAATTCCCGTGGCATGCTGCTCAACTTTGCTCCAAAAGCGCTCGAATGCCGCTTCGTCCATTTCATCGCGCATCGCGGACAAAAGCCCGGCATGCGATAAGCCAAGTTCATGCTGCAGCAGGATGCGTGCCACGGCTTCTTCCCGCCCTTTGCTTTTTAAAAAAGAAGAAGCCCCGTTAAGGGCCTCAAAAAGTCGTCTGTTTTTAGTCATTGTTCAAGCTTTCCATTCTTGCAGACTGCTCTTCTACAACCAATGCTTCAATGATTTCATCCATCTTGCCTTGCATGATCTGGTCCAGCTTTTGGATGGTCAACCCGATGCGGTGGTCCGTTACGCGGTTTTGCGGAAAATTATACGTGCGAATCCGTTCTGAACGGTCCCCGGTTCCGACTGCCGATTTGCGGACTGCGTCGTATTCCGCTTGCGCTTCCTGCTGAAATTTATCATAAACCCGTGCACGAAGCACTTTCATGGCACTGGCTTTGTTTTTAATCTGTGATTTTTCATCCTGGCAAGTAACAACCGTATTCGTCGGAATATGCGTTAAGCGCACCGCTGACATTGTCGTGTTAACGGATTGCCCACCTGCACCTGAAGAAGCGTACGTATCCACACGGATATCGTTGTCATGGATTTCCACTTCCACTTCTTCCACTTCCGGCAAACAAGCCACTGTGGCTGTTGAGGTATGGATGCGGCCGCCAGATTCGGTTTCCGGTACGCGCTGTACCCGGTGGGCGCCGTTTTCGTATTTCAATTTGGAATAAGCGCCTTTCCCGGTGATCATGACCACCAATTCCTTAAACCCGCCTAGGCCAGTCGGGTTGGAATCCATAATGGAAACTTTCCAGCCGTTCGACTCTGCGTAGCGGCTGTACATGCGGTAAAGGTCTCCAGCAAATAACGCCGCTTCATCTCCGCCTGCTGCCCCGCGGATTTCCATGATGACGTTTTTGTCATCGTTCGGGTCTTTCGGGATCAGTAAAATATGAAGGCGCTCTTCTACTGCCGTAACTTGCGCTTCCAGTTCGCTGACTTCTTCTTTGACCATTTCGCGCATTTCCGGATCTAATTTCTCGTCAAACATCGCTTTGGCGCCTTCCAACTGCTCGGTCAAATCTTTATACTCCCGGTAAGCTTCTACCGTTTCCTGCAAATCTGACTGTTCTTTTGAATACTCTCGTAATTTATTCGTGTCGCTGACAACTTCAGGATCGCTCAACAGTTCATTTAAACGGTCATAGCGATCTTCGACAGCTTGCAATCGATCAAACATTTCCAAATCACCTCTGTTTCTGGTTTCTTTTTCTTATATATTAAGAAGGTCTGAAGAAATCGCTTCAAGCGGGCGCTTTCCACTCTTTCTTCTCAATTTTATTTAAATTAAAAATACAAGACTTACTCCAAGGTTTTTAATTTGACGATATTAACTAAGAAATAGAGCAAAACAGAAGAGCTGCTTTGCGGAATTTCATTAATAACTTTATTTAGCTATAGTTACGCCAGCCGGTACTTCATGGTGGTGGCGGCAGCGGGGCTCGTAGGCTTCTGAAGCACCGACTAAGATGGTCGGGTCATCGGAACCGGCCGGTTTGCCGTTGATGAGCCGTTGCGTCCGGCTTGCCGGTGAACCGCATACGGTGCAGACGGCTTGCAGTTTAGTGACTTGCTCTGCGATCGAAAGCAAAGTCGGCATCGGGCCAAAAGGGCGTCCTCTAAAATCCTGGTCAAGTCCGGCTACAATGACCCGGAAACCGTGATTCGCAAGTTTTTGGACATTGTCGACGATTTGTTCATCAAAAAATTGAGCTTCATCAATGGCAATGACATCGTAATCATCGGTGATAAATTGCCACATTTCTTCTGAATGCTCAATTGGCAAGGCGATAACGGTCGCCCCATTATGGGAAACAACCGCTTCTTCGCTGTAGCGGTCATCGATCTTCGGTTTGAATACTGCAATTTTTTGTTTGGCGAATTGGGCGCGCCGTACCCGGCGGATCAGTTCTTCCGATTTCCCTGAAAACATGCTCCCGCAAATCAGCTCTACCCAGCCTGACTGTTTCATAACGTACATAAGTGAGACCCCTTTCAAACGCTCTTTAATCATTATAATCATACCCAAAAACGGACGGCAATACTGCATTTTTCTTACTATGTAAGCCGATTATACGGCTATTAAACGAAAAAATACCTGCTTCGCGTTTTCGCGCAAAGCAGGTATATTTTTCACTATTACTCGTTGATTTCTTCTTTGATGCCGTATTTTTTGTTGAAACGGTCTACGCGGCCATCTGCTGCAGCAAATTTCTGACGTCCAGTGTAGAATGGATGACATTCTGAGCAAAGCTCGACGTTGATGTTTTCTTTTACAGAACCAGTAGTGAAAGAATTCCCACATGAGCAAGTTACTGTTGCTTGTTTGTAATCTGGATGAATACCTGTTTTCATTATTGTTTCTCCTCCCGCCCTGAACCATCTGGAACAGAGTTTAATAATCTATTTTACTATTGCCTTACATGGCTCTTTAGGCCATATATGCAATAGCACTGTTTTATTTCACTCTCATTATCATAACAAAATCCTGGCTGCTTTGCAACTATTTAAATCATCTTTTTGTTGCTGCGGTGTGCTTTCATTTCACTGTTCAGCTGTTCGAAAAATTCTTCATTCGTTTTCGTCTGGCCAAGCTTTTTCAGGAAGCGTTCCCCGAAATCCGGTGAATCTGAAAACGTCTTGCGGATGGCCCATAGTTTCTCCAGCTGCGCCGGATCAAGAAGCAATTCTTCTTTTCTTGTCCCCGAACGGCGGATGTCGAGCGCCGGGAAAATGCGGCGTTCCGCCAGGCTGCGGTCCAGATGCAGTTCCATATTGCCCGTCCCTTTAAATTCTTCATAAATCACTTCATCCATACGCGAACCGGTATCTACCAACGCCGTCGCGAGAATCGTCAAGCTCCCGCCTTCTTCGATATTCCGGGCTGCCCCGAAAAAGCGTTTCGGCCGGTGGAACGCAGCAGGATCAATTCCTCCTGATAGTGTACGTCCACTTGGCGGAATAACCAAATTATATGCTCGCGCCAATCGGGTAATGGAATCCATCAGGATGATGACGTCCCGTTTGTGCTCGACAAGGCGCATCGCGCGCTCTAATACAAGCTCCGCCACTTTCACGTGGTTTTCCGGCACTTCATCAAACGTCGACGACACGACATCGGCATCTACCGAACGTTCAATGTCCGTCACTTCTTCCGGCCGCTCATCGATCAAGAGCACAATCAGTTCCGCTTCCGGATGGTTTGTCGTAATGGAATTGGCAATTTCTTTCAACAGCATCGTCTTGCCGGCTTTAGGCGGCGCTACGATCAGACCGCGCTGGCCAAACCCGACAGGTGCCACTAAATCCATGATGCGTGCAGACAAATCTTTTGGCGTGGTTTCAAGCCGGATATGGCGATCCGGATAAAGCGGCGTCAATCCCGGGAAATGGACGCGTTCCTTGGCGACTTCCGGATCTTCTCCGTTTACCGCTTCTACTTGCAGCAGCCCAAAATAACGTTCGTTTTCTTTTGGCGGCCGCACTTTCCCCGAAACTTTATCGCCGTTGCGCAAATCAAACCGGCGGATTTGGGAAGCTGAAATGTAAATGTCCTGCGAGCTTGGCGAATAGTTGATTGGACGCAAGAAGCCGAAACCTTCCGATTGGATGATTTCAAGGACGCCTTCCATAAAGAAGAAGCCTTCTTGTTCCGCTCTTGTTTTTAAAATCGCAAAAATCAATTCTTTTTTTGTTAATTTGCTGTAGTTGGTCAGCTTGTATTCTTTCGCCAAATTGTAAAGCTCTCTTAGCGTCATATTTTCCAAAGCCGAAATTGTTATCGTTGTCATTTGATCGGACACCACTCTTATTCATTTATTAGGGTTTATTGGTTAGAGGATCAGTCGTTGAATAAATTGGAAAGATCTTTAAAGAAGGAGTCCGGCAAAAATGCCGGACTCATTTTGAAGTTTACTCATTAATCATGCATAACAAGGTCTGGTTTTTTCTTCATGCTGTGGCGCCCTTCTACAAAACGGACTGTGCCTGATTTTGCGCGCATAACCAATGTATGGCTCTCGGCAAAACCGCCTTTCAGCTGAACACCGCGAAGCAATTCGCCGTCTGTAACACCGGTTGCCGCAAAGATGGCGTCGTCCCCTTTTACCAGGTCCTCCATTTTCAGCACTTTGCTGACATCCAAGCCCATTTTAATGCAGCGTTCGGCTTCTTCTGCTGTTTGGGGCATGAGCTTCCCTTGCAGTTCGCCGCCCAGGCACTTAAGCCCGACTGCCGCAATTACACCTTCAGGAGCTCCGCCCGTACCGAACAGAATGTCAACGCCGGTTTTTTCAAAAGCCGTGTTGATCGCCCCTGCTACGTCTCCATCATTGATCAATTTGATGCGGGCTCCCGCTGCACGAATCTGGTCAATGATATCTTTATGGCGCGGGCGATCCAAAATCGTCGCCACCACATCTTCTATATCTTTGTTTTTGGCTTTCGCCACTGCCCGAAGGTTATCAATTACAGGTGCATTGATATCGATTTTGCCAACTGCTTCCGGCCCAACCGCAATTTTATCCATGTACATATCCGGTGCGTTCAATAAATTGCCGCGGTCAGCAATAGCGAGAACCGCAAGCGCATTCCATCCGCCGGCTGCTACGATATTCGTTCCTTCTAACGGATCGACCGCAACATCCACTTCCGGCCCTTGGCCCGTTCCCAGCTCTTCTCCGATGTAAAGCATTGGCGCTTCGTCCATCTCGCCTTCACCGATTACAACTACTCCGCGCATCGGAACCGTATCAAAAACATTCCGCATGGCCGTAGTCGCTGCATCATCCGCTTCAATCTTCAAACCGCGGCCCATCCATTTTGCAGAAGCAATTGCAGCCGCCTCTGTCACACGCACCAATTCCATCGATAAACTTCGTTCCATAGTGTCATTTCCTCCAGTTCAGCTATAAATCTGTCTTCCATATTGTAGCATATTTCGACAAGCTAAAAAGAACTCAATTTGCGCTATGGCTGTTGTCTGCGTTAGTGGCTGCAACCGGATCAATCGTTTCTCTCCGGATATCTGCTCCGAGCCCTTGAAGTTTCCGGACGATATCTGAGTATCCGCGTTCGATATGATAAATCTCACGGATTTCCGTCTCGCCTTCAGCCAGCAACCCTGCAATAATCAAGGCTGCTCCTGCACGCAAATCGGAAGCGACAACGGTTGCAGCGGTTAATGGCGTCGGTCCGGTAATCACTGCCGCCCGCCCTTCGACTCTGCCGCTCGCGTTCATCCGGCGCAATTCGTCAATATGCTTGAAACGAGCCGAATAAATGGTATCGGTAATCATGGAAGAACCGGTAGCTTGCGTCATCAATACGGAAAACGGCTGCTGGAGATCGGTCGCAAATCCTGGGTATACCAAAGTTTTTACGTCAATCGCCTGCAATTGCTCTGATTTCGGTATGTAGATGGATTCTTCGCCTTCCTGTACATCAACGCCCATTTCACGCAGCTTCGCTGTCAAAGCTTCCATGTGGAACGGAATGACGTTATCAACTAATACACCGTCGCCAATGGCAGCTGCCATAATCATGAAAGTACCGGCTTCGATGCGGTCAGGAATGATGGTGTGGTTTGTGCCGTGAAGCTCTTCCACTCCGTCAATGCGGATCACATTCGTACCAGCTCCTTTGATTTTTGCACCCATATTGGTTAAAAGCGTGGCAACGTCGATAATTTCAGGTTCTTTCGCTGCGTTTTCAATGGTCGTTTGGCCTTTGGCAAGAACTGCCGCCAGCATAATATTAATCGTCGCCCCTACACTGACAACGTCCAGATAAATTTTTGCGCCGCGAAGTTCATCTGCACGCAGGTAGATTGCGCCGTGTTCATTCGTGACTTTTGCGCCAAGCGCTTCAAATCCTTTAATGTGCTGGTCTATTGGGCGCGGCCCTAAAAAACAGCCGCCCGGCAGGCCGATTGCCGCATGTTTGAAACGGCCAAGCATTGCGCCCATCATGTAGTAAGAAGCGCGCAATTTTTTCACATTGCCGTTCGGCAATGGCATATCGATCATATGGGTCGGATCAATTTTCATCGTGCCGTCTTCAAACGACACTTCTCCACCGATTTCTTCCAAAATGTTTTTCAATGTCCAGACATCAGAAATTTCGGGTAAGCCTTCGATTTGCACAGGCGAATTTGCTAAAATAGACGCCGGAATCAATGCCACTGCGCTATTTTTTGCCCCGTTCACTTTAATTGTGCCAGATAAGCGGTTGCCGCCTTTTACTTTATATACATCCATCAGATCAAATTTCTCCTTTACCCCACTTCAAGGGACAGCCGATTTTCGCTTCTGCAAAAATCACTGTCCCCGGAAGTCCGATTGGTTCAAATGGCTAGTCGCAGTTTACTTTACTTCTTCTTCAACAGAGCGTTTTTCCCAGTCTGCAAGGAATGCTTCGATTCCTTTATCAGTCAATGGGTGCTTGAACATTTGCTGCATCACTTTGATCGGCATTGTTCCGATGTGAGCGCCGTTCAATGCTGCATCTGTTACATGCTGCGGGTGACGGATAGAAGCCGCAATGATTTCAGCTTTGATGTCATGGATTGCGAAAATATCTGCAATTGTAGCAATTAAATCCATGCCGTTGTGGCCGATATCATCCAGACGGCCAAGGAAAGGAGAAACGTATGAAGCACCAGCACGGGCTGCAAGAAGTGCCTGGTTTGCGCTGAAGATTAACGTTACGTTAACTTTAATGCCTTCTGCTGCAAGTGTTGAACAAGCTTTCAATCCATCTGGAGTCATCGGCAATTTCACTGTGATGTTTGGCGCTAATGCTGCCAATTCACGGCCTTCTTTGATCATTCCTTCAGAGTCAAGCGCGATAACTTCCCCGCTGATTGAACCGTCAACAAGTGCTGCAATTTCTTTCAAGCGGTCGTGGAATGAAACATTTTTTTCTTTTGCTACAAGTGATGGGTTTGTTGTCACGCCGGATAGGATGCCCCATGAATGTGCTTCTTTGATTTCGTCGAAGTTCGCTGTATCAATAAAAAATTTCATCTTTTTTCCTCCTAGTATGATGGAAAAGAGAGAAGGCCTGTCGGCAGTTTCTCTCTTTCCTCATTTGTTTTTTTAATTAAGCCTGGTTCGAGCTGCCGAATTCACGCATTTTGCCAATAACAGTCGCTTTGATTGCATCGCGTGCAGGCGTCAAATATTTGCGCGGGTCATACATTTCCGCATCTTTCGCCAATGCTTCGCGGACTGCTTTTGCAGAAGCGATTTGGTTTTCTGTATTTACATTGATCTTCGCTGTTCCCAAGGAAACCGAGCGCTGAATATCTTTAACCGGGATTCCTGTTCCTCCGTGAAGGACAAGCGGCACGTCGCAAAGCTGAGAAATTTCTTCCATTTCTTTAAAGCCCAAGTTCGGCTCGCCTTTGTACGGCCCGTGGACAGATCCAAGCGCCGGCGCCAGGCAGTCGATGCCCGTTTGTTCAACCAATTGCTTGCATTCCTGCGGATCGGCATAAATCACGCCATCTGCAATCACATCGTCTTCTTGTCCGCCGACAGTCCCTAATTCAGCTTCTACAGATACATTATGTTTATGTGCATATTCTACAACTTGTTTCGTAATTTCAATATTTTCTTCAAATGGATGATGGGATGCATCGATCATTACAGAAGTAAACCCAGCGTCAATTGCTTCTTTGCATTTTTCAAAGCTGGAGCCGTGGTCCAGGTGGATTGCCACTGGTACGGTAATTTTGTAATCGTGCATCAAGCCCTTCACCATATGTACAACCGTGGTGAATCCGCCCATATAGCGCGCAGCGCCCTCAGATACCCCTAAGATAACTGGAGAATTTTCTTCTTGTGCCGCCTGCAGGATAGCCTGGGTGAACTCCAGGTTATTCAAGTTAAATTGGCCGATTGCGTACCCTTCTTGTTTCCCTTTAATCATCATTTCTTTCATTGAAACCAATGGCATTACAAAATTCCTCCTCAGTGTATATCTTGCTAAATATCCTTTTTACTATACCAAAAACCGCATGATTTCGCCACTTCAGTGTATATCAGTCCCGTAACAATTGCTTTACAGCTTCTCTGATTTCAAATACATCAAAGGGCTTCGTGAAATAACTGGCGGCGCCGCTGTCTATCGATTCTTCGATTAAGTCCAGTTCCCCGTACGCGGTCATCATGATGACTTGTATCTCAGAACCCAATTGCTTTAAATTTCTCAGGATTTCCAGGCCGTCCATTCCCGGCATTTTCATATCCAACAGCACCACATCCGGCTGTGTTTCTTTCGCTTTTGCTAAAGCTTCGCGCCCATTTGCTGCCATCAAGGTCATAAAACCCTCTTTTTTAAACACTTCATTCAATAATAGGCGGATGCCCGTTTGGTCATCGACAATTAATATTTTTTTCAAGAGGACTCATTCCCTTCTTCTTCCAATTGTGTGCTTATTTCCATTCTACTAGACATCCCCCGTCTTTTCCACAGTGCGGAGCCTTCTGTTATAATTTGTTGATGAGGTGAAACAAAATGAAAATGTTATCGACACAATTAGCCGGTCTGTTCCAGCGCATAGCCGGGCAAGAAGAAGCAATTGAAGATACTGCCCGGGTCCTGGCACAGGCGGCAATCGGCGAAGGCACAATTTTTTTAGCTGCATTCGGTGAAATGAAAGCCGTTGCGCTGAGCGCGCTCGAAGGTGCCGAACCGCTTCAAAGTGCTGCACAATGGCAGCCGGACAGCGTCATTACCAGCGCGGACCGGGTCTGGATTCTTGCCAAAAACCACGAAAGCGACGAACTTGCCAACCGTTTGAATGACGCCCACTTGCCATTTGCAATGCTCGTGGCTGAAAAACGCAGCAACGAAATGGAAGCGGACGCTTTTGTTTCGTTGAAAATCGACAAAGGGCTGCTGCCGACCGACGACGGCGAACGGACCGTCGTTCCCCACGCAATGGGTGCGTTATTTGTTTACCATGCCGTCAAAATGGCCGTCGATGAAATGCTGGCCGAATAAATCACTTGAAAAACCGTTTGCAGAGCCGCTCTGCAGGCGGTTTTTGTTTTCAGTAAGATGAATTCGTAGTTTATGCACGCTTGGCGAGATTTGTGTGCGCTCAACAGAATTTGTGTGCGTTCAGCATTCCGGATACTAAAAAACTTCCAGTCTGCACTGCAGACTGGAAGTTTTCTTGTTTTCAGCATCCAGCTGTTTTTTAGTGTCTTATCAAGACAAGACCGGCGCTTCTACTTTTTTCAATGTCTAGCTGCAGCAGCCAAGTTCTCGGGTCATAAGCCAACCCAGCTGTGTGGCAAAATGCGCCACTTCGCTGGTCCGTCTTATGCCTGTCGAACCTGAACGGCCGCTTCCGCTTTTCCTAATGAAGCTCCGACAAATTCTCTGAATAGAGGCTGCGGGCGGTTCGGGCGAGAAATGAATTCCGGATGGAATTGGCAAGCTACGAACCAAGGATGGTCAGCAATTTCGACGATTTCAACTAGACGGCCATCCGGGCTAGTACCGGAGAAGATAAAGCCGGCTGCTTCAAATTGCTCGCGGTATTCATTGTTGAACTCATAACGGTGGCGGTGGCGTTCGTAAACCACTTCTTCTCCGTATGCTTCATGCGCTTTAGAACCGACTTTCAATTTTGCCGGATATAAGCCAAGGCGCAAGGTGCCGCCAAGGTCTTCGATGTCTTTTTGCTCCGGCAACAGATCAATGACCGGGTAAGAAGTTTTCGGGTTTAGTTCAGAAGAATGCGCATCTTCGAAGTTCATGATGCTGCGGGCGAATTCAACTGAAGCCAATTGCATCCCCAAGCAAATTCCGAAGAATGGCACGTTGTTTTCACGCGCATATTTCGTTGCTTCGATTTTCCCTTCAACGCCGCGGTCTCCAAATCCACCAGGAACGAGGATGCCGTCGCAGTTTTGCAATTTTTCTTCTACGTTTTCAGCATTGATGTGTTCGGCGTTGATCCAGTCTACTTCAATTTCAGCATCGTAAGCGAAGCCCGCGTGTTTCAAAGCTTCAACGACAGAAATGTAGGCATCCTGCAATTCAACGTATTTCCCTACCAGTCCAATGCGGACGGTCTTAGAAAGCGACTGGACTTTTTCAACCAGTTCAATCCACTCGGTCATATCCGCTTCAGGTGCTTCGATGCCAAAGTGATCAAGAACGATTTGGTCCATGCCTTGCTCTTTCAAGCGAAGCGGCATTTCGTAAATCACATCTACGTCGCGTGATTCGATTACTTCTTCCGGTTTGATGTCGCAGAACAAAGCAATTTTGTCTTTCATGTCTTGAGGGACAGCGTGCTCTGTACGGACAACAATCAGGTTTGGCTGAATTCCCAGGCTGCGCAGCTCTTTTACGCTGTGCTGCGTCGGTTTTGTTTTCATTTCTTTTGCAGCGCCAAGGTAAGGGATCAATGTACAGTGGATGTACATCACTTCGTCGCGGCCAAGATCTGAACGCATTTGGCGGATCGCTTCAAGGAATGGAAGCGACTCGATATCACCGACAGTACCGCCGATTTCCGTGATGACGACGTCAGCTTTTGCAGTTTTTGCAGCGCGCAGCAAACGCTCTTTGATTTCATTCGTGATGTGCGGAATCACTTGAACTGTTCCGCCAAGGTAGTCGCCGCGGCGCTCTTTTTTGATGACCGTCGAATAGACTTTCCCTGTTGTTACGTTCGAGTATTTGTTCAAATTGATGTCGATAAAACGTTCGTAGTGGCCAAGGTCCAAGTCCGTCTCAGCGCCGTCGCCTGTTACGAAAACTTCCCCGTGCTGGTAAGGGCTCATCGTGCCCGGGTCAATATTGATGTACGGATCAAATTTCTGGATGGTTACGTTCAACCCTCTGTTTTTCAATAAACGCCCAAGTGATGCAGCGGTAATCCCTTTGCCGAGTGACGATACTACGCCGCCGGTCACAAATATATACTTTGTCATGCTTGTTCCTCCTCCATTAATAAAAAATAAAAAGCGCCCCGCCTGCAGTGTGCAGAAGGAGCGCGTAAACTGTACGAATTAATCTCCTATTTTAAGGAGCCCAATAAAATCTTATCCAGTCTCGTCACATAAGTCAAGGTAAAAAAATGTTCAAATTACTTCAAATCGTCTTCTAAATCGTCTTCCTCTTCTTCTTCATCGTCGATAATGTTGCCGTCGAGGTCTTCAACCAGAACGTCTACATCGACTTCGTCGTCATCGTCATCCACGTCTACATCAAAATCAATGACTTCTTCCTCTTCCTCTTCTTCGTCACCAACCGGCGGAATGATCAATGCACTTGCGTCATCGTCTTCATCCTCGTCGTCATCGTCCGCGTCATCAAAGTCGTCAAATTCCAACTCATCTTCCAATTCAAGGTCCATATCATCAAAGTCTTCATCATCCGCAACTTTCGCTTTTTTCTTGCGGGCTTTAACAGTCGGTGCCGACTCTTCTTCAATTTGCTCCACTGGATACCATTCGCGAAGGCCCCAACGGTTTTCGCCCAGAATCAGGAAGCGGCCATCAATGTTCATGTCTGTATAAAACTGGACAAGGCGGGCTTTCATGTCTTCTTTTGACAAACCAAGCAAGTTCTCAATTTCTGTAACAAGCTCAGGGTAAGTTTTTGTTTCGTGTGTTTCTTGGAGCATTGCATATGTTAAGTCAACAAATGACTCTTCGATTAGTTCTTCTCTCGATAATTCACGGATTTTCAATCTGTGCACGTCCCTTCTTCTATCGTTAACTTTATTCATTATATACAAAGATGGTGCACTCCGCTACCGTGTTTTCTTTTTTCTGCTACTAAGCTGTGTCCAGCCGAAATAAAACAAATAAAGCGACAAAATTAAAAAAGGAATCGATCCCAGTGCTTTATTGTAGAGAAATAAAGTGAGTACGATGCAGAGGATGATGACAATGTAATGCGTGTATTTCGACATGGCTTCTCATCCTTTTTTGTCTACAGTGAACTTTCTTCTATTATACAGAAAAAACGCGTTTAAAGCGACATACTGGGTTTTGATGCTCAAATTTAAAACTGGTATTTATCTAAATATAAATAATCTCATTTCTTGCCATCATGGACGTATTATTTTTATCAAGGCAATTTTTCTCTTAATGAAGATAGAAAAGCCGTTTGCGGAAGATCCGCAAACGGCTTTTCTTGTTGTCCAGCTTCGGTGGCCAGCCCCTCGAGGTCGCTTCGGTCTTACCCCGAATGGCAAAAAGCGCCATTCACGCTAAGCCCTCCAGCGCTTGTCGGGGCTGAACGGCCACCTGCGCTTTTCTTAGTGTCCAGCTGCAGCGCCTAGTCCCTCGGGGTCTTAAGTCAGCCCACCTGTACGGCAAAAACTCGCCGTTTCGGTGTTCTGCCTTAATCCCGTCGGGACTGACCAGGCGCTTCCGCTTTTCTTGTTACATATTTCTTCTATATTGCCCGCCGACTTCATACAAAGCTGTGGTGATTTGGCCGAGGCTTGCTACTTTTACGGTTTCCATCAATTCCTCGAAGATGTTGCCGCCTGATTTTGCTACGTGTTTCAGGTGGGCTAAAGCTTCTTCTGATGAATTGCGTTCCTGGAAAGACCGCAAGTTGGCAATTTGTGTTTCTTTTTCTTCCGTCGTCGCACGTGCGATTTCCATTGCGTTGATATCGTCATCGCTTTGCGGGTTCGGATTCAAATACGTGTTCACGCCGATGATCGGCAGTTCACCCGTATGCTTTTTCATTTCGTAGTGCATCGACTCTTCCTGGATTTTGCCGCGCTGGTATTGCGTCTCCATCGCACCCAACACGCCGCCGCGGTCATCGATGCGGTCGAATTCCGCAAGCACCGCTTCTTCGACAAGCTGCGTCATCTCTTCGATGATGAATGCGCCTTGCAGCGGGTTCTCGTTTTTCGACAAGCCGTGCTCTTTCGTGATGATCATCTGGATGGCCATTGCCCGGCGCACAGACTCTTCCGTCGGCGTCGTGATGGCTTCGTCATATGCATTGGTGTGCAGCGAGTTGCAGTTGTCCTGAAGCGCCATCAATGCCTGCAGGGTTGTGCGGATATCGTTGAAATCGATTTCCTGTGCGTGCAAGCTGCGGCCGGATGTCTGGACGTGGTATTTCAGTTTCTGGCTGCGGTCGTTGGCGCCGTATTTGTCGCGCATCACGATTGCCCAAATGCGTCGTGCTACGCGCCCGATGACCGTGTATTCCGGATCCAGACCGTTCGAGAAGAAGAACGACAAGTTCGGTGCGAAATCATCGATGTTCATGCCACGGCTCAAATAGTACTCCACGTACGTAAAGCCATTAGATAGCGTGAACGCCAATTGGGAAATCGGGTTCGCACCCGCTTCTGCGATATGGTAGCCCGAAATCGACACGGAATAGTAGTTGCGCACTTTGTGGTCGATAAAGTACTGCTGGATATCGCCCATCATGCGCAGTGCGAATTCCGTCGAGAAGATGCACGTATTCTGCCCTTGGTCTTCTTTTAGAATATCGGCTTGTACGGTACCGCGCACTACCTGCAGCGTCGATTCACGCACTTCCGTGAATTCTTCCAGCGTCAACGGACGGCCGAATTTCTCTTCGTTGATTTTCACCTGCTGATCGATTGCCGTATTCATGAACATCGCCAAGATGATTGGCGCAGGCCCGTTGATCGTCATCGATACAGAAGTGGAGGGTGCACAAAGATCAAAGCCGGCATACAATTTCTTCATGTCATCAAGCGTACAAATCGATACGCCCGACTCGCCGACTTTGCCGTAGATGTCCGGACGGTGATCCGGATCTTCGCCGTAAAGCGTTACGGAGTCAAAAGCAGTTGATAAACGTTTTGCATCATCGTCTTTCGACAGGTAATGGAAGCGTCTGTTTGTGCGTTCCGGCGTTCCTTCACCCGCAAACTGGCGCTTCGGATCTTCCCCTTCGCGTTTGAACGGGAATACCCCGGCCGTGTAAGGGAATGAACCCGGAACGTTTTCGCTATATACCCATTTCAGGATTTCGCCGTAGTCTTCGAATTTCGGCAAAACAACGCGCGGAATTTTCAGCCCGGCAAGGCTTTCTGTCCGCAGGATCGTCCGGATTTCTTTGTCGCGGACCGTTGTGACAAATTCATCGCCGGCATAAGCTTCTTTCAGCGCTTTCCAGTTTTCCAAAATGCGTTTGGATTCCGTTGTCAGCTCTTCGCGTACGCCGTAGGCAAGCGATTGCAGCGATGCCACTAAGGCATCATCCGGCGCTTTTTCTTTCACGGCTTCGATGGCGCCTTCAAGCTGGAACAACCGGCGGGCAAATGCAGCCTGCTCTTTTGCTTTTGCGTGGTAGCCGCGCACGGTTTCCGTAATTTCACGCAAATAGTAGCGGCGGTCATTCGGAATGATCAAGTTTTCTTTTTGCGTTTTGACAAATTGGTCGTAATCCGTCGTCCACTCGGTTCCGCATTTTTCATTGACAATGTGGACCAACGCCGCAAACAGCGAGTTTGTCCCTTTGTCGTTGAACTGGCTGGCAATCGTTCCGAACACCGGCATTTCTTCCAATTCCTTGTCCCACAACAAACGGCTGCGCTGGTATTGCTTCTGTACTTGGCGAAGGGCATCTTCAGAGCCTTTGCGCTCGAATTTATTGATGGCAATCAAATCGGCATAATCGATCATATCGATTTTTTCAAGCTGCGTCGGTGCACCGAATTCGCTTGTCATGACGTACATCGAGACGTCCGAGAAATTGGCAATTTCTGCATCCCCTTGCCCGATGCCGCTCGTTTCCACGACGATCAAGTCAAACCCTGCCGCTTTCACGACATCCAGGACATCTCCAAGTGCGCCTGAGATTTCCGTCCGAGATCCGCGAGTTGCCAAGCTTCTCATAAACACACGTTTGTTGAAGATGGCGTTCATGCGGATGCGGTCGCCTAACAGTGCACCGCCCGTTTTTTGTTTTGTCGGGTCAATCGACAGAATGGCAATTTTCTTATCCGGCAATTCCGATAAGAAACGGCGGATCAATTCATCCGTGAGTGAGCTTTTCCCCGCCCCGCCTGTTCCGGTAATGCCGAGCACCGGCGTATTTTTCGACTGTGCACGTACTGCCTGCAGCAAGTCGTCGGTATTGATGTCGCGCGTGTGCGCTTCTTCAGCTGTGGTAATCAGGTTGGCCAATGCCACCGGATTTTCTGCAGAAACGGCTTCTGCAGACACATCTTCTTTTACGGTCGAGAAATCACATTCTTTGACGATTTCTTCAATCATGCCTTCAAGCCCCAGTTTGCGCCCGTCTTCCGGAGAGAAAATGCCGGCAATGCCGTACTCTTCCAATTCTTTGATTTCACGCGGCAAAATAACGCCTCCGCCTCCGCCGTAGATGCGGATATGGCCAGCGCCTTTTTCCTGCAGCAAATCGTACATATATTTGAAGTATTCCATATGGCCGCCCTGGTAAGACGAAATGCAGATTCCCTGCACGTCTTCCTGGATCGCCGCATTGACCACTTCTTCAACAGAACGGTTATGCCCCAAGTGGATCACTTCCGCACCTGCCGCCTGCAAAATCCGGCGCATGATATTGATCGATGCATCGTGGCCGTCAAAAAGACTCGACGCCGTGACGAAACGGACGTGGTTTTTCGGCTTGTACTTTGTTTCTTCTTGAATAGTCGCCATTTTATATTAAGCCCCCTGTATCGTGGTTTTTTCTCCTGCCATCCCCTGCAGTAGAAACTGAGTTTGAAGCTTGGTGAATTCCTGAATAGTAAAATCGCGCAGTGCCCAGCGGCGGAATGCCCACATCTGTCCCTGTACGAACAAATGATGGGCTGCCAATTTGATTTCTTTCGGCGACAGCTTGAGTTCTCCGCTGTCGGCACATTCCATAAGCAAACGCTCGAATAAAGAAACCATTTCGATTTCTTTGTTCAGCACGTACTGCAGCGCGTCTTTCGGCAATGATTTCGATTCCTGGTACATGACGACAAATTCGTCCTGCATGTCATCAATCAAGCCATAATAATGCTCAAGCGCGGTCACCAGCACTTCAAGCGAGCCTTTTTCGATATCAAGTGCATCAAGCCGTGCATGCACTTCATCGTAAATCGAATCACATACGAGATACAGCACGTCTTCTTTCGTGCGGATGTATTCGTATAATGTTCCGATGCTGAACCCTGAAGCTTTGGCAATTTCCCGCGTCGTTGTCCGGTGAAAGCCCTTTTCTTTAAAAAGCGTGACAGCTCCCCGGATCATCTGCGCCCGGCGCTTCTCAATCAGGCTTTCGTCTTTTACGGAGGACTGCACTTCACGCTTTTTACTCATGGGCGAATCCCTCCAGTTATTTCGTGACCATACGGGAAATGACCAAACGCTGGATTTCCTGAGTGCCTTCGTAGATTTGTGTGATTTTCGCATCGCGCATGAAACGCTCAACCGGATAATCTTTCGTGTAGCCGTAGCCGCCGAATACTTGGACCGCTTCAACTGTCACTTTCATTGCCGTGTCGCCTGCCATCAATTTCGCCATCGCGGATTCTTTGCTGTATGGCAATTTGTTCGACTCAAGCCATGCCGCCTGGTACGTCAATAGGCGGGATGCTTCGATAGAAGTTGCCATGTCGGCCAATTTGAATGAAACCCCTTGGTTCGCTGCAATCGGTTTGCCGAACTGCTCGCGTTCTTTTGCGTAGCCGACTGCTGCATCCATTGCGCCTTGTGCAATTCCGACTGCTTGTGCGGCAATTCCGTTGCGGCCGCCGTCGAGTGTCTGCATTGCGATTTTAAAGCCTTGTCCCAGTTCCCCAAGAACGTTTTCTTTTGGCACGCGGCAGTTGTCAAAGATGATTTCAGTTGTCGGGCTTGAACGGATCCCGAGTTTTTTCTCTTTTTTGCCGACCGAGAAGCCTTCAAAGTCTTTTTCAACGATGAACGCTGTCGTGCCTTTGTGTTTAGAAGTTGGATCGGTTACCGCAAATACGATATACGTATCGGCAATGCCGCCGTTTGTAATGAAGATTTTCGATCCGTTCAATACATAGTGGTCGCCGTCTTCGCGCGCAGTCGTTTTCATGCCGCCTGCATCGGATCCCGAGCCTGCTTCCGTCAATCCGTAAGCGCCGATTTTTGTTCCTTCAGCCATCGGACGAAGGTATTTCTGCTTCTGCTCTTCTGTTCCGAATGTGTATACCGGCCAGCCTGCAAGAGATGTGTGGGCAGACAAGACAACGCCTGCTGACGCGTCTACGCGGGACAGTTCTTCAACCGCGATACAGTATGCCAAGTAGTCTGAACCGATGCCGCCGTATTCTTCCGGCCAAGGAATCCCCGTTAATCCAAGTTCCGCCATGTGGTCAAACATCGCGCGGTCAAAACGCTCTTCTTCATCGCGTTCTGCTGCTGTCGGCGCCACTTCATTGTTGGCAAAATCGCGCACCATTTTGCGGATCATTACATGTTCTTCGCTCAATTGAAAATTCATTGTTTTATTCCTCCAATTAGGTAGTGTTTTTAAAATTTTAGTGTCAGAACGCCAAAAGAGCGGAAGCTAACCATCTGATGTGATTGCTTCCTGCTCTCTGTTGGAATCCTTCACAAATATATTTTATTTTAATAATTGCTTGCTGATGACAATGCGCTGGATTTCGCTTGTGCCTTCGTAGATTTCGGTGATCTTGGCGTCGCGGAACAGGCGCTCGACCGGATAGTCTTCTGTGTAGCCATAGCCGCCGAATACTTGGACGGCTTCAATGGCGTTGTCCATGGCCGCTTTGGAAGCGAACAGTTTCGCAATCGACGCTTCTTTGTTGCAGTCTTTTCCTTTTGCGTACAGGTCGGCTGCGTTGTAGACAAGCAGTTTAGCCGCTTCGACTTGTGTTGCCATGTCAGCCAGTTTAAAAGCGATGCCTTGGTTAGCTGAAATCGGTTTGCCGAATTGTTCGCGCTCTTTTGCGTAAGCGACAGCGTATTCGTAAGCCGCTTCTGCAATCCCTAGCGCTTGCGCAGCAATGCCGATGCGGCCGACGTTCAAGTTGGCCATCGCGATGCTGAAGCCTTTGTTTTCTTCGCCTAACAAGTTTTCAGCAGGCACTTTCATGTTGTCGAACGTCAATTGGACCGTTCTGGAACCGTGAAGACCCATTTTCACTTCGTCTTTCCCGATGATCAGCCCTGGGAAATCTTTCTCTACGATAAACGCAGAGATGCCGCGCGTTCCGGCTTCCGGTTTTGTCGAAGCGAACACAATGTATGTATCTGCTTCGCCGCCATTGGTAATAAATACTTTCGAACCGTTTAAAACGTAATGGTCGCCGTTCAGGACCGCTTTTGTTTTCAAGCTTCCTGCGTCTGATCCCGCTGAAGGTTCAGTCAAGGCAAATGCCCCTAAGTATTCCCCGGATGCCAGTTTCGGAATGTATTTTTGAATCTGTTCTTCATTGCCGAAGTTCAAAATCGGGTTGGTGCCGACTGAGGTATGCACGGACAAAATCACGCCGATCACGGCACTCGCTTTTGATAATTCATGAATAGCGATGATGTAGGAAGTGAAATCCATTTCCGAACCGCCGTACTTTTCTGGTGCGGTGATTCCCATCAAGCCAAGTCCTGCCATCTTCTTCAAGATTTCCCGGGGAAATTCCCCTTCTTCCATCCGTTCAATAAAAGGTGTGATTTCTTCTTTGGCAAAATCACGGACCATGTTCCGCATCATTGACTGTTCTTCTGTAAAACGCAAATCCATCGTGGTGCCTCCCATTTTAACTGTATTCATAGAATCCGCGTCCCGTCTTTTTGCCAAGCCATCCAGCTTTTACATACTGGCGAAGCAGCGGGCTTGGGCGGTATTTGCTGTCGCCAAATCCATCGTGCAGCACTTCCATAATGTAAAGGCATGTATCAAGTCCGATAAAGTCGGCCAATTGGAGCGGCCCCATCGGGTGGTTCATGCCGAGGCGCATAATGTCGTCAATCGCTTCTTTGGTTGCTACGCCTTCTTGAAGCGTGAAGATGGCTTCGTTGATCATCGGCATTAAAATGCGGTTTGAGACAAAGCCTGGGAAATCGTTGCACTCTACTGGTGTTTTTGATAATTTCACAGTCATTTCTTCCACTTGTTTGTATACTTCGTCGGTTGTAGCAAGGCCGCGGATGATTTCCACCAGTTTCATCACCGGCACAGGATTCATGAAATGCATGCCGATCACTTTTTCCGGCCGCTTTGTAGCTGCTGCAATTTCCGTAATTGGCAGTGAAGACGTGTTCGAAGCCAGGATGGCATGCTTTGGCGCCACTTCGTCTAGAGTTTTAAAAATGCTGTGTTTGATTTCCATATTTTCGACTGCCGCTTCGATGACGATATCTGCGTCATGCGCGTCTTTTAAATCCAGAGAAGAAGAAATGCGGCCAAGAACAGCCGTTTTTTCTTCTTCCGTCATACGCCCTTTTTCCACATTGCGTGACAGGTTTTTCGTAATTGTCGCGATGCCGCGATCATATGCTTCTTGTTTCATATCATTCAATTTCACATTAAAGCCGGATTGCGCACAAACTTGTGCAATGCCGGAGCCCATTTGTCCGGCTCCGATCACCATTACGTTTTGAATCGCCATTGTCAGTTAGCCTCCTGTTTTGGAACTTCAATCATGATTGCGTCGCCTTGGCCTCCGCCTGAGCAGATGGCTGCGATGCCGATGCCGCCTCCGCGGCGTTTCAATTCATAAGCGAGCGTCAAAATGATGCGGGCTCCGCTTGCCCCGATAGGGTGCCCTAATGCCACCGAACCACCGTTGACGTTTACTTTTTCAGCGTCCAGGTTGGCGATTTGAGAACTTGCCAATGCTACCGCAGCGAACGCCTCATTGATTTCCACCAAATCGATGTCATCCAGCGTCTTGCCTGTTTTCTTCAACAATTCGTTGATGACGATTCCTGGCGTTTCCGGGAAACGGTGCGGTTCAATCGCCACTTCGGTATGCGCTAAGATAGTTGCTAATGCAGGTTTGCCTTCTTTTTGCGCCCGTTCTTCGTTCATCAGGACAAGCGCAACAGCGCCGTCGTTGATGCCAGGTGCGTTTCCGGCTGTGATAGTGCCATCTTTGCCGAAGGCCGGTTTTAATTTCGCCAGCGCTTCGATGGTTGAATTGGCACGCGGGGCTTCATCAAAATCGACTGTGATCGGCTCCCCTTTTTTCTGTGGGATTTCAATTGCGACGATTTCTTCTGCGAATAATTCTTTCGCTTTGACCGCACGCTCGTGCGAACGGGCAGACCATTCATCCTGTGCTTCGCGCGTTAAGCTGAACGCTTCTGCCGTCGAGTTGCCGTAAGTCCCCATGTGGACTTTGTCCGGGTGGAACGAGCAAGACAGTCCGTCATGGACCATCGAGTCAATGATCGGAGCATCGCCCATGCGGAGTCCCCATCGTGCTTTAGGCATAATGTACGGTGCATTCGACATCGATTCCATACCGCCTGCAACAATGACTTCTTCGTCGCCGAGACGGATGATCTGGTCGGCAAGCGTAATGCTGCGCATGCCGGATGCACATACTTTATTGATGGTTTCTGATTTGACGTTATACGGGATTCCTGCTTTTTTCGCAGCCTGGCGCGATGGAATCTGGCCTTGGCCTGCTTGAAGAACATTGCCCATGATGACTTCCTGCACATCTTCCGGCTGAACGCCTGCACGATTCAAAGCTTCTTTGATCGCGACGCCGCCAAGTTCACTTGCGGATAATGTGCTTAAGTTGCCCCCGAATTTCCCGAATGCTGTACGTGCTCCGTCGATAATTACTGTTTTTGCCATGATGTTTCTTCCTCCCTTTGTAAACGTTTTCACCTTTGTGTAAAAAATATATGGGTCTTTCTTTGCTGCTGATGTGGAATGTTGTCTTATCGCAGATAAATTTTCCAGAACGCAGATAAAGTGCTCACGACCGCAGATAAGTTGTTCTGAATCGCAGATAAAACTTTCGGAAAGCAGATAAAGTGCCTGGTCAAAAATTTTAGGCATCGTTTAGTACGCTTGCCTCTGTTTCTGCATCGCTTCACTGCTTCGAAACATGAAAGAACATTGCATCGCTTCGCTAGCTTCGAGAAAGTTACCGACTTTAGAATTAGTGCCGGTAATAACTTTGCTCCTGCATCGCTTCGCTAGCTTCGTCGCAAATTTTATTGGCCGAACCGGTTCTGCCAATAAAATTGACTGAACGCTCGCTCGGTTTTAATTCAAAACAAAAGGGAGCTTTGGACTCCCTTTCATCTTCTTGCTTTATAGTTCCATCTTATAGAATTTTCTCTCTTTTGGCAATTATTATTGAATCGTTGCCGGTTCTAATTGGGCGGTACGGTTGCCGATAACTGCCATTTCAAGCAATTCCGCGACATCGTATGTGCCGACTTTATCTTCGACTTCTTTCGCTTTTGTTCCATCTGACAGCATTGTCAAACAGTACGGACAGCCGGAAGAAATCATCGTCGGGTTGACTTCAAGCGCCTGTTCGGTACGGGCAACGTTGACGCGGTGGCCTGCATCTTCTTCCATCCACATCAATCCGCCGCCGGCTCCACAGCACATGCCGTCTTGGCGGTTACGGACCATTTCGACCAATTCGACGCCTTCGATCGCTTTCAGGATTTCCCGAGGCGCATCGTAAACGTCATTGTAACGGCCGAGGTAGCACGAATCATGGAACGTGATTTTTTCATTTACCGGGAATTGCGGCTTCAAGCGGCCTTCCTGCACCAATTCAAAAAGCATTTCGGTGTGGTGGTAAACTTCCGCTTTAAATCCGAAGTCCGGATACTCGTTTTTAAAGATATTGTATGCGTGCGGATCAATCGTTACGATTTTCTTGACTTCTGCTTTTTCAAATTCTTTGATATTCGCCGTTGCCAGCTCCTGGAACAGGAATTCGTTTCCTAGGCGGCGCGGTGTGTCTCCGGAGTTCTTTTCCTTGTTTCCAAGAATCGCGAATTTCACACCTGCTTCGTTCATCAAACGTGCGAATGAGATGGCAATTTTTTGTGAACGGCTGTCGAATGACCCCATTGATCCAACCCAGAACAGGAATTCGAATTCTTCGCCGGCTTTGTTCATTTCTTTTACTGTCGGGATGCTGACGTCAGGCGCTGCATCTCTCCAGTTTTCTTTTTCCTTGCGGTTAAGGCCCCATGGATTGCCCTGCTTTTCGATGTTGGTCATCGCACGCTGAGCATCTTTGTCCATTTTCCCTTCCGTCATAACCAAATAACGGCGAAGATCGATGATTTTATCCACGTGTTCGTTCATTACCGGACATTGGTCTTCACAGTTGCGGCAAGTTGTGCACGCCCAGATTTCTTCTTCTGTGATGACGTCTCCGATCAGGCTCGGGCTGTAGAGTTCATCGATGCTGATTCCTTCAGCACCGGCAGCCATCGCCAACTGGTTGCCTTTTGTATTGTTGAACGCCATTGCAGGCACCCAAGGTTTTTGGCGGGTCATTACTGCACCGGTATTCGTTAAGTTGTCGCGAAGTTTGGTAATCAAATCCATCGGCGACAGCATTTTTCCTGTGCCGGTAGCCGGACACATGTTTGTGCAGCGTCCGCATTCCACGCAAGCGTAGAAATCGATCATTTGAGACTGGCTGAAATCCGTGATTTTGCCGACACCGAATGACGGCATGGCATCTTCATCTTCTTCGTCTTCCATTTCTTCAAAGTTGATCGGCTTTAAGCGGCCGACATGGTCCACTCGGTGGAACCATGTATTGACCGGTCCAAAAATCAAGTGCGCGTGCTTCGATTGCGGCACGTAAACCAGGAATGTTAATAGGAACAAAAGATGCGCCCACCACATAACGTAGAAAATAGCGGCTGCTGCAGTTGCAGGAAGCCCAGAGAACAATGTGGCAAATACCGATGCGACCGGTTCAGTCCAAGCAGTTTCATGGCCTTGCCAAATCATCCCTGCGCCGTTTCCGACAAGAACGGAAACCATCAAGCCGCCGATAAAAATCAGCACCAAGCCAGATTTCCAGCCGCGCTTCAAGCGGACAAGTTTTTCAATGTAGCGTCTGTAGAATGCCCAAACGACAGCGACCAAGATGGTCAGCGTCACAATTTCCTGGAAGAATGTAAAGGCCGGGTAAAGCGGTCCGAGCGGCAAATGCGCTCCTGGAACCAAACCTTTGATAATGAAATCAATGGCACTTGCCTGTACCAGCAAGAACCCGTAGAAGAACATCACGTGGATCGTCCCGCTCTTTTTGTCTTTCATTAATTTCTTTTGGCCAAAGACGTTGACCATGACTTTACGGAAACGTTCTTTGAAGTTTTCTTCAAACTCCACTTTCTTGCCGAGCTTTATGAAATCATACCTGGTTTTCAGCAAATACAGAAACAGGTACACTGCATAAAACGTGATCGCAAGAAACAACACCCAGTTTGCTATGAGCAATGGCTCCATTATGATATCCCCCTTGTGTTTGTAAATTCCAAAAATTCCTTATACAAAGTCTACGTGACTGATAAAAGATTGTCGATACTATGTTCTATAATAAATATGAATGAGCATTCAGTCAATAGATAATATGAAAGGGTTTACAATTTTTATTATATACAAGATCAGACCCAAATAAACCCTGTAATCAGCAAGTTTGCTTATAAAATGCCGCTGAACGATCATAGGCTCTCGCTAAATGCCCATAGATTCCCTCTGATTGATCATAGCCGCCGAATAGCTGCTCATAGAATAAATGGCCGCAAAAAAACACCACTCAACGTGGTGTTTCAGTCTCTAAAGAATATACATATGTACCAAAATGCTGCTTCACCGCTTCACTCTGCTCCGGCCGGACGCCGATGAGCACGCAGCTTGCGGGCCCTCCGGAAATTTCCGAGTCGACTTCTTCCAACAAATCCAGCTTTCGTCTCAGAAGCCGTTCTGCCTCGCTGGCGATCCCTTTTGAACCGACTGGCCAGACCCGTTCAATGATGCCTTTGTTCAGCGCATCATAGATTTTCCTGACGTCTGCAATCTGTTCACTTTTATCCAGCACATCCGGCCCCACCAGCGGCTTTCCATAAATAAACCACTGCAGGCCCTCAGCAGGAAGTTCTCTTTTTTGCCGTCCAAGCATCGTTACCGCTATCCCTGATTGCAAAGTCGGCATATTCGTTTCAGAACTTCCGGCAAGCTGCGGCATTTCGATGCCGATTTCTTCAAATTGTTCCTTGATTCCTTCGACGTAGCGATTCCACTGAGCTTCGCCGCTGAAATTATGCAGCAGAATCACTTCCGGTTCGCTTCCGGCTGCCCATTGTTCAAGCAGTGCGACCCGCGCCGCAAATTTAGCTGTTACCCGGTCCGGCGCGGCCACCGCGTCCTGCGTTTTTTCTCCAATGGCGGCGGAATTGTCGGATGTGATCACCCATTCGCCGATTTTCAGTTCGTGGCGCATTACCAGACCTTCTCTCCGACTTTATTCATAAACGGCATAACGATAGCCGCTCCCGCTGCATTGATTGATGCGGCCACCAGTAATCCTGGGACGGATACATAGAAAAATGCCGGAGACAATAAGAAGTAAAACGGGATAGCCGCAAGCACTCCGTTGCAAAGAACGAACACCGGCCATTTCAAGACGTTTTTGCCTGCCGCGTGCAATTTGGCGAAAATCCAGACCGCCGCCCACATTTCAAGCGCAATGATGAGATGGAACGGGCCAAGCGGCATACCGCCGAACAAGGCGGAAATCAAATGGCCGAGTACCGCGACCGTTCCGGCAAGCGGCGCTGACAGGAACAGCACTGCCACCAATGCCGGCAGGGAATCGAGTGCAATTGAAGCAACACCGAGCGGAATTTTGATCATGCCGCCAACAGCCGCTAAGCTGATGAACAAAGCAGCTAATGTAATTTTTTGGGTCGATAACTTAGTCATTCTTCTTCGCCCGTCCACCGTTCTTGAACACTTTCGCACTTCGTACATATTCATTGTCCTGAACGCCGACACGGGAATTGGCAACGCGCGCGGCCGCGAACAGATAATCCGACAAGCGGTTTAAATAGCGCTGGACGACCATCGGGAACTCTTCTCCCGCTTTGGCCAAAGTCACCGTCTGGCGCTCTGCCCGGCGTGTAATCGTTCGGGCGATATGGAGCGTCGCTGCTGCCGGTGAGCCGCCTGGCAAAATAAAGCGTTCCAATAACGGCGGTTCGTCCATCAAATCATCGATGCGTGATTCCAGCACTTCAACCGGCTCTTCGGTCATTTTATACTGAGGTTCTTTGCGGACATCTGCCAAATCGCCGCCGCAATCAAACAACTCATTTTGGATCGCTTCCAGGTCGGCCAGCAAATCGGGAAACTTCTCCGGATCGAGTTCCGTCATCGCTTTGCCGATAAACGAGTTGACTTCATCAATGGTGCCGTATGCTTCAACGCGCGGTGCATCTTTGTCCGTGCGTGCCCCAATTAAACTTGTTTGCCCTTTGTCACCGGTTTTCGTGTAAATTTTCATGTCCATCCGCTCCTTTGATTGTTTGTGGTATGCCGTACCAAATCCGTGTCACTTGCTCTGCTCTTTTGAAAAGCTCTTGATACAGCCGTCCGATGACGTCGCGCAGCTGCCGTTCCAGTGGATCCACCGGAACGATGCCCCGGTTCATATCGGTCAAAATCCAGAGCTGGCGGTTGAACGGCTGTTTGCAAACCGCTTGACCTACCAGATTCCGGATCCTTTGTTCGTCCATCCCGTTTTCGAGCTGTGCTCTTACCCATTCTTCCAGTCCAGCAACAACAACAAACGGCGCCGTTTCGTCCGGCAATTTGCCTTCCAGCCAGACGTGTTCACGATTTCCAACCAATTTTTTTACCCATTGGCGTTTGCCATTAAAGGCTCCACCGAACACGATATGCATGGCACTCCCTCCTCAAATGCTTCTCGGTCTTCCCAAACGAGCGTATAACAATGCCCATGGAGTGCAGTTTGCTGCCTGAAGTTCTGCCCGCTGGCTTTTGCTAATAAATACCGGATCGGTCCACCGTGGGCGACAATATAAAACTCATTTCCTTTTGGGAGAGCTTGTAGTGCCAAGTCCACTCGCTTCATAACGTCAGCAAGGCTTTCCCCTCCAGGCGGCGCTAAGTCGATCGGATTGTCAATCCAGTCCCGGTAGCGCTGATCCCTGCTCAATTCATCATACGTTCTCTTTTCCCATTCGCCAAAATGGCATTCCCGAAAGCCCGGATCCGCATGATAATCAGCATTTGGAAAAAGATGTTCGGCGGTTTGCCGGCAGCGCAGCAAGTCGCTGCCCCAGACGTTTTGGACGTTAGGGCGTCCATTTGTCGAAAAAGGCAGCACCGCTTCATCGGTCCAGCCGATGTATTGTTTTAAGCCATTCCCTCTTGTCGGCGCGTGGCGGATCAGATGAAGAATAAAAGCACGGTCCATAAAAGCAGTTCAGCCCCTTCTATATAAGCTCCGAACAAGTCGCCGGTCACTCCGCCAAATTGGCGCAAGCACCATTTCCGGTAAACCCAGAGTACGAACAGGAAACTCAAAAGAATAACAGCAGCCGGCACAAGCCCTATCCAATAAATCAGCAGGCCTGCGCTAATCAACAAATACAGGCAAGCAGCGAACAGCAGCCACTTAACATCCGCTCGCTGGCGGAAAAAAGAAGCGAGTCCGTTGTTTTTGGCGCTTTGGGTTGTACTAAACAGTAATAGCAGGCCTGTTCTCGACAGCACAGGTGTGAGAATGAGCACAACAAGCGGCAATTCATCAATCAGTTCGGCCGCAACAATGATTTTGCCGAGAACTGCGAATAGCAGGACCATTGTTCCGAAAGCCCCAATTCGCGGATCGCCCATGATTTCCAGGCGCCGCTCTCTGTCCTGATAAGAGAAATAGGCATCGCCCACATCGGCAAGGCCGTCCAAATGCAAACCGCCCGTCGCTGCCGCTAAAAATAAGACCACTAGAAAAGCTGCAAGCAGCGGGCTCGCTTCCGTATAGTCTCTTAGGATAAAAACGATAAACAGAGAAGCGCTGCCCAGCAAAGCCCCCAACAAAGGCAAGGCTGCATACATCGCGGTGACGTCTTTCTTTTCGAGCGGCAATTCTTTCCTTACCGGCACTACCGAAAAAAATTGAAAAACCAAAGCGATTCCATTGGTGAGATGCTGCATCATGGTTTCGCCTCCATCAGCTCTTCGACCGCTTGCCAGTTGATATGCCGCTTTACATGCTGCGCCCAAGCAGCGTATCGGTCAATCTCCTCCGAAACGGTTGGCTCGGAAAGATTTTTTGCTTTTCGCAGCGGCTTAAGAAAAGCATGCCTGAATTCCTGTTGATCAAAAAGGCCATGGAGATGCGTGCCGAGAATCCGGTCCTTCCGATAACCTTCACTGCCGTTTTCATACTGAATCAGTGGCGGAAATACACTGTTGCAACGGCCGGTGTGAATCTCATAGCCTTCTACCGGGACATCGACTTCTTCTAAACTGGCCATCCCTTTGCGCCGCTGGACAAACTTCTCTTCTGTAAAATATGTCTTCATTCCAGGCACTAAGGCTAAGCCTTGTTCAACGTCCACTTTAAGGCCATCATGCCCAAACGGGTCGGACAACTGTTGCCCGAGCATTTGAAATCCTCCGCATAAACCGACAATCCATGTTTCTTCCGGCAGCGCTTTTAACGCTTCTTCAAGCTGTTGGCCTTTCCAATAGCGCAGATCGGCAATGGTGCTTTTCGTTCCTGGAAGAATCACGGCGTCCGGTTGGCCGATATCCTTAACAAGCTCCACCCAGCGTACCGATACATCCAACTCCTTTAACAAAGCTTCAATATCCGTAAAGTTCGACAAGTAAGGATGCTTTAAGACCACAATATCAATCGGACGCTGCGAAAATGTTTTGGCCAGTTCACGGACTCCAAGTGAATCTTCCTGTTCGATGCCATGCTCCGGCAAATAGGGAATTACGCCAAGAACCGGAATCCCTGTATACGATTCCAAAAAAGCGACTCCGTCTTCAAAAAGCCGGAGGTCTCCGCGGAATTTATTGATCAGCAGCCCTTTTACCCGTTCGGGTTGAGGCATCAATGCCAAGGTACCGACGATTGAAGCGAAAACGCCGCCGCGCTCAATATCTGCTACCAGAATCACGGGAACGTCCGCGCGTTCGGCAACCGCCATATTGACCAGTTCCCGGTCGTTCAAATTCACTTCCGCCGGACTGCCTGCGCCTTCGATGACAAGATGGGTGAAGTCTTGCGACAGATTCATAAGCGCCTGATCGATCGCCTTCAGGCCTTGCTCATAAAAATGCTGGCGGTAATCCATGCCATCCATAGCGGACAGCTTTTTGCCAAACAGCACGACTTGCGATTTCATGTCATTTTCCGGTTTTAACAGAATCGGATTCATATTGACGGTTGCCACAATTCCTGCTGCTTCAGCCTGGACGCCTTGTGCCCGGCCGATTTCTTCACCCCATATCGTAACGTAAGAGTTGTTCGACATGTTTTGGGATTTGAACGGCGCTACCCGATAGCCCTCTTCAGCCATGATTCGGCAAAAGGCCGTACAAATCATGCTTTTTCCGACATCCGATGAAGTTCCTTGCACCATGATTCCCTGCATTCCATCACTTCCTTCTGTAAGCCACTCCATTTTCCACTTCATATGCCTGATCTGACTGGTCAACGAGCCAAAAATGAATCCGGCCAAGCCATTGCTGATACGTCCGGTCGCGGATGAAATCGTCCAGCACTTCATTCGATACGATGACGAACAGCTTGGTGCGGTTCCGGATTTGTCCGATCGTCTTTTGCAAATCCGACCATTTTTGTTCCATGCAGTCTTGCCGGTCCACACAAGGATTCTCCTGTTCCCAGCCTTCGTATAATTCATTGGCAAGCCAAGTGGTGGCGCAGTCCCATAAAACGGCATCTTCTGGAGCGATTTGCGGAACCGCCCGTTCCAACTGGAGCGGCTGTTCAATCGTATGCCAGCCGTGTTCTTTCCTGTCATCGCGGTGGCGCTGAATCCGTTCTGCCATTTCTGCGTCATTTGCCCGTCCGCTCGCAAGGTACACTTTCCTCTTGGCAGGTGTTTCACGGATCAGCCCTTCTGCCCAGGCACTTTTCCCGCTTCTAACCCCGCCGCTGACGAAAATCAATTGTCCTGCAGCCACTGGGCAATCGCTCCTCTCAGTTCTTCCATCTGATCGGCCGATTTCATACCGACGCGGAACCACTGGCCATCCATGCCGCGAAACGATTTCGTGTGGCGGAGCACAATTCCTTTAGCTAACAGCTCCTCGAAAAAGCGGACTGCATCTTTTTCATGCGGCAGCCGGAATGCCAGAAAGTTCGCCGAAGAATCCGTCATTTGGCAACCGTTTCCGGTTAAAAAACGCACCATTTTGTTTCGTTCTGCTACCGCTTCTTTTACGACCTGATTCCGGTAAGCTTGTTCTTTGAAACAGCCTGCACCGATATGGGACGAAATGGCATTGACGTTCCAATGGGCAGCGCCTTGTTTCAATTCACCCAGTATCCCCGGTTCACCAAGTGCATAGCCGAGGCGAAGTCCCGGAATGGCGTACATTTTCGTCATTGAGCGGACAATGATGACATGCGGCAAGGATTTCTGCAGCGGAATCAGTGAAAATTCCTCTCCGGCGAAATCGATAAACGCTTCATCGAGCACCAGCTCACAGCCCGCTTCGGCACAGGCTTCCGCTATTGCCAACAGTTCAAATTGCTGCAGAAGCCGGCCCGTAGGATTGTGAGGATTGCAGATGTAAACGGCGGCGCTGCCTTTGGCGGCTTTTGCGACCTGTTCAATATCAAGGCGCCAGCCGTTTTCTTCGGTTAACTGGACCGTTTTGATTTCCGCGCCTTCCGCTTCCAGTGTTTTACGGTATTCGGAAAAAGCGGGTTCAATCAGTACAACACGCTTTCCGCGGTAACGGCGGGCCAGCCAGGTAAAAATCTCTGCTGCGCCGTTTCCGGCAATCACCCGGTCCGGCTCCACTTCATGGTAATGGGCTGCCGCACTCCGGAACGGTTCGCCGTCCGGGTCCGGATAAGAAGTGATGAGGTTCTGCAGCGACTGCCAGCTTTCCTTGATAAAAGCCGGTGGCCCGAACGGATGGACATTTTCGCTGTAATCCAAAATCCTTAGTGGACGCTCAATTCCTATCTTTTTATATAAACGCTGCGGGTTCGCCCCGTGGTCAGGCAAGTTCAAGAATCAGCCCTCCTATAGCAAAAAGGATAAAAAAACAAATTGTCGCGATGTGCATATGGCGAACGGCGCCTTTAATATGCCGTGCCTGTAGTGCGTAAACCGGTGTTCCCATACGGGCACGGACCGATTGGATCCCTTTGTATGTATTGACGCCGCCCAATTGAATACCCAATTGGACAGCCGTAGCGGCTTCGAGCCAGCCACTGTTCGGGCTTGGATGTTTTCGAGCATCCTGAGCCCATTCCCGGAAACGCTGACGCAAGGTCAGTCTTCTTTCATTGCGTGTTGCCAGCAGAATAATCGCACCTGTTAAACGGCTCGGGATGAAGTTCAACACATCATCCAAGCGCGCCGAGGCAAAGCCAAACTTTGAAAATTCTTCGTTTTTATAGCCCACCATCGAATCGCAGGTATTGATGGCCTTATACAGCCAAAGCCCTGGCGCACCCAGCAAAAAAGCCCAAAAAAGCGGTGCTGTGACGCCATCGCTTGTGTTTTCCGAAACGGTTTCCACTACGCCGCGTGTAATTTCGCTTTCATCCAGATAGGCGGTGTCCCGGCCGACGATCCAGGACAGTTTTTCCCGGGCCAGGCTCCAGTCTTTATTGACTAAAGGCTGATAGACCTCTTCCGCTGCATCACCCAGGCTTTTTTGTGCAAGACCTGCAGCAATTAAAACCGTCTCGACGAGAAAACCGAAACTCCAGTGAATGGCAGCGGCTCCGGCAACCAGCAAATAGCTTCCTGCAAAAGCGCTAGCAGCAACAATGGCCACAAGCCCAAAACCGTTACGAAAAGCATGAGATCCGTGATTCCATTTTTTCGTCAATTTTGCGATGAGTGTTCCGAGCCAGCGCACCGGATGCGGCCAATTTGGCGGATCCCCGATGATGCGATCGAGGAGCAAGCCACAGCCAATCGCCAGAATATGGCTTACCATGCTTTTTTCCTCTCCCGGTACAATTCAATCGCCTTGACTGTACATTCGTAAACGCCGCTGCCGATCAGTTTGCCAAGTTCCGTAATCGGACCGGCATACGGCAAGTGTTCCCCTTGCTGGGTCGCGGCAACGAGGATGCTGTCTGTCGATGTCCCTGTGGCCAAACTGCCGGTCAAGGGATCTGTCACTTGTTCCTCGTGAAGCGCTTTCGTTTTTGCTTCTGTGGCCGTGATCATCGCCTGGATAAAGGCTTCATCCGATAAATTGCCGTTGACCATAATCCAGGTATTGATGGTCCCAACCCGAACCTCTCGTTCGAGTGCTTTTGAAACGTCCACTGCATTGCCCACTCCAGCTGTTACAGCAATGACAACCGAACCAAATGGCGCTTCGTATTCTTTTACAATGGCATCTTCTGTCCGGACGGCCGTCATCATGCCGACCGTATCTGTCGTTTTAAATCCGAGCTCTTCAATAAATCCCGACATTTCGATGAAGCTATTATCAATATTGTAAGTCATGTCGACGTGGCGATTGATAAAGGTGCGGAACCAGCCCGCTCCTGCATTGATTACCGCTGAAGAAACCGTCTTTAAAGGTGTCTGGCTTTGAAACAGCACCATCTGAGGCGATAGGATAAAGTCGCTGGCACGTATCGTCGTTTCCGCCGCTTGCCGGCTGACTCCCGGCAGCAAAGTCACTTGCGGCTTCGGCAATTCCGGATGCGGATAGTTGCTGATGCGCGTCTGGTAAACCGCTTCAATGTCCTCTTCCCGTACCACTTCATGCGGCTCGCCCATCCGGACAATGCGCCCTTCATCAAGCAGCAGCAGCTGATCGCAGTAGATAGAAGCAATATTGATGTCATGGAAGATGGAGACGATCGTCAATTCTTTTTCGATCGCCTGCTTTTTAATGGTATCAAGCAATTCTTTTTGGTGATTGATGTCCAAATGGTTGGTCGGTTCATCCAGCAGGAGGATTTTCGCGTTTTGCGCCAAGGCCTGTGCGACAAATACGCGCTGCTGTTCCCCGCCGGACAATTGGTCGATCAATGTATTTTCGTAATGCGTGATATTCATCAAGCGCATCGCCTCTAGAACCGCCTGTTCGTCTTCATCCGACCAGGAGGAAAACCAGCCGCTTTGGTGCGGATAGCGGCCAAGCGATACGGTTTCACGAACGGTATGCGAAAAAGCATGGGCATGGAGCTGGGGGAGCACCGCCATTTGCTTGGCCAGTTCCTTAGCGCCGAAGTCAGCAAGCGATTTGCCTTCGATTTCAATCTTACCGTTCTTAGCCGGCAAGATGCCGCTCATCAATTTCATCAACGTGGACTTCCCGCTGCCGTTTGGCCCTAAAATGCCAAGAATCGACCCTTTTTCCACTTGGAATGAAATGCTATTGACAATATTTTTTTCTCCATAGCCGCCGACCAGTTCTGTAATGTTGAGCATGTTATTTCCCTCCCTTGCGCTGCCGGAAAAAGATGAATGCAAAGACCGGTGCCCCGATAAATGCGGTAATGACGCCGATCGGCAATTCTGTCGGCGAAATGATGGTGCGCGATACCAAGTCGCAGATGATCAATAAAGCCGCACCGTTAATAAACGACAACGGCAATACGTGGCGGTGGTCCGAACCCCAGACGAGGCGCGTCATATGCGGAACGACCAAACCGACAAAGCCGATTGTGCCCGAAACGGCCACTGCCGAACCGGTCAGCACGGAGCCGCTGATTAAAATCATCAGTTTGCTCTTTTTCACATCGACCCCTAAATGCTGGGCGCGTTCTTCCCCGAACAGCATGGCATTCAGCTCACGACGCTGCAGCCACAATAAAAACGAACCGATCAGCATAAATGGCAGAGACATCTGGACATACGGCCAGCCGCGCATCGACACGCTGCCAAGCAGCCAGCCGATAATTTGGCGCAGTTCTTCTCCTGTAAGTGCAATCATCAACGAAATGACCGAACCGAGAAAAGAACTGAAAATGATTCCGGTCAAGATGACCGTTTCCATTTTCATTGACCGGTCGACCAGTTTGGCGAATGACATGACCGCAAACATGGTCGCCAAAGCGCCAAGCATGCTCATGACAGGCAATGTATAGTTTCCTAAAAACGGGACTGAAATACCGAAAAAGAGCGTCATAACGGCGCCGACTGAGGCGCCGGATGACACTCCTAAAGTGTAGGGATCGGCCAATGGGTTTTTCAGCAAGCCCTGGAAAGCCGCTCCGGCAATCGCCAGCGAGGCTCCCACGAGGCCAGCCAAAACCACGCGAGGCATTCGGATGTTCCATAAAATATTGGCAGCTGTTTCATCCGATTTTGGATTCCACAGCACTTCCGGTGAAATCGTCACTGTTCCGACCGTCACTCCCAGCAGTACAGCCCCTCCCAAAAGGATGAAAGAGACAATGTATGCAAGGCTGTTTTTATTCACTGAAGACCTCCGGGTAAATCGCTTGCGCCATTTCCATCAAGCCTTCTGTCAATCTCGGGCCGGAACGGGTAACTTTATCTGAATCCACATTGTATACCGCATCTTCTTTAACAGCTGCCACTTCCGCAAATCCGTTGCGGGCTTTGATTTTTTCCACAGCATCCGGGACATAAGCTCCTTCTGTCGAAATGATGACGTCGGGATTTTTCTCAACAATGGCTTCCGGGTCCATGCTGACCCAGCCTTTCAATTCCCCTGCCGTATTTTCAGCGTTGAGGATATCCAGCATCTCGTCGATGAATGTGCCGCTTCCGGTCGTGTAAATTTCGGGGCTGCTTCCGACTTCAACAAATACTTTTTTCGGTTCTTTGATGGTGCTCGCTTGTTCTTCGATTTCATCCACTTGGGCTTCCATTTCCGAGACAAGGGCATCTGCTTCTTCCATGGCACCGGTTGCCTGGCCGATTACAGAAAACGTTTCATACACTTCATCAAAATTCTGCGCATCTGAAACAACATAAACTGCAAGCCCAGCATCCCGCAATTGCTGGATGCCGGCTTCACCGACGCCAAGCCCGCCTTCATGGGACAGCACCAGGTCCGGCTGCAGGCTGATGATTTTTTCAACATTGAATTCCTGTCCGCCGATTTTCTCAATACTTGCCGCTTCTTCCGGATAATTGTCAAAATCGGTTACTCCGACGATTTTCTCGCCCATGCCAAGTTCATAAATAATTTCTGTGTTGGACGGCATCATCGATACGATGGCTTCCGGTTCCGCTTCGATGACCACTTCCTCACCGGTTGCATCCTTCATCGTCACAGGGAATTCCACTTCCGCGACTTCTTTTGGCGTATCGACCGGCGTTTCTTCCGTTTCCCCCGTCGGCGCTTCCTGATCTCCACATCCTGCGAGCAGCATCGCTGCCAACCCTGCACTTGCCCCAAACTTCCAGTACTTCTTCATGATGTATTCCTCCAATTGTGTAATCGTAAAAAAAGAAAAGACCTCCCGCTATGCTGCAGGAGGTCTAAAAGGACGACATAAAAACGTGTGCATCCAAGCCGGTCCTCGCAGGCTTAATGGGCGTTGTCGCAAAGGCAGGTCTCCTGGCTCGTGATCACGGCGAACTGCACCTTCCCAAAGCGTTGCTTCAGTGGCTTTTTGCAGATTGCTCTCACATACAGTGGCGGGACCGCGCCGGAATCAAACCGGCTTCCCTTTTAACTCATGTTCTTAGACATAAGCACCTTTACGAATGAAGTATTCAGTTAATTAATACTAGTATACACCAAATTCTATTGGTGTATCTTACATTTTGTCAGGAGCCGAAACACCAACAAGTCTTAAGGCATTTGCCAAGGTCGTTTTAACGCCTGTAATCAAAGCGAGGCGTGCGCCTGTCAGTTCGGCATTGGACGCATCCAGGACTTTATTGGCGTTATAGAAGCTGTGGAAATGCGCCGCCAATTCATGGATATATGTGGTGATGCGGTGAGGCGCACGCTGTTTTGCAGCATCTGCCACCACTTGCGGGAAATCACCGATTTTCTTCAGGACATCGATTTCTTTTTCAGAAGTCAATAATTCCAGGTGATCTGTTGATGCTGTCAACCCTTGTTCTTCTCCCTGGCGCAGGATCGAGCAGATGCGGGCATGCGCATACTGCGAGTAGTAAACCGGGTTTTCATTGGACTGCGATACGGCAAGATCCAAATCAAAGTCCATATGTGTATCGCCTGAACGCATCGCAAAGAAATAGCGGACCGCATCAAGGCCGACCAATTCAACCAATTCACGCATTGTCACCGCTTTGCCGGTACGTTTGCTCATCTTCATTTTCTCGCCGTCTTTGTACAATTGGACCATTTGGATGATGCTCACTTCAAGCGTATCGCGGTCATAGCCAAGCGCTTCGATTGCCGCTTTCATGCGCGGAATGTAGCCATGGTGGTCAGCGCCCCAAATATTGATCAATTTGTCGAAGCCGCGGGACAGTTTATCTTCATGGTAAGCAATGTCCGGAAGCAAGTATGTGTAGGATCCGTCATTTTTGATCAAGACGCGGTCTTTGTCGTCGCCGAATGTTGTCGAACGGAACCAAGTAGCGCCGTCTTCTTCAAAAATATGGCCATTTTCACGAAGCTTATTCAATGCAACGTCAATTTCGCCTTTTTCGTACAAAGAAGTCTCCGAGAACCAGACGTCAAACTCAACGCGGAAATCCGCCAGGTCTTTCTGCAATTTCGCCAGTTCCACTTTCAAGCCGTGCTTGCGGAATGCATCGAAACGTTCTTCTTTTGTCAGATGGACGAATTTATCGCCGTGCTCTTTCACTAATTCTTCCGCGATGTCTTTAATGTCCTGGCCGCGGTAGCCGTCTTCCGGCATGTTCAATTCTTCGCCAAGCGCTTCGAAATAACGCGCTTCGATGGACAGCGCCAAATTGTTGATCTGGTTTCCGGCATCGTTGATGTAGTATTCGCGCGATACGTCGTATCCGGCAAGATCCAATAAGTTGCACAGCGAATCGCCGACGGATGAACCGCGGGCATGGCCAAGGTGCAAGTCGCCTGTCGGGTTAGCCGAAACGAATTCCACTTGGATGCGTTCGCCGTTGCTAGAATTGGTGCGGCCGTAGTCTTCTTTTTGCTCAAGCACGGTTTTCACAACATCCAATAGGTAGTCTTTTTTGATGGTGATGTTGATGAAGCCGGGACCTGCAATGTCGACGGTTTCGATGTTCGCCGAATCTTTGTCAATGTTTCCAACAATCGCTTCCGCAATTACGCGCGGCGCTTTTTTCGCTACACGCGTCAATTGCATCGCAATATTGGTGGCATAATCGCCGTTCGCTTTGTCTTTAGGCGACTCCAGGTGAACTTCAATCGGTTCCGGCGATAGCTCCGCTTTTTGAACCGCTTCGCTGATGGCCATTTTAATGTCGTGCTGCACTTTTTCTACTGCATTCATTGGTTTCCCTCCAAAAATTGAATTTCCATTTCGTATTCTCCGACATGAGCGGACCCCATCGCCAAGTCGTACCGGACTTTAAAGCGTGTATCGCTGATCGACAGCTCATGAGCTTTTGTCGTCAGCATAAAGGAACCTTGCTCATTCGTTAAGTTTCCCGTTTGCTCTTTATGTAATAAAAACGGTAGCCGCATCTGCAGGCCGCCGCTTCTCATGATGACTGCTTCGTTTTCGCTGATTTTCACCGTAGTCCGAATCGACAGTTCTTCCAACTGTTCTTCGTATTGCAAATAGCGCCGGTTGTTTTTCACCGTCAGCGTTCCCTGCGACCACAATTCCATCTGCTGATCTTCCACGTCCGGCTGGCGGATGATCGTCGTGAGCTTAATTTTCACTGCTTTTTGCATGCCGCCGCCTCCTTTATCTCACTTTAACGGGCAGTAGGCCCCGCTTTCCTAAGCGGCGGGTCACTGCCCGTTAAAGTCCGATTGGTTCAACTAACAATCAGTGGAAATAAAGAACCTCCCACTGATTGAGTTTCACTTTATGTAATAGCCTTTCCATTATAGCCCGATTTGATGTTCTATTTCAATCACGTTTGCCCTTCAGTTTTTAGGCCATGAAATAAAAAACCACTCGGGTGAGTGGTTTTTCAAACGCTGCTTCTCCGATCGGCTGCTGCGGATCATCGAATATAGGTTTTGACAAATGAAGGGCGCGGGAAAATGTTCGGCTTTTTGTCGATGCCTTCTGAAGTGCCGCGTTTTGCATGCGCATGGTTATAAGCTTGGGACTCTTGCCAATCGGTAAACGATTTTTCGTCTTTCCATAGGGTCAGGATGATGTACGTATCCGAATTGACGGGGCGCAAGACGCGGATGGCTGCGAAGCCCGGCTCTTTTTCCACCATGCCAGCCCGGTTTTGGAAGCGCGACTCAAACAGCTCACGTCCTTCTTCCGTCACCGGAATGTTGTTGAATACTGCGTAAAAGCCGTCGTTGATGTCGCCGACTGCGTTCAATACTTGGTAGGCTTCAAATCCTTGCGGAGCCGCTCCGCCTTCGGATTCAAAAAGCACGGTCGATTCTTCGCCGTCCACCAAATAAATCAGCCGCGCATTTGGCGTCGCTGCGAGAAGCGCTACCCCTTGGTCGCGCTGGCCTGTCCATTTATACAATTCCATTGTCAGCACCTCTTCCAGATTAATAGTCTTTTTTATCTTACCGTTTTTCAATGAAAGATTCTATTTTGGGAGGTTTGTGTCAGCTTTTTGTTGACTTACGAGTAGCCAGAGCGGTTTTACGAGCGAGCAAGCCGGTTTTACGAGCGACTTTCTTATTCTAATGAGCAACTTTCAGGATTTTACGAGCAACTAGAACTCTTTTATGATCAACTAAGCTTTTTCACAGAAAAAAACCGGCCTCGAAAATTCGAGGCCACTGAAAAACCCTATGAAAAAGCACTGAATCTCTGATTTTAGAGTTTCAGTGCTTTTTGTTATATACTGGTGCTAAATTCAAGGAGGGATAATCATGATGCCAGACAGACCATCCATGAAACCGAGTCCTTATGCAGCCTTGTACGATATCGTCATCCCCAAAGACCACATTTTTCGTCGCATCAATGAGTTGGTCGATTTCTCCTTCGTGACAGAAGAACTGACGGAGAAGTACTGTCCTGACAATGGCCGGATGGCCATTCATCCCATTCGCATGTTCAAATACCTGCTGCTGAAAAGTATGAATCCCTTATCAGATGTGGATTTGGTCGAGCGCTCCAAGTATGACCTCTCCTATAAGTTTTTCCTGGATATGGCTCCGGAAGAAGCCGTGATCGACCCGAGTTCGTTAACCAAATTTCGGAAGCTTCGCCTCCAAGATCAAAATCTCTTAGACCTCCTCATTGAAAAGACCATTGCCATTGCGATGGACCTGGATCTTATTGAAACAGGAACCATCATCGTCGATGCCACCCATACCCAATCCCGCTACAACTTGAAAAAACCGCAAGAGATCCTGCAGGATCAGTCCCGCAAATTGCGGAAAACCATTTATTCAGTAAACGAGTCGATGAAAGAACAGTTTCCGAAGAAGAATACAAAAGATGACCTCGAAGCAGAACTCAAGTATTGCAAGGAATTGATTGCTACGATTGAACAGGTTCCAGGCCTGTCGGCCCATCCGAAAATTGGAGAATCGCTTCGCCTGCTGGAAGAAACAGTAGCGGATGACATCGAACAGGTACGCTGTTCTTCGGATGCAGATGCCCGAACCGGGCATAAAA
>NZ_FNDC01000032.1 GCF_900099655.1 Planococcus glaciei
GAGTCCCTGATTTCACACTGCCAAGAAAAGCCTCTAGCGAGGCGGGAGGTGCCCGTACCGCAAACCGACACAGGTAGGCGAGAAGAGAATTCTAAGGTGAGCGAGTGAACTCTCGTTAAGGAACTCGGCAAAATGACCCCGTAACTTCGGGAGAAGGGGTGCTCTGGTAGGGTGTTACAGCCCGAGAGAGCCGCAGTGAATAGGCCCAGGCGACTGTTTAGCAAAAACACAGGTCTCTGCAAAACCGTAAGGTGACGTATAGGGGCTGACGCCTGCCCGGTGCTGGAAGGTTAAGGGGAGTGCTTAGCGCAAGCGAAGGTGCGAACTGAAGCCCCAGTAAACGGCGGCCGTAACTATAACGGTCCTAAGGTAGCGAAATTCCTTGTCGGGTAAGTTCCGACCCGCACGAAAGGCGTAACGATCTGGGCACTGTCTCAACGAGAGACTCGGTGAAATTATAGTACCTGTGAAGATGCAGGTTACCCGCGACAGGACGGAAAGACCCCGTGGAGCTTTACTGCAGCCTGATATTGAATTTTGGTGCAACTTGTACAGGATAGGTAGGAGCCAGAGAACCCGGAGCGCCAGCTTCGGGGGAGGCGTCGGTGGGATACTACCCTGGTTGTATTGAAATTCTAACCCACGCCCCTGATCGGGGCGGGAGACAGTGTCAGGCGGGCAGTTTGACTGGGGCGGTCGCCTCCTAAAGAGTAACGGAGGCGCCCAAAGGTTCCCTCAGAATGGTTGGAAATCATTCGCAGAGTGTAAAGGCACAAGGGAGCTTGACTGCGAGACGTACAGGTCGAGCAGGGTCGAAAGACGGGCTTAGTGATCCGGTGGTTCCGCATGGAAGGGCCATCGCTCAACGGATAAAAGCTACCCCGGGGATAACAGGCTTATCTCCCCCAAGAGTCCACATCGACGGGGAGGTTTGGCACCTCGATGTCGGCTCATCGCATCCTGGGGCTGTAGTCGGTCCCAAGGGTTGGGCTGTTCGCCCATTAAAGCGGTACGCGAGCTGGGTTCAGAACGTCGTGAGACAGTTCGGTCCCTATCCGTCGCGGGCGCAGGAAATTTGAGAGGAGCTGTCCTTAGTACGAGAGGACCGGGATGGACACACCGCTGGTGTACCAGTTGTTCCGCCAGGGGCATCGCTGGGTAGCTATGTGTGGCCGGGATAAGTGCTGAAAGCATCTAAGCACGAAGCCCCCCTCAAGATGAGATTTCCCATTGCGCAAGCAAGTAAGATCCCTCAAAGACGATGAGGTAGATAGGTTCGGGGTGGAAGCG
>NZ_FNDC01000001.1 GCF_900099655.1 Planococcus glaciei
ATCACTGGGCAGGTTACCAAGGGTACTTGGCGTTTCAACCAGACCTCCCCGGGTAAGAACGCAATCTTTCCCTCCACCTATCTGCTTCATTTACTGCATGCGACCTTCGGCAGAAAGGGCTTTGCCTTGTTCAGCAGACTCACCCAATCGCACATAGCCTTGTATGAAGTTCGTGTTCCTCAGACCGGAGGTTTGCCGCCCGCTTCCTTCAGATTCCACGTCGCCGTGGACACCCTTGCGCTTGGCTAACGGTTACTTCTGCCTTCACCGTTCGGGACTTGCACCCTATAGATTACGCCCATGCCGGGCACACTGAAAAAAGGCTGATCCATTTCGGATCAGCCTTTCGCATGTAGACAAAAGAATGTTTAGGCTTGAGAGATGAATGAACATCCAACCAGACGTGCTAGATCCTCCGTTTCAGCCGGACGCGTTCCGCGGGCTCGCGCCGAACTAACTCGGAACTGGCGTCCCGAGTGGATTTCGGCACTTCGCTGTCCCGCTGGAGTCGCCGGCTTCCACTCCGGATCCTGAACATGAAGGCTATCTAAAGGCGTCGCTTTTCCTCTTGAGCTATCTGTTTAAGCTTCAATCGGATGAGCATTCTCTTTCGAATCAAAGAGAGACGCCCCAACCGGTCCGGCCACGGAGACTCCTGTGGGAGCAGCTCAGGTCGAAGGCCCCGCAGGAGCATGGTCTTCAGCGACGAGGAGACTGAGGCCGAGCCCACGGAAAGCGAAGTGGCCGGGCCGGTCAGGTTTATGCATGTGCATTCATTTCATTTAAACTTTGTTTACAGTCTGAAGGCTGATCCATTTGCGGATCAGCCTTTTCCATTTCCTCTTATAATTTTGCATCCGCCAGCATATTGGCGTAGATGCCGCCGCTGTCGATCAGTTTTTGCTGGGTACCGAATTCCACAAGTTCCCCCATTTCCATGACCAGCACAAGATCAGCTTGCCGTACTGTATTCAAACGGTGGGCAATGACAAAGCTGGTCCGTCCGGCCATGAGCCGTTCGAGTGCTTCCTGGATTTTCAGTTCGGTCACGGTATCGATGCTGCTTGTCGCTTCGTCGAGCAGCAGGATGACCGGATCGGCCACTAATGCCCGGGCAATCGATAATAATTGCTTTTGGCCTTGGCTGATCATCGATCCGTCCCCTTTCAGGACTGTATCGTAGCCATCCGGCAGTTTGGCGATAAAATCATGGGCATTCGCTTTTTGGGCGGCTTCGATGATTTCCTCATCCGTCGCATCCAAGCGGCCGTAGCGGATGTTTTCCCGAACAGTCGCCTCAAACAGAAACGGATCCTGCAGCACAAAAGCAATCTGTTTGCGGAGCGTTTCGCGCGGCATGTCGGCAATCGGCGTGCCATCCAGGCGAATTTCCCCTTCGTTGGCGTCATAGAAGCGGGCAAGCAATTGCATGATGGTGGTTTTTCCGGCGCCTGTAGCCCCGACAAGGGCCGCTGTCTGGCCAATTCCGACGTTAAAGCTGACATTGCGGATCGTCCAGTCTTCCTCTGCCCCTTCATACTTGAACGAGACATCATCAAATTCGACAAAGCCCTGCAGTTCTTTGTCAGCATTCTGGACTTCATCGTCTTTTTCTTCGGTTTCTCCCATGATGGAGAACACGCGCTCCGCTCCTGCAATCGCTGAAAGTACGGTATTAAATTGGTTAGCCAAGTCATTGAGCGGACGCGTGAACTGGCGTGCATATTCCGTGAAAATGACAATGACGCCGATGGATATGTCTCCGTTCAAAGCCAAAAGCCCGCCGGCTCCTGCCACAATCGCGAAGCTGCCGTTGTTCAAAAAGTTCATGACTTTCGGGATAAATCCGGAATACGTCCATGCCCAGAATCCGGTTCTCTGAAGGCGCTCACTTTTAACCAAAAACTCCTCCATGACACGCGGTTCCTGGGAGAAGGCTTTGATAATTTTCTGACCGGAAATGCTTTCTTCGATCAATCCGTTCAATTCACCGATGGCTTGCTGCTGTTCCTTGTATAAACGTCCGGTTCTTTTCGTAATCCACTGCATGGCAATAAACATCAGCGGAATGATGATCAATGTCAGCAACGTCAATAACGGGCTCAGTATCAGCATGACAATCATCGTTCCCGTCAGCGTCAAGACGCTTGAGAACACTTGGATAAACGAACTGTTCAATGTCGTTGAAACGTTCTCGATGTCATTGGTCATCCGGCTCATCAACTCGCCGTGCTGGCGCTTATCGAAGAATGATACCGGCAGCCGCTGCAAATGCTTGAACAGCCCGGTACGCATCCGGTATATCACTTGTTGGGCAATTCCGATCATCCAATAGTTCTGCAAGTACATCGTCAAAGAGTAGCCGATATAAACAAGGATGAGCCAAAGCACAATCGGACCCATTCCTACAAAGGTTTGGGGCACGATATAGCGGTCAATGATATAACCGATCAAATAGGGGCCCAGTAAAGCCAGCGCCGAACTGATAAACACCATAACCAGCACGGTGACCAGCAGCATGCGGTGTTCATCGACCAGTCTCCAGATCCGCAGCAAAGTGGACTTCCAGTTTTCTGCCCGCTCTTGTTTTTTGGGCGCATCTTTCGCTAAATCTTCTTTTTTTATAACCGGTTCATAGCCAAAAGGCCGCCGAATGGCATCAAACATATTCATCCACCTCTTCCTCTTGCTGCGAAAGCGCTATTTGCCGGTAGAGCTCCGACGTTTTCATCAGCTGTTGGTGTGTGCCGTACGCTGAAATCCGGCCTTCTTCCATCAACAAAATGCGGTCCGCTTTTAAAGCCGTCCGTATTTTCTGGGTCACCACAAGCATCGTGGCATTTTCGCGTTCAAGCTCTTGCCATAAAGCCGCTTCTGTTTTCACATCGAGCGCACTTGTGCTGTCGTCCAGAATCAGAATCGACGGCTTTCGAACTAGCGCCCGGGCAATGGACAGGCGCTGCTTTTGGCCGCCTGACAAGTTAACGCCTTTTTGGCCGACACGGGTTCCATAGCCCTTTGGAAACCGCTCCACTGTTCCGTGGATTTGGGCTTTCAACGCTGCCCCAGCCAGTTCTTCCTGTTTTGCCTGTTCTTTGCCCCAGGACAAATTATCGGAGATCGTTCCGGTGAAGAGAAGAGACTGCTGTGGAACGACGCCGATCGTTTTCCGGAGCGCTCGCAGCGACCAGCTTTTCACATCACGGCCATGGATATAGACGGTTCCTTCCGTCGCATCGTAGAAGCGGGGAATCAGCTGCAGCAGCGAAGATTTGCCGGAACCGGTTGCTCCCATGATCGCCAGTTTTTCATTGGGTTTCATTTTAAACGAGATGTTTTTCAGCACCGGGCTTTCTGCCCCAGGGTAAGCGAATGAGACATTTTCAAATACCACTTCCCCCTGGCGGATTGCCTGTTCTTCGCCCGCCTCTTCTTTTTCGCGGACGTCGTCAGCCACCAGCACTTCTTCGATCCGTTCGGAAGAAGCTTTCGCCCGGGCATATGCCATGATAATAAATGAAAACATCGAAAAAGCACCGGTCATGCGCATAGCGTAATTGATAATGGCGACCAGTTCCCCAATTTGGGCGCCGCCCTGCCGAATTTCCGAAGCGCCGAACCAAATAACTGCCAATAATGAAAGGTTCATGCCGAGCAGCAGAATCGGCAAAATGATTTCCATGACGCGGAGCGCTTTGACCGTATCCATCTTCAACGACCCGGCTACTTCTGAGAAACGGCCAGATTCGTATTTCCCCCGTAAATACGCCTTAATTAAGCGCACCGCCTGCAAATTTTCCTGAATCATCCGATTTAAGCGGTCAAGCCGCAACTGGACAAAGCTGAAGTGAGACACGCCTTTTTTGACCATAATGTATAAGAAAATTAATAAGACCGGAAAAACAATTACCAAATAAAGCGCCAGCTTGGCGTTCACCACAAGCGCCATAACCATGCTGCCGACGACGAGCAGCGGAGCACGGAGCATGATGCGCAGCCCCATGAACAGCACTTGCTGCACCATTGTGACATCACTCGTTAAACGTGTGATCAAGCCGGATGCCGGAAACTTGTTGAATGTGGCGAGCGAAAAAGACTGGATGCGGCCATAAACCGCTTTGCGCAAATCAAAAGAAAAACTTTGCGACACGTGGGCCGCATAATAGGAATTAATGATTCCAGCGACAAAAGCAATTCCCGACATGGCTACCAATGCAATTCCATATTGGATGATCCGTTCCTGGCTGCCGGCAAGAATTCCGTCATCAATAATTTTCGAGATGACGAGCGGCTGAAACAGCTCCACCGTCAGTTCCAGAAGCATAAAAAATAATGCAATTATAATAAGCCCTTTATATGGCTTGGCGTAAGAAAAGACAGTTTTCACCTGGAAAAACCCCCTAAGAATTTCGAAACACGAATCTTTTATGTTGACTATTATGCCACAATTCTCTGACAACAGACAGTTTTATTTCCTGAAAAAAAGAAAAAAGCAGCACCTTAAGAGGAGCTGCTTTCGGAATATCCTGCTTTCTTTTTCTTCAGTTTTATATTGCCGGCCAAAGACAGCCACGTAACGAACACCAGCATGATCAATGCACCGCTAAGTTGCGGAGGCGCCAACAATTGCTGGAACCAAAAAACAGAAATGACCATGGCCGTCAATGGTTCAACAGAAGAAAGAATGCTCGTTTCCACCGGTGAGATAAAGCGCATGCTGCTCAGGAACAACACAAACGCCACCGTCCCGATGACAATGATGGCAAGCATTGCCCAAATGGCACGGACATCCTGGAACTTCGTCCATTCTGAAGAAAGGAATACCGGCTTGACCAGCCCCATAAAGGCACCGCCAAAAAGCATCGACCAGCCGACTACGAGCATAACTCCCCATTCCTGCATTAACCGTGCCGGGTACAAGGTATAAAACATAAAAGTCAGTCCCACAAGAATGCCCCAAAACAAAGCTTCTCCGCTGATCGCCAGTTTATCCAAAGAGCCGTTCGTCAGCAATAGAAACAAGCCGAGCAAAGTTCCTGCCATGCCGGTAATCTGGTAGGCCGGCGGAAATTTTTTCTGGCGCAGCGAGACAAACAGAATAATGTAAACCGGCGCCAGAAATTGGAGCAGGGTCGCGACGACCGCATCACTCGCATCAATTGCCGAGACAAAAGTATATTGAGCGCCAAGCATGCCGAAGACTGCGAAAATCAACAGCGGACGGACCCAGATTTTGCCTTTAAAAATAGATGTGACGTGTACTCCTTTTAATTTCAAAAAGCCAAGCAGCAGCAAGCCGGCAAATATCAGGCGAACTGTCGATAAAAACTCCGGAGAAAATCCGAAGGTACTGAGCGACCATTGCATCAACGGCCCTGTCGCTCCCCAAAATATCGCCCCGCTTATAATCATGGCAATCCCTTTGACACGGTCCATCGAACCTCTCCTTTCATCAAAAAATATTGGCGTTTATTTGATTAGTTCCATTCCTTTAAAAAGCTGTATTCAACATTAAACCGCCATAAACCGTCCCTACAAATACAAGCCCGAACAGAAGAGACAGCCAAGGCGGCAATTGCTTTTTATACCCCAGCACCATCAGCCCCAGGCACATCAGCCCGATGGCTATCAGCAAAGCGCCATTCAAAGAAAAAGCCAACGCACCGTCTATTGGTACGTATTGCGGCCCTTTCAGCAATTCAACGAAAGGCGCCATTCCTTCCGAACGGAAAGTGTCATTGATGTCATGGGGCGGTGCTTGCTTGCTCATGAAAGCAGTCGACGCAAAGACCAGCAAAATCAACAAGAATTCAACCTGCAGCCACGTCCGTTCATAGAGGCCTTTTTTATTCAAAAATCCATTGATCAAGGCTGCGGCCAGCACCGGAACAATCGCCAGATGTTTCAGCAGCAGCATCTGACCATAAGGCAATACCCACGACTTTGCGTAATCCGTGGGATTTACAAAGAACAGCATAATGACGATGCCGCTGATAAACAAGGCAGCTAAACAGGCTATGGCGAACGGAGTAAACCAGGCAGTGAATGGTTTCCAATTTGAGCCGTCATGCGCCAGCCAGGCTATATGCAGCAGGACACCGATCCAAAGCGACATGGAAAGAAAATGAATAGAATGGCTAAAAAAACCTGCCCATAAATTCAATGTGGAAACGTGGCTGAAAAAGCCGACAATCAAAACCAGGCTGGCTGTATAGTAAGCGCGCATATGCGCTGAGCCGCTATAAAAAACCGTCAAGCCCAGCAAAATGCAAAAAAGCAATGTGAGAACCCAGCCATTTCCGATGCGAAAATCCATCAAAACCCGGAAAAACGTGCTGAACACGCCTTGGCCGTTATTTAAAAACACGACCAATTCGATGACAGGCGCCAAAGAAAACAGCGCAATGCCCGCAACACTTATCAGCTGCAATTTTCTGGAATCCTGAATTCGCGGTTTGCGGTCCGCCGGAACAAAGCCTAGAACAATGGAACCAATCATATAGGAAAACGCCAGATACAACAAGACATCCGAGAGCGCTGTAAAAAAAATCATGCTTTTTTCTTAAGCAGCTTGTATAAACTAAAACCTATTAGCACAGCTGCCGCAATAAGAAGGACGGTGGACAATAGACCGCTGCCCGCCTCGCTGCTTTCAACGGATTCATTCGCTTCGGGGCTTTCTGCTTGTTCGTTTGCTGCCGGCTCTTCTTCAGGCATTTCACTTTCAGCAGACTCTTCTTCGGCAGTCTCCTCTTCAGCAACCTCTTCTGCTTTTATGCCAAACGGCACTTGTCCTTCAATCGGATGGCCATCTTCCCCAATGATTTTCCAGACAATGATGTACTGGCCATTCGGAAGTTCTTCAGTAAGCGATCCCGTCATAACGTTTTCGCTTATAGAAATATTTTCCACCTCATAATTTTGTTCAGCGCCTTCCAAAACCATGGAACTTCCTTCTTCAATAACGGTGCCAAAAACCAGTTCAATTTCTTTCGGCTGCACTTGCAGCACTTCGCCTTCCGCTGGTGTAGAAGATGTTAATGTCGTATGTGCTTGTGCAGAAAGTGGTGTTGCTATCATCAGAAATAGCAATAAAGTGATAATTTTATTCATTTTTTATTCCCTCTTCTTTCATTTCTCTCATTATTTTCTTTTTTTCTTCCACCATTCTCTCACGGCTGATAAAATAAGCATAGTGAATATATGTAAAATTTTATTTACAATATTTTGAAAAGGATGACTATATTCCTTTTCTTCTTTATAATGGAAATAAAGAGAAAATTCCGTTGGTAAATTTCTCTTTATTCAACTGACTGTGAAATGGACCAACCTGGCCTTTTGCGGTCGTAGGCTCTCCTGTTTCAAGAAGCGGAGCATTGCCCGCTGAAGCGGGATAAACTATGGAAAAGGAGCGTTATGGAATGAGTGAATTGCAAGACCTACTATCGAATAATCTCGTTTTCAACCACATCCCTTTTCCCATTATCATCATGGACAAAGACGGGCTTGTTGTATGGTGCAACCGCCATGCGGAACGTGTTTTCCAAGTCGAATCCAGTTCCATTAAAGGGCAACTTTATCCTTATATGAACCCTGAAAAAGCTGCACTTTATAAACATTCTTGGGAAACGATTTTACATAGCAAAGAACCTGTCCGGTTTGAAGACGTGGAAGTTGGTTTAGGCACCGGCGGGCATACATATACGACAATCGTCACAAAAGCGTTTGCCGCAGACGGCGAACAGTTTATCATGTCTATTTTTGAAGTGGATGAAGCGGATGAAGAAGGCTCAGCAAGCAGAGAATTGAACAGCTTGCGAAACGGACTGGACGACTCGTTCATGCTTTTGTATTTTGATGAAGACTTCCTGATTACGTATGCCAATCCCCTGTTTTTGAAATTAAGCAAATGGACACCGAAACGCATTCTCGGCAAACCGATCTGGCAAATGTTCGGCGAAGCCGGAGAAGATGTCCATTTTGTTGAAACACTGACCGCAACGCTGAAAAACGGCAAGGTCTGGAATGGGCAAGCCAAGAAACTGAAAAAAGACGGCGACGTCTATTGGGTGGATTTAACCGCCATTCCCATGCAAGTCAAAGGCGATGACACCTATTACATTTTCCTGGAGAAAGACATTACAGCTTCCAAAAATGCGCAACACCACCTCGAAGCCATCGCTTTCATCGATCCCATTACGGGCCTCGAAAATCGGCATCGTCTGGAACAGGTGGTCAATGAATTCATTGAAGAACGCAAGCACTTCTCTTTTGTATACATGGATATTGACCGTTTCTACACATTGCAGGATGTATCGGATACCGATACGGAAAACGAACTTCTTGTTGAATTCACGAAACGTTTGCGGATGTATTTCTCTGACTCGATCATTACCCGCGCAGGGCTGCATGAATTTGCCTTGGTGACGCCGCTCAGCAATTGGTTTATCGAAGGATTCCTTCACTATTTGCAGCAGCATCCCATCTATATGCACGGCACCGCAATTCCGTTGACCGTCAGCGGAGCCATTACACGGTATCCGGAAGACCAGCAATCGTTTGTCCATTTGATCAAAGCTTCGCATGCGACAATCAAAAAAGTGAAAGAACGCGGGGGCAGCGCCATTTCCGCCCTGACTTCCGATGACCACGAACGCCTTAACCGCACTTCCCTTATTGAACGGCGCCTGATCCATGCACTGGACCGCCGCAACCTGCGCCTGCTTTACCAGCCTCAAGTCAATTTGAGCACCGGCAAAGTGGAAGGCGTGGAAGCGCTCGTGCGATGGGAAGACTCGGAAATCGGCATTGTGACGCCGGATGAACTGATTCCTATCGCTGAAGAAAGCGGCATGATCCATGAAATCGGCAGATTCGTTCTTGAAACAGTCTGCGCTCAGCAGAAAGAATGGAAATCACGCGGCATCAATTTGAACGTCAGCATCAACTCTTCAATCCGGGAATTCCGGGATAAGGACATGGCCAAAGTTTTTCTGGAACAGCTTGCACTGAACGAAGGAGTCGCAAACTCGCTGACAATTGAAATCACCGAGAAATTCGCTTTGGAAGCAGAAGCGGAACAATCCATCATCAAACAGATGAAACAGCTGCACCAAGCCGGCATTTCTTTCTCGCTAGATGATTTTGGCACCGGTTATGCGTCGTTCCGTTATATGCTCTTGCTGCCTATCTCCAGTTTAAAAATCGACCGTGACATCATTCAGTCCATTACCAAGCAGGAAAAAATGCAGAAAATGATTAAAGGCATGATCCAATTCGGCAAGAGCTTGGATTTCCAGGTAACCGCCGAAGGCGTTGAAACCAATGAACAGCTTGAATTGCTTCGCGCAATGGATTGCGATATCATTCAAGGCTATATTTCCGGGCGCCCGATGGAAGCCCACGATCTGGAAAAATGGTTGAACTAATTAAAAAATCGGTATGGCCCTGGCATTAATCTGGGGTCATACCGATTTTTCGTTGTATCCGCTTTGCTTGCTGCTTAAAAACCGCTTGCATCAGCACTTCTGCAAAGACAAGCCCCATCGCAACAGCCCCTGAAATCATCAAGGCTTCGGAAGCGAATTTAATGGCCTCCAAATAATTGTTTTCCACAATATTGCGCATGGCATTGTACGCTTTGCTTCCCGGAACGAGCGGAATGATGCCGGCAACACTGAAAATGATCATTGGCATGCGAAACTTTTTCGCCAATAAATGGGCCACAAGCGCAACGCCGAACGCACCCGCAAAAGTCGCCTGGACAGGATCGCCCAGCAAAAGCTCGTAACTCCGGTAAATCAGCCAGCCGGTCATGCCGACCAGCCCACAGCTGATTAAGGTGCGATGCGGTGTATTGAAAATCACGCCAAAGGCGCCAGCCGCCAGAAAACTAAGAAACGCCTCTAATGGCCAATTCATTCCATCTCCTCCTAAAATGATAATACGAGCGCGATGCCGCCCCCGATGGCAAATGCCGTCAAGAATGCTTCGGCCCCTTTTGACAACCCGGAAACAAAATGACCGGCCATCAAATCACGCACAGCATTGGTAATGAGCAGACCCGGGACCAGCGGCATGATCGATCCGATGATGATGGTATCCCGGTCGATGCCAAATCCGGAATAGACAGCTAATATGGCCAATATCCCGATTGCCAAAGACCCGATAAATTCTGCAAAAAACTTCACCCGGGTTCTTTCCAAAATCGTCTCCACGATAATAAATCCCGTACCTCCAAAAACAAACGCAAACGGCAAATCGTTCCAGCTGCCGCCAAGCAAAATCAAGAAACAGCCGCTTGCCGTGGCAGCTGCCAGGACTTGCAGCCACATGTTAAATTTATAATTGGTTTGATCGATTTCCTCTAATTCCTCATACGCTTGCTGAAGCGTCAACTCTTGTGCAACCAGTTTCCTTGAAACTGCATTGACCAGCGCTACCCGCTCCAAATCGGTCTGGCGTGCGTTGATGCGGACAAAACGAGTTGGGAGTTCGTCGCTCGGTGAAAACATAATGCCGGTCGGCGTCACAAAACAATGGGAATTCGTCATTTTTTGGGAAACGGCCATCCGGATCATCGTATCCTCCACGCGATACGTTTCCGCTCCATTTTCCATCAATATTTTACCTGCTAGCAAAAAACAATCCAGGGCAAGCTCGCGCCTTGTTTCTCCAGTTTGAACCACTTGCTTTCCCCCTTAACTTTTATCCCGTTGTAACGGACAATCAGCGAAAGATGTGTGATCCTTCACTGATTGATTTCATTTTATTCCTCATGATAGCGTATTTCGCCAAAAAATTAAACGCCCCCAAGTTACAGGGGCGTTTGATTCTACGAAATTATAGCATACTTTCAGCTTTACGGTTTCAAGACGACTTTCGTGCAGTCATCTGTGTGGTCATTGAAGATTTGGTAAGCGTCGCTCGCTTTTTCGAGCGGCATGATGTGTGAAATGATTTCGCGCGGGTCAAACTCGCCGTTTTCGATTTTTTCATAAAGCATCGGCATCAAATGAATCACCGGTGCCTGGCCCATTTTCATCGTCACATTGCGCTCAAAAATATTGCCAAGCGGGAATTGATTGTATTTTAGTCCATAAACCCCTGTCAATTGAATGACACCGAATTTGCTGACAGCGTCTTTCGCAATATCGATTGCACTTAATGTTCCGCCTTGCAGCATCAATTTCTGCTGGATCGCTTCAGCTGCAGATTTCTTGCCGTCCATTCCGACACAGTCGATGACAACTTGTGCGCCGCCGCTTGTGATTTCGTGGATGAACGCACCCATATTATCGTGCTGTGTGAAATCGAATACTTCTACATTGTTCATCTTTTTCGCCAGTTCCATGCGGTAAGGAATTTCATCGACCGCAATGACGCGTTTAGCGCCTTTCATCCAAGCAAACTTCTGGGTCATCAAGCCGATTGGCCCACATCCTAAAACGACAACGGTGTCGCCTTGCTTCACCCCTGCGTTCTCAACACTCCACCAAGCGGTCGGGAGTACATCCGATAAAAACAATACCGATTCATCTTCAAGTTCCGATGATTCCGGAATAACGAAAGGCATAAAATTCCCATAAGGTACGCGCAAATATTCCGCTTGTCCGCCCGAATAGTCCCCGTAGCGCTCTGTAAAGCCAAAGTATCCGCCAGTATCGAAATGAGGATTGCCGTTTGAATTATCGCATTGGCTTTCCATGTCATGGCTGCAATAGAAGCAATGTCCGCAACTTACGTTGAACGGCAGCACGATGCGGTCGCCTTTTTTCACCTTGGTCACTTCAGGCCCTACTTCTTCTACGATTCCCATTGGTTCATGTCCGATTACATAATCTTTTCTTGCAGGCAATGCTCCTTGATAAATATGCAAATCAGATCCACAAATTGCTGTCGATGTGATTTTGACGATAATATCATCTTTTTTCTCGATTTCCGGATCTTTCACATTTTTCACTTGCATATCTTTTACGCCTTGAAAAGTTACTGCTTTCATCCATATCCCTCCGTTTTTTTCAGAATACTTTTCTTCTTCCCTTTTTCTGCTAATGGAAAACGTCAAAAAAACAGGCGAAAAGTTTCTTCGCCTGTTTTCCGCTTAATAGCTTAAGGTATTCAATAAACCAAAGGTATCGCTATCGTAACTTTTCACTTCGCTGTTCGCTACAGTAAACAAGGTATCACCGATGGAAAGGATGCGCTGGACACTGGTTTCCCAGTCTTCATACGGCATATCAGCTTTCGCCATCAAATTAGCCGCTTCGCTGATGCCTTCCGGTGTGATGGTATAGACCATTGCTCCTTGTGCTTCAAAGTTAACATCGCCCCCGGCCGCTTCTTCATACATCGTCACCGGGAAGCCAAACAAATCCGATTCCGGATGGACGAATAAGGCTTTGTGGTCGTATTGCAACGGCGAATAAGTGCCGCGGCCGCCGATGATTTCCGTATCTTTCTCCTGAGGATTGGCGAAATCACTGACATCAAACAAGGAGATTTTCATGCCCCCTGTAACGACCATCGGCTCTCCGTCTTTGACAGGTTCTAGCTTGGTGTCGGAGCCAAATCCGATCAAGTGATTTTCATCCAGCGGATGCAGGTAATTGGAGAAGCCAGGTATTTTCAATTCGCCCAGGACTTTTGGAGAAGACGGAACAGAAACATCAATAACGAATAAGGGATCCGTTTCTTTGAACGTCACCATATACGCCGTATCTCCGATAAAGCGGGCGGAATAGACTCGCTCCCCTTTAGCGAGGTCTTCTACAGACCCTACTTGCTTCATGCCGCTGTCAAGGATGAACAAATGGTTTTTGGAAGGGGCGGCTTCGTCCCATGCTATGCCTTCGGTCGTTACGACCCGGAAATGCCCGCGGTACTCATCCATTGAAAATTGGTTGAGCAGCGTTCCGGTTACTTCACTTGATGCCTGGAACTGGACATCCGTCCCATTGAGCATGAACTTGAAGATTTCTGTATTGGCAAATTGCGGCATCCAAATGGCCATGCTGGCGTCGCCTTCTACGTTTTGTTCATCAATCGGCATATAATGAGACGCCGTTAAATACAACGATTCTTCCGTCATATACAGCTGCTCGCTGCCGCCTAAAAAACCTTTTGTTGAAACGGCATTTTGTTCAGGCTGCGACAAGTCGATAGCCGTTATGATGCTGTAGCTGCCTTCCATCGACCCCGGCAAGATGGAAATATTCTCAAAAGCCATTGGCTGAAGCTCACCATCCCCTTCCGAATCATAGGTATGCGGCCGCAATTCGCCATTATCCTGCTCTTCAATGGCCCAGAAATCGGGATACACATTGGTGACATAATACAAAATATTGTTTGTCAGTCGTGCATTATTCAAATTGCCTTCTGTCCCGAATTCACGGAGTTCCTGCGGTGCTGCCGGGTCCGCGATATCATAAAGATAAACGGAAACCAGGCCGATTTGCGATTGATAATTTGGGATGGTGCCTTCAAACGGAATGGCTGTGTAACGGCTGCCTATTACAACCAGTGTATCGCCTGATATAAACAGCTGCTGCGGATACATCTCCTGTTCGAATTTGATTTCGCTTGCGATGCTCATGGCTTTCGGATTGCGCACATCCGTAATGAGAACCCGGGAATCGCTGATTGAGTAGATGTATGAGCCGTCCGTTTTCACTAAATCGGCTTCGTCCACTCCTTCTACTTGGTTATTGGTCGTTGAATGTTCGCCGCCGCTTTCTGTTCCTCCGCTGGTGGCACTGCTGTCGGCGGACTCTTCCGTAACGCCGCCTTCGTTGTTAAACATGCCAGGCTGTTCGTTATTTTTCTGCAGTTCCAGCAACTGCGCAAAATAAGCTTTTAATTCTTCTTCGCTCGCCAGCGTTTTAATTTCTTCCTGGACGCTGAATGCCACTTCCTTAATATCCAGCGACTTTAAAAAATCTCTCTGCAACGCCGACTTTTTGATATGAAGTGTGTAATTGCCGATTGGAATTTGGGGAATCTCAATCGATTTGCCGTTTGGATGAAGTGCCATCTCGACTTCAACCGGTTCCCCGCTTTCATCCGTCAAGTACAAATCTCCTCGTTCGATGGCTTCCGGATCGAGCGCTGAAGAAAAGTTTGCCCGCCATCCTTGTTCCGCTAAGGCAACGGAAGAAGCATTTACCGATACCTTATCGTTCATCCATACAAACGACAACGCAATAGCCGCAATGGCTGCTGCAACCAATAGCCAAATACTCCTTTTCTTCATAGTCGCCTCCGCCTTTCAAACCGCTCTTTTCCCATTAGACAGGAAATACCGGAAAAAGTTACAGAATTCCTTCGAAATTTTTCAGGCTCGATTGGAAGGTCTGGAAAAACACATCAGGAGCATGCACTGTTTTTCCGCCGCCTTGTGCCAACTGAGCATTGCCGCCGCCTTTTCCATCGGTCAGCTGAAGAAGTTCCTGCAAGACATTTTTCATATTGCCTTCCGCTTCTTCGCCTTTCGCACAAACAAAACGGATGCTTTCGTCTTCAGTGATCAAAAACAACAGCGCTGCTGCAGGATGATTGGCAATCGTTAAGCGCGCCAATTGCTGCACTTCTTTTACCGGCCGGCCGGAAAACACTTGCTGGATGATCCCGCTGCCGCTCTCCGGCTGAATCATCTGTGCTTCTGCTTCGAGCAATTTAGTCCGCAATTCTTTCATTTCCTTGTCCTGATCCGCTTTTTCGCGCAGCAGTGCATCTGCCGCTGCCGGCAAATCAGCCAGCGGGGCGTTGAGTTTTTGCACCAATTCATTGGTTTGATCGAGCAGCAAATTGAAGTGGGCCATCGCCCGGTTTCCGCATAAGAAATACAAACGGATGCCGCCTTTCGCTTTTTCTGTTCCGATGATCTTGATCATTCCGATGTCTGCTGTATTTTTGGGATGGGTGCCGCCGCACGCATTCAAATCGACTCCATCAATTTTCACGAGCCGGATATCTCCCGTTACCGCCGGCGGCTTTCTTAATGCCATCGTTTGCGCTTGGCTCTCCGAAATCCATTGTGTCGAAATCGGCAGGTGTTTCTGGATAATTTCATTCGCAGTCTGTTCTGCTTGCTCCAGCTGGATATTGGAAATCTGCGGCGCATTCAAATCGATCGATACCCGCTCTTCCCCTAAATGGAAACTGGCCGTCTTCAGCTGATGATGATCGTCCAAAACAGCACTTAAAACATGTTGTCCGGCATGCTGCTGCATATGGTCCCAGCGGCGATTCCAATCAATTTCCGCTTTAAAGCTCCCTGCTGGCAGCGGATCCGCCGTGTAATGCCGGATCTCATCTTCAACGCTCTGCACATCCAATACCCGGACTTCGCCAATGTAGCCGGTATCGGACGGCTGCCCGCCTCCTTCCGCATAAAAACAAGTTTGATCCAAAATGGCATAAGTTCCGTTCTCGTCTTCGCCGCTTGCAACGATGCTGGCCATTGTTTCCGAGAGTTCCGAATCCTCGTAATAAAGTTTTGATGTCATAATAACAACCCTCTTTCTTTTTGAATAGCTCCCTCTCTTTAGTTTACAGGGAATGGATTAGTGGAAAATAAGAAATGAAAAAAGAATTAATCAGTGGAACGTTTTTCCACCTGATTATCCTTTGGTGCAGCGAAGCCTTGCTGGAAATAGAAGGCGTTTTCTGCCCTGTACGTTACGTTAACTACTAGGAGGGTTTACGCATGCCGAGATTTGAACGTTCGGTTTTATTGTATAACGGCGCAGCAGGTGCGTCTACGAGTGAGACAGTCCTTCCTTTGGCTGTTCCGGCTTTGGCCAGAGCTTCCAAAAAGCTGGAACTGGTTCAAACCCATTCAAAAGAGGAATTTGAAGAAGCTTGCAAAAACGCGGCAGATTCAGCAGATGTTCTCTTTGTAGCTGGAGGAGACGGGACCGTCCATACCGCTGTCCAAGTACTGTCCAGCCTGGAAAAAGCTCCGATTCTTGGTATTCTTCCGAGCGGAACATGCAATGATTTTGCCCGTACGCTTACCATTCCGATGGCGCTTGATGCAGCCGCAGAAGAACTGATTGAGGGCGAAGTGAAAGAAATTGATTCCGCCCGGATCAACGATCACTCGTTCTTGAATTTTGCCGGCATCGGGCTGATTGCCGACGCATCATTGAACATCGATCCGGACTTGAAAGATCGCTACGGCAAACTGAGTTATTTCATGAGTGCCCTTCAAACCATGCGGCAATCTGAAAACTTTTCCATTTTCATGGAAATCGATGGCGTGCATTATACGGAAGAAGGCGCCGCTGTGCTGATTATGAACGGCAAATCGATCGGCACCCATACATTCCCGCTCAGTACCATCGATCCGGCCGATGGCTTGCTTGATATATTCATCATCCAGACGCCGTCTATCGCCGCCATCCGCGAGTGGTTTTCACTGTCACAGCCGGATGTTTCCCCTGAAGAACTCGACCACATCACCCATCACCAGGGGAAGCATATTGTCATCCGGACGGAAAACGAAATGGACGTGGACACGGACGGGGAAATTTACTTGAAAACACCGGTCACGATTGAAATTCAGCCGAAGAAATTGGAGATGCTCGTTCCTAGAACGCCGGAAGAGACTGCCATTTCATAAAAGGCACAGGAAAAAGGGCTGTCCAATAAGTCGAGTAATAGACTTATTGGACAGCCCCTTGCTTCTAAAAAAGGATGTGGTAATACTATTGCTCCTGTTTCTGCATCGCTTCGCTAGCTTCGAAACATAAAAGAGCGTTGCATCGCTGCGCTAGCTTCGTCGCAAAGGAGTTGTCCCAAATTATTTTTGGGACAACTCCTTTCCTATTCTTCGAATGGCCACTTCGGCAGCATCCGGTTCAGTTTTTTGTCTTCCCGTTTGCCGAGCACGTATTCGGCCTGCATAATAGTGTGGATTTCCCGGGTGCCTTCATAAATGACCGGCGCTTTGGAATTCCGGAGAAAGCGGGCAACCGGATATTCATCGGAATAGCCGTATGCACCATGAATCTGAACGGCGTCGTCTGCCGCTTTGTTGGCAAAATCGCAGGCTTGCCATTTAGCCATTGATGTTTCACGCGTATTGCGCAGGCCTTTGTTTTTCATTTCACCGGCACGGTAGACGAGCAGCCGGCTCATTTGGAATCCGGCTTCCATGTTCGCAATCATTTGCTGGACCAGCTGATGTTCGCCGATCGATTTCCCGAAAGTCGAACGTGAATGGCAATACTTCACGCTTTCCTCCAGGCACGCCATGATTAATCCGCAAGCCCCTGCTGCAACGGTAAATCGCCCGTTATCAAGCGAGGCCATGGCAATCTTAAACCCTTCCCCTTCTTCGCCGAGCCGGTTTTCCGCCGGAATCCGCACATCGTCGAAAAACAATTCGCCGGTATTGCCGGAACGTATGCCGTATTTGCCTTTGATTGCTTTGGAAGAAAAGCCTTCCCGCGTCCGTTCGACGATAAAAGCACTGATGCCATTATGTTTTTTCGCTTTGTCGGTATAGGCAAACACGATAAAATGGTCGGCCACATCGCATAAGGAAATCCACGTCTTCTGTCCGTTCAGTATATAGTCATCGCCGTCCCGCACAGCCGTTGTGGAGAGGGCCGCTACGTCCGAGCCGGCGCCTGGTTCTGTCAAACCGAAAGCCCCTATTTTTTCTCCCTTAGCCTGCGGTACGAGGAATTGCTCCTTTTGCTGATCGCTTCCCCACTGCAAAAGCGTCATGGAATTTAGGCCTGTATGGACAGATACCGCTGTGCGGAATGCGGTATCTCCCCTCTCCAATTCTTCACATACAATGGCTAGCGCATTGTAATCCATTCCGCTGCCGCCGTATTTTTCCGGAATACAGACGCCCATTAGGCCAAGGTCGGCTAGCCGTTTCCAAAGACCCTGATCAAATCCGCCGGTTGCATCCCACTCGGCGATATGCGGCAGAATTTCATCGTCCACAAATTGGCGGACAGTTTTTCGGAGCAATTGCTGTTCCTGTGAAAATTCGAAATCCATTCCTTTTTCCCCCTTTTATCTTTCAGCTTTGATAAGCAGAACGGTGAATCGTTTCGTGGATTTCGACCCCGCGTTTTGCCATTTCTTTCATGTACTCATCACCCTTTACAATGAGCTCCGGCGGAATGGCTCCCCGTTTATCGATGACGCCGCTGCCGATCATTTGCGCCACAACCGAAATCGTGTACGCCGTTGCGCGCGCCATGGCCGTCACCCCAGTTTCGGCGTCTTTGACAGTCACCATATTGTATTCGTACGTCAGCTCCTCTTCATCTTCTATTCCTGAAACCTGGACACGGAGCACTACGGCATCCTGTTTATCGCCGAGTTCAGTAATTGGAGCCAATACTTCGCGCAGCACATCCCGCGGCTTGACGGATACGCCATTGACCATCACCGTTTTTTCCCGGTCGGTGAAACCCAGTTCCACCAGAATCCGAAATTTTTCTGCATGCCCTTTATAGCGCAAGGTTTTATATTCCAGGGTTTCAATATGATTGAATGTGTCAATTAATGTCGACGTGCCGCCGGAAGTATGGAACGCTTCCAGCTCTCCGAACCCTTCAAATTCCACCGATTCAATTTCGGATAAGGAAGCGACTTCTTTCACTTCTCCTCCCCGGATGACATGCGATGGATCTGTATAATGATCAAAAACCCCTTCAAGCGAGAATACATGATTGTATTCAAGCGGCGGTTCAGGTTCTACCGGTATGCCGCCGACAAACAGCTTCATTTCCCGTACTTCGTCGAGTTTTGCGGCACCATGCCCTGCTAGAATATTGATCATTCCAGGCGCTACTCCAAGATCGGGAATCAGCGTAACGCCTTTTTTCTCTGCTTCTTCGTGCAATGCCAGAACGGCGTCCGTCGCCCCTCCGATATGGCCGCCCAAATCGACGTAATGGACGCCGCAGGAAAGAGCGGTTTTAGCCGCTTTTTCATTGAATGTGTAAAACAAGGCATTGATTACGACATCGCCTTTCGAAATGACAGCCGCCAGTTCCAGGTCGTCGTTGGCATCCAGATAAAGCACTTCCAGCTTGTCGCTTTCGACATACTCTTTAAAAAGTTCCGCTTGCGCAATATTCATATCAGCTAAATATACCTTTTCCACATTGCTGCTTGCGACTAGATCACCTGCCGCTTGCTTGCCCATCAATCCCGCTCCCAATACAACCACTTTCATTTCTATCTCCCCTTCCTGTTCAAATGTCATTATCAATTTGGGCACGCTGCAGTTTCCCGCTGAAATCCACATAAACGCTCTTCCATTCCGTGAAGACATCCAGTGCGGCCACTCCTGAATCCCGGTGGCCATTGCCTGTCCCTTTCGTCCCTCCGAACGGCAAATGAATTTCTGCGCCAGTCGTACCTGCATTAATGTAGACGATGCCGGTATCCAGATCCCGCTGCGCTTTGAATACACGGTTTACATCGGCAGTATAAATCGAACTCGATAAGCCATAAATTACGCTGTTATTGACTTCGATCGCTTCTTCAAAACTGCCGACTTCAATGATTGAAATGACCGGGCCAAAAATTTCTTCCTGGGCAATCCGCATCTCCGGAGCAACATCTGTGAATATGGTAGGCGCGTAATAATGCCCTTTGTCATGCGGAGCTTCTTCAAGGATTTTGCCGCCGGTAAGCAAAGCGGCTCCTTCTTCCTTGCCGATGCCAATATAGGAATGGATTTTTTCCAATGCGCCTTTGTTGATGACCGGTCCGACTTTCACCGATTCGTCCAAACCGTCGCCAATTGTCAAAGCCGAAGTTTTTTCCAGCAATAAGTTCTGCAAGGCCTCTTTCACATCTTTATGGACGATGACCCGGCTGCAGGCTGTGCAGCGCTGTCCGGCAGTGCCGAAAGCACTCCACAAAATCCCTTCAACCGCCAGTTCCAGGTTTGCATCTTCCATGACGATGACGGCATTCTTCCCTCCCATTTCAAGTGAGACTTTTTTCAGATTCCGACCGCCGGCTTCCGCCACTTTCCGTCCGGTTTCCGTAGAACCGGTGAACGAAATGACTTTAACGTCAGGATGTTCGATCATGGCCGTTCCCACTTCGGAGCCCGAACCGAATACGATGTTCGCAACACCAGGAGGCAATCCGGCCTCTTCGAATATTTTCGCCATTTCATAGGCCATCATCGGCGTCTCGGTCGCGGGTTTCCAGATGAAGGCATTGCCTGCCACAATCGCGGGAAACGACTTCCATGTCGCAATCGCCACTGGAAAGTTCCAAGGGGTGATCAGCCCAACTACGCCAATGGGTGAACGCACACTCATCGCAAACTTATCGGCAAGTTCCGACGGCGTCGTTTCACCAAACAAGCGACGGCCTTCCCCCGCCATGTAATAAGCCATATCAATTCCTTCCTGCACTTCCCCCCGCGCTTCTTCGATCACTTTCCCCATTTCTTTCGTCAATACTTGTGCCAGCTCTTCTTTCTTTTGCTTCATCAAGCGCCCAATTTCATATAAATAGTCCGCCCGCTTAGGAGCTGGAACTTTGGCCCATTTTTTCTGTGCTGCTTTCGCTGCCAGAACAGCTTCATCGACTTCTTTCGCTGTCGATAACGGAACTTGTGCCAATTCTTCGCCGTTCGCCGGATTCAGCACCGCCGTAAATTTTGCATCCGGATTGTCGCGCCACTGGCCATTCACATAATTCATCAATTTCATTCCATTTCCCCCTTTAGCATCATTACTGAAAACGCTTTCATTTTCATTATTTCATACTCTTCAAGAAATCTCCAGGAGTTGTTAGAAATATCTGTCTTTTATCTTTATTCTTCGTGTGAGCGAAAGTACCCTTTTTATTTTTGCTGACAGCCTCTCTAATTGTGAATAAGGTGCTATTTCGTGTTAAATCGCTGCTATCTATTGACACTGACGGTGCGTCATAGTCTAATCAATAATGAAGAGGTGATTTACTTGTATAAAGTACAGGAAGTGGCAAAGATTGCAGGAGTCAGTGTCCGAACACTCCATCATTACGACAGCGTCGGTTTGCTGAAACCGTCCAACATCGGATCTAACCGATATCGTTACTACAGCGACGAAGACTTGAAATTGCTTCAGCATATTTTGTTCTTCAAAGAATTGGGCTTTTCGTTGAAGAAGATCCAGGAAATTGTGGCAGAAGGATTTGATCCGAAGTTCGCTTTGGTTCAGCATGCTGAACTCTTGGAAAAGAAAAAAGCGCGCATGGAAAAACTGATTCAAAATGCGGAACGGACCAAACGGGAACTTGAAGGTTTGGAAACCCTATCCAATAGCGAGCGTTTCGAAGCGTTTTCCGCTAAGAAATCAGATGACACGATTGAAAAGTATAAATCAGCAGAGATGCCGGAAGCTCCAGGTCATTCAACAGACGCTGAACATGCAGCGCAAATTGACGATTTGGAAATGGCAGCGGCCGCAACGCCTGTTGAGGAAATTACGGTGGAAGAAATTGTTCTGGATTCACAGGACTCGCCAGCGGTTGAAGAGCTTCAGGATTATGGAAGCACGCCTTCCGTTGAAGAGCCGCAGGCGGAAAAAGAAGAAGAGGATTTAGAAGAAATCAACCGTGAAGGCAACCGGATTTATACTGCCGTAGCGTCATTGATGCACCTTTCCCCGGATGCTCCGCAAGTGCAGACTGAAATGAAAGCTTACTACATATTATTGAACCGCTTTTATGATTGCACGCCTAAAATGTTCCGGGGGCTTGCTGACTTGTATGCAGCGGACAGCCGCTTTGCCAACAACATCGACCAGCATGGCAAAGGCTTGTCAAAATATTTAAAAGAAGCGATGTACATCCACGCGGAAGGCATGCAGCAGCATGCGTGAACTGATTGGCCCTTGCAGCAACTGCGGGAAAGACATTTATTGCCGTGACGGATTTTTAGACGGGGTTTATGTTGAAGGGAAACTGCTGTGCTTTGACTGTACGGCTGAACTGAAAGAACAGGAAGAACAAACGCAAAAGTAAATCTTTTGCGTTTTTTTCTTGCTTAAATTTATCCGCAATAAAATTCTTTTTCCTGGCTGGCTTTCTAAACGGCTCGGAATTGTATAAAATGAACTATCAAAAAGAAATGAGTGAATGCAGCATGCCACTACAGCGCAGAATATTTTTATACGGAGCTTTGTTTATCTCTGCTGTCATGGTGCTGGCTGGAATCTCTTTTTACTACACGATTTCCGAAGCGATTGAAGAACAAGTCGGACAGCGTGCACTGGACATTGCCGGCACGACAGCAGACCGTGAAGACGTAAAAATCGCTTTTAAAGAGGCAGATCCCACTTCCTCCCTTCAGCCGATTGCCGAGGAAATCCGGCTACAGACCGGCGCAGAATATGTTGTCATTGGAAATACGGAGGGCATACGGTATACCCATCCAGTGGAAGAGCGCATCGGAAAAAAGATGGTCGGTGATGACAATGAACGTGCCCTCTCATCCGGATTATCCTATGTTTCAGAAGCTACCGGTTCCCTTGGGCCGGCGCTCCGGGGGAAAGCGCCTATAGTTGATGAAGACGGCACGATTGTCGGCATTATTTCAGTCGGTTTTCTAAAAAAGAATATGACTTCCACTTTTCTTGAATACGCCGATTCAATTGTCGGCATTGTGCTGATTGCCATTGTGTTCGGCGCTCTCGGCTCAATGGTTCTGGCCCGAAACATCAAAAAAACCTTATTTGGCTTAGAACCGGTTGAAATTGCCAATTTATATACACAACGGAACGCTTTGATTGAATCGGTCCGAGAAGGCATTATTATGGTGGACCATAACGGCAAGATTACGATGGTAAATAGCTCCGCTTATGAAGTGCTGTCTTTTCCAAAAGGGAAAAATCTGATCGGCGAGCCGATTGAAAAGATTGTTCCGAATACCCAGCTGCTGCAAGTATTGCAGACAGGTGAATCGCAGTTGGACAGGCCTGCAACGATCCGCGGTAAAAAGACAATCATTAATCGCATCCCTATTCGCCAAGGCCAGACAATCATTGGGGCGGTCTCTAGTTTCCGGCTTCAATCGGACATTGAAGGGCTTCGAAACGAAGTATCTCAAGTACGCCAGTATGCAGATGCTTTGCGTGCACAAACCCATGAGCACCAAAATTTGCTGTACACATTGTCCGGCCTGATTCAGCTTAATTCTCTTGAAGAAGCTATGGAGCTGATTCATGACGAATCTGAAGAACAGCAGTCGCTGGTGCGCTTTGTGACCGAGCGATTGCAGGATCCTTTTTTGGGTGGAATCGTAATCGGCTTATTCAACCGCGCGCGTGAACTGAAAGTAAGACTGATTCTGGATGAAGAAAGTTGGTTGAAACAGCTTCCTCCTCATTTTGAGAAAGGTTTATTTGTCTCAATTTTAGGCAACTTGGTCACCAATGCATTTGAAGCAGTGGAACACCTTCCCGAAGACAGACGAATTGTCCGGCTTCTGTTAACAGACAACGGCAGCGAAATTCTGATCGAAGTGGAGGATTCAGGAAAAGGTCTGGATTCCGGAATACTATCTGCCCTTTTCAAAAAACGCATATCTACGAAAAACGGTAAAGACCGAGGCTATGGATTAGTCAAAGTGCATGAAAACGTGCAGGAACTGCAAGGAGAAATCGCGATGGAAAGCGGTGATCTTGGAGGGGCTTTGTTTATAATTTCGATAAAAATCGGAGGGAATAGCATTGATTGAAGTACTGATTATTGAAGACGATAAACGCATCGCTGATATTCATAAACGATTTATTAAGAAAATCGATGGCTTTCAAGTTGTCGGATCTGCCTATAACGGAAGCGAAGCAAAAGATTGGATCCAAGTGCTGCGTCCTCATTTAATCTTGCTGGATGTTTACTTGCCCGATATGAAAGGGACTGAGCTGATTCCGTATATTCAGCAGGAAAGCCCAGAATCCGATGTTATTTTCATTACAGCGGCATCAGAAACCAATGTTGTAAAAAAAGCTTTGCGGAGTGGAGTTTCGGACTATATATTGAAGCCGTTAACATTTGACCGTTTCAAGGACAGCCTGCTGATGTATCAGGAAAAACGGCGTTCGTTAGAAACAGATGGCAAGCTTGATGAAGAATCAATCCATCTATTATGGAATAAGAGCCGGCCGGTTTTCTCGGAGCCATTGGTGACACCAAAGGGCATTGACCCGAACACCATGTTCCGAATCAAAGAAAAATTGTCCACTGCTTTAAACGGCATTACCGCTGAAGAAATGGGTTCGGTTTGCGGAATGAGCCGTTCGACGGCCCGGCGCTACCTGGAGCATTTAGTAGCCGAGCAATCCGCCAAAGCAGAGCTGCTTTACGGAACCATCGGCAGGCCGGAGAGGCGGTACTTCCCCCGCCCGTGAACATTATGAACAATATTGAGTTTATGGACAGTATCCCCCTTATGCCCATAAACATTGAATTGAATAAAAGTTCTGATAAATTAAAGGCAGCAGATGAAAGCGCTGTCTTTTTTATTATTTTAAAAGGGGATGAAGTATATGTTGAAAAAGTTGATTTCTGTGTCACTTGCTGGTGTATTGGCTGTTGGCCTTGCTGCCTGTTCTTCAGAAGAAAGCACTAACGCAAGCGGAGATGCAAATTATCCTGAACGCGGAATGACCATCGTAGCTCCTTCGGGTGCTGGAGGCGGCTGGGACTTGACCGCCCGTTCCATCGCTAAGACAATGAACGCGACTAAACTGATTGAAGAGCCAATCACAGTGGAAAATAAACCAGGCGGCGGCGGAGCCGTTTACATGGCGGAATACGCAACAAAAGAAGTCGACAACGATTACATGATGCTTGTAAAATCCCCGCCGATCCTGATTAATAACAATAAAGCGGAAGGCAACAGCCCATACGGCTATAAAGATACAACGCCGCTTGCGCAGTTGACCCGCGATTACGGAGCGATCGTCGTTAAGGCGGATTCAAAATTCCAAACCTTGACAGATGTCCTTGATGCCATTAAAAAAGATGCTACGGGTGTTACATTGGCCGGTGGTTCTGCTCCTGGATCGATGGACCACTTAGTAGGCATCCTGCCTGCTTTTGAATATGGAATCGACCCTAAATCAGTCAAGTACGTTTCTTATGACGGCGGCGGTGAAGCTGTAGCTGCTCTTCTTGGAGGCAACGCGGATGTGATTGCGACCGATGCATCCACTATTGCAGAATATGTGAAATCGGGCGATGTCCGGGTGCTTGCCGTGAGTTCACCTGAACGGCTTGAAGGAGAATTAAGCGAAGTGCCAACATTTATGGAAGAAGGAATCGATGCTGAGTTTACGATCTGGCGCGGGATTTTCGGACCTAAGAACATGACGGATGGGGCGAAAGAATACTGGTCAACCAAATTAGAAGAAATGTCCAACTCGGACGAGTGGAAAAAAGAGCTGGAGAAAAACGGCTGGCAAAGTGAATACAAAAACAGCGAAGACTTTGAAACATACTTGAAAACTCAAGAAGAAGTGATTGTTGAATTACTGACAGCCCTCAATATGCAAAAATAATGTGGAAGCGGCTTCGGCCGCTTTCTTACTTTAAAAGGAGTGAAAGACAATGAGTAAAACCTTCGATCGCTTTGCAGGAATCGCTTTTTTACTGATTGGCCTTCTGTTTGTCATTGAGAGCCAGCGGATTTCCAAAAGCTCGTATGGTTCAGCAGTCGGTCCAGACATCTTCCCTATTGGCCTTGGCGCAGTTTTAATCCTGCTTAGCCTGCGTTTGCTGTATGAAACATTCCGTTATCAGGCGAAAACCGAGAGCGGCGAACCCGTCCTGTACAAAAAATTCCTGATCATTTTTGTCAGCGCACTTTTATACGCTGCACTGCTTGAGCCTCTTGGCTATGTTATTACAACGTTTGCGTTTCTTTTGATTGCCTTCCAGACGATGGAACGCGGCAAATGGATCAAATCCATTATAATCGCTGGCGTGTTTTCATTTGGCGTCTATTACTTTTTTGCCGAATTCCTCGGCGGTTCATTGCCAGGGTTTCCTGTATTTTAACTAGAGAGGTGGAGTATTATGAATACCTTACAATTTCTGATGGATGGATTCAGCATTGCATTTCAATGGCAGAATATCCTCTTTGCATTTGTTGGCGTCTTAATCGGAACAGCTGTCGGCGTCTTGCCTGGAATCGGTCCGATGAGCGGCGTGGCACTCCTCATTCCCGTCACCGCAACTTTGACGGCCGGGCTTCCGACAGAAGCTGCGGCAGCAAGTTCGATTATTCTATTGGCCGGCGTCTATTACGGTGCCATGTACGGCGGCTCGACCACTTCCATCCTGCTCAATACGCCCGGTGAATCTTCGTCTGTTGTGACGACGCTTGATGGCTATCAAATGGCGAAGCAAGGACGGGCCGGATCGGCTTTGTCCATCGCGGCAATCGGCTCGTTTGCGGCGGGAATCATTTCCCTTATCGGGCTTGTCCTGCTGGCGGAACCCCTATCGAATGTCGCTCTCCAATTCGGCCCTGCTGAATACTTCTCCCTTATGCTATTGGGACTGGCGGCAGTCAGCGGCCTTGCCGGAAAATCCATGACGAAAGCATTGATGATGACCGTGTTTGGCCTGATGCTTGGAACGATTGGAATTGACGCAGTATCCGGCATCGCCCGCTTTACTTACGACATTCCGGTCTTGTATTCCGGACTCGAGTTCCTTACGATTGCGGTCGGCCTCTTCGCTTTAGGAGAAGTGTTTAAAACGGTTTTGGAGCGTGACCATGAAGACGGCACGATGGCGAAAATCGGACGCATTCTTCCTACTCGCCAGGACTTGAAGGAAAGTGCTGCACCTATATTGCGCGGTTCATTTTTAGGCTTCTTTATTGGTGTTTTGCCAGGTGCAGGCGCTACACTTGCTTCGTTCTTCTCTTATATTGGCGAGAAAAAATTCAGCAAAAATCCGGAGCAGTTCGGCAAAGGTGCGATTGCCGGCGTTGCCGGTCCGGAATCCGCAAATAACGCAGCATCCGGCGGCGCGATGATTCCCCTTCTGACTCTCGGGATCCCAGGGTCGGGAACTACCGCAATTCTTATGGGTGCCTTGATCATGTACAATATCCAGCCAGGCCCACTGTTGTTCGATGACCATCCTGAAGTTGCTTGGGGTCTGATTGCCAGTATGTTTGTTGGAAATTTAATGCTTCTCATCTTGAATATGCCGCTTGTGAAGGTGTTTGCTAAAATTATCCAGACACCTAAAAAGTATTTATTGCCGATCATTATCGCCATTTCGTTTTTCGGCGTCTATGCGGTGCAATACACGACGTTTGACCTTTACTTGCTTCTTGCCTGCGGTGTGCTTGGCTACTTGTTGACCAAAAACGACTTTCCGGTTGCCCCGCTGGTTTTGGCACTGGTTCTTGGGCCAATGATTGAAAACAATATGCGCCGTGCGCTTACCATTTCAAATGGCGAATTTTCCATATTTGTCACCAATCCAATTTCTTTGGTTTTGCTTCTAATAGCAGCAGCATGGCTGCTCATTCCACTGCTTTTGAAATTGAAAGGGCGCTCTGTTGTTTTGAATGAAGAAGGCTAAGCCTCGTGATTCTTTCCATAAAAAAAACCGTCCTCGAGGACGGTTTTTTTATTATTTATTAAACTTCAGTCGTTTCTTTCAGTGCATCCAAGCGTTCCTGGACTTCAGCACCTGTCAAGCCGTGTTCAAATGCATAGCGGTTGCGCGGATGTTCGCGGCACTCATCTGAGCATGAACGCATGTATTTGTGTTCGTTTTCTTCAGAAGCAAGAATTTTCTTGTTGCATTCTGGATTTGCACAGTTTACGTAGCGCTCACAAGGTTCGCCGGTAAAATGGTCTTTCCCGACAATGACATGCTCCACCTGGTTAACCGGAACGGCAATGCGCTCATCAAAGACATACATCTGTCCGTCCCAAAGCTGACCTTTCACTTCCGGGTCTTTTCCGTAAGTTGCGATGCCCCCGTGCAATTGCGCCACATCTTCAAATCCTTCTCTTTTCAGCCAGCCGGAGAATTTTTCACAGCGGATTCCGCCGGTGCAGTAAGTCAGGATTTTCTTGCCTTCAAACATTTCTTTGTTTTCGCGGACCCATTCCGGAAGATCACGGAAGTTTTCAACATCCGGACGCACAGCGCCGCGGAAATGACCCAAGTCATATTCATAATCGTTGCGTGCATCAAGCACGATTGTATCCTGATCCTGCATGCGTTTATAGAATTCTGCAGGTTCCAGGTAAGTTCCAGTCAATTCATGCGGATTGATGTCTTCTTCCAATCCCAAGTGAACGATTTCTTTTTTCGCGCGTACATGCATTTTTTTGAATGCATGGCCATCAGCTGCATCAATTTTAAAGACGATATCCGCAAAACGCGGATCGCTTTTCAGCATTTCCATGTATTGTTCTGTTTGCTCAATTGTACCGGAGCATGTACCGTTGATTCCTTCTTGGGAAACCAGGATACGGCCTTTCAATCCAAGTTCTTTGCAAGCTGCCAAATGTTCAGCTGCGAAAGTTTCCGGTTCTTCAATCGGTGTGTATAAATAATAAAGTAAAACGTTGTGTGTATGATTTTGCATGAATCATACCCCCTATTCTTCAATTTGTTTCATAAGTCCTACTGACTTCAAAAACCTCAATCATTTTACAATAAAACACGGCAAACTTCAACTTTTGCGGAATTGAAAAAACAGCTGTATTGAACAGCTGCTTTATATCTTTCAGGGCTAAACAGGCGCCTTCACTTTTCTTTTGTCCAGTTGCGGCGCCCAGCCCCTCGAGGTCGCTTCGGTCTTTCGGTGATGGCAAAAAGCGCCATCTCCTCAAGTCCTCCAGCGCTTGTCGGGGCTAAGCAGGCGCCTTTACTTTTCTTTTTCCACGTTCAAGTCCCAGACAAAGCCGAATTTGTCTTTGACTTTTCCGTATTTGGCTCCCCAGAACGTGTCTTGCAGTTCCATGAGCACTTGTCCGCCATCGGACAGCTTGCTGAAAATCTCCACCGCTTCTTCACCGGTTTCGCATTCTACTACTAAAGCCAATCCGGAACGCGGCTGAACGGGCTGTTCTTCCACAGAATCAGCCATCATCAGCTTGAAATCGCCTTTTTGCAGCAGGCAGTGCAGAAGAAATTCTTTGGCATGGTCCGGAGACGGGAAATCTGAATCCCCGTATGTCTGGCTTGCCATTCGTTCGAGCCCGAAAACTTCTTCGTAAAAAGAAGCCGCTTTATCCGCTTGCCCGTAAAAGGTTAAATACGGCGTGATTGCACCTTTCATTTTCCCCAGCCCCTAACAGATTCGATTTTTTACCGAATGGCCTTCCAAGCATGAAGCAATCGCTTCGGCGTTCATTGCCATCATCGCCATACGGGTTTGGACCGTTGAACTGCCGATATGCGGCAGCACGGTCACATTCGGCAGCGACAATAAGGGGTGGTCCGTCGGAAGCGGTTCCTGTTCAAAGACATCCAGCCCGGCACCCCATAGTTTGTTTGCTTTCAACGCTTCGTATAACGCAGTTTCATCGACGATTCCACCGCGCGCCACGTTGATCAAAACAGCGGATTCCTTCATTAACGACAATTCATGCTCGCCGATCATCCCTTTTGTTTCGTCCGTCAGCGGCGTTAAGATGACCACATAATCCGCCTGTTGAAGCAGGTCTTCCAGTGTTGCATACTTCACGTCTTCCAAGCTTCTGCGCGTCCGGTTATGGTAAAGCACATTCATGCCGAACCCCTGAGCGCGCCTTGCTACGGCTTCGCCGATGCGTCCCATGCCGATGATGCCGAGGGTTGCGCCCCCGACATTCATGCCGGCCATTCCAAGCGGGCTCCAGGACTTCCATTCACCCGAACGAACCGTTCGATCCGCTTCCACAATACGGCGCGCGGTTGCCAAAAGCAGGGCAAACGTCAAATCTGCCGTGGTTTCCGTCAACACATCCGGCGTATTGGTGACAAATACTTTATGCTTATGTGCGGCGTCCAGATCGATGTTGTTATAGCCTACCGCCAGGTTCGTCACGATTTTCAAGTTCGGTGCAGCTTCGAACACTTCCGCATCAATCTGGTCCGATAACATCGTCCAAAGTGCTTGTGCCTCTTTGACTTGTTTCAGCAATTCCTCGCGCGGCGCGGAAGTCTCCGTATCTTCCCACATCCGTACTTCGAAGGACTCCTGCAGTCCTAATACCGCCTCATCAGGCAATTTCTGTGTAATGTAAACGATCGGTTTCATGCTGACCCTCCATTTCTATTGTCAAATAATTATAACAATAAAAAAAACTGCCGGCAAACAACCGGCAGTTTCCCCGAATATTCTCAGTCCATCTCGCGGGATCTGATTTTCTTTACGTAATACCAAACAGCTGCAAGCCCACCAAGCACAATCAACGCATAAACGACGTTTGAATAAACATCGAGCTGCGCCATAATTTCATCGCGGTTTTCTCCGACCGCTTCTCCCACGAACACAAGAACCGTATTCCATAAAAGGGTTCCCAGCGTCGTGAACGTCAGGAACAACCAAAACTTTGTATTGGCCATACCGGCCGGAATTGAAATCAGGCTGCGTACCAGCGGAATCAGCCTGCCGAAAAAGATTGTCCAAATGCCGTAGCGGTCAAACCAGGCATCGGCCCGGTGAATATCCGCTTTTTTCACCCGCAGGATGTGGCCGTATTTCTCCACGATTTTTTCCAGGCGCTCCACATCCAGCAACAATCCGATTCCGTAAAGAATCAGTGCACCGGACACGGATCCCGCTGTGGAAGCCAAGATGACGCCCAGAATCGTCATATCCGTCGTTGTCGTCATGAAGCCGCCGACCGTCAAAATCACTTCGGACGGAATTGGCGGAAATACGTTCTCCAGCATAATCAGCAAAAAGATTCCGAGATAACCATAGTCAGACATAATTGATGTAATCCATTGTTCCATTCCATTGCGCTCCTTAGCTTGTCGGCTCAAATTTCATCTTGATTGACCAAAGTTCCGAACGGCTTCCGATCCGGATAGCCGGACCCCAAAAGCCAAAACCGGAAGATACAAGAAGATGGGTTTTTCCTGCAAGACGATGTCCGTAATCCAGTTCAAATACTTTTTTTGTGATAAAGCGGTTCGGCCACATTTGCCCTTTATGGGTATGGCCCGATATATGTAAATCTGCCCCCAATTGTACAGGAGTCTTTAAATCCGAAGGTGTATGGTCCATGATGATCCACGGCAGCTTGTCTTTTGGCTGCAAGAGCTGCAGCGCATGCCGCTTTCCATTGGTCCGGTCTTCCCGTCCTGTTAAATAGAAACGATTTCCAACCAGAATAGTTTCATCCCGCAGGATATTTACGCCCGAACTTTCCATCAGCTTGACCAATAAAGGGATTTTTTTGCCGTAGTATTCATGGTTCCCTAAAACACCATAAACCCCGAGCTTCGCTTCCAGTTTTTCCATTTCCTCTTTCATCCCGTACCTTGCATACCAAACAGGGTCGTCATCTACTAAATCGCCGGCCAGCAATACGACATCCGGATTCAGTTTATTGGCATGGGTGACAAAACGCTTCAGGTGCCGCCTGCCGGACAGTATCCCCAAATGAAAATCTGACCCGATAACAAGATGAAGCGGCTCTGCCACTGGACGATCGACCGTAATTTCCAAGTTCCGTACAACCGGGCTGTAAGCGAGAAAAGTTCCGGCAATAAAAATCAGCAGGAAAATAACCGCCACTGCATTTCCAAGAATCAGCGCTTCTTGAGTCCCCTCCCAAAGCAAACTAACAATATTCGCTACCGGAAAGAGTAGGAGGGCATATTCCAGAAATGCAAACCAATACGCGCCGATGATGGTAAAAGCCAGAAAGCGGTGCCCTAAACGTCCGATAAAGAAACTGAACGCGATGAGGAGCCAAACAACCCCGAACAATGCCGGATAAATCCACTGCGCCCATGAGTCCATCCATATATACACGTTCCAGCCTAAATACGCCACAAGAGCCAGGTAAATTGCCAGCGATCCGATAATCGACGCAATGATTTTCATAGCAGCTGTCCCTCCTCTTTGTTCTATAGTAGGGATATTATAGCATTTTTCGTTCAGCACCACCTTACCTAGCTCCAACTACGCCTCAGGTCTTAGTAAAAGATGCAGTCAGGGACCGTGTTGGAAAGATTCTTTCCTTGATAAGATTAGGTTACAAATTGAGAGGAGGAGTTAAATTGAATAAGTTTTGGATGATTACACTCGGCATCGTTGCCGGCATCATCGTACTATCCAACCTCGGCGCTATGATGGGATTGGCAGTTTCCGGTTTGATTCTCTACATGGGTGTGCATTTCTACTTGAAAAGCATATCGACTGCAGCAAAAATCTGGTGGGGGTTTGTCGGAGCTGTCGGTGTATTATCAGCCATCTCCAACGTGCCGGCCTTGATCGGAGTTGCGGCAGCTGCCGGACTGTGGTGGATTTACCGCAACTGGAATGAACGCCCAATCGTTGCTGCTAAAACAAACGATCCGTTTATGAATTTCGAAAGACAATGGGACAAACTGACAAAATAAGGAGGAAAACAAATGGCATCTTTATGGGAACGTTTAAAATTTGCAGTCGCAACAGACGTTGACACACTTGTATCAAAGAAAGAACAGAAAAATCCGCTGGCGGTCTTGAACCGCTACATCGTGGAAGCCGAAAAGCAAACAGAAGAAACCGGCAAATGGGTGGAACGCCAAGCCAAGCTTAACAGCAAGTTTGAAAAGGAATTGGCGGAAGCTTCAGCTATGCTCGAAAAACGGCAGGCACAGCTCGAATTGGCCCGAAATTCCGGAGAAAGCGATTTGTCTGCTTTTGCAGAAATGGAAGTGGCCACTTATTCAAACCGCACAGCGGAGCTGGAACAGACTCTTACGGAGAACCTTGCTGAATTGACAGGCCTTGAACAGCGCTACGAAGAAATGAAGCACAAAGTGAAAGACATGAAAGTGCGCCAGCTCCAGCTCATGGGCAAGGAAAATGCCACACGCGCCCATCACCAGATGGACAAAGTCCTGAATCCGCAACTGGCAGCAGAACGCATCGGATCCTATGACGACATGGCGTCGTACATCAAAACGCTGGGTTCAAAAGTTGAAGAGGAACACGAACGCTCCGCTATGGAACGCCGGCTGGAAGCTTTGGAAAAAAACAGCCCCAAACACGAAGAAATTGGTTAAACTAGAGTGAGAAGAAGGATTCCTTCTTCTCGCTTTTCCGCTACAAAGAAGGAGGCAAAACTGCGATGCAACAGTTCACAACTAACAAACAAGCGTTTTTCCTATTGAGCGCTTTACTTCTCATATTCGTGGAAGCTGCATTTTTCGGAAATGGCAGCGTATTTTTGGTTCTTCTTGGTATCGGACTCATTTATTACGCAATGAACAAAAGTGCCAAAACGCGAAAAACCTATATGTGGACAGGCTTAATCCTGATTGGCATCTCGGTGCTGTCGATGTGGAGCCTGCGCTTAATGATTTTTGTCATAGCGGTCTATCTGCTGGTGCGCTTGTGGAAAGGCGAGGAATGGGAGCAGCGCGTGCCGATTCAAGGCACCGTCGATAAAGGCCTCATTCAGAACAAAATCTTGTCTGCCCAAAGCACCCCTATTGAATCCTATGAATGGAAAGACATCCACGTCCAAGGGTTTGTCGGCGATTTGCTGGTGGATGTAACGCAAACCGTACTCCCGAAAAAAACTTCCTTGATCTCTATCCGCCAAGGGTTTGGCAAAGTCAAAATCGTGGTGCCTTACGAAATTCCCGTGCGCATTTATTACACGACGCTTTTAGGGGATGCCCAATTTTTCACCGGCGAAAAGGAGCGCATCTGGAACGGCACCATCCATGCAGAAGATGGATACATTCAAAACGAATACAGCAAAACTGAATTGGTCATCTCAATTACCACTTGGATGGGCGATGTCGAGGTGATTCGCAGATGAGACAGATCCTTCCGCGCAGCCTGTTTTTCGTCGGTTTATTCGCTCTCATCATATTCGGTATTTTGATTGTCTTATTGGGACTACCTACTGAACGCACATGGTCGGTGCTATGGGAAGATTTTGTCGCCGGCCTTCCTTTTGGCATCTGGATCATTGTCTTGATGCTTGCGTTGTCATCCGGAATCGCCTGGTGGTCGGAATCTTTGTCGCGTTCAAAAGTGCAGGAGCTCGATGACATTTTCCAAGCGCTTCTCCGCAACGAAGACCAGACGGTCATTCAAGCTGCCCAAATGAAAACCTTGCCGAATCAGTTGTCTCTATCGATTCTGAAATTGCAGAAACTGCTGGAATCCCAGCGCAAAAGCTTAGCGCGCATTTCCAACGAACGGGCAGAGACCCAGGACCAGATCATCCAGGAACGGCTAATCATGGAGCGCCAGCGTCTCGCACGCGAACTCCACGATTCGGTTTCCCAGCAATTGTTTGCCGCTTCAATGCTGCTGTCTTCGATGACCGAACAGGAAGGGGCCTCTCCCGGCCTGCTGCAGACCGAGAAAATGGTACAGCAGGCCCAGCTTGAAATGCGTGCCTTGCTGCTGCATCTGCGCCCGGCTGCACTTCATGACAAGAGCTTACGCCAAGGCTTGTTTGAACTCGTATCCGAACTGAAAGAAAAAGTGTATTTCACCATTGAGCACAAACTCGAAGAAGTTCCGCTGCCAAAAGGCGCGGAAGACCATTTGTTCCGCATTGCCCAGGAAACCCTGTCCAATACGCTGCGCCACTCGAAAGCGACCGAAGTCCACATTCTATTCATTGAACGCGACAACTTTGCCATTTTACGCATCCAGGACAACGGAGTCGGTTTTGAGAGCGAACAGTCGAAGTCGACTTCCTACGGGTTGAAGCATATAGAAGAACGGGCCATTGAAATCGGCGCCACCAGCAAAATTGTTTCCGTGCCTTCCGAAGGCACCATTGTGGAAGTAAAAGTCCCTATCGAAAGGAAGGTTTCCCATGATTCGAATCTTATTGGTTGATGACCACGAAATGGTGCGCATCGGCGTCTCGGCTTATCTGCAGTCGCAAAGCGACATGGAAGTGGTCGGTGAAGCAGTGAACGGCGAAGAAGCGGTCCACATGGCGCTCGATCTCCGCCCCGATGTTATTTTGATGGACATGGTCATGCCGGTCATGAACGGAGCAGAAGCTACCGAAGCCATCATCCGCCAATGGCCGGAAGCGAAAATCATGATTGTCACCAGCTTTTTGGATGACGACAAAGTCTACCCGGCTCTGAAGGCAGGCGCCGTCAGCTACATACTGAAAACGTCGAAAGCGTCCCGCATTGCCGATTCCATCCGGGAAACGATGAATGGCACACCGGTGCTCGAACCTGAAGTGATGAGCAAAATGATGAAGCAAATGCGCCATGACCGCGTGCTTCATGAAGATTTGACCGATCGTGAAATGGAAATCCTGCTGCTGTTGGCGAATGGCTACACCAATCAGGAAATAGCGGATGAACTCTTTATCGCCTTGAAAACCGTCAAAACCCATGTCAGCAATCTGCTTTCAAAACTGGAAGTCCATGACCGCACCCAAGCCGTCATTTACGCCTTTCAGCACAAACTGGTCTCTCCTCCGCAATGAGGAGAGATTTTTAGATTCAGAGCAGATTCAAATAGCACAAAAAAGCGATGCCATATAATGGGCATCACTTTTTTCATTTACATGCTGCTGACGGCAACCGTTACTTTAAACAAGTCCCCGTCCACTTCAATTTTCATGGCGCCTCCGTGAAGTTCGACGATCGATTGCGCAATGGCAAGCCCAAGGCCGGAGCCATCCGTTTGCCGCGACTCGTCTCCCCGTTTGAAACGCTCAAACAATTCATCCGTGTTTTCGCCAAGTTCATAGCGCGTGATGTTTTTTATCGTAAACTCTGCTTGCCCTTCCGTTTCCTCAAGCGATAAATAAACCCGTGTACCAGGCAGTGCATATTTAATGGCATTTAAAATCAAATTATCGAGCACCCGCCACCATTTTTGGCCATCCACTTGTGCATAGACCGGTTTATTGGGTTGGGCAATACGGAAATCCAGTCCGGAAAGCTCAATGTCTTCTGCATGTTCAGCAAGCGCCTGCTGGAGCAATTGATTTAGGTCAATACGGGTGCAGTGCAGTTCCATATTGCCGCTTGCCATTTTGGAAACCTCAAACAAGTCTTCAATCAATGTTTTCAGACGCTGCGATTTGCGGTCCAGGATTTCTGCATAAGATATGCGTTCTTCATCCGACAAATGTGGCGTTTTCATCAAATCGGTATAGGTGATGATCGAAGTCAGAGGCGTTCGCAGATCATGGCTGACATTGGTGATCAATTCCGTTTTCATCCGCTCGCTTTTTGCCTGCTCCGACATCGACAAGCGGACGCCTTCTTTCAACTGGTTCAGCTGTTTGGCATGCTGGGCCAAAGGCGATTTGCCGCGTACCGGAAGCTCTTGGTTCAATTGGCCGTTGGCGATTGCTTCTGTTTGCATCATCAACACGTTCAAATAACCGAAGCGCTTCATCATTATGAGAAGGACCGGGATGCCGATGAATAAAGTTGCCGGTATCCACACCAGGAATAAAGGCGGGTAAACAAGGGCCATCACCGTTCCTGCTCCCCAGGAAAAGACGACAGCAAGCAACATTAAACTCTGAACTCCAATCGATTTATCCAGGAAGGCTTCTTTCGCATTCCGTATATTGCGGAGGACAAGGCTTTGTTGGAACTCATATTTCAGCAATTCCACTTTTCTGTAATAAGCAAACAACCAGATAATCTGCAAAAGAGACACTCCGATTAATACAAGTGCGACAATCAGTTTCCAGCCGAAGTCCAATCCAAAACCAACAGGATCAGAAAATCCGATAGTCATCAAAGACCGGAAAAGCTTCGTCACTGCATACAGTCCGAAAAACGATGACAAAAACACCAGCAAAAAACGGACATCCATTGTTAAGCCAATCCATTTTCCGTAAAGGTGCATCCGGGTGAACCAGTTCAGATCAAACCGCAGATGGGTCCATAAGAGGACTCCTCCTGCAATTGCTAAAGCAATAAATCCATAAAGTATGCTCTTAACAGCGGTGAAATGCATAAAACTTTTCCCATGGCTCGATGCTGCCAACAAAGACCGGTCAATTTGAATGGTTCCAACAAAGTTGGCGTCTGATTTAATTTCAGTGCCAAAATCCGTTGTGTAAAGGGCGGATTCTGCACTTAAAGGGTTGCTGCCTGAATAGGTCTTTTCAAAATATGGTTTTCCAGAAAAATCTCCTTTCGTAAACGTTTCTCCGGTTTCTGAATTTGTCAGTTCGTATACATAGTGCTGCGAGTCTTCAAGGAAAGCGGTCCGTTCGCTTCTTTGTTCGCGGATTAGCCGCTCAATCTCAGCCTTGCGCTCTTCCTCTATTTTTTTTATGACTGTTTCGTCTTCTGAAAAATTATTGCGGATTTCTTTGATTTTCTTGTCCCGCTCCTGGATCAATGCTTCTTCCAGGCTTTTATTGCCTGTTGAAGCCGCGTCTTCAATATCGGTTGCGTACTGATTTTGGATGCTGAGAATTTGTTCCGCGAGCGATCCATAGCGATTGCGGTACTCCTCGATTTCTTCAGCAGCAACCGGTACCGCCTCCTCGGGCGATAGCGGATCCAGTTCCAGAGCAATCAGACGGTCTGTAAAAGAGGTGAAATCATTCTCGAAATCCAGGGTGTCTGTGTAGGATTTTCCCAAGTATTTCTGCCCAAGTTCCATAACACTGAAAATGCCGATCAAAACAAGAGATGCAGTTAATAACCAAAGCCATTTTTTCATCGATCAAACCTCTCCTTTAGATAAACTGCGGAGAGAAGCCAGCAATCCTTCAAATGGCGATACGAAGAAAAATTCTACGATAAACGAAAAACAGTAAAGCAAGCTGAACAAGGCACAAATAACCGCTACAATCGACCATGCATCATTTTTCCATTTTGTAGCCAATGCCCCACACCACCTTTACGTATCTTGGATTTTTCGGATCCGCCTCAATTTTTTCACGGATTTTGCGGATATGCACGGCCACGATATTCTCTGCGTTGTAAGCCGGTTCGTTCCAGACCCGTTCGTAAATCTCATGGATTGAAAATACGCGTCCGGCATTAGCCATAAGCAGTTCCGTTATTTTAAATTCAATCGGCGTCAGCTTGATCGTTTCGCCATGAAGCGTTACATCTTTCGCATCCGTATCCAGTACAAGTCCGTCTATTTCAATGCGCTGGGCCTTATCCTCGTAATTCCCGAGCGTTACGTAACGTCTGAGTTGTGATTTTACGCGGGCTACCAGTTCCATCGGATGGAACGGTTTGGTGACATAATCATCCGCCCCTACTGACAAACCGTGGATTTTATCGGAATCCTCCGCTTTTGCACTTAGCATAATAATCGGGATATTGCGCTGTTCCCTGATTTTGAAAGTTGCTGAAATCCCGTCCATTTTCGGCATCATGATATCGAGAATCATGACATGCACTTCATTTTCTTCAAGCAATTGGATCGCTTCCAAGCCGTTTGCCGCTTTCAATACATGGTAGCCTTCATTTTTCAAATATATTTCAATGCCGTCCCGGATATCTTGATCGTCGTCCGTGACCAGTACTGTATGCACCATCTTCTGCACCTCTTTCCTCTATGAAATTTATTGTAAAAGAAAATTCTTAAGTACAGCTTAGGAAAAATCTGAAGAAATTCTTAAGAAACCTTTAGCTATTCGATAGAAAGAGCTTTGCGTTTCGAATCAGCTTTTTTTCTGCCGAACGTCAAAACCAAAATCCCGCCAAGCAGCAGCAGCACACCGACCCAGGCAATTCCCGTCAGCACTTCCCCGACAATAAAAACCCCGAGAAGCGCGGCTGTCATCGGTTCAGCAAGAGACAAGGTCACCGCAGAAGAAGATGGAATAAGCTTCAAGCCACTGGAGAATAGAATATAGGAAAGGCTGGTCGCTCCTAATCCCAGATATAAAATGACACCTAAATTTTCCGTTGCTGCTATGTATGACAAATCAAAAAAGAATAAAAAAGGCATTAAATACAGTGCACTTAACGAGAAAATGACTGCAACTGCCGGAACAGCGTCCATACGTTCCAATACATTCTTGCTGACACCGGCGTAAGTTGCGAATGACAATCCGGCACCCAGTGCGAGCAAAATGCCTGCCGGGTCAACAGCAGGTGCATCTTTATCAGCAAACAGCAGCAAACAGCCGATAATCGCCAAGCCGGTCGCCATGCTCCAAATACGGTCGGGCCTTCTTTTTAGCAGCGCCCATTCCAAAATTCCTGAAAAAACCGGTGCGCTGCCGATGGCAACAACCGTTCCGATTGCAATCCCGGTCAACTGGACTGATGAAAAAAATAAGGGCTGAAACAGCGCCATTGTGGCCGCTGATAACAAGACAGCTTTCCACGGGATTGAGCGAAGCTGCAGTTTTTTCGTCCATAATACAAACGCCAAAAGCGTAAAGCCTCCTATGCTCAAACGCAGCGCCCCGATTGTCAGGGGATGGGCCGTTCCATCGATGAAACTTTGCGCGGTTCCCGTCGTGCCCCACAGCATTGCCGCAAGGAGTACCCAGATATATGGCCAGTAGTTCACACTCCACACCTCTTTTTTCCGTATTATGGTAGTAACTTTATCCTGCTTTAACGGACAGTAACACTCCTGCTTTTCCGAGCGGGAGATCCACTGACCGTAAAAGTCCGATTGGTTCAACTAACAATCAATGGGGATGAAGAACATCCCCCTTAATTGAGTTTCACTTTATCATGAAATGAATGCTTTGAGATAGCTGTCTTTATCAATTATAATGGAAGAAAAGAGAGGAGATGATCATATGTATATGACAATCCCGGAAACTGCCGCTTTTCTGTCGATGCCTGAAGAACAAATTTTAAGTTATGTGCTTGAAGGCCGCATTCGCGCAGTCCATGACGGAGAGCAGTACTTGGTCAACACCTCACAGTTCGAAACACATTTTCAGCAGCTGGAACTAGCCAAACAAGCCCTTGAAGAATGGCGTGCCACTCCGATTCCGGACGATGTGGATATTCAAGATGAAGATTAAAATTAAACAAAAGCATCTTAGCCTGGAAATAGGCTAAGATGCTTTTGTCGTTCATTGAGGGTAACGGATGTGCTGGCGTTGGTTTTCGATGATTTTCTGGTTGTCTGCAACCATTTTATCGAAATTCAGCTTTTTCATTTTTTCAAAATCAGCATCCGGAACCACGTTCAGATTGCTTAAGTTTTTCTGCATCTTTTCGGTGTTTCCAGTAATGCCTTGCACAAATTTCTGCGGCTCCTGCCCAAGCCCATTCCAACTGTCTGTCGTTTTTAAGAACGAAGCAAACGCTTGGATTTCTGCGTTTTTTTCCAACAGAATCTTCAAATTCAAGTATTGGTACAACGTCAGCAAATTAGCAGTTTCAAGTGTTTTTTGGACATCTTCTTCTGTTAGTTCTTTGCGGATCAATACGTCGTTCTCGTAATAATTTTTATAATCTTTTATGAGCGAAGAAAGGTTCTGCTGGATTTTCCAAAGTTCAGCAAATGCATCCCTTCCTTCGTGGACAGCCGGATCGGCTGCCGAAACTGGAATGCTTAGCGGTTTCGTAAAATAAGCGGCGTTTATTTTCAAGTAATCGGTGCCGATATCGAAAATATTAATGCTAAGGTCGCCGAAAAGAGCTAAATGGCGCTGGGCTTCCAATGCTTCTTCACGATTTTCTTCTCCTGGCGTCACATAGGCTGTGGCAACGGATTGATTGTTTTTGGTGAATCCCGCCATATAATAAGGCTTGCCGTTCACCATCCAATACACCGGATTTACAAATACACCTTCTATCCATTTTTTTTGCTTTTTCACTTTTTTCAGGAGCAGTTGAGTAGTCTGGTCAGTCATCGATGAATCTCTCCTTTAAACGGTCTTCTTCAATCATAGCATTAGCCGAACAGGCCAGTAAAAGAATTCCATCCTTTAGCGATCGCACTGCCTGCTTTTGAAGCCGTGCTCTTAATGCCGTCCCAGTTTTTCGCTACATAGCCGGTAAGTTTGGACGCTCCCCACAACGCAGCCCCAGCCACGACAATCCCGGCACCAATGGCTTGTCCACCCGGAATAGCAGCCGTTACAACGCCCGCGCTCATCAAAGTAGAACCGAGGCTTGCAGTTGCATCAGAAACTGCAACTGTTTTATCCGCGCCGCTGGCATTTGAATCATTGAATGTATCGATAACTCCGCCTTCGCCAAAAGTTTTCCTGTACGTTTCAATTCCGCCGAGCACTGTGCCCCCGGCTGCTGCCACCACATTCAACTTCCCTAATGCACCCATTGCAGTCGATCCGGCAGTTGCCGCACCGCTCATCGCTCCACCAACTGCAGAAGCTTGGGATGCGTTTCGCGCATTTTGTATGGTATTAATCGATTGAGCAGCTGTAAAGCTATTAGCAGCAGCATCATTGGCATCCGAAATGCCTTCCAGTATGGGGCTGTCGATTCCCAGTTTCAAGCCGTTTAAAAGGAGACCGGATAGGAAGAAGGCTGAACCTCTGCCCATCTCTCCGCTGCTTGAAGTCAACGAATTCCCCGCTAAATCCACTTGCCCCAAAATGACATCTTTTGCTATATAGTTAAACACTTCAAATCCATCCGGACCTTCAGCATTTGGTGCATTTCCTGAAGTGACGTCACTGCTCGTGCCATCGCCCGAAGTTCCGTCTCCGCCCGTGCCGTCGCCCGAGGTTCCGTCTCCGCCCGTGCCGTCTCCCGAAGTTCCGTCCCCGCTTGTGCCGTCGCCTGAGGTTCCGTCTCCGCTCGTGCCATCGCCCGAGGTTCCGTCTCCGCCCGTGCCGTCTCCCGAAGTTCCGTCCCCGCTTGTGCCGTCGCCTGAGGTTCCGTCTCCGCTCGTGCCGTCGCCTGAGGTTCCGTCTCCGCTCGTGCCATCTCCGCTTGTGCCGTCACCTGACGTGCCATCTCCGCTTGTGCCGTCACCCGAAGTGCCATCTCCGCTTGTGCCATCGCCCGAAGTGCCATCTCCGCTTGTGCCATCGCCTGAGGTTCCGTCTCCACTCGTGCCATCGCCTTGCCAGCTTTCACCTTCCCACGTATCGCCGGTCCAGCTTTTGCCTTCCCAAGGCGTTCCTTCCCATGTATCACCGGTCCACGTATCGCCAGTCCAGGTATTTCCTGACCATGGCTGAACGGCAGAAGCGACTGAAAAGAAGAAAGATTGTCCAACAATCAGTAAAACAACTGTTGAAATGATAATTCGCTTCATCAATAGTTCCATGCTTTCCCTCCTCCAAATGCTTTACTTAGAAACCAAAAAGCTGTCGTTTTCGATTGTCAACAAACTTAACTCTTCTTTCCATTTCGCTGTAAATGATGCCAGTATCAAGTAAAACAGAGGCAGAAAAATCGTATTTAAAAAGACATGGCAAACCACGATTGCCAAAAAGGACGTCGTAATCCCCATAACCATTAATTGAAGCACATACGCTCCAATCATTTCAGCAAATCCAAAAACGGCAATCAATAACACGATTTTCCAATGCTGCGCTTTGAAAATCCGTGTACTTTCTTTTAGTGATGACCACACTGATTGATTTTCCATCACGGCAATAATCGGTGCCATCGAGAATATTGCCAGCAAAACGATGCCTGGCAGTATAAACAAACCGAAGCCAATGGTGATCAGGGCACCTGCTGCTGCCGCAAACAGGAAAAAGTGGAATCCTTTTAATGCAAATTGAAAAAATGTCAGCCTCAACGGCTTCTCTTTGCCAATCGCTTCAAAATGCCAAAAATAAGCGAAAGGCACCAATGCAAACAAAAAGAGCACAAAGACCATATAGGCGTTATACACATCCGCTATTGAAAACAAAGCACCGAATGTCGGAGTGGCCGCCAGTATATAATTCGAAGCAAAAAACTGAAGCAGGATAATGGGCAATTGAATAAAGAGCACAAGAAGCAGAATCAGTTCGTATTTCTGCCCAAAAAATGTTAAAGCCGACCGTATGGGTCTTTCCATAAAAATGACCTCCATCCTTTTATTGTTTTTGCAGCTGAAGCAAATGATTTTTCCTCATATACGGCAACGCCATTCCCACCACGATAGCTGTGAATGGAAAACCACCTTCTCCAAGCAGCCATTCTGCGAATGTAACGGGGACAAAAACGGCATAAAAGAAAATCATCAGTACCAAATAAATTTTTCGCCATTTCTTTTCTTTCGCCATTGCTAACCTCTATTCCAGGGAGTAGGTTCTCCCTTCCCATTCGGGCAGTTTTTTTACAAACTTCAGTTCAGGCCCTTTGGAAGATTTAAAGAGATTTTCTTTAATTCCCGCAAAAAAACCGTTATAGCCAATCGCTTCTACCTCATGAGCAGATTCCACAACAATTTGCCCGTCCTCAAAAACGGTCATGACTGCACCCTCGACTTCACCGCCATTGGCAATGATTGCACTGCGCGCACTTTCTTTCATCGACTTGATCCAGTCGTACTCCATCTCTAAACTAAGTTTGGTTTTCAGCAAGTTATTGCCAAGCCCCTTATCCAGTTCTTTCGATAAAATACGGTCAATCGCTTCGTTTCGAATTTCATTGAGGCTGTAATCTGACATCTCACCGGAAAGCTTCTCGGTTTCCTCATCAATCAGTTCTTCAATGGTTTTTTCTTTTTCCTTCGGTTCTTCCGGTTCTTCCGGTTCTTCCGGTTCTCCAGGCTCCTCTGCTTCTTTGGCGGCCTCTTCTTCTTCTATAAATTCTTTCAGCTCTTTTTCATAAGACAAGATGAATCCAGGCAATTCTTCATACAGACTGGCTGTTGCCGCCAAGGCAGCCTGTTGGGAAGTTGACATTGCCTGCTCCTTCACGATAAGGGCTCCAGCGAGATTCAAAACCAGCATGAACAAAATAATCATGACGCTGATCAATCCCAATACCAGGAGGGCTACGTTTCCTCGTTCATTTTCTATATAAGCCGCAATCTTTTTCATTTGATCACCTTGCCCGATGTATCGGCGCTATACGAGAATGTCGGTTTGCCTCCTGAAAATAAGCTTGCCGGCAAAAAGACAAAGTCAATTCGGACATTGACTGCTGCTGTAAACTCATTAGTCCCTGAAATCGGCGCACCCGCAAAGCTGATGGTGCTGCCGCCAGCATCGACAATTTTTTTGGCTGCTGCCGTCGCTTCTCCTGCATCTGCCGTCACGGAATAAACTTTGGCAGCTTCACTTGCTGCAGATTCCGCAATCATTAAGCCATGAAATCCTGCTACAAATTGCCAGGCAATCATCATGGCCATGAATATCATCGGAACGACACCTATAAATTCAATCGTCGCAGATCCTTCTTCATTTAATATCTTTCTTTTCATGCCCTCACCTCTGCATTCTGACTCCCGCTTTTCCGGCTCATTCAGCAGGGGGAACTTTGAATAAGCCGGAAAAAGGGGAGTCCCCTTTTACTGTCCAGTTGTGTTTTTTTTGTATTTCTCGTCAATCTGGATGCGCATTTTGTCCAATCCTTGATCTTTTACTTGATTCAGATCATTGATGATGGCTTCCCGCGATTCTTTTGAAAGCTGCTCAATTTCTCCGGCTTTCACAGTTAAATCATCCACCTGATCAAAAGTAAGGTAGCCTTTTTCTCGCAAAAAACCGAAAACCCGGACCAGGCCCAAATACTGGCCGTCCGTGTCTGCATACCATTGATTTTCAAATTTAGAAATGGCCAGTGAACTGGCATTGCTGGCAGCAAGCACATCGGTCTCCGAATTCACTTTCCACGATTCCCAGCGGGCAAGCACTTCTTTTGACTGTTTGAATTCCTCAGCCAATTCGGCGCCATTGGAAACATTGGCAAAAATGCCATTGGCTGCTGCAGCCACTTCTTTCAGCTGCTGCTGGGTTTCGCCGTCCACATTAAAACCGATTACGTTGATGATTGGCGAAATGTTGCTATCCGCAAAGGTTTTGGCAACCGCTACCGGATCTCCGTCACAAGTCTCAATGCCGTCGCTGACCAAATAAACAAGGTTGGTATTGCTTTTAGCGTCCAGGCCTTTGAAACTTTCTTTTGCCGATTCCAGTGCCCCGGCAACCGGCGTCCACCCGGCAGGCTTAAATGCATCCATTGCTTTGTCAAAGCTTGCCTGGTCATAGGCACCGCGTTTGTACACTTCATCGATGGCTTTGCAGGATGCCGCTTTGTCTGCTTCTGAACCAGTGCCTTCATGGCCATAAATGCGCAGCGAGACCTTTGCTTCTTCGGGAATTTGCCCGACAAAGTCGCGGATTGCTTTTTTCGCTAATTCCATCCGGGTTTGGTCTCCTACATAATTAGCCATCGAGCCGCTGGCATCAAGAATGATTTCGACATTGTAATTTTCTTTAAAGGCAAATCGGGGATCCGCTTCCGGTGTTCCGGACAAGGCAAATTCCATCTGGTCCAAAACATCCTGTGGATCTTGAAAATCATAGGCAACAAGCGAATAAATATAATTGAAATAAAGTTCGAGCTCTTTCTCCGTGGCATCTTCCGGCAAAGCCGGCACATCCCCGAAAGCTTCGAAAAAGGCTTCTTTGATTTGCGGCGTATCGCCAAGTGAAATATCCATGCCGCCAATTTTTCCAGGTGGCTGATTAATCAAATCACGATCATTTTCTGGAACTTTCAGCATTTCCTGCGATGCCAGAACAGATTCAATATCTTTTTCTGCTTTCTCATCAGCAGCTTTTTGCTCCTTCGGCTCCTTTTGCTCTGCAGCTTCAGCCTCAGGTTTCTCCGGCTGGCTTTCAGATTGGCAAGCCGCCATGCTTAAGGCAATCAAAGGCAAAAGGAGGCATTTAGTTAATCTCATCGGATGCTCCTTTCTCAGCGAAAATCACGAAAAACAAGAGGGGTATTAAGCCCCTCCGCCGATTTTGTTGATGAATCCTTCAAATTTAGTCACCAGCGTGTCGCCAAATCCGCCGCCTGAGAATGCTTGGGAAACTACTCCAACTACGATAACGATGACAGCTGCAATACCAATCCATTCCAAAGTCTGAGATCCTCTTTCGTTTGCCACTTTCGTTTGTACTGACGTCACCATTTGCAAAGCAAGTTCGTTTAATTTCTTTTTCATGTCAATTCCTCCTAGTTTTTAGTCCAAAATGTTAAATACACTGTTTTCTCCGTACATCATATTCAAAATCATTAAGCCTGCGATCATCATGATGGAAACCGGTGCTACAACGAAAGTCGTGACCAGCGTCACTTTCGGCGATGCCTTGGCTGCCAGTTCTTTCACCCGTTCCTGGCGCAGCTGGCGCATATCTTCTGCCTGTATCTTGAACGTTGTCGCAATCGGAACACCCAGTTTAATGCCCTGCAGCAAAGATTTAATCAGCTGCTGGAATTCTTCGTTGTCGTTCCGTTCGAGTAAATTTCGATAAGCCGTTTCACGCTGCACTCCCAAGTCTATTTCTTGCATGAAGCGCATAAATTCTTCCTGGAGCGGACCGTCGAAAAAGCGAATCACCTCCCTTAATGCCTGGTCCATGCTGACCCCTGCCTGGATACTCGTGCTGATGGTATCGAGGAAATCAGGAAGATCCCGGCTCAGTTTTTCTTGCCTCATTTTGGCCTGGCGCTTGACGATGTAGATCGGCGTAAAGTAGCCAATCAGCGGCAAAAATACCAAGCCGTATTTAGAAAGCGGAAAGCCGATAATAAATGCCAGCATAGCCGCGAAAAAACCGACGATGAACAGGAAGATCTTCAATCCTTGAAAACGGGCCAATGTCAGATTGTACGGATTTCCGGATTTTTTCAGCCAATCGGCAACTTCAATATTTTCACTGAAGAAATTGATGCGCTGGCCCAGATCGGAAAATTCATCTGCATAACCGGTCATCCGCTGAAACAGATTCGTTTTCTGCTTGCGTTTCTTCTTTTTATTGTCGAATGCATCCACTTTCGTCAGTTCCGAAACATGCACCAGCACATTCCGTTTCTCTTTCACATAAACCGACCAGTTTCTGATTCCCAGCACCACCATGAACAAAAATGCGATTGTCGCAAAAATAATAAGAGCATCCAAAGCCTTCACCTACACTTTTATATTAGTAATCTGACGAATCAGGAAGAACGATAAGATAATGCCAAGGCCAAAGGCAACCATCAAGATGATGCCGATCGGAGTGGTCAACGGATCTGTGAAGCCTTCGATAATATTGTTCATGAACAATAAAATGAAAATCGGCATGGCCGGAACAATCAAAGAAATATAGCGCTGCTCCGATGTCATGGTCTGAATCGTCTGATGCAGTATTTTCCGGTCTTCTAATGTATGGGACATTGTTTCAAGCGTTGTTGCCAAGTTGCCGCCCGTCCTTTTTTGGATTAACAGCGTGGCAATGAACAATTGAAAATCTCTGGATTCATTTCTTTTTTGAACCGCGCGCAAAGCGGTTTCAAAAGGAACCCCCAATTTCAATTCATTTGAAAGGCGCTTGAATTCATCTTTTGCCGGTTCGTTGACTTCCCGGGCCACTAAATCTATTCCTTGGGTAATGGTCATCCCCGACCTTGCAGCATTTGCCAGCAATCGGCAAACTTCGCTCAATTGGCCGTTCAGCCGCTCTGTGTATTTGTTTTTGCGGATATAAAAGAGCAGAAAATGGCTTCCGCCAAGGATGCCCGCTGTCAGAAGCAGGCTCGGCAACGAGGCCATATTGAAAATCATGTTAAATACTACATAAAACAGCAGAATGCCAAAGGCGTGCATCCCGATATATTCCGAAGCAAGCAAATTGACATTGGCATTTTTCAGCTTTTTGGCCAATCCTTGAGATGCTTCTGATTCATCAAAGCGGTCGCCCCATACACTGATGGCACTTTTGCGCTTTTCCTCCGGGTACCTGGTTTTCATCTTTTTCTTCCACTCCAGCTTTTCCCGGCGGTAGCCAAGAAACAGATAGCTGGCGAACAGCAGTGCCAGAACGGAGGCACCGTATAAAATACCGATGCTCAAGTCCATTGAGGAACCTCCTCACGTACGCTGAAAATGGTTTCATCCAGTTCAATGCCAAACATCTTCAAATGGTCCAGACATTTTGGAACATAGCCTGTCGGCGTGAAATAGCCTTGCACTTCCCCGTTTTTGCCTGTGCCTGTCCGTTTGAAAATAAAGACATCCCGAATCTTCACGCCTTTGTCTTCATCTACATAGACTTCCGATATGTTTACAATTTTTCTTTGCCCATCCCCCAGACGGTCTGCCTGAATAATAAAATCCAGGGCACCGACAATGTACTCCCGAATAATCTCACTCGGCAAATCCATTCCGGCCATAATGACCATCCCTTCGACCCGGCTGATGGCATCGACCGGCGAGTTGGAGTGGACAGTCGTCAATGAGCCTTCGTGTCCGGTATTCATTGCCTGCAGCATGTCAAAAGCTTCCGCTCCCCGTACTTCACCGACAATGATGCGGTCGGGCCGCATTCGCAGCGAGTTCCGCACCAGTTGGCGGATGCTGATTTCGCCATGACCTTCTACGTTTGCCGGACGGGCTTCCATGCCTACTACGCTTCCGCGGTTGAGCCGAAGTTCTGCAGAATCTTCAATCGTAATGACGCGTTCACTGATGGGGATGGCTTTCGCTACTGCATTCAATAGCGTAGTTTTCCCGCTTCCTGTACCACCGGAAATCAAAATGTTCAATTTCGCTTTTACGAGTGCCTGGATAAACTCCGCCATCCGTTCATCCAAGGAAGAAAACTTCAGCAAATCCGTCATTTCAAACGGTTCTTTTCGAAACTTCCGGATTGAAAGCAAGGTGCCGTTCAAACTGATCGGCGGAATCACTGCGTTGACCCGGCTGCCATCCGGCAAACGGGCATCGACCATCGGTGAGCTTTCATCAATGCGCCGGCCCAGCGGCGCAATCACCCGGTCCACAATGTGCCGGACATGTTCTTCGTTTTTAAAAGAAACATGAGAAAGTTCCAGCCTGCCGCTTCGTTCTACATGAATCTCTTTTGGACCGTTTACCAATATCTCGGTAATCGATGGGTCTTTCAACAATTGTTCCAGCGGGCCAAAACCTACTGTTTCATCAATAAGCCGGCTTAGCAAAGTCTCTCTGTCCATTTTGGAAATCACGACTTTTTCTTCCAACATAAATTGGCTGATCAGCCGCTCTATGGATATGCGGCGCTCTTTTTCCTCAGCCGCAATCAGCGGCTCCAAATTGGTTTCAGCAAGCAGACGGGCTTTGTAATGTTCCAGCAATTCCTCTAAAAACGGCGTCAGGACTTGTGATGTCTGCGTTGAAATATTGTCGCTGACCGCAGCAGCTAATTCGGTTCTTTTTCTTTGAAAAAGCGACATCGCCTTCCTTCATTCCTTCCTAAAAAACAATTATTTTAACATCGAGACGACCCATTTGCGCATATCCTTGGCTGCTGGAGTCAGTTTTTTCTCTTTCGGCAATTTGCGAAGAGTTTCCCCTTTATTTATGGCGGTTTGAACGCCCTTCATATCCCGTCTGATCTCTGCGGCCACCGGATATTCGATAAAACGTTCAATGTCTTTTTTGGACAATTCGTTTTCCCGCCCTACCTGGTTCAATACCAATTCCAGGCGCTCTGCAGTTGGAATGCCCAACTTCTGGAATAGCTCTTCGGTATGCTTGAAGACCCTGATTGAAGGCGTATCCAGCAAAGTGGTGTAATAAATGCGGTCTGCTTCAACGAGTGCGGTGTAAGTCCGCTCATCCATATTGACCGGCAAATCCACGATGATAAAATCGTAAGTTCTGCGGCAAACTCGTAAAAGGCGGGTGATAAAATCTTCCGTTATGTATTCAGCAAGTTCTGCATCACAAGGGCTGATAAGCAATTCCATTTTTGATAGAGGCTCTTTTTCGGTTACGTTGCGCAAATGCTGTTCCGTCATTTCTTTAATGACCGGTTCCAGATCCAGAATATTGCGGGAGGTCTCGACCCCTAAATAAGATTCTCCGCCGCCATACTGCAGATTTAAATCGATGTACAGGACTTGCGCCGTAGATTCAAATTTCAGGGTTTGGGCAAATGCCGTACTTAAGAGCGTTTTTCCACTTCCGCCTTTGCCGCTGTAAAAAGCAAAAACTTGTCCTGTCCCCCTTTTAAAACTTAATTGCTTTTCTTTTTCCGGGGCTGTCTGCAAACGCGCAAGCATTATGGAAATCTGATTTTCCAATCCATTTAAATCTTCCGGAACGACAAAGTAATCGACAGCTCCCGCTCTCACCAAGTCACGGAACAGTTGGAAATCATGGCTTTCATGAACAAAAACGATTGGAACATGGCTCAATTCCTGCTGCAAATAAGCATGTGTCTCTAAATCCTTTCCAGGATCGTGAAGCAGCAGCACCATAGATGGCTCAATGTTTTTCAATTCCGATCTTAAGTGGCCCGGTTCCAGCCAACTGTACTCGAACTCGTTTCCAAACTGCCGGATCAACAGAGTTAATAGTTCATTTTTTGGTCCCACAATTAATAAGTTGGATGGTTTCATGTCAAACTCCCTCAGCTCTCTTTATGCGTATCCTTCATGTCGGCCTATTCTTTTTTGTCCGCTTCTTTTTTCTCTTCTTTTGGTTTGGCTTCCGCTTTCGGCTTTGCTTCTTCTTTTGGCTTTGTTTCCGCCTTAGGCTTCGCCTCTTCCTTTGGTTTCGCTTCCTTCGCAGGTGCTGCTTTGGCAGCTTCTTTTCCTGTACCAACGTTCGCTTTTATAATGCGAACGCTATCTGCGTAATTCTGCATATGTATCAATTTCGGCGCCTGGTCCAGGGACACTTCCAACTGGACGCCCGCAAACTTCTTGTTGTCGTTTGCAACTCTGGCCACTTTAACGTCTTTCATGAAAATTTCTGTTTTGTTTTCGTCTTTTTCCCGCAGGGACACAATGATATCGACCCGGTCCAATGCTTCCAGTTCTTCATCGAAGAAAACCCGTTCAGAAGTCATTAAAGTGATCAGCCGATTGTTTTCTTCCATAACCGCAGAAGCTTGTTTCAACATATTTTTTGTGATTAAATCTCCCGAAGACAAAGGAATGACAGACACTTTATTTTCCAGGTCCGCCGTATCGGTAATGTGCTCTTCTGTGACAAACTTCTTAGGTATTTCTTCTACGGTAATCTCTTTCGGGGTTATCACCGTCCGTGAGGCTATATCTCCGCTTGCTGCATAAACCTTAACCATCGTTCCCAAATCGTTGTTGAGTTCCTTAACTTTCTGCAAAGTCAAAAAACCGGCAATTCCTGCCAAAAGCAAAGCAAGAACAAAAAAGGTGATGGCTTTTTTCTTGGATTCAATCATGTCGGCACTCTCCTGGATCAGTATTCAAATCACGGCTGAACTCACAATGGAACGTATGTTTTTAAGGCCTTTTAGCCTATGGCCCATACTCGTTCAATCTTTGTTCACAATTTCTCTTCTTTATGCTTACAGCAATATGAAATTCTTGTCAAAATCATACAGAATTTGAAATCAAAAGTTTCAGTAAAAAAGTCACGTAGATCCAAAGACCCTTCCGCATTTTTTGGCATTTTTTCTTTACAGGATTGTAAATTTTTAAATAATTAGACCTACATTCCCTTATTTTATTTCTGTTTTTTTTTCATAGTCGTTACCGCAGTACAACTTCCGATTCATTTTCAGGTAAATTGCATATTTAAAAACCTTAGTTTAAAGATGTTTTAAACCAGGGTTTTTTGAACTGATTTCTCAATAAAAAAATCAAAAAAGCAGCTATGAAATTTCCATAGCTGCTGCTTCTTATCATTTGCTTTTTAGAAGATTGACGTGATCTGTCGTGCCATCTTTCGCCAGGATATACTGCAATTCGTAATCTCCTACGTGATAGACAAGATTTGTTTCACCGGTAGCTGGAATTTTACGTTCTTCCGCCGGCTCTCCAACATGCTCAAGCAAATCTTTCTTTGCAATGCCGCCAAGATTCGTTTGGCGCTCCACGTTGGTGCCGAAATAGCGCGCTTCTTTCATGACATTGTTTTTATCATAGGCGATTTGATAAGAAGCATTCCCCATCGAACCGTGATAAAAATCGAATTCATCCACTTGCTCCTCCGGCTCGCCTATTGCGGCATACACTTCATCGCGCGTTGCTTTCCCGACTTGAAACCCATCAGAGAATCGGTAGACAATACCGGATTCGGCGTTTTTTACAATTTCTTTTAAAGTGTCTATTGCCATTCCTTTTTGCTCGTCATCGACTACCGGTTCTTCCACTTCACTCTCACTCTCCGGCTCTTCCGCCTTCTCCTGTTCCGTCTCTGCTGCTGCTGTTTCTTCCACTGTTTCAGTTGAATGTTCTTCTGTATGGTTTTTTGGCACGTCCTCGTTGCTGCTCACTTCGCTGCACGCGGCTAAGCTGAAAGCCAGCGTGGCTGCGCTGCCCAACCAAAATAGCTTTTTAACCATAAAACACACCCCCCTTCCGAATTTTGAATATTCTATTTTATAGACACTTGAACACAAGATTTGTTGCATGTCAAAACGTTCAGCTTCTATAAGTTAATTGAAATCCTTTGCATAAACGAAAAAACCCATGCTTATCGCATGAGTTCAGGAACAACCAGGCTATTCAATTTCTTTTGGATATACTCTCCCCATTTTTCAAACTCGACCAGAAAGCCGTCATGTCCGAACTGGGTTTCGATGATTTCCCAGGAAGCATTCGGCATGCTCTTTAGCCACGGAATCATCTGCTCGCTCGGATACAGCAAATCATACGTAAAGGACAGGGTAAAGATTTCCACATCGATTTTCTCCCGTGACACGTCATGGGTATTCATCGCTTTCAACAAGGTCAGGTAACTGTTAGCATCAAAGCGTTTCGCCAATTTTTGCCCCTGATAGTCCAAATATGATTCTACCTGGAACTGTCCTTCTTTGGTGCTGCGCCGGAAGCGCTGGTCGAACAAATTGCCGCTCCGGTAAGTGACCATTGCAGCCATTCGTGCCAGTTCAAAACCTTTTAAATCCGCTGAATCTGCATAATTGCCGCCTGCAAAAAGTGCATCGTTTTCTATGGACTGGATGCCGATCCAGTTGAACGCTACTCCGTAATCGCTGTAGGCAGGCGTCACTGCAAGCGGCAAAATGCCATCTACAAAATCCGGATACAAATGCCCCCACTCCAGCGCTTTCATCCCGCCGAGCGACCCGCCAAGAACCGCTGTCAAATGAGTGATGCCGAGTTCTTTTAAAGCGGCATATTCCGCACGCACCATATCGCGTATGGTAAGCAGCGGGAACGATGCCCGGTACGGTTCTCCGGTTTCCGGGTTTATCGACGTTGGCCCCGTTGAACCATGGCAGCCCCCGAGCACGTTAAAGGTAATGACTTGAAAAACGTCTGTATCCACAGCTTTTCCAGGCCCGATCAGCCCCGACCACCAACCTGGATTTTCAGCAGTGCCTACAGCGAACTGATCGCCTGTCAGCGCATGGCAGACGAGGATGGCCGGAGCCCCTTCTTTTCCGCAGCGTTCATAGGCAAGTTCCACATCATGCAAGACTTCCGTAGATTCTAAGGTCAGTGATCCTATGGATACAGTCGTCATGTCCGTTCCCTCCTTACACGTTTTCCAAAACTGCTGCCTGGATGGCTTGTTCAAGATCGGCGATCAAATCTTCCGGATTTTCAAGCCCTACTGACAAACGGATCAATTCTTCGGTAACACCGGACAATTCCAGTTCTTCTTTTTTCAATTGCTGATGCGTCGTCGAAGCCGGGTGGATGATCAAGGATTTGGCATCGCCGACATTCGCTACATGCGACCATAAGCCGACACTGTCAATGACTTTGCGCCCCGCTTCGCGTCCGCCTTTCACGCCGAAGTTGACGATAGAACCGTAGCCGTCTTTCAAGTACTTCTGCGCCAACTGGTGAGACGGATGGTCTTCAAATCCGATGTAGTTGACCCACTCCACTTGCGGGTGGTCTTTCAGATATTCCGCGATTAAGCGGGCATTGCTGTTATGGCGTGGAATGCGCAAATGCAAAGTTTCCAGTCCCTGCAGGAACGCATGGGCACTTTCTGCACTTAGTGACGGCCCGAAATCGCGAAGCAGCTGCACGCGCAGTTTGGTTGCAAACGAAGCACCTTCCACGTCAATGCCGTAGCGGATGCCGTGGTAGCTTTCATCCGGCTCTGTGTAGTTCGGGAATCTTGAATTGTTCCAGTTGAACTTGCCGCCGTCCACGACAACGCCGCCGATGGTCGTGCCGTGCCCGCCGATCCATTTCGTTGCGGAATGGATGACAACGTCGGCACCGAATGCGATTGGATTGCTGCCATAAGGGGAGGCGAATGTATTATCAATCAATAAAGGAATTTGGTTTTCGTGAGCAATATCGGCTACCGCTTCTACATCAAAAACGTTCAAGCTCGGGTTCCCGATAATTTCACCGAAGATTGCTTTCGTTTTGTCCGTAATGGCTGCCCGGAAGTTTTCCGGGTTCGTTCCGTCTACAAATTTAACGGTGATGCCGTAGCGCGGCAAGGTGTTGGCAAACAGGCTGTAGGTGCCTCCGTACAGATTGCCGTCCGCTACAATTTCATCTCCTGCTTCCGCTACGTTCAAAATAGAGAAAGCAATGGCCGCCATTCCTGAAGCAAGGGCGACTGCAGCAGTCCCGCCTTCAAGAAGCGCCACACGCTGTTCAAAAACATCCACGGTCGGGTTCATGATGCGCGAATAAATATTTCCTTGTTCTTTCAATCCAAATAAGTTTTGGGCATGCTCCGTATTTTTAAACACATAAGAAGTGGTTTTATGGATGGCTACCCCTCTCGCTCCAGTCACTGGATCCGGTTGTTGTCCGCCGTGCAATAAAAGCGTTTCTGGTTTAAAATTTGTCATTTTGTTTTCCTCCTAAGGTTTTTTTGATGGAAACCGTGGTTGAGGAGGAATAGAAAAAAGCCCCCTTCAATTAAGAAGAGGGCCGTTGCATACGGATTGCCTCCTCTCATCTGCCAGATCCCGTCTTGCCGGATCTGTAGGATTTAGCACCTTTCCAAGCATCGCTTGTTGGTTGCCGGGCATCATAGGGCCTATTCCCTCCGCCTCTCTTGATAAGAGTATTCAGATTTAGTTTTCCATCATGTTGAGTAGTATAGAAAGAATAAAATAATTTGTCAAGTCTATCTTTTCTAAAAATTACGAAACTAATCCTCTCTTTAGCCGTTTACTATAGAGAGGTGAGAAAATATGGTTTTATGGATCGCAATTGCATTTATTTCAGGTTATTTTATTGGCTGTTTTCATGGGTCTTCCCTCGCTCAGCTCCTATCCGGCGTCAATGTCAAAAAAGAAGGCGTCAAAAATTCCGGAGCGTCCAATGCGGCAATCGTCCTTGGCTGGAAATATGGCGCCCTTGTGGCTTTTTGGGATATCCTGAAAGGAGCCCTAGCCGTTATTGGGTTCCGCCTTTTACTGAACAGCTTTTCTTTGCCGGAAGAGACGGTTTGGACGCTGCTGTTCCTGGTAGGGGCCGGCGTGATCTTCGGCCACAACTTCCCGTTCTATATGAGCTTTGACGGCGGCAAAGGAACCGCTTCTGTCATCGGCGTCATGCTTGCGCTCGACTGGAAACTCGGGCTTGCCGGCGGATTGCTGCTGGTGCTGGCTGCACTTGCCACCGATTATTTGGTGATTGGCGTGCTGGTTTTATACGGCATGTTTTTTGCCATCGCCTACTGGCCGGCTGAAGGCATCTGGCCCCTTGCCACTGCTGTTGCCTTATTTGTTATGGCTATTTGGAAGCATCTTGAAAACATTATCCGCATCAAAAAGGGTACGGAAACGAAAGTATCGGCGGTATTTCGGAAGAAACCAGCAGGGTCCGCCTAACACGTACGATTCACATAGGTCTTTTTGCTTCTTTTCTCTGCTTGAATAAAGTTTTTTAGAGATGCCCTTGACTTATTCGTTATTTCACAATAAAGTAAACATTACAAATCGAATAACGTACATCACTTTCTTATCCAGAGAAACCGAGGGACAGGCCCTATGACGTTTCGGCAGCGGGTTCGCTACATGCGAACACTGTGCTAATTCCTGCAGATGCTTTTTTGCATCTGGAAGATGAGAACGAGATGGTTTCATTCTGAAGCCTTCTTTTTTCTTGTGGATAAGAAAAAAGAGGGCTTTTTTTCGTTCTTTTTTGAAAGAAAGTGGAAGTGTACAGTAAAGGTTTAGACAGCAAGAGGAGGCATACCAAATGATTCAATTCGAAAAGGTAGCAAAAACCTACCAGTCCGGCAAACAGGAAATCCATGCATTGAACGGGATTGACTTGACTGTCGAAACGGGTGAAATATACGGCGTTATCGGCTTTAGCGGCGCCGGCAAAAGTTCTTTGATCCGCACGGTCAACTTATTGGAACGTCCGACAAGCGGACGGGTGTTGATCCACGGCAAAGACATTTCCACTCTTTCGAGTAAAGAAATACGCGAAACCCGCAAAGACATCGGCATGATTTTCCAGCATTTCAATCTGCTGAATTCGAAAACCGTATACCATAACGTCGCCATGCCGCTTATCCTGGCGAACACACCGAAAAACAAAATCAAAGAACAAGTAAAAGACTTGCTTGATTTTGTCGGACTCGCAGACCAAGCTGAGAAATACCCGGACCAGCTTTCCGGCGGACAAAAGCAGCGGATCGGCATTGCCCGTGCGCTTGCCACCAACCCTTCGGTTCTGCTGTGCGACGAAGCGACATCTGCACTAGACCCGCAAACAACCCAGTCCATCCTGGAATTGCTTCGCCGCATCAACCGGGAATACAACATCACCATTTTGCTGATCACTCACGAGATGGGCGTGATCCGGGAAATCTGCGATAAAGTCGCGGTTCTCGAAGCCGGCAAAGTGATCGAGCAAGGCAGCGTATTCGAAGTATTCACCAATCCAAAGCAGCCGACGACCCAGCGTTTCGTCCGTTCGGTCATGAACGACGACTTGCCTGAATCGCTGTTGAACCAAATTCAGGACCCGAACCGCAGCCACACCATCTACCGCGTCCAGTTTACCGGCCCATCTGTCGGCCAGCCATTGATGTCGCGTGTATCGCGGGAGTTTAATCTTGATTTGAACGTGCTGTTCGGCAATATCACCGAACTCCAAGGCTCCCCATACGGCAATTTGATCGTCGAGTTTTCCGGAAAGCCGGCTGAAATCGAGCAGGCGTTGAAAGCAATCCGCAGCGACACGGTCAAAGTTGAGGAGGTTAAGAACTATGCTAGTTGATAACGAACAAATTTTAGAAGCCCTTTGGGAAACCGTTTATATGACAGGTGCTTCGTTTCTTTTTTCTTTGATCATCGGATTCCCGCTCGGAATACTGCTGGTCGTCACCCGTAAAGGGCATTTATTGGCAAACGAGCCGGTTTCGAAAGTTTTGAACATCATCATTAACATTTTCCGCTCTGTGCCATTCATCATTTTGATGGTCGCCATCATCCCGTTGACCCGCCTGATCGTCGGCACGTCGATCGGCACAGCCGCCGCCATCGTGCCCCTGGTCTTTTATGCAGGGCCATATATCGCACGCTTGATCGAAAACTCCTTGCTTGAAGTGGATAAAGGCGTTATCGAAGCAGCGCAGGCAATGGGCGCTACACCCGGGCAGATCATCTTCCGCTTTTTGATCCCGGAAGCCTTGAGTTCCCTTGTCCTGGCATTGACGATTGCAATTGTCGGCCTGATCGGTGCATCCGCTATGGCCGGAGCCATCGGAGGCGGCGGCCTCGGAGACTTGGCCATCACCTATGGTTACCAGCGCTTTGATACCTTAGTCATGGTCATCACCGTCGCCATCCTGGTCATTCTCGTCCAAGGGGTGCAGTCGCTTGGAAATGTTTTGTCGAAACGCGTACGCCGCAGTTAACAACAATATCAATAAATTCTAAAACAACTAAAACAAACATTGGAGGAAACACAACATGAAGAAAATTACTTCTCTTTTACTATTAGCCGCACTGGTTTTGCTTTTGGCAGCTTGCGGAGGCGGCGATGAAGAAGGCGCCGATGGCAACCGAAAAGTTACACTCGGCATCAGCGGCTCTGATACAACCATTTGGGATTATATCGGCGAGAAAGCTGAAAAAGAAGGCATTGAACTTGAAATTGTTACATTCTCCGACTATGTGGCACCAAACATGGCGCTTGCTGAAGGCGAATTGGATTTAAATGCATTCCAGACCATTTCTTATTTTGATGAATTCGTTGCTGAACATAAATTGGATATCGTCCCGATCGGTTCCACTGTTATTGCTCCAATGGGCCTTTACTCTGAAAAGTACAAGACGGTCGATGAACTGCCGGACGGTGCTCAAATTGCGCTTCCGAACGAAGCAACAAACATGGGGCGCGGCTTATTGCTCCTGCAGGAAGCCGGTTTGATCAAATTATCGGAAGATGCCGGGTTGACTGGCACTGCTGACGACATTATCGAAAACCCGAAGAACATCGAACTGGTGCCAATGATTTCCGGCCAGACGCCTCGTGCCATGGCGGACGTTGCTGCTTCAATCATCAATAACGGCGTTGCCGTCGATGCCGGCTTGAATCCATCAGAAGATCCGATTGCCCGTGAAAGTGAAACTGCCGCTCCTTACATCAACTTGATTGCGTCCAGCAAGGAAAATGCTGACGATCCCGATTTCTTGAAAATCGTCGAACTGTACCAGCAGGACGATACTGCTGAATTCATCAAAGAACATACAAAAGGCGCTCAGATTCCGACATTCGTCCCTGTAGAAGAACTAGTGGATTACCAATAAACCCTGAGGAGGAACATCAATGACAGCTACCCAAGAAGCAGCCCTAACCATTTCCCAGTCCATCGACTCAAAACGCGAAGAGTATATCGCGACCAGCCAGGCAATCCATGCCAAGCCGGAAATCGGCAATGAAGAAGTGTTTGCCAGTGCTACTTTGGTGGAATTGCTGGAAGATGCCGGTTTCACTGTTGAAACGGGCGTTGCCGGACACGAAACCGCATTTTTTGCCAGCAAAGAAAGCGCGCTTCCGGGCCCGACGATTGCTTACCTCGCTGAATACGACGCGTTGCCGGGCCTCGGACATGCTTGCGGCCATAACATTATCGGCACGACAAGTGTCGCAGCGGCGATTGCCCTTTCGGAAACCTTTTCTTCTACTGGCGGACGCATCGTAGTTCTCGGGACGCCGGCTGAAGAAGGCGGACCGAACGGCAGCGCCAAAGGCAGTTTCGTGAAGCACGGGCTGCTCCAGGGAATTGATGCTGCATTGATGATCCACCCATCCGGGAAATCGGCCATCACCGGCCCTTCCCTTGCGGTCGACCCGCTTGATTTTCACTTTTACGGAAAACCGGCGCATGCGGCTGCGTCTCCGGAAGAAGGCATCAACGCCCTCGACGCGGTGCTTCAGCTGTTCAATGGCATTAACGCCCTGCGCCAGCAATTGCCGTCTGATGCCCGCGTCCACGGCATTATCACGCACGGCGGCGATGCGCCGAATATCATCCCTGAATACGCTTCGGCCCGTTTTTACATCCGTGCCGATTCCTGGAAGAAGACCGAAGACACCGCACGAAAAATCCGGTCTATTGCTGAAGGCGCTGCCCTTGCAACTGGAGCAACGGTCAAAATTGAGCGGTTCCAGAACGAAGTGAAAGATCTGGTGTTGACCGATGCCTTGGATGCAATTGTGCGCGAAGAACTGCTGGCGGTCGGCGAAGAAGTCGCTGCTTCCCGCTCGAAAGGACTCGGTTCAACGGATGCCGGCAACATCAGCTACGAAGTGCCGACGGCTCATCCGTACATCAAGATCGGTCCGGATGACTTGATTGCCCACACCGCTGAATTCCGTGAAGCGGCCAAGTCCGAAGCCGGCAATGAAGCATTGATCCGCGGCGCGAAAGCTCTTGCGAATACAGGCTATCGCCTGCTGACGGATGCTGCGCTTCTCGAAGAAGTCAAACGGGCGCACGCGCAATCGCTGATTGAGAAAAATAATAAAAAATAACCGAAAGGCAGCGAAAATTCGCTGCCTTTTTTGTGGAGAAGCGTATTTTAACCGCAACCGGGCGTATTTTAACCTTTACTGTGCATATCCATGCCACAATCGAGCGTATTTCCAAAATTCTCTTTTTTCATGCTAAAATAAAGAGAATACATATCTTAGGGGGAACTGTACATGTTTGAAGCTTTAATGGAACGCTTGGTTCGTTATGCAAAAATCGATACGCAATCTGATTTTGAAAGCACGAAAACGCCATCAACACCAGGCCAATGGGATCTGCTGAACGTGCTGGAAAAGGAAATGAACGATATCGGACTGGAAGATGTCGGCATGGATGAATTTGGCTATCTGTTCGGCACTTTGCCTGCCAATACCGATAAAGAACTGCCGGTGGTCGGATTTTTGGCACATGTAGACACAGCGACAGACTTCACCGGAAAAAATGTCAATCCGCAGCGCATCGAAAACTATGACGGCAGCGATATTCAATTAAATCCAAACGTCACAATGGCGGTTGCCGACTTTCCTGACTTGAAAAATTACGTCGGCCACACGCTGATTACGACCGACGGCACGACGTTGCTTGGCGCCGACAATAAAGCGGGCGTCTCAGAAATCATGACAGCAATGGAATATTTGATCCAACATCCGGAAATCAAACACGGCAAAATCCGTGTAGCGTTTACGCCGGACGAAGAAATCGGACGCGGCCCACATAAATTCGATGTCGACCGCTTTGCAGCTGACTTCGCCTATACGATGGACGGCGGTCCGCTTGGCGAACTGCAGTACGAAAGCTTTAATGCCGCTGCCGCCAAATTGACGGTCCAAGGGAAAAGCGTCCATCCGGGTTCTGCAAAAAACAAAATGGTCAACGCCCAGACCGTCGCCATCCGTTTCCAGGAAGAAATGCCGAAAAACGAAGTGCCGGAATTGACGGAAGGCTATGAAGGATTCATCCATTTAAACAGCTTCAGCGGCAATGTGGAAAAAGCGGTGCTGTCGTATATCATCCGTGATTTTGACAAAGACGCTTTCGAAGCGAAAAAGAGCCATATGCAAACAACGGCCGCGAAGCTGCAGGAGCAGTATGGCACTGAAGCGGTAAAGCTGGAACTTGAAGACCAGTACTACAATATGCGTGAAAAAATCGAACCGGTTATGGACATCGTCGATGCAGCCGAGGCCGCGATGAAAGCGCTCGGAATCGAGCCGAATATCGTGCCGGTCCGCGGCGGTACAGACGGTTCGCAATTGTCGTATATGGGATTGCCGACGCCGAACATTTTCACTGGCGGCGAAAACTACCACGGCCAGTACGAATTCATCTCGGTGCAGAACATGGAAAAAGCCACACAAGTCATCGTGGAAATCGTGAAATCGATGGAACAAAAATAAGCGCCCGCGGGCGCTTATTTTTTTGTTCAGATGATGCTGCGGCCATTTTGCGCCAGCGCGTAGTGAATCCCGTGCTGAAGTGTTTGGAAGCAGTTGAATTTGGAAAGGTTCAAGCCGGATTCGGTAATCACCATGCTCATTTGCGGTGAAATGCCGACTAAAATCGTATCGGTTCCGATCAAAGAAGCCGTCGAGCCCAATTTATCAATCAACGCTGCTGCATGAAGTGTAAAGTTATTGTTCAAGCCGGTTAAATCGAGCACCAAATATCTCGCTTTGTACTTCGGAAGATTTTGCAAAGTTTTGACCAAAAGCTCTTCTGCCCGCGCTTCATCGTATGTCCCGAGCAACGGGACAACCACGATGTCTTCAAGCACCGGTATGATCGGCGAAGAAATTTCCTTGATCAATTCATTGAGTTCTGCCGTTTTTTCATCGACCAGCCGCTCCAACTGGCTGATTTGCTCGGCTTCTTTCAAACGGGCAAGCCGGTGAATGTTTTCTTCAATATTTTTTTCGGAGGGGAAATACTCAATGACGGTTTCCGGATGGCCTTCAATTTGATGCTGCAAAACACGGTACCAGATATTGCGGCCGAAAAGCAAGGTGAAGATGCCGGCATAATGGGCAGCCAAGTATCTTCCCCCCTCTTTTTTCCCTTGCGCCACGTTAATCTTGTGTTCCCAACTGTTCTTTAAATTCACACGTAAAGTCCCTGCTGGTTCGTCCAACTCGTGAATGCTCGCTCTTCCCCATCCTGCTGAAGCATATGTATTGGTAATCAGGTGCGCCGCTTCAGAAATGCTGACGTTTTTCATCCCGGTAAAGTATTCGCCGACCAGTAATCCTTGGCGGAAACCGGTAGTCTCCAGCACGACACCCGCTGCGTCTTCCCCTGAAATTTCTTCTATTGTATCAAAAAATAATTTCATTGCACTTGCAGTCCAAAATAGTACAGAATCCTGGCCTTCGAATAGAAATTGGCCTTCTTCCAGATCCCAAGCAAATTGCAGACCGCCAACATTTATTGCCGGTTTTGTATCCATGCGATAACCCCTTTCGTTCTCATCTTTTATTTTACCATATCCTTCTTTGCCACCCACAGCATTGGTTTCATGTTTGAGATCTGGCCATTTGAGGAATACAAAACTAATGATAATTAAGGAAGAGGTGCTTCTTATGACAGATAAAAAACCTTTCAGTGAAGAAAACCGCGAAATAAGAGATACGCCATTAAGAGACAATCCAGAACAGGTCAAAACAGATAAAGAAACAATGCATGAAATGTTCAAAGAAGAAGAGACAGTCGACGCTATTCCTTTAGAAGACGTAAAACAGAATATGAAAGACGAAGAAAACAAACGTTCAACAAAAGGCAGTTCCGGAAGCGACGAAGTCTTCCCGGATTAATGCTCAGAATTAACCTACTTTTCTGAAGAACCGCATGGTACCCACCATGCGGTTTTTCTGTGTTATGATTCTTGAATGAACAGGAGTGACCTTACGAATGAAAAATTGGATTTACCCTCTTATGGTTGTGGTAGCAGCAAGCTGTTACGGCATCCTTTCAACAATTATCAAAGTGGCCATGGCCAACGGATTTACTGCAGCTGAAGCGGTAACAAGCCAATACTTTATCGGCTTTGCACTTGCAGTCGTCCTGCTGCTCTTTACGAAACGAAAAATTCCCCGTCTGCGCGGCTGGAAAGTATTGGCGTTGTCCGGCTCGTTCACCGCTGCAACCGGAATGGTGTACGGACAATCTCTCGTCTATTTGCCCGCTTCCCTTGCAGTCGTCCTGCTATTCCAATTCACCTGGATCGGCATGTTCCTGGATTGCATCGTGCACCGCCGATGGCTGAAACGCACCGAAGCCGTTTCACTGGTTTTATTGTTCGGTGGCACAATACTTGCTGCCGGAGTTATTGACGCAGATCTCAGCAGCATCCCTTGGCAAGGATGGGCTTGGGGCATCGGAGCGGCATTCTGTTTTTCTGCCTTTATGTTTGTCAACGGCATAAAAGTCGAAGGCATGGATACTACGACTCGTTTGTTTTTTGTTTCTTTCGCGGCCGCTATTGTGATCTCGATTTTCCAGACACCGGAAATCGTCTGGAACGGCCAGCTCTTTAACGAAGGCCTGTGGGTATACGGCTTGTTGCTCGGATTTTTCGGCATTATCATGCCCATCTGCTTCTTCTCGATTGCCGTGCCGCATGTCGGCTCCGGCCTCGCTTCCATTTTAAGCGCCATGGAACTGCCGGTAGCCGTTATCGCTTCGGTCCTGGTCTTGAATGAAACTTTGACGATTCTTCAAGTTGTCGGCATCTTCGTTATATTATTCGGCATGGTGCTGCCAAGCATATTCAGCCGAAACCCGAAAATTGTAGAACCCGTTTAAAGGCCTGCTTCCCAGCAGGCCTTTTTGTTTTGCTTTGGCAGATACTCCGATCTTCCGATGATTTACAGCTTCTAATGTTTAGCAAGATTTTAAACAGGAATATAGATAAAGAGCAGCAAACTACTAAAGGAGTGAAGAGGATGAATCAGGAAGAATTGAAGCAGAATGCCTTAAAAATTTTAGAGGAAAGCCATGTTGGTATTTTATCAACGGTGAAAGGCGATAAGCCGCATTCCCGTTACATGACGTTTTTCAATGATGAATTCACTTTATACACCGCAACCAACAAACAAACACAAAAAGTCGACGAGCTTGAAGCCAACCCGCACGCCCATATCCTGTTAGGCTATGAAGGCCAAGGCGTCGGAGATGCGTTCCTTGAAATTGAAGGCACGATGGGCGTGTACGATGACCAAAGCATGATTGATAAAGTATGGAACGAACATTTGGAAGGCTGGTTCTCAGGACCGGATGATCCGAACCTTGTCATTTTAGCCATCAAACCGGATCGTGCCCGCTTGATCAATAAAAAAGGCAAAGAGCCGCAGACGCTTCAATTATAAAATAAAAAAACGGCTCATTTATTTGAGCCGTTTTTTTAAGGTTGCAAAATCGCGCGGAGGCCTTCTTTATTGAAAAGCAGATCTTCCAGCGTGTATTCGTCCAGTACTGCCAGATAAGCATGCAGCGCTTTTCCGAGCACCCCGCGCAGTCCGCATACCGGCGCAATCGGACAGCGGTTATGTTCCATGTCAAAGCATTCAACCAGATGGAAATCGTCTTCCATGCGCCGGACGACAGTGCCGATGTTGATGTTCTGCGGAAGGTCCGCCAAACGGATGCCGCCTCCCCGCCCTCTGACGGTGTGGATAAAGCCGGCTTTGCCAAGTTCAAAAGTGACTTTCATTAAATGGTTTTTCGATATATTGTAAGCATCAGAAATTTCCTGGATTGTCGACAGCTTATTTTCTTCTGTTGAAGCCAGGTAAATCAATACGCGCAATGAGTAGTCGGTGTACATTGTCAGTCTCATTTTTTCACCTTCCCTGCTTATTCATTATAACGACTAAGCGGACTTCAGAAAAGAAATTGAGACTTGCTGAGAACAGACGTTAATTTACGTGCAAGCAAAATCGAAAAGGAGCGGATCGATTATGTTATCACCCGAAACCCGAATGATTATCAAATCTACTGCCCCAGTCCTTGAAGATCACGGCGTTGCCATTACCACCCGATTTTACAGCAGAATGTTTGAAGAACATCCCGAATTGCTGAATATTTTCAACCACGCGAACCAGGCGCAGGGACGCCAGCAGACGGCGTTGGCCAAAACCGTTTATGCGGCAGCTGTCCACATCGACAATTTAGAGGAAATCATGCCTGCCGTTATTCAAATTGCCCATAAGCACGTCAGCCTGGGCGTGAAGCCGGAACATTATCCGATTGTCGGCGCCCATTTGCTGATTGCAATGAAAGAAGTGCTCGGAGATGCGGCCACCGATGAGATTATTCAAGCCTGGTCTGATGCCTACGGCGTGATTGCGGATGCCTTTATCAGCGTCGAGAAGAGCATGTACCAGACCACAGCCGAACAAGAGAACGGCTGGAATTATTTCAAGGACTTTGTTGTAGCACGCAAAGTAAAAGAAAGCGACGTCATCACTTCGTTTTATTTAAAACCAGCTGACGGCTCCAATGTGCCGACCTATATACCGGGTCAATACATTTCGGTGCGCGTGTCCATCCCTGGAGAAAAATATACGATGATTCGGCAGTATAGCTTATCCCAGGCATCCAAGCCGGATGAATTCCGCATTTCTGTCAAACGGGAAGCCGACAATGACCCGAACGGAATCGTTTCGATTTACCTGCATAAACAAGTAAACGAAGGCGACCGGCTAGAAGTCAGTGCACCAGCCGGCGTGTTTGTACTCGATGCTTCCAAAACGACACCGGTCGCTTTTATCAGCGGAGGCGTCGGCATCACACCAATGATGAGCATGTTCGAAACTGTTGCCACTTCGACGCCGGAACGCCCGACGGTCTTTCTTCACGGGGCACGGAACCGCAGCCAGCATGCGTTTGATGAAGACATTAAAAGCTTTGTCAACCGGATGGAGAACGCTTCCTACAGCACCGTCTATTCCGACGAGGAAAACGGCTTTATTACCCGGGCGATGCTGGAAGAACATGTAGATCCCGCCGGAGATGCCTATGTTTGCGGACCGGTGCCGTTCATGGTCAGCATGATTCGAGAACTGCGCAATATCGGCATGGATGACAGCCGGATCCATTACGAATTCTTTGGACCGGCTATGGATTTGGAAGAACTGAAGAGCCAATAAATGAACTGTTTGTTTACGAGGGGCTGTCCAATAAGTCGAATATCAGACTTATTGGACAGCCCCCTGCTTCTAATAAAGCGTTGGGAGTACTATTGCTCATGTCTCTGCATCGCTGCGCTAGCTTCGAGACATGAAAAACCGTTGCATCGCTACGCTAGCTTCGTCGCAAAGGAGTTGTCCCAAATTACTTTTGGGACAACTCCTTTATTGTGGCTTTTCTGTGAATTCAAAATGTGTCTAAATTTTAAAGATGTATTTTAAATATATCTTTAGCTCATTTTTAGGAATATAGTAAAGCTATAGAAAACAAAAGGAGCGATTGACAATGTTATCCCTACAAACAAGATCCATTATCAAATCAACAGTACCGGTTTTAGCAGAACACGGAACAGCGATTACTACCGTTTTTTACAAGAATATGTTTGAAGCGCATCCTGAACTTTTAAATATTTTTAATCATGCAAACCAGAAAAAAGGACGCCAGCAAGCGGCGCTTGCCAACACCGTCTATGCGGCAGCCGTTCATATCGACAATCTTGAAGCCATTCTGCCGGCCGTCGTACAGATTGCCAATAAACACGTAAGCTTAGGCGTAAAGCCGGAACATTACCCAATCGTCGGCGAATATTTGTTGAAAGCCATCAAAGAAGTATTGGGCGATGCCGCAACAGACGACATTATCAATGCCTGGGCTGAAGCCTACGGCGTAATTGCAGATGCCTTCATCGGCGTTGAACACAAAATGTACGAAGAAGCCGAAGCCCAGGAAAACGGCTGGAAGTTCTTCAAAGACTTTATCGTTGCCCGCAAAGTAAAAGAAAGCGAAAACATCACTTCGTTTTATTTAAAACCGGCGGATGGATCGAACGTTCCGACTTACCAGCCTGGCCAATACATTTCTGTACGCCTTTCGATTCCTGGCGAGAAATATTTGTTCAACCGCCAATACAGCTTATCGCAGGCAGCAAAACCGGACGAGTTCCGCATTTCTGTTAAACGGGAAGCCGACAACGACCCGAACGGCCGCGTCTCTGTTTACCTCCACGAAGAAGTAAACATCGGCGACGCCATTGAAGTCAGCGCACCAGCAGGCGAATTTGTTCTGGATGCCGGCAAGAAATCACCGGTTGCCTTTGTCAGCGGAGGTGTCGGCATCACGCCGATGATGAGCATGTTCGAAACCGTGGCAACGCTCACTCCTGAGCGCCCAACCGCTTTCTTGCACGCTGCGCGCAACGAATCCCTGCATGCCTTCGACCAGGATATCCAAAAATATGCGGCTTCTATGGAAAATGCAGCTTACAAGACCTTGTACTCTGACCAGCCAGACGGCTATATTACCCGCGAAGTATTAAAAGAAATGGTCGATGTGACCGGCGACGTTTACGTATGCGGCCCTGTGCCTTTCATGGAACAGATGATCCAGGAACTCCGCGGCCTCGGCATGACAGAAGAACAGATCCACTTTGAATTCTTCGGCCCTGCTGTCGCTTTGCAAACCGTTTAAGCAATCAAAAAGCTGTCTGCTTTCCGAAGCGGGCAGTTTTTTTGAGTGAGTGATCATAGCATCCTTTTGAATGATCTTAGAACCTCTGTGAACGCTCATAGACTGCACTTGACTGATCATAGAACCTGCTCGAACGCTCATAGCCACTTTTATAACGTCAAAAAAGGCCTGCCGAACCGGCAGGCCTTCTTTATTTCATTTTCCGCAGCAAATACAGCAAGTAAGGGGTCCCGATCAATGCCACAATCAACCCGCTCGGAATGTCTTTCGGTGCAATCAGGATGCGGCCGATAAAGTCAGCCGTCACGAGCAGCAGCCCTCCGATCAAACCGGATGCCAGCATCAACGGCAAGTGGCGGAAGCCGACAATCCGGCGGGCGATGTGCGGAGCCACCAGGCCGATAAAGCCGATGGTGCCAACGATTGAAACCGCCGCAGTGGAAATGGCCACACCGATGACCAGCGCCCACACCCGGGTCGACCTTACATTCAACCCGAGCCCTGCTGCTACATCATCTCCGAACGTCAGCGTATCCAGGCTGCGCGTAATGTAAACGGCTGGCCAGATAAACAACGCAAACAACAGCAGCGCGAGCTGCACATCGTCCCAGCCTTTCGCGTAGGTGCTTCCCGACAGCCAAACAAGCGCACTGGCCACTGCCAATTTCGCTTTGACGACAAACACCTGCGTTGCCGCCGAACCGAATGCCGAAATCGCGATTCCCATCAACGCCACAAGCATCGGCTGAAAATTATTTTTCCAAGCGGTGACTAAAATAATACCCAGTGCCAAAGATGCGCCAAGCGTCGCTCCGAGCGGCAAAAAGGCGGGTGGAACAGCCGGGAAAACAACGAGCAAGAGCATCGCCCCCGCTCCTCCCATTGAGGTGACGCCAAGCACGCCGGCATCGGCCAACGGATTTCGGAGCACGCCTTGCAAAATAACGCCGGTCAGCGCCAGCATGACGCCGACAATAAAACTTGTCAGAACACGCGGAACCCGGAAATTCCAGACGACCGGCTCCAGCCAAGCGAAGTTCCACGCAGCTCCGTTAAAGCTCAGCGCCAAGACAGTTATTCCTAAGATTAAAAGAATTAAAATCGGCACCAAAACCGTTAAACGAACCGGTTTTGTCGTCCCTCCCACTTGGCGGTCGCCGCGTTTCAGCGATTTAGCAGTCTTCCAGGCCAAATACAATAGCCACGGACCGCCAATCAGCGCTGTCATTGCGCCGACCGGCACTTCCTGGCCCGGCTGGATTAAACGGCCCAACACATCGGCACCGATTAGCATGACGCTGCCCCATAAAAACGAATGGATAAAAATCTGAAGATGGCCGCGTATGCCCATCATGCGGACAATATGCGGCGCCATCAGCCCGATAAAACCGATCGGCCCTACGACACTGACAACCGCAGCGGAGAGGACAATCGCCACTCCCCACGCTGCGAGTTTTACAGCTTGGACATTCTGGCCCAGGGAAGACGCGATATCTTCTCCGAGCGATAAAATATCCATCGGCTTTGCCAGCAGCAACGATCCGATAAATAGTACGAGCACTACCGGAGCTGCAAAGCGGACTCCTTCCCAGTTCAATTGGACGAGCGTGCCGGATCCCCACAGGAACAAGCCGTTCGTTTCATTTTCAAAAAGCAATTGCATGGCACCGGTCAAAGAAGAAAATAAAAGGGAAATAATCATTCCGGTCAAAGCCACTCGTACCGGCTCCATCGCTTTGCCAGCCAAGCCCACTACCAAGACCGAAGAAAGGACGGCTCCAAGCAGCGCTGTGATGAAAGGAAAAGCCCCCAATACATTCGGAAAGAAAATCATCGACAGGACGACGAAGAAAAAGGCTCCTGCATTGATGCCGAGTGTTCCTGGAGACGCCAGCGGATTATTCGTCAAGGTTTGCAGAACCGCACCGGATACAGCCAATGCGCCGCCCGCCACAATTCCGATTGCCAGCCGCGGCAGTCGCAGCGACGTCACAATATCCTGGATGCGGCCATCGGTCCAGACGCCGGTCAACAGTTCTGAAATTGTGTAATCTGCCTGCCCTTGCGTCAAATGAATAACTGACAGCGCCACAAGCAGGAAAAAGCCCCCTGTCAGCGAGACAAAGGACTTCTGTTTTAACTTCCCGGACATTATTGATTCACCATCACATCTGTAATCTGGTCCATTAAGGTTTTCGCTGACAACGGACCGCCGTATAGCCATGTATCCGCCCCTAGGTCATAGGTGCGGCCTTCTTTTACGAACGCCAGGTTTTCCCATACCGGATTGCCTTTCAGCTGGTTTTCGTAAATATTGTCTTCGTCAGGAACCGTGTATAAATAATTGGCATTCTCATACTTGACCAAGCCTTCTACGTTGAATGTGCTCGAACCGAACACTTCAAACTGATCCGGCTGGTGGACATTTTTCAGCCCGATGCGGTCTAAAATAATCGAAGCCATTGAATTCGGCGTAAACACCCGGATTTCAGGAGCCTGCGGGCCGGTGTATGCCAAAGTCAAAATTACATCTTTGGTCTTCAAGTTGGCGGCTTCAATTTCAGCAGCGCTTGCTTCGTATTCTTTTTCAAGATCAGCCAGGACTTGATCCGCTTCAGCTGTCTTATCTACCGCTTTGGCAATTTCCTTGAACGTTGTTTCCATTTCCTGATAAAGGTCAATGCTTTCATCTTCCGGATACGGATTGAAGATGACCGTTGGGGCGATGGTTTCGAGTTCTTTAAGCATCGCGTCGTGGCGGAAGCTTACACCGATAATCAGATCCGGTTCAATCGCGGCGATGGCTTCCAGGTTCGGTTCTTGCCGTCCGCCAACGTCTACTACTGTTTCATCCAATTGGGGCTCGATATTGACATAATTGCCGTACTCAGCGATGTCTGCCATTCCTGCTGGCTGAACGCCTACAGCCAATAAGTCTTCAGCATATGTCCATTCCAGCACAACCACTTTTTTAGCAGGTGCCTTCAATTTTACTTCCCCGTTCGTTCCGGTAATTGTCACCGGTTCTCCCGCGGCCTCTTCATTAGTGGCCGTTTCTTCATCAGCAGATGAACAAGCTGCCAAAACAAGCAAAATCATTGCCGTCAATAACATCCATTTCTTTTTCATATAGGTAAGCCTCCCAGCTATTTGATAACCGTTCTCAATAAGTATAATTTTAGTGCTTGTACACTTTATTGTAAAGGATTTTTGTGAAATAAGATGAAAATCGTTCTCATTTATCATGAATTTATGATATAGTAGCCGTAATAAGATTTTGCATTGAGTTCGACTTATGGAAAAAGATGCGGAGGAATTGCACAATGGCGACGGCTGTTCAAACCAACAACTTGTCAATTGGCTATAACGAAAATTTATTATTCGAAAACCTGAACTTATCCATTCCGCGCGGCGAAATTTCAGTATTTGTCGGCAGCAACGGCTGCGGCAAATCCACACTGCTTCGTTCGATTGCGCGTTTACTTAAACCTCAAGAAGGTTCTATCTTGCTGGAAGGCAAAGAAGTCCACAAGCTATCTTCACGGGAAGTGGCAAAGAAAATGGGCATTCTGCCACAGTCTCCTGTTTCACCGGAAGGCTTGACGGTGCATGATCTGGTAAAACAGGGTCGCTATCCCCACCAGTCCTGGCTGAAGCGCTGGACGGAAGAAGATACCGAGAAAGTCGAAGCTGCCATGAAGGCCACGCGCGTTGATGAATTCCGCGACAAGCCGGTCGATGAACTGTCCGGCGGCCAGCGCCAACGTGCGTGGATTGCCATGACGCTTGCTCAGGATACCGACATCATTCTTCTTGATGAGCCTACCACTTATCTGGACATGACGCATCAGATTGAAATCCTGGATCTGCTGTTTGAATTGAATGAAGTGCATGGCCGCACAATCATTATGGTGCTGCATGACCTGAACCTGGCTTCCCGGTACGCACACAATATCATCGCCATTAAAGACGGGGCGGTTTTCGGCCAAGGAACTCCGGAAAATGTCATCAATTGCGACCTTGTTCGTTCTGTTTTCGGCATGGAATGCCAAGTTTCCAAAGACCCATTATTCGGCACGCCGCATTGTGTTCCATTCGGCAGAGGGCGCTGCATCGTACCGGAACTCCGCCAAGCAAAGAGCGGAGCCTGATATGAAAGAACTTGAGCTTTTCCAGGTGAAAGTCCGGGAAGATGCGCATGGCTTTATGACCATGCAGCAAGGCCTTGGCAGCCATTATCCTGAACTGGCCGCTGAAATTAAATTACAAACCGGAGCATCCACTGAAGCAGTAGCATCGTCTATCTTCATGCGGCGCTTCGGCTTTTTTATAACCGCTCAGCTCTACCTGCTCGCCCACGGCAAGATGTGGGAAGGGCCGCTTGATGCCGTTTATCTTGTAAGGACAGAAGGCGGCATTGCATTCGAAATTGACGAACGCTTTGTCCGCAGCCGCAAAGAAGACGATTTGGAAAAAGTCTTAAAGGACTATGCATTTCCTGTGGTGGAAGCCTTCCGGAAAGCCGGTCACGTTTCGAAATTAATTCTTTGGGAAAATATCTGGGGATACGCCATCTGGATGTATGGCATGCTCGAGTCGGAACAAGCGGAACAAGATGCAGCCGCCCTTCTGGATTCTGCCATCTGGCAGCCGGAAATGCGCAAATCCCCTTTCCGGCAATTTCTGGGCGGACGCAGCTTTGAAGAATCGAGATCAGATTATCAGCGCATTACGTGCTGCTTGTACAAAGAACTGCCGGATACCGACAAATGCCCCTACTGCCCTGTAAAAAAATGAACGCTCCGCTGATGCGGAGCGTTTTTATATTTCGAGCAGTCTCATGATTCACCGTTAAGGAATTCCAGACGGTTGCCGAATGGGTCGGAAACAAAAAAGCGCTGAACCCCCGGGATGCTGGTGTCGTTTTTCACTTCGTAGTGGTTTGCAGCCAAATGGTCCTGAAGCGCATAAAACCCGTTCACCCTAAAAGCCGGATGTGCTTTTTTGGCCGGCGAAAACGGTTCTTCCACACCGACATGCAATTGGTAAGAGCCAAACTCAAACCAGGCGCCGCCTCTGCCTTTTAAAGCATCCGGTTTTTCGATTTCGTTCATGCCGAGAATGCCTGCATAAAAACCAATAGCTTCCTGTTCCTTGCCTTTTGGTGCTGCCACTTGTACATGATCAATTTTGCCGATTGTAAATTCCATTTTTTCACCCCTTCTTTTCTATAGAGTAGCTAACTTCTTCTATAAAGAAAAGGTGATAGTTTTTATCGATTTCTATAAGACCAGCTTATCACTTTGCAAATACTTCCTTTTGCCGTAGCATGAAAAATAAAGGAGGAAGGACTTGTGGAATTTCCCGTTCAGTTGAAACATAAATTAGCGGCTCAATCCATCGCTGTTGATCGCCCCCCCGCTTCTCGTTTGTCTTCCGATTTCGAGACACTCATCGAAGAAACCAAACAATGGAGCGGCACGGACAATAACGGCGTAGCTGTCTCTTACTTTTTCCGCCAATATGCGCTTTTCATCTCTGCACAATTCGACTTGCTTACTTTTCACAATGGCTACTTCGCCTGTTCATGGAAAGACATCGAATTTGGCCGCATACATAATTACGGGTTCAATTTGCTTCAAACACATATTGATTCACGCCACTATACGCCAGTTTCTCCTGAAAACCGGCAGGAGGCGATGCATTTCGTTTTAACGGAGCAAGTGGATAGCCTAATCAAGGAATTTCGAAAACACGTGAAAATTTCTCCCCTTATCCTATGGGAAAATGTGCTCGGCTCCGTTGTCTGGTTTTACGCCACTTTGGAAAAAAGAGAGCCGAGAAGAACTGCCGAAGACATCGACTGGCTGCTCGAACCAAGCAATTGGGCACCCATTAAAACTTCCTATCTGCAAAAATTGATGGGGACCGCTTCATTGAAGCAAGCCGTATCGGGTCCGCTGCGGAAGACCTGCTGTCTGTATAAGGAACTGCCGGCTTTTGCCACATGCACGTTTTGTCCGCAGCCTCGTCCATAAAAACCAAAAGGCCTCAGCAAAGTGCTGAGGCCTTTTGGTTTTACTTTTCAAATACTTCATGGATAATCTGGCTCGGATTGGCATTTGCCAAGTTTTTGTAGATGCAGCTTGCCGGTTTTTTCGGCAATCCCTTGGCAAAAGCTTTAGCCTGTTCTGTTTCGCCAACAACGTGGACTTCATCCCAATGGCGCTCTTTTTTCATTTTTTCGATCTTTCCTGCCATTTCTTTGTAGAAACGCTCAAGGTTTTCTTTCATGCGCCAGTTAAAGTCGTCTGCTGCACTGCCCGAGTTGCCTCCGACGTGGCTTCCAGCATTGAAAGATCCTGTGCTGCCCCCTGCTGTATGGGAAGCAGAATGGACGCCTTTCTGTTCATTCCAGACATCCAGCCCTGAATCAAATTCCTCAAATACTTCTTCATTGATCATTCCCATGGAAGTATCCAGGATTCGAACACCTTTAAAGCTTGGCAACACAATTCCGGCATATGGATAGGCTTTGTACATATATCTCAACTCATCCAGTACCGGTGCACTTTCCCAGTGGAAACTTGTCTTAACCGGCACTTGCACATAATGCACAAACCACAAATCATCCTGTGGAGACGCAAAAATTACAACGCCCTTATTCAGGTCATCGCGATGGTCATTGATTTCTCGTTCAACTTTTTTTCTTAAGGATTGATAGGTTTTAAGTTCTTTCTCATTTTGGGAGGCTGTTATATATTCCTCAATCCGCTTCAATCCATTTTTAAGGTGTATTTTCCATGCCCCGTTCTGCGCATTTAAATCGGCGGGGTTCGTATTGAGATACACACTTAAAACACAGCGGTCTTCACAATTGAAAGCTTTGAGTTTCTGAATTTCGTCGTATAATGTCATACATTCATCATCCTCCTTAAAATCCATCCTACTTATCTCAATACCCTAAGTCTTTTCCGTTAAACAGTCAACTAATTACTATTTTAATTATTCTGACGTTTAAAAGAAGTTGTGTGAGGTAAACAGGTAGTGCAAGAAAAATATAAGGAGTGTGACTAAAATGGAAAATATCGATAAAAAAGTAGATGAGAAACTAAAATCCTTCGACAATGAAAAAAAGGAGGATATTTTAGCAAATTTTGAACACTTCAAACAATACTTAGGCTCAAAAGTTGAACTGGGTGAAAAAATGGGATTAAGTGAAGAACGCTTGGCCCAAATCACTGAAAAAGTCGCCGATTACCTGGCGAAAAACGAAGATCCAAAAAACCGCGAAGAATATGTTTTACAGCAATTATGGAGCGTAGGGGAAAAAGAAGAACGCCATATGTTAGCCCACATGCTTTTACGCTTAGTGAAAAAAGAATAACCAAAAAGGCCTTCCTCAATAGGAAGGCCTTTTTTCAAACAATCGAAACATCGCTAAATAGACAAATCCGCTGACCACAGCCAAAGCTGCCAAGATGGCGAATGTCCAACCGAATCCAAACCACGCCGTCATCGGGATGGAAAGCGGCGCAATCATCCGGCCAATCGTATAGCGCAAACTGGCTGCTGCAAAATATTGGCCCCTTTTGTCTTCTGGTGCAAGTTTCGAGATAAAGCTTTGCTGTACTCCCACTACCATCAGTTCGGCAAAAGTGAAAATCCCCATCGCGACGACAAACATCCAGAACCATGACGTAAGCGGAAACAGCAGCATGGCTGCTGCGTAAAGAAGAGTGGATAGGAAAAAGACCCATTTCTCCGGAAATTGCGTCATCCACCGCGTGACGATTACCGTAAGCAATGCCACCAGCAAGCCATTTTCAGACAACAGGAAACCGAAGGACGTTTCTCCGGTCACTGACCATTCTCTGCCGAACAAAGAAGCGATCGTTTGGACATCAATGGTTTCTTTCAAATAAACCGGAATCAGCAAATCCAGCTGCATGAACGTTTGAGCCACCAAAACGCCTGCAATGACAAAAAGCAAAAACAGGCGATCGTTGAAAATAAGTCCGTATTCCTTAAACTGCTTAGCGACAGCTGCCGGCCAACCGGTTTTTTCTTCCGTTGCCCAGTGGTTTGCCAATTCCCGCGCCAAAGTTTCATTTGTATAAAGCCGGAGAATAAGGCCCAGCACCATCGAAATGACTGCGACAACCAGCAGCAGTTCAAAACGGTACGTGAAGAACAGCACCGCACCAAATAGCGGTCCGACGACAACTGCAATATTCAACGTGGTGTAAAAAATAGCAAATACATCGCTTCTGTATTTCTCTGGAATAACATCTGCAATCATCGCCTGGCTGGCTGGCCAGTAAAGCGAGCTGCACATGCCTGCCAGCGTAAAGGCGATAAACCCTAGCTCAGGCGACTCGAGCCACGGCGAGTTGGCAAAAGCGAACAGCAGAAATGCCCCTCCTTGGGCAATCGATGCAAATACAAGCATCGCGCGCCGGCCGAAGCGGTCTGCGCAATACCCCCCCACCAAATTAGCCGCCACTGAAAAAACTTGCGAGATGACGAGCAAAAGCCCGGCCGTCCCTTTTCCGAATTCATCTGCAAAATAAATCGCGAGAAATGGAAATACCATCCAATAACTTGTGTTCATAAAAAATTCGCCTACCAGACGAACTTTTAAACTTCGATCCCAATCCCTGATCCTCATTTTCCCATCTCCGCGTTCTTAAAACTGTTGTGGTTAATCCAGTACTTCCAATAGCTTATAGCTCAAACAAATATCAATCAGCAATTCTTTCCGCTCTTTGGCAAATTGGATCGAGATGCGCTCATGATCCCGTTCAATGATTTTGCCCGTGCCAAAAACACGGTGGCGAACTCTTGCCCCTTCCAAAAGTTCATCTTCCCTTTTAGCGGCATTCGGGTTATCCGGAACATCCACTTTAATCGGTGTCTTAGCGACCGTCCGGGTTTTTGGGGCTACCGGCTTCTCCGGCACCACAATATCCCGCACTTCATCCACAAAGCGGGACTCGCTGTCATAGCTGATCAGTTCCAAATGCTTTTTGGCACGCGTCATGCCGACGTAAAACAACCGCCGCGCTTCTTCCAAGGTGTCGGGGTTTTCTGCATCTTCTTCGGTCGGGATGATGCCTTCCACCAAATCAATCATATACACCCGTTCAAATTCCAAGCCTTTGGAACTGTGGAAAGTGGATAAAGTCAGCATGTCCTCGGTTTTTTCGGCTTTTGCATTTTGGGTGACTTGCTCCAATTCCTTCAGTCTTTTCGCAAATTCAGTCATGCTTGAAAGCGGTTCGGCAATTTGCTCCAGCGTAATCAAAATCTGCTCCAAATACTGCAGACGCATGCCGAATTTTTCAGCACGGCTCGCAAGCATTTGATCGTATCCCAGATCCGCCCGGATTGTCCGGATCACTTTTAACGGTTTCATGCCATTCAATGCATCAAACCATTTTTTCTGCTCGGCAAGAATTTTGATTTGGTAGTCCTTCAGCGTAATGTTCAAGTTGATTTCATCGAACGCATTTTTTACAGTCGGCTTCATGCGGCTCAACTGCTTTAATTGGCTGCCCGACCAGTAGGCATTTGTTTTTGAAGCGATTTTCGCATAAATGTCAATGCGTTCCGGCTTCAAACTGAAGCGCATAAAATTCAGCATGTCTTCTACAATCCAGTGCGAGAAGAAACGGTTGTCCGCATCTTTCATATAAAAAGGAATGCCCAGACGGTCCAGTTCACTCATCAAAAGCGTCGAAGAGGAATTATTGCGGTAAAGGATGGCCACGTCGCCAAAATGCTTCAGTTCTTTCAGTTCCTTCATCACATACTTCAACTGCGCTTCCTCTGAAGCGAGGCGCCGGATGATAATCGGATCTCCTTCCGGCTGCTTGGTGAACATGTTTTTGTCGTGCCGTTTTTTGTTCGTTTTGATGAATAAATTCGCGGCCTCTACAATGTTTTTGGAGGAGCGGTAATTGCGCTCCATTTTCATCACATAGGCGTCCGGGTACACATTTTTAAACTTCAGCAAATACGTCGGTTCTGCCGCACGCCATGTATAAATCGACTGGTCGTCATCTGCAACCACGCACAGGTTGTTGTGGCGGGCCACCAGCTTTTCCACGATGGCATGCTGAATCATCGAAGTATCCTGGCTTTCATCGGTCATGACATAATCCCAGCGATTCTGGTACTTCGCAAGCAGATCCGCATCTTTCTCCAGCGCTTCGTTCGCGAGGGAAAGCATGTCATCGAAATCCACCAATCGGACATCGTAGTTCTCTTTAAAAGCCTCGTACGTCTTTAATATCTCAATGGCCCCTTCAAAAGGTGCCTCTAACTTTTTCCATTGCTCTCTTGGCGTCATTTTGTTTTTTACAAAACTGATGAACGACGTCAATTCATCCAGCTGGTCGTCGGTGATCGGTTCCCCGACTTCCGTTTCGAACATTTCACGCAGCAGGCGCTTTTTGTGAAGGCCATGCGATTCGCTGCCTTCGATCATGACGTAACGGGATTCCGCAAAGTATTCCCGCGTGATCTGGAAAGCCAGGCTATGGATCGTGGAAAAATCAACCGGTGCAAGCTTCGGGAAAAAACGTTTATAGCGTTCCTGCATATCGATGGCAGATGCCTTGCTGAACGTGATGGCTTTTATGCGATGCGGCTGCACTTTTTTCTCTTCAATCAAATATCCGACTCGCATAATCATCGTGGTTGTTTTGCCCGATCCGGGACACGCCAATAAGAGCAGCGGCCCTTCTGTCCGCTCCACAGCTTTGCGTTGAATTTTGTTCAGTTCCACTCCGAGTTGTTTTTGTTTGCGTTCAAAAAAATTGCTCATACGATACTCCTTCGCATTTCTGGTGCATTCTCTTATTTAATCAGACAGTATGATTCCCGCCGCATTTACCGGGAGAGCTGTCTGGCAGGTCTAAGTGGCAAATCAAAAAAATTCTCTTCAATAAATAAACGATACTTTATTCTAGCATAAAAAAAGGATGAAAAAGGACCCGTTAATCCGGGTCCTTTGAGCTTATGAATTATTTGTCAGTGCTGCCGAGGATTTCGCTTACGCGCCCCACCTGGCCGTCTTCAAGCCTTACTTTGATGCCATGCGGATGCGTAGCGGAATTCGTCAAAAGATCTTTGACAATCCCCCGTGTTTTCTTGCCCGTTCGTTGATCCTGTTTTAACACAATATTGACTTCTAATCCCGGTTTAACGTCGCTTCTTTTTTTGCCGTCCATCCTTTATCCCTCCTGCCTTACTTTCATGATACGCTATTCCCGCTTTTTTTCCACACAAAAAGGCGGGGAAATCCCCGCCTTGATTTTGCTTTAGCGCCGATCTGTCCGGTTGCGGTCAAAATCGTCTCTGCCAAGATCACTGTCATCGTCAATATCCGCTTCTTCTTTGCGGACGGTTTCTTTGACTACTTCAGTGTCCTGTACTTTCCGTTTGCCTACTACAATTTCTTCGCTGACAACATCCGTTTTCGAGACGTTCACCCGTTCTTCCGTCAATGGAATATGGATATTGTCGCCTTCTTGATAGGCATCTCTGCCAATGGTTGAATCTCCATCAACTTCTTCGTTTACCGGGCGGCGTTCCACATAGATTTCTTCACGTTCTACCGGCACTTCAATTGTCTGCTGGTCTTCAACAACACGTTTGCTGACATTTACTTCACCAGTCTGTACACGGTCTTTATTGACCTGCAGGCGTTCTTCGTGAAGGCGCAGCCGCTCTTCATCTGAATCTGCAAAGTCATGATCGGTATCCATACGGTCCCGGTCGGTATCTGTAAAGTCGCGGTCGGTACGGTCGCGGTCTAGCATACCACTATCGGTGCGATTGCGGTCAGTATCCATAAAGCCTTTGTCAGTGCGATCTCGATCACTATCCAGCATGCCGCTATTTGTCCGGTCACGATCCGAATCTAAAAAGTCGCGGTCGGTACGGTCACGGTCTGTAAAATCTTCTGTGGCACTGTGAGTGTCACGAACGCCACTGGTTCCCATTCCGCCTGCGCGGTCTGTGTCCCCGTAACGGCTTTCGTTGGTTGCAGTGAAATCTCCTGTATCGCGGCTTGGCGAAGGAACATCATCGACTGAACTTCCAGACCCTAAGCCAAATCCTGTTCCGGACTTCCGGCCAACTCCTGCCGATTCACTGTCATCCAGTCTTGATGAAGCGGAAGTCTCGTCGGAATCCACTAAGTTGCGCCCTGAATGGAAGTTGACATCGTTCGCTTCGTTGGTATCCACCGTCAAGCCATCCCGTGCAACCATGCCGGAATCTTCTCCTGTGTAGCGGGAAGTATCGTCAGCGCCTACAATACCTGACGCTGCGCCTGCCCCAGCACCTGACGAAGTATTTTTCATCGGGTCGCCATAGGCAGAACTGCCGCTTCCGGTTCTGTTATTGTAGGAATCACCAATTTCCTTGTCCACAAACAACAGGATTTTTCCGTTTTGCACTTCCTGGTAGTAACGGTCTGCTTCGTTGCCGTCTACACCCATGTCGTTAAACGCTTGGCGGACCGGCTCATTACCCGACATAAAGCCCATAAACTTGTCCATCCAGCCGCCGCCTTCCGTAGCCTTGTAATCTACATCGGTGCGTCCGCGGACCATCGAAATCTGGTCTTTGTCATGAGCCATGACATACATGTGGTCTTCCGATATTCCCTGCGATTTCAGTTCTTCGATTTTTCTCAACACTTCTGTTTCGTTATCAAACGTCCCCATAAAGTTATTGCTGGCCATTTTTGATACCTCCAATTTTTGATGTGTATCTTTGAAAAATCTTACTACTCAAGAAATACCCGACCGATATATTCTCAAACATTTTTGGCAATTGAATAGGCCAATAAAACCAAGAAAGTTCAACAGAAAATCTTCGGTTTACACTTCATCTCTATATTTAAAAAATATTTTGAAAATTTTCTTCTTTTTTGTAACTTTATTTCCAATTTAACGTCTATCTTTATAATTGATGTTAGGAGGAGGGAAGATATGGGGAAATTGGCAGTGGTTCTTTTTGTCTTGTTTTTTACCATGGCACTTGGCGGCTGCACCCCCCAGCCTGTTTCTTCCGAAAGCGCTCCTCCTCCAAAAGCCGTTAATCTGAAAACTCCGCTTGTGGATTACAATTCGGTGCGTGTGGTCCAGCTTGCTTCCGAGGAAGCCCTTTTAATCGATGGCACTTATTATGAAGTAACAGCAGCCTCAACATTCACGACTGTTTCAGGCGAACCCCTTCAGCCTGAAGACCTGCAGCCGGGTGACCTCGTATTCCTCACAGCCAGCAAAACAACGACTGGGCAGCTCCCGGAAAAAGGCGTTCTGCTGTCTCTTGTCAAACATGAGGACGACATGAGCCAACAAATCAGCATCGCAATTGCCCACGTGCTCGAAAATCAGGAAATGGGCGACATCATTGCGCCGGAAATTAAATCGGTCAACTCCCATTTGATCACCTTGCAATTTAGGGATTGGGCAAACCAACACAAATATGAATGCATTGTAAACCTGAAAAGCTTAGCATTCCATGTGAAAGAAATTTCCGGTTCGATACAAAAAACCCCGTGAACGCTTCATCGTTCACGGGGTTTCCTTATTAAAATATACTTAAATCCCACTCTTTTGAAATTTGGCGAAGCATCATCGTTCCTGCCGCACTGTTTCCAGTAGCGTCAATCGCCGGCCCGTAAACGCCGATGCCTGCCCCTGCCCGGAATTCATAGGTTTGGGAATGCAGTTTCGGCGGGACCGCTGCCAGAATTCCGCCGGACACGCCGCTTTTTGCCGGGATGCCGACATGAGCTGCAAAATTCCCTGATGAATTGTACATGCCGCAAGTTACCATCAGCACTTTTGCCACTTGGGCAATTTCATCCGAAAAATGCTTCACTTTCGTAATGGGATTGTATCCATCATAAGCAATGATCAAGCCGATCAATGCCAAATCCTTCACGCTGATTTTAATCGAACATTGGCTGATGTAGATATCCAGCGCCTCTTCTACTTCAATCTCCAAAAAGTTCGCTTCTTTTAAGTAATAGGCCAGTGCCCGGTTGCGGTGAGAAGTTTTCCATTCGGAATCATACACTTCCTGATCCATTTCAAGCGGATGGCCAACCAGGCTTTCCAAAAATGACAGTAGGTATTCGTATTTCTTCTGGCTGGTGGGCCCAGGCAACAGTGCAGAAACCGTGATGGCGCCTGCATTGATAAACGGATTGAACGGCTTGTTCGGCCGATGGATCTCAAAAGGGATAATCGAATTGAAAGCTTCACCCGTCGGTTCCACATCCACTCGTTCAAGGACAAATTCCAATCCGTAATGGCAGCTTAAGGCGATAAACGTCAATGCTTTTGAAATGCTTTGAAGCGTGAATTCCTTGTCTGTGTCTCCAGCGCAGTAATAATGGCCGTCTTCATCGACCATGCAGATGCCAAGCAAACTCGGATCGATGCTCCCGAGTGCCGGTATGTACTGCGCAGTCGTGCCCAATATAGCGTGCCCTTTGTTTTCCTGGATCCATGCCTCGAGCTGTTGTTGAATCAGCGGATTGTTTTGCATGTCGTCCCTCCTCCTAAACTTTAAAAAACCCCTTGTTTTACAAGGGGCATGGGATTTTATAATTGATCGTACCAGGATTTTGCCGCTTCCACTTCCGGCATGGTCAATTGATGGCCGTAGTTTTCCCAGTGCAGCTTAACCGCAGCACCCGCGTTTTGGAGCATTCCTTCCAAGTCAGTGGATTCCTCAGCCGGGCAAATCGGATCATTCGTGCCTGCAGCAATGAATACTTGGACGCCTGATAAATCAGGCAGCTGCGTCTCGCGGTTCGGCACCATCGGATGATGCAGAATTGCCCCTTTCAACGCATCCGAATAAGTGAACAATAAATTGGCCGCAATGTTCGCGCCATTCGAATAGCCGATGGCGATGATATTGCTGCGGTCAAAGCCATGTTCTTCGGCTGCTGTTGCGATAAATTGATTCAACTCTTCTGTACGTGCCTTTAAATCTGCCATATCAAATACGCCTTCCGAAAGGCGTTTGAAAAATCGCGGCATGCCGTTTTCTGATACATTGCCTCGGACACTCAGCACAGACGCTTCCGAATCGATATGTGATGCAATCGGCAACAAGTCATGCTCATTGCCTCCTGTCCCATGCAATACTAGAAAAGTCGGCTTTGATGGATTGGAACCTTGCTGAAAAATGTGTATCATAAAAAAATACCTCCTAATAGTGGAGCTGCCTCAAGGATTTCTTTTCCCTAAATGCCAGCAGCTGAAACTTATCTCGAATTCAAGATAAATATATCACAACGCGGTGGGAATACCAATCAAAAGCTTTTTCGAAATTAACGTAAAAAAACCATCCGCTTGTAATTCCAGCGGATGGTTCCTTGATTAGTTGATTGCTTCCAGCATATCTTCCAGATTTTCTTTTGTGAAGAGGTAGTTTTCGTTGCAGAAATGGCATTGTGCTTCTGCTTGGCCGTCTGTTTCGATCATGTCCTGGATTTCTGCAGTGCCTAAGCTCACAATCGCATTATGGATGCGGTCTCTTGAACACTGGCATTGGAATTGGACAGGCATATTGTCGAGCACTTTCAAATTGTTGTTGCCAAGCACTTTTTCCAGAATTTCTTCCGGCGTCATTCCTTCGCGGACCATATTGGAAATCGTCGGGATTTCCGACAAGCGCTGTTCGATTTGGGTGATCACTTCCTCGCTTGTCCCCGGCAATAGCTGGATGATAAAACCGCCTGAAGCCTGGATGGTATTATCCGGGTTTACAATAACCCCGACGCCAACGGACGATGGCACTTGCTCCGACGTTACGATATAGTGGGTAAAGTCTTCTCCCAGTTCACCTGACACAATCGGCACTTGCCCGACAAACGGCTGCATTAAGCCGATGTCTTTTGACACTGAAAGAGTTCCTTCGGTGCCGACTGCCCGTCTGACATCGAGTTTCCCTTGTTCATTTAAGTCAAAATGCGTCTGCGGATTCGAGACATAGCCCCGGACTTCGCCTTTTGCATTCGCATCCACCAGAATCGTCCCCAGTGGACCCCCACCATTGATTTTAATCGTCAATTTTTCTTCGCCTTTCATCATGGCGCCAAGCATTACACTGGCAGTCATTGAACGGCCAAGAGCCGCTGAAGCGGTCGGCCACGTATAATGGCGGCGCTGCGCTTCTCCTACCGTTTGGGTTGTCCGCGCTGCATAAGCACGTACTTGTCCATCATAAGCCAAAGCTCTTACTAAATAATCATTCATTTATTTTCACATCTTTCTTTATTAGTTTAAAGGACTAAGAAGCTTGCCTATGTGTAACTTCCTCTTATTGCTGCCGGAGCTTCTTTTCGTTTTTTACTTTCTCCGGCGTCACATCATCGCCTAAAGGATCCAGTACTTTCAAGCTGGTGACCGTATTTTCGATTTGCCCGCGGATTTCCCGGAGGTAATCTTCTCGGAGCACTTGCTGCTCCACTTTTTCAGCTGGCGTCAAGCCGGCTTCTTTAGATTTTTTTGCCAATTCATTAATGCGGGAAATGCTTGCAATCATGACCTTCACCCTTCCGTTATCTCAGGCAACCATTTTTTCCTGGAGCCATTGCTTCAATGTTTCTGTTTTTGGCAAAAAACGCTGTTCTGTCATTTTCTCAGCCAAGGTGGCAATCGTTTCTCGCTTCATAACCGACTTCCAGGCAGTCTCCGCTTCTTCCATCAAGTCAGACAGCAAACAGCAATCTTCCTCTTGTTCAAGCTCCAGCATGTCGCCTAAAATGCCGCTCGGCGAATAAAGCGACTGCCGCCCTTCGATTGCCAAATATATATCGTACACACAAATGTCTTCGGGTTTTTTCTTTAATTTAAAGCCGCCTTTTACTCCAGGCACGGAGGCAATCAAATCCGCACTGACCAGCTTGCGCAGCAGCTTCTGGAAATAGCTCGTGGAAACATTCAATTGCTGGCTGATCGCTTCGCCTGGCAACACAGCCTTTTCCGGAAGCATATTCAGTAAAAGTATGGCGTAAACCGATTGTTCAACGCCTGTTTTCATGTGCATGGAGTTCACCTCAATCCTGATAACCCGGACAATCTTTGTCCGCATTACCCCATAATAAGGAGTCGGTCAATTATTGTAAAGAAATCTGCTCTAAACAAAAAACCATCCGCATCATCTGCGGATGGTTTTCTTCTCTTATAAAAATCCTGATATTCCGCCATAGGCAAGCGCCAGCAGGATGACAAATGCAGGATGGATTTTACGGATTTCAAGCATCCAATAACTGATCACAATCAGAATGACGGTCTGCACGCTGCCGGATGTATCGACCGACGTCATGAAAAATTGGAGCGTCATGGCGCCGAGAAGCACCGCAATCACCGGCCGGATCAATTTCGTTATATTTTTTACCTTTGGTGAATCTTTGTATTTCAGCAAAGTCACCATCAGCAGAATCATTAAGATAAGAGAAGGCGCCACGGACGCAAACAATGCGATGACAGAGCCCAGAATGCCGCCTTCCATATACCCGACATAACCGGCCATTTTGGTTGCAATCGGACCGGGCAAAGCATTGCCAAGCGCCAGCACTTCGCCGAATTCCTGAGTGGTCATCCATCCATACCGGTCAACCACTTCTTTTTCAACCAGTGGAATTGAAGCCGGCCCTCCGCCGTAGCCTAAAATGCCGGGAATGAAAAACGCCAGAAAAATATACCAGTAAATCATGACGCTCCCCCTTTCTTAAAGGACAGCAAGGAAATCAGCAAGATAGCGATAATCAAAAAGACAGGATGTACATTCAGCACTTCCATTAATACCGCCGCAATCAATACAAACAATACGGCACGGGCCCAGCCGAGCGACTGGCCGGATTTTTTCAGGAAATCCCATGTCATGACCGCGAGCATCACCCCGACCACCGGCACGACCGCCGCTGACATATTGTTGACCCATTCCACTCCTTTAAATTGCTGCAAAGCGCCAAGCAGCAAAATCATCAGCAGGACAGTTGGAACGGTTACAGCAACCAAGGCAACAATACTGCCGATGATGCCGTTCACCCGGTAGCCGATATACCCGGCCATCTTCGTCGCTATAGGGCCCGGCATCGTATTGCCAAGCGCCAATGTATCGCCGAATTCATCGTCGGTCATCCATTTGTATTTTTTGACGGCTTCTGTATGAAAGAGCGGGATTGCAGAAGGCCCTCCTCCAAAACCTAACATGCCGATGCGGAAAAAGGCGGCAAAAATATCGGCATTCACCTTAAGGCTGGAGGTTCCGGACGACTTTTCCCGCATTTTTTTATTTGTTACCAAGCAGCAACCGATCCATCCGTACGGGATTCTGTGCCGCCAGCCAGTACCCCCGTCTCCGGATTACGCCAAATGATCTGCCCACGGCCGAAAGCGCCGCCGTCGGTTGCCACTTGGATCGCATGCCCTTTCCGGGCCAATGCCTGAGCCAAATAATTTGGGAAGTTCGGTTCCACTAAAATCGTTTTGCCTTCCATCCATTGCCATCTCGGCATATCAAGGGCCGCTTGAGGATTCAATAGATAATCTACGGTATTTGTGACCACCTGGAAATGACCTTGCGGCTGCATATAACCGCCCATCACGCCAAACGGGCCGACCGCTTTCCCCTCTTTTGTCAGGAAGCCGGGGATAATCGTATGATAGGTGCGTTTCCCGCCTTTCAATACATTCGGGTGCTGCGCTTCCAACGAGAAATCAGCTCCGCGGTTCTGGAGCCCGATACCGGTGCCCGGAATCACGATGCCCGATCCAAAGCCCATATAATTGCTCTGGATATACGAAATCATATTTCCTTCTTCATCCGCCGCTGCTAAATAAACCGTACCGCCTTTTGGCAGTTCATACGGAACCGGATCAGAAGCTGCAGACCCGATAGTGCCTGCCCGCTGCTTCGCATAATCGTCTGAAAGCAGGTGTTCAACACTTACCGGCATTGCTTCCGGTTCAGTGATGAACTCTTTGCCATCTGTGAAAGCGAGTTTCATCGCCTCGATTTGTTCATGGTATGTCTCAGCCGACTGCCATTTTGGCTCACCCAAATTCTTAAAAATATTCAACGCCATCAGTGCCACCATGCCTTGGCCATTCGGTGGAATTTCCCAGACGTCGTAGCCGCGGTAATTCGTGGAAACTGGATCTACCCATTCCGGTTTGAAGGCAGCCAGATCTTCTTTTGCCAAAAAGCCGTTATGCTTCTTCATGAATGCATCGATTTTATCCGCAAGTTCTCCTTCATAAAAAGACCGACCATCTGTTTCAGCAATTGCCCTTAATGTTGAAGCATGTCCAGGAGATGACCACATTTCACCGATTTCGGGAGCTTTCCCATTCGGTGCAAACGTATCAAACCACGATTGGTATTCTTCCGTAGTAAAGGACGTTTTAAATTTGTCATACGCCAGTTTCCAGTACTTCCCGAGAATCGGCGTAAGCGGATACCCTTCCTCCGCATAGCGAATCGCGGGCTTCAAGGTTTCCGAAAGCGGCAGTTTTCCAAATTTCTTCGAAAGTTCCGCCCACGCTGCCGGAACTCCAGGAACCGTGACAGGCACCACACCATGCACCGGCATTTTGTCGTGCCCCAACGCTTTCACCGCTTCAATTGAAATGCTCTTCGGCGCAGGTCCTGAGCTGTTCAAGCCGTGCAATTTTTCTTTTACCCAAACCAGCGCAAAGGCGTCTCCGCCAATGCCGTTCGACGTTGGTTCGACAACCGTCAAAGCCGCAGCTGTCGCGATGGCCGCGTCGATTGCGTTGCCGCCGTTTCGCATCACTTCAATTCCGGCTTGTGCTGCTAGCGGCTGGGAAGTTGCCACCATTCCTTTTTTAGAAAACGCTGTGTGCCGTTTGGCATCGAAAGGGTGCTGTAAATAGTCCATTGAAATTCCTCCAGTTTCAAAATAATAGCCGACTGCTGGGACTTACCCCAGCACCCGGCTCAATGATTGTCCTGCAAAATGGCATGCCGCAAAATGGTCTTTTTCATGCTCGATGAACGCCGGTTTGTCGACGCTGCAGATTTCCTGCGCCATTGGGCAGCGCGTATGGAATACACATCCACTTGGCGGGTTCGACGGATTTGGCATATCGCCGACCAATCGGATCCGTTCTCTTTTCGCCTGCATCGTCGGCCTTGGAATAGCCGACAGCAATGCCCGGGTATAAGGGTGGAGCGGGTGATTAAAGATTTTTGTCACATCGCTCATTTCTACTGTATGGCCCAAATACATTACCAGAACCCGGTCGCAGAAATAACGGACAACCCCTAAATCATGTGAAATGAACAGGTAAGACAAATTATACTTTTCCTGCAAAGTCTTTAATAGTTTTAAAACCTGCGCTTGAACGGATACGTCCAAAGCGGAAACGGCTTCATCGCAAATGATGAACGAAGGATTTAAAGCGATTGCCCGGGCAATACCGATGCGCTGCCGCTGTCCGCCGCTGAATTCGTGGGGATAGCGGTCATAATGTTCAGCTTTCAGTCCAACTTCTTTCAGCAGATCGAGTACGGCCTCTTTTCGTTCCTGAGCCGGCATATTGGTATGCATCCGGAATACTTCATCAAGTGCATTTCCGATTCGCTGGCGAGGATTTAAAGAAGCATAAGGATCCTGAAAAATCATCTGCATTTCTTTTACGAACTTCTTCTTCTCTTTTCGCTTTAAATCCTGGATTTCCTGCTCATTAAACTTTATTTTCCCGTCCGTCAATTCTTCAAGGCCCAGAATTGTGCGGCCAAGCGTTGATTTTCCGCAGCCCGATTCCCCCACTACTCCAAGACTTTCTCCCTTATAGAGCTTTAAAGAGACAGACTCTACAGCTTTGACATTCCCTTGGACGCGTTTTAGAATGCCGCCTTTGATCGGAAAATATTTTTTAACATCATTCAATTCCAAGAGGATTTCAGGCTTTGATGGTGACTTTTCCACTGTTCTCATCTGTTTCCGCCTCCTTTTCATTCAGCCAGCATGTTGCAGAATGGCCATGGGATAAGTGGAACTCAGGAGGCGCCATGACTTTGCACTTGTCCATCGCAAATTTGCAGCGGGGATGGAATCGGCATCCCGGAATATCTTCGTTCAAGCCGGGCATATTTCCCGGAATCGGTTCAAGTTCGAATTCCGGATCGTCCACATTCGGCACCGAATTCAACAATCCGATTGTATACGGATGGCTCGGGTTATTGAAAATCTCTTCCACCGGCCCTTCTTCAATTTTCAGTCCGGCATACATGACCATCACCCGATTTGCCACTTCCGCTACAACACCCATATCGTGTGTGATTAACAGAACGCCCATATCCAGCTTTTCCTTCAAGTCGTTGATCAAATCAAGGATTTGCGCCTGAATGGTCACATCCAGCGCTGTCGTCGGTTCATCCGCAATCAGCAAACTTGGATGGCAAGCGAGGGCCATTGCAATCATGACCCGCTGCCTCATGCCGCCGCTCAACTCATGCGGATATTGGTTCAAACGCTTTGCCGGATTCGGAATCCCCACTTGGTTGAGCAATTCCACTGCCTGCTTTGTTGCTTCGCTCTTTGACAATTTATGATGGAGGATCAGCGGCTCTCTCAGTTGATAGCCAATTGTCAAAACCGGATTGAGTGCCGTCATCGGCTCCTGGAAAATCATGGACATCTGATTGCCGCGCAGCTTTCTCAATTGTTCCTGTGACAGATTTTGGAGAGGCTCATTGTTCAGCAAAATTTCTCCGCTTTCAATCGAACCGTTCGAAGGCAGCAACCCCATCACAGACAATGACGTTATACTCTTCCCGCACCCTGACTCTCCTACGATGCAAAGCGTTTCTCCTTTTTCAACGTGGAAAGAAATTCCTTTAACCGCCCGTACTGTTCCTTCAGCTGTACGAAATGAGGTTACTAAATCTTTCACTTCAAGTAATGTCTGTGCCATATTCTCCCTACTCTCTCTTTACGTTTGCTAAGCTCCATTGGCCGTTCGGATCTACTTTTAAGCCTTTAATGGATTTTTCAGTAGCGGAAGTCACGACGCCGTGATACATCACGATTGCTGCGTTGTCATCCAGCATAAACTGATTCGCTTCAGCTAAGAATTTTTCCCGTTCTTCCGGCACAATTGTCGTGCGCGACGCTTCTACTAATTTATCGAATTCCGGATTGCTGTACTGGGCACGGTTCGAGTTGCCGACGTTGTCGGAATGGAAGTTCGGATAGAACATTTCAGAACCGTCGCTCGTTACGTTGGACCAGCTGAGGAAGGTCATGTCGTATTCCCCGCCGCGTGCTGTATCAAGGAAGGTTGCCCATTCCATTGTTTCAATTTCAACTTTAAATCCAGCTTCAGTTAATTGCGATTGCACAATTTCAGCCATCAAGATGAAATTGTCGCGGTTAGCCGCAAGCAATTTGATCGGTTCGTTGCCAAAGCCGTTTTCCTGCACCAACTGTTTTGCCAATTCCGGATCATACGGAGTTCCCGCCTTATCCGCTTCTTCTGTGTAGCCGAATACTTTCGGCCCTAAAATGCTGTCGCTTCTGACGCCTAAGCCATTCAATTTTTCAACGAATGCATCACGGTCGACCGCACTTGCTACTGCTTTGCGGAAATCCGGATTTTGGTTGCGTTCTCTTGAATGGTTGAACGTCAAGTAGTAGACAGGAGTCCCTTCCTGCTTCGTCACTTCTACATTTTCAAGTCCTTCGATGCGGGAAATCTGTTCCGGCGGCAATGCATCCAGGAAGTTCACTTCACCAGTTTGCAGCATTGAAATGGCAGTTGAAATTTCAGGAACCACTTTAAATTTCACTTGGTCAAGGGCAACTTCTCCATTCCAGTAATCCGGGTTCTTTTCAAGTACAATTTCGTCGCCTTGGTTCCAGCTGACAAACTTGAAGGGGCCCGTTCCTACCGGATTTTGCATCAAATCTTGTTTTTCGTCTGCTGTCGGGCTGATAATTGCAGCGTTGGAATGTGACAGTGCTGCAAGCAACGGTCCATATGGGTATTTTGTTTTAATTTCTACAGTCGTTTCATCAATGGCAGTTACGGTATCCACCGGCTCTAAAAGGGAAGCACGCGGTGCTGCAGTTGCAGGGTCGCGCAATTTATCAAATGAGTATTTTACCGCTTCGGCATTAAAGTCTGTTCCGTCCTGGAACTTGATGCCTTCTTTCAATTTGATGACCCACGTCAGATCGTCGGGGTTTTCATAGGATTCGGCCAGTTTAGGTTCCAATTCCATCGTTTCAGGATTTCTTTCAAACAAGTTTTCATAGATTTGTGTCATGACATTTGAAGACACCGAATCATTTGTCATCGTCGGAGAAAGCCCCACTGCATCAGAAGTAGAAGCATATACCACTTCGTTTGCTCCATCTGAAGCCGGTGCATCGCCTGCTCCGCTGGTTTCCTCTCCTTCAGGAATGGTACTTCCCGAACACGCGCTTAAAATCAGCATTCCAATCAATACGAGTAAAAACAGCCACTGTTTCTTCATTTAAATTCCCCCAATGTTTTATTGTTCAACATCCATATTCGGATCAAGCGCATCCCGCAAGCCGTCACCAAGTACATTGAATGCAAAGACCGTCAGCATAATGGCAATACCGGGAACAATCGTCAAATGCGGAGAAGTCCACATAAAATCCTGTCCCTGCGAAATCATTGCACCCCATTCCGGTGTAGGCGGCTGTGCGCCAAGCCCCAGATAACTTAATGAGGCGGTAGAAAGGATGGCTGTTGCCATCCGCATAGTAGCGAAAACAATGATCGGTGCGGTTACGTTCGGCAGAATATGTTTGACCATAATCCGCAAATTGGAAGCCCCCATTGAACGCATTGCCATAATGTATTCTTTTTCTTTGACCGAAAGCACCGAGCCTCGCACAATCCGTGCACATGTCGGAATCGACCAGATGCTGATGGCGATTGCTACGTTTACTAAGCTAGTCCCTAAAATGGCAATAATCAGCATCGCCAGCAAAATACCGGGAAATGAAAACAATAAATCAACAAAACGCATGATGATGGCATCCAGTTTGCGGTAATAGCCCGCCAGCATGCCCAGTATGACGCCGCCGAGCAGTCCGAGCGAAACAGCTACTGCACCAACCACCAGTGAAATCCGTGCGCCGTAGACAATCCGGCTCCAAACGTCGCGCCCATAGTTGTCCGTACCGAGCCAGTGCCCGTCGCTGAACATCGGCAGTTCACTGCTGCCGAGATTTTGCCTGATGGGGTCATGCATTGTAATGACCGGTGCAAAAACGGCCAATAGAATTTGGAGGAGTACGACGATCAAGCCGACTATGGCCATTTTGTTTCTAAACAGGCGCCTTAATGTGGTTTGCCAGGCCTTTTCCTTTTTCTTCGGTTTTGCTTTTACCGCTTCAGCCGTTGTCATAGCATTCCCCCCTTTTAATCGTATTTGATGCGTGGATCAATATAAGTGTAGATAATATCAACAATCAGATTCACAAGAACGAACAATGTGGCAACCAGCAGCACCGACCCTTGGACCATTGGAAAATCACGTGCTGCAATGGCGTCAATCATCAAACGCCCTACTCCATTGATGGCAAAAACCTTCTCGGTAATGATGGTTCCACCAAGCAGAAAGCCAAAGTTCAATCCGATAACCGTAATGATCGGGATCATGGCATTTTTCAGCGTATGAATCCAAATGACGTTTTTTTCTTTAACCCCTTTGGCCCGCGCTGTCCGCACATAATCTGCCCGGATTACTTCAAGCATCGAAGAGCGGGTCATTCGGGCAATCATTGCCGCAGAACCTGTTCCCAACGTAATAGCCGGCAGTATCAATTCTTTAATGCCGTCTACCGTATAAAACGGATGCGACATCCCGCCTACTGGCAGCCACTGGAGATTTACCGCAAAAACAAGTATCAGCAAAGCTCCTAACCAGAAGTTCGGGATGGAAATTCCGGCAAGCGCAAACGTTGTAGCCGATACATCGAGCAACGAATTTTGTTTAAGTGCGGATACAAGGCCGGTAATGATTCCAATGATGACCGCTACAATCATGCTCGCGATGGCCAGTTTCAACGTATTGGGGAACCGAACCGCAATGGCATCTCCTACCGGCTGAGACGTTTGATAAGAATAGCCAAAATCTCCTTGGACTGCGTTGCCCAGATAATTGGCATATTGGACTAAGAATGGTCTGTCCAATCCGAGATTGGCCTCAATTGCCTCAATATCCGAAGCAGTTGCCGTCGGCCCTCCGATAATCGAAGCCGGGTCTCCGGGAGCAATATACATAGAAGAAAATACAAGGAAAGAGATTCCGAGAAGCAAAAACACTAATTGAAAGGCACGACGAATAATTAAAGCAACCATCTTTACACCTCCTGTTAACATTTGTTAAGCATAAAATCAATTACACTTAACAAATGTTAGTTGTTTGATAATTTTGATTATATGTTAATGCAATATAAAAATCTATATGAATTTTCAAAAAAGTACTTTTTACTCATTTCTAATTAACAAAAACCATATTTTATATTCATGCCCCTTTCGATTTGTCTTTATTATTTTCATTTCTAATACTTTTTGTTTACCGACATATAAATTTCACCATTTTCAAAATTACCAAAAAGAAAAAGCCCGCAGCAAATTTTAATTGCTGCAGGCTTTTATTCCGTTTTATAATTTTAAACCATTTCTGCTTTTGAAGCGCCGAAGCAGAATATGGCTTTCTACTCGAGTAATGCCTTCAAGAGCGTATAACTCTTCATTTATGAATTTTTCCAGTCCCATGAAATCGTCTACCAAGACATGCATATGCAAAGTGGAAGGCCCTGTCATTTGGTAGCAGCTGGCGACATTTGGATTATCGGCAAGTGCTTGCGCTACTTCCACCAGTGACGAAGGTTCACAGTCCACTTCAAAGAAGCCGGATACTTGCTTCCCTACTTTTTCGCTGTTGATCACTACCGTAAATTTTTCGATGATTCCAGCTTCCGTCAGTTGATGGACCCGCTCACGGACTGCCACCCGGGAAAGATTCAACTCTTTTCCAATGTCGACATAAGAGCAGCGTCCATTCGCTGTCAGCAATTCTAAAATCTTTCTATCGGTTTCATCTATTTTCATCATTCCACCTCCGAACTATAAACAGAACCTAACAACGTACTGTTTGCTTCCGTTTTGTAATACAACCATTATATTTAGTTTCTTTTCGAAATTAAATAGTTCTTTTTACTTTCTTTTTAAAAATTCACTAAGTGTAATTCCAGGAGCTGCTTCAAACCGCTTCTGTTCGGCAAAGCCGAACGATTTATATAACTTTACAGCAGGCTCATTAGCTGTGCCGGTGCTCACCAGAAAGTCATAATCGCCATATTGCTCCGTCAAATGAACCAGCAATGTTTTCCCGATGCCTTGGCGAAAGGCCGCCGGGTCAACTACGAGCCGATGAATATCAATGGTCTTTCCTATTTCTTTAAAAGAAATGAATCCTTTCAGCCGTTCTTCCACCATGCCCCAGAAAATCTCATCGCTCCGTTGAATGTCTTCAACGGATTCCTTGAGTTGAGGAATGCCATCGAATCCAATCAGTTTTGCTTCCACTTCATATGCCGGTTTTTGAATCCGTTGAATCGCTTCAGCCGTTTCTTGTTGCCGATGGTCCAGTTTTATAATCATGCGAATCGACCTCTGCTCATGCGGGGTGCTCCTTCTCTTGTCAGTGGTTCTTATATTATAAATGAAAACCTATATAAGTTTATACTAAAACTTTCCATTCCAATAATCCTGGAACGCCTGATCCAGGTCTTCTTTTGTATTCATCACAAAAGGGCCCCGGTGGGCAATCGGTTCACCAAGCGGCTCCCCGCTCAAAACAAGCAAAACCGTTTCCTCTTTTAAAGCATTGACGGAAAAATCTTCACCGCTGTTTTCGAACAGAATGAAATTCCCTGAAGCGACAGAGGCTTCGCCATTGACGCTTACTTCGCCTTTCACCACAAAAGCTCCCGTATTGTAATGAGCCGGAAACTCAAATTCCGCCTGCCCTTCTTTTTTCAAACGGACATCAAAAAGATGGAGAGGTGAAAATGACAGCGCCGCCCCCGCAGTCCCGGCATATTCGCCCGCTATCACACGGACTTCTCCACCGTGAACCGGAACCGAGTGGATTTTTTCCCGAGTCAGCGACTGATATTTCGCGGCCACCATTTTTTGTGCCTGCGGAAGCAGCACCCACAACTGAATCATTTCGCAAACACCGCCTTCCGGAAGCTCCGGGAATTCGGTGTGCTGAATTCCAGCGCCGGCCGTCATCCACTGGGCTTCGCCTTTATGGATCGTCCCGCCATTCCCTTCGGTGTCATAATGGGTAATCGCGCCTTCGTACACAATCGTCACCGTTTCCAATCCGCGATGTGGATGCAGTCCGTCCACTCTTCCAGCCCCTGAAATCGCCGGGAAGATTTGCGGAGGTTCATGGTCCAGCATAAAGAAGGGGCTCATCCGCTGGTAATCCGAAAACATCGGCAAATAGTTTTTCACTTTTATATCAATAACGGTAAACGGTTCCGATCCAGCGAGAACCGCTTCGATCTGTTTCACTTTCGCCATGCTGTTCCCAACTCCTTTTCATTTCATAAAACTTAACGTATGCCATTGAATTTATAAAGTCAATTCTCCAATACCTTGCTTTGAACAGTAGTGGATGATATAGTACTTATTAAGCAGTACTGTTTTATGAATAGTAGTAAAGAAAGAGGTGAGTTTCTGATGAATGTCCAGTTTAAAAAAGGGGTTCTTAACCTCTGTGTTCTTGTTCTCCTTGAAAAGCAGGACCGCTATGGCTATGAACTGGTTCAAAAAATCTCTGACCGCATCGCCATATCCGAAGGGTCGGTTTATCCGTTATTGCGCCGGCTGACAAAAGAAGGATATTTCAGCACGTATTTGCAGGAATCGAGTGAAGGCCCTCCACGCAAGTACTACAAATTAACGGAAGCCGGCAGAGAGTATTTGCATGAGCAATTGGCGGAATGGAAAAGTTTCACGGACGGGGTTAACCAACTAATTGAAGAGGGTGTGCACAATGACTGAAAAACAGTTTATCCAAGAACTAGAACAGGCGTTAACTCGTCTTCCAGAAGAAGAACGCACGGACATCCTTCAGGATATCCAGGAATATTTTTCTAACGGGCGCGAAGACGGCAAAAGCGAACAGGACATTGCAGCTGAACTTGGCTCCCCTTCTGAAATTGCGGGTGAACTGATCGGTTCGTTTGATTTCAGCCAAGCTGAGTTTCCGGCAAAGTCTGTGAATCTGACAAAGAATGAATTGGACCACGACGGATTTGACCATGTCGATATTCAACTGGACAACGGTTCTTTGGAAATCGGACCCTCTTCTGATGGAGAAGTGCATGTCGACATCGAAAACAAAAGTTATAATCAGCTGTTCCTTACAGAAGTCATCGATCGCAAACTGGTCATTACGCTGAAAGACGAAGTAAAGAAATGGGGAATTTTCAGTTTCACAATCAGCACCAAATCCCCTGTTGTCACTGTACAACTGCCTTCAAAAATGTATGAGTCCATCAAAATCCTGTCGGACAACGGAAAGATTGAAGCTGAACAATTGAACAGCACCGTTTTTGATGCCAAGTCGGACAACGGAAGCATCAAATTAGAGAACATCGCCGCCTCAATTCTCACCGTTAAATCTGACAACGGTTCCGTTAAATTAAGAGAAATCCAAGCCGATGCCCTTTCAGCAAAAAGCGACAACGGAAAAATTGCTTTAAAAGGTGCAGATGCGAAAACGATGAAACTAAAATCGGATAACGGCAGTATTGTAATGGAAAATGCCGCTGGAAATATAGAGGCGGAATCAGACAATGGAAAAATCCATTTGCAGACACCCGACCTTGAACGGAACATCGACTTGAAATCCGACAACGGCAGCATCACACTCGAAACTTTGAAAGATCCCGTTAATGTTTCCATTCGTGCCCATAAAAATCATGGAAAAGCTTCCCTTTTCGGTTCCAAAAGCAACAAGGCCATATTCGGCGATGGACTCCATTCCGTCGTTCTGCAATCGGACAACGGCAGTTTAACGGTAAAACGGCTATAGAAAAAACCGCTGGCTTCAGCGGTTTTTCTTATGGCCTTTAAACTGAGATGAACTTAATAATTTCTTCCATCCGTTCTTCTGCATCCTGGTAGCCCTGGTCATACAGCTCCGTCAACTTTTCAATATCCCGCTCCATTCCGTTGATCTTATAGAACTTAGAAGGCTGGATCACGAGAGCTTTCCCTTCCGTTTCCAATTCTTCGATAAACTCCATCGTTTCGTTGTAGCGCAAATACCAGCTTTCCATGCTTTTCACTATACCCGGGAATTGGCGGTAAAGCGCCGGCATCAGCCGGGCAAAGGAATTCTTCTTTTTCCGGTACCCTTTTTCTTTTGTCAGCACAATGATGGGTTTTGTGACCCCGTCTGCCAGAGCCTTGCGGATGGGAATGGGGTCAGCTACGCCGCCATCCATCAGCAAACGGCCTTCGAATTCAACCGGCTTCGCCATAAAAGGCAACGAGCTGGATGCCCGCACAATCGCCAGGACATCTTTGGCATGTTCCCGCTTCTCAAAATAAACGGCCGTTCCGGTCAAGCAATCTGTCGTTCCGATGACAAACTCTTCCGTTGCGTCATGAAAACTGTCGTAATCAAATGGCACGAGCCGATTCGGAATTTCGTCAAAAATCAAGTTCATCCCGAATAATTCTCTTTTCAGCAGCAGGTTCTTGACGGATATATAGTCGGGATGGTGCACAGAACCGATGGTCACTTTGTGGTTGCGGCCTGTCTGGCGCGATACATAAGAAGAGGCGTTGCAGGCCCCGGCCGAAACTCCGATAATATAATCCACAAAAATCTCTTCCTCCAGAAACTTTTCCAGGACGCCTCCGGTGTAAACGCCGCGCATCCCACCGCCTTCCAATACCAAACCGCTTTTCATCTCCACTCCCCCCGTCAATAAAAGCTGGCCGGATCAGTTCCGCCAGCTTTTGGTCACCCAACTTTCTCAATCAGCTCAGGGCCATTGTTTTTTGGTGAATTGACAGCATCAGATACTTCATACGCTTCAAGCTCCTTGGAATCAAAGGGCTGAAGCAGTCTGCCGAGCTCTTCTGCATCCTGCACGTTCGGATCGAGCCAGATTTTTTCCGCTTCTTTCGTTAAAATGACGGGCATGCGGTCATGGATGGTGCCCATCAATTCATTCGCTCTCGTTGTTAAAATCGAGCAGGTGTTGACGGTCTTGCCTTCCGGCGACTTCCATGACTCCCATAAAGCTGCAAAGGCGAACGGCTCTCCAGATTTTAATTTGATGCGCATCGGCGTTTTTCCATCATCCGTCCGCTTCCATTCATAAAAGGAATCAGCTACCACCAGGCAGCGCTTTTTTTTGAAGGCATTCCGGAAGCTCGGTTTTTCCGCCGCAGTTTCCGCCCGCGCATTGATCATTTTATAACCGATTTTCTCATCTTTTGCCCAAGGCGGCACCAGCCCCCATTTTAAAAATCCCAGACGGTTTTTCTTGCCGTCGCTTACGACGGCGACTACCTGCTGGGAAGGTGCTACGTTAAAGCTTTGTGAGTAGTCTTCTTCCGAAAAGCTTGCCTCACCAATGTCAAAACGATCCAGTAGGACACGGTAATCTGCGTACAAGGAGTACCTTCCGCACATGAGAATCATCCTTTCTGCACACGGTTTCTTATTAGTTTAAATATATCAGAATTTTCCTCTAAATGGCATTTAATTACTCAAAGCAAAGTCTACTGCAGCTTTGGCATGAATTGTCGTTGTATCAAACAACGGAATGCCCGTATGCTCTTTTCGAACCAGCAAGCCGATTTCGGTGCAGCCAAGAATGATTCCTTCTGCTCCGTCCGCCGCCAGGCTCTGCATGGCTTCTAAAAAAAAATTCCGCGAGGCTTCCCTCACCGTTCCCATGCACAGTTCTTCAAAAATAATCCGGTTGATCTCGGTTCTTTCCTGTTCAGTCGGAAGCAGCACTTCCAAACCGCCAGCAGCCAATCGGGATTTGTAAAAGTCCATTTCCATCGTATAGCGGGTACCGAGCAAGCCGATTTTGTGAATCTGCTTTTCCTTGATTGCAGCGGCAGTGGCGTCCCCAATATGCACTAGCGGAATGGAAAGGTTCTCTTCTATTTCTTCTATCACGTTATGCATCGTATTCGTGCAAAGAATGATAAAATCCGCTCCCGCCTTTTCAAGGCTTTTGGCAGCTTGCCCTAGTAGTTTTCCGGCTTTGTGCCATTCAGCGCTTGCCTGCAGCTGCTCGATTTCTTCAAAATCCACGCTGAACAAAATGAATTTCGCGGAATGCAGCCCGCCCAAACGGTTTTTCACTTCTTCATTGACCAACCGGTAATATTCTGCGGAAGATTCCCAGCTCATGCCTCCAATCATTCCGATTGTTTTCACAAAGCTTCCCTCCTTATATTTCACAGCCATTTTTTCATGCGCTTCCTGTCCTGTTTCTATTCGATCAAAATCAGGTATATCCTTGTTTTGAAATTCTTTCTTTGGTTCAATTTCCTGCTCTCTCTCCAATTCCATTTTTATGATTACTTTCAATAGTCTTCCATCCTTATACATGTATAAAGACCGAGAACATTCCAACGCCCCTTTATTGGCGGAAGAGTGCTATAATAGAAGTATAATATGTTTCATTAGGAGGAATTACATGGCTACTGCGCGAGAAATGAGTCTGGTTAACAAGGATTTTCTGGTCGAAGAATTAGGGCTGAAACAACAAGGCAATTCTGCAGTTTTTACGAATGAAGATTGTTTTGTGCTGTCCCCCTCGGTACAGCGGTATGAAAAAGGATTCGATATCAGCGAATTCACTTTGGCGAAGTTTGATCCTGAGCGTCAGCAAGGCTTTTTGATCGTAAGGTATATGGATACCTTTTTAATGGCTAAACTGGAAAGTTTCACAAAAAAGATGATGCCCCCTGAACTGCAGATCCAAAAGAAAAACACGAAGCCGCATTGGAAGTTTACGGTTGCCGAGAATCCGGCATACCACCTCGTAAATACGCAAAACAAAGAATTGCGCTACCGGCTTCAAGAACCTTCAAAAAAACAAATCATCTCTTTCTTCAAAAAAATATAACCGACTCCCGCAATGATTGCTATTGCGGGTTTTTTGTTTGGAAATAAACCTCCTCAGAATTTCTGCCTTTCCTTTTTAGTGGTAATATAGGATTATCGCTGAGAAGGAGGTGGCTGGATGCAAACAGAAAAGTACACGACGGAACATCGCGAGTTCTGGAAAATCATGTTCAGTTTGCTGCTGGCTTCTCTTTTCATTTTTGCCAATTTGTACGTAGTCCAGCCGCTATTGCCATTGTTCGTGGATGAATTCCAAGTGTCGGTCTCTGCCTCCAGCCTCGCTATGTCGCTGACAATCATCGGGCTCATTATCGGGCTGATTGTGCTTGGATTTTTCTCGGACCGCAACGGCAGAAGAGTTTATATCATCTATTCTTTGCTCGGTTCGGCACTCCCTTTTTTCCTTCTTCCCCTGGTTGAATCCTATACCTGGTTTCTGATTCTTCGTTTTATCCAAGGTTTCGCGCTTGCGGGTGTACCTGCTGCGGCGCTTGCCTATATAAGCGAAGAAATTGCCCCTAAGAATATCGGTTATGCCACGGCCTTATATATTTCCAGCAATGCCCTTGGCGGCATGATCGGCCGGGTGCTTTCCGGCTCTCTGACTGATCTATTTTCCTGGCAAACCACATTTATCATTTTCGGATTTACCGGGCTTTTGTTGTTTGCTGCCGTGCTTTTTCTATTGCCAAAGTCTCGCCATTTCGAGGCTGGCGAGCTGACATTTGCCAAAGACATTGAAGGCTTCTGGTTCCACTTAAAAAACCCTTCGCTACTGGTGGTTTTTGGGCTGGGTGCCGTTCTTCAAATCTCGTTCACCGGTATGTGGACTTATTTGCCGTTCCATATGGAAAACCCGCCTTTCTCCATGTCCCTCCAGGCGATTTCCTATTTATTCTTTGCTTACGGAATAGGGGTTGTCGGCTCTCCGTTGGCTGGACGGGCGGCTGAGAACTTCGGCTTGCGGAAAGTGCGCAGAGCCGGCGTCGCCATTTTGTCGCTGGGCATCTTGTTGACCTTGAGCCCTGTCACTTGGCTTGTCGTTGTCGGCTTGTGTGTCACTTGCCTTGGCTTTTTCACCGCCCATTCACTGACCGCCGCTTCCGTCGGACAGCAAGCTTCCCATCATAAAGGCAGCGCTTCAAGCCTTTACCTGGTTTCTTATTACATCGGCGTAGCTGCCGGAAGTTCGCTCCTGAGCCCATTGTGGACGAACGGCGGCTGGACTGGCTTGGTTCTTTTTACCGCCTTGTTGCCGCTCCTATATTTAGCCGCTGTCAGTCTCTATAGGAATGCAAAAAAAGGAAAGGCGCTTGAATGAACAGGCGCCTTTCCTTCAGACTGTCGAGAAATATTCCATTCTCTAAGCCATTTCGCTCCAAGTGGACGCTTTCCGCGGGCACGGCCTCCGCCGCTTCCCTCGCTGCGCTCAGTCCAGTGGCTCCAGCTCGCGCTGCTCCCGCAGGAGTCGCCACTTTCCGCTTCATTCGGCTCACTCTTTTCATAAAGAATTGTTTTTATCAGAAAGAGTGAATGAGTATGCATACTTTTTATTCACAGTTCACTGTCGATATGGAGCAAACCAGCGGAGACGCCTGCGGGAAAGCGAGACAGCCGAGACCCCGCAAGGCGCGAAGCGGCTGAGGAGGCTTGGCGGATCGCCCGCGGCAAGCGCAGGTGGTTTGCGGAATATCGAAGATATTCTAAGGAAAAATTTTTCTATATCTTTCTCAAGAAGCTGAAAGAAAAGCGCCTGAATGAACAGGCGCCTTTCCTTTTTTAATGTTCTTCTTTTTCTTCCTTCGGGTTTTGCTCGTCGCCAATGCCTAGGTTGCTGTGGGCGCCTCTTTTTGCCATTTCGGCTCCGTCTTCAGCCGACTCCTGCTCAATGCTTTCAAATTCTTCCCGCTGACGGCGGTTTTCAGCAGAGGTGTCCGGCTGTCTCTCAGTTGAAAAATCGTCTTTTCCCACAAAGTCTCCCTCCCTTTACTGCGTTTAAGGAAGATATTCCCTGAATCCCATTAACAAAACCACCGATTATAAATAAACAGCAAACGCCTCATAGCCAAAATAAACGGAAAGCAGCGAGAGTGCAGCGAACACAAAATATTCTACGGTTCCTCCCGTGGTTGTCGTTAATGGAAAGCGTACATTGAGTTTAAACGGAAACAATAACTTAATCCCTCTTTTTGTCGCCATATCCAAGAGAAAATGGCTGGCCATCCCCACCAGGATGCCGGCAACCGCCGCTTCGTGGAGCGGTGTAGCCTTCAATAGTGCTCCAACAAGCAATAGGAACAGCAAACTATGGGTGAACGTCCGATGCCCGAACAAGGTATTGATGATTTTCGATAGGACTGGAAGCGCCCGGCCGATTTTGCTGCCGCCGTGGCAAATGTCCGGAAGGATGGCGCCGACCACTCCCGCACTTAATAAAATAACGGGATCATAATTGGTGATTTGAGCAAAAGCAAGACTTGCTGCGATACCGCCTGTGATGTGTGTTTTTCCTGTCATGCGAATTGAGCTCCTTTTTTTATTGTTCTCTTTTTTATTATACGCAAAATGGGGTATGGTGTTGGTAGAGAATTTATATTAAAGGAGTCGAGGGAATGGGAATTCATAAGTTTTTTACTTCGTTGAACGATTTGGAGCGGATCATCCGTGCTCCAGGAAGATTTAAATTTGAAGAACACAATGTAGCGGCCCACTCCTGGAAAGTCAGCCAATATGCATTGTTCTTTGCAACGATTGAAGAACGGGCCGGAGAAACCATCGATTGGAAGTCATTATATGAAAAAACCATCAACCATGACTTTGCAGAAGTTTTTATCGGAGACATCAAAACACCGGTCAAACACTCTTCACCGGAACTGAAAGAAATGATTGCCAAAGTCGAAGAAGGCATGATGGAAAAATTCATCATCCGGGAAATTCCTGAAGAATTTCAGGAAGTCTTTTTTGACCGGATGAAAGAAGGCAAAGATGCCACAATCGAAGGCCGGCTGCTGGAAATGGCGGATAAACTGGACCAGTTCTACGAGTCTTTTGCCGAATTGAAGCGCGGCAACGCCGATAAGGAATTTGTCGCCATGTACCGGATTGCGCTGAAAAAACTGCTTGCCATCCCCCTAAAAGCAAGCGTCACCTACTTCCGGGAAGTGATGCTCGATGACGTCATCAATGAAGATACCATCATTGATATCAAGGAAATCACACGCGCCGTACTTGAAGACTGACAAGAGTTGCCTGTAGGTTTTCACTTTAATTTATGGTAAATTTAAAGGTATATAAAATAACCCGGAGGTGAATCCCTTATTTAAGGGAATTTATTGGACCCCATACTTTTAGTGAATTTAGCTTTACTTGTCTTATTAATCGCGTTAACCGCCTTTTTCGTCGGCGCAGAATTTGCCGTTGTCAAAGTGCGCATGTCGCGCATCGAACAGCTGATTGAAGAAGGAAATAAAAAAGCCGTTCTTGTAAAGAAAGTGGTCAGCGATCTCGATTATTATTTATCGGCTTGCCAGCTTGGCATCACGGTGACTGCCCTTGGCCTTGGGTGGCTCGGAGAACCGACAGTCGAACGCCTGCTGCATCCTTTATTTGAACTTCTCGGCGTCCCTGACTCCGTTTCGTTGATCATTTCGTTTGTGCTGGCATTTTCACTTGTGACATTCCTGCACGTGGTGGTCGGTGAAATGGCGCCAAAATCATTGGCGCTGCAGTTTGCAGAACGCATGACGCTGCTTTTGGCTCCACCGCTTTACTGGTTCGGCAAAATCATGGCTCCGTTCATTTTCCTGCTGAATGGTTCGGCTCGTGTATTCCTTCGGGTTTTCGGCGTGCAGCCAATCAGGGATGAGCAAGCCCATTCGGAAGAAGAACTGAAAATCATCATGGCCCAAAGTTTTCAAAGCGGCGAAATCAATCAGACCGAATTGTCCTATATGCAGAACATTTTCGCTTTTGATGAGCGAAGCGCCAAAGATGTCATGGTGCCGCGTACGCAAATTATCGCGTTCCCGCAGGATTTGAGCAGCGAGGAATTGCTGACAGAGCTTCGCGAACATCGTTATACCCGCTATCCGATAGCGAATGACGGCGATAAGGACGATTTGATCGGATTTATCAATGCCAAGGAAATTTTGACCCATTATGCAGTGAACGGTGAGGTCAATATGGCTGAGTTTATCCACGAGCTTCCCTATTTCCATGAAACCACGCCGCTTCAGACGGCTCTCATGAAAATGCAGAAGGACCGGACACACATCGCCTTAGTCATTGATGAGTATGGCGGCACATCCGGTATAATTACGATGGAAGACATCCTGGAAGAAATTGTCGGAGAAATCCGCGATGAATTTGACGATGAAGAAGAAGCTGAGATTATTAAAGAAAGCGAGAACCGCTATTTGATAGCGGGACGTGTCCTATTGAAGGACTTGGAAGAGCGCTTTAATATGGAGTTTGAAGACAGCGACGATATCGACACGATTGCCGGCTGGATCCAGCATCAGCTGATCGAGGCTGAAACCGGCGACATTGTGGAAAAAGAAGGATATCGCTGGTCGATTATCGATATGGAAAACCACCACATTCTAAAAGTGGCTGTTGATATTTTTAAAGACTGACGACAAGAGGCTTTCCTATGTGGAAAGTCTTTTTTTTGGTTATATCACCCAGTTCCTTTCATTAGCGATTGACCCTTCTCTTTGCTTTCTATAGAATAAGAACAAATGTTCCTATTATAGAAAAAGGAGGGCTATTTATGAAACTGAATAAACATCTATCGGTAAAAGGCCAAATCAAGGACCGTGGGCGCATCAAATGGACAGCGATGATGCTGACGGAGCATGTGGAGATGCTAAAAGAATGGCAGGAAGAAGATCGCTACAACTGCCGCCCTGTATTGGACGACTTTGATTTGGAAGCGATTTTCGAGGAAATCCAGCTGGCTTACAAGCGGCAATGCGACGTTGAGATCCATATCTGGCGGCATGGCTCTGAAAAGTTCACCGGTTTGATTACAGCTATTGATCTGCGCCTGCAAAAGCTTCATCTCGACACCGGGCTTCATATACAAAAGCTTTCATTTGACGAAATTATAGGAGCAAAAACATTGGAATAAAAAACAAAACGAAGCGGCATGGCAATTTGCATGTCCGCTTCTTTCTGTTTTTAGGATTAAAGCTTGCCATTACGGGGCATATAAAAGATAAGCAACATTAACTAAGGAGGTTGGATGTATGAGCAAAGCAATGGCTGTCGCCAAAGATGTGGCCGGCGAAATCAAAAAAGACAGAGCCACGACATTGGCTGCTGCACAAGCTTATTATTATTTATTAGCTATTGTGCCATTATTAATTTTATTACTAGCAATTTTACCTTATCTACAGCTTGATCCAAATCGGGTTATGGACTTTATTGCCACGGTTCTTCCAGGAGAAGTGGCTACCACGTTCCAGGATACGATTGTCAGCGTGGTCACAACGCCATCAGGCGGTTTATTGACATTCGGTATTTTGGGGACTCTCTGGTCTGCCTCTAATGCCATGACGGCTTTTATCGAAGCCACCAACCAGGCATATGATGTAGAAGAGACGCGTTCATTCATCAAACTGAAAGGCATGGCGATTCTTTTAACTCTGTTTATGTTGGTAGCGGTAATCATTGCTTTGGTTCTTCCGATATTCGGCGGCGCCATTATTGATATGATCAGTTCATTCTTGAACTTGCCTCAGCAGACGGAAATCATTTTCCAAGTGCTGCGTTGGGTCATTTCGATTGCTGTGATGAGCTTAGTATTGGCGTTCCTTTATAAATTTGCGCCAAATAAACATTTTCCGTTCAAAGAAGTAATTATCGGAGCGGTGATTGCTACAGTGCTATGGCAAGTCGTGTCACTCGGCTTCTCGTTTTACGTATCAAACTTCGGCAGCTATTCTGCTACTTATGGCAGCCTTGGCGGTTTGATCGTCCTGATGCTGTGGTTTTTCCTAACCGGCTTAATTTTAGTGATCGGTGCAGAAATCAACGCCGTCTTGCACAAACGCAAACATACGAAAAATGCACCGGCTCAAGTATACGAAGAATAAGAAAAAACCAGCGCACTGGCAAATGTCAGCGTGCTGGTTTTATTTTTGGGCCATAACCATCCACTCATCGATCACAAACGTCCGGACTTCCCCGTTTTCGACATCAATTTGAAAATATTCCTGCACAGCTGCATCCGCTCCCAGCAAATGCTTTTCGACCTGCCGGATCTGCTCCTCGCTTTCAGCCGTCCTTCTTACCCATGTCGGGTACTGGAAAGTCTTTTTGCGGTCGAGCGATTGGATTTCCTTTAAGTTATTGTCCTGAAGCAATTGGCGCCATTCGTTTTTCGATAAGCAGCGCGCGTGGCTCGCGTCCCGCAGCTTTTCTGTGGTATTCATAAATAATGCCAGTTCGTTTTCTTCAGGTGCGATATTATCTATTAAAATAAACTTGCCGCCGGGTTTCAGGACACGCGCTGTTTCCCGGATAAACTTTTCCGGATGCGGAAAATGATGCGGGGCAATCCGGCAGACGGCGGCATCAAAGCTTTCCGGCAAAAAAGGCAGCGTTTCGGCATCTGCTATGACGTATAAAATATTGCCAAAGTCTTCTTTCAGATGCTTCGCTGTATTCTCCAGCATGGCTTCTGTCAAATCCGTTGAAACGACGGTGCCGGCATGCGGGGCAAGTGCTCTTGACACGTGCCCGCCGCCGGTTGCGATGTCCAGTGCAATCGATTTCTCTTCAAGCTGGAGCCATTCGGCAAGGAGCGGAAGGTCATCGCCTTTTGCATGGATGGCGCTGGTTACGTATTTATCCGCGTTTTTGCCAAATACCGACTTCACTTTTTCTTTCAAATTGTCCTCCATCATCCATCGCTCCTTGTCTTAGCCCTGGGCGGTGCTCCAGGAAATTCCGGTATGCAAAGCCTGCCACTTCGTCTTCCGAATAATGCTTTTGCAGTTCATTGATCAGATTCTGGAATTTCGAGGCATTTTCCAAATCATGAATATGGGAAACGATGCCGTCAAAATCCGAACCGATGCCGATCTGTTTAACTCCGCCCAGTCCGCAGAAATGGTCGATGTGCTTGATCAAATCCGAAATCTCTACCCGCGATGTATCTTCTTTGATGAAATCAAGGCAAAACACCACATCAATCAGGCCGTTCTTCGCAAACATCGCTTTCGCTTGTTCGTCGTCAAGGTTGCGTGGATGATCGCGAAGCGCCCGCGCATTGGAATGGCTCGCCATCGGGTAATCTGCCAGTTCCATGACTTCCCAGAAGCCTTTTACCGACAAATGCGAAACGTCCGTGAAAACCCTATGCTCATTGTTGAGCTGCACCACTTCTTTGCCGAGCAGCGTCAAGCCGCCTCCGCGCGGCTCCCCGGCGCCGTCCGCACACAGATTGGCGTTATTCCACGTCAAACCGATGGACAAGACACCGAGACGGTATAATTGGCGCAGCTTCATCAAATCATTGCCGAAGGCATCTGCCCCTTCCAGTGTAAGGACGGCGCCGATTTCATCGTCTTTCAAGCGGTCGATGTCTTCCCATTTTTTGATGTGTTTCATGGCCGGGTTTTTCCCGAGCACTTCTGTATAGAACAAATCCACTTGTTCGAGTGCATGCTGCCATTTTTCCTCTGACGGCACATCCGGATACAGGAAGATGGCGAAAAACTGCACTTTCACCCCGCCCGCCTGAAGACGCTTGAAATTCGTATCCAGCACTTCCGAATCGGTGAAATGGAGCGGTTCCTGTTGAAAGAACCTGCCTCTTTTGGCTAATTGCAATTTTAATAGGGCATCGCAGTGGGTATCGATGATATGCATTTATTCATCTCCTTCTTCTGTACACGCCTCGATGAATCCTTTGAAGATGTTTTTGGAAGCTTCATCCGCGGCGATGGCCATGTTTTCAGGATGCCATTGAAGGCCGAGGACAAAATGATGTTCCTTGCTTTCGATCGCTTCCACTACCCCATCGCTCGCTGTTCCGCTAATCAAGAAAGGCTCCGGCACATTTCGGTTTGCTTGATGATGGCGGCTGTTGACTCTCAATTTTTCAGTGCCCGTCAAACGGTGAAGCAGTGATCCTTCCGCTACATGGACAAAGTGGCTGCCATGCTCTACCGGCGACTGCTGCTGATGCTGCAGCAAATTCCCTTCTTTTTGCGCAGCAATATCCTGATACATGTCTCCGCCTATAGCTACATTTAAAATCTGCGCTCCGCGGCAGACCCCTAAAATCGGTTTGCCGAGTTCCAGGACTTTCTGGATCAATGCCAGCTCAAACGCGTCCCGGGATGGAATGATTGTTCCGAGATTCGGATGCGGCTCTTCCCCAAAAAGCGTCGGGTCGACGTCGTAGCCGCCCGCTGCAAACAGCCCGTCAATCCGCTCTGCGATCTGGTCGATGTCGCTGTCCTGCAGCAAATGCGGCAGCATGATCGGCAGTCCGCCCGCCTGCAGAAGCGCGTCTGTATCCGCTTGCTGAATATGGTATTTTGCTTTCCCTAATTCTTTTGATGACGTCACACCGATGATTGGTTTCATATGTATTGCCTCCCAGAAGTATTTGTCCGAATATATTAAAGATACAGAAAAGACGAAAGAATTGCTAGATAAGTGAAAGGAATAATTCGTATAGACTTCCATTTCTCCACAACAAGGCCCCGAAAAGAACTTGCTTTTCGGGGCCTCTCGTTTATTCGCCTTCGTATTCCGCAATCGCTGTGGCAATTGCATCTTCAATTGGCGTCACGGTCGTTAAATCGTTGTTGATGACAATCGAAAAGATCAGTTTTTCCCCGTCTTTTGTTGTTGCGTAGCCGGACAATGAAGACACAGCAGTCAAGCTGCCCGTTTTAGCTGCGACATTGCCGGTTGCTGCTCCCGTCTTCATCCGGTTGCGGAGCGTTCCGCCTACCATGCGGTCCGCAGCTCCTGCTACAGGAAGCGACGTGAGGAACGTATCGTACCAGTCTCTGTTCTGCGCTGCATAAAGAAGCTGCGAGATTTCATTGGCCGGAACCAAGTTTACATGGGACATGCCGGAAGCATCGCGCAATTGAATCGTGTCCGTGTCGACCCCAAGATCCGCCGCTGCTCCTTCCATGACTTCAATTCCTGCATCCCAGCTGCCTTCACCGGATACAACCCGGCCCATCTCTTTTGCCAAAATTTCTCCGTGCCCGTTATTGCTCAGTTTCATGAATGGAATGAAAAGCTCACGCAGCGACATGGATTTGCGCTCTGCAAGCAAGGTGCTCTCTTCAGGTGTTTTGCCCATCGCCATTTTATGTTTGCCGATCAACTGGATGCCTTCAGCCAACAAGGCATTTTCAAACAAGTCCAGGGCATAACCGGACGGCTCCCATACCGCAATCCATTCGCGTGTGCGCGATCCTTCAAGCGGCATTTCCCCTTCGATGATGATGTCATTGCTTCCGTGCTCGCGTGTAATGGAGACGTTTTTTTTCTGGCCAGCCGCTACAGTCGTTGTTTTGTTGATGATGTTGACGTAATCGGTGTAAGGCGTAAGCGTCACTTTTGTTTTGCTGCCTGCCTGATCTCCTGGATTGACTTCCACAATGACTGACCCTGCGTCATAGTCTTCGTTCGGCGAAGCCGTCAATGCCGAAACTTGTCCGCCGTAATAATAGATTTCATCTTTCCATGTCAGGTCTTCAGACAGGCGCTCATCGTCGTACCAAGTGTCATCGCCGATCAAATCGCCTTTCACTTTCTGGATGCCCTGGCTTTTCAATTCGGCAGCAAACTGCTCGAAATCTTCTTGCAGCAAAGTCGGATCCCCTTTGCCTTTCAAATACAAATTCCCTTGCAGAACTTTTCCCGACAGTTTTCCATCAGTAAGCACTTCTGTGCTGAATTGATAATCCTCGCCCAATGTCTCAAGGGCTGCTGTGCTGCTGAACAACTTCGTATTGGAAGCCGGTTTCAGCCGGACATCTCCGAAATGATCGTAAATCACTTCACCCGAATCCGCTTTCCGGATGCTGACGCCAGCCAGTGCCCCGTCCAGCCGCTTGTCCTGCAAAATTTGATTTACTTGATTGGCCAAGCTGGCATATTCTTCATCCGCTCCAGCCGACTGGTTCACCTGTCCCCATTGCATCGGCGAAATAGCCAATACCGCCGCTAAAAACAATAAAACTCCCCACTTCCAAGACCGCTTCTTCTTCACTTTTCCATCTCCCCTAATTGCGTGATAACAGAAGCGTATCATAAGAAGAAAAAGAATATTCCGATTTTTATGTAAATGAATCTATAAACATAGCAATTTCTATAACATATGATAAAATTATCCATTTATTAATAAAAAAATTTAAGCTGCTCCAATAAAAAAGAAGTTGCACCAAAAGTAATGTGGGGCAACTCCTTTGCGACAAAGCTAGCGCCGGGACAGGGATATGAAGGAGCAAGAGTACTCTCCAACACTCCATTAGAAGCAAAGACTTTCTTATACTTTTTGTCCGACGACTAAATCGGCCTTTCGCCTTTCAATAATCTCTGAAAAGTATTCCACTTGTTTTTGGATTCGCTGTTCCACGTCTTGGTCGATAATCGGCTTTTCCGGATTTGTTTTATCGATTTGGCTGTCCACCAGATAAACGCCTTTTAAGTTTTGCCCTTTTAATGTCGCAAGCAAAGGTTTTAAGGTATATTCAAGCGCCAATAGGTGGGCAGAACTTCCGCCTGTCATGAGCGGCAATACCGGTGTATCCTGCAAGACATCCTGCGGCAACAGGTCGATCAACGCTTTTAAGACACCGGAATAAGCGGCCTTATACACCGGAGAGCCTACAATTACGCCTTTTGCGCCGTGGATCAGCGTACTGATTTCCGCGATGGCGTCGCTGTCATATTTCCCTAAAAATAAATCTTCCTGCGGCACATCTCTAACGGATATATGGCTGACCGAAAAGCCGACTTCTTTCAGCAGCTCTCCTAAATGCTTTAATACTAGCTCCGATCGTGAAACCTCAGAAGGGCTTCCTGACAAAATTACGATATCGCTCATTGCACTCTCCCTTTCTTTTTTGAACTATGTACCACTCGTTTCAAGGAGACAAAAAAGCCTTCTTTCCTCGTAAAAGAGAAAAGAAGGCTTTGGTCCGCCCTGTTCTTATCTCTCAAGAATGAATTCTTGCTGGAGTTAGCACCTTTCTGACAAATGTCAGAGGTTGCTGAAGCGTCAACGGGCCAGTCCCTCGGCTTCTCTGGATAAGGTTATGAAGTTAATGTATATCATAATACTCGGATTTATCTTTGTCAATAAAACGATTGATTTTTCTAAATTTTCATCAGAACTTTCGCAGTTGGGCGTAACCGATCCCAAGTTGGGCATATCGCCTTGCAGGTTGGGCGTAACCTCATAAAAGTCGGGCATAAACCTTACCGACTTGGGCATAAAATCAAAGTGCGCGCCAAAAGAGAGGTGCATGCTCTGCACCTCTCTCACTGTTCAGCCTTCCCACTGGATATCCGTTGAATGGACAAGCCGTTCCCCTACAAAGATTCGGCATTGCACTTTAAAAAGACGCCAGCCGATCGACACTTTAATGTCTTCCGTTTCGCCTTCCTCATTCTTCACTTTACCGAACAAGCGTGAACTAAGATGGAAACCGAGATGCTCATCCTGCAATACCCCGTCGACAAAAAGCTTTTCTCCCGCCACCGTTTTCTCCACCTGAATCGTGTGCGTCCCGTACTTCAGCTTCCAGACATCTCTCATTCCATCGCCTCCTGCACTAAACTATTGAAGATAGTATAGCAGAAAAAGAGCCGTGCAAAATATTTGCACGACTCTTTTTCACTGAAGCTGGCAATGCAGATGCCATGCACCTACAGCGAGCTTTTATACTATTGTTTAACCAATTCCAATTCAACCGGAATCGATGCTTCCACTTCTTCGCCGTCCAATGATTTTACAGCGGCTTCAACTGCCGTCTGGCCGATCAATTCAGGTTTCTGTGCAATTGTTCCAGCCAAACGGCCTTCTTCCACTGCTTTCACAGCATCGTCTGTTGCATCGAATCCAACCACTGTAATCTCTTTTCCAGCGGCTTCGATTGCTTCAAGAGCGCCCAATGCCATTTCGTCGTTGTGCGCGAACACTCCCTTAATGTCAGGGTTCCCTTGCAGGATGTTCTCCATAACCGTCAAGCCTTCTGCCCGGTCAAAATTGGCAGTTTGTTTCGCGACTACATCCAGGCTGTCTGCAGCCACTTTGTTAAAGCCTTCTCCGCGTTCACGTGCAGCTGAAGCTCCTGGCACGCCTTCCAGTTCAGCTACTTGTGCGCCGTCGCCAACCAGTTCAAGCAAGTATTCCCCAGCCATTTCACCGCCGGCAACGTTGTCGGATGCAATGTGGGAAACCACTTCTCCGCCTGCTGCACTGCGGTCAACCGTAATTACTGGAATGTCTGCAGAGTTGGCAGATTCAACTGCTGCTGTAACTGCTTCAGAATCCACCGGGTTGATCATGATCAAATCTACGCCTTGCTGGATCAAATCTTCTACATCACTTGCTTGTTTTGCTGCATCGTCCTGTGCATCCACTACAGAAATTGTTGCGCCAAGTTCCTTCGCTTTCGCTTCTGCACCTTCGCTTAACGTAACGAAGAACGGATTGTTCAAGGTAGAAACAGAGAAACCGATTTTGTAATCGCCGCCGGACTCAGAGCCGCTTCCTGCATCTTCAGATTCCGAACCTGGTGCTTCCATTGAACAAGCTGCCAAAATCATCATTGCGATCAATACCAATAGTAAGAACGTTTTTTTCATTTTCCAACACCCCTTATGCTGTTTTTTTGCGATCCAAGAGAACCGCTAGTAATATGACTGCACCTTTAACCACTTGCTGGAAAAAGGATGAAACCCCAATTAAGTTCAACCCGTTATTCAAAACTCCAATGATCAGCGCGCCGATCAAAGTGCCGACAATCCAGCCTCGGCCACCGGTCAAGCTGGTGCCCCCCAGAACAACAGCTGCAATCGCGTCCAACTCGAACATTTCCCCGGCAGTCGGCTGGGCTGAATTCAATCGTGAAGTTAAAATCAATGAAGCAAGCCCTGCCAGCAATCCGACCAGTGCATAAACGTAGATCTTTACACGGTCGGCATTGATGCCGGAAAGAATAGACGCTTCTTCATTGCCGCCTACTGCAAATACACGGCGGCCAAAAGTTGTCTTTTTCAAGATGAAGTACAAAATCGCGAAACTGATCAGCATCGTGACAACTGGAATTGGAATTCCGAGGAAATAGCCTTTGCCGAGCATCTGGAAAGCCATATTGTCCCCAAGCCCGGAAATCGGCCGGCCTTCCGTGTAAACGAGCGTTAATCCACGGTAAATGGTCATCGTCGCCAATGTTGCGATAAACGGCGCCACTTTCCCTTTGGCAATGATGATTCCGTTAATAGCCCCAAGCACTGCACCTAACAACAAACCGATCAGCATCGCCAGAATCGGATCCATGCCGCTTGCCATCATGCCGGCTGTAACGGCTCCGGTAAGGGCTAAAATCGACCCGACCGACAAGTCGATGCCTCCGGTTAAAATAACAAACGTCATCCCGAATGCGATCAAGGCATTCATTGAAACTTGCCGCAAAACGTTCAGTAAGTTGCTCGTAGCCAGAAATCTTGGCTCTAGAATGGAAATAATAAGAATGATAAGAATCAGCCCGATAAACGGAGCAATTTTTTGTATGATTGACTGATTAGCTGTTTTCAACTGCAAGTTTTCCACCTCCTGTAGCAAAATGCATTATTCGTTCCTGTGTCATTTCCCGTTTTGGCAAGTCAGCCGTCACTTTTCCTTCATGCATGACGATGACCCGGTCCGCCATTCCGATCACTTCCGGCAATTCAGAAGAAATCATTAAAATCGCTACACCGCGTTCTGCCAATTCGTTGATGATCGAGTAAATTTCTTTTTTCGCCCCCACATCCACTCCGCGGGTCGGTTCGTCCAGAATCAGCAGTTCCGGCTCAATGCCGAGCCATTTGGCGATAACCACTTTCTGCTGGTTTCCGCCGCTCAGGGATTTTGCGGTCTGGGTTGGTCCGGATGTTCGGATACCCAGACGCTTGACCATCCCTTCGTAAAGCGAACGCTCTTTATCTTTGGAAATCAGGCCATTTTTCGAAATCGATGAAAAGTTGGTCATGCTGACATTTTCTTCTACGGTGAAATCGACAATCAGCCCTTCGGATTTGCGGTCTTCGGTTACATAGCCGATGCCCAATTCCTTTGCTGTTTTCGGTTTATCAATTTTTACTTCCCGTCCGTCCAATACGACCGTCCCTGAATCCGCTTTCTTATAGCCGAACAACGATTGGGCCACTTCGGTACGCCCTGCACCCATCAGCCCGGCAATCGAAAGCACTTCGCCTTTGCGGATTTCAAATGAGACGTCTTCGAAACAGTCTTTCCGCGACAAGCCTTTGACCGCCAATTTGACGTCGCCGATTTGTGCATTGCGCTCAGGGAAACGCTCACCCAGTTCCCGTCCCACCATCATTTGGACAATTTCCTCAAAAGATGTTTCTTTGATGTTCCGGTCTCCGACGTATTGTCCGTCCCGCAAGATGGTAATGCGGTCACATAAAGCGAAAATCTCTTCCATGCGGTGAGAGATGTAGATGAACGAAACGCCTTTGCTTTGCAAGCCTCGGACGGTTTCAAACAAGGTATCAATTTCCCGGTCCGTTAAAGCCGCTGTCGGTTCATCCATGACAATCACTTCCGCATTGGCTGACAAGGCCTTTGCGATTTCCACAATCTGCTGCTGGCCGACTGACAGTGTGCTTGCCGGCTGGGACGGATCGACATTCAAGCCGAGTTCTGCCAAAGCCTGACGCGTCTTTTCGCGCATCGCTTTTGTTTTAAGGATTCCGCTGCGCCCGAATGTTTCTTCTTTTCCAAGAAACAGATTATCGGTGATCGATAAATGCGGCAGGATGTTCAGTTCCTGGTGAATAACCGCAATTCCCGCTTCTTCCGCTTGTTTGGGCGAAGTAAACTCAACTTCTTTGCCTTTTACTTCAATCGTTCCGCTGTCGCGGGAATAAATACCGGTCAAAATTTTCATCATGGTTGACTTGCCGGCACCATTCTCGCCCATCAATGCGTGAATTTCCCCTTTTTCCAAAGAAAACTGGACATCTTTCAGCACTTGGTTTCCGCTGAAAGATTTTGATATATTGGTCATTTTAATCATGGCGGCTCACCTCCCAGTTAAAAAATCACGCCAGAACGAAGGACAATATTGGCATAAGGCGTCGCTTCTCCTGTACGGATAATCAATTTTGCTTGTTTGCTTTGTTCTTTAAGTTCTTCGTGTGATATATAGTCTGCTTTAAGCTGCTCCAGAATCTTGTTCTCCACTTCCGGATTGCCTTCGGTTATTTCCCGGGCAATGAAAGCCGCTTCCGCTTGAAAATCGTCCAGCACCGCCTCAAGAACCGTTAGGAACGAAGGCTCGCCAATGCGGTAAGACAAATCGATGCATGGCACGCCTTTTGGAATTGGCAGACCGCAGTCGCCAATGACCAGCAAATCGGTATGGCCGAAAGAAGCAAGCGAAGCTGCGATATCCCGGTTGATCATTCCCAGTTTTTTCATAGCCCTCTTCCTCCTAAACGCGCCAATACTTCTTGCCGCTTCGGCATGCCGCCTTGAGCGCCAAACTTTTCTACCGACAAGGAAGCTGCAGCGTTGGCAAAGCGGACAGCTTCTTCAAATGGCATGTCTTCAGCCAATGCCACGCCGAGTGCTCCATTAAAGGTATCGCCTGCGCCCGTTGTATCAACTGCCTCGGTAGCAAATCCTTCTACAGTCACGTGGCGGGAGCCATCAAAATAACGGGCGCCTTTTTGGCCGATTGTGACGATCAGCCGGTTTGGGTACTGTTCAAGCGCCGCTTCCCAGTCCTTCCCGAACATTTCCTCGGCTTCGGTTTCATTTGGTGTTAAATACGTCGCATAAGGCATGAATTCATCTGTAAAAGCTGTAGCCGGAGCCGGATTTAAAATCGTCGGGACTCCGTGCTGATGGCAGATTTCCAAAGTACGCTGAATGACCGGAACCGGAATTTCAAGCTGCATGATCACCATTTGGCTGTTCGCCAGCCGGGATTCAAACGCTTCCATTTCCACTGCTGTCAATTGCTGGTTTGCACCTGGCACGACGATGATGCGATTGTCGCCTTCAGACAACAAAATGTTGGCGATGCCGCTTGTGCCTTCCACCCGCTTCACGCTATTTGCCTGAATGGATTCTGCTTTTAACCCCGCAAGAAGTTCATCTCCGAAAGCATCTGTCCCAACTGCTCCGATCATATGGACTTCACTACCGAGCCGAGCGGCTGCAACAGCCTGATTGGCGCCTTTGCCTCCAGGAACTGTTGTGTACAAATCGCCGAGCGCCGTTTCGCCTTGTTTTGGAAAACGGCTTGTCCGTACGACGAGGTCCATATTTATGCTTCCTACTACTGTAATCATTTTTCCACGCTCCTTGTGGTTCCACGGATTTTCAACTGGACCGGCACTTCAAAGAAGTGCTGCTCTTCCACTTGATTTTCAATCCGTTTGATCAAAACTCGGGTGGCAATGGCCCCCATTTTATAGACATCCTGAGCAACCGTCGTCAAGCCTGGCGTCAGCATTTCACCCATCGCGATTCCATCAAAGCCGACAACCTGCAGCTCATCCGGCACCGCGATTCCAAGTTTGGCTGCGGCTTTTAAAGCACCTGCCGCCGACACATCGCTGCTGGCAAAAATGCCGTCGATGTTTTTCTGCTCCCGCAGCACCCGGTCGACTATTTTTTCCGAATCGGCAAAATGGAACGGGCAAACCACTACATCATATTCAACACCCGAATTGCGGATGGCATCCATGAAGCCTTCATAGCGGTCATTTGCCGGATTCAATTCTTCCGGGCCCCGCAGAAAGAGGATTCTTTTGCAGCCCCGCTCTAAAAGAACACGGGTGCCCATCGCAGCGCCTTCTCTGTTATTCGATGCTACTGTCGGAATGTGCTCATTGATCGCCCGGTCAAGCGCCACGATCGGCAGCGCCATATTGGCGTAATGCGGAGCATCGAGCTGGTTGGATGTCACAATAAAACCATCAATGTATTTTTTCTTTAACGTCTCAAGGTAATTTTTTTCTTTTTCTGGGTTTTCATCCGAATTGCACAAAATGACGGTATAGCCATAGGTCAAAGCAACGTCTTCCACGGCCCGGGCCAATTCCGGAAAGAAGGGATTGGTGATGTCCGGCACGATGAGACCGATTAAATTGGTTTTTTTCGTGTTAAGAGACCGGGCAACAGGATTCAGCTCATACTTCAATTCTTTTACAGCGGCAGCCACTGCTTTCGCTGCATCTCCGCTGACATATCCGCTGTCGTTCAAATAACGGGACACTGTCGCTACGGAAACCCCTGCTTTTTTCGCCACGTCTCTAATCGTCGTCATACATATGCTCCGTTCTGCTCGAATGTGTAACCGGTTACACAAAATATACAACGCTGTTCCACCCCTTGTCAATGTGAAGATTTTCCATATTAAAAGGATTTTCATCGATAGATGAAAATCCTTTTGGGAAACTGTTTACCATATTTTAAGCAGGTACTTGTAAGATGATTGATTTATTCGTAAATGCCGACACTGTCAAACCCTTCAGCAGTGGCTTTCGCTTCAGCGCTCGCTTCCCCGTAGATATCAGCTGCGGACTGGACAATGGCCCGGCGTGCATCGCTGAAATCGGAAGTCGGCGTCAAATATACCGTCAGCGCCCGGTAAAAAATTTGCCCCAGCTTTTCTTTACCGATTTTTTCGCCGATCAAATACGCTGCATGGTTGGTTATAGACGAGTTGATATGCACACCGCCATTATCAAGGCTTCTTGGCAAATCATAGTATTCGTCCATATGCGCAGGGTAATTGCCTTTTCCATCTCCGTAAGGAACGTAGTCCGCCTTAACCGGGTATTTGCCCGGATTGCTCAAACTGCGGAGCGATACACGGCCGTCCGCTTTTGCCCCTGGACCCATAATATCTTCTCCGACTTCCCAGTCCTCACTGTCGATCAATGCCCCGAAGATGTCGGCGAACGATTCGTTCAATGCACCTGACTGGAAGCGGTACTGAAGGTTTGCAGAGTTTGTGATTACGCCATGCGTCATTTCATGGGCAGCTACATCAAGCCCGGCAGACAGGGGCACCATATAAGAGCCGTCTCCGTCTCCGTATGTCATCTGGCGGCCGTTCCAGAAGGCGTTATTGTACTTTTCTCCGTAATGAACGTAAGAGACGATCGCCATTCCTTTATCATCGAGTGAATTTCGTCCATGTTCCTCCAAATAATAATCATAGACGACTTCCGAATTGTAATGTGCGTCTACAGCGGCGTGCTGATATTCGTCTTTCCATGATGCACTGTTGTTCGAAAAGATCTTGCCGTCTTTTGCGTCATAAGTGAAAATCCCTTGAAGTCCAGCATGGGAAGTGTCCGATAAACTGAAAATCGTTCCCTGGCTTGGCAGTTGAGTCCGCGTAGTATGTATTTTCCGCTGCGCGCCAAGGACACCTGTTCCAACCGATTCATGATGGTTATCCACATGCATCAATGCATTGTACTGGTCGATGGTTTCCCCACTTTTTGCATCAATAAAGGCAAACCAGTTCCCTGGTTTTTCCCCGAGGAAGTTAACATTCACTTTATAAGCCAAATGGTTGGTTCCTTCAAAAGGATAAATCACCAATTCCGCTGAAGGGGTTTCTTCCAGTTGAGCCGGAGCGTTTACTGCCTGCTTGGCTGCTTCCACCGCTGCCGCTTCACTGACAGCCGCTGATGTGTCGATCTCCTCTGTTGCTTCCGGAACATGGCTGCCATTTACCGACACCAGTTCCTCTTGTTTGTTATAATGGACGACCACTTCGGCTCCTTCTACCGGAATGCCTTTTACGGTCTGGTTAAAGCGGACATGCTTCATGCCAAGTGAATCTTTCTGGATGTTTTTCACTTTCAAGTTTTTATCCGGATTGGCTACGCCAATCTGCTTTTCATTCTTTTTTAAATAATCCAGAGCATGGGCCGCTGTACTGCCAACCTGTTTTTCACCAAATTTCTCTTTTACAAAAACCGGTACGCTGCTCGTTTCATTCCACGGCTTAGCGGACTGGTCTGGTGGCGCAGCCAATACATTGGCTGCGGAAAATGAACTAAGTACAAGAGCCGAAGATAATAAGACTGGAACAAAATAATTTTTCTTCAAATTTATTCCTCCCTTTTCAATCTGACATTAGTATAGAAAAGAATTTCTCTTCTAACAATAATAAACTGAAAAGTTTTAATATTTGAATTATAATGCCTATTAATTCGAGATCCGAATTATATCCATCCACTCAATCCAAAAAGCTGGCAGTTTAAATTTACGGAACAATTGGGCCGTTACGCCTACTTCTTTCCATATAAAAACCTCCTTCTCGCTGCCCGGTAATCCGGAGCAGGAGAAAGAGGTTTTTTATTCTTTAAGCTTAAGCGTTCGCTTCTGCTTCTTCCGTTTTCAATATGCGTTTGCCTTCAGTTTCTGCTACATACACTGCACATGCTGCATCGCCTGTAATGTTAACAGCGGTTCTAGTCATATCAAGCAAGCGGTCAATACCAATAATCAAACCAATTCCTTCAACCGGCAAGCCTACGCTGCCAAGCACCATAGCAAGCATAATAAGGCCAACGCCCGGAACTCCAGCGGTTCCCACACTTGCCAATACTGCGGTCAACACAACTGTGGCAAGTTCCATGAGTGTTAACTCTATACCGAAAGCTTGTGCAATAAACATTGTTGCAACACCCTGCATAATTGCAGTACCGTCCATATTGATAGTCGCTCCTAAAGGCTGAACAAATGAACTGATGGATTTTGGCACGCCAAGTTCTTTCTGTGCTACGTCCATCGATACCGGCAACGTTGCGTTACTGCTTGATGTACTAAAAGCTACACTCATTGCAGGCGCAAATTTCTTGAAAAACCAGATTGGGTTTTTCTTCGCCAATACTGCAACTGTTCCTCCGTATGTAAACACCGAATGAATGAAAAGTGCCGCTAAAATGACAACCATATAAGAGCCCATAGCTTTCATAGCGGAGAACCCTTGAGACCCTACTGCTGTCGCTATTAATCCGAATGTACCATAAGGCGCAAACTTCATGACCAAGCCTACCAGGTACATCATAATTTCGTTTCCTTGCTCAACCAGATTAAAGATTCCTTTTGTCTTTTCGCCAAGAGCAGTCAATGCAAGACCAATGAATACGGCAAATACAATGATTTGAAGCATATTGCCTTCCGTCATAGCTGCCAATGGATTATCAGGAATAATATTTAAAAGAGTATCTGCCACAGAAGGAGCTTCTTCGCTCTCAAATGAAGCACTTCCAAGATCAAACTCGCCCGCAAGACCTGGCTGAATTAAGGCGGCCAGCCCAAGGCCAATGATAATAGCAATTGTTGTAGTTACTAAGAAGTATGTAACCGTTTTAAAACCGATGCGACCTAACTTAGCTGGATCGCCAAGTCCTGCTGTTCCCAAAATGATTGAAAACAGTACAAGAGGCACTACGAGCATATTAATCATACTTAAAAATATTTGGCCAAGTGGAACAAATAAGAATGTATTTAAATTTTCGAAAGCTCCAGGCGCAAATAAATTAATTAGTAAACCGACAATTGCACCGAGGACAAGTCCAGTTAATACCTTCACAGTCAAACTAGTTTTTTTCATGCATCTCTTCCTTTTTCTTCAGACTTAAACAATAGTTTAACCGAAATCTAAAATGATATACAAGTTTTAAATTTATTCCAATATAATGATAAGTCTTTATATTTAAAAAGAAAAAGTCAGTCCAGGTACTTTTCTACTGCAGCCAGCACTGCATTTAGTAAAATTATCGGGCTTGTAGTTCCTATTACTGAAATAACAAGTTGCGCTCTATTTGGCTTCGCTAATGAAGCAACACGAAAGCCGGAACTCTTTACGGCATCAGCAAAATCTTGCCAATGCTTTTCCGGCTTTCCATATGGGCATGGGCTTGTGCGGCTTCCGCCAAGGGAAAGCGTTTGGAAATGGCCATCTCCAATTTTTTCTCCAGCATCAAGTCTGTTATTTTTGCCGCTGCCTCCTGCAGAAACTCGGGACGCTGTTTCCGGTACGTCCCGGTGCTGTAGCCAAGGACGGACCGGCAGCTGGAATGCAGATCAGCGGTGGTAAGGGCGCCTGGTACAGAGCCCGTATTGCCGTGGCCGAATGAAACAATCCGGCCAAACGGCGCCAGACAGTTCATGCTTTTTTCGAAATTTTCTCCAGCGACTGTATCCAAAATGACGTCTGCTCCTTTGCCGCCGGTCATTTGCTTCACTTCTTCGACAAAATCGCCTGATACGTAATTAATGACGTGGTCTGCTCCAAAGCCCTTTGCGGCTTCTTTCTTCTCATCGCTTCCTACTGTTCCGATAATTTTGCCGGCGCCAAATAGCCGGGCCAGCTGGATGGCCGTCGAGCCGATGCCGCCCGCTGCTGCATGGATCAAGATGGTTTCTCCCGGAGCGAGGCGCGCCATTTTCTGAATGACATTATACGCTGTAATGCCCACCGTCAATGAAGCCGCCGCTGTTTCAATATCCAATTCGTCCGGAACCGCATAAGCCAACGCTTCATCCGCTGCCACATACTCGGCGTAGGACCCATTTTTCGGAAAAGCCATCACCCGCTGTCCTGCCTTGAACTTCGTCACTTCGCTGCCCACTTCAATGATTTCCCCAGCACAATCCAATCCCGGTGTGAATGCAGTTCCTGCCTCAGCCCCGTGATATTGCCCCTGGCGCGCTTTGATATCGGCAAAATTCACACTGATCGCCTGTACTTGGATCAGCACTTGATGCGGGGCAATTTCCGGTTTTTCCACTTCCTGAAGCTGCATTACTTCCGGCGCTCCCAGTTCCTTTACGACGATTGCTTTCATTTGCCCATCCTCCTCCGCTTAAAAAATTCAACTGCCTTTTTACGTTAAGATTTTCAATAAATAATCCGCGTAAACTTGTTCGATTTCCTCTTTGCTGAATTCTCCTTCGGGTGAATACCATACTTGAATCCAATTGGCTGCTCCTAAAATAATCATCCGGGCCATTTTCTTCTGGCTAACCGAAAATTCGCCTTTTTGGACCCCTTGGAGAATCAGCTGATCAAAAAGCTCCGCATATTCATCCAGCTTTTGGACAATAACATCTGCATAATCACCAGAGAAAATCTGTTCCGGCTTTACTGCCAGGTTGAATATTTCCCGTTCGCGGATAGCGGTATCCAAATGGATTTTGATGGCGGCTTTCATTTTTTCGCTGGAAGAAATGTCTTGTTGTTTAATTTTCCTCAGTTTGTCCAAAACAGTTGTCAAAATCTGTTCATGGCAATAAAACAGCAATTCTTCTTTGTTTTTAAAATAATAATACAGGGAACCTTTTGTCATCAGCAGTTCGGCTGCAATGTCTTCCATTGTAGTCTGGCGGAACCCTTTCCTCGAGATAACCAAACTGGCGGAACGAAGAATGTCTTCTTTTTTCTTGGCCGTTTTTCTTTCCCTCAGGTTCATCTCAACACCTCATACCATCAATTTTCTCGTCACTTGCTTCTTAAGCTTTTTCCCTAATCTAAAATCCCTAAAACAATTTCGAAATCTTTAGCGCATAAAAAAAGGCTCTTCATTTTAAAATGAAGAGCCTTCCGTTGCTATTAAGCTAAATCAACATTGTGGTAAACCTGCTGCACATCTTCCAAATCTTCGATGGCGTCGATCATTTTTTCAAATTGGGCTTGTGCATCTTCCGGCAATTCCAATTCGTTTTGTGCAAGCATCGTCAGTTCAGCCACAGTAAACTCCGTGATGCCGACATTCTTGAACGCTTCCTGGACAATATGGAATTGATCCGGTTCTGCATAAACGATCACTGAATCTTCTTCTTCGCTGATATCCCGTACATCCACATCTGCTTCCATCAGCAATTCAAGCACTTCATCCGCTGTTTTACCTTCGATGCCGAAAACGGCTGTATAGTCGAACATATAAGCAACCGAGCCGCTGACGCCCATGTTGCCGCCGTTCTTGCCGAACGCCGCGCGGACATCTGAAGCAGTACGGTTTACGTTATTTGTTAATGTGTCTACAATCACCATGGAGCCGTTCGGCCCGAAACCTTCGTAGCGCAGTTCATCATAGCTTTCTTCCGAACCGCCTTTTGCTTTTTCAATCGCCCGGTCAATGATAGCTCTTGGCACACTGTATGTTTTGGCGCGTTCAAGCACGACTTTCAGCGCCTGGTTCGATTCAGGATCCGGTTCGCCTTGTTTTGCGGCAACATAGATTTCCCGTCCGAATTTTGCGTAGATCCGGCTTGTATTTGCGTCTTTGGATGCTTTTTTCTCTTTAATATTGTTCCATTTGCGTCCCATTGGGTTTCCCACTTTCTTTCAACTTTGAATGTGAAGAACGTTCACTATCTCCTATTATATATAAACTCCGCTTTTCTATCGACTTATATACTCAAAAACTTCATCGCTTGTTTTAAATCGGGGCCTTTAGGGCAAGTATCTATTATAGAAGGAAATCTTTTTTAAATGCAGCAAAATCAAAAGGAGGACGTTAAAATGGACGAAAACAAAGTAATCATTATTACAGGCGGAGCCAGCGGCATCGGACGTGAAGCAGCATATCTATTAGCGGAGGCTGGCAATGCCATTGTCGTAGCCGACTTTAACGAAGAAGGTGCTAAAGAAACTGCTTCGAATATTGAAGCGCAAGGCGGCAAAGCGGCAACGTTCAAAGTGGACGTTTCCAAAGCGGAAGAAGTAGAAGCGATGGTGGATTTTGCGGTCGACACATTCGGTACATTAAACGGCATTTTCAACAATGCCGGCATCGGGCTTGTGAAGCCCTTGCTTGAAATGGATCCCGCTTCTTACCATAAAGTAATCGATGTCGACCAGCACAGCGTCTATTACGGCATTTATTACGGCGCAAAGAAAATGGTGGAACTTGGAGCCAAAGGCACAATCGTCAATACCGCTTCCATTTACGGATCTATGGCGGCAAAGGGCAGCTTCAACTACAACGCAGCAAAAGCCGCAGTGGTGATGATGTCCAGATCCGGCGCGCTGGAACTCGCCGAACACGGCATCCGGGTAGTCGGGGTCGCTCCCGGATTTATCGATACGCCGATTCTCGGAGAAGATGAAGAAATGAAAAAAGCCTTGTCTGCACTTCATATGCACAATAAACTGATTCAGCCTGAGAAAGTGGCCAGCGTCGTGAAGTTTCTGTTCTCCGAGGAAGCTGCAGCCATCAATGGATCCACCGTTGCTGTTGACGATGGATTCCTGAGCTTTAAATAAGAAGAAACTCCATTCAACGGGTTTTAATGAATAATCGAAAAAAGCCGCCTTCAATCCATGGCGGCTTTTTTGGCTTTGCTTTTATCCACTCGGAAATATTCCGAGATCTGGACGACGCGAACTTTTCCTGTATGCAGCTCATGGTAAATTCCTCTGCTGTCGGTAAACGAAATGTACTGATCCCGCTCACTGCGGATTAAGGCCTCTGCTTTTTCCTGCGACTCGACGTGGATAAAGCGGCGGATGTAATGCTCTTCATCAAAAAAATACGTGACCTTGAATTCTTTCATACTTTCTCACTCCTTACAAAGAATAGGGAGCCTTTTGGTAGAAGTAATTCGGTTTTACGACATCGTTTTTGTAAGGTTTATGGAAAATATGCGTCGTTGCCGGGGACATCGGCGGAATCAGCCAAGCCCAGTTGCCGGTCAAGTCCCGTCCGGCCGTTTCCTCTTTTTTCTCGAAGCTTTTGAATTGTTTTGCAGCGGTATGGTGGTCAACAATGGTGACGCCCGCTTTTTGGAACGAATCCAGCACCGCAATATTCAATTCCACCAAGGCTTTGTCTTTCCAAAGCGAACGGTTGGAATCGGTATTCAACCCCATGATTTCTGCTACAGCCGGCAGCAGATCATAGCGGTCTTCATCCGCTAAATTGCGCGCCCCGATTTCCGTCCCCATGTACCAGCCATTAAACGGCGCCATTGTGTAATGGATGCCGCCGATTTCCAATTTCATTTCTGAAATGATCGGCACACCGTACCATTTGGCTTTCAGCTCTTTAAATCGGCTGATTTCCGGGTGTTCCAGTTCCACTTCAATGACGGATTCTTTCGGAACCTCAAAATAACGGGGTTCTTCCCCTTTCACTTGAATGACCAATGGCAAAACATCAAAATGAGTGCCTTCCCCTTGCCACCCCAATTTTTCACATTGCCTCGTGAACTCCAAGGATGTTGAATCTCCAATAATTTCTCCACCCTTTTCGTAGCCCGCGTAGCGGATCAATTGATGGTTCCAGATGCGCATGGCATCTTCCCCGTTTTGCGACGGCCGAAACACCGTAATCGCCGGGCGGATTTTACCGCCATTCGATGCAAATTCAATGTGGTTTACCAGGGCGTCAAAGGCGCCTTCGGCAGTAGATTGTTGGCGTTCATCAAAGACGGCCAACGAATTCCAGAACAATCGGCCAATGCAGCGGTTGTTATTGCGCCAAGCCATCCGGGCGCCATGTTCAAGTTCTTCAAAGGTATGTGTATACGTATTTGTCTGTTCAATTTCCTTGGCAATTTCAGCAATACGGGTTTCTATTTGTTGTTCCTTTTTCCCTAATTCATAGTAGCAGACGGACAAAAACTCTATTGCTTCATCGAGTAAAGCATTGGGTGTCCCAACGGCAGTCAAGTTCATCACTCCTCGCCCATATCATATCATCCCCTAACCGGAATTTTCACTTCCCAACCTTTCGCCTGCTTTGTTTTTCGCGGCAGGTGCAGTACACTTGAATTGAGTGAAAATACAGTCACGAGGAGGCGGCACTGATCGTAAAAGCTATTTTTTTTGATTTGGACGATACTTTATTATGGGATAAGAAAAGTGTGGCTGAAGCGTTCCGTAAAACTTGCGAGCGGGCAGCGGATAAGAGCGGACAAGATTGCACAGGTCTCGAAGCAGCCGTCCGCACGGAAGCGACCGCGCTTTATTCTGCCTATGCCACTTACCCTTTCACCCAAATGATCGGCATCAATCCTTTTGAAGGATTATGGGGAACGTTTGATGACGAAGGCGCTGATTTTCAGGAAATGAAAATAATCGTTCCTGACTATCGGCGCGAAGCTTGGACACGGGGCTTGAAAAAAATCGGCATTGACGATCCGGAATTGGGCCAGGAACTGGCTGATTATTTTCCTGAAGCCCGCAGGCAAAGTCCGATTCTTTATGAAGAAGCGCTCGACGTGCTAGAAGAGCTGAAAGGGAAATATGAGCTTCTGCTGCTGACGAACGGTTCTCCTGCCCTGCAGAACATCAAACTTGAAATCACACCCGAAATTGCGCCTTATTTCGACCATATCGTCATCTCTGGGACATTTGGAAAAGGAAAGCCGGCTCCTGAGATCTTTGAACACGCCTTGGCGAAATTCGGCTACCGGGCAGATGAGGTTTTAATGGTCGGCGACAACTTACTGACGGATATCATCGGCGCCGAAAGAGCCGGCATCCGCTCCGTCTGGATCAACCGAGAACAAAAAGCTTCGCACGAAAGCATCACCCCTACATACGAAATCAGCCACCTGGAACAACTGCTTCCGATCTTGGAAGGGTTGTAAACTAGGAAGATACCCTCATTGTGGGCATCAAACTGTAAATAAATTTTAAATAAAATGAATACCCATGCATAAATCCAACCGGACCGGCCACTTCGCTTTCCGTGGGCTCAGCTTCAGTCTCCTCGTCGCTCTGCTCCTGCGGGGCCTTCAGCTTTCGCTAGTCCCACAGGAGTCTTCGTGCCCGGTCCGGTTGGGCATCTCTTTTGGATGTGAAAGTGAACAATCATCCAATCAAGCCCAACTATATGTTGTCGAAGAAAAGTGACACCTCCAGGCAGCCTCCACTTTGAGAATCCGAAGTGGAAGCCGGCGACTCCAGCGGGACAGCGAAGTGCCGAAATCCACTCGGGACGCAAGTCCCGAGTTAGTTCGGCGCGAGCCCGCGGAACGCGTCCGGCTGTAACGAAGGATTCGGCTTTTCCGGTTGTCTGTTTATTTACCTTTCACACCAAATTGAAAAAGAGACCCTTTTTGAAGGGTCTCTTTCAATTTCCACTTACATATTAATCGCCGTTACATGTTCAATTTCAGCTAGGCTTTCCAGTTGCGCCAGGCCGCTGTCTTCGGCTACTTTGTCGATTGACAGCATCATGATGGCGTCTCCCCCGGCATTCGAACGGAATACCTGCATCGTCGCAATGTTGACGCCTTCTTCGCCAAGCAAAGTCCCGACTCGTCCGATTACACCCGGACGGTCATTATGCCGGATGAAAACCAGATGGCCTTGGGGAACGATGTCCACCAAATAATTGTCCACTTTGACAATGCGTGCGCCTTGCCCGTTCAACAAGGTGCCCGCCGCTGTCCGGGTGCCGTTGGAGTTCTTCACTTCCATCGTAATCAAGTTCGTGAAGCCTTTGGCGGTAGTGGACTTGCTTTCATTGACCGTAATGCCTTTTTGATTGGCCAAATACAGGGCGTTCACGTCATTGACGTTATCCCCAAGATGGCGCTTCAGCAAACCTTTCAATGCATTGCGCGTCAACGGCCCGACTTCTATATTCGCCAATTCCCCTGAATACTGGATGTTCACTTCTTCGGCTGTCCCGTCGCTCAAGTCGGTCAGGAATCGGCCAAGGCGTTCCGCAAGATCGAAATACGGTTCGATTTTTGCCATGACTTCTTTCGGTACAGACGGCAAGTTGACTGAGTTGCGGACAGTGCCCGTCGTGAAGTAGCTGATGACGTCATTGCTGACATCCACTGCGACGCTTTCCTGCGCTTCAATCGTGCTGGCGCCCAGGTGCGGCGTTGCCACCACTTCCGGCAAGTCGAGCAAACGGAAATCGACCATCGGCTCCTGTTCAAACACGTCGAGCGCTGCACCGGCTACTTTTCCTGCTTTAATGGCGTCATACAGGGCGTTTTCGTCAATGATGCCACCTCGCGCGCAGTTGATGATCTGGACGCCGTCTTTCATCAGCTTGAATGCTTCCGCGTTGATCAAGTGGCGGGTTTCCTTCAACAGTGGGGTATGGACAGTGATGAAGTCCGCCGCTTTTATGACGTCTTCCACTGAACCGAAGTCGACGCCCATTTTTGCCGCCTTTTCAGCGGTCAGGAAAGGATCGTAAGCGATAACGTTCATGCGCTGCCCTTTTGCCCGTGCCGCTACTTCTGTGCCGATCCGGCCGAGTCCAATGACGCCGAGCGTCTTGTTTTTCAGTTCCACCCCAACATACGACTTGCGGTCCCAGTTCTGATTGCGCAGTGCATAGAAAGCTTGCGGAATCTTACGGGCCATTGACATCAGCATCGCAATGGTATGTTCAGCAGCAGAGTTCGTATTGCCGTCCGGCGCATTGACGACGATGATGCCGTGTTCCGTTGCCGCTTCCAAATCGATATTGTCCACTCCGACGCCGGCGCGGCCAATAATTTTCAAATGCTGCGCTTTTTCGATAATGTCCCGCGTCACCTGCGTCTGGCTCCGGACAAGCAAAGCATCAAAATCTTTGATGCGCTCTCCCAGCTGCTCGGGCGTCAAATTGGTTTCCATCACGATATTAAAGCCGTCCGCTTGGCGCAGCGGATAAATGCCATCTTCACTTAACGGATCACTGATTAGGATATTGTAAGTCATTGTGCCAACTTCCCTTCATTTAAATAGATTTGCTGGGCGGCTCTTACACCTTTGCCGAGTTCGATTTCTTTGCCGGCTTTCAGGACGCCAATTTCCATGATTGCAATGGCCTGCAGCATATCCGCCGGTGAACAATAGCCCATATGGCCAATGCGGAAGATGGTTTTCGCCAAATGCTGCTGGCCCCCTGCCACTTCAAAACCGAATTCCTGTTTCATGATTTTCCGGAACGCTTCTGCATCGAAGTCTGCCGGCTTAACCGCCGTAACCGTCGGAGAAGCGGCATCGTCTGTGGTCAGCAGCGGCACATCCAAAGCCTGGAATGCGGCTCGTGTCATCTTCATCATCAACTGGTGCCGCGCATATACTTGAGCGAGCCCTTCTTCCTCCATCAACTGCAGTACTTGCTGCAAACCGAACAGGATGGACAACGCCGGCGTAAACGGCGTGGTGTCTTTCAGGATATTGTCCCGGTGCTTTTTCAAATCGAGATAAAACCGCGGCTGCGGATTTGCTTCGATTTTCGCCCATGCGCGTTCGCTCGCCGCTACAAACGCGAGCCCTGCAGGAAGCATGAACGCTTTTTGCGAACCGGTGACGACGACATCGATTCCCCAGTCATCCATTTTCGTTTCGGTTCCTCCGACGCAAGAAACACCGTCGACAATAAACAAAGCATCCGATTCTTCTTTTACAGCTGCTGCAAGTTCCTGCACCGGATTCAGCACGCCGGTTGAGGTTTCGCAAAATGTAGAGAACACCGCTTTCACTTCCGGGTGTTCTTTCAGGAATGCTTTGACTGCTTCAGGGTCTGCTGCTTGCCCCCATTCCACATCCAACACATGGGTTTTTATTTCATAAGCTTTGCAGATTTTCGCAAACCGCTCACCAAAAGCACCGGTCACAACCACTAATGCTTCTTCGCCTGGCGCTACGGTGTTAACGACCGCCGTTTCCAGCCCCGCTGTTCCGCTGGCAGTTAAAATCATCACTTCCTGCTGTGTGCCGAAAACGCGTTTCAATTTCGGACGGATGTCCTGGATCATCGCGGAAGTGCTCTGTCCTCTATGGCCGATCATCGGTTGGCTCATCGCCCGGTTGACGCTCGGCGGGATGGGTGTAGGTCCTGGAATTCGCAAAATTTGTTGGTCAGTCAGCATATTGGTTTCCCCTTTCGTGTTTAGAAGCAGCAATTAAAAAAGACTCCACGCCCCTCACATAAAAATGCAAGGGGCGAAGAGTCTTTCGATTCGCGGTACCACCCTAGTTCACTGCCTCAAGATTAGATGCAGTCTCATTGGTTCACATGCGTAACGGGCACGAGCCGGATGAACCTACTGAATTTCAGTCCATCTATTCAGGAGTGCTGCAAAGGACCGGAACCGCTGATTCTCACCACCCATCAGCTCTCTTAAGATTCCTATGTGCTTCGCCTATCTCCATCGAAATAGTTTTTTGATATTTGAGTTGAATCCATCATATCAAATCCGAAAAAGTTGTCAATATAGAATAAATATTCAAACTAATTTGCAACCGTTTTCATCTTTAGCGATGCCAGTAACCATGCGCTTTTAAAAATTTTTAATATTTTTTTATTTCTTAACCGGAATTCAGAAAAAAACAATGATTAAAAATTTTTACGTTTTTTTTTGATATACTGAAGGTAAGATTTTTAAAGGAGGCTGCAATGTGATTAAAAGTTTTTCTGTAGAAGATTACTTATCAGCGAATAGAGAGCGCTTTGAAGCAATCAGCACCTACATATGGGAACATCCGGAAACGCGCTATCAGGAGTTCGAATCTGCCCGCTTTTTAGCAGATGAACTTGAAAAAGAAGGGTTCCACGTGGAACGCGGTGTAGGCGGGATTGAGACCGCTTTTATTGCAACATACGGTGAGGGCAACCCGGCCATCGGATTTTTAGGGGAATTTGATGCATTGTCTGGACTTAGCCAAAAAGCCAATAGCACCGAACAGGAAGCTTTGGCTCCGGGCGGCGTCGGCCATGGCTGCGGCCATAATTTGCTTGGCACCGGCTCTCTTGCTGCCGCTTATGCGGTAAAAGCTTATTTTCAGGAAAACGGCATCAAAGGCACATTGAAATTTTATGGCTGCCCCGCAGAAGAAGGCGGTTCCGGCAAAACATTTATGGTTCGGGAAGGCGTTTTTGAAGGGTTGGATGCGGCATTCACCTGGCACCCATCCTATTCAACTACCATTATGAGCTTATCAAGCCTTGCCAACTACCAGGTCTATTTCCGTTTTAAAGGCATCGCTTCCCATGCTGCCAACTCTCCTCATCTTGGCAGAAGTGCGCTGGACGCAGTGGAATTGATGAATGTCGGCGTCAATTATTTGCGGGAACACGTCGTGCAGGAAGCCCGCATCCATTACGCCATCACCAATAGCGGCGGCATTTCGCCGAACGTTGTCCAATCGGAAGCAGAAGTTCTGTATTTGATCCGGGCACCGAAAGTGGCACAGGTTGATGAAATCTACAAACGCGTCTGCAAAATTGCAGACGGGGCGGCATTGATGACGGAAACTGAAATGACGATTGTCTTTGATAAAGCTTGTTCGAATTACGAACCAAATCGTACGTTGGAAGAAATTCTGTATCAAAAACTAAAACAAGCCGGTCCGGTTCAGCCGACTGAAGAAGACATCGCCTTTGCCAAAGGCATCTGGGACTCTTTGTCCGACGGTGAAAAGAAAAACTTTGTCTCCGGAATGGAAAGCTTCGGCTATTTCGGCGACGGCAGCGAATTCGAAGGCAAATTCCTTTCGGATATTATTTCAGACTACGTCGCTTCCGACAAAGTTATGCCGGGATCCACTGACGTGTCCGATGTCAGCTGGGTCGTCCCGACTGCACAGTTAACGGCTGCCACAAGCGCTATCGGCACGCCGCTTCATACTTGGCAAATGGTGACGCAGGGCCTCAGCCCATTCGCCCACAGCGGCATGCTGTTGGCTGCACAGTCCATGGCAGCTGCTGCCATTCACTTACACGAAAACGAAGACGCTCTGCAGGCGGTAAAAGCTGAACACGAAAAGAAACGGGCAAAAGAGCCTTACTTCTGCCCAATTCCAAAAGACGTCAAACCTTCTGCTGTGAAGTAAATAAAGCCGCTTAGAAAGAAGGCCGTGCTTAAACTCATAAAAATAATAACAGGCAGAGAAAGATTTTTCTTTTCTCTGCCTGTTATTATTTTATCTAAAATTGTATGGACTAATTAGAATGAAGGCGGCGGCTCCAGCGGGAACAGTACGAGCTGAAGGCCCTGGAATGAGCAACGCGAATGAAGCGGCTGAAGCCGTACCCGAGGAAAGCGTCCGCCGGAATGGAGATTAGCCAAATCTCTTTTTACTTTAGTAAGATCTCGGCATGCCCAGCACGTTCTGTCCAAGGAAAGCCAGAATCATATTATTGCTGACCGGCGCCACTTGGTACATGCGGGTTTCTCTGAACTTCCGCTCCACATCGTACTGGTCCACAAAACCATAGCCTCCGTGCGTATCCAGGCAAACGTTCGCAGCCTGCCAGCTCGCTTCACTCGACAGATACTTAGCCAGGTTGGCCTGCTCTCCGTATTTTTCCCCTTCATCGTATTTCCGTGCCGCTTCGTAGCGCATCAAATCAGCTGCTTTGATGGCTGCATAAGCGCGGGCAATCGGAAACTGGATTCCCTGGTTCGTGCCGATTTTGCGGTCAAAGACTTCGCGTTCGTTGGCATAGCTGGTTGCCTTATCGATGAAGAAATAGCCATCTCCAATTGCTTCTGCTGCAAGCAAAGTACGCTCGGCGTTCATGCCGTCAAGTACGTAACGGAACCCTTTCCCTTCTTCTCCGATCAAGCATTCCGAAGGGATTTTCATATTCTTATAAAACACCTGGTTGGTGGCATAGTTGAACATCGTGCGCACCGGCTCCACGACAAAGGTTTCCGGCTGCTTTTCGCGGATTTCGCGCAAATCGACCAGGAACAAGCTGAGTCCCTCCGTTTTCTTTGCGCCCACTTGGTCCGCCGGAGTCGTTCTGGCAAGCAGCATCAATAGATCTGACTGCAAAACGCGGCTTGTCCAGTTTTTATGCCCATTGACGATATAACCCTCTTCCGTTTTTTCCGCAAAGGTCTCGATTGCCGTTGTATTGGAACCTGCTGATTCTTCGGTCACTGAAAAGGCTTGGAAGCGCAGGCTGCCGCTCGCAATTTCTGGCAGATACTTGCGTTTTTGCTCTTCGCTGCCGTGCTTCAGCAAAGCACCCATTGTATACATCTGGGCATGGCATCCGGCGGCATGGCCGCCTGAACGGTTGATTTCCTCCAGAATGATGGTAGCTTCTGTCATGCCGTAGCCTTTCCCGCCATACTCTTCGGGAATCAATGCCGACAGGTAGCCGCTTTTCGTTAAGGCATCCACGAATTCATAGGGATATTCGCGTTCGATGTCCAATTGTCTCCAATACTCATTTGGATAATCCGCACATAATTTCCGGATTTCTTCTCTTAACTGTTCTCTCTCCTGCACATTTAACTTGGCCACAAGCTTCTCCGTCCTTTCAATTTCGATTCAATCTTATTTTAGTTTTCAGCAGCATCTATCGATGTAAATGCCTGCATTTTCTCCGGATCAAATCCAAACTCTTTTAAAATGGCTGCTGTATGCTGCCCCACTTCCGGAATCGGTTTCATCACTGAACTGATTTCATCAGACGTGACTGGCGGAATCAAGGCTTTTAGCGGTCCTACCGGCGAATCCACTTCGCTCCAGCGGTTGCGTGCTTCTAATTGAGGGTGATCAACCAATTCCTTCAATGTGTTTAAGCGGGCATTGGCAATTTTCGCGCTTTCGAGAAGCTCGATGATTTGAAGGGACTCGCTTTGCTGAAAGACGTCTTCGATGATCTCTTTCAACGCCTCTTTGTTCACCACCCGCTTGGAGTTATTGTCAAACCGGCCGTCTGCCGCAACTTCAGGTTTTTTCAGCACTTCCTTGCAGAAACGCACCCATTCCCGCTCGTTCTGGATACCCATAAAGACGAACTTCCCATCTCCGGCTTTGAACGGACCGTACGGATAAATGGTGGCATGGCTCGCGCCGGTCCGTTTCGGTTCCTGTTCTCCATAAGCGGAATAATACAGCGGAAAGCCCATCCATTCCGCAAGCGCTTCAAGCATCGACACTTCGATGACGGCGCCTTTGCCGGTTTTCGACCGGGCAATCAATGCCGTTAAAACGCCGGTATACGTATACATTCCCGCTGCAATATCCGCAATGGAAATTCCTGCTTTCGACGGCGTGTCTTCAGTGCCGGTAACCGACACCAAACCCGCCTCGCATTGAATCAGCAGATCGTACGCTTTTTTGTTCGTGTAAGGCCCAAATGTCCCGTAGCCGGAAATGGAGCAAATAATCAGCTGCGGATATTTTTCTTTCAGTTCCGCCGCACTGAAACCGAGCCGGTCCACGGCGCCCGGTGCCAGGTTATGGATAAACACATCCGCTTTGGACAGCAGTTCCTCCAAGACTTTTTTCGCTTCTTCATGCTTTAAATCCAAGGCAATTGATTCTTTTGACCGGTTCGCCCAGACAAAGTGGCTCGACATTCCCTTCACCGTTTGGTCATAGCCGCGGGCAAAATCCCCGGGTCCCGGCCGTTCCACTTTGATGACGCGCGCTCCTAAATCTGCAAGCTGGCGTGTAGCAAAAGGCGCTGCCACAGCCTGTTCCAATGACACAACCGTAATCCCTTCTAATGGCAACATAACAGTCCCTCCTTCTATATTTTTCTTTAAACCGCTATTTAAACCAATCCGATCCAGGTCCACCAAGTCGATGCAACCAAGACAGTAGCTGCTATTGAAATGATGGTGGCGTATAAACCGGGTTTCAAAAAATCTTTTTGGGTGATCATGCCCGTACTATGTACAAGCAGATTCGGCATCGATTCCACAATCAACATGAAACCGAACAGGCAGCTGAGCCCTGTCGCAAAGCCGGTGACTGTCGGGTCGATACCGGCATTTTGCGCCACACTGATAATGATAGGTACCAGTACCACCACGGCTGTCGCCACATTTGAAATCAGTTTATGGAACACCTGCGCCAGGAATGTCACGATAATGACTGCAAGCAGCGGATTTTTGATCAGTGACATAAACCAGCTGACGCTTAAATACTCACTGATGGTGTCGGCTGCCCCTGAGTCAACAAAGGTATAGCCCATCGATAAGGTAACGCTAATTAATAAAATTGTATTATAATTGATCCTCACCACCGGCTCCCAGTCGGCAACACCGATTTTTGGCAATGTCATCAATACGACGCCGATCAATGCCGGGATGCTTGGATGCATGCCATGCAGCGGTTCGGCCAACCATAATGCAACAATAAACAGCAAAATGGCAAAGCAGCGGACTTCCCGCCGGTTGACTGGGCCAAGTTCCGCCAGTTTCTCCTGCATTTCGTCTTTGATCTTGGGAAAGTATTGCTGTTCTTTCGGCAAGGGAAAAATTTTAATCAGCAATAGCCAGATAGTCGGGATTAAAATCACCCATAGGGGAAAGGTATAGTAAAACCATTGAAAATACGTAATCTTAATTCCGGCAAACTGGTTCAGCAGTTCGACAGTCAGGATATTTCCAATTGCCGCAGTCATCACCGACGTGCCGCTGATGACGCCGCCGTAAGCCACGCCGAGCATAATCATTTTCCGCAGATTGCTGCCCGCTTTGGCTCCAGTCGTTTCGATAATCATACTGGAAACCGGCAAAATCAGAGCCGAACGCACCGCCGTAGAAGGAATAAAGAAGGCCTGCAGCTGCTGAATCATGATAATGCTGCCAAGCAGCCCTTTTGAATGGCTTCCCCATCTTTTCAGAATGATATAAGTCATTCTTTTGATAAGGGAAGTTTCATCAACCGCAGTTGCCAGCATCATCCCCCCGACAATCAAATAAGTGGCCGGCGAAGCAAAACCGCTGAAAACTACCGACGAATCAGCGACATTAAACAGCAGCATTGCCAGTAAAATCAGTAAAGCCGTCAGCCCCAATGAAATCGGTTCTAACGCCCAAAGAATCACTCCGGAAACGATGATTGCGGTCATGATTTTTCCTGAGTAGCTGAAGGCATCCGGCAATCCATAGTAAACAGCGATAAAGGCAAGAACAGCAAGTGCAAAAGAGCCGTATACTTTTATATCTTTACTGTCGAATCGTTTCATGCTCCCTGCCCCCTGTCTCAACCTCTTATTCGCCGCATATCATAGCAGAATCCGAACCGCTGTTACTTGGCGTAGCAAATCCAGCCGCCAAAATGATTGGTTTTGAAAAAGTTGGCAATCCGGTGGAATCCGGCTTCTTCCATCAATTCCCTTAGCCTTTTTTCGGGAATTACCGACTCTGTCAATGTCCCCTTCATCAACTCTTCCACTTTTTCTTCGGTCATCCGTGTATGATCCAGCCAGTAATTTTTCCAGAGCGACACCAACTCCTTAAATTCGGGGTCAGTCGGATCGCCAACTTTTGAAACCAGCACAAACGGCGACCCCGGCTTTAAATGAGAACGCACTCTCTTCAATAGTGCCAATTTGTCTTCCGCTTCAGCAATAAAGTGGAGCACCAGAATGCACGTCGCGCCGTCGTAAACCGATTCAGCAGGCACATTTACAATCGTTCCGCGGATAAATTCCACCCGGTCCTGCATTTCCAATTCATTTGCTTTCATAGCTGCCACTTCAAGCATGGCTTTTGAAGGATCCACTGCTGTGAACCGCCAGCCTGGATTTTCCGGGCCAAATGCTTTCAGTTCGCCCCCTCCGCCGCCTCCGACAACTAACAAAGAGGCTTCCGAATCCAAGTTGAAACGTAAAAATGTCTTCGCCAGACGGAGCATCGGATCGTAAGTCGGCAGTGTTCGCCGCACGCCTTTGTCATATTCTTTCGCAAGTTCCGTATCAAATTCCATCTTTTCGGCCATCATTTCAGCTCCTTGCCTTCCTCATTTGCTCTTTTCCATATATGGCAGCAATTCGTATATATTCTTCCTACTCGAATTTATTGAAACCGCTTTTTTCCAACGGTTCTTTAAACATCAACCAATCGATCAAACCACATAGGATATTGGATACAATATTTAACCAATTTAAACTCTATTAAAAATTCAGATAAAGGAAAGCGTAGGGAAGGGAATCTGAAGCAAAAAACAAAAACTGATCACCTTTTACTCGATCCCCAACTATTCATTATCTTATTTGTTCTTTCATAGCGGCAATAATGGCATCTGTCACTTCACCCGTTGTGGAGCTGCCGCCGATGTCCCCGGTTTTAATATTTGCTTCCAAGGTACGTTCAATTGCTTCTAAAACGATAGCTCCCATTTCCGGTTCACCTAAATGGTCCAGCATCATTTTCGCTGTCCAGATCTGGCCGATTGGATTGGCAATGCCTTTTCCGTAAATATCCGGAGCTGAGCCATGGACCGGTTCAAACATCGACGGATATTTCCCGTTAAGGTTGACGTTCGCTGCCGGTGCAATGCCGATGCTGCCCATGATGGCCGCACCTAAATCACTTAGAATATCGCCAAACAAGTTGCTCGCAACAACGACGTCCAGCGTTTCCGGACGAGTGACAAAAAAGGCAGAAAGCGCATCAATATGTTCGCTCCTTGTTTTGATATCCGGATAGCTTGCAGACAACTCGTTGAACACTTCATCCCAGAAAGGCATGGAATGGGCGATGCCATTCGATTTTGTCGCACTTGTGAGATATCCGTTTCTTTTCCCTGCTATTTCAAAGCCGTATTCCATGACACGGGACACACCTCTTTTTGTAAAGACGGCGTTCTGGACGACAATTTCATCTATTCCATTATGGACTCTGCCCCCGCTGCTGCTGTACTCACCTTCGCTATTTTCCCGCACGATTAGAATATCGAAGTTTTTGGGATTCGATAACGGCGATACCATCCCTCTAAGCTGCTTTGCTGGACGGACATTGATGACCTGTTCAAACTCCCGGCGGATTCTTAACAATAACCCACCCAACGAAACATGGTCCGGCACAAGATTTGGATCTCCGACAGCTCCCAAAAAGATGGCGTCACTCCCTTTGATCAGTTCAAGCCCATTTTCAGGCATCATCGTTCCATGTTCTACGTAGTATTCGGAACTCCAAGGATAATGAGTATAGTTAAACTTTAAGCCTCCATGAATATCAGCAATTGCATCCAATACACGAAGCGCTTCCGGTACCACTTCTTTCCCGATTCCATCTCCCGGTATGACGGCTATTTCCAATGTCTTCATGAACTGATCTCCCTTCGTTTTCCACTGTCAGCAGCTATTTGTTCCCAATCATTTGAATCAAATTTTCTTTTGTGCGAAGAATATGTTTGATGGTCACTTGTTTCAGTTTTTCCGCGTCTTTTTCTTTGATATATTGCAGCATCAAGCCATGCTCTTTATGGGACTCTGGCAAATGATTTGCAAGAAGGCTCGGTGTATACGGCGGAATGCCTTTCCATAAGGTTTCGATGAATCCCTGAATTCTTCTCCACGGACAACCTTCCCGAATAATCCGATGGAATTCCGTATTCAGCTTCATATAGGCTTCCATATCGGTCTCATCCGCTTTCAACTGAAGCATCTTATTGTAAATCGTTTCAAGCTCCTGGATCGTTTCTTCATCCAAAAATGGAAGGGATTTGACGACCGCCTCTCCTTCCAAAAGGGCCCGCAATTGATAGATCTCTTCAATGTCTTCCGTCGAAACTGGTGTTACGACTGCGCCTCTTCTGGGCTCGATACGAACCAGGCCTTCCACTTCCAGCTGCCGCAAAGCTTCGCGGAGCGGCATGCGGCTTACTCCTAATTTCTGTGCCCACTCTTCCTGCATCAGGCGTTCGCCCATTTTGAATTCGCCCTTTAAAATCAGTTCTCTTAGTTTGGTTGTGACTTTGAACTGCAAAGTGGCTCTGTCTTGTTCGGTCAATCTGATATTCTCCATGCTGCACCCCTTAAATACTTTTCTCTCAACAAAAGAAAGATGAAGTAATTTTAGCATTCTTTCGAAAAATCCGGTACGGATGAGGTGCTCATCCCTTTATTTCGACACCAAACATTTCTTCAATGTATTTGACGATGGCCGTATGGTCCTCGCTGCCGCCTCCCTGTGACCAGGCATGCTTCCACAGCTGGAAGGATGCGCTGGAGATAAACATCGGCACTTTTTCTTCTTCTGCCATGCTCATGGCAATTTTCAAATCTTTCACCATCAAATCCAGCGTAAACCCGACTTCGAAATTCCTCGTTAATACTTGGTTCGGAAATTTAAAGTCGCTTGAAAAGCTTCTTCCTGTACTGGAATTGATGACATCGAGCATTTTATTCGGATCCAGCCCTAGTTTCACGCCAAGCGCCATGGCCTCACCCGTAGCCGCTAAAGTTGTCGCAGAAATCATATTGTTGAGCGCTTTGATCGTATGGCCAGCCCCTGATTCTCCAACATGAAAAATACTCTGGCCGAGCAATGAAAGCAGAGGCTTCGCTTCTTCGAAATCATCTGCTTCGCCTCCTACCATAATCGACAAGCTTCCGTCTTCCGCTTTTTTCACGCCTCCGCTTACCGGAGCATCAATCATCCGAAAACTTTTCGTTTTCATCATTTCATTTAATTCTTTCGTAACAGAAGGGATGGACGTCGTCATTTCGATTAACAGGCTATCCGGTGTCATGCCTTCCATCAATCCGTTTGCTCCTGCCAGCGTTTCTTTGACGATAAACACATTCGGCAATACGGTGATGATGTAGGGAAACTTTTTAGCCAGTTCTGCGGGGCTTCCGGCTTCTTCAGCTCCCAATTCTACAAAAGAACGGACAAACTCTTTATTCACATCGAAAACGCCGACTTCAACCCCTTGTTCCAGCAGCCTTTTAGCCATTCGGCCTCCCATATTGCCAAGCCCTATAATTCCTGCTTTCATCCGTCATTCGCCCCCTTTTGTAATGGTCCGTTCATGCTAATGGTCTTGCCTGAATTGGGCAACGCCTTGTTCGTAAATATCGCCGCCGTGCACGTCATTGATGACAAACACCGGGAAATTCTCAATCGTCAGTTTGCGTATGGCTTCCGTCCCAAGGTCTTCATAAGCAATCACTTCCACCGCTTTTATTGAGCGTGCAATCAATGCTGCGGCGCCTCCCACCGCACCAAAGTAAACTGCCCGGTGCTTTTTGATGGCCGCCTTTACTTCTTCGTTCCGGTAGCCTTTCCCAATCATGCCTTTTAAGCCCTTTTCCAACAGCCTCGGCGTGTACAAGTCCATTCTTCCGCTTGTCGTCGGCCCCGCCGAACCAATCACTTCGCCCGGTTTAGCGGGCGTCGGTCCTGTGTAGTAAATCACTTGATCCGCTACATCAATCGGAAACGGAATGCCTTCTTTTTCCTGGTCCACCATCCGTTTATGGGCGGCGTCTCTTGCGGTATAAACCGTGCCGGACAATAACACCCGGTCTCCTGCTTTCAATGAGTCCAGGTCAGCATCCGTTAATGGCAGTATTATTTTCTTTTGCACAGTTGGCCCTCCTTACTATAATGTAGTCGTTTGGTGGCGGCTCGCGTGGCAATTCAAATTGACAGCCACTGGCAATGCAGCAATGTGGCAGGATTCCACTTCCACTTTCACGTCCAATGCCGTTGTGCTTCCGCCCATTCCTTGAGGACCGATTCCAAGCCGGTTAATTTCGTTCAGCAACTCTTCTTCAAGCTCTGCAACAGCCGGATCTTCATTCCGTTCACCTACAGAACGGAACAATGACTTTTTCGCCAAATACGTACAGCGCTCAAAGTTTCCGCCAATCCCGATTCCGACGACCAGCGGCGGGCAGGCATTCGGGCCTGCCACTTTGACGATGGATAAGATATAGTCTTTGACGCCTTCCATGCCGTCCGAAGGCTTCAACATTTTCATCGCGCTCATATTTTCTGCACCGCCGCCTTTTGCGGTCATGTGGAGAGTCAACTCGCTGCCTTCCACCAATTCGATATGGACAATGGCCGGCGTATTGTTGCCGGTATTTTTCCGGTTCAACGGATTGTAAATCATTGACCCCCGCAAGTATCCTTCGCCGTAGCCTTTTGATACGCCTTCGTTAATTGCATCGATTAAGCTTCCGCCTTTAATATGGCAATCCTGCCCCAGCTCGACGATAAAGACAGCCGTTCCTGTATCCTGGCACATCGGCACCCGTTCGGCTTTTGCGATATCGGCATTGTCGATTAATTGGGTTAAAACTTCTTTTCCGGTTTCCGACTTTTCAGCAGACAAGGCTTTTTTGAAAGCCGTGTACACGTCATCCCCCAGATCGTAATTGGCTCTCTTGCACATTTCGCTAACTTCTTCAACAATCGCCTGGTAGTGAATTTCTTTCATGATGTCTCCTCCTCACGAGCTTTCCGGGAGCTGGTGATATAAAAAGTGCCAAGTGCTTTTGCCACTAATCTTCCTTGTTCATCCATTACTGCACATTCCGAAACCACGGTGCTCCTTCCGCGGCGCAAAATGATTGGAGAAGCAATCAGCCGGGACCCTTGCCCTTTTTCGATAAAGTTGACTTTCAGTTCCAGCGTCAGCACTTTTTGCCCCTCTTCTACATCCTGCAAAATGCTAAACCCAATTGCGACATCTGCTAATGTATAAATGGCGCCTCCCTGGGCAACCCCGTACGTATTGGCGTTTTGCAGCCCCAGTTTCATTTCGGAAGTGCCGTCCTGATTTTGGGTAATTCCTAAAAATCGGCCCAAGAAATGCATCGGCACTGCATTGGGATGGTCTTCTGTAACGGTTTGATCTTGATAAAGGGACAGAAAATGCTCCATTTCTTCAAGTTCATGGTCTTTTAATGCATGAAGCTGTTTCTGGATTGCCTTTATTTGCTCAGTTCTTTTTTCAATCATCGTTTCTCCCTCTTTGCTATTGGGATAAGTTATAAAGCCACCATTACTTTTTCAACGGTTTCAAGCTTTTCCAGCTCCAGCAAATCATCAGCCAATTGTTGGCGCTGTTCTGTCGGGTACTTGCCTGTCATGTTCAGGAATTTGTCCCGGAGTTCTTCCGCCGTTACTGCATTTTCCGGGTCTCCTTTTGGAAAATCCGTTTGCTTTTTGATGGTTTCCCCGTCGGCAAAGCGGACTTCGACTGCCGCCCCCCATTGCTTCGGATACCCCGCGTCGATTTTCGGATCGGTGACCACTTTCACCTTTTTCAATAACTGGCGTATTTCTTCATCCCACAGCATTGATTCATTAAAGTCGTCCAATGTCGCACTGCCTTTCAATAAAGCAAGCGCCGAACAAAATTGCAGGCTGAATTTCGCGGCGTACTGCGTTTGCGGATTATCGTTGTCTGTAATATTCAACGCCACCTGGTAAGACTCGACCGTAACCGATTCAATATCCTCAAGTGCCGGATGCCGCTCATTGAAAATATCAATCAACAAATCGACTGCATGATGGGTATGCCGGCAGGAAGCATGGATCTTGAAGGAGTTCTCCATAATTTTAAATTCACTGCCAAGCCCTTCCGTAACACGGGAAACATCGTATTCTTCGCTCATCGCCTTAAAAAAGCCGCGATTCCCTTCCAGAATTTTTTGTGGCCCGGTAAAACCTTTTTGAGCAAGAAGCGCAGCCAATAATCCGTTCATAGCGGCTTTTCCTGTGTGCAGCTGTTTCGTCATTGCCCCGTCTTCGATAAATTCCCAAAGACCGGCCGCCTGCGTGCCGGCATTGCCGAGCGCTGCAATCGTTTGTTCCGTAGTCAAGCCAAGCAGTTTTGCTGCGGCAATGGCAGCACCGAATGTTCCGCAAGTTGCTGTGTTATGCCAGTAATAATAGTGGGAAGGCGAAACGGCTTCGCCGATTCTGTAGCATACTTCATACCCCGCAACGACTGCCGCAATCAATTCTTTTCCGGACAGCCCTTTCCATTCCGCTACGGCCAGTGCTGCCGGAATGACGACCGTTGCGGCATGGATAATCGATCCCTTATGGATATCGTCCAGCTCCACTACATGGCTCGCTGCCCCGTTCACCAAAGCGGCGTTTAAGACGGACGATCGCCCGCCGGTTACCAGATGCGCTTGTTCCGCTCCGCCCATTTCTTTCGCCAGCTCGCTGATCATCTGGACCGGCACTTTTTCCGAACCGGCAATCGCTGACCCGAAATAATCCAAGATGCAGAGCTTTGTGAACTCCACTACTTCTTTTGGCAAGTCTTCATAAGACAGCCCTAAGCTGTATTGTGCTAATTTTTGGCTAAGCTCCATCGTTTCCGCTCCTTTTCTAAAAAAATCCCGCTCTTTCTATCCCTTGCTTACTTTCCTTGCCACTGCGGTTTCCGCTTTTCATTGAACGCCAAAACGCCTTCTTGGCGGTCTTCCGAGTTTGCGCATTTATAATATTGGTCCAGTTCAATCGTCAAAGCGGTATTGAGATCGGTCTCCAAACCGGTATTGATGGATTTTTTAATGGATTTCAAAGAAAGTGGTGCGTTTTTCGCAATTTCCTTGGCAACTTCCAAAACGCCCGGCAGCAATTCTTCTTTCGAAAAAACGCCGTTTAGTATTCCAGCGGATAAGGCTTTTTCAGCCGGTATCTTATTCCCTCTGAACAGGAACTCTTTGGCCAATCCGACCGGAATGGCTCTTGGCAGCAGCTGCGTGCCGCCGACGCCCGGAATAATGCCGAGCGTCACTTCCGGCAGCCCCATTTTTGCATGGTCTGCAGCATAACGCAGGTCACAGCTCAACAGCATTTCCATGCCCCCGCCTAAAGCAAAGCCATTCACCGCAGCGATGACCGGAAACGGGAAGTTTCGAAGCTGCTCGTAAGCCTCTTCAAAAATGTCATGCTGCTCTTTCCATTGCTCATTGGTCATGCCTTTTCGTTCTTTTAAATCGGCCCCGGCACAAAAGCTTTTCTCTCCGGATGCCGTTAACACCAAAACCCGCAAGTCCGGCTTTTTCTGCAGGGATTTCAGGCATTCGATCAATTCAATGCCCATTAAAGTGTTCAAGGAATTCATCGCTTCCGGCCTGTTCAATTCCAGGATGTATACATTATCGGAAACGTATTCCTCATTTACTAAAATCGTTTGCCATTCTGCCATGATTCAGCCTCCATTTTGTAGGATTCAATTTATTTTTCTTTTTAACCGGCCGGCACCGGGTATTTGCGGTCAGAGGGCCCAGCCTTCAATAGGTAGCTCGGCGTTCGGTGTTCGACGATTTTTTCAAGCGCTGCCGATGCTTTTAAGAGCCCTTCCAGCGACAGGCCGGTATCAATGCCCATATTATGAAGCATATGAACAACATCTTCTGTGCAGACATTCCCGGTAGCGCCTGGGGCAAACGGGCAGCCGCCAAGCCCGCCAAGCGATGTATCGAAGCTGTCGATTCCTGCCTGCAGGCTTGCCAGGATGTTGGAAAGGCCCATCCCTCTTGTGTTATGGAAATGCAAATTGAATTTTTGTGATGGGAATTCACCTCGCAGCAATGAAAGCAAGCCGTAGACTTGTTTGGGATTGGCCATTCCGGTGGTGTCCGCTAATGTAATTACATCGATCTTCATCTCCACTAGCCGGTGCACCAAATTCTGAATCCTTGCCACCAGCACTTCGCCTTCAAACGGGCAGCCAAACGTTGTCGCGATGGAGACATTTAAGGTGATGCCATGCGAGTTGCAAAATTCCAATATGGTTGTTAGTTCGGTTAGTGATTCTTCTGTGTTTTTTCGCACATTTTGCTGATTATGGGTATCACTGGCAGAAAAAACAAAGTTGAGCCGGCTGACGCCATGCGACTGGGCATTTTCCGCTCCTTTTAAATTCGGGATCAGGGCGATTAAAGCGGGGCGTTGGATTTCTGCAGCAACAGCGTCAAAAAGCTCTCCGCTATTGGCCATTTGGGGAACTAGTTTAGGATGCACGAACGAACCGAATTCAAGAGTCTGTATATGAGCATTCACTAGCAGTTCATACAATTCCTTTTTTTCTTCCAAAGGAACGATTTTGGCTTCCAGCTGCAGGCCGTCTCTTAAGACCACTTCGTTTATTTGCACACGTTCAGGGAAATTCATGAAAATCCTCCTCCACTTTGATGAAACTATGCGACTTTCGCTCAAAAGATTCGTCTCTTCGACTGCGCCTGTTTTGTGTTTCTTTTTTACTCAAGCAAAGCTGTAAACAGAGTCTGGTTTGAATTACTCCTGCATCATATCTTTTCGTATTTTGTATCCAAAATTTGCGAAAAAATTTATATACGTATTTCCTTCAACCCAGATTCTGTTTCTTTGCTCCAACGGCTTGCCAATGCCGCGATTAGGACGGATTAATTTCTTCTTGGTCCATCTCGTCCAATACTTCTTTTGCTGTTCTAAAACTGTCGATAGCCGCCGGTACGCCGCAGTAGATGGCTGTTTGCAGAAACACTTCCTGAATTTCTTCCCGGGTCAGGCCGTTATTGATGGCCCCTCGGACATGCAGTTTCAGTTCGTGCGGCCGGTTTAATGCGGTGATCATCGCCAAGTTGATGATGCTGCGTGTTTTTCTTGATAAACCAGGACGTGACCAAATTTCTCCCCAGCAATATTCGGTGACTAATTCCTGCATCGGCATATTGAAATCTGTGGCATTTTGAATGGAGTTTTCAACGTATTCCGCCCCTAACACACTTTTGCGGATTTCCAGCCCTTGCTCAAACTTTTCTTTGTTCATCATCATTCTCCTTTTTAAAGCGGATGGATGCTGCGTTTTCATTAAACTGAAAAAGCCGGCTATGTACACAGCCAACTTTTTCAGTTAAAGATTTATGAAGAAATGGTTATTGGCCAGCTGCAGCCCGGGCTGCCTCGTACACATCTGCACCGATTTCATCTTCGAACTCATCGTAGATCGGCTCCAACGCCGTTCTGAATTCCTCGATTTGCTCTGGAGTCAATTCCGTGATTTCTGTTTCACCGCGTTCTTTGATCAGATCATAAGCTTCTTTATTCAAATTGATTGCTTCCTCGCGAGCCACTTTTGTTCCTTCTTCCAAGCCGGCTTCAACGATTTCTTTGGTTTCGGCATTCATGCCTTCCCAGAATTCCGTGTTGGTGAACACTGCATAATCAACGCGCGTATGGTTCATAACGGTCATATACTTTTGGACTTCATCGAATTTCTTGGACTCGATATTACTGAAGGTGTTTTCTTGTCCATCTACTACCCCTTGGTCAAGAGCTGTGTACAGCTCAGAGAAAGGTATCGACTCGGAGCCCGCTCCAAGCTCAGAGTAAAGAGCTTCCAGGACCTGTCCGCCTTGTGTACGGAATTTCAAACCTTTCAAATCATCCGGAGACTCAATCGGTCGTTCGTTGTTTGTTAAATGCTTTCCGCCGTTCGGCCACATTTTCAAGCCAAGAACACCATCGCCTTCAAGGCTGCTCAAGATTTCCTGCCCTTTTTCGCCGTCCCAGAAGGCAATTGCTTCTTCATCGTTTTCAAACATGAACGGAAGTGCTGGAACGTTAAACTGCGGGTTATTCCCTACAAACTTCGTCAAATCCGGTGCAATGAACTGCACATTGTTGGAAACTAAGTTCTGGTATTCATCCTGATCTCCGAATAACGAAGAGTTCGGATAAATTTCCACTTCAATCTTGCCGCCCGACTCTGATTCAATATACTCTTTCATCGCCAGGGCCCCTTGGTGCTTAGGTGTATTTTCTGCAACTACGTGAGAGAATTTGATGGTCATTTCCTCAACGCCGTCTGCACCCCCACCGCTTGCTGGTTCGTCACTGCCGCAAGCAGCCAAGAAAGCACTGGACGTCAGTAAAAATAAAGATAAGGCAAACTTCTTCATACACGATTTCCCCCTTAATTTGTTTTTGTGCATAAAACTAATCCAATACAGACGCTGCGTTTTGAAAGGGCTTTCATTCCAACTCGCATCCCTCCTGCTAAATTGAATTTTATGGCTGAATCAGAGTCGAATTCATCCATCTTGATTTTTGGATACAACTCACCCCAAAATTAGCACAGAAAAAACTTAATGTAAAGAAAAAATTTTAATTTTCTAACTATTAAATAGACTTAAAGATTTTGTTTTCTAAAACATTTTATAGTAGATTTCTGTCGATTAACCCAATTTTGTTTTTCTGTTTTTAGAATTATTTAAATATTTACTCTTGTTATCCTTTTCATCTTATATTATGATTTAGCTAATAATCTCGTATCCAAAATACATTGATAATGTAAGGGAGGAAAAAAGATGAAAGTTTTACGAGTTTTAGATTTGATTGAAAGCGCTTTCTCTTCTTTGTTTTTTTTGGTCGGCATTGGCATCAGTCTCTATTCCGTTTTCATGAGATATGTTTTAGGCAACTCTCAAAGCTGGGCTACGGAAATTTATACAATGCTTCTGGTATGGGCAATCTTTATCGGCTTTTCTACTGCATTAAAAGAAAACAAACACATTGCCATCGATATTCTGTATGACAAATCAGGGCCTGCTTTCAGGAAGTTTTCTCAGGTCATTACCCTTTTAGTAGGACTCTTTTTCAGTGCATTTATTTTCTGGACAGGCATGGATATGGTGATGACCGCCTATGATCAGCAAATCAAAACGATCGACCTTGGTTTCCCGATCTGGATCAACTACTTGATCATGCCGCTCGCCGGTCTACTGCTGTTCATTCGTTTTTGCGAAAAAGCTTATCGGTTCTTTGTTAAAAAAGAAGATGATACCGGGGGGGATGACATTCTATGGAAACAGTAATCGTAATTGGTTTATTATTCATTCTTGCTTTATTGCGGGTACCGATTGCCATAAGTTTGGCGGTTTCAAGTATTATCGGACTTTACCTGGTGGACTTTTCGCTTAATACGGTTATCCAGAGAATGTTTACTGGCGTCAACAGCACCACCTTAATGGCTATTCCCGGCTTCGTATTCGCAGGATTGATCATGGCGCAAGGCGGGATTTCGAAGTACCTGATTGAAGCCATCCGTTCATGGGTCGGCCATACAAAAGGCGGATTATCCGTCGTTACGGTTCTCACCTGTATGGTTTTTGCCGCGATTTCAGGTTCGAGCCCGGCAACTGCCGCTGCCATTGGCGCTATCATGATCCCAATGATGGTCAAGGCCGGCTACGATAAGAAATATTCCATGGGCTTGGTTGCCTCAGCCGGAACACTGGGAATTTTGATTCCCCCTTCTATTCCTTTGATCCTTTATGGATCTGTATCGGAACAGTCGACAGGAAAACTGTTTTCTGCAGGTATCCTGCCGGGCTTAGTATTAGGGTTTGCATTAATCATCTATGCCGTGATTGTTGCCCACAGAAAAGGCTATGGCGGACTGCCAAAAGTTCCAATAAAAGACCGGATCAGACCGACGATCAAATCCATTTGGGGTCTGATTATGCCCGTTGTTATTTTGGGCGGAATTTACAGCGGGATTGTCACACCAACTGAAGCTTCTTTCCTTGCTGTACTGTATGCGCTCATCATCTCTGTTTTTGTATACCGCGAACTGAATTTATTCCAATTCAGAAATATTCTTACCGAATCCATTAACACAACAGCCATGATTTTCCTGATCATCGCAGCAGCTCTTGTTCTCGGGACATTCTTAACTACCGAACAAGTGCCGCAGGATTTTGCCCAGTGGGTCAGCGACAGCGGGTTTAATAAGTGGACCTTCCTGCTGATCGTTTCGCTGCTATTCTTTGTTCTCGGCATGTTCCTTGAACCGACAGCCATCATTTTGATCACGCTGCCGATTCTCTTGCCGATCATTACAGCATTGGAAATCGACGTCATCCATTTTGCCATCATCATGGTTGTCAACATGGAGCTCGGGATGATTACTCCGCCGGTCGGTCTGAATCTCTTTGTTGTAAGCGGGATATCAGGCGAAAAGGTGGAAGAAGTCATCAAAGGCGTTGTTCCGTTTTTCGCGATCTTCATTATTGTGCTGGTGATTGTCATTATCTTCCCGCAGATTTCTTTATACCTCACGTAAACTAACTCGATAGACAGCAAAAAGACGGAGAGCTGAGCCTCCGTCTTTTTCTTATGAATTGCTTATTTTTACGGCCGACCGGTACAGTACATCAACCGCTGCGAGCATTGAATCTTCATCAAAATCGAAACGTTCGTTATGGTGCCCGGCCGCTAAATCGCTGCCGACGATGCAGTAAGTCGCAAGCCCGCCGAGCTCTTTTACGCGTTCCATGTAATAAGTCGCGTCTTCAGAGCCTGCCGAATCCGTCGACCATTCGACTGTTTTCTTCATCAGCGGCGACTTTTCCGCAGCCCTTGCTAAAGTTTCCACCAATTCTTTGCTGGGCATACTGCTTTTCGCTTCGCCGACAATCTCCACTTTGACTTCCACTCCGTACATTTTTGCAGCACCTTCTAAAACATTGAGGGCTTGAGAACGGATGTAGTCATTGATTTCCGAAGTTTCTCCGCGTGTTTCCACTTTCAGTTCCGCCAGTGAGGGAATGATGTTGCGGCCGGTTCCGGCATTCAAAACGCCGACATTCACCCGTGATGCGCCTGCCGAATGCCGCGGAATTCCGTATAAGCCGAGTACCGCTGAGGATGCTGCCATTAACGCATTGCGTCCTTCTTCCGGCTTTCCGCCGGCATGGGCCGCTGTTCCTTTAAAGGCGATATCCATTTTAGTCGTTGCCAAAAACCCGGAATTTCCAGCTACAAACTCACCGGATGGCACTCCGATGCCCAAGTGCATGGCGATAAAGAAATCGACGTCATCTACAACTCCCGCTTCCACCATCGACTTGGCTCCGCGCGTCCCTTCTTCAGCCGGCTGAAAAATCAGTTTGATCGTCCCGGCCAGCTGTTCTTTATTGTCCATTAGGGTTTTCGCAAATCCAAGACCAATGGAAGTATGGCCATCGTGTCCGCAGGCATGCATCTTAAACTCATTCAACGAAGTGAAACCTTTTTCAAACGGAATGTGGCCTGCAGACATGTCTTCCTGAATATCAAGCGCATCCATATCAAAACGGTAAGCAAGAACGGGACCTGGTTTGTTGGTCTTTAACGTCGCAACAATTCCTGTCATGCCATTTTTGAATTTCGGCAGCCAGTCGATATTGGCACCATTTTGTTCAGCCCACCTGTAATGCGCATCCAAAATATCTTGTGTCGGCACACCCATGCGCGCTTCTGCTTTCATAACTTCTTCCGCAGTGCTCAAGCCATAGCCAAGTGAGTCTAAATACGCTGCGACAAGAGAAGCTGTACGCATTTCCAAAAATCCGGATTCGGCATGTTTGTGCAAATCGCGGCGCCAGCGAGTCATCTGATCCTGCAATTTTTCATCCAAAAATTGCTCTGCCATCTTTTCTCCTCTTTTCCATTAATGATTGTTTAGAGATAAGGGGTAATTCCCGGTCCAAACTGAAGTTCCGCAAAGAAGAAGATCAGGAACATAATGATCCAGACGGCCAGGAAAGACAAGGTATAGGGAATCATTAAGGAAATCAACGTTCCCATTCCTGCTTTTTTATCGTATTCGCGCATGAAAGAAAGCACGACAATAAAATAGGGATTTAACGGCGTCACGATATTGGTCGAGGAATCCCCGATCCGGTAAGCCATTTGTGTGAATCCTGGATGATAACCGAGCTGCATAAACAGCGGTATAAACACCGGTGCTTCCAGTGCCCATTTCGCAGAACCGGAAGAAATCAGGAAGTTCAGCATTGCAGTAAAGAGAATGTAGCCGACAATCAGATAGATTCCTGTAAAATTGATTTGCGTCAACAACTCAGCGCCGTTTACAGCTACCCAGGTGCCGATATTGGTCCATGTAAAATAAGCGATAAATTGCGATGCAGCAAAAATCAGAACGATAAATCCAGACATATCTTTGATGGACTCACTCATAAATCCGACAGCATCTCTTGAACTTTTGATAGCTCCGACGGTTTTTCCGTAAGCTACGCCGAGTACGATGAAAAGACCGAAAATAATAGGTACGATTCCTGTCAAGAACGGCGAAGGAATTAAGCCGCCTTCTTCATTCCGAAGCGATGAACCCGGCAGGAAGATAAGCAATGCAAGCACCGCCAGATAAGCCAATGCGGCAAGGCCGGCGTTGCGCAGGCCCTTATTGGCTTTTGGATGCTCTTCTGCATCCACGTCAATGACCATATCGCCTTCATATTTTCCTAATTTAGGCTCGATGATTTTTTCTGTGATGAGTGCAGCAACTATGGTTAGAACAAAAACAGAAATCATATTGAAATACCAGTTGTCAGCCGGTGTGACAATAACAGAAGGATCAAGGATTGCAGCAGCTTCCGTTGAAATTCCCGAAAGCAAGGCGTCTGTTCCAACAATCAGCAAGTTTGCCGTAAACCCGGCGCCGGCACTTGCGAAACCTACTGCCAGACCCGCTAGCGGATGGCGTCCAATTTTATAGAATACCATTGCCGCGAGCGGCGGAATCAAAATCTGGGCAGCATCCGATGCGATATTCCCCATGATTCCGACAAAAGCAATGGCGTATGTAACAAGCGCAGGTGGTGCTTTTAAAATAGTTTTACGAATGGCAATTTCCAATAATCCGACTTTTTCGGCCAAGCCGATGCCAAGCATGATTGCCAATACCGTTCCAAGCGGTGCAAAGCCTGTAAAGTTTTCAAGCATGGAAGTTATGATGTATTGCAGCCCGGCCCACGACAGCAAATTTTGGATTGCCAGCGTCTCTCCAGTGCCTGGATGAACTACCGAAGCATTGAACATACTGAAAATAAAGGAAGCAATCATAACGGCGACTGCCAAGTACACAAAAATCATAAAAGGGTCGGGCAGCTTATTCCCTAATTTCTCGACGACGTTCAAAAAGCGTATAAAAAATCCCCGCTTCTCCACGTTCTGTTTTGGCTGTTTCATCTTTCTCCTCCTCTGATTGCATAATTACACAAATACCTTAATATTATATTCATAAATACATCGTTTTTTCAAGATATTCCGATAATTTTTAATAAAGTGACGTCTTAACGTTCGGAATTAACGTAATTCCTTCAATTTTTCCAAAGCATTGATCGTAACTTTCACCATTGTATCGACGCCGATTTCAATTGCATCTTCATTAAAATAAAATTCCGGATCATGGAGCGGTTTCGGAATTTCTTCTCCTTCTTTGGCACAGCCCAGCCAGTAAAATGCACCGGGATATTCTGCCAGAAACCGCGAAAAATCTTCTCCTGCCATGGAAGGATCTACTGTTGGCAATGCTTCTTCGCCGAGTGAGGCAATGGCAGTATCCCGGACCAGCTCTGCCCATTCCGGCGTATTGACGGTGGCATCATAGCCTTCAATATAGTCGTAAGCAATTTTGACTTCGTATGCAATTTCAAACCCTTTGACCAGATTTTCAATTCTCCGTTTAATGGTTGCCTTCGCTTGTTTACTGTAAGTCCGAACCGTGCCAGTCAGTTCTACATGGTCGGCAATCACGTTGTAGCGGTATCCCCCATTAATCGTGCCAATCGTAATAACTGCTGACTCCAATGGATTTGTGTTGCGGCTAACAATCGACTGAAGCGAAGAAATGAATTCTGCAGTGACCACAATTGCATCTTTTCCTTGATGCGGCATACTGGCATGCCCCGCTGCGCCTGTAATGGTAAACGATAGTCTGTCGGATGCCGCCATCATTTCTTTATCGCGAACCCCGATTTTCCCGACTGGCAAGTCCGGCCATACATGCTGTCCAAAAATGACATCCGGTTTGTATTCATCAAAAACACCGTCTTCCATCATCGGCCTTGCACCGCCAATTGGCGTCGACTCTTCATTTGGCTGGAAGACAAGAAGGACACGGCCAGGCAATTGATCCTTCATTTCCTGCAGCTTGAATCCTGTACCAAGCAGCATGGAAGTATGTGCATCGTGTCCGCACGCATGCATTTTTCCTGCGACCGCCGATTTGAATTCGACATCCGTTTTTTCGGTAATCGGAAGCGCATCAATATCTGCACGCAAAGCGACAGTCCCGCCGCTTCCGCTCCCCTCAATTATTCCGAGGACCCCTGTTCTGGCAAAACCGGTTTTGAAAGGAATGCCGGCTTTCTCCAATTCGGCCTGAATGCGTTTAGAAGTTTCCCATTCCTCGCCGCCAAGTTCCGGATTCCGGTGCAAATCTCTTCGAATCTCTTTGACACGTTCAGTGATTGTCATGCGTATTCATCCCTTCTATGTATCAACTTTTCTTTTCGAGCTTAGCATAAAATAAAAAGCGGATGTCGAATTAATGAAATAAAGAGAATTTTTTGATACTATAGTATGATAATTAAATTCATCGTAAATTGGTTTTTGTAAAAATTTATTATCCTTCCCTTGAAGCCATATCCAAGCATAGAATTCCTTCGCTTCTTCTTCCTCATCTATATCCAACCGTTAAATTGCAAACAAAAAACGTCCATCAATTTCTTGATGGACGTTTTTGCAGGCTGTCGAGAAACCTTGACAGTCCTCTTTATTCCGCTTCAGGCGGACGCTTTTCGCGGGCTCGCGCCGAGCCGCTTCGTCGCTTTGCGACTCCAGGGTCTCGGCTGCTTCGCTTTCCCGCAGAAGTCGCCGCCTTCCGCTTCATTCCGTTTTCCAGCTTCTTTACAAGGATTGTTTGAAAAGTGAGAACAAAAATGAAGCGCACACTGGGTTCATGCCTTCTCTTGATATGGAGCAAAACAGCGGAGACTCCCGTGGGACAGCGCCGTGCCGAAATCCACTCGGCTGCCGGGCCGAGTTAGTTCGGCGCAAGCCCGCAGGAAAGACATTAGCCGAAGCCTGCGAGGCTAAGTCTTTGCGATGAAGCTAGCGAAGCGATGCAGGAGCATATGTTTTCAGCGGAGCTATTTTGCGGAATATCAGTTTAGATAATTTTCTTTCTCAACAAGCTGAAAAAACGTCCATCAATTTCTTGATGGACGTTTTTGCGTTCATTTATTAGCTTAAGCCAAAGTCGCTGACAAGGGCTGCTAAGCCGCCTTGGTAGCCGCTTCCGATGGCGTTGAATTTCCATTGGCCTGCATGGCGGTATAATTCGCCGACGACAAGCGCAGTTTCAATCGAAAAATCTTCGCCTAAATCGTAGCGCAGAATTTCTTCGTTGGTGCTTTCGTTCAATACACGGATAAAGGCGTTGGATACCTGTCCGAAGTTTTGGCCGCGGCTTTCGCCTTCGTGGATTGTTACCGTGAAGACCACTTTGTGGACATCCGCAGGAACATTCGGCAAATCAACGAGCACTTGCTCGTCGTCTCCGTCGCCTTCGCCGGTCAAGTTATCTCCAGCATGGACAACGGAACCGTTGCCGCCTGACAGGTTGTTGTAGAAGATGAAATCTTCCGGGCTGCGGGATTTCCCATTTTCCGCGACTAAGAATACAGATGCATCCAAGTCGAAATCTCCGCCGCCGCTGTATTTGTTTGTATCCCAGCCAAGGCCGACAAGCACTTTTGTCAATCCCGGGTTGGTTTTCGTTAAATCGATTTTCTGGCCTTTTGTTAAGTTAATTGTAGACATATACTGATTTCCTCCTCCGATTAATTCGCTTTTCGTTGGGTGTCTTCGTATTTCTTCTGCAATTCCTCAATGCGCAAACGCCCTTGCTCACGCATTTTGCGGTTTTCCGCTTCGATTTCACGCGTGTCGTTCATGCCTTGCATAATCGTTTCCCATGTCTGTTCGATGGTCTCGATTTTGATGCTTGGCTGGCCGGACATGCGGGCAATATCCACGCTTTGGCGCGAAATATCGTTTGCGTTATTCAGCAGCATTTCATTGGTGCGGCGATCCAGTTCATTCATGCCTTCAGCCACCAGGTTCTGGCGTTTAGCCGCAATGGCATTGATCAAGCCGGTTTTAAAGATTGGAATCGTTGTGACAAACGCAGAATTGATCTTTCCGATCAATTTGGTGTTCCCGCGCTGCAGCATACGGATTTGCGGAGCCGACTGATAGGAAACCTGCTTCGCCATTTCCAAATCATAGACGCGCTGTTCCAGCAATTCGATGGCATTTTGCAGGGAATTCAATTCCATTAAAGCCATCTGGTTGCCGGATTCCGCCCGTTTGCGCACTTCCGGTTCTTGTGCTTTCAGTTCCTGGACTTTGATGTCTCCAGCGGCGATGTACTTTTCCAGTTCCATGAAATAATTGAAGTTCTGGTCGTACAGCTCTTCCAAAGTCGATGTCGACTTTTTCATTTCGGTTTCGTATTTTGTAATTTCGACGTAGACTTTGTCGATTTCCGTCCCCATGGTCTGGTACTTATTGAACAATTGTTCAATCACTTTATTGCCTTTATTGAAGATTTTGTTGAGGAAGCCTTTCTTTTCAACAAAATCTTTTTTGTCGAATTTGTCCATGATTTTGCCGAGCTGCTTTAAAAGTTCACTTGATTCTTCCATGCTGTTGGCCTGGACCGAATTCAAGACTTTGCCGGTGAAAGCGGAGATTTCATTTGCGGGTTCACGCCCGAACTCCAGCAATTCAATCTGGTTTTTCGGGTTGATTTTTGAAGCCAGCGCCAGCACTTCAGGGTCTTTCTTCAACTGGACTTTCAAGTTGTTTTCATCTTGCATGACCAGTTCTTGCTGCTCGATTTGATTTGGCAATGTACTCATTGGTATCCCTCCCTGTAATGGTTAAAGCCATTTTCTGAATAACTTTTTGACCACTGACGGTTCACGGTATGGCTCGTTGTAGCTGCGGTCATCCAGCCAGTGTGTATCGATCGATTCGGCATCGATCCAGCGTTCAATGTCCTGATGCCCTTGCGGATTAATGATGATGACATCGAGTCCGAATATATGGATGAGTGCAATGGCATTGGCATCCGCACGGCTCAATTCGCCGTCTTTTTCTTCATTGTAAAACAGCAAAGTCGGCACAAACTGCGGATAATCAAACTGCTGGATCAGCTGAATGACAGCGTCCGGCATCGACATCGACTGGGAAAATTGATAAAGCTGGAGGTCTTCAAATGATTCTCCGTTCTGCGGAGTGAGCATCGGCTTTTCAACAAGCCGCGCAATCGCTTCGCAAAGGGCCGTTTGCAGGCCGTCCGGCAAGCGTCCGTATTTCCACCAATTGGCCGTTTTCATCTTCTCGGGATCCAGCCGTCCATTTTTCCCAAGCGCTGCCCGGTAATGGAATTGCTGGTTCCCTTTGCGTTCTTCGATAAACGGAAAACTCCGGATCAATAGCGTGTCCTCGCGTTCGGTCAATCCATGGATATTATCCCAGAAGCGCTTCCGGTCTTTTTCAATGCCCATGATTTTGGCAAACACAACCGGGATGTTGACGCTTCCCCGTTCCACGCCAAATGATGGGCGGACCATGGCCCGTTCTTTTGCGAGCATGAATGCTTCATCAATGGTCGTTTTCAGCCGGATGGATTTGGTTAAATAGGATTTAAACTGATAAGGCTTATACAGGCCCGAATCATCATGGTGCAGCAAGCGGTCCACTTCCTGTGTCGCCCGGTATGCAACCGTTCCGACCCGCTCCGGCTTTTCTTCCGGAAACGGCAGAACCGCATCCCCTGTCACCTGAAAACTGTGGGTCGGCAAATCTTTTTCTTCCAGTACTGTTTCCAGCCAATGCTTTCCGGTCGGATCAAAAACGATGACATGAAAACCGAAAGCCGCAGAAAATTTGAGAAACCATTTTTCGCTTTCTGTCGTATCGCCGTACCAGAGGAAGGCAGGCAGCCCTTTTTCCAGGTCCAGCTTTTCCAGCTCCGGCTCGATGTGGTTGAACGTCCATTTGACCAAGTCTGTTGCAATGCGGCGGAAAGAGGAATGGGTTGTGCTTCCGCCGGATTGGGTTTGGAAAGCTTTCAATATATCGATCATGACCAGGCGGATCCGCCGATTCAGCCCTGCGTCTTTCAATCTTGGCAGCAAGCCTTTGCCGTCAAGAAAAGCCACAATCCGGTTTGGAGACAGCCCCCGCTCTTTATTGTTCATTTCAAACAAATCCTGCAGGCTGCGCAGGCGTTCAGCCGCAATCTGCTTGTTCAAGCGGTCGGATAGCCGTATGAGCCGCCCCTTTGACTCTTCCAACAGATCGTAAATTGAAGCAAAATAATCGTCGGCATCGAGCGGCATTCCGACAAATTGGCCGAGCAGCTGCGGATAAGTGATGGCATCTTCTTCGACTTTCGTTTCCGGGTGATTAACAAGCGGCTTCGTCAGCCAGTCGCCCAGTTTTTCCGGATCCCACGTTCTCACGCGGACCGGATGCAGTTGAACCATGGGATTTCCTCCTTATTCAAACTCCCGGGAAATACTCATCACTTTCTCCAAGATTTCTTCCCCGGCTTTGATTCCTTTTTTCTCGGTTATTTCAATATGTTCAGAAAAAGAATCGCTTTGGACCGCTTCTCCGTGGGCAGGCAGCAAGCTCAGATCTGCATTTTCAAGCAGGCACATATCCAAAAGCGAATCCCCTGCCGCTACTACATAGGTCGCATCGATGCGTTTTTTGACGTATTCCATTGCCGCCGCTTTCGTGATGCTTTCCGGCATAAAATACAGCTTTCGCCCTTGGAGCGACAGCGACCAGCCGATTTCACGGAATGTCCTTTGGTAAAGTTCCATATTCTCTTCCGGGAAACGTTCCCGGTCCAAAATCATGTAAACGAACCAGTCATCCGCTTCGCGCACGCTCACTACCCAGTCTTCTGTGAAATACCGCTCAATTTCCGGCTTCAGCTCCTGAATGATCGTTTTCCGGCTGACACAACGCTTACGGATATCGTCCGACCATTCTTTTATGGGTTCCCCGTTTTCCAGGATGACAGCCCCGTTTGCAACAATCGCAAAACGCGGGCGTTCATTCCCTTCATATATGCCGGTCACCCGCTCATACTGTGCCTGGGTTCTGGTGGTTACCGGCAAAAAGCAGACGGAAGAATCGAGGTTCCACAGCGCCGATTGGCTTTTTGCCGTCATAAACGAATGCGGTTTCCCGTCAATCCGCTCCGCCTCTCTCAGTTCCTCTTCCGAAACACCCGAGCCCATTGTGCGGCGTGAATAGATCAACGTCTGGTCCAAATCGCTGGCAAATAAAATCGTCATATTTCTTTCCCCGAACGGATCAGCCCGATTGCCCGGTAGAATAACCCCGGCACCACTTCAACGGGCACGTTCTTTTCCTTTGCTAAAACCAGTAAGTGCTGGACATCCGAATGCGCTGGATCTTGGACGAGCACTTTCCACGGACTGCGCCGAAGCAGAACACGGGTCGTTTCCCCAACGCCTGGTTTGATTAACGTATAGTCTCTTTCATTATACATCTTTTGACCTATTTCTTCTACTTCTTTCATGCCTTCCCAGGTGCGTTCAGCCGTAACTGGATTCGCTGCAACTGCATCTTCCACTGCTTTTAGCGTTTCCGAAAAGCTGGCGGTAACCCGGTCGACAAAATCATTCGACAAGTCTTCTTCGAGCAAGTCGCTGTAGAATTTAGCGCCGTGGAAATCTTCCGCGCTTATAAATTGGTCGTTCAAGATGGTCCGGCTGATCAGCCCTGATACTGTTGCATTTAAACAGGCACTCGGAATGAGAAAATCTTCGCGTGTACCAAATAATACGGCACACGCTCCAGGATCCGCGAGCACTGCCAAATCATCATAAAGTTCCAACGCTTTTTGTTCGTTCAGCAAACGGACCGAGCGGGTCAGCTCTTTTTGGATTGCCCCTTTTCCGGTCCAGCCGTCAACAAACTGGATGCGGCTTTCGGGATGCCGGCTCCGGATGGCTTCCATCGCGTTTTCATCGATTCCTTTTCCGCGCAAAATCGACACACTGTAATGCGGCCAGTCCACATTGAGCACTTGCCGGGCGTAGCGTCGGACCAAGATGCCAATCGGGCTCCCCGCTCTCGCCAAAGAAACGAGCACGACGTCCTCCGTTTTAGCATTCAATGCAATGCGGCGGGTCAAAATCCCGATTAAAAAGCCTAGCCGCTGCTTCGCCGCCTCCACTGTTTCGTGGTACAGTTTTGTATATTCTGCAGAGGGACGGTATTCCATCGGCAAGCGTTCTGCGTAATGGCCTCCCGCCCGTACTGCATTTTCACGTTCCTCGAGCGTACTTTCCCCAAAAACTTCCGAGACATCTTTTAATAAAAACGTGATGTCTTCTTTCGGATAACTTGTTTTCACCAATCCGGTCGCAATCATCAGGCTCAATCTCCCTTTTTTGCCGCTGTCAATGAAATCCATTCAACAGGCGCTTTTTCTTTAAGGTACGTGATTAATGGCCGCCATGCGGCTTCGTCCACCACCGATTCGGCGATCAAATAAATCTTATTGATATCCAGTTGCTTTAAATTGTACAGAAATTGATCCACGCCTTCTGCATCAGGCAAGCGGAACTTCACTTTTTCTTTGATAGGATACCCTTCTGCATCAGAAGCGAAAATCGGGCTTCTTGTCGCCGTCTGCACCAATGCATCGGCATTTAAGGCATGGGCGAAGCGCAGAGGCAAGTACATATTCTCCCCTATGCCGATGACCAGAGGTTTTTCCCCGGCTTTAGCGACCATGCGGCCGGCCGCCTGTTCTGCCCAGCGGCTGATTTCATCATGTTCCTCGCTTGTCAGGCTGAATCGGCCAGTTAGCGGCACGTAGCGCTGGCCGGTAGCGGATTCGAATGGAAGCTGGTTCGCTTCCGTTATTTCCTGCAGCGGAACTGCACTGCCCCCTGTTAAATAAGGAAGAGGCGCTTCGTCCGGCGCTTCGCTGTGATGCAGTTCAAACTGCCCTTTCATGAGCGACAGAACATCCACTTGAATGTTTCGCGCAGCTGCCAGTTCAGCCGTTTTTTTCTGCTGTTCTTTGCTCCGCCAATCCAGGATGGAAAGTGATTTGTATTTTTTTCCAGGAAACTGCTCATCAAGTGCCTGGATTAAGTTTATTAAGGTATTGCCGGTCGAAATCTCATCATCGATCAAAACAATGGTTTCCGCTTCTTCCAACATTCCTTTAGGAGCATAGACGATATGGGAAGTGGCGTGGGAATGTTCTTCTTCGAAGACAAAAGAAGGGGTCAGTCCATTGACGTGTTCGCGGGTTGTATGGATATAAGCCGCGTCTTCAAAATGCTGGAATACAGCATGTCCAAGCCCTGTAGCGGTTTCAGCCATTCCGATGAAAATGGTTCGTTCTGGAAGCTTCGTTTTATAAGCCAAGGCTTTTTTTATCTCATCCGGATCGCTCTTTCCGGTTTGTATTAATGCCGCGAGTGCATCCGCATAGGATTGGTAATCGAGTCCTGCGTCCTCCATCAACAAATAGGCAAGCAAAGTGCCGGTCCCAAGCGCAATGTCGGGACGGACAGCCAGATGCTTGGCGATTAAAGGGCTGACAAACAGGAACTGCCGCTTTTTATTGACACGTAAAGCCATAGAGAAAAGGGACTCCGGAAGAAGCCCTTTGTATGTTTCATAAACCGCAACCGAAAGGTCCAGGTTTTGCCATAATTTAAAGTTGGTTTGATAATCGGTTTGATCCAATATAGTTGAGGACATCGATTGGTTTATAGTTTTCATTCAGCACCCCATATACTTCCGCCTGGGCCATCACTTTCCGTGCCCAGCTTAAATGCGGTTTTACTTCATTCATTTTGTTGCGTTTCGGGCTTTGCAGGATTCCGTTATACTTGAAGCTTTCAGACATGATCAGCGACGCATCTTCATACGTTTCAAGAGACACGATATGGCCGGCATTGACGATTGAAATCTGGCTAGGATGGATGCATGTTTTGCCCTTAAAGCCGTTTAATACATCCACCTGCACTTCCTGCCAAAGCACTTGTTCCGGCTTGGAAGACATCGGGCGTCCTTGCCCTGAAGAGAAATGCTCGTATACCGGACCCGAGACAACAAAACCGTCTTCCGCCCGGCCAAACTGGTTTAAGATAGCCGTTAAGCCGTCCCGGATCACATGGACCTCGTAAATTGTCCGCTCTGCCGGCCGCCGAAGGCCGTAAAGGCTGGAAAAATCGGTAGCCCCGACACGCACTGTCAACACCCGGTCTTTTTCTGCCAATAAAATCCGGTGGATTTCCTGGAGGTTTTGTTCACGCAGTTCGGAATACAGCACTTCTTTTGTTTCCAGCAAAGGCAAGGCATAGAGCTTGCGCCCTGCCGCTTCGCTCGCCCGGTCTAATGCAGCAAAAAAGCCCGGAAGGTTTTCAACGCTTCCTTTCGGAAAGACGATTCCGGTCAAAACGCCAAAAGCAGTTCCGGCTTCTGCAGTCAACTTATCAAGCTGAGCCGCATTCCGGACACGCAAAAAAAGCGCCGGTCCGGCTTCTGCCTGAAAAAATGCCGCTCTTTCCAGCAGTTTTAACTGCTCGATGACATTGGCTTCCGCCTTCGGCAGTTCGGAATCGGCAACCGCATCTTCCAAACAGATGATCAACGTGGCTAGTCCCGAAAAAGCCCCCCGTCTATACTGCCCCGATAAAATCTTATCTCCAAATTCCGGTCGTGACCCAGGTGTGTAAAGTGCAGCACCCAATGCCAGTCCCAGTGTTTCCCGTTCCGTATCACGGTTAAATTCTGCCGGGGAATATTTAAAAAATGCCTTCAGCTCAGAATCAGTCAATACGTCAAAATGTCTCATAAATTGTTTCCTCCCGGCACGCTCCAAAAGCATGGCCAAAATTAATAACTAAAGTTACATAAAAAAAGGCTAAAAAAGCAAGGAGATATGCTCCTTGCTTTTTTCTTTGCCCTTAAGCGTCCAGTCCGAAATCCTTAACAAGCGAGCCAAGGCCGCCTTGATAGCCGCTGCCAATCGCATTAAATTTCCATTCGTTGTTGTGGCGGTAAAGCTCGCCGACGACAACTGCTGTTTCGATGGAGAAATCTTCCCCTAAATCGTAGCGGATCAATTCTTCGTTTGTGTCGCCGTTTACGATGCGCACGTAAGAGTTGCTGACTTGGCCGAAGTTCTGGCCGCGTGTTTCTGCATCATGGATTGTAATGGCGAATGTCACGCGTTCGATCGAAGACGGGACCGTAGATAAGTTCACTTTCACTTGCTCATCGTCGCCGTCTCCTTCGCCCGTCTTGTTGTCGCCTGTGTGCTCTACTGCGCCAGCTGCACCGATTGTGTTGTTATAGAAAACAAAGTCCGCTTCAGAAGAAGCTTTGCCGCTTGAGTTTAATAGGAAAACAGATGAATCAAGGTCAAAGTCCTGTCCTCCATCGTACTTGTTTGTATCCCAGCCAAGACCGACAATTACATTCGTTAATCCTGGATTTGATTTTGTTAAGTCCACTTTTTGCCCTTTAGATAAATTGATTGCCATTCTTCCTTCACTCCTTATGCGTATTTGTTTGCGATTGAACCGATATCCGGATCGATGGTGCCTTCTCCGACAGCCGAGAATTTCCAATCCGTTCCCTGGCGGTACATCTCACCAAGAATCAGCGACATTTTGCCTGCGTAGTTCTCAGTCAAATTGTAATGGATCATCTCTTCTTTCGATTGGTTGTCCACCAAACGAATAAAGGCATTCTGAATCATGCCAAAATCCTGTTTCTTTTGCTTGGCATTGTAAATGTTTACGACAAACACCAGACGGTGAACCGATGGGGAAATCCGTTTCAAGTCGATTTGAATCGTTTCGTCGTCCCCTTCGCCTGCACCGGTCAAGTTATCGCCGGAATGGACGACGCTGCCGTCTTTGCTTTTTTTGTTACCAAAATAAATGAGGTTTTCTTTCCCACTTAACTTCCCGCTTTCATCAAGCAAGATAACGGAAGCGTCACAATCCACATCAGCGCCGCCGCCACCGCCGCCAAGCAGTCCGCTTAGGAATCCGCCGCTTTTTTTGGTAGTGACCGGGTCCCAGCCAAGGCCGACCATGATGCTTGAAAGCGACGAACGCCCTTTAGTTAAATCAATTTTTTGACCTTTTACGAGATTGATAGCCATTCTTCGCACTCTCCATTCATCGTTATGTACTCTAACTTCAATAGTATTTGTAAATCCGGAAAATTTCAATTATTAAGGGTTATTGCCCCAACATCCTTTATTAAGGAACCAACGCGCCCTAAAAGCGTCCCGATTTAAAATGGGAACTTTTTACTGTGGTAAAATTAAAATTATCCCGATACAAATATATACGATTAATTCGCTTTTAAGTTTCGTTTGTCACAGAAGATACAATTCTTCAATGTTATCCACCGGTTTTCAGCATACTTTTATCAAGCCGCGGGTAAACAAAATCATAGTGTGTATTTTATGAGGACAAAGCATCAAGAAATGAAAGGGGAGTACAGATGAAGCTTATTTCAATTGTGGTTCCGGCTTACAACGAAGAAGCAAATATTCTTAGCATGTATGAAAAGTTGGTCCAGGAACTTCACCTGCTTCCATACCGGTATGAAATCATGTTTATCAATGACGGCAGCAGTGACGGGACCTTGCTGGAAATCCTGAAGCTCGCTGAAAGACATCCAGACGTGAAATACATTTCGCTGACCCGCAATTTCGGCAAAGAGTCCGCCATCCTGGCAGGGCTGCACCGCATTCAGGGCGATGCGGCTATTTTAATGGACAGCGATTTGCAGCATCCTCCCGAATTGATCGGCCAACTGATCGAAGGTTTTGAAGAAGGCTTCCACCAGGTAGTCGCCAAACGCTCCCGGACAGGCGATTCAAAGTTCCGGAGTTTTTTATCTTCCTTCTATTATAAAATCGTCAACGCTGTCACGGATGTCGATTTCGTGGACGGGGAAGGCGATTTCAGGCTGCTTAGCAGAAAAGCCATCAATTCCATCCTTCAGCTCAGTGAAAGCAACCGTTTTTCAAAAGGGCTGTACTCCTGGATTGGCTTAAGCAAAAAAATCATCAGCTACGAAAATGTGCAGCGCGTGAAAGGGACGTCCAAGTGGTCTTTCTGGAGCTTGGTCAATTACGGCATCGATGGTATTATTTCATTTAACTTAAAGCCTTTGCGCGTTTGTTTTTACACCGGTTTCCTTGTGCTCTTCCTCTCGCTCATCTATATCGCAGTGACTTTGTATGAAATCCTGAAAGAAGGCGTAGGGGCACCGGGATATTTTACAACCATAACCGCAATCTTATTTTTGGGGGGAATTCAATTGATCAGCTTAGGCGTGATCGGAGAATACGTTGGCCGGATTTACAATGAAACCAAAAGGCGGCCGAATTTTTTAATCGACATCAGCAATGCGGATGATTACGATGAATCTTAAATCGCTGAATACTGAATTTACCCGTTTCATATTTGTCGGTGTCATCAACACAGCTACGTATTACTCCATCTATCTGATTTTGCATAACCTATTGTCGCTGCCTTATCTACTGGCCCATATCGCCGGTTTTTTCATTTCGTTGAACATTTCTTTTTTCCTGAACTGCTACGTTACGTACAGAATCAAACCGACGTTGAAAAAGTATTTGTATTTCCCGCTGACGCAAGTCGTCAATATGTCTGTTTCCACTCTGCTGATTTTCGTATTTGTAGAATTTTTCAACCTTAACAGCAATATTGCGCCGTTTGCTGCCGTATTGTTTACCATCCCCATTACATTCGCAGTTTCCAGTAAAATTCTGAAAGGATCGGTCCGGACGGCCGGTGCAAAAAGAAGGTGAATTGATGAAAGAAAAACTCCTTAATCTCCCATTCTATTTAATCTGCCTTGGTTTGGCTTTTCTTGCCCATGGAGTCTTTCTGTACCAATGGACCCGGCAGCATTATATGATCGGCATCAATGACGGCGGCTCTCAAATGCTGCCGTTTAAACATTTGCTTTACAATCAGTACACGAACGGCGAGTTTTTCTACTCCTTCGACTTTGGGCTCGGCGCAGGAACCTTCAGCGAGCTGTCCTATTACTTTTCCACGTCACTTGTGTTTTTGGTGTCGGTCGTTATTGTGTTTGCCTTGGAGTCGCTCCATGCCATCGGGTCGCCTGATGTCTTGTTCTGGGCAAATGCTGCTGTCTGGATTAACGTGATTCGGCTGAGCCTGGTGCTGTTCATCACTGCCCGTTTGTTTATGTATATGAAAATCACCCGCTTCCCTGCCCTGCTCGGCGCCAGCATCTACGGAATTTCCGGCATGTATTTCCGGCATGCCACCTATTGGGAATTTTTTGCGGATGCTTTTCTATGGCTGCCGATTCTGATTTTTGGGATTGAGAAAGTGTTCAGAGAGCAAAAGCCTGGTTGGTTTTTGTTTGCCGTCTCGATTTCCTTGATCGACAATTTCTATTTCTCTTATATCAACTTCCTGTTAGCCGGACTATACATACTTGCTCGCTTGGCGATTCGCCAGGAACCAAATGAAACCGGCTGGCTGAAAGCCGTCGCGGTGTTTCTTGTTACTGGGATTATTGGTTTCGGCATCAGTGCCGTGTCTTTTGTGCCGGCTGTTTATGCATTTTTGAACAACCATCGCCCGGATTTTGAACAGGAAATCCCTTGGGTTGATTTGACCGACAACATCCTGTTTACAAGCCGTTTCATTGTGCTGCCAGCTATTTTTGTATTATTTCTTTTTTGCTTTTCGCTGTACCGCCACAAAACGTTCCGGTTGTTTGCCGTTTTGGGCATAGCCGGAACACTGCTTCACTTCAGTCCGGTTGCAGCAAGTGTATTTAACGGCTTTTCAGCCCCTCAATACCGCTGGGAATATTTCCTGTCATTGGTTGCCGGCGGCACGGTCGCGGCCGGTTTCCAGCACATCAAGACACTGACGCGCCGCCAATTCGCTGCGGCAGGTGTTTTGACCGCGGCTGTATATATGTTCGCCGTATGGATGGATCAGACATTTGATTGGGGTGCCCAGTCTACGGCTTTAATTTTGCTTAGCCTGCTGCTTACCTTCCTATTATCACTGGCCGTGCTGCAATTCAAACAGCCATCCGTTAAAGCTTTGCTAGCAGGATTTCTGATTGTTTCCACCCTCGGTTTTGCCAACATCTATCAAGTGGAAAAAATACTGGAGGATGGCCGGATTGAACACGTCAACAAAGATCTGCTGACGAGTTCCGGATACGACACGGCGGAAGTGCGCGGCCTCATTGAAGGCATCCATGAACGAGAAGACGGCGTTTCCTACCGCATCGACTGGATGGAAGGCGTCCGGAACAACACGCCGATTGTCCAGGACTTCCGGGGATTGAGCGCCTATTCAAGCATCCTGAATAAAAACCTGTTGTATTTTTACCTGTATGACCTGCAAATTGATATGGGCCGCGAAAGCGTCAGCCGCTACGCTACTCTTGGCAACCGGGCCAATCTTCACAGCTTATTGCAGGGCAAGTATGCCATCAAAGAAAAGGGCGATCCGAATGTTCCGTACGATTTTACCGAAATGATGTCTTCCGAGAATTACATTGTCTATGAAAACGGCAATCCGCTGCCGTTTGCCCGTGCAGCTTCCGCTGTGTATTCCGAACAGCAGCTCGAGAGCCAGCCGGCCATCGTTCGGGAACATGCCATGCTGACAGGTATTGTCTTAGATGGAAGTGAAGCTTCCGCAGCCCTGCCGGCGGCAAAAGAACAAACCGATGCTTTTGAAGTTCAAGAAGCTGAAGCCATTTTCCGTGATGGGAATTTGGCAGTTTCCGGAGATACCGGTGGAATTGATCTGGTCCGCAGCGATTCGGCTTTTGCCGAAGGAGATTTGTATGTTTCCTTCCGCTTGGAACATATCTCGCCGAATAAAGGCTTTCCACTAACAGTAAATGGCTACGAAACCAGCCGGAAAGCAAATACCTCGATTTACCGGACTTACGTCGACGATATCACCGTGCGGATTCCGGCTGAAGATACCATCAAAATCCGTATGCCAAAAGGCGTTTATCAACTTACAAACCTTCAAATCTTTGAAGAGCCTTATACCGTTCTGCAGGAGCAAAGCCAAAAAAATACCGGCTTGCAGGCATTATCTATTGATGGAAGCCAAGTAAATCTTTCGTATGACAATTCGGCTGATGAAAAGTACCTGGCGGTGAATATCCCATTTGAGCGTGGCTGGAAAGCGGCAGTGAACGGCCAGGAAGCAGAAGTGTTAAAAGCAAACTATGGCTTTGCGGCCATCCTTCTTTCAGAAGGGGCCAATGACATCACCTTTACTTATCGTCCGCCCTTTTTCTACCTGACCTTAAGCATCAGCCTGTTTTCTCTCTTAATCGGCGGCCTGTATGTTTTCTGGAGCAGTCGGAAAACTCGAATCTAATTTAGTTTCCATCGGTTTTCTCCTACAAAAGGTTCCATTTATCTGAATTGAGTTTATTTTCCCACCAAAATGTGTAATGAAGAATAACACGAATTCAAGGGAGGAAATGACGAGATGAAGCGATGGGCGATGCTGATCCTTTCAATTCTACTGCTTTTGATTCTTGCAGCCTGTGGAAATAACGAAGATCCACCTACCGAAACCGATGGAGCTACCGAAGTCGAGGATGAAAATGTAGACGAAGGCAATGAAGACCCGCCAAACGGCGAGGAAGCTGAAGACAACTCAGATGAAGGCTCAAGCGAAGATTTAATGTTTGCAACGGTTGAAATGATGGACAGCGACGGCAATGCTACAGGCACTGCTGAACTGAGCGCAGAAGACAAAGGCGTTAAAGTGGTTCTGCAGCTTGAAAACCTTGAATCCGGCGGCCATTCCGTTGAATTCCGGGATGCCGGAAAATGTGAAGCTCCTGATTTTGAAACGACCGGAGAGCCATTCGGCGGCGACATACCGGATATTGAAGTAGGCGATGACGGCAAAGTAAACGAAGAATTTATGGTGGAAGGCGTCACTATGAAAACAGGAGAAGAAAACTCCCTGCTGAAAGAAGGCGGAGCTTCCCTCTTTGTCCAAGGCAGCGATAACTCGGAATCAGTGGCTTGCGGCGTTATTACGGCAAATCCTCAACAATAAAAAGAGCGGGAATAAACCCGCTCTTTTTTTCATGCCGTTTTCTCTTCTTTTTCTGCGTTTAGCGGCCCCCTTACAGGGAATAAAAAATCTAGACACTATTTTAAGGAGGACGAATGCATGTCAAATGAAGACAAATATGAAAAAATTGATGAAGAAGTGGAGCCCCAGGAACAACCGGAACAACCGGGACACGAATCCGAGATGGCTCCTGAACCTATTTTCGATGACAAAGATTATAAAGGCTCAGGGAAACTTGAGGGAAAAGTTGCATTGATTACCGGCGGCGACAGCGGAATTGGACGTGCGGTCGCGGTGGCGTTCGCAAAAGAAGGAGCAAATGTCGCGATTGCTTACTTGGATGAACATGAAGACGCTGATGAAACGGTTAAAGCCATTGAATCCTACGGCGTGAAAGCATTTAAGTCAGCGACGGATGTCAGCGATGTGGAAAACTGCAACCAGCTGATTGTTGACGTCGTTTCCGAGTTTGGCCAATTGAACATATTGGTGAACAATGCCGGAAAACAGTTCCCGCAGGATGACTTTTTGGCCATTACGCCGGATCAATTAATGGAGACGTTTACCACAAATATATTCTCCATGTTCTATTTATCGCAAGCAGCAATTCCCCATATGCAAAAAGGGGATTCCATCATCAATACTTCTTCCGTTACGGCATACCGCGGCTCATCATCGCTGATCGATTATTCGTCGACCAAAGGAGCCATCACAACGTTTACCCGCTCGCTTTCGCAAAGCCTTGCTGAAAAGGGCATCCGGGTCAACTCAGTGGCTCCCGGCCCAATTTGGACACCGCTGATCCCTTCAACATTCGATGCCGAAAAAGTTGGCAAACACGGCGGAGACACGCCAATGGAACGCCGCGGCCAGCCTGCGGAAGTGGCACCGGCTTATGTGTATTTCGCTTCCAAAGACTCCACTTATGTCACTGGTCAAGCCATCCATGTAAACGGCGGAGACTTTATTTCTTCCTGACAATACCCAGCCAAGGCTCTCGAAGCCTTGGCTTTTTTCATTTCTTACAAAAATACGGTTTCATAGGCTATATTCGGGTATAAGAGTGATAGAAATCTCTTAATTGGGGAGGTGAAAGAGTTGAGATATATCGAAGCATTGCTTATGAAGTTCGCCATGGTATTTGCCGTTCTGTTTGTCATTTTAGGGCTTACGTATGGAGTTGAAGTATTTGATATTTTCCTCCTTAGCCTCGTCATTACACTCGTCGGGTTTATCGGAGACTTGGTTCTTTATCCGCGTACCTCCAATAAAGTTGCAACTGGGGGCGACCTTGTCCTTTCTTTTCTGATCGTGTGGCTCTTGGGGTTGGCCTTGATTGAAAACCCCGACTTCTCGCTTGTAACGGCTGCCATCTTTTCCGCTATTGTGCTTGCAGCCGGTGAGTGGTTTTTCCATATTTACCTTACCAAACGCCTTTGGGAACAGAAGGAAACTTCTAAAACAATAAAACGCGACGCCCCACGGCAATCGTAAATTTAAAGACGCTGAAGCAGCCGCTTCAGCGTCTTTTATCTATGCATCATTCACTAGCAGGCAGGAAGAAAAGAACTTTTTGGGTCCCTCCGTAATGAGCGATGGGCCGCTCGAGGTGAAAGTTTTTTAGCAGAAAACTGGCCATCGTATTTTTATAGATCTCCCCTTGGATATACTGGAGCTCCCACGGAGGATGGGCAATGTCGACGCGCAGCAATCTGTTCTTCGGCTTTGTCCATAAACAATAACGTTCCGTCAGCCATGAATCAAAAACACTCTTTTTGATGGGTTCTGATGCAATTTGATAAGTTAAGCTAAGCGCCTCTGGAAATGCATGCCGGTGTGTTCTGCGGCTTTTAAAAAGACAGGTCCCTTGCCTTCCATCCATTTTCATCCGGGCGTGGCGGTAAGGCAGAAAATCTCCAGTACTTGCGGCTTTTACCGCTAATGCACTGTCAGCATCCAATGAAAAAAAGTAGACTCCAGAACGTCCTTTGTAGTTCACATAAGTTCTGACATTCAACTCGAGATACGGCGGAACGACCGGTATCGGAGAGATACCTCTTAAACTTGTTCCTTTGGCCTTGAATAAGACAACGCCAATCCAGGCGAATCCATCATACAAATCCAGTTCAAGTTCTTCGGGCACACGCTTCCTCACCCATTCTGCCTGGACAGGCCAGTGCAGGAAAACCACTTCATGCCATTCTTGTTTCATTGCCCAGGGTCGATTTGCCATAAATCCACCTCTTTCGCAAAAGAAATAAGCCTCTTCAATGAAGAGGCTTGGTTTTCTTATTTCAGGTCTTCTTCCGGAAGCGTGTTATGGGCTTCAGGAGGAGCTGGTTTCAAAATTGGGCGTTCGCTCAAAGGTTCCGGTTTTTGAACCGTAATCGGATGTCCGTCCGGAGCCGGCTGGCTTACCCACGGCAATTGATCAGCCGTACTTGTTTCTGGATTTACGTAAAGAATATGTGAAAATTCTTGTGCTTCCCATTCAGGCGGAACAGTTGATGGTACAATTGGGCCCTCTTTGGCTTCTAAATCTTTAATTGCCGCAAGCCACTGGTTTTGGTGCATCGTGTCGCGTGCAATCAAGAAAGAGAACAAATCTTTGACGCCTTTGTCATCGGTCATGCTGTACAAGCGCGCCACTTGCAGACGCCCTTGCGACTCCGCGTTGACGTTTGCACGGAAGTCAGCCAATAAGTTCCCGCTGGCTACAATATAGCCTGCGTTCCACGGAACACCGTTGCTGTCTTTAGGAGATGCTCCCAGACCATGAACAATCGCGTGCTGTGGATTCATGCCGCCCATGATAGCTCCGACAATCGGATCCGCTGCCGCTTTTTCCTGTTCATAGACAGGCGCACCTTCTAATAAACGGGCAACGAGGGTTGCCAGCATTTCGATATGCCCAAGTTCCTGTGTTCCTGTATCCATCAATAAGTCTCTGTATTTTTCATTTCCTCTTGTGCTCCACCCTTGGAATAAGTATTGCATCGCTACCGACATTTCACCGAATTGGCCGCCGATCAGTTCCTGGACCTGCTTAGCAAATACCGGATCTGGGCTCTCCGGTTTGACATGGTATTGAAGTTCGCTTCTGTGGAAAAACATAGACATTACCTCCTGAATGATTTTTAGTTTTCTTTGGAGTTCGTTGAGTTGGAGTTCTTACCGCCACCACTGTTAGATGACGCATCTTGCGGGTGGCCGCCATCGTAATCGGAATCATTGCCGCCGCTGTTAAAGGTTTTGCTGCTTGAGTCTTTGCCATCTTTTTGTACTGAAGAACCGGTTGCTGATTGGTTTTCGGCTTTGCCAGAACTGTTTCTGTTGTTGCCCGACTCTCTTTTTTCGCTCTCTTCCTTCTTCATCGCTGCTTCATGTTCCCGTTGTTCTTTATCCATATTTTTTCCTCCTTTCGTTGTTTTGACGGCGTATTATCTGAATACCCTGCACTTTTTACTTAAAACCATTTTTTGTCTTCTGCCAGCTGATTCATACAAAAGTCATATGGCTTTTAGGCATAAAAAAAGAAGAGGCTCATGCCTCTTCTGGGGTATGGATTAAGTTACTTTCAATTCTACGTCAATATTGTCTCTGGTTGCTTTGGAATATGGGCAGACCTGGTGTGCTTTTTCAACCAGTTCGCGTGCTTTTTCTTCATCTACGCCTTGGACCGAGACATTCAAGGTAACGCCGATTTTATAGCCGCCGTCTGATTCATCTTTCAGGAAATGGACATCCGCTTTTACGGATGTGCTTGAAACATCCGCCTTTTCTTTTCGGATGACCAATCCAAGTGCACCGTCAAAGCAAGCAGCATAGCCTGCTGCAAAAAGCTGCTCTGGATTTGTGCCATGGCCCCCTGGTCCTCCCAGTTCTTTCGGTGAAACCAATTGAAAATCGATAATATTGTCTTCAGACACGACTCTTCCTTCTCGTCCTCCGGTTGCTAATACGGATGTTGTAAATAATGCTGCCATCTTTCCAACTCCTTTTCTTATTTAAATTTTCAAATAAATTAGCGAACAATTAAAACGTACTAGTTTTCAGCACACGAGTCAACCGATTTGATTCATCTCTTCCTTCCTTTTTCTTACGTTTCAGGAAGCGGTGAGAGGGTAAATGAACAAATAGACAAGTGAGATACTCTGAGGAGGAAGATACGATGGCAAAAGTAATGGCGGTTTTATCCAGCGGTTATGTAGACGAAGAAAACAATTACGTGACGGGATGGTGGGCAGAAGAATTGTTCGCCCCTGTCCTTGCACTCGAAGCAGAAGGACATATAGTTGGGCTTGCTTCACCGAAAGGCGGAAAACCCGTTGTAGATCCTATAAGCCTGAGTGAAGAGTATGATCCGGAAGGCAAGTACAAAAAATTATACGATTCCGGTGTTGCCGATAAAACAACGCCGATTGTGGATGTTAAAGCGAGTGACTACGACGCCATTTTCATCGTGGGCGGGCACGGTGCGATGTTCGATTTGGCGCATAACGAAGAACTCCATACCTTGATCAATATCGTGTATGGGCAAGGCGGCATCGTCGCAGCAGTCTGCCACGGCCCTGCTCCTCTCGTCTATACGAAACTGCCGAATGGACGAGGCCTTTTGGAAGGCCTGGACGTAACAGGCTACCCTAACAATATGGAGCCAAAAGAAGTGGTGGGCTTACTTCCTTTCAGCCTGGAAGACGAATTAAGCCGCATCGCCAACTACAAAGCTGAAGCAAATGAAAAAGAATATGTGGTCTGGGGCAGTGAACAGATTTTGACCGGACGCGATCCCCAATCTTCTCCGCTTTTCGGAAAAGAACTGGCGAAAAAACTGACAAGCATCGAGCAAAAGCAGGAAGAGAAGTTTTTTGATTAAGCCCATTGGTTTAGGGTATGTAGTTGGTAAAGAGGAATAGCATTAACAGGGAGGCGTAAATATGAGCGACAATAAAGAGCCGAAAGAAAAAGAATACATGAAAGCCAGCAAGGAATCGCTAAAGCATCCCCCTAACAATAAGGAAGGGCTGCAGGAGCCGAGAACAACCGGCTACAAGCCGCTTCAGATCGGCATCGTCATTTTTGCGATTCTTGTACTCATCGTTGTCATTATCGGAATCAGCAATGGCATGTGGGGCCTCTTCAACTGATTGCCATCCGGCAGTCAGTTTTCTTTTTGACGGAAAACCTGCAAAAACACCTGGACTAGCAAACTATTTGCTAGTCCTTTTCAGGGCGTGCCTGCAAAGAATTTGCCAACCAGAAAAGAAGGATAAATGCCAATACTGTAAACAAATTAAATTTTATATCTTCCACAATTGTGTAGAGGATGATAAATCCCAAAAACATAGCAGCACTGCTCACATTATAATTTTGAAGAAGCTTTTGCTTAAAATCCACTGACTGCAGCCCCATTTTCTCAGATTATTCTTTCTATCTTACTCTTTCCAGCGCTGGTTCGCCATCTTATTCCAGATTTTTCTTTTATAGGCCCAAGTCCTGTCAACTAATCATTGTCCCTATAGCCCTTCTCGATGATTTCAGCATACATTTTTATCAAAAAAAAGCTTTTCGCTTGAGAGCGAAAAGCCTTTTCTTTTATAAACTTTCAGTCAGTTCGATTTTAGCATCCACCAGTTTTCCTCCGCGGTACACTTTCACGTTCAAAGTATCACCAACCTCAGCTTCCGTATAAAGGTGCTGGCGAAGTTCCAAGACAGAGTTTACCGCTTTCCCGTCTAATTCAACGATTACATCATATGGCTGTATGCCGGCTTTTTCCGCCCCGGAACCTGGCGCCACTTCACTCACTACGACACCTTCCGTTACATCTTCAGGCAACCCCAGCTGGCTATTGCGGTATTGCTGCGGCACCGAAGACAAGTCCATGATGCTCACTCCGATTGACGGCCGCTCCACTTCCCCTTTTGCTTCCAAATCTTGAATGATCGGAATGGCTGAGTTGATTGGAATGGCCAACCCGATGCCTTCTACTGCATCCTGGGCAATTTTCATCGAGTTGATGCCGATCACTTGCCCTTGGCTGTTGATCAGCGCACCGCCGCTGTTGCCCGGGTTGATCGCTGCATCTGTTTGAAGAACTTCAGCTTGCCAGTCTTCCGTGCCGTCTCCGTTGACATCAATCGGAACAAGCCGCTCGGTTCCTGATACGACACCTGTTGTGACCGATCCGGAAAATTGAAGCCCAAGCGGGTTGCCGATGGCAATCACCGGCTCTCCGGCTTTCAATACAGAAGAATCGCCAAATTCAGCGATTGTGGAAATGCTGCTGCTGTCGACTTTCAATACAGCCAAGTCTGTCCAGACATCAGTTCCCAGAACTTCTGCGTCCAGCTCTGTTTCATCAGCCAAGGTAACTTTCACTCTTTCTGCACCTTCCACTACATGGTTATTGGTCACAATATAGGCAGATCCGCCATCTTTTTTATAGATGACACCAGACCCCGTACCCGCTTCCTGCGCTTCTGCTCCAGCAGCCGGCATGAACGGATTTTGCTGGGCAGTTTTTAGGTTGGTCACCCCGACTACTGCCGCTGAAGTGGCATCCACAATTTCTGTGACATCTGTCGTGACGATGTCTGAAACATTTTGTATGCCGCTTGCAGTCTCTACGGTTCTCGGCTGATTTTCTGCTGCTGTGCCCACATCCGCAAATTGCGGAATGGCAACTCCAACAAGCAACGCTCCCGCGATCAATCCTGAAAAGCTTGAAGCAAAATAGCCTGTCCGTTTTTTCTTTGGTTCACTTGAATTGTAATATCCCATAGTTAATCGCTCTCCTTAATTTAATTTATTTTCGATTTCGTATGATGCTTGCTTTTCCGACAGCCACGCAGCATATTCGGTATTCAAAGCTTCATCGAACAAAGTTTCCTTGATTTGTTCTTTGCTGTTTTGCAGTGTCGCTTCCTGTGCTTCAGTTTTGTCCGTCACTTTGATGATGTGGAAGCCGTATTCCGTTTCCACCGGTTCACTGATTTCATCGGTTTTCATCGCAAAAGCTGCTTCCTCGAATTCGGGAGCCATTTCGCCTGTGCCAAATGCCCCGAGGTCGCCCCCGCTTTCTGCGGTGGCCGTATCGGTTGAGTACTCTTTTGCCAGTTCAGCAAAATCTCCGCCGTCTGCCAGCTTCGCCGCCACTTCATCTGCTTTTTCCTTCGTCTCTACTAAAATATGGCTCGCTTCGACTTGTGCCGGCTGTGCCAGGCTTTCTTTGTTTTCTTCAAAATAGCTTTTGATCTCCTCATCCGTGATGTCAATGTTTGGTCCCAGCAGCTTTTCGATTTTCACTTGCGTTTCGATATCTGCCGCTAAATCTTCCATCGTCATACCGGTCGCTTTCACTGCTGTTTCCAAAGCTTCAGAACTGCCGTATGCTTCTTCGTATACAGCCATTTCGGCATCAAGCTCTTCCTGGCTCACTTTAATATCCGCCTTCTCCAGCTCCTGTTTAACGATTTCATTTGCAATCATCGAATCGAGCGTCTCGGCCCCTGTAGCTTTCACCATTTCCCCGTACAGGGCATCCCGTTCAATCGCTTTTCCATTTACCGTTGCCACCGCATCGCTCGGGGCAAAACTTGCCGCCAAAAATACCGCTGAGGCAATCACTGCTCCAATTGCTATATATACCGCTTTTTTCATCTTCAACCCTCTTCCTTCATCTCGTTAATCAAATCTTAGCAAGCAAATATGAATAAACTATGACCAAACCGTTAATAGAGATGTAAACTTTGGACAAAAGAAAAAACCTGAAAGCAAAATGCTTTCAGGTTCCACCACTCTTTTATTCTTCTGCTGGCTCTTCCAACTTCCCTTTATGCGGCAAGCGGATGGTGAATTTCGTGCCTTTGCCTGTTTCGCTTTCCACCCGGACGTCTCCGTCGTGCAAAGCGATCAATTGTTTGACGATGGACAGGCCAAGGCCGAATTGGCCGCTTCCCCGCGACAGATCCGCTTTGTAAAAGCGCCGCCAGATCAAATCGATTTCTTCCACGTCGATTCCGCTCCCCGTATCCTGCACTTCAATGACCATGTATTGCGGTTCTTCAAAAGCTTTCAATACAATCCGGCCATTCTCGGTAAACTGGATGCTGTTTTTCACAATATTGGTAAGCACTTGTATGAGCCGGTCCATATCTCCGTAGATCACCTGACCCGGTTCGGTTTCGATTTCAATGACATCGCCTTTTTCAGCCGCCTGCATCTGCAGCTGTTCCTGGATGATTTCCAGAAGTTCATCGGCTTCAATTTCTTCTTTCGCCAAAGTTACTTGATTGGAACGGATTTTCTCGTAATCCAAGTTTTCGTTGACAAGGCGCATCAGCCGCTTTGTTTCATCACTCACCAAACGGATGCCTTTTTCCCGCTGGTCTTCTGCAATCATGTTATTGCGCAGTCCTTCGATAACGCCTGCAATCGTGGTCAGCGGTGTCCGCATTTCATGGGAAACGTCCGCCATGAATTGGCGGCGCCTGTTTTCCAGGCGGTCGATTTCCTCACTCGACTGTTGCAATTTATTGGCCATTTTATTGAAATCCTTTGCCAAATCGCCAAATTCGTCAAATTGGGATTCCGGCAAATTGACTGCATAGTTCCCTTCACTGATCATGGCTGCGGCTTTTTGCATACGCTGAAGCCGGCTGACGTGCAGCTTCGACAGCAGCAGGCTTAACAGCAGTGCCACAGCCAAAGCAATCAGGATTGTCGTCAGCAGCGATTTATTGAGTTCTGAAATCATTTCGCTCGTGCCGCTGATGGGGGAGGCCAGCAGCACCCCGCCAATCAAGCGGCCATTTTCCACATAAGGCAGCGCGACAAACGTAACGGTGTATTCAAAACGTTCGACATCCCGGTTAACGACCAGCGTATCGCCTTGTTCAATAACGTTCCATTCTTCCTGCGTCAGTACGACTGGCGGGAAATTGCCGGAGGAAGGATAAAGAATCCGGCTTTGCTGGTCAAAAACAATGAAATTGATGTTTTGGGCGTCCAAAATCGACATATACGACTGCAACCCTGCCCCGGGCCGCGGGCTTTCCAATTCTTCCAGAATCTTCTGCCCGTAGCTTTCCAGCTCTTGCGCTTTTTCTTCATAAGCAAAGTCTTCCACATACCGGACAAACAACAAACTCAAAATCAAAAAAGCGATCAGCAGAATGCTCAAATGGCTGGCAATCAGTTGATAGAAATACTTAACCCGTGTGTTCTTCAAACTTGTACCCTACTCCCCAAACGGTGTGGAACAGCTCATCCCCGCCGGCTATTTTCTTGCGCAGCCGCTTGATATGGACGTCGACGGTCCGTTCGTCGCCGTAGAATTGATAGCCCCAAACCTGTTCAAGCAATTGTTCACGGCTGAATACCTGCTTTGGATGCTGAAGGAAAAAGACGAGCAGGTCAAATTCTTTGGGCGTCAGGCTTTGAACCGCTTCACCGTCTTTCTGGATTTCCCGGGTTTCTTTGTTTACGATAAAATGCCTGGTTTGAATCATATCCGACACTGGCTCCGCTTTTCGGGCTCTCCGCATGACGGCTTTGATGCGGGCCATCAAGGTCAGCGGACTGAACGGTTTGGTGACGTAATCATCGGCGCCCATTTCAAAACCGATGACTTGGTCGGATTCGCTGTCTTTTGCCGTCAGCATAATAATCGGTACAGAACTGCCTTCTTCGCGTATTTTCCGGCAAAGCGCGATGCCGTCCATGCCGGGCAGCATCCAATCAAGGATCAGCAAATCATAATCGCTTTGCTGGTACTTCTTATATCCTTCCAGTCCATCGGCTGCAAAATCGCCGGTGATGCCTTCTTTTGAGAAAAATAATTCGAGCATGGAACTTACACTTGGATTGTCTTCCACCACCAGTATTTTCATGCTTCCCCTCCGTCTCTTGTTTCTATAAAAATAAATCACAATTTCCCCAGACGCAAGCGATAGCGAAAAGTTTAGGTGCTCCCGCCAATGCAAAGAGCGATCGGTCAAAACAAAAACCGCTCTTTATAAGAGCGGTTAGCATGTTGAGAAAGATATAGAAAAAATTCCCCTTAGAATATCTCCGATATTCCGCAAACCAGCTGCGCTTGCCGCGGGCGAGCGCCAAGCCTCCTCAGCCGCTGCGCGTCTTGCGGGGTCTCGGCTGTCTCGCTTTCCCGCAGGCAAGACATTAGCCGAAGCCTGCGAGGCTAAGTCTTTGCGACGAAGCGCATAGCGCTGCAGGAGCAGTAGGGTTTTCTCCGCTGGTTTGCTCCATATCGACAGTGAACCATGAATAAAAAGCATCCATACTCATCCACTTTTACTGATAAAAGCAATTCTTTATTAATAGAGTGAACGGAATGAAGCTAAAAGTGGCGAGGGAAAACATTGTGCTCCTGTTTCTGCATCGCTTCGCTAGCTTCGAAACATGAAAGAGCGTTGCATCGCTGCGCTAGATTCGTCGCAAACAAGGCTGCCTTGCAGCCTTGTTTCCTGCGGGAGCAGCACGAGCTGAAGACACTGGACTGAGCGCAGCGAAGGAAGCGGCTGAAGCCGTGCCCGCGGAAAGCGTCCACTTGGAGCGAAATGGCCTAGAGAATGGAATGTTTCTCCACAGCCTAACCGCTCTTTATAAGAGCGGTCTTCCATCGTTCCTTACGCTTTTTTCTCACGCGCCCGGTATTTTTCAAATAAATCGCCGATCATATCGTAATCAATGGCCATATTGTTTTCATAAGCGTATTTCACGCCGTAGCCGAGTGCCAATGTCATGGCCGAAGCAACCGTTCCGCCAATCACCGACCCTGCACCAGGAATGAATTTCAATGCCTGGCGGTAAAGGGTATGGCCGATGGTCTGAGTTGCCGTTACCACAATCATGTCTTTAGCCGCTTTTTTGCTAAGCGGCTTATCGTACAGTTTTGAAAGCTTAATAATCATTCCCACCTGAAGGGAAGTCAGCGGAATGACGTCAGACCCTGGAATCGGAGATGCTCCGATTACCCCTGCCGAAACGCCTGCGCCGATGATCCAGCGATTGGCTGCGGATGATTTTTCTTTCATGCTTTTGGCGAAGAGCAGGTCTTTCCCCTTCTTTTCGAGCAAAAAAAGAATTTCCTTCTTCAGATTCTCCAGGTTTTCGCCGGTCTTCGAAGATATAGGAATGACTTTGTATTTGTTTTTTGTATGGTCTTTCACAAACTGGACGATCGACGGAATATTTTCTGCCGCATCAATTTTATTCAACACAATGAGAATGTCTTTGTTGTGCTTTTCAATTGCCGTGAATTTTTCTTTCTCGCTTTCCGAGAACACGGTTCCGGCAGCATTTAGGAAAAACAGCACAACGTCTGAATTCTGGACAAACTCAAGCGTCTTTTTCGGGTTTTCATCGTTCGGGTCGTTCAAACCGGGAGTGTCCATAAATTTGATGTTTTCCAGTCCGCGAATGTTGTAAGGATCGACGCTGATTGTTTCTCCAGGCATCGGGTTCGTGCTGGCAATATCTTCACCGATGATTTTGTTCACGGTTGACGATTTGCCGGCATTCACTTCCCCGATCAGCGAGATAAGCAAATCCTGTTCAAGCATGTCGTTCACTTTTTTCATTTCATTTTCAAACATGGCGTCCATCATTTGGCTGACTTCTTGTTCAAACTCTTTTACCATTCGGCGGTCCCCCTTTTGATCTTTACTGACTATTATAACGAATTCAACCAGTTCTGTGTATTTTTCAGTCCTGGATATACGGTTTCAGCAAAGCATCTCCGTACTCCAAAATTTTCTGTACATCGCGGGTGTGTTTTTTTGTTTCACTGTTTTTCTTCCGTTTATCCATTGTTTTTATATCCAACAGCATATCCGGAAGCTTGGCGCCAGGCGCTTTGTACAGCTGCTCCGATTGAATGAATGAGCCCCCCGGCAAATAATAGCGCATGCCCAGCAGGTTTTTCTCGTATTGGAATAAGTTATGCCCCATCAGCGGTTTTTCGTGTTCAATTCCAAGAAGCGCAAGGGCCGTCGGCATAATATCCACCTGCCCGCCCAAGCGGCTCATTTCGACTGCTTCAAAAAGTCCGCCGCCCGTAAACAGGAGTGGAATCGTGTAGCGCTCTTTCATGGAGTAGGAGTGTCCAAGGAAATCTTTAAGAAGCACATCATCTTCATAAGAAAGCGGTGAACCATGAATGCCGGAATGGTCACCGAATATGACAATCAAGGATTCATCGAACAAGCCTTGTTCTTTTAGTTTCTTGATGAAGGCGCCTACCTGCTCATCCGCATAACGGATTGACTGCAAGTAATGGCCGACGTGCGTGCCTTCGTATTCCATCGGCAAATCCAGATATTGCATGTCTTCCGGCAGGACGAATGGCGTATGGCTTGTCATCATGACAATGTTCGAATAGATGCGCTCGTACTCATCGAGTTGGCGCGGCAATTCACCCAAAGCAAAGTCCATCAGCACTTCGTCCGCCGGCCCGTACCCGACCTGTTTTATTTCCGGAATTTGTTCATTTGAAAAAATTTCATCAAATCCGAGAACCGGATACAGCACATCGCGGTTCCAAAACTCGATATCATCCGCGTGGTAAGTTGCCGAACCATAGCCATGCCCTTTCAGGGTTTGCGCAAGCGAAGGAACCGGGCTGCCGTTCAACTTGTTGACGATCGGCACCATGCCTTCTGTATACAGCCCGGTATTGGTGATCCACTCGGCATCCGAAGTCGTACCTGCTCCAATTTGCTGAAACACGTTGGAGAAATAAGCACTTTCCTCCAACAAAGCGTTAATGTTCGGAGTGATTTCCTGGCCATTCAGCGATCGGCCTACGACAAAATTCTGCATGGACTCCACTTGGACCATGAACAAGTGGCGGCCTTGTGCCAACCCAAACGTATCGTGGTTGTTTACCGGCACATATTCATTGCCTTTGAGCGCTTCCAGTTCTTTAGCGGATAAACTTGTGGAAGAGGCATGCGCAGTTTCATTTACCTGCTGATACATCTGCACCAGCTGGGACTGGGCATACCCATTTTCTTTTGCAAAATAGGAGACGTCGATGATCGGCTGTTGAATTGCGTAAACAATGGTGACGGCGCTGACAACTGCCAAGCCGAGTGCAGCATATTTCAACTTAGGTGCACTCGGCGCCTCTTTCCATTTTCTTGCAATTAAAGCAAGCAGCACGACGTCCAGGAAAAACAGGAAATCCGCTGGATGGATCAGCAGCAAAATCGTCGTGCCCACTGTGCTGGATTGGGTCGCCTGCTGCAAATCGTAATAGGACGGAATGGTCGTATAATAACGGCTGTATAAAGTCACGGCAAAGAAAATTCCCGAAACCAGAAAGCTGTAAATCCAAGCCGCCAGCCATATCCGTTTTTTGAAACTCAGCAGCACGAGTGCCAAAAGAAGAGCCCACACCGGAAATTCAACAAATGCAATATGCCAAACGGATTTGGTATCAAAAATCAGGATGCGAAAGGCACTCACTTTTAATAGTAGAAGAAAAAAGATCAATAAATAAGGCACTGCCTTTGATTTGTTCATATGGTCCACCCCCTTTAGCTGACAAATGACCAGGTGCAACAGAGCTAGAAGTTCGTTTGCCCACTGACGTTGAAGCAGCTTCTTCTACCTTTTAATTTTTCTGTTGTTCCCATATTCTGTTGGCTTGAAATGCAGTCCCTTCAATTTCCACTTGATAAATATCGGGATTCGAAAAATTCTTCCACTCTTCGTATCCGTAAGATTCGTCAATGTTTTTCAGCATCAATCCGAGCAGGTTGCCGTGCGTTACTAAAATGGTCCGGTCGGCAGCGGAAGCCAATGCGGCCATTCCTCTTTCCGTTGCTTCCATTCCGGATTCGCCGCCTGAGAGCTTCATGTCCAAATCCTGAAAAGACTCTTTCAGCCGCTCCATCCAGTCAGGCAAATTGGCTGTGCTTAATACCCGCTCCGCAAGCCGGTCCTCGATTTCAATCCCGAGGCCAAGATTGTCCGCAACCGGCTCAATGGATCTGATGGCCCGTGTAAACGGGCTGGAAATAATGTGCGTGATTCCTTTATCCTGAAAGAATTCGGCAAGTTGCCGCGCCTGTTCTTCACCTGCATCTGTCAATAAAGCTCCCGGTTCTTGCCCGGTTGCGCTGCAATGCCTGACTAAATAAATCGTTTTTTTCATTTTCTATACTCCTCATTTCCTCCGCCGGACTATTCTTAATTCCATTATAAGTCTTTATAAAAAATTCGTCTGTTTTAGACCATTCGGCATAGTAAATTATCCAGCTCGCGGCAACCCATTTCTTCTTGCTAATGTGTCAAAGATTGTTTTATGTATTTGGCCAACGATTATTTTATATAACCCCATTCCCTTTTCACAGGCTTTTATGCCCAATAAAAAAACCCGAAGCACTCAGCTTCGGGTTCTGCCTTACAATTTCTTCATCAAATTGGCCATTTCAATTGCGCCGGCTGCAGATTCCCAGCCTTTGTTGCCCGCTTTTGTTCCTGCGCGTTCAATGGCCTGCTCAATAGAATCCGTCGTCAACACGCCGAAAATAACCGGAATATTTGCCTGGTCGCTTGCTCTGGAAACGCCTTTGGCCACTTCGCTGCAAACGTAATCGAAATGAGGCGTCGCGCCTCTGATCACAGTTCCAAGGGTAATAACTGCATCGTAATTGCCGCTTGTCGCCATTTTCTTGGCAACCAGCGGAATTTCAAAAGCTCCGGGCACCCAGGCAATGGAAACATCCGTATCCTTTACGCCATGGCGCTTTAAGGCGTCTTCTGCACCACTCAACAATTTGCTGGTGATAAATTCGTTAAAGCGTCCGACAACAATGCCGATGCGCAGTCCTTCGCCGTTTAAATATCCTTCAAAATGAGTTGTCATAATCCGGGTCTCCTTTAGAAATTCAGCAAATGGCCGAGTTTCGATTTTTTGGTTTTCATATAGTCTTCGTTGTCTTTAGTCGTCTGCATTTCAATCGGCAGGCGTTCAACCACTTCAAGGCCGTAACCGCCGATGCCGGCAATTTTTCTGGGATTATTCGTCAATAGCTTCATTTTCACGATTCCGAGATCCCGCAAAATTTGCGCGCCGATTCCGTAATCGCGCAAATCATCCGCAAACCCGAGCTTCTGATTGGCTTCCACCGTGTCATAGCCTTGTGCCTGCAATTCGTAGGCTTTCAGCTTATTGATCAGGCCGATGCCGCGCCCTTCCTGGCGCATGTATAGCAGGACACCCGATTCCGAGGAACCGATTTGTTCCAATGCAGCATGAAGCTGCGGCCCGCAATCGCATTTATGGGAACCGAATACGTCCCCTGTCAAACATTCGGAATGGACGCGCACCAGAACCGGTTGTTCCGGATCGATGTCCCCTTTGACAAACGCCACATGGTCCTGTCCGGTCAGCACTTCGGTATAGCCGATCGTCCGGAATTCCCCGTATGCTGTTGGAAGCACAACTTCCACTTCCCGTTTGATCAATTTTTCATTTTTGCGTTTGTAGGCGATTAGATCCTGGATGGTCAATATGCCCAGTCCGAGGCGTTCCGCCACTTTCTGAAGATCATCCACACGGGCCATCGTGCCATCCGGATTCATGATTTCGCAGATGACGCCAGCCGGCGCGGATCCGGCCAGTTTCGCTAAATCCACCGCCGCTTCCGTATGGCCGGCACGGCGCAATACGCCGCCCTTTTTGGCGATCAGCGGGAAAACATGGCCGGGGCGTTTGAAATCCGCCGCTTTGGATTCTGGATCGAGCATACTCAAAATCGTGTGCGAACGTTCAAACGCACTGATGCCTGTAGTGGTGTCCCGATGGTCGACGCTAATGGTAAACGCTGTTCCGTATTCATCCGTATTGTTATCGGTCATTAATCCGATTTTCAGCTGTTTGGCAATTGTTTCTTCCACCGGCACGCAAATCAATCCGCGGCCTTCAGTGGCCATCAAATTAATGATTTCCGGCGTGGCATGCTCTGCCAAAGCGATAAAATCCCCTTCGTTTTCCCGGTTTTCATCGTCAATGACGATGACAGCTTTTCCGTCTTTTAAATCCCGAACCGCTTCTTCTACCGTGTAGAACATTTTACCGCCTCCATCAAAATCCGTTTTCAGCCAGCCAGCTCCGAGTCATTTTCGGCTGCGCTGTCTGAATCCGTTCTGTGTATTTTGCTAGTAAATCACATTCGATATTCACGCGTGCACCAATCCCTTTTTCTCCTAATAGAGAATCTTCCTGTGTGGTGGGGATCAATGAGATGGTAATGGTCTTGTTTCCAAGATCGAAGATCGTCAGCGATGTTCCGTCTACTGCGACAGATCCCTTAAGCATCATATACTTCATGAGTTCCGGCTCCACTTCAATCACTTTCGTCAAGGCATTCGACTCTTTTTTGACCGAGCGGATGACACCGGTGCCGTCGATATGTCCGCTGACAAAATGGCCGCCAAAACGCCCGTTGGCAGGCATCGCCCGTTCCAGATTCACACGGGAACCGCTTTTCAGTTCCGACATGGTGGAGGTTTTGACCGTTTCAGGAATGACATCGACGGTAAATGTATTGTGCGTAAAAGTCGAAACCGTCAGGCAGACGCCATTGATCGAAATGCTGTCTCCCCGCTTCACGTCTTCCAAAACGAGTGAACAGGCAATTGTCAGTTCCATGGCCTGTGGCTTGGCGCGGAGAGAAGCCACACGGCCCACTTCTTCCACTATTCCAGTAAACACTTGCAATCACGCTCCTTTGCCATGTTTTAAGACTTTTTTGTCCCAAAACTTTATTCAGTTGTGTCGAGCTCTGAATGCTTTCAATTTAGAAATTAAGCATTCTTCGGCATATTTGCCGAAAAGGCCATGCAAAATATGGATTCTTTCCACCAAGGGGCAAACGGGTGGTAAGGAAAGGGTAAGTCTGAGGAATATTGAGTACACAAAAACCAATGCACGTTTTTATTGGATCTGCTCTGAAAGCCGGCTTCAAAAGGAGGATCTTTTTCCGCAACAGCATAGACTTCACCAATTTTTTAAAAAAGTGCATAACAAAAAAAGCGTCAATTCTTCTCCCATCCAGACTTTCACTGTCGGTGCCGGATTTACACCAGCTCCACCGTCTATGAAATGTGCAGGCGCATGGTCAGCCCCGACAAGCGCTGTAGGGCTTGAAGGTCACGGCGTTTTTTGCCGTGGCCAGCAAGACCGAAGCGACCTCGAGGGGCTATGCGCCGGAACTGAACACTGAAATGTGCAGGCAATCGCGCAAGACCCGACAGGCATAAGGCGAGCCATCTGCGCGGCGCTTCTTGCCGCAAAGATGGATTGACTTATGACCCCGAGGGTCTGATTGCCGGAACTGGACACTGAAATGTGCATGCCCACGTTCACTCAGCTGCTTCTATTCACAGATCGGGTCACGGACTTACAGTTTCCTGCTCACCGCCGGTAAGGAATTTCACCTTGCCCCGAAGAATTGATTCGATTATTCGTCCGTTTAATAGTAACATAAACAGATGAATAGTCAGTAAATTTCTCTTAAAATGTTATAGGAGGTTAATAAATGTCACATTCTTTTCCAGTAAAAGGAATCGATGTGGACGATGAAACTCGCTGCGCCCACTACCATTCCGAAATTGACCGCATCGCCATCAAATTTTTCTGCTGCGGCATTTATTACCCTTGCTTCGAATGCCACCAAGCAGCCGGATGCGGACAGCCTAAAGTATGGCCAAAAGAAAAATTCAATGAAAAAGCTGTTCTCTGTGGTGCATGCGGCCACGAACTGAAAATACAGGAATACCTGGACTGTGCATCGTCATGTCCGGCTTGCCAGGCACGTTTTAATCCCGGATGCAGCCTGCACAAGCATTTGTATTTTGAATGAGCTTGCAGTACGAAAGCGAATAAACTTCAAAAACCTATAATTCACTCCAAACAAAAAAGAGAACATCAGCTGTTCTCTTTTTTCGTATCCACGCTTAAACACATGACAATCTGTTCGCCTTTTGAGCGCATCAGGCGGCGGCCAGTGTCCTCAAATCCTGCTTTCCGGTAGACTCGCTGCGCTGGCAGATTTCGTGCATTCACACCAAGCACCACTTCATTGAACTCGGGAAATTCTTTTTGGACAAAGCCCGGCAGCGCATAAATCGAACCGGTGGCAATGCCGCGCCCCTGGTATTTCGGATTGACCGAATAGCCCCGAAGCAGCAATGCTTTCGGATTATTGGAATACAATTTCCGGTCATCCGATTCGTCCAGCTCAAAAAAGCCGGCCACTTCGTCCCGTGCTTTTATGATAATCAGATGCTTATCGGGATTTTGGGCATCCCGCTCAATAATGTCTTGCGGCAAGCCCGTAAATTCCAATTGGTCTGACGGCAGACTATATTCGATTGTCACCTTCGAGGTATAAGGATGAAGCGTGACTTCTTTCTTTTTTATCACTTCGAACGCCTCCTTGCAAAATAGCCGCCGCGCTGATTCCTAGGCGGCAGCAACAAACCTGAGCCTTCTTTTAGTCTTTGTTGTCCACCATGATCAAGTGTTCAGTCCCGGAAGGCAGAATGTTCAAGGCTTCCCGCAAAAATTCCGGGTAGAGATTCACTTTCTGGACTTCCTCAAGAGGTACCCATTGATAAGTCAGATGATCGCCTTCCGGACCAAAAAATGGTTCGGAACGGTAATGCTGCTCGCCGCCCTTGCTTTTCACTGCGTAGTAAAAACCCAGTTCGTGGTAGGCTTTTTCGCTGTACGTGAAAAAGTTTTCCGTTACCCACAGCAGACGTTCTGTTTCCGCTTCTGCATCCAATTCCTCTTTGATCTCGCGCACCAGACACGTTTTCGAGTCTTCCAGCATTTGCGCCCGGCCTCCTGGCAGCGCCCAGTGGGATTCATGCGTCTGCTTGTGCAACAAAACATGCCCGTTTTCAATCCATACTGCCGCCACCCGGTAATTGAACACCTGGTTCTCCATTTTGAATGTTGTATCCATTTTGCACCCCTTATTCTTTTTCCAGCGTAACAGACACAATCTCCGGCAAATTAAAAATCCTCAACGGGAATCCGCTGTTCCCGAGCCCTCGGCTGAGCACAAGCTGCGTTTCGCCTTCTTCAAACACCCCTTCGGTCATGGTCGGAAACCAGCCCTGTCCGGGAGCAATCAATCCGCCAAGCCCTGGTATGCGAAGCTGTCCTCCATGGGCATGGCCGGAAAACACGACGTCAATGCCCTCATCTACGTATGTAGTGAACATTTCCGGCCGGTGAGCCAACAGCAGCGTAAATTCGTCTTTTAAATCAGCTTCATCCAGTGCTTCACGTGTAAACTCTTCTTCGGTCAGATTCACATCCATCAACGGATCGTTGATTCCAGCTATTTGTATCGATTCTCCTTCGAGTTCCCATTGCATGGCATCGTTCATCAAAACAATAACGCCTCGTTCTTCAAGCGCCGCCGTTATTTCTTCAAGTTTGTTTACGGACACTTCATGGTTTCCGATCACAAAATAAACTTCCGTCATTTCCACTAAAGCATCAACCAAATCCAAACTCACTTCCAAATCGTATCGGTCGCTGTCAATCAAGTCTCCTGTCACAAAAATGGCATCCGGTTTTTCCGCTTCCACTTTCTCAATCAATGAAGACTGCCCTTTCCCAAATTCGGCATTATGCAAATCCGAAATTTGGACAATTTTCTTTCCATCAAATGCTTCGGGCAATTCTGTGGAAGCCACTGTATAGTCCGTAGTGACCACCCATTTGTTGTTCACCCACACAAATCCCCATACAAAAAATACGAGGACCAAAAATACCACTAACTTTTTCATCTATTGCTACCTCTATTCGATCTTAATCAAATCAATAGGCGTGATAATGCCTGTCAACTTTTCTTCTTTTTTGCCATTCCGCGTAATGAGCAGCGCTTCTAACCGGCTGCCTTCCATCACGGAACGCTTGAATATTTCTTCCGCTTCATAAACAGATGTATTGGAGGCGATAAAACGATGGTTTTCTCCAGCACGTTCATATTTCAGGATATCGCCCATCGTGGTTATTTCCCGGGAAATAATTTTTTCATCCACCGTTTGGACAAGCCATCTTGCTATGCCGGCAGACGTAATGAGGCCGATAAATTCTTCGTTCAAGTAAATGGGGAATTGCAGGAAGTTCCGCCCCCTTACGATGCGCAATACTTTTGCCAGGCTGTCCTCCGCTTCAAACGTATGGACGGTCCTTGCAAACATGGCACCTGCTGTTACGGGCTGCGACAGCAAATGCTCAATGCGCTCTATCAATTCTACAACTTCAAGATGCGGTTCTGCAATTACATACTCCGTAGAAGTCCGGTGATGGACGATGGCATTTCGAAGATCAGCGAACTCCCGCAAATCCTCTTCGTATTTTCTCACCGTGGCATTTTCTTTTGTCGCTAAATCAATCGACTTGAAAAAAGTGATATAGCTTGCCCCTCCATTAATCTCTTTCAGCTTTTTTTCAATTTTATTGAATGCCACAATAAAGCGTGCAGAGTTTTTCTCAGCCAAGCGCTCCCTCTCCTTTATCAGCGGTGATTTCAATTTTCAGCCGGTCCGGGTCTTCCATAAAGACGGCATAATGATCCGGTCCGCCGGCAAAAGGATGGCGGTCTTCATATAAAATAGGGATGCCTTTTTCTTTCATTGCCAAAGTCAGGCGGTCCACTTCAGCACGCGAGTCCGCGCGGAATGCCAAATGATTTAACCCCGTCATTTTGCGGTGATAAGGAATGTCACGGAACGGCTCCTCCGTCTGGACAAAAACCAGGTACGCAGCACCGCTTCTGTAGCTGAAACCGAGTGGCCAGTTCTGATACTCAGCATATCCGAGCTCTGGAAGCAAAACACTGTAAAATTCCCTCGACCGTTGTAAGTTTGAGACGTTGATTTCTATATGGTGAAGCATATTCATCAACTCCTTTTTTTCAGTTTAACAGAACGGAACGGAAAAATTCACGGCTCAGAAGATGCTGGAAACGGACAGACAGAAAAACCGCAGCTTTAGAAGCTGCGGCAATGAAACATCTATACTTTTGTTTTCGAAGCATTGGCTTTCGACGACCGGATTCCGGCCAGTATCATAGCAAAAATCAGCAGAATCCCGATGCCTGCGGTCCACCAGAAATCTTCCGGCTTCGGTCCATCGAGCAGCCACTGGGCAGCATATCCCGGAATTTTCAATGGAGAAACAGTCCAGTACGTTCCAAGCAAGCCGTCAATCAGCTGAAAAACAAAGATAAGCAGCAGCGACCCAGCCGCCGCCAATCCGGCGTTCGGCAGCACAGCGCTCATCAACAGCACCAGGCTCACAATCAGCAAAATCCAAAGGCTGTACGTTGCCCCGAATTTCAGGAATTTCGTGAAGTCGACCCTTTCAAATAATAAGAATGTATAATAGTAGGCCGCCAACAAGCCGGACCAGACACTCAGCATGCCGACTGCACTTGCCAGTATCCACTTGCTTAAAAAGTAAGACCGGTAAGACAACGGACGGACGTACAGCAATGTGGCGGTGCCGTTTTTCCGCTCTCCTGCCACTGAACCCATATACGCCAGCACCAAAACCAGTATGCCGATCAACTGGTATTGGCCCATCACTGCAACCAGAATTTCTTCCGGTTCAGGAGGCGGGATTTCAATAACAGCGCCATCCGGCAAATTTCCAACAGAATCAAGAATCTGCGGCATAAAGTAATTGGTCACAGGTTCAATGATTCCAAAGAGAATAAATACAATAGGGATCCAAAAAACCTTATAATTCCGGAAATTCTCCCGCCATTCCTTCTTCAGCAACACGTTGAATTGTGTCATTCTGCACCCGCCACCTTCAGGAAGATTTCTTCAAGCGTAGCTTGTTGCCGTTCGATTCCGGATACAGCGGTGGCATCTTTGGAAAGCACCGACAATACTTCTTCCATCCGAGGTCCAGCTTCGCCAAGCGGCAACAGCACCGAAGTTCCTTCCACACGGGCGTTCCAGTTATGCTGTTCCACAAAATGGGCAGCAGAACGGACATCCTGAAAACGGATGCGGATGTTCGGTTCAGCATAGCGCGCTTTTACTTCTTCGAGCGAACCCTGTTCCACCAGCTGGCCGCGCCGCAGGAACAATACTTGATCCGTCATTTCTTCGGCGTCGTTTAAAATATGAGTGGAATACAAAATGGTCGTATCATGCTGCAAGGATTTCAGCAAATTCATGATCTCCCTGCGCCCTGTCGGATCCAAAGCGGATACCGGTTCATCCAGCAACAGCAGTTTCGGGCGGTGAACAATTGCCTGAGCCAGTCCAAGACGCTGTTTCATGCCTCCTGAAAAAGTGCCTGTTTTCTTGTTTAGCGCAGAACCGAGCCCTACAAATTGGAGCGTTTCGATCGATCGGCTTCTGGCTTCTCTGGCAGCAATACCGCTAAGTCTGGCAGCCATCTCTAAAAATTCAAGAGCCGTCAACCATGGGAAAAGCTGGGGGTGCTGCGGCAAAAAGCCGATGCCGGAATGATTTTTCCAATCGGCCGTTCCGCTTGTCTGCTTCAATAATCCGGCAAGTATCGACAAAGTCGTCGTTTTGCCTGCGCCGTTCGGTCCGATCAAGGCCGTCGAAGTCCCCTCTTCCAATGAAAAAGAAAGATTGCTGACCGCGACTTCCGAACCATAACGTTTCGTCAGCTTGTCCACTTCCAGGATGTTCAATAATTCCGCCTCCCAATCACCAAATACAGAATGGGCCCCAGGATATTGACAAAGACAATCAATATGGCCCATAGCCATTTTGGTCCATTCGGATTCGGGTTTTTTACCAAGTCCACCAATGTAAAAATCATTAAGCCGAGCTGAATGGCAATAATCGGCAAGAGCAACAGCACTAATGTGGTTTGATCCATTCTCTTTCCTCCTCTTTTGTTTACAGCAGAAAAGCAATCAGCAGCAGAACCGCAACCGGAAACAGAAGGTACAGCCAGCTTTTCGGATTGCCAAAATTAATGGTCCAACCGATGCCAAACCGTTTTTCCACCATTACCGAAGGATCTTCTTTATTGACATAAAAAATTCCGGCTTTCCAGTATAAGTCGTTATCTGCATCAATGATCCCCGGTTCCGTACTTTCTTCTGCACGCGAACCGCTTTTGATCACCTTAAAGGCATATAAAGCGGTTCCTCCTAATACGGCAATCAGAAAAGCGATAATTAACGCCATATACCAAACTCCATTGCCGATTTCCGAGTGAACGAATGATAATTGCAGGCTTCCCAATAATAACGTGACAGATATCGTTGAAATAAATAAGAGCCAGCTGCCGTATTTGCGGGAAGCGAGTTCCCTTTCGCGCGACTGATTTTTTTGGCTGGCCCCAATTTTAGAGCCGCTTGTTTTTCTTGCATGGTTCATGACTAAAAACATGATTTGCATAATAAGCAATACCAGCATAATTGAAATGCTGGTGAAAACGGTTTTTTCAGTAAACTGGTCTGGCCCGCTTGGCCCCCAATGAACCGGAATTTGTCCGGGCAAACTGCTGTAATGGGTTAATGTGTACACGATTAATCCGATGGTAATCATCATCGGAAGAACAAACGCGAGACCGGAAACCATCTCCAAGTCCTGCCGGAACTGCAGATCCACCACTATTTTCTCTTTTTTTCCAACGATCCAGCCTTGTTGCTGTTTTTCTTTTTTCACTTTCAAGTGATTGATGAGGTATAGTGCCATACTGAATAAGATAATGGCCAATTGCAGGCCAACGCCCCATAATGCAATTGTTTCTTCTGAAAAATTCTTGCTGCTGAATACAATGCCGTAGAGCAGAGCAACCGCTCCACCCGCTAGCCAAACAAAGAGTGCGTAGCTTTTCTTCAGCTTTTTTAATTCCACTTTCTGCGAATACTCCAACGGCACATATATTCCGAACACTTCTGTTTTCTTCACAAAAAAAGGGATAAAAGCTTGGGTGCCAATAATGAATACCATAATAGCTAGCATCAGAATAACGGTCATTTTGCTCCCTCCTGAATATTGCGGATCGTTCTTTCTATCATTTTCTCCATTTCTTCTTTCTCCAGTTGCAGACATATTGCCTCAGCCAATATTGGCCGCAATTCCTGTTCAATACGCTGTTTTTCTTCTTCAGTCGCCTTGCGTAGGGCATTTGAGTGAATAAATACCCCTTTTTTCGGAATGATTTCAATCATCTTTTTCTCTTCTAAATAATGGTAAGCTTTATTGACGGTATGCATATTCATGCCCAGGTCTGCTGCAAATGCCCTCCCGGAAGGAAGCGGTGAACCTGGGGGCAATTGTCCATTTGCCACTCCTTCCATAATTTGATTCGCCAATTGCAAATAAATTGGAACAGCTGACTGCGGTTCAATTTCAATAAACATTTTTTCACCTCTTGTTCTATTTACTGTAGAACAGTTGTTATACTCATAATATAACAGACTATTTTTTTAGTCAATAACTATACATAAAAAAAGGCCAGACAACAAAATGTCCAGACCTTGTGCATCCTTAGCTTATATAGTCACTTTGTAAACGCCCTTATGCTGCTGAAGCTTTTTCACCAGCTCGATTTCATTTTCTATATTGCCGTCTTTTACCGCAAAAATATAAGCCGAAACCCTTTTATCCGTATGGGACTCGAGATGTTCAATGTGAAAATCGAGAATCTCCACATTGCTTTCTTTAAAAAGCTGCTGGATGGATGCAAAACTGTCTTCCCGGTCTTCTGCAACAAGTGAAATTTCTTTTCGGCTATGGGATGGAAGAAACTTCGCTTCCAGTTTCCCAAGAATCGACAATGCGACCAGCACAATTACGGTCGTTAAAACGGCGACAAAATACATGCCGATTCCGACGACAAGCCCTAAACCGGATGCAACCCAGACAGAAGCTGCAGTCGTCAACCCTTTGACTGAACCGCGATGCACAATGATGGTACCCGCCCCCAAAAAGCCAATGCCGCTGATGACATAAGACGGAATGCGGGCAGGATCAAACCGGATGGCATCGCTGTTCCGTTCCAAAAACGCATCAAACCCAGTGACCGACAAAATCATCATCAAGCACGATCCAGTTCCAACGAGCAAATGCGTCCGGAGCCCCGCCGGCTGCTGCTGCGCTTCCCGTTCGATTCCAATCAACCCGCTCAGGAAAGCCGCTGCAAGCAGCCGGATCACAATGCTCAAATAATCGCCCGGCAGAAAATCCATCACTTTTCCTCCTGACCTCTTCCCTCTCTTATACTAAAGTTTACCCAAATATATTTTTATCATTCTCAAAAATAGCTGCTATCAAAAAAGAACCTCATGACTTATGAGGTTCTACCATTTAAGCGACATAAACGTTTCCGCCAGTATTTTACGGCTGGCATCTTCAATCGGCCAGCCGAGAATTTCCTGCCTCAGTCCATCTCTTGTCCCGAAGCCTTTGACAAAACCGTTCAGACGGGCTGCAAACGCCGAATCGAGGAGAAGTTCCGGCTCTGGATAAACGGCTTCCAACTGGGCCAATGCTTTCGGATAACGCTTTAAGTAATATTTTTGATGGCGTTCTTCTGCAAGCGTAAATTCGGTATAAGCATCGATTTCCGTCTCAATGCCTTCTCCAAGTTCCGCTTCCATTTCTTTTTTCACCCGGCTGATTGTTTCCGCTTGCCCCTCATTGTGGTAGCGCAGCAAGGAAATATACTGCCTTCCTTTGTATTCATCCCGGTTCGGATAATGGTTTCTCCAAAACTGTTTGAGCACTTCTTCGTAACTGATAAGGGCTGGATCAAAATCAATCTGGACTGTCTCGGTATGGTCGCCCATTTTACGGTAAGTAGGATGGGGTGTGGTGCCTCCTGAAAAGCCGACCCTTGTGCGAAGAATACCCGGCAGGCTTCCAAAGCGCGCTTCTGGCCCCCAGAAACAGCCCATCCCAAAAGTCGCCGTTTCCATGTTCTGCTGCCAATTCTCCATTCCTTTTTCCAACTCCACAATGGTACGTTGCTGCTCCATCTCAGTTCCCTCCAATTTACTATCAGTAAAACACACTAAAGAAAACATGAAAAGCTTGAACGCTTTGGCGGCTGAAATAGTAGGAAAATCGCACAGTTTTTATTAAAATGAAGGCAAGAATACAGACATGAGCGAAAGTGGGTGGCGGCTATGAAAAGCCGAAAAAGAGAAATCATTGCTTACTTCCGGGAATTGGACCGGCGCTTTTTCATGGATTCGCATAAAGAATTGGCGGGTCTGGATGAAGCTCTTCCCATCGGTTTTGACCAAACCATTTCCCAGCCTTCTCTTGTCCTCGAGATGACGCTTGCCCTGGATCTTCAGCCGGATTCAAAAGTACTTGAAATCGGGACAGGCTCCGGTTTTCAAACCGCGCTGCTGGCTGAGTTTTCGGAAGAAGTGTATACAGTTGAACGCATCAAGGAGCTTCACGGCCGTGCCAAAGAACGCTTGAAAGAAGCGGGATTCAAAAATATCCGCTTCCAGCTCGATGACGGCAGCATGGGATGGCAGGAATTTGCCCCGTACGACCGCATCATGGTGACTGCCGCAGCTTCAACGGTACCGGCTGAACTGTTGGATCAGTTGAATGTAAACGGGAAACTGCTGATTCCTGTTGGAACGCCGGCCATGCAGGAACTGACCTTGCTCGAAAAAGATGCAGACGGCAAGGTGACTTCCACTGTTTTGAATTACGTGAGGTTTGTCCCGCTGAAAGGAAAATATGAATAAAAAGCTGTGCGTCTCCGTGGGCAGAGACGCACAGCTTTTTATCCGTTTTTCTGCGCCGTTAAGCGCGGACGGGCAAAGACAAACCATTGATAGCAAAAGATGGTGATCAGCAGGGCATCAATCACATCTCCGCCGTAATACATCAGCATACCGCCCGCTTCCGCCTCACTTTTAGGCACTGTTTGCGGCGGACTCGCGTAAATCAATTTCGACAAAATCCCGTGTGCAGCAAGGGCTGCCACCAAGACGACCGCACGCAGCGGAAAACTGGCTTTATGTGCGACGGGATCCATATAAATAATGGACGCGGTAAATAAATAGCCGGCTGCCAACAAATGAAAATGGACGAGGCCATACAACAAAATGTGTTCATGCATCAAAACGAACAAGTCCGTCCTGTACAACAGGAATAAGCCGCCGGTATTTAAAGTGGCAGCTGTAAGGGGATGGCTCAATAAATACACAGGCCAGCTTTTCAGGAACCGCGTCACTTTCCTTGCAGAAGCAACTGAAAGCGACCTGAGCAAAAGTGTCATGGGCGACGCCAGCACCAAAAGCAGCGGCGCAAGCATGCCGATCAGCAGATGAGTTGACATATGTGCAATAAAGTTGTGGTGTGCCTGATTAGCCAATGGCCCTATCAAACTCACACCGATAGAGAAAACTCCCGAAATCCAAAAGACGGACCTGTATGCCGGCCATCTTTTAAACTTGTTCCGGGATCGAATGGCCGCATGAATGTAAATGATGACAGCCATCAACAAAAGCAGAACGATTCCAAATTCTGAAGCTGATATTTCCGATTGCACCCCATGCTCCATCTAACTGCCCGTTCTTTCTGCCGGCTGCCGGGTTTTCCAAAGCAAAACAGCACCCAGAAGCAGCAATAGGACCGCAATGGCATTCCATGCCAGGTCATAAGGCAAAATGTCGACATCATAGCGGATTTGATGCAGTTTCAGCAATTTGTGCTGAATCGTTCCGTCGTAAAGCTGAAAAGCTCCGGCGCCAATAAGCATGCCGCCGATCCATCGCTGCGGCCAGAAGGCGTTTCTTCTTCTCAAGTCAGCAAAAAGGAAGAGCGAGGCAATCGTTGCGAACCAGCTGAATGCATGAAACAAGCCGTCGGATACCAAACCAACATCACTTGTCGACAAATCGTAGAAATGGTGCCAGTGCAATAGCTGGTGAAACACCGCTTCATCAACAAAAGCCGCTGTTCCTACACCGAACAGCACGCCTGACCATAAATTGCGTCCCGACAACACTCTCCGGTTCTTCCCATTGGCATAAGCTCTTGCATTTTCCGTATTCGTGAACATAGACAGCGGCCTCCTTTATGCACCCATAATTTTCATGATAAAAATCCTCATTAAGGCTTGTTGTGTTGAGTCAAGATACCCCTATTCCCAAAAGTCAAAACCCTTTTAACTCCTTAACGCTGAGCAACACTCCATAAAACATAAGGCAAGAGAAAAGCGGTTCAAATAAAAGAGGCCGAAAACTCTTTGGTGGTAAGCAAAGAATTTCCGGCCTGATTTTTCTATGACTTTTCCGGCTGCAGAATCAATATAATAAACCCTTTGTCTTCATCAAAATTCCAATCGAGAAACACTTCGCGAATGTTTTGACCTAGCTCCAGCTGCTCCAGCATTTTTCGCTCCAGCGGCCGTTTAACCAGCTTCAGTTCTTCAAAAAAACCGGCCCGGATCAGTTCTATTTCAATATGGATGAATATCCCTGACCTTTCAATAAGAACCGTCCGGTCGTTTAATGAATAGATTTCAAAGGAATCCGGGACTTTCTGTACTTTTTCACACACTTCTTCCACTGCTTTTAAGAATTTTTGATTTTTGATTTCTTTTGGGCAGCCCTTGAGCGCAATTCCCGATGGCCGTTCAAAAATCCCCAGAATCAATCCGGTCTGCTCTTCAAGGTTCCAATCCGCATAGATTTCAGTCACCTGAAAGTTTCCGATTTTAAATAGTTCCAAAGTGATTTCGGCTCGCAAATCGTTCATCAGGATATCGCGGGTTTCCAGGATGCGCCTTGTTTCGTTTTGTTTTAAGAGGATTTTTTCCGTCGGCGCTAAAAATCCGCGAAGGTGAATCACTAGGTAAGGGTCAGCAACGGTTACGTAAACCGACGACGGCCCTTTTCCGAAGTACTCCCGCAGCAAAGTGGAAATATAGCTGCCGACCTCTTTTTCTATCATTTTTTCTCTTGCCATGACTATCTGCTCCTTCGTTCCGGGAAGAAATACTCTTTTTTTATTGGGGGATGGGAGTGGGGCGAATAGAATCCATTGCCAGCACAAAAAACCACCTGCTGTGCAGGCTTTTTTGTACAAGGTTCTATTTTTTTAACTGTTCTTTCTTCATTCACTTTAGCTTTCCTTTTCTTTGCATCCCTTGAGAAAAGCTCCTCTTTCTGTTTTTGAACCATTCGTATTTGCTTTCTTGCACTAGTCAGTCAATTGCCATCTGTACGGTGCGGCAATGCGGGCATTTCAAGTACTCACTTTTTTCTTCAAGACGTCCGATATAAGCAAGCGAATCGGTGAATTCTCTTTTTTCGACCGGCGTCTTCATAAAGCCGCATCGATCTCCTGCATATTGTCTCTGATGGATCCGTTTACGCTTATGATCGATGAAGTATTGCATGAAAACCAGCTCCTCTTCTAGCAAAAAAACGAAAAAAAGCCGAAAAGAATCGCGAGGATTCTTTTCGGCTTTGTTTGCAGCTCTATTGTCTGAAACATGACGCCAAAATATGAAAGTAGGAAATGATTTTTAGGTTGTTTTAACTGTTTGAAATGCCAGGCATTCCACTATAAGCAAATTTACGTCACAAATCGGAAACGCTATTGTTTTCCGAGTATACTCATTTTACATTACTTCTTCAGCACCGTAAAGGAATTCCCTTCCTATTTGCTATTCGATATGAAAGCCTTCCAACTGCATTCTTTTAATAATTTGATCTTCATCCACTTGGTTTTCATCATAGGTAATCTTGATTCCGCCTTCTTCCACATCAACAAGCGCCCGCTCAATTTCATCCATTTTCAACAGCAGGCCTTCAATCTCCTGGATGGAGCTTTCTGAAGTTGCCTCTTTTACATGAATCGTCATAACCGCCATGTTCACTCATCCTTTCAAATTCGGTTTCTTTTGTCTATACCCGTTAACCGGGCAGATAAAAGAAATTTCTTTGCGGATGTTAAAATTCCATCTTCAGTTTTCCTTCTTCAAGCACCAGTTTGGCACTGAACTTCTTGCCGTTTTTGGACACAAACCCTTTGATGACCGGCGTTTTCCCTCTCGTGCACAAATACTCGATTTGTTTGGCAGTCAACCGTTTTTTTAGGAAGACAGCCGGAAATGACTGTTTGCAGCCGTTGTCAAATTCGGTGCAGCTATAAAATCCTTTGCGTGAAACAATTTTGCCTTTTTTGCATCTCGGGCATACGGCAATTTCGTCTTTGGCATCAAGTGTCGGCATTTGGTCGGGCAGCCCGTTTTTCTGCATTTGCGCCGGCACTTCTTCCAATAATTTATGGATGAATTTGCCGATGGTTGAAAGAAATACTTCCGGAGACCCTTCCCCTTTCCCTATTTTTTTCAAATAGGTTTCCCATTTCGCCGTCATCGAAGGGCTGGACAATAAATTCCCTTCAATGGACTGGCACAGGATCCGCCCTTTATCAGTGATCGAAACGATGTTTTTATTTACCGTAATGTACTCATGCCGTTTGATGGTTTCGATAATGCCGCTTCGTGTCGCTTCCGTCCCCAAGCCTTCGATTTCCTTCAGGATTTCCGTATCTTCCACGTCTTCGACAAACTTTCCGCATGTTTTCATCATCGCAATCAGCTGGCCTTCCGTATAAGGCTTTGGAGGAGTCGTCATTCCTTCTTTAATGGCTACATCCGCTTTCACCGGCTCCTGTTCCCGCAATTCAGGAAGTGACGGTTCCTGCTTCGTTTCTTTGGCAGTCGGAAACAATTCTTTCCAGCCCTGCTCCAGATCGGTCTTGCCCGTTGTAAAAAATGCCAGCCCCTTCACATCCGTCGTCACTTTGGTTTCAGCATAGCGGTAATCCCGGTGGAACATGGCAAGCGTCGTGCGCAGCACTTCTTCGTATAAATTGCGTTCATCCCGGGCGAGCCCTTCAAGTTTCCGGGCCGTCGGAATCGATTTTGTCGGGATGATGGCATAGTGTTCCTGGACTTTCGCGCTGTCGACAAAGCGTTTCTTCGGTGCTTTTGAAGCGATGGGAAATTCGGTGCCGATCAATTTCTGGTACTTCTCTACCTGGCCAGCCAAATAGCTGAATTCACCCGGTGTAATGTGCTGGGCATCCGTTCTCGGATAGCTGACCAGTTTTTTCTCATACAAGCCTTGCATAACGGACAGCACTTTTGCCGGACTGTACTTCCATTTCCGGTTGGCTGCCGCCTGCAATGTGGACAAGGAATGGAGCATGGGCGGCGGCACCCGCTTTTCAGTCGTTTTCAACTGAGCTACGACGCCGTCCGCTTTTTTGGTGATGTCGTGTTTCGCCAGTAATTCTTCCGCTTCCTTGCGCTCTTTGGCTTTGATTTTCGCTTTTCCTTTGTATTTGCCTTTTTCCGCCTGGAAAACGCCTTCGATTTCATAAAAGGGCTCTGGCACAAAGGCTTCGATTTCTTTTTCCCGCTGATAAATCAGAAAAACCGTCGGCGTCTGTACCCGGCCGATGGCGAAAACTTCCCGGATGCCTTTTTCCTGCAGCAGCAACGAATACAGCCGGGAACCGTTCATGCCGACCAGCCAGTCGCTGATTTGGCGTGCCCGGGCTTCCTGATACAGCAGCAAATCCTGGCGGTTGTCGCGCAGCTCCTGAAACCCTTTGCGCACTTCATCCACTTCAAGAGAATTGATCCACAGGCGCTGAATCCGTTTGCCTTTGGCTCCGGTCTGATAGTAGATGCTGTAAAAGATATTCGACCCTTCCCGGTCCACGTCGCAGGCATTGATGACGGTATCGGTCCCTTGAATGAGCTTTTTGATGATGCCGAACTGCTGCGCTTTCCCGCGCGCCACTTGGAATTGATACTGCTCCGGCAAAATCGGCAAAGCGTCCAGTTTCCATTTCCCCCATTTCGGATCATAGGCTTTCGGCTCTTTCAATTCCACAAGATGGCCGATGCCCCAGGTAATGTATGCACCTTCCGGAAAAATCGGATCCGGAGCCACTTCCATATACCCTTCGCGCTTGGTCGTTTTGAACGCTTCAGCATAGGCTTTTGCCTGGCTCGGCTTTTCAGCCACGATTACTGGTTTCATACGTTTCGTCCTTTCGTTCTTCCCTTTCTTCCATTGTACTCGTTCAGGGTGAAAAACATAATGATTTAATTGCGAACAAATGCTCGTTCTTTTACGCTCGTTCATCAACCAGCATGCCAGAAAACTTCTTTTTGATCGCTTCTTTGTCTCCAAAAATCAAAATCCGGTCGCCAAGCTGCAGTTTTTCCTCGAGCAATGATTTACGGAGGATAATGTTGCCTCTTTTAATGAACAGCAAATGGATATCATCACTTCTCAAAATCATTTTTTCGCAAGCCTGGTTGGTGTACTTGGAGTCTTCTCTGATTTCGACTTCCGCTACCATATCGTTTTCCTTTAACGACAAAGCTGTTTTAAGCGGCCAGTCTTCCAGATCGTATTCTTCATTCATTTCATGTTCGAATTTATTGGTTAAATACGCCGAAATGACTTTGTTTTTCAGAAACAGCCAAATAGCGAGAAACACAACGATTACAACGCCCAAAAGATTTGTCCGCAAATCGTTCGACAACACAGAGGCAATGGATGAAATCATGACAGCAAGTGAAAAATACCCAAATAAAATGACGGCTGCACTGATTCTTCTTCGAATCGGGTGATCGATGATCAGGGAAGACTCATCTGTTGTGAATCCGGTAGCGGTCAGCATGGAAATCACCTGATACCGGGCGATCGGTTTTTGGAGGCCGGTTGCTGCAAAAAGAACCACGGCAATTTCAATAACGAGCCACATAATGACAGAATACAATAAGACAAACAGGATTTCCGTCATAGTTGTTCCCCCGTTCTCAGCGTTACATATGATATTCCCCTTTCCTCTAAATTTTAAAATCTTCAGCAGAAAGAGATTCTAAGTAGTATAATAAAAAAAAGTTTTTTCTTGCTTTGCCAATAAAGTCCTTACGTGAAAACATTGCCGGTGCGTCCAAGGGGATGCCAGAGACAACTACACCGATTTTCTATAGAAAAGGATGAGGGCATACGATGACGATGAATAGCAAAACGGCTTTGCTTGCCGGAGCCAGCGGACTGGTCGGCAACGAATTATTGCATGTACTGCTGGAGAGCCCGAATTACGAAGAAGTAAAAGTTTTGGTCCGAAAACGGCTGGAAATCCAGCATCCGAAGCTTGAGCAGGTATTGGTGGACTTTAACCGCCTTGAAAATTATGACGAATATTTTCATGTGAACGACGTGTATTGCTGCCTGGGCACGACAATCACAAAAGCAGGCTCACAAGAAGCATTCCGAAAAGTAGATTACGAATACCCGATCAAAATGGCGCAGCTGGCCAAGAAGCGCAACGCCGAAAATTTCCTGATCATCTCGGCGCTTGGTGCAGACCCAAAATCAAAAGTATTTTACAGCCGGACAAAAGGCGAAGTGGAAAGCGAGCTGAAGAGTATGCACCTGCGGGCACTCCACATTTTCCAGCCTTCACTGCTTTTAGGCGACCGCAAGGAGTTCCGGTTTGGCGAAAAAATTGCCGCTATGCTGTCTCCTTTGTTAAGGCCGCTGCTATTCGGCAAGCTGAAAAAATACAAACCTGTCAGCGCCAGGCGTGTAGCCGTTGCCATGTATCAAGTCGGCCAGACAAATCACAGCGGCCATTTCACTTATCCTTCCAACCGGATTTTTGAACTGAGCCGCTCCAAAACTGCAGAACCAAAAAAATGACACCGGAGTCCGGTGTCATTTTTCGGTTTCAGTGGCCCCTATTTATTTTTTCCCGGCACGTCTTTCCGGATTACATCAAATAAACCGGCACCGATGATTTCAAGCGCAGACTGCATACGTTCGCCGGAAATATTGTCTTCAATTGTATCTTCCGGTGTGTGGTAAACTTTCTCGATATGGTAAACGAGCGGATCCCAGCTGTCGATTCCCATCCAGATGAACAAAGCTGCCGGAATGCCGGCGTTATGGAATGGCACGTGGTCGCTTGAGCCGAACTGCCCTGGCAGGATATCCGAATTCCCAAGGCGTGCACCCGCCGCTACAGTAGAATCTGTTACGATGTTTTTGCTGCCGTCAACCGTCATAGCGTACAGGTTTTTGGCCGGCTCGTACTTCGTAGCCACCATATCCGGATTGAATACAGCTTCTATTTCATCTCTTTCCGGCTGCGATAATTGGTCCACATAATATCTGGCTCCAAGCAAGCCTCTTTCTTCCGAACCGAACGCGATGAATTTCAAATCTTTATCGGTATTGTAGCCTTTATAAACTCGTGCCAATTCCAGCATCAGCCCGACGCCTGACGCATTGTCATTCGCTCCGGGAGCGCCGACGACGCTATCCATATGTGCAGTCAAAAGCACTTCTTTTGTATCCGCTGTCTTGGTTTTTGCTTTTTTCGTGCCGATGACATTGACCGACTGAAGATCGGTGTAGCGGACAGCTGTCAAATCAAGCGCAGCCGCACCTTTTTCAATCTGTTCTTTCAGCCATTCGCCCTGTACATACGCTGCTCCGTATACCGGTACATCGTAAGATTTGGTCAAGCTTGGGTTGAAGGTCGAACCGTAGTTGCCGCGGCTTCCCACTACACTTTGTAGGATAACGCCCGCAGCGCCTGCCTGGATGGCATTATCGACTTGTGTGCGGTAAGCGGCTGTCGTAGCTTCTCTCGTCAACAGCACGATTTTTCCTTTTGTGTCTGCCGGGAAATCCGTTGCCTTTAAGCCTCCTGCCACATAAATCGCCTCACCGGATACTGCTTCCTTACTTACTTTTCCGTTCGGCGCCGCCCCCATTTCCCAAGACGTCCCGTCTTCAAAAGCCACATCCGCAATATATTGGTCCGCTACCGGGAAATATTGATACTCCACGTCATAGCCGTAGCTTTTCAAGTTTCTGGCCACATAATCCGCCGCTTCTTTTTCCCCTTCAAGCCCGCCTGGCCGTGAACCGATTTCTTCCGATAAATAGCGCACATGCTCAATCGCCCGTTCCGCTTCTACGCGTTTCACGATTTTCTGGTCTTGCGCTGCATTGTTGGCAGCCGCAGCCGTTCCTGCTTCCGCTACAGGAAGCGCAAACGGCGAAGCGCTGAATACCAAAGCTCCGGCAAGCGCATAAGCAAGTATGGATTTTTTCATTTTAACGGGTGTGCTTTCATTGCGGTCCAATAATTTCTTCATCAGTTTCTGACACTCCTTTAGAAATTTTAGTTGTCGGCTGATTTTGTCGTGAACGCTTTAATCGTAAAAAATCGGCCACTTTTTCCGATCATTCTGCTCTTTCCTGCATTCTTTGCCTTTGACTGCACACTTGGTTACTTGCCAGCGGCCAAGAACACTGCCCCCTACACCTCCTATAACGTTTCGCGCCCCTAAGGGTTATTCATTTTCATCTTTGTAAAATCCTTCAAATAATTCAAAAATAGTGCTTAAGTTTCTAAATATTCAATCTATTAAAACTTTAGCACTACTCTTAAAGAAAATAATGACGGATAAAAAACCCCCGTTTCTGCTTTCAGCAAGGGGGTTCAACTTCTTTCTATTATTCGGCAGCAGAAATATTTGCCTGCAATTCAATTTCTACATTGCCTTTGATCGCCCGGCTGATCATGCAGGAGGATTCCGCTTTTTCAGCCAGCTTGCGGGCCAGGGAAAAGTCTTTTTCCGATGCTTCTTTATGAAGCACCAGTTTTGGCCGGTGGATGATTTTCTGGTACGTGATGACACCGTTCGTTACATCGACAATGCCTTCAGATTCCATCGTCAGTGCTGCTTTTTCAATCTTGCTGCGCTCCAGCATGGCGGCGAGTGTAATGATGTAGCAGGTTGCCGCAGCCCCCAGCAGCATTTCGTCCGGATTTGTCCCGACGCCAGGCCCGTCCATTTCCGGAGGAATCGAAATTTGGGTTTTTAAGTTGCCGGCTTCTATTTCCCCTACGTCGTTGCGAAGCCCCGGCCAGTCTGCCGTTAAATGAAAACTGTGTTTAGCCATTCACTTTCTCTCCTTTGCTCTCTGTACTCTTCAAGACAATCGTTCCAAATCTTCAAGTCTCGGCATCGCCGTAAGAGCACCGTGCTTGGTAGTGCAGAGTGCACCCAATTTATTGGCAAATAAAGCACAGTCCACCACTTCGGCTCGGGTTTTAGGCAATCCGTTCAGATGAATGTAGCGAAGCGTTCCGGCAACAAATGCATCTCCCGCACCGGTGGTATCCACCGGCTGGACCGGAACAACCGGCACATGAAAATTTTCTCCTTCAAACAACGCATGTGTCCCGTTTTCCCCGTCTGTTAAAAATACGAGCGGAATATCGAACTCCGACAAACGGGCGATGCCTTTTTCGACCGAATCGGTTTCCATCAAGAAAGCCAGTTCGTCCGTGGTCAGTTTCAAGATATCGACATCTGCCAGAAACTGAAAAACGGTATCCCGGCATTGTGCTTCGCTTCCCCACCGGAGCGGCCGAATGTTGACATCAAAGGAACAAAGAGCCCCTCCCTCTTTTGCCAGGCGGACAGCTTCAAGCGTTGTCTTCAACGCTTCCGGATGGAACATTGTGCCTGTGCACATATGAAAAACGCTGGCATCTTTAAATGCCTCTTCCACCAAATCCTGCGCGGTCACTTGAAGATCCGGCGTCTCGTTTTCATATTTGGCAAAAATCCGGTCATAGTCCGGAGTAAAGTGGACATAAACACCGCTCACCCGTTTTTCCGGGACAATAATGGAATAGCTTAAATCGACGCCTTCGTTTTCAAGTTCTTGCCGGACGAACGCTGAAGTGTCATCATCTCCTGTGATGGTGATGAACTTCGACGGCATTCCCAGCCGGCTTGCGCCTGCTGCTACATTGACGGTCGCGCCTCCCAAATGCCTGTTGAACTGATCATTCTCTGTGTTTACTGCAATATAATCGATAAAAGCATCACCGTAAGTCAGGATGTGCTTTGGGTTTTCCATAGAAATTGCCTCCCGGTTTTAACGCTCGCCAGCGAAAGGTTTTTAGCAGCAAATAATAATTTTTTTACTTTGGTAAAATCATGCTGCTATTTGCTTTCTCTATTATTTCAGGCATTGTTATAATTAAGCAAGTAAAAGGAGTGGAAACTATGGACCTCACGATACGGCAAGCTACCGCGAACGATGCAGAAGCGGTAGCGCCGCTCATCATTAATGCAATTGGCGACATCGCAGCCCATATGACGGCCGAGACGGAACCGGACGCCATTGTACAAAAAATCGAAGCGATGATCCGCGGGAAAAATACCCGGCACAGCCACCGCTTTACATGGGTGGCCGAAATGGATGGAACCGTTGCAGGGGCGCTCGTGCTTTACCACGGAAGTGCGGCCCGCGAACTGGACCAATATTTGATTGACTTGTTGAAAACCGAAGGCCACGAACGCACCATCGAGCCGGAAGCCCATCTTGACGAATGGTATATCGATACGGTTTCGGTAAACCCTGCTTGCCAGGGACAAAAAATCGGCACCCAGCTGTTGTCTTACGCCGACCAATTGGTCCGTCAAGCAGGTGGAGGCAAACTCTCCCTTAACGTCGATGTTGACAAAACAAATGCCATCCGTCTGTATGAGCGGCTTGGCTTCGCAATTACGGAACCGTGGACCATAATCGGCGAACCGTTCCATCATATGGTTAAAATAGTGGACTGATTGTCTTTGATTAAACAAAGTGCCGCTCCTGCTATGAAGCCAGGAGCGGCACTTTGTTTTTATTCTGCTGCCGGTTTTTGAAAACTGCTGTAAAGCGCTTCACGGCGGTCCGTGAACACAGGGATGCGCTTGCGCACTTCTTCCACTTCGCTCAAATCTATGTCCGCATAACCGATGCCTTCTTGCATGGCCATATCCAATCGGACTTCTCCCCAAGGGGCGATGACCATCGAACTGCCGCCGAATGCGTTTTTCGGATCACTGCCGACCCGGTTAACAGCCACAATAAAGCATTGGTTTTCAATCGCCCGGGCCTGGAGCAGGACTTTCCAATGGTCGATGCGGGCTGCCGGCCATTCCGCAGGAACGAAAATGACCTTTGCGCCGTTTAATGCCTGAGCCCGGATCCATTCAGGAAAACGGATATCGTAGCAAATCACGCCGCCGCAAACCACACCTTGCAATTCAAACGTGCCAAGCCCGGATCCTTCCTGGAGATGGATATGTTCATCCATCAAGCCGAACCGGTGGGCTTTGTCATACTCGGAGACAAGTTCTCCGTCTTTGTTCACCACATACATCGTATTGTAAAAACCATCTTCTTTTATGATGGATACAGAACCTCCGACAATATTCACTCCATGTTTTTTTGCAAATTCTTTCAGAAATCCAACTGTACGATGGGAACTGTCTGCCAAAGTCTCCAGTTCGGTCAATGCATAGCCGGTGTTCCACATTTCCGGCAGCACAATGGTCTCTGCGCCGTTTTGCGCCGCTTCTTCTAGATACTCTGTAACCTTCCGGAAATTCGTTTCCGGCTCGCCGAATGCGATATCCATTTGAACACAAGCAACTTTCATATCTTTCCCCTCCTGTAGACAAGTTTACCTAAACTCTATAAGATTTGGAGTAGATGTGCAATTATTTAGAAAATGAGGGACTCAATCATGGAATTTTCAAATCGACTGCAGCAGCTGCCGACGCAGTTTTTCTCAAAACTGGCCGCGAAAACAAGCCAAGCATTGGCAGAAGGACGGGATATTATCAACTTGGGCCAAGGCAATCCCGATCAGCCGACGCCAGAACATATCATTAAAGCGATGCAAGAAGCAGTGGCCGATCCCAAAAACCACAAATACTCGCCTTTCCGTGGAATCCCGGAAATGCGCCAAGCCGCTGCAGATTTCTATAAACGCGAATACGGTGTGGACATTGACCCCGATACGGAAGTGGCCGTCCTTGCCGGCACCAAAATCGGCCTGGTCGAACTGCCGCTTGTTTTTCTGAATCCGGGAGAGTTGATGCTGCTGCCGGATCCCGGCTACCCGGATTACCTGTCGGGCACCCCTTTAGCAGAAGCCCGATTTGAAACTTTTCCGTTGAAAGCAGAAAATGGCTTTTTGCCGGATTATGCAGAAATTCCCCATGAGGCAAAAGAACAAGCAAAACTGATGTACTTGAACTATCCGAACAATCCGACGGGGGCTGTCGCCACTCCACGCTTTTTTGAAGAAACAGTGGCATTCGCCAAAGAAAACGAACTGGCTGTTGTCCATGACTTCGCCTACGGTGCCGTTGGTTTTGATGGGATCAAGCCGCCAAGCTTCCTGCAAACCGACGGAGCGAAAGAGGTGGGCGTTGAAATGTATACCTTGTCGAAAACCTACAATATGGCGGGATGGCGCATCGGTTTTGCGGTAGGCAATCCGAAAATGATCGAGGGGTTGAATCTTATCCAGGACCATTTGTTTGCTGGCCTTTCCCCTGCCCTTCAACTCGCCGCTGTTGAGGCACTGACCGGTGATCAGCGCTGCGTCAATGAACTAGTCGGCATGTACGAAAGACGCCGCACCGTTCTGAAAGAGGAATGCGCGCGCATCGGCTGGAAGATTGAAGCCCCGAAAGGCTCTTTCTTCGCCTGGCTGCCGGTTCCTAAAGGCTTCACCAGTGTCGAATTCGCGGATTACCTGCTCGAGCACGCCAATATTTCAACAGCTGCCGGAAGCGGCTTTGGCGAAAGCGGTGAAGGTTATATCCGAGTCGGCTTGCTTGTGGACGAAGCACGGATTGCCGAAGCGATTTCACGGGTCGAGAAACTGAAGTTATTCTAATTCATGCTCCATTCAGTAGCGTTCATGGTTTCGCACCAATCGAAAAAGCTCAGCCGATGTTTTCGGCTGAGCTTTTTCAGTTATTTCTTCCTTGAAGATTGCAGCAAACTCTCTAGTCATTTTCTGGGTCCACTGCGATGACCATTTCCATATCCCAATACAAATCGGAGCTCTGGGCATCGTCCTGGTGCACTTCCGCGGATAGAACGTTTTTGCCTTCAACCAGGTTATCCAGAAGGCTTTGATCCAATTGGATTTTTTCCACCTCCCCTGGTTCCGCCAGTTTTTTATCTGTCACATCATATAAATGATCGTCATAGGAGATATCGCCTTCCGGCAGATTAAACCGGCCGATTTCTTTTCCGTTCAAATACAGGATGACGCTGTCGTCGACCGTAAATTCAATGTATCCCTGGTCTTTAACTGCAGACAGATCGGCTAGTTCAAACTCGGTCCGGAAATACGTGGTGGCATGCTTATCGTATTCTTCAGGGCCGAATTCAACGACCGTCTGGATCTCCCCGAACCCTTCATGCTCATCCCCTTCCGGATAACCCAGCGGAGCATTTCCAGTTTCCCAGCTGCTGTCGTCAAATTCCGGTCCGCTCCATTCCGTTCCTTGATCGGAACCATCATCCAAATAGGACCACTCGCTGTTTTTCTCAATCAATTTCTGCTCTTCGTGGTCCACGACGGAAAGCGTAAGTTGTTCTGTCTTAAATGTCTTGCCTCCGATTGCTACTTCCGCCCAAACTTTGACTTCACCCGGCTCTGCAGCATCGGCCAGCACCACTTTCCCGTCTTTTCCAACAGTCAGCTGGCCTTCGGGACTGCTCCGGTAATTGATTTGATCCGGCAGGATATCGTATTGCGTGCCTTCGACATTCGTCCCTTTCACATCAAGGTCCACTTCCGGATAAAACGATGTGGCTTGGGTCGGCAATACCGTTCCCGTTGCAGCCAGCGCTATTTTCTCCAGTGCCGGAATTTCAACGGCGATTGAAGGATCTTTGATGATTTTATAAGAGTCCACCGCTTCCATCGTATCTGTGCGATACGTCGTGAACTCGAGGCTTGTCGGGGTCACCTCTACATTCGTAAACGTTGTTTCTTCCAGCTGTGCCCGGACCGCTGAGTAAGGTTCTGTTTCCGGTTCAATGCCATAGTACTTGCTGCCGCTTGAAGAGTTGGCGGTAAAATAAACCGTACCTTCCGGGTTCACTGCGGCGCCGTCCTGCACCATCTGATTTTTCAACGGCTGCAATGCTTTCATCTGGTATGTGCGCACATAGGAATGGTCATGGCCCATCAGTACCGCATCAATGTCCATTTCATCGATAGCCGGCACCAGGCGCTCCCTCAGCTTAATGATGTTTTCCGAATCGGAATGGGCAGCTGCACTGTAAATGGAATGATGGAATACGACAAACTTCCATTTAAACTCCTTCCCAGCAGTAGCGGCAGCCGTTTCTTCCATAAACTGAATGTGTTCTTCCGCGTTTTCATTGTTGGAGTTCAAATTCATGATCAGCGTGTCGCCGTAAGTGAAATAGTAGTCGCCGCCTGAATTATCGTAATTTCCCAGTTCCGGATTTTGGTTCGGCACATTGAAATGAAATTCGTAATACTCGTTGTAGTCGTGATTGCCGACCGTCGTAGCGGTCGGATAACTCCGCAAAGCGTCCGGCGCAAAATAAGCGACAAACTCTTTTTCCGAACTACGGTAGTCGACCTGGTCGCCCGCCGACTGTATAAAACTCGTATCGGGGTATTTTTCAAGCGCTTTGTTCAATGTATGTTCCCAGCCCCGCCTGTCCTCATGCGGATCGCCGGAAGCGCCGATTTGCGGATCACCCATCAGCAGAAAGTTGTACGAATCCGTATTGCGTGTCTTAAAGCTGTAAGGTCCGCTCCAATTGCCCTTGCCGTCTCCCAGGCGGTAGGCATACTCGGAATCCGCTTCAATGCCGGTAATCACGGCTTCATGCGCTGTAAAACCGAACGATGCCTTGTCCAAGTTTGCCTGGACCGAAGCGGCACCTTCCGGAAATTCGGCCGGCATACCGTTTTCAGCCTTCGCGAACTCGATTACGCCGGGCGCATTTGTTTTAGGGGAATACCAGGAAAAGTTAAAGCTAGTTTCATCCGCTCCGGGGGCAAAGGCGATGGAGACTGCAGGGTAAACGTCTTTTTTCTTATATAAGGCCAGGAATTCTTCATCCCAGACATTTAAGGATGCATATAATTTATCCTGATAAGACTGCCGCTGCTTGTCTGCCAGTTTTTCAACGGGGCCGTATATCCCAAGTCCGGCTCTTTCCAGAAAGCCCTCGCTGCTCCACGTACTGAACGTCTCTTTTTCAGCCCCTCCACTCAGCGCAGCTGCAGCTTCTGCCTGCGGCGCTAAAGAAGGTAATGCGATTAAAAGCCCAAAGGCTGCCAAACAAATGGTTTTTGCTGCTTTCGAAGTTCCAGGTGTATTTGCCATATTCATCGCTCCCAGCTGTCGTTTCATCTGTTTTGCAACTAAAAATGCTTGGTTTTAGCATGAAAAATAAAGAGAACCAAAAAAGATTTCTGACTTTTCATATTATTATACATGATTTTTGTTGAATTGAAAGCGCGCACTAGGATTGTTGTACTACTATTTAGCTTCATAAATGTGACGAAAGCCGTTAATTATTTCATTTAACCGGGAGATATGAAAATAAACCCATTATTATTTATGCAAAATAAAAAAGCCTGGAATCACCAGGCTTTTACAGGACAATTGATTCTTATCTAGTTTACCGTTCCAATATGGTCCACTGGAGAAATCCGGAACTTCACTTCTCCGATTACCGTTTCTTCCAGAATAAAACCGATCATGCGTGAATCCACACTGTTCAAGCGATTGTCGCCTAACACGAAATAGCATTCCCCCGGAACGATAAATTCTCCAAAATCAGTGGTCAGCTGCGGATAGCCGTTCGTTTCAGCCCATTTGCGGTTTTCTTCAAGGTACGGTTCATCAACCGGTTCTCCATTTAAATACAGCTGGTCGTCTTTCATTTCGACCCGGTCTCCCGGAACGCCGATTACCCGTTTGATGTAATTTTTCTGGTCTGGCGCCACAAATACAATCATATCGAAGTTATCGATGCTGCTGATTTTGCTCAAGATGACTTTGTCGTCTTCTTCAAATGTGGGCATCATCGATTGTCCATGCACCGACACCGGTTCAAACAAAAACTGGCGGGACAGCAGAACAATGGCAGCCGTCAAAATGATGATTTTCATCCAGGCAATCAGATCGTTTATCGCATCTTCGTTCATGGCTATCCCTCTCTTACTATTTTTTCTCTTTTTATCATACTATAGCATCCTTCTGCATGCACTTTGCCTTTTGCTATTCGCCTTTTGTCTTGCTACAATTGTGTAAATATTATAAAAAAGGAGTCGAAACCTATGAAAACCTTGCCGACAAAAGACGTCATTTACAGTTTTTCCTCGCTGAATCCTCCTGTCATGCGCGCCAAAGCTGGAGAAACCGTAGTTATTGAAACCTATGATTGTTTCAAGAACCAGATCCAATCAGCAGACCAGGAAGTGGCGGCAATCGACTGGAACGAAATCAATCCGGCAACCGGACCGATTTTCATTGAAGGAGCAGACATTGGAGACCTGTTGAAAGTGACAATCGATGACCTGGAGATCGGAAATCAGGGCGTCATGGTGACAGGACCGGAACTCGGAGTGATGGGCCACCGCATGGAAGCGATGGAGTCAAAAATCATTCCGATCCAAAACGGCAAAGCCATATTCAGCGATAAACTGCATTTGCCGCTGAACCCGATGATCGGCGTAATCGGTGTTGCTCCTGAAGGCAAGCCGGTATCCTGCGGCACTCCGGGCCCTCACGGAGGCAATATGGATACCAAACTGATCACTAAAGGCGCGACGCTCTACTTTCCGGTTTTTGCAGAAGGTGCGCTTTTTGCCTTAGGTGATTTCCACGCCGCCATGGGCGACGGCGAAGTCAGTGTGTCGGGAATTGAAGTGCCGGGACGCGCCACTGTCACTTTCGATGTTATTAAAGGAACCCATTCCAAATTTCCGATTTTGCAGAACGCGGACGGCTTCGCTATCCTCGTTTCAGCTATGACGCTTGATGAAGCGGTCAAAATTGCTGTTGAAGAAACCATTGATTTGCTGCTGCCCCATACCGATATGACCGTGAGTGAAATGACGATGCTGATGAGTGCTGCAGGCGAAGCCCAAATCAGCCAGGTCGTCGATCCACTCGTTACGGTGCGCTTTTTTGTGCCGCAGCACGTGCTCGATTCTCTCAACATTCAACTATTCAACTGAGGAGGCCAATTATGTTTAAAGGACAAAAAGTTCGCTTGACCGCTATGCGAACCGAAGATTTGCAGGATTACCGGGAGTGGAATGCCCAAGCAAGCTTCGCCCGCAACTACAATTCCAGCCCCATCCGTGAGTTGTCCGAGAAACAGGCCACTGACTGGTTCAACGAACATTCGGACCAGGACTTCCGTTTTGCCATCCGTCCGCTTGGCCTCGACACCTTTATGGGCGTCTGTGCCATTGAGGATATCCAGTGGACGCACCGGGTCGGCTGGCTGTCCATTGCCCTCGGACCTGAATTCCAGGGGCACGGCTACGGCATCGACGCCATGCAGCTAATGATGTATTATGCCTGGAATGAATTAAATCTTCACCGGCTCCAGCTTACTGTGTTTGATTACAACCAGCCGGCAATTGCCATGTATGAAAAGCTGGACTTTCAAAAAGAAGGCGTTTTTCGGGAGTTTTTGCAGCGCGACGGCAAACGCCATGATATGTATTTATATGGAAAATTAGCGTCAGAATCGTCCGACTTTTGAGCGAAACGCCATTCTGTGTTACACTCAAGAAAAAATGTAGGTGATTAGAATGGTAGGAAGAAACGATCCGTGCCCATGCGGCAGCGGCAAGAAATACAAAAAATGTCACGGAAAAGAACAATCCGTGTCCATCAACGATCTAGTGAACGATGAACTTTTTAAAGTTCGCCAGCAATTCTTTTCAGAAAATCCAAACCAGGCTCAACTGCCGGCTTTCCGCGAGCTCCAGCAGGCATGGCAGCCCCGTTTAATGGAATCGATGGCAGAAAATGATGCGCAAGCATTCGTCATCGAAAACTTCTTGTTTATGCAAAAACCGGAGCTTTGGCAGGAATTTTTAGTGAAGCACATTGACCTTGCTCAACGCCCGACCACTAAAGAAGTTCTTGAAAACTGGAAAAATGTCCGGGTATTCCTTGGACAATACATCAAAGGTGATGAAGCAGCTGCTCAGTTTAAAGATGCTTTCACTGGAGACGTTTATAAAATGACAGACCAGCCGCCGACCGATATGCAGGACGGCCAAGGCTTGTTGGCTATTTTGCTTCCGGATGCACGCATCGGTGAAGACGGCGCCTTGTTCTTGAACGGCTACCTGACAGTTGTTGGAGAATTCAATCCATTCTTCGAGCAGCTAAAAGCCAAAATGGCATCTGCCAATGCAACAGATGGCACTCAGTATGTACATGAGCATTACCTCGAAGTGGTTGAAAGTATCGTTAAATATTCAACCGGCACAGTGGATGAAAGCATTGAGCTTTCGCCTGAGCACGAATCCGTAATGGCTGAACTGCGCAAACATATTGACCAAGCAGACTTTGACGCAGAAACTGTCGACAACGTCACGAGCATCTTGAACAGTTACCTGGTGAGCCAGCAGCCGACTGTCCAAAAACCGGAAGCACTCGTTGCCGGTTACTGGAGATTCCTGCAGGATCACGAACTGATTAAAGGGCCGATGCTTGCGCCGAAAGATTTAAGCGAAAAATTCAACGTTTCTTCCAGCACCATCTTGAAACGTTCGAAAGAATTCGGTTCTTATTTCGAAGAACTGCTAGCAAAAAATTAAAGCGTAAAAAAAAGCAGCCGCGAAGGCTGCTTTTTTTCTTTCTTTGAAATTATTGCCCTTCTCTTCTCCGGAACCGGATCAATATATAAGCCAGTATCCCGGCCACGGCCAGAAACAGGTAAAGCCGCCAAAAAGGGGGATTCAGCCAATTGGCTGCTGCAAAGCCGATGCCGTAATTTAAAAGGGTCAAAAACAATAAAATAATGCCCGCTGCAAAGAAAAACAAAGCCACTCCTTTTGAAAAGGTCTCCATTCCCTCAACTCCTTAAGCGGTTCAGAAAACAGCTTATCAACAGCTATTTTCTGAAAATAGCCATTTTAATAACGGTTTATGCACAAAATCAAAAAGTTATCCTTTTTTTCTGTGGACTAATGGCGATGAAGGCATTTATTCACATGTGGATAACTTTTTTACCATTTCTTATCCACAGCTTCAAAATCACTTTTCCTAATTCGTCCGCGGTGTTTTCACACGCATTTTCCGGTGTTCTCTCCGGGCAGGCGCCGTATTGAAAAACAGCTTTTCACCTTCAGATTCCGGAATGACCGGCGGCACCGGCGTCGGTTTTCCATCGTCGCCCATTGCGACCATCGTCAAAAATGACTCGGTCGTCAGTTTTTCTTCACCGGTCTGCAAATTCTGGGATTTAACGCGGACGTATACTTCCATTGAAGTGCGTCCTGTTGACGTAACATTGGCTTCCAGTTCCAGTACATCCCCCACATGGGCCGATGACAAAAAGTCAACCGAGTCAATCGAAGCTGTCACGACAACCTGGCGGCGCGAATGCTTCATCGCTGTAATGCCGGCAATCTCATCGATGTAAGCGAGCACCTTTCCTCCAAAAATCGAGTTCATATGGTTTGTATCCGGCGGCAGCACCAATTTCGTCTGGATCGTCCGGGATTCTTTCATCATTCTACCTTCCATTTATAACACTCCTTCATCTTAATGCTAACTCGCATAAACGAAATCAGCAAGCTTTCTGGCTATGGTATATTAACCATAAGGGGGAATACAAATGACTGAATTTCTGCATATTTTAAATACACCTGAATTCCAATCGAAAGATACATTAAAACAACAGCTTCATCAATTGGGCATTAAAGCCGGCGATGCCCTGATCGTCCATTCTTCATTAAAATCGATGGGCTGGATAGCGGGCGGCGCCCAGGCGGTAGTAGAGGCCTTATTGGAAACCGTTACCACCGAAGGTACACTAGTCATGCCTTCCCAATCAGCCGACAATTCCGATCCGGTTTACTGGATGAACCCGCCGATTCCGGAAAACTGGCATCAGCCTTTCCGCGACTACGCTCCGGCTTACGATCCGCATTTAAGCGAACTCCGGGGAATGGGGAAAATCGCGGAATGTTTTCACCGCCATCCTGAAACCATCCGCAGCCCGCACCCTGCCCATTCGTTTATCGCCAGCGGCAAACAGGCTACGTACTGGATGAGCGAACAACCGATTGATGATTCATTCGGCAAATCTTCGCCCCTTGCCAAAATGATGGAAAGCGATGTAAAAATTCTGTTGATCGGCACCGGTTTTGATTCGTGCACCGCGCTGCATTATGCAGAATTTGTCCAGGAAACACGGGCCACCTCCCCGCAAGGCGCTGCGGTGAAAATTAATGGCCAGCGCGTCTGGCAGACCTTTGACTGCGTTGATATGGATTCCGACCGGTTCCCGGAACTGGTAAAAGACTACAAGGGAGAAATTGCGTCCGGGACGCTCGGGCAGGCAGAAGTAAAACTCGTGGAAATGCGGCCTCTGGTCGAATTCGGCATCGAATGGCTGCAAAAACATCCGGCTCAATAGCATGAACAAAAGCCGGCCCTCTGGGGCCGGCTTTTGTTAAGAAAGGATTTCCTCCAATAATTTTTCTAGTCTTTCATTATTAGCATTAAATGAGTCCACAAAAGCATTGATGATTTCAGCAGGCTCTGGAATCCTTTCCCACTCCAGCTGGTAGCCGACGTTCAAAGACAATTGCCGGGCAAATTCACGCACCGTGCGCCCATTCCCTTCCCGAAAAGGATGCAGGGCATTCAATTCCGCTAGAAAATAAGCGAGCCGCGAAATGAATTTCTCTCGGGGCAAATCCTTCAGGTAGTTCTCTTTCGCCAATTCTTCAAAGATCTTGTACAGCTCCGGTTCAATAAACTTTGGATGGGCGAACGAAGAAGACCCTTTTGAGATCATCTCTTGCCGAAGTTCACCAGCAAATGGATAGACATCCTTCAGAATGCTGCGGTGTATATCCAAAAATGCTTCCCGATCGAGTGGATCGGCAGGCTTGTTGATCTTAAGCTCAGAAAGGCGGAAAAGTGTATACACCGTTTCCAGCTCTTTCAGCTTTTCCTCATCCATCAAGTTAAACTTGTTGATCAACACGTCCGAATCGGGATAACAATACATGGAAGAGTGCCGGTACTTAGACATTGAATTTCGTCTTAATGGCCCGGTGGAATTGTGCTTCCGTCTGTTCACCAGTCAAGACCGACCGAACAAAGTTCTGATCCTCATTTGTCACGTTAAACCCTTCAGTGGTAAGCGAATGTGACGCATAGGAAATCGCATGGTTGGCTTGTTCACGGGAAACCCGGTTCACTAATTTCGTCAAAATCATGACCACCTTTCATTCTACCATTATAGCATTTTTCGCCCCGGATTTCCATTGTGAACCCCGGATTAGAGCGGTTTTCGGGCTTAAAATCTCTATAAAAAAAAGAAAAACCGGATGCTTTTGCATCCGGTTCGAGCTTGTTGACAAAAGAACTTTTACCATGATAGCTGAATAAATATCCGCTTGTAGAAAAAATCCCGAATCCTCCGTTTCAGCCGGACGCATTCCGCGGGCTCGCGCCGAACTAACTCGGAACTTACGTCCCGAGTGGATTTCGGCACTTCGCTATCCCGCTGGAGTCGCCGGTTTCCATTCCGGATCCTAAACTTGGGGCTACCCAAAGTTGTCGCTTTCCTTCTTTAAACTAGATGATTGAACTTCATTCGGTTACGTGTTCACTTTTGGATGAAAGAGAGATGCCTCAACCGGTCCGGCCACGGAGACTCCTGTGGGACAGCGAAAGCTGAAGACCCCGCAGGAACGTTAGTGACGAGGAGGCTGAAGCTGAGCCCACGGAAAGCGAAGTGGCCGGTCCGGTTGGTTTTATGCATTTCTATTCATTTAACTTATACTTTGTCTACAGTATGAAACCGGATGCTTTTGCATCCGGTTCTCCTTATTTTTGCTGCTGCAATTCTTTTGTTTCTTCCGATGTGAATGCCCGCGATCTTGTTAAAAACCGCTTGCCTTCCACCCCTTCAAGAGAAAACATGCCGCCCCGCCCTTCAACGACGTCAATGATGAGCTGGGTATGGCTCCAGTAGTCAAATTGGTTTTTGTGCATATAGAATTTGCTGCCGCCGATTTCCCCGAGCAGCACATCCTGATCGCCCAAAAACAGGTCGCCTTCCGGATAGCACATAGGAGAGCTGCCGTCGCAGCAGCCGCCTGATTGATGGAACATAACCGGGCCATGCTTTTGTTTCAGCAGTTCAATCAGTTCGAGCGCCTCGTTCGTTGCGGTTACGCGTTCGACCATTTGTACCCCTTCTTTCTGGTAAAAAGAAACTTGGTTTTGCTGAAATGTGCTAAAGGTTTTGAGCAATCCTAATGAGGCAGTTACGCCATCAGGAGTGGATCAAAAGAATCCTTGTTTGTTATCGCTGTAGCTGACCAGCATGTTTTTCGTTTGCTGATAGTGGTCAAGCATCATTTTGTGGTTTTCACGGCCAATTCCCGACATTTTGTATCCGCCGAATGCCGCGTGTGCTGGATATTGGTGGTAGCAGTTCGTCCACACACGGCCAGCCTGGATGCCGCGTCCGAAACGGTAAGCGGTATTGGTGTCGCGCGTCCAGATTCCTGCGCCCAGTCCGTACAAAGTATCGTTGGCAAGTTCAAGTGCTTCTTCTTTCGTTTTGAACGTCGTCACGGATACCACCGGCCCGAAGATTTCCTCTTGGAAGATGCGCATTTTGTTGTCGCCTTTGAAAACAGTCGGCTTAATATAGTAGCCTTCTGCCAAGTCGCCTTCTAAAATATTGCGATCGCCGCCGATTAACACTTCAGCGCCTTCCTGCTTGCCGATATCCAGGTACGACATGATTTTCTCCATCTGTTCCTGGGAGGCTTGGGCACCCATCATCGTTTCAGGGTCAAGCGGGTTGCCAATCTTGATAGCGGCTACGCGTTTCAACGCGCGTTCCATGAATGCTTCGTAAATGTCTTCCTGGATCAATACACGTGATGGGCATGTACATACTTCACCTTGGTTTAAAGCGAACATGACAAAGCCTTCGATCGCTTTATCAAGGAAAGCGTCATCTTCGTCCATGATGTCCTTGAAGAAAATGTTCGGCGACTTGCCGCCAAGCTCTAAAGTTACCGGAATCAGGTTCTGGGAAGCATACTGCATAATCATCCGGCCTGTTGTCGTTTCACCGGTAAAGGCGATTTTGCTGATGCGCGGGCTGGAAGCAAGCGGTTTTCCGGCTTCGAGGCCGAATCCGTTTACGATATTCAATACGCCCGGCGGCAGCAGGTCGCCGACCAGTTCAGCCCAAACTAAAATGCTCGCTGGTGTCTGCTCAGCCGGTTTTAACACAACGCAGTTGCCGGCAGCTAAAGCTGGCGCGAGTTTCCAAGTAGCCATTAAAAGCGGGAAATTCCAAGGAATGATCTGTCCCACAACTCCAAGCGGTTCATGGAAATGGTAGGCTACTGTATCTTCATCGATTTGGCTGATTGAGCCTTCCTGTGCACGGACCACGCCGGCAAAATAACGGAAATGGTCAATCGCCAATGGCAAATCCGCATTTAAAGTTTCGCGGACCGCTTTTCCGTTGTCCCAAGTTTCCGCAACAGCCAGCATCTCCAGGTTCTCTTCCATACGGTCTGCAATTTTAAGCAGGATATTGGAACGTTCCGTAGTGGAAGTGGTGCCCCATGCTGTTTTGGCTGCATGTGCTGCATCCAGTGCCGCTTCTACGTCTTCTGCTGTCGAGCGGGCGATTTCCGTAAACTTCTTGCCGTTTACCGGCGACACATTATCAAAGTACTGGCCTTTGGCAGGTGCACGCCATTCGCCATTTATATAATTTTCATATCTTTCCTTAAATCTGCTTTTCGCGCCTTCTGTGTTTGGAGCTGAATACAATACCATTCTGTTTCCTCCCTTATCTTTTTTCGCCCCTTTGTATCCGCTTACATTTCATAGAACAAAAGATGCAGAACATCGAGACGGCTTCCCTTCTATATTGTCAAATTTATCGGAAAATTGCAACCTTTTATTTACAAACTCTTCTCCCTTCTGTTCTGCCGTTTTGTTTGAAGGCCCATAAGGGTATAATAGAAACAAGGAAAAGAAATATGTATTTGAAGGGATTTTTTTATGAGAATTAATAAGTTTTTAAGTGAAACAGGCATTACTTCAAGACGCGGAGCGGATAAATTCATTGAAGACGGACGCGTTACCATTAACGGCCAACCCGCTGAACTTGGCAGCAAAGTCCAGCCAGGCGATGAAGTGCGCGTCGACGGCAAAGTCATCGAACAGCCGGACCAGGAATACGTTTATATTGCCCTTAACAAACCCGTCGGCATTACCAGTACAACGGAACGCCACATCAAAGGAAATATCGTCGATTTTGTCAATCACCCGCTGCGGATTTTCCATGTCGGCCGCCTCGACAAAGATTCGGAAGGGTTGATTTTATTGACCAACGACGGCGACATTGTAAATGAAATCCTGCGGGCAGAAAACGAACATGAAAAAGAATACATTGTCCGTGTGGATATGCCGGTAACTGAGTCTTTTCTGAAGAAAATGGCAGAAGGCGTGGAAATTCTGGATACGAAAACCTTGCCTGCCATAACAGAGAAGTTGTCGAAGTACTCTTTCCGCATCGTTTTGCAGCAAGGCCTGAACCGCCAGATCCGCCGGATGTGCAGCGCGCTGGGCTATGAAGTGCGCGATTTGAAGCGGATCAGAATCATGAACATCCAGTTGGGAGATCTGCCCGTTGGCGAATGGCGGGACTTAACCGATAAAGAACGCAAGGATTTGTTTAAAGCGTTGGACTATAAACCGAAACGATAGGAGAATCCGGAATGCTTACAATGACAAATACTCCGAACCATACAGGCGTTAAAATCAGCGGCGATTACTTTGATTTGGATGAACTGAACCAGGCGATTTACCATGTAATCGGCGATGAGAATAAATACTACGACTATGTCGGCTCGCGCATGCGGATTCTTGGCATTTCCTACGAAATCCGCCATGCGGCGCAAGGAGACCGCAATGTGGAATCCGTTTTTAATGGATTGCATGACCATACCAAAAAACAGCACAGCTTTATTGCACCGGATAAAAACATTTATTTTTCCACTGAAGTGCTGTGGCCGGAAATCCTGTATGCCGCCATTGCATTGAAAGATTTTGTCCGGCTGCACCGCGAAGAAGCAAAATTCCCGGACTGGAACAGCCATCTGCATGTCATTGGCCGTTTTCAGTCATTGGTGCTCGACTGCCTGCACGGCCAAGTTCCCGAAGAAGAATATCAGGCAATCTTAAAAGCGTTCCAGCAAGCGGCTCCAGTGGAAGAATACGCTATTCAATACATCGACTTCTTAAATTTGAAATTTATCGGCATGCCGAAAAAACAGCGTGAAAAGAGCCTGGCTGCTGTGGCCCTGAAAATCGCCATGCAAGACAACGACTATCTAGCATTCCGCAGTCAGGTGCTGGAAGCTGCGAACCCCAATAAAGTGCCCATTCACGAAATCAGGCTCCAAGCGGAATACCCGGACGAAATTGAGTGGTAAACCTAAAAAAGGCTGTCCAATGAGTCGAATAACAGACTCCCTGGACAGCCTTTCGCTTTTAATAAATCCTGCTTATTCTACATTGCAGCTCCGCAAAAGAGTGGCTTCAGGCCATTATCTGGGCAGTTTTTTTCAGCGTTTGGTTTGAACAACCATTAAATCGCTTGCTTCGACAGCTGCCAGGCTATGCTTTTCAAGCGGAGCCATATACAAAATCTGCTGCGGAGACACTTCGACAGTTTTTCCTTCGACAGTAAAATTCACTTTTCCGCTTCTCGCGATAATGGCAACATCTGCATCCACTGCATGCTCCGGGACTGTCTCCCCTGGCTGCAGCTGGATATTAATGATTTTTGTTTTTTCCACGTTGAGTATAGGCTGAATATTTTTTGCTTTATCGTTCAAATGATAAGGAGCAGCAATCAATTCCATTTCCCCATCCCCTTTCTTTTGTTCTTCTCCTATACCCGCAGGCCTCCAAATCCAACCGTTCGCGTTACTGAAAGCTTCTCTTGGCGGTTTCCCCAGTTTCCGTTTAACAGCCACTTGCCAAAGGGTATGTTTCTTATAAGAAAACTTATTACTAGGGTCGGGAGTTGAATAGATATGGTGAAACGATTTATTCCATTTTTGCTCATTTTAAGCTTGGCGGCTTGCGGCGGTGAAAACGCAGAGCTTACGGAAGAAGGCCAGACCGAAGTCACAGCTCCGGAAGGCGAATTGGATCCAACCGCTCCAGAAGATGTCGATGAAGCGGAACCTACTACATTTACCGCGTTAACAAGCGGAGAGGTAGCAGAAGGGGATGCTGTCATTTTGGCCGGGACCGCGGAAGAATTGACCGACGATGGTGCTTTCCCTGCATTTATCCTAACGGATGGAGAACAGCAGGTATTTGTCCGCAATATGGCTGAAACGCCTGTCGAAGCCGGTGATGCAGTCACCGTCCACGGCATCTATGACGGCGTTGCAGAAGAAGACATGCCGCTTATTTCAGCTTCTGTTATTGAGGTGGACTAAAGGTTGAACGGCACATTAAAAGCCCAGCTCAGTTCTTGAGCCGGGCTTTTTGCATTGAAAAAGGAATCCGGTTTTCGCACCGGATTCCTTGCGTTGGACTGTTTATTAAAGTTACTGGACCAATTGGATAAATTGGCGCGTCCGTTCATTTTTCGGGTTTTCGAAAAAGGTTTTGGGATCGGCCGATTCGATGATGACGCCTTTGTCGAGCATAATAATGCGGTCGGCCACTTCTTTGGCGAACTTCATTTCATGCGTGACGACAACCATCGTCATGCCCTCTTCCGCCAGCTGCTTCATAACCTGCAGCACCTCCCCGACCAATTCCGGGTCGAGTGCCGATGTCGGTTCGTCAAACAACAGAACTTTCGGCTGCATCGCCAACGCACGGGCAATTGCTACACGCTGTTTTTGGCCGCCTGAAAGCTTACTCGGATAAACGTTCGCTTTTTCTGCCAGGCCTACTTTTTCAAGCAGTTCCATGCCGAGCTGTTTTGCTTTTTCCTTGTCCATCTTCTTTACCGTGACAGGGGCTTCGATCACGTTCTCCAAGGCTGTTTTGTGCGGGAAAAGATTAAAATGCTGGAACACCATTCCCACATCGGCGCGGACATCCGCTAGCTTGTCTTTTTTCGGATTGATGACTTTGCCGTCAATCGTAATTTTGCCGCTGTTCATTTCTTCTAAAAAGTTGAAACAGCGCAGGAGCGTACTTTTGCCCGATCCGCTGACACCGACAAGAACAACCACTTCCTGCGGTTTCACATGCAGATCGATGCCTTTTAGCACTTCCAAATCCCCGAAGGACTTATGGATGTTTTCTCCAATAATCATGATGTGTCCTCCTTTACGCTTTGTCTACATCCAGTCTGTTTTCATACCATCTGACAATATACGTGAAAATCATAACCAGAACTAGGTAATAGAAACCGACCACTATAAATGTCTCGAATTGCTTAAATGAACTTGCCGCTGAACGGTTGGCCACAGAAAACAGCTCCGCTACCCCAATCATCCAGACAAGAGACGAGTCTTTCAGCGTGATGATAAACTGGTTGCCAAGCGGCGGGATGGAACGGCGCAGGGCCTGCGGAAAAACAATTCTCCGCATCGCCTGGTTGTTCGTCATGCCAAGAGCCCGGCTTGCTTCTGTCTGTCCATAATCAATCCCTTGGATGGCACCACGGAAAATTTCGGCAATATAAGCCCCGTTATGCACCCCAAGCGCAATCGCACCTGCCCAGAAGTTATCCAAAACGATGATCTGGGTGATCCCGAAATACAGGAACATGATTTGAACCAATAACGGAGTTCCCCGAATAATCGTGATGTACAGATTGGCGATGCCTTGCAGGATCTTGGATTTCGATATTTTCATCAGTGCAAAGACCAAGCCCAGCACTGTACCAAGAACAATCGAAATCGCTGTTAGTTCAAGCGTAATGATGACGGCTTCCAAAAAGCCTGGATACGTCGTTTTAAAAATATCAAATATCGTCTGAATGGTCTCCATGCCTATTCCCCTCTCTCAGTTTAGCGCAGAACTTCAATTCCTTCTGTTTCCACTTCGAGAAGGTTCGTGCCGAACCATTTTTCAGAGATTTCCGCGTATGTTCCATTCTCGATGATTGCATCCAATGCTTTGTTGATTTCTTCTAATAGCGCTTTGTCTTCGGGACGCACGGCAATTGCCGCTTCTTCAATCCATAAGTTTTCGCCGATATCCTTGATTTTCAATCCGGCTTTCTGTGCTTCGAATCCGACAACGTCAGCAGTAATAACCGCATCTACACGCCCTGGCTCCAATTCCTGCAAAGCGACAACATCACTGTTGTAGTATTCGATGTCATCCGTGAATTCTTTAGCGGCTGGTTCATATGTCGTTTGGGCAACAATCCCGATTTTTTTGCCTTCAAGGTCTGACGGTTCCTTGATTTCGGTATTGCCTTCAGCCACCCAGATCTTGCCGCCTGACAAGTAGTAAGGATCTGAGAACGCAACCGTTTTTGCACGTTCATCCGTAATAGCCATCGATCCGATAACGGCGTCATATTTCTTGCCGATCAACCCTTGAATGATTGTTTCGAATGGATTTGTTACCGGGTTGTGCTCCAATCCCATTTCTTCTGCCAATGCAGCACCAATTTCGATATCAAAACCAGTCTGCTTTCCGCCTTCTTCATAATTGAACGGTTTATAAAGTCCGCTGGCTGCTGTGGTGAATTTGCCTTCTTCCAATAGGCCGAGCTCATTTCCTCCGCCTTCAGTGCTTGATCCTTCCGAACCGGATGAGTCTTCTGATCCTCCGCAAGCTACCAATAACAATCCTGCTGAAAAAATTACACTTAAAAATGATAATTTCTTTTTCATCTTATTCTCCCCTTTTCGTTGTTTATAAATGACCAAAGCGCCGAAGCGTTTCGGGACTTACCTGTTTTAATAAAAGATGTTCTTGTCGTTGTATACAGCTTCAAGCCTTGCCAGGTTTTCTTTTACCTTGGCGTGTTCTTTTACGTAAACGAAGCGCATCACAGAGGTCAGCAATGCATGGACTGCTGTATAAGAATCAATATTCAAATTGGTGCTTACATCGACAGTCAGTGAGATATCCGCAAAATTGACAGCGGGCGATTTGGAAGAATCGGTCAATAGCACAACGCCTGCTCCCCGGTCTTTGGCAGATTGCACGGTTTCCACAACCATTTTTGTGTAGCGTGGGAACACAAAGGCTATCAAAATATCTCCCGGCTCAAGTTTAGCCAGCTGGCTGTAGTAATGCCGGTCTGATGGAAAAATCATTTCCGTGGATCCGACCGTCATATCCAGCCACCCTGCGAACCAATGTGCCAATCCATAATCGAAAAAATCGCTTGTTACATAAATCCGATTAGCCGAACTGATCAAATCGACTGCCTGAAGCAGCACATCTTCCTTCATCGACTGCTTAAGCTTAACGATGCTTGCGATTTCCGCATCAAACAGATTTTCCAGAAAGGACTGGTCAGCATTTGGCGGACGGGCTTCCTGTTCGCTCTGTTCAAGCCGGTCTTCTGCAAGTTTTCGCTGAACCACTTGCTGGAATTCCGCATACCCTTTGTATCCCAGTTTCTGTGTCCAGCGAATCACTGTGGATTCACTGACGTTCACTCTTCTTCCAACTTCAAGTGCGGAGGAGAATGCCAGAAAAATAGGCTCACGAAAAAATAAATCACCGACTTTCTTTTGGCCGGAACTAAAATGTTCATAAGATTCCGACACACTACGCAGTAAATCCTGCATTACATCCCCTCCAAAACAAGAACTTACTCAAATACTTATAAAAAGTGTAACCTTTTGCAGGAAAACCTGCAACACTTCTCTGAATATTCTTTGAATCTTTTTTCTTATGGATAATTTTACATTTAATGGTTTTCTATTGGTTTGTTATCTTATGTACTACGCCGAAAATCTTTTTTGGTTTAAATTGTCCTATGAAAACATGCCGCCAAAAGAAAATTAGGTTTTTAAACAGAAGGAGGGTGGAAAAATCGAATGCAAAAAAATGCAGGATATACTTCATAGTTAATTTTCAGAAAATATTCCCTCGCTTCATTTGCTTTAAACACAGTTCTCCACTATTTCGGAAAAATAATAGGAATGTCCGTCTTCTGGAACGAATATAGGGTAACAAAGGGTATGGATAGATTTTAAGAAGAACTATGAGTAGAATAAAAATATAATATTCATATAAGAATAGTATTGGAGTGGAGACGTATGGTTTGGGATACACGCATTTTCCGGCTTTTCATTGTTTGGTATTGCATCGGCATCATTTTGCTCAGTTTTGACTTGCTTCCGCCATGGCTTGAATGGGCAAACGCATTCTTCCTAATGCTCGCAGGCACGCTCGGCTTCCTTTATTTCTTGCGGAAGTTCGGCAAAACTGCCGGCAGCATTCTTGGCATTGTCATTTTTGTGGTGACTTTTATTGTGGAAGGGGCAGGAGCCAGTGTGGATTTCTTGTTTGGTTCCTATGATTATACGGAACGTTTCGCCCCAAACCTTTTCGGCGTGCCGATTGCAATCGGTTTTGCCTGGCTGATGGTCATGGCAACCACCCATGTCCTGGCTTTATCCATTTTCCCTCAAGGCGGATGGAAATATGCCGCTGCCGGCGGGTTGGGCGCGGTCATTATGGATTTGATCATCGATCCTGTCGCTTATTTATTGAAAGGCTATTGGATCTGGAAAGACAGCGGGTTTTATTATGATATCCCTTGGACAAATTTTACCGGCTGGTTTATCCTCGCATTTATTCTTCACCTGTTGATCGACAGGCTGATGAAAAGACAGCCCGGCACGAAAAGCTACGGCCTGCTTGAAAAGCGGATGGTTCTTCTGTACATACTGATTACTGCAATGTTCGTGCTCTTAGCTGTACTCGGCGGCTTATGGCTGGCAGCTGTCCTTACCACACTGCTTTCCGCCTTGTTCGTTGCACTGGCACAGAAAAGGAGGCCTCTATGATCAAAGCGAAAAAAATGCCGCTGTTTGAAAATGCCTTTGAGCTGTATTTGAACCCGTTGATCCGCCGCTCTTTTGCCAATGTGCTCGGCAAAGATATTATTCATCCCCCGTCCCAGCCGGTTCTTTTTATCGCGAATCACAGTTCCTGGTGGGACGGCCTGCTGTTCTTTTTCCTGAACCGCAGTGTATGGCGCCACGATGTCCATATGATGATGGATGAAAAAGGGCTGAAACGCTATGGTTTTTTCCGTTACCTTGGGGCTTTTTCCATCAATCGCAGCAAGCCAAAAGATATTTTGGCTTCTCTGCAATATGCGGAGCAATTGCTGCTAAGCGGCAAAACCGTCATCCTTTTTCCACAAGGCGAAGAATTTCATCAGGAAATCCGGCCGCTCGGCTTTAGCACCGGCATCGCTTACTTAATGGAACATTGTCCGGATGTTCCGGCCATCCCTGTTTCTTTTTATTATTCGTTCCGGCACGAACGCAAACCGGAAGTATGGGTGCAGCAAGGCAACCCTTTCTACTACAAAGAGATTCCGGGTTCGGCAAGAAAAGAGAAAACCGGCTCCATTGAACAAGCCATTACAGAACAGCTTAATCAGCTGAAAAGCGAGGTAGTTTCTGAAAATACTGCTGCATTCCGAAAATTTACAGGAAGGAGGAAATGACATGTTCTTTCTGATTGCCGCACTATCCGCTTTTCTTCTCTGGATTGTTTTTAATAGCTTTTTTCTTCCTTCGCTTCCGAAAACCTTCACACTGCCAAATTCACCGTTAGTATCCGTACTGATTCCGATGCGCAATGAAGAACGCAATGTCGAAACACTGACGTCGGCGTTAAAAGCCGCTGTTTACCCGAATCTGGAATTTATCATATTGAATGACCAGTCTACCGACCGCACAGGCGTCTTGCTGGAACAAATGACTGCCGGCGATTCCCGGTTTACTGTTATTGGCGGAAAAGAATTGCCGCCTGATTGGGTGGGGAAAGTTCATGCCTGCCATCAATTGCAGCAGCACGCCAAAGGCGACTACCTGCTGTTCATCGATGCAGATATCCGCTTTTCCCCTGAAGCAATCGGCCAGGCGCTGGCGCTGATGAACGAGCGCCAGGCAAAACTGCTGTCGGGTTTCCCGGCTTTTGACGTTCCGCCTTTTTTAAGCAAACTGCTGGTCCCCATGCAGCATTTTGTGGTGCTGTTCCATTTGCCGCTTGTCTTAGCAAACTATGCAAACTTTCCGGCAGCCACTGCAGCCAACGGCATGTGGATGATGTTCGAGCGGAAGAGCTATGACGCGGTCGGCGGCCATGCCGCAGTGCGGAATTCTCTCGTCGAAGACGTCCATATTGCCCGGCGCTTTAAAGCTTCGGGACACAAGATGCTGCTCGCCAACATCACCAAATCCGTACAATGCCGCATGTACGACACCAACCATGACGTATGGGAAGGATTCCTGAAAAACAGCTATACCGGAATCGGCCGCTCGCCTGTATTTGCTGTCGCATTGGCGTTGTTCTACAGCTTTTTCTACATCCTGCCGCTGTTTCTCGCGCTATACGGGATAAGCACGAACAAGCTGCTGTTCACTGTTCCATACGTTCTGGCTGTCGTGCAGCAAGCGTACGTCATGGCACGCACACGCCAGCACCTGTATCTGGCTCTTTTAATCCCTCTCCAAGCGGCAGCAATGATTGCCGTTTTGCTTCAGTCCATGTGGAAAAGCTGGCGAAAAAAACCGTATACGTGGAAAGGCAGGCAATATTCATGAAAAAAGTGATCATTATTGGCGGCGGACTCGGCGGTTTATCGGCAGCCGTCACTTTGGCGCATGCCGGGTTCCAGGTCCGTCTTTTTGAAAAAAACCAACATTTAGGCGGTAAATTAATGCCGGTGAAGCTCGGCTCCCATTCTTTCGATTTCGGGCCTAATACCATTACCATGCCGGAAGTATTTAAAGGGATCATCGAACAAACAGGTGAACGTCCAGAAGATTACTTTGAGTTCCTTCCACTGAAAAGCCATACACGAAATCATTTTCCCGATGGCACACAGCTTGATTTTTCTTCCGATCCGGAAGAAATGGCGAATGAAATCACAAAGCTTTCGCCAAAGGATGCAGCCAACTACCCTGCTTTCCTGAAAGAAGCGGAGCGGCTGTACGGCATGTCCGAGCGCTATTTTTTCCCTGCCACATTCCAGTCATGGAAAGATTATTTGTCGCCGTCGCTTGGCTTGGCACTTCTTCGCGCCAGGCCCACTGAAACGCTGCATCATTTTTTCAGCCGCTACTTTTCAGACCGCCGCATTGTTCAGGCACTTGACCGCTACGCCACTTATATCGGTTCGTCGCCTTTTAAAGCTCCGGCTACCTTTTCCATGATCGCCCATCTTGAACTTGGCCAAGGCGTTTATTACACCAAAGGCGGCAACGTCCGCATTGCTGATGCTTTTGCAGCCCTGGCCCAAAAACACGGAGCTTTGCTGCAGACAGAAGCTGAAGTCGAAAAGATCCTTGTCCAAAAAGGCAAAGCGGCCGGCGTCGAGCTGGCGGACGGGCAAACGTTTGAAGCCGATTTGGTCATCTTGAACGGCGACTTGTTGTCTGCGTACCCGAAGCTGGTTGAAGAAAAACACCGGCCGTCTTTTACAGATGCCAAAATCAGCCGTTTTGAACCGTCAATTTCAGCATTTGTCATCACTGCCGGACTGAACACTCATCTTGCGGGCTTAAAACACCACAATATCTTTTTTTCAGGCAACTACCGGCAGGAATTTGATGACTTGTTCGACACGCAAAGCTACAGCCAGGAACCGACCGTCTATATCAGCAACTCCTCTTATACGGATTCAACCGTTTCGCCTGAAGGAAGCAACCTGTTCATCCTGGTCAACGCCCCGGCACTCGGCGCCGACGGGAAGCTGCAAATTGATCCCGAACAGTACAAAGAGCGGATTTATGATTTTCTTGAAACTTATGGCATCGACATCCGCAGCCATCTGGCAGAAGAACAGATATTTACTCCCTTATTCTTGAAAGAGGCCTTCAGCGCCTACCGGGGGGCTTTATACGGGCCTTCTTCTCATCGCAAAGCCGATGCGTTCCTGCGACCGGCAAATGCCAGTTCCGACATCGAGAACCTTTACTTTATCGGCGGGAGCACCCACCCCGGCGGCGGCTCTCCGATCGTCACCATGGGCGGACAGAATCTCGCCAAACGCATCATCAAAAAGTACACAAGCTAAAAAAAGGATTCAGTGCCGGTTGGCGCTGAATCCTTTTTGTATCGTGCTTATCCAGTTTCTATGCTTAAAGAAGCACGCAAGTTTTTCTTACAAACAGGCAAGTATCGCCTGTTTTGATTGATCGGAAACATAATGCTTTTCCCGAAACACCATGTATTCTTTGTCACGGATAGCCGACAGGATTTCCCGGTAAACGAGTCCAGCCCCTTTAACTGCCATGCGCGACTGGAGCGGATACTCGTGGATGGTTTCAAATGAATGCCGGTAGTAGCGCTCTGCTTCTCCAGCAAGTTCTTCCCATACGGAAACAAAAGCACCGTTCACATCGCCTTGCTGCAAATCTATTTCTGTCAGCCCATGCTTTTGCATGATTTCCTTTGGCAGATAAATGCGGCCGATTTTCAAGTCCTGCCCAATATCGCGAAGGATATTGGTGATTTGCATCGCATACCCAAGCGACACGGCCCCTTCCTGCAGAACGGCCGTCTTGCCAGGAGCCAGGATTGGCAGCAGCATGAGTCCGACGCAGCTCGCCACATGATAACAATAGTCCATTAAATCATCGAGGGTTTCGTACCGGCTGATCACCAAATCCATCTCTTGCCCTTTAATCAAACTATGGAAAGCTTCTTCATCCATTTGAAAGTTTTCAAAAACGTCGGCGAGCGCCACCCACATGGCATTGTCCCGGCCATAAAAGCCAGCAAGAAATTGCTGGAAAGAACGTTTAAACTCTTCAAGTTCCAGGGCCGGATTGGTTCCTTCATCCACTATGTCATCGACTGTCCGGCAAAACGCATACACCGCCCATACCGCTTTTCTTTTCTCTTTTGGCAACAGTGAAAACGCCTTGTAAAAGCTTTTGGAATTGGCAGCAATAATTTCTTCGCAGCGATTGTAAGCTTCCCTTATCTCGATCATAATGAACCGCTCCCTTCACTCATGAACTCCCGTTCTACTTCTTCTGCCAGCAATTTGGCTCCCTGCATGACAATTGGAATGCCTCCGCCCGGATGGACCGAAGCTCCGACAGCGTACAATCCACGGGTTTTATAAGGCTTGACCTGGGGACGGAAAACGCCGGACTGGAACAATGTCGGGCCGATGCCGAAGCTTCCGCCTTTGAACAGCCCGAATGCTTCCGCTTCAGAAGGCGTGCGAACTTCCATCCACTCCGTCGCTTCTCTTAATCCCGGAAAAGCCAATTGCTCTGCTCTGTCTATCACTGCATCGATCCATTCCTTCTCTGAAGCCCAATCGACATCTGAACCTGAAGGCACCGGAATCAGGACATACAGGACGCCTTTTCCTTCCGGAGCAAGCGAAGAGTCGATTTTAGAGGGGTGGAATGTATAGAACGCCGGATCTTCCGGCAATTTCTTTTCTCTGAAAACATTTTTCATATGGTCTGAATAGCTGGCGCCGATGAAAAACTGATGCACATTGACGTCTTCGTACACTTTGTCGAGCCCAAAATAAAGCAGGACACACCCTGAAGAAGGGGTAAATTCTTTCTTTTTTGCAGCTGGCAGAACGCCGTCAATTGATGGAAAGTCTCCATTATAAATTACGCCGTCGAACGGCTGAAATCCTGCCTCGGTTTCAATTCCTTTTGCAGCATCCCCTTCGATCCGGATTTTTTTTATCGGCGTCGAGGTATGGATGGCTGCATTCGGGCGGCTCCGAAGCTCTTGTTCAAGGAGCGGAATCAAGCTGCCGTAGCCGCCTTTTAAATAATGTACGCCGTGTTCATGTTCACTGAATGGCACGAGCGAATAAATAGCCGGAGCATTGAACGGGTCTCCCCCGATGTACAGTGCCTGCAGCGTATAGGCCAGCTGCAGCCTTTCATCCCTGAAATAATTGGACATCAATTTTTTTACTGACTGCTGCGGTTTCAGTTTCAGTAATTTTTTCACATTGCCTGGCGTCCAGAAATCCGCTTTGTTTACAAAGGAATGTTCCAGGAACGCAGGTGCGCCAATTTCAAATCGCTCTTTCCCTTCCGCCATGAAACGCCGGAACCCTTCCTCTTCTCCCGGAAAGACCTGTTCCACTTCTTTCATTTGGCGGTCGAAATCAGGATATTTCGTATAGACCTTGCCGTCCGGGAAACGGATGGTATAGAGCGGGTCGCATAGCAGCAATTCGTAGCGGCTTTCCTCTATGCCTGCTTCTTCGAGCAGTTTTTGAAACATTTTCGGCAAAAGAACAATGGTCGGGCCTTCATCAATGCGAAATCCATCCCGTTCGACAAAGGTCAGACGGCCGCCGAGTTTCGGCTCTTTCTCAAAAATGGTCACCTCATGGCCTTGGCGGGTCAGGAAAAGCGCGCTCATCAGACCGCCAACTCCGCCCCCTATAATGGCATATTTCATTGGGATCCCTCCCATGCCGGAAGCGGGGAAATCGGAACCGCTTTTTTCCCGTACTGCTCAAAAATGCCGTTTGCCGTAATTCGCGCCGATTCCAGAATGGTTGGAAGCCCGCTCCCCGGATGCGTTCCACCTCCCACAAGCCAGCAATTGTCCAGTTCTTCGAATTTATTGTGGGGGCGGAAAATCATCATTTGCGATAATTGATGCCCCAGATTGAAGGTCGCTCCTTTGTAGACAGAATAATCGTGTTCCCAACCAAACGGTGTCAACAATTTTTCTTCCACGATATGGTTTCGCAGCCCTTTAAATTCAGTTTTCTCTTCGATGATATCCAGTACGAGGTCACGGAATGCTTCTTGTTCCTGTTCCCAGCCGACTTCACTGAAATTGTTCGGCACAGGTGCCAGAATATATAAAGCGGACTTGCCTTCAGGCGCCAAAGTCGGGTCAGTGACGCTGGCGTTTTGGATGTAGATGGACGGATCTGCCGATAAAATGCGGGAATTGGTGATTTCTTCGACGTTTTTCTTGTAATCCTTTGAAAACACAATGGTATGGTGTGACAAATCGTATTTCTTATCGAGGCCAAGATACATCATGAACGTCGAACAGGAGTATTTCTTTTTCTCCAATTTCTCAGGGGTGTACTTTTTCAAGATGCCCGGTTCCACTAAATGGGTCATGACATGGGCGAAGTCTCCGTTGATGATCACTTCATCCGCCAGTTCCGTTTTTCCGTTTTCCAGTTCCACGCCTTTGACGGCACGGTTTTCAATCACCAGTTTTTTAACGCCGTTGCCGGTATGGATGCGGCCGCCAAGTTCCTTAACGACTTTAGCCATGGCCTGTGACAATTGGTTAACCCCTCCTATAGGATGGTAGATGCCGTATGCATGCTCCATATAAGAGAGAATTGTAAAAGCTCCCGGGCATTCCCAAGGAGACATGCCCAAATATTTCGATTGGAAGGCAAACGCCATTTTCAGGCGCTCATCTTTGAAATAGCGCGATAGCACTTCATAAAGCGTTTTATTGACTTCAAGTTCCGGCAATGCTTTGATCACTTTCGGCTGCATCATGTGGATCAAACGGTCCATGCGTGATTGCAGCAAAGGCGTCAGCGCTTCCAGCTTTTTCCCGGTCTCTTTCATAAAACGGACGTATCCTTCTCCGCTTCCTTCAAAGTTTTCATCAATCTGTTTTTTCATTTCATCAAAATTATGGGTCATCACCAGATTTTGATCCTCAAAAATCAATTCGTACATCGGATCCAGTTTTACGGCATCCATGTAATCTTTTAAATTCCGCCCTGCAATTTCAAACAGTTCCTCGACTAAATGAATCATGCTCAGGAAAGTCGGACCGGTATCGAAGACAAACTCCCCAAGCCGCAATTCTGCATTGCGCCCTCCTACTCGATCATGTTTTTCATAGACATCCACTTCATATCCTTGGCTTGCCAATAACATTGCAGCGGCTAAGCCGCCAGGACCTGCGCCAATAACAATCATTCTTTTTTCCATGACTTAACCTCCGTTCAGCCTAACTTCTAAAAAAGTTAGACATTTCTTATACATATTATATATAACAGCTCTCATATAAACCAGTGATAAGGATTTTAAAGAATTTAGAATTGCCACTTATTCATTTTCCTATGACGTGATAATCAGGTTAAGCGGGAGTTTCTGCAGACGCTATTGCAGCGTAGAAAATCCATATGAACCGGAAGATGGGGCAGAAGCGATCAAAATGGAAAAAGGTTGGCTATTCGCTATTTAAATTAGACTACACATGAAAAATTTCCCTCTTCCCTTCTTCTTTAAACGCTTGGCATACTCCTTTAAAATGGACGATAAACTTGCTCCTCCCTTTCATCCCTTATGAAAGCAGCCCAGTAAAAAGGCAAACAAAAACCCGGCAAGCAGGTTTTTTTGCTTGCCGGGTTTCAAGTATTTATTTCAGGATTTTAATTTTGACGTTTTTTCTGCCCCATTTAAGCGCAGCGCTTTTTGTTGGGATGAAAACATCGATTTTGTTGCCTTTAATCGCTCCGCCAGTGTCGCCGGCGACTGCATAGCCGTAGCCTTCAACATGGACTTTGGTGCCTAATTTGATGACTCTCGGATCCACGGCAATCACTTTCAAGCCGGGGTTTTTCTTTAGGTTAATGCCAGTTCTCGTAATTCCGGAACATCCTTTGCATGAAGCCGTATAAGCGGATGCAGAAACGGTGAATTCCTTAACCACTGATCCGGAAGTTGAACGTGATGGTGTTTTCGCTTTTGCTTTTGCTGGTTTAGCAGCTGAGCCGGTGACTTTTAATTTTTGTTTCGGTTTGATGACATCGGATTTCAATTTATTCCAAGATTTCAGGTTGCTGATGGATACTTTGTGCATTTTAGAAATTTTATATAGGGTATCTCCACTTTTAACTGTGTATGTACTTGCTGCTGCCGAACTCTCAAGTGATGTGCTAAGGAATAAAGCTAGTGCAAAACTTAGAATGATCAATAGTTTTTTCAAGCTGTTCTCTCCCTTTGTTTGTGTTTTATTAGCTTAAACCAAAATAGCACGGGAATATTACAGACATGTAACAATAAAGGACAGGTTTCATTACAATTTGACTCTTTTTCGTGACATAAGTACTCAAAGATGAATTAGGAGCTAATTCAATGTATTCATGCAATAGGGATATTAGTTATATAATATGTAGGATATTTCCTTTTTACGCCTTACTTTCTGCTAAAAAATATAGAAAAACGGATGCTTTCAACAAGCATCCGTTTTCAAAAATCATTTATTTGCTTTATGCACTTTTAAGGTTTTGCCTTTTACAGTTTTGTCTTTCATCGCCTTCAACACCATTGGCCCTTTGCCGTTCAGGATGTCAATATACGTTACTGTATCCTGAATTTTAATAATTCCAATGTCTTCTGCCGTTACACCCGGAATGCTCGTGAGCGTGCCGACAAAATCGAATGCCCGCAATTTCTTCTTTTTGCCGCCGTTGAAATACAGCTTTAAGATATCTTTGTTCACTTGCTCGTTCTTGTTCTTTTTCAGCGCCGGACGGCTTTCCATCTTTTCCTGGAAGGCCGGTTTTGCTAAGCCGATCTCTTCGGCTGACGGTGCACTCCGCTCCGGAATTTCAAAACCGATATAAGCTTCGATTTCTGCCAGGAATTTGTCTTCGTAAGGTGTGGCAAATGTGATGGCTTTCCCTTTTTTGCCGGCGCGTCCGGTTCTGCCGGCACGGTGCACGTAGCTTTCCTTTTCGAGCGGTACATCGAAATTGACCACGTGAGTGATGCTGTCGATGTCGATTCCACGGGCCGCTACATCTGTCGCCACCAAATAGCGGAACTCGCCGCGCTTAAACTCATTCATGACGGCGAAACGGTCTTCCTGCATCATGCCGCCATGCAATTTATCGCAAGTGTAATCGTGCTTTTCAAGCTGCTCCACCACAAAGTCGACATTGTCTTTCGTGCGGCAGAAAATAATGCAGCTGTCCGGGTTTTCTACAATCGTCATATCCCGCAGCAATGCGAATTTCTTTTTTTCTTCCACCCGGTAAAGCGAATGCTCAATCCGGTCCGTCAAGGTTTCAGTGGAAGCAATTTCAATATGTTCAGGATTGTTCATGTATTTGCGCTGAAGATTCTCCACGTTCTCCGGCAGCGTCGCCGAAAACAGCATGGTCGTCCGCTCAGCAGGTAGCTTGTTGATAATGGCCTCCACTTGTTCAATAAAGCCCATATTGAGCATTTCGTCCGCTTCATCCAGCACCAAGTATTCAATCCGGCTCAAGTTCAGCGTACCCCGTTCGATATGGTCCATTACACGCCCAGGGGTCCCAACGACCACGTGGCATTTCTGTTTCAATTCTGCCTGCTGGTAAGCAAAAGGCTGTTTGCCATAGACTGCTGCCGCTTTGATGCGCTTGAAGCGTCCGATATTGGTAATGTCTTCTTTTACCTGATCGGCCAGTTCCCGCGTCGGCGTTAAAATAAGCGCCTGCGGTTTGTTCTCTTCCCAGTCGACCAATTCACAGATGGGAATACCGAAAGCTGCGGTTTTCCCGCTGCCTGTCTGCGACTTTACCGCAACGTCAGTCTTTGAAAGTGCAGACGGAATGACTTTTTCCTGCACTTCTGTCGGCTTCGTATACCCCAATCCTTCCAGTGCCCGCAGTATCGGTTCACTAATCTTGTAATCTTCAAATCGTTTTTCGTTCATGTGTTTGTTTGCTCCTTCTCCGCTCAAAAATATATAGGTTGCTCTATTATGGCACGAAATGCCCGCTTGCTTCCATTAAACAATTATTAAGTTTTATTTCAGAAAAGTGGAAGCGCCTGATCAGCTCCGACAGGCGTAAGGCGAAACACGCAGCAAATCCTGATTTCCGAAGTGGATAGCTTTACGACCCCGAGGAGCTAGGCGCTGCAGCTGGACAAGAAAAGCGGAAATGGCTGTTTAGATTCGACCGGCATAAGACGCTCTGGCGGAGCGGCGTTTTTTGCCGCATAGCTCTAGAGTGGCTTATGGCCCGAGAATCTGGCCATTGCAGCTGGACAAGACAAGAAAACCAAAAATAACTGCTTAAACAAAAAATCAGCGGAAGCTTCTCCGCTGATTTTTTTGTTATTGATCCAACAAGCTGACGGATACTTTGACATCGAGCTCCTGGCTGCCGCCTCTGTATACGCCCTGCACCGGGCTGACGTCATTATAGTCACGGCCGACGCCGACCCGGATATGATGTTCAAGCGCTTCTACGTTGTTGGTCGGGTCAAGGCCTACCCAGCCGATTCCCGGAACCATCACTTCGACCCAGGCATGGCTCGCAGCGTCCCCAACCAAAGCAGAGTTCTCGCCAACGTACAAATAGCCGCTGACGTAGCGGGCGGGAATTTGGCTGCCGCGCAAAATCCCCAGCATGACGTGCGTGATGTCCTGGCAGACACCCTTCATCAAATCAAATGACTCTTCCGCTTTGGTCGAAACGGTGGTGGATTCCCCGTCATAGGTAAAACGGTCATGGAGATAGCCCATCACATCAATGGCAAACTGAACCGGATTGTCCATTTCGCCGATATCTTGCTTCACTTGCTCTACTTGTTCCGGCGACAGGTACGTATATGCGGTATTGCTCAAATAAGGCAAATACTGCTCGCTGAACAGTTTGGAATGGAAAATTGCATTCATTTCCGGTGAATATTCGATGCGGTGGATAAATGGGCTTTTTTGGATGCTGACAATCGACGTTGTCTTCACTTCCAGATGCTGATGATGTTCAGCGATAAAGAAAGTTTCCACATCGTTGCCCCAAATATCGATATGCTCTTTAGTCAGCGTCGCCGGCGTGATGTCGGCCCGGTAGGACAAGAGGCGCTGCGTTTCATCCGTTTTCGGTTTCAGGCGGATGGAGTTCATGCTTTGGTCGACAATCGTTTCGTACTTGAATATATTTGTATGCTCTACTTTATATTTCATCGTAGTAATTCCCTTCGTACTCATGGACTGAGATTGGGTTTGAGTTTGGGTGCCGGTTTGTTCAGATGCCGGATCGATCAAATAATAGGTTTTTGAAAATAACTGGCTGATTTCATTGCAGCCGTCCTGGAAATGATTTAAAAAGTCCATCATTTCGTCAGCGGTCAGATGGTCAATATCAACTTCGTTGAATTCGGTTCTTACTTGGTCAAGCTTAGCAAGAAGCTCCCAGGAATAGTGGGATACCTTCCCGCCTTCCAATTCCTCCACCGCTTCCCTCACATGATCCAGGCAATAGCGGATCGAACGGGGGAACGCTTTATCGGAAATCAGGAAACTAAGCACTTGGCGCGGATCCATTTTGGGAAGATGGGCTTTTAAATACGCCTCGTAGCCTTTCGTCATCCGCAAGGCAGCGAGCCAGTAATAATAGTCTTCCGTTTCTTCCTGCAATTGCTGCTCATACGTCCGCTCGCACACAACATTTAAAATGCGTGCTGTTTTCTCTGCCCGCTCCAGCCACTTGCCAATTTTGATAATCTGATATTCCACACCCCGCTGCATAGCGGATTCAATGATCCCTTGGGAAGTAAGGGAAGTCATTTTTACCAGCTCTAAAAAGCTGCGCATTTCATGGGTTGCACATTGCTGCGGATCGATATTCTGCAGCGCCAAATAACAGCTGTTCCATATTTGCCAGTACTCATCGGTGATATGGTCCCGGCTCACCCGTGCATTTTCCCGTATATAGCGGACACAGTTCGCCACTGAATTCAAGTTTTCATCGGCCATCACCAAGTAATGAATCAGCTTATCTTCATTGTAAGGAGAGAGGGAATGCAGCCCTTCCAGCTCCTGGGCGGAGGCACAGATTTCATATGTCAGCCTCCAATCGCTTTCCCGGATCAGATCTTCATCGGAAGCTTCAATCATCTGCAGGAGCTGCACATCCAATATGCGCGCATTGTTTTCCGCCCGTTCTGCGTTTCGGGACATCCAATACAAGGAATTGGCTACTCGACTCAGCATTAAAGAGCCCCCCTCTCTTCTTTTTCTTTATAAACCCATGTATCCTTGCCGCCGCCCCCTTGAGAAGAATTGACCACAAGTGAGCCTTGCTTCAACGCCACACGGGACAAGCCGCCCGGAAGGACGCGCGTTTCCGCTCCCCTCATAACAAATACCCGCAAATCCACATGGCACGGATAAAATTCCTCTCCTTGATAAGCCGGTGCCCTCGACAGTTTAATCGTCGGCTGCGCAATATACTGATGCGGCGTTTCGATGATTTTCTCCCTGAAAATTTCAATAAGTTCCTTAGAGGCATGCGGCCCAACAAGCATGTCATAGCCGCCGGATGCTCCGACATTTTTCACTACCAGCTCTTCCAGATGCTCAAGCACCCATTCCCGCTCATCGGAATTGTCGAGCAGATACGTCTTCACATTGTCGATAATGGGTTCTTCTTTCAGGTAGTAGCGGATCATATCAGGCACATACGCATAGATTGCCTTGTCGTCTGCCACTCCGTTCCCAATGCCGTTCAATATTGCGACGTTTCCGTTGCGATAAGCCTCTACAAGGCCTGGCACGCCAAGCGCTGAATCTTCCCGGAAAGCTTCCGGATCCAAGAAGTCGTCGTCGATGCGGCGATAAATAATATCTACCCGCTTAAGCCCACGGATAGACTTCATGTACACAATATTTTTCCGGACGACAAGGTCCCGCCCTTCGACTAAATCGATGCCCATTTGCTGGGCCAGGAATACATGGTCATAATAAGCGGAATTGTACATGCCCGGCGTCAACAGCACGGCAAACGGCTTCTCTCCTGTAGATTTGGGTGCATGGTCCAAAATGGCTTTATGTAGGTGGGACAATTGATGTTCGAGCGCATGGACCGAATGATTGGTGAAAAATTCAGGATACACTTGCCGCATCACATAGCGGTTTTGATACACATAGGACATTCCGGAAGGGTTGCGCAAATTGTCTTCGAGCACATGATACTTGCCATTTTCATCACGGATCAAATCGATGCCAGCCAGAAAAATATGGTTTTTCAGCGGAACATCAATTCCTTGTACTTGTTTCGCATAGTAATATGGGTTTTCTTCAACCAGTCTTCGGGGAACCACGCCGTCATCAAGAATTTTTTGCTCGTGGTAAACATCGTCCAAAAAACGGTTGAGGGCTTCTGTCCGTTGAACCATTCCTTTTTCAATAGTTTTCCATTCATCCGGCGAAATGATAATCGGCACAAAATCAAAAGGCATGGTTCTTTCGGTGCCGACGTTATTGTTGTAGACGGTGAATGTGATGCCTTGGCGCAAAAATGAAAGCTGGGCCGTTTCATGTTTTTCCTTTAATTCGTCTTTTGAAAACCCATTGAGCAGTTCATAGAACTTCCGGTAATGGGGTTTCGGCAAACCCTCTGCTGTAAACATTTCATCAAAAAAAGGTTTTACATTATATGACTCAAACATGGTAACCCTCCCTCTTTTAAATAGAATTTTCTGTTAATTTTCGAGTTACAAAAAAGCTATAGCTCTTTCGTAAAGGAGCGATAGCTTTTCCATGTTTTTATTTTAACCTTTTTCACTTATCAAATGTTGAATTTTTAGAAGATTTCGAGCCACTGGAATCTTTTTCGGCTAAATCTTTTTTCAGCGATTCTGTGTATTCCGTGCTGCCGCCGTAAATGCCGCCTGACGGAGTAGAATCGATTGCAGAACTTCCGCTTGTAGCGCCAGTTGCACCCGCACCCCCCGTTGTAGATCCAGGAGTTGTAGATCCTACAGAACCTGCTGAACCGCCGGCTGTTCCTGAGGTACCGCTGCCGGTTAGGTCAGAGCTCGATAAGCCTGAAGTGCTTGTAGTTGAAGTGGAAGAAGTCTTATCTGAAGAACCGCCCACTTCGTCTTGAAGCGTCTTGTTGGCTTTATCCAACATATCTTTCTCTTTATCCATCATTTTCTGCTGGCTTTCGATTGCGCTTTTAACTGACTCTACAGCTTTATTGACGCTTGGCTTCACTTTATCCACCATGCCGCCTGATTGCTCGTTAAAACGCTCCAATCCTTTTTTCACGTTTTCTTTAAGGTTACCGGCTTGAGTGGTAGTGGTTCCATCCGACTCCACTTTTTTCTGGGTCATTGCCGCACCAATCGCAGCCCCGATTCCCAATAGCACTAATTTGCTGAACACACCGCCTGAACGTCTGGCCATAGTTATCCACTCCTTTTAATTTTAAAAATATACTGTCTTCTTAGTATTTACTGCTTTAGTCAGTTTTAAACCTTTAAAGAAAAATAAAAGACACCTTTTGTCATAGAAGGTGTCTTTACAGTCCGATTCAGTTTAATTGATTTTGCCTTCTTCGATCATTACCTGTTCAAATGCCTCTACAACTTCCGGATCGTACTGGATGCCGGCCAGCCGTTTAATTTCATCCACTGCGTACTGCGCCGTAAAAGCTTTGCGGTAGGCCCGGTCTTCCGTCATAGCATCAAATGTATCGCAAACACCGATAATTTTCGCTTCCACCAAAATTTCATCGCCTTTTAAACCAAATGGATACCCTCGGCCATTTACCCGTTCATGATGCTGTTCTACAATATCCGCCAAATCTGCATACGCAGTCTTGCGCAGCATTGCTGCACCGTCACCCGGATGCTTTTTCACCAATTCAAACTCCTCATCCGTCAATTTATCCGGCTTTTTCAGCACTTCTTCCGGAATGTTGATTTTTCCGATGTCGTGGAGGATGGATGCTAAAAACAGATTATGTATCCGGTCTCTCCCTAATGCCATTTTCGTTGCAGTTTTAACGGCATATTTCGAAACACGCGAACTATGTTTGAATGTATAACGGTCTTTACGTTCTACTTCTTCCCCTATTTTACGCAATTCACTTATAACATTACTCATTGAATGAAAAACAGGGTATGTGGAAACTGAAAGAAATGTTACATCTGTTTTAGCTGTTAGATAAATAGCTTCATCCAAATCTTGTGCAGAGAATAAATCATCTTCGCGCAAATTCACTTTAGAGTCATTTATTTCGATTTCAACTTCGCCTTTCAATATATAAAAGAATTCTTGAACACTAGCATCTTCCCCCGGAAACAAGGCAATTAGTTTATCTTTCAAAACGGTTTGTTTCATCATTTCAATGCCACCGCCATGGCCAAGAAGACTAAGAGTAGTAGAACCGTTTTTTACAGTTTCAAGATATCCATCTTTTAAAATCTTTAAGCCTTTCACAGTTCCACTTCCTTTTAAAAACTATGGGAGTATAGGCATTTCCTATACTCCCAATAGTACTCTTCCACTCTATTTTTCACAACCAATTTTACCAGTCAATCACCACTAAAGGATCAATCAAAGCATACCGATCTGCAAATTGGCATAAGATCCATTCCACTTCCACAGTGATACCAGCTGCAGTCGCTTTTTCAACGCCTTTACTTGTCATTTTCTGTGTTTTTTCATCTAACTTGCTGATTAATTTATCTAATTTCTCATTGTATTTTGATGTCAATGCCGCTTGTTTTTCAGCATCTTGCTCATTTGCGAAATCCGCTTGGTATTTTCCATAAATTTCGTCTGCCTTTACTTGGGCTTTCGCAATTTCTGTATAAATCTCGTTATTGACTTGTTCAATATCAGCTAATGCTCGCGCTATTTCCGGGCTCATTGCAGCTTTCTCTGCGGCAAATACTGGCGTACCGGCCATTACTACAAAAAGAACAAATAACATTACAGCAATCAAACTCTTTTTAAACATTTTCTTTCCTCCGCTCACTCTTTATTGTGACGAACAGGACAGATTTTAAAGTCAATAAAGGCTCCCCTATTGCCTTCATTGCGTAAAATCATCAAAAATCTGTCAGTTCACCCACCTTAGTATATATGAACTAGGCATAAAGAACAATGACAATCGGTATTTTTCTGCACATTTAGAAGTTATTTACTTTTAATCACTTTTTTACATACAAAAAGAACCAGGGCAAGTGCCTGGTTCTCATTTTTTTATGGCAATACCGTTGTCCCCATGAGGAAGCGATCGCATTCCCGGGCAGCTTCGCGTCCTTCGTTGATAGCCCAAACAATCAGGCTTTGTCCGCGGCGCATATCTCCCGCCGCAAATACGCCTTCTACATTGGTCGTATATTTGCCGTATTCAGCTTTTACCGTTGAATTCGCTTCTGTTTCTACATTCAGTTTTTGGATCAAGCCTTGATCTGGTCCGCTGAATCCGATGGCAAGCAGCACCAAGTCCGCTTTCCAGACTTTTTCCGTACCTGGAATTTCCTCGCGGATGCGGGTGCCGTCTTCGCCAATTCTCAGTTTCACGTTAACAGTATGCACTTCTTTCACATTGCCTTCTGCATCGCCGACAAACTTCTTCGTCATGACGGCGTACGCTCTTGGGTCATCTCCGAAGGCAGCGGCCGCTTCTTTTTGCCCGTATTCCACGCGGTGAACGCGCGGATATTGCGGCCACGGGTTGCCTACTTCGTCGCGGATGGCTCCTTTTTTATCATAGACATCGAATTGGACAAGGCTTTTGCAATTATGCCGAACGGAAGTCGCTAAGCAATCCGTTCCGGTGTCTCCGCCGCCAATGACGATGACATCCTTGCCTTCTGCTGAGATGTAATTGCCGTCTTCCAGATTGGAATCGAGCAAGCTCTTTGTATTGCTGTGCAGAAAATCCATTGCGTAGTGGATGCCTTTCAGCTCCCGCCCTTCTACTTGAAGATTGCGGTGAATGGTAGCACCCGCACACATGATGACCGCGTCAAAATCGGAGCGCAATGCCGATACCGGATAATCTTTTCCGACTTCGGTATTGGTAATGAACGTGATGCCTTCCTGTTCCAGAATCCGGACGCGGCGCATGACCACGTCATAAGACAGTTTCATTTCCGGGATGCCATAAGTCAACAGTCCGCCGACCCGGTCACTGCGTTCAAACACCGTGACCAAATGGCCGGCTTTATTCAACTGCGCAGCTGCTGCAAGTCCGGCAGGGCCCGACCCGATGACGGCCACTTTTTTGCCGGTTCGTGTTTTTGGCGGTTCCGGTACGACCCAGCCTTCCGCAAAGCCGCGTTCGATGATGGAACGCTCCACTGTACGGATAGCGACAGGCGGTTCGTTGATGCCCAACACACACGCTCCTTCACAAGGAGCCGGGCACGCCATTCCGGTAAACTCCGGAAAATTATTCATCACATGTTCGCGGTGCAGCGCTTCTTTCCATTGGCCGCGGTAAACCAGATCGTTCCATTCCGGTATTAGGTGGTAAACCGGGCATCCGGTCGTGACACCGCTGATTTCCATTCCGGACTGGCAAGTCGGCACGCCGCAATCCATACAGCGCGCACCTTGCTTTCTTACTTCTTCATCCGATAGCGGAATCGTGTAATCGGACCAGTCTTTTGTCCGCTCCGCCGGATTGCGTTCTTTCAATGTCTGTCGGCTGTATTCCATAAATCCAGTCGATTTCCCCATTGTATCCCTCCTATTCGCTTATCCCGTTTCAACGGCTAGTGCAACGTTTCACTGATTGAAGGTTGCTGGTTACTTCCCTGCTCCGGCCATTTTGCTTTCTTCAAAAGCGGCCATTTCGGCATCAAACTTGGACATGCCGCTGTTTTGCAGGTTATTGATGCGCTCATTGATCTTCAAGTAAGCTTTCGGAATGACCCGTACAAATTTAGCAGAGTAAATTTCCCAATTTGCCAGAAGGCGCTTGCCGTTCTTACTATTTGTATAGCCGACGTGCTTGGCAATCATTTCACGCAGTTCTTCAATTTCGGCCGGGTCTGCCATAGGCTGCAGATGAACCATTTCAGCGTTGCAGCGGTTTCCGAAGGTGCCATCTTCATCAAGCACATAGGCGATTCCGCCGGACATTCCAGCTGCAAAGTTTTTGCCCGTTTTCCCGAGAATCGCGACACGGCCGCCGGTCATGTATTCGCAGCCATGGTCGCCGACTCCTTCAACGACAATGTTCGCTCCGCTGTTGCGGACAGCAAAACGCTCGCCTGCCAACCCGTAAATATAGGCTTCACCAGCAGAAGCGCCGTAGAACGCGACATTGCCGATAATAATATTGTTTTCCGGCAGGAAGGTTGAATCGCCTGCCGGGTAAGTGATGATTTTTCCGCCGGATAAACCTTTGCCGACGAAGTCATTGGCATCGCCGACCAATTTCATGGTCATTCCTTTTGGCGTAAACGCTCCAAACGCCTGGCCGGCTGATCCTTTAAAATTCAAATTGATCGTATCTTCCGGCAATCCTTCTGCGCCGTACTTTTTGGAAATGGCACTTCCGACAATGGTCCCTGTTGCCCGGTGGATATTGCGGATCGCCGTAGTGACTTCAACCCGTTCTCCGGTTTCAATCGCTTTTTCACAGCGCGGCAACAATTCCTGGCAATCCAGGGTTTTTTCCAGCTCATGGTTTTGCTTAACCGTGGCATAGCGGCCTACTTTTTCAGGCAGGTCCGGCTGGTACAGCAGCGCCGATAAATCGATGCCTTCCGCCTTCCAATGGTCGATCGCTTTATTGGCTTCGAGCACATCGGTCCGGCCAATCATTTCGTTAATTGTACGGAAGCCGAGTTCCGCCATCAATTCACGTGCTTCTCTCGCGATAAAGCGCATGAAGTTGGCTACATGTTCCGGGTCTCCCATATATTTTTTGCGGAGTTCTGGATTTTGCGTCGCAATGCCGACCGGACATGTATCCAAATGGCAGACGCGCATCATGACGCATCCCAAAACAACCAGCGGCGCGGTTGAAAAGCCGTATTCTTCTGCTCCCAGAAGTGCGGCAACCACGACATCACGGCCGGTCATCATTTTGCCATCAGTCTCGACGACGATGCGGTCACGCAAACCGTTCAGCATCAAAGTCTGGTGGGTTTCGGCAAGCCCGATTTCCCAAGGAAGCCCGGTATGCTTCAGGCTGGTCTTCGGCGCTGCGCCCGTCCCGCCGTCATAGCCGCTGATCAGGACAAGATCCGCACGCCCTTTTGCTACGCCTGCTGCTATCGTTCCTACGCCGACAGCGGAAACAAGTTTTACGCTGATGCGTGCCGTCGGGTTGGCGTTTTTCAAATTGAAAATCAGTTCCGCTAAATCTTCGATCGAATAGATATCGTGATGCGGCGGCGGGGAAATCAATTCCACGCCGGGTGTAGATCCGCGCACTTCTGCGACCCACGGGTAGACTTTTTTGCCCGGCAAATGGCCGCCTTCTCCAGGTTTTGCGCCTTGTGCAACTTTAATCTGGATTTCATCGGCATTGACCAAGTAATGGCTCGTGACGCCGAAGCGGCCGGATGCCACTTGCTTGATCGCACTCCGGCGATTGTCGCCGTTTTTATCAGGGATAAAGCGGGCCACTTGTTCGCCGCCTTCTCCTGAATTGCTTCGGCCGCCAATCCGGTTCATGGCAATCGCCAAGGCTTCATGCGCTTCCTGGCTGATCGAACCAAAGCTCATGGCACCCGTTTTAAAACGGGCACAAATCTCTTCAATCGATTCCACTTCTTCAATCGGCACAGGTGTCCGTTTTTTGAACGCCATCAAACCGCGGAGCGACTGGACGTTCGACGTTTCCTTCGTGAGGAGATTGGTATATTTTTTAAACGCTTCGTAATTATTCGTCCGGCAGGCATGCTGCAAAGTGTGGATTGTCGACGGGTTGTACTGATGGGTTTCCCCGTTCGCCCGGTACTGGTATTCATCGCCCGGCTGCAGGAAAGTGTCCCCCGCCACCCGTTCCGGATAAGCCTGTTCGTGCCGCATCAGTACTTCTTTTGCAATGATATCGAGGCCGATGCCGCCGAGGCGCGAAGAAGTCCGCGTGAAATAACGGTCGATGACATCCATGTGAATGCCGACAGCTTCAAAAATCTGTGCTCCGCGGTAACTTTGGATGGTGGAAATCCCCATTTTCGACAGCACTTTGATAATCCCGTCCGTCACGGCATTGACATAGTTTGCTTCGGCTTCCTCAAACGGGATGCCGGTAATGTCGTCTATCGCAATCAATTCGTTGATCGACCGGAACGCCAGATAAGGGTTGATCCCTTCCGCACCGTAGCCGAGCAGCATGGCAAAGTGATGGACTTCGCGGGCTTCCGCCGTTTCAATCAGAAGGCTCATTTTGATGCGGGTGCCTTGGCGGATCAAATGGTGGTGAAGGCCGGACACAGCCAATAAAGCCGGGATGGCTGCATATTCCTTATTGACGCCTCTATCAGATAGGATTAGCAGCGTGGCTCCTGCTTTAAACGCTTCGTCCGCTTTTATGAACAGAGCTTCCAATTCCTGTTCCATCGCTTGCGGGCCTCCCGCTTTCGGGAACAGAATCGGAAGCGTCACTACTTTAAACCCTTCAATCTTCTGCTGGCGCAATTTCTCCAATTGCAGGTTCGTCAAAATAGGGGTCTCCAGCCGGATGTGGCGGCTGCTTTCAGGACCAGGCCGCACCAGATTGCCTTCTGCCCCGATGGTCGTGCGGGCCGCTGTGATAATATGTTCCCGAATGGCATCGATCGGCGGATTGGTGACTTGGGCAAATAACTGCTTGAAATAATTGTACAAAAGCTGCGGTTTTTTCGATAAAACCGCCAACGGAGAATCATAGCCCATAGAACCGACCGGATCTTTTCCGTCTGTCGAGAGCGGCTTGACGATTTTTTGCAATTCTTCCGTCGTATAGCCGAAAGCCAGCTGCTGTTCCAGCAACACCGACGCAAGGTCAGCGTTTTGGTTGGCTGCCATTTCCGGTTCCGGAAGGTCTTCTAGGTCCATCATATTGTTTTCAATCCAATCGCGGTACGGCTGCTCCGCGGCGATCTCCAGCTTGATTTCTTCGTCGGGAATAATTTTTCCGGCTTCCAGGTCAACCAACAGCATTTTCCCTGGGTGCAATCGTTCTTTGTAAATGATGTCATCCGCAAAGATATCGAGTGCCCCGACTTCGGAACCGAGCACGATCATGCCGCTTTTCGTCACGTAGTAACGGGCAGGCCGCAAACCGTTGCGATCCAGGCACGCCGCAATTTGCTTGCCGTCCGTAAAAACGAGCGCCGCCGGTCCATCCCATGGCTCCATCAGAGTGCTGTGGTATTCGTAAAAATCCTTTTTCTCCTGCTTGATTGTCGGATCGTTCACCCAAGGCTCGGGCACCATCATCATAGCGGTATGGGCAAGAGATCTTCCAGACAAATGCAAAAATTCAAAGCAGTTATCGAACATGGAGGAATCGCTTCCGGTTTCGTCGATGACCGGCAAGACTTTCTTCAGGTCTTCATCATTGAAATATGGCGAAGTGCAAAGTTCCTGCCGCGCGCGCATCCAGTTGACATTCCCTCTTAAGGTGTTGAACTCACCGTTATGGATCGAATAGCGGTTCGGATGGGATCGCTGCCAGCTGGGGAATGTATTGGTACTGAACCGGGAGTGGACAAGCGCAAGCGCTGATTTAAATTCCGGATGATTAAGATCAATGTAAAACGAATCCAGCTGCTCCGGAATCAGCATGCCTTTGTAAACAATCGTGCTAGATGACAGACTGCTGAAATACACATCTTTATATTTTTCTTCCAAGCCCATTTCCTGTTCAATCCGTTTGCGGATGATATACAGGCGGCGTTCCAAATCCATACGGTCCGTCAAATCTTCTGAAGCGCCGATAAATACTTGGCGGATGACCGGTTTTGTTTTAGATGCCACTTTACCGACGAATGAATCATTGACTGGAACCGGGCGCCAACCTAAACAGTTTTGCCCTTCTTCTTTTACAATCCGGCGAATAATTTCCTTGATTTCCATACGCAGGTCGTAATCTTTCGGCATAAACAGCATGCCGATTCCATATTTTCCTTCATCCGGTAAAGTGATACCTTCTTTGTCGCATTGTTTCTGAAAAAAGCGGTGCGGGATTTGAGTCAGGATTCCTGCTCCGTCTCCCGTGCTCGTATCGGAAGATTGGCCGCCCCGATGTTCCAGGTTGCAAAGAATATTTACGGCGTTCTGAACAATGGCATGTGATTTTTCACCATTTATATTGGCAATCATTCCAATTCCGCAAGCTTCGTGCTCCTGGTCCGGTTGGTATAAGCCTTGCTGTCGCGGGTATTCTTTCATTTTCATAAAAATGCCTCCCTCTATTACACATAACTACTGTAATGTCAGAATATTTTAACACAATCTACGCATATATATACAGTTTTTTTTCGTAAAAAAATGCATTTTTTATTTGAAAAACACTTAAAATTTATTGAAAACGCTTACATACCAATACTATACCAATTCTACCTCTCCAATATTCTGATGAATATATATACATAAATGCAAATAAAAAAGCCCTACTCCATGTAGGGCTTTTCCGGTTTTACACTCCTATTTTACCGTTTCTCCAGAAGAACGAATGGCTTCAAGAAACGCTTCTCCATATTTTTCGAGTTTATTCGCGCCGACGCCGTTCACTTCCAGGAAATCTTCTGCAGTACGAGGGCGCCGAGCGCACATATCCTGCAAAGTTTTATCTGAGAAGATGACAAACGGCGGAACCCCGCCTTGATCGGCAAGTTCCTTCCGGATTTTGCGCAGTTCTTCAAACAAGGGGTCATTTTCCGCAATGCGCTTGGTGACAACTGCTCCTTTTCGCATCACTTTCCGTTTGCCGAGCAGGACATCCCTGCCGCCGTCCGGCACGTAAATGGTCGGATACGCCCCTTGTTCTACGGCGAGCAGTTCCTGTGAAATCATGAATTCGATCAAGTTAGATACTTCTTTAGCCGACTGGTGTTTTAAAATGCCATACGTCGACAGTTTATCGAAACCGAAATCCAGGATTTTTTTATTGCGCGAGCCTGTCAGCACCTGTGCTGTCATCATCTTCCCGAATTTCTGCCCCATCCGCACCACGCAAGACAGCACCATTTGCACATCTTTCGTCACGTCCTGGCTTTCCCGCTCGTCGTTGCAGCTGCCGCAATGTCCGCAAGGTTCAGCCTGCAGGTCTCCGAAGTAATGAATGATAAATTGCTGCAGGCAATTTTCAGTATGGCAATAATCGACCATCGCCTGCAGTTTCACCAGTTCACCCGGAATCCGGCTCGGGTCCTGTGCCTGATCGATTAAAAAGCGCTGGGTTTGCACGTCCTGGGATGCATACAACACGATGCACTCACTCGGCAATCCATCACGGCCTGCACGCCCGGCTTCCTGATAGTAGCTTTCCATGTTTTTCGGCAGCTGGTAATGGATCACGTAGCGGATATTGGATTTGTTGATGCCCATTCCGAAAGCATTGGTCGCCACCATCACGTTTACTTCATCGTTCAAAAATTGTTCCTGTCCGGCTTTCCGCTCCGCATCCGGCATTCCGGCATGGTATCTGGCCGCTTTTACACCTTTTTTAACCAGCATATCGTAAACCGAATCCACGGTTTTGCGGGTAGCGGCGTAAATGATGCCTGCCTCTTTATCGTTTTTCTTTACATACTCTTTTACAAACCGCTCACGGTCCTGTCCTTGGACTACGGAAAAAGTTAAATTTGCCCGTTCAAAACCCGTCATGACCGTGTGCTGTTCTTCAATGTCCAAAATACGGCAAATGTCTTCGCGCACTTGTGGTGTCGCAGTTGCAGTTAAAGCCAGCACCGTCGGGTTATTCGGGAATAATCCCGCCATCCGGCTGATCAATCGGTAGCTTGGCCGGAAATCGTGGCCCCATTGCGAAATACAGTGGGCTTCATCCACTGCGATCAAGGGGACATGCACGCCCTGCAGTTCGTTTAAAAACATTTCTGAATCCAGGCGTTCCGGCGCAATATACAGGAGCTTTACGGCTCCGCGCTGAACGTCGTATAAAGTTTCCCGCACTTCATCGAAGCCGAGGGAACTGTTGATATAAGCTGCTGGAATCCCCGCAGCCAATAATGCATCCACCTGGTCCTTCATCAAGGAAATCAATGGGGATATGACAATCGTCGTCCCTTCCATCACCAATGCGGGAATTTGATAGCACATCGATTTCCCGCCGCCCGTCGGCATGACACAAATCGAATTATGGCCCTCGAAAACTTGCGTAATGGCTTGCTCCTGGCCGGTCCGGAACGACTCATAACCGAAATACGACTGCAATAATTTTCTTGCTTCTTCCAACAAAATTAAACACTCCCAAAACTCGTCTCGTAATGAGTAGCTTATCATATTTCAGGCCAAATTTTCGCTTTCCGAATTCGCTGATACTGGCAAAACAAAAAAACTGTTCTAAAAGCCTAAGCTTTCGGAACAGTTTCCACTTTTTCCAGTATGAAAAAATAAGGTTTCTTATCGCCTTTATGATCCATCATGCCCAACAGCACCCTTTGGTCCACTTTCCGGAAATGGTCGATAATCGGCAAATGGTCATAAACCATAGCGGCGCTGGACTTCCCACGATGCTCTACCCGGCGCATCCTTGCTTTGCCGCCTTTCGCTTTTACCAGTTTCCGCATATCCATAATGGGCACGGGATCTACAGCAAACACGTTGCCGTTCAGCCCTTTAAACAATAACGGATCGACATTTTCAGCATCGTGAAATGCTTTGCCGTACCAGTTCAGTTTCTTCAAGACGCCATCAAGCGGATGCCCCGTCCGGAATTCATGCCCTTCCCATGTGCCAAGCAATTCTTCAAGAGCCACTGCCTCCAATTTATCAAAAATCCAGCAGGCTGTATGCGTATCCGTTTCCCCTTGCTTTCTGGCGGCCCAGAATTCCGCTGCAGCATCCATCTCGGTCACTCCTTTAAATTTCCATATCCCAGAGTTTCGCTTCTTCTTCTTTCATCTGCTTTTCCGTTTCCGGCGGATAAACCGTCCGGTATTTATGGGAATCAAGCGGAATAGTTTCAATCATCTTCGCAATCATGTCCGCTGAATCAAATTGATTTTCAAGCGCTTGGTCCGCTTCCTGCATGTCTTCTTTTTTGGTGAAATGAATCCCTTCGTCGTACCATTTCCATTTTGCTTCTGCACTCCGGTCGTTAAAGCCTGTGTCGAAAGCGCCGGGATTAATGGTCGCTACCTGGACGCCAAACCCCTCCAGTTCTTTTTGCATGGTGGCTGCGATCCCCTCAATCGCATGCTTGGTAGCTGTATAAGGCCCGACGTAAGGCGTTGTGGTGATTCCTGCCATCGACGATATGAAAATGATTTTCCCTTTTCCTTTTTCGACAAATTTGCGCGCTGCAATCTGCGCCGTTTCAAGCGTGCTGAAAACGTTCACTTCAAACAGCTCACGGAAATTCATCATCGGCACTTCTGCAAGCGGGCCGCCTTCGTTGATGGCCGCATTGGCGACAAAGATATCAAAGTCATATTCCAGCATCTGGGCAAGATCCTGCGGATTCTTGATATCCATTTTAAACACTTCCAAGTCCACACCTTTTGCCTTTGCTTCCTCCCTTAAAGAAGTTACTTGCGGTGCAGTCTCCACCGGCGCAATCACCCGGTGCCCTTTTTCAGCCAGCCCGAGTGCAGCGCCTTTCCCTAATCCGCTGCCAGCTCCTGTAATAAATATTGTCTTCTCCATCCATTCAACCTCCCGGTTCTTGATTGTCTACTTTCTGTGTTCCCCGACGCTAAAGAGATAAACACCTTCCCTGCCCCCTTCTCTTTAAGACAATCGGCATTCATAAGGCAGTAATTTTAAGTTTCTACTATAGAATAGCTTCCCTCCCGCAAATAAAAAAACCGGCAAAAACGCCGCCTTATCCCCTGCATGAAACGGCAAAGAGCCCTACGCTTTGCTGCATTTCTATAGAATGCTTGTTTGGCCTTGTCTGTTTACCCAGAAGTTCCACAGAATTTTTTGCCAGTTTGATCCATACCCAACCTTTTTACCTAACCACGTCTTAAAAAAAAATTTGGATTAAATACTAAGACCTTCAAAACTTACACAATTAATAGAAAAAAGCCCATTCCTAATAAAAATGGGCTTTTTTCTGAAGTTTTTTTAAAATAATGTTTAAGAATTGACTGCTCCATAACTTCCCATACGGCGTTTGACCTGGATATATGACGCTGCTTCAGCTATTTCATTTTTATTTAACGGCTTATTATCAAGCACTAAATTATAATCACTTATAGTAGAGTCGTCTTGCAAATCCAGGTCAATGACTTTCTCAGTCCGATCCAATAGACGATCAACTGAAACGTCGAAAAAATCAGCAAGCATTGAAAGATGGCTAACAGAAATCTGCTTTTTCCCACTTTCATATGCCCATACTGTACTTTTTGCAAATCCGACTTCTTCAGCTAATTGTTCCGGGGATAGTGATCTTTCTTCTCGCAAGTCTTTAATTTTTTTCCCTAGATCCTTCATGTATGTTCCTGCTCCTTCTATGAGTTAATTTCTAACTATTTCAAATATACTGTATGTTGAAACATAGTTCAATATATTTCTATAACATTTCGAAAGATTTTTGAAAATTTCAGTAACATTTTCGACATAATTCGATCCTAACGTGTGTAAACACTGTTGATTTCACAATTTCTTTTTCCTTTCGCCGCCACAAACCCTTATAGGTCCTGATTTCCCGAAAAAATGAGCGATTATTTAAATTATTCAATTTAAAAAGCTATTTTAATAAAGTTTTAACTCACACTTCTTTTGCATGCCGAAAATATTTTTCACTTTTAGAGCCTATTTTACTAATTGTTAAATTTATTTTGATTTTCAATAATAAAAAAAGTATTATAGTAACATACATTAAAAGGGGGTAGTAAGATGTCTGACAAATTCAGTCGACAAGACATCGTAAACAGTGTTCCGCAAAAAGGTTTTTTCGGGCACCCTAAAGGGCTGTTTACATTATTCTTTACAGAGTTTTGGGAGCGCTTCTCATATTATGGAATGAGAGCCATCCTTGTTTACTATATGTACTACGAACTGTCCCAAGGCGGACTCGGGCTTGATCAAACTATTGCCCTTTCCATCATGTCCATTTACGGTTCACTCGTATACATGTCAGGCATTATTGGCGGATGGCTAGCCGATAGAGTCTTCGGTACTTCAAAAGCCGTATTCTACGGCGGTATTTTAATTATGGCTGGTCATATAGCGCTTGCTATTCCAGGAAGCCTGCCGCTATTCTTCGTTTCCATGGTACTGATCGTTCTGGGTACCGGATTATTGAAACCAAACGTTTCTAGTGTTGTCGGGGAAATTTACGCAGAAACCGACAACCGCCGCGATGCCGGTTTCAGTATTTTCTACATGGGCATCAACTTGGGTGCATTTATTGCTCCTTTAATCGTTGGTACTGTCGGTATGGACATCAACTTCCACCTCGGCTTCAGTATTGCCGCTGTCGGTATGTTCTTAGGGCTAGTGCTGTTTGTCGCAACAAAAAAGAAAAATCTTGGGCTTGCAGGGACAATCGTCCACAACCCGTTGTCGCCAGCTGAAAAATCACGCACACTTAAAATCTTTTCAATCAGCGCAGTTGTCATCGCTGCAGCGGTTTACTTCGGACTCCAATATGGTTTCCTGACGTTCGATAGTTTCATCGCAATTGTCGGAATCTTCGGCTTGGTCATTCCAACAGCTTATTTCATTGTGATGTACCGCAGCAAGAAAACAACCGAAGTGGAACGTTCACGCATCTTGGCTTACATTCCACTGTTTATCGCATCGGTCATGTTCTGGGCAATCCAGGAGCAAGGGTCGACCATCCTTGCAGCTTATGCCGATACACGGACCGATTTGGAATTTGCAGGAATCACCATCTCTCCTGCCTGGTTCCAGTCACTTAATCCATTGTTCATCATCACATTGGCGCCAGTTTTTGCATGGCTTTGGGTGCGCTTAGGCAGCCGCCAGCCATCCATTCCGCAAAAGTTCTCACTGGGTCTATTGTTTGCCGGGATTTCCTTCCTGGTCATCCTTCTGCCAGCTTACTTCGGCGGAACAGATGCGTTAGTAAACCCTTTATGGCTTGTTCTAAGTTACTTGATCGTTGTATTGGGTGAACTTTGCTTATCGCCTGTCGGTTTATCCGCAACGACAAAACTGGCGCCTGCTGCCTTCTCTGCGCAAACAATGAGCCTTTGGTTCTTGTCAAACGCAGCTGCACAGGCAATCAACGCACAGCTCGTGAAATTCTACACAGTCGAAAACGAAATGATGTATTTTGGACTTATCGGTGGAGCTTCCATCGTCTTAAGTATCGTCTTGTTCCTTTTCGCACCAACTATCCAGCGCTTTATGAAAGGCGTACGCTAATAAATAAAAGGACTGCCGAAAACTCTCGGCAGTCCTTTTGTTTTTGCTCTACAAGCCACCGCAGAGCCAACCGCTGGACAACATCGTGAAATTGAAAGGCCCGGAAGCAAAATGCTTCCGGGCCTTTTCCTATCTGTTTCATTAAGCTTCTTTGATCACTAACCCCATCTGCCGCGCAAATGCCAGGGCCTGCTCGGTCGATACTTGGCATCCGGCAAGTTTTTCTGTTGTCACTTGAATGTTCTCAAATGAATTGCTGCTCAAGTCGACGCCATTCAGGCTGGTCTCTACGAAATTCACATCATTCATGTCGCATTTGTGGAATTCCGTTCCTTTCAGCTCGGCTTCGTAAAAATCTGCGTAGCGCAGCGATGACGTTTCAAAGCGGGCGGTGTTGCACAAGGAGAAGCCGAACGTCGCGTAATTCAAGACACAGTCCTTGAACAGGGTATGGCGGATGCCCGCTTCGGCAAAGTTGGTGCCGACCAGTTTCGAATTATGGAACTCGGTCCGGTGGAAGACAGAACGGCTGAAATCAGCATTCGATAAATCACAATTCACAAACAGCACATCCACAAATTCGCTCCGCGGCCAAACGGCTTCTAAAAAGTTCACGTTTTCAAAAATTACGCGGTCGACATGAAGCGCTTCTTCCGTGCCGTAATCGATGGTTTCTTGTGTAATTTTGCAGTTGCTTATGTATTGGTCATCAAGGGACTCCAGGAATGATGCCGTTTCGAGATTGTCCGGAATGACAGGTGCTGAACGCTTCGCTTTTTTCATTTTTTTATTTCTCCTTCTATATATAGGTAACGGCCGCTTCCTTGTTAGAAGCAGCCGCCAGTGGAGCATCCGATTATTTACTTACCAATTCTTTGTTCAGGCAAGATTCGATGACCCGCGGCTCTGTAAGCCGGTCATCTGTCACTTCTGCCTGATATAACTTATTATCATGCATGAATTTGAAAATCCCATTGTTGAAATCGGTTCCGATGTCTTTAAAGAAGATGCCTTCGTACTGGCATTCTTTCGTCTGGGAAAAGCTGATTTTGTAAGTTTCCCCGTCCCGGACCAGATAACAGCGGACGCCTTTTTCGAACTCTTCGTGGTCATCGCCCTTGATGCTCCGTTCAACTGAAACCACATGGAAATCGACAAACGGAATTTCCCGCAGCAGCGTGTTCATGAACGAACCTTTTGTAATCTCTTCCCAACGGCTTCTTGCTGTTTGGCCGACAATGATTTGTGTAATATTTAAGTTATGGGCCACTTCCGCAATGACTTTTGCAGAGGGGCGTTTCTCATTATCGCGGATAATGAACTCTTCTGCACCATATTCTTCAGCCAGCTCTTTCCACCGCTCGACAAAAGCAGATTTTTCCGCATCGAATTCATCGAATGGAAGAGCATCTACCGTTAAAATATACAGAGGGCAATCCAGCATGTTTGCGAGTTTGTTGCCCCGGTTGATCAGGCGCTCACCGTTCGGTCCGTAAAATACACAAACCAATATGCTTTCATCCATCCGTCCTCTAATTTTTTTCATTGTATTTACCCCTCCAGGGATTGTTATTCATAAGCCGTCATTTCAAAACTATGAAATTATACTGCGAATTCCTATAAAAATCAAGAGATGATGATTTTCCATTTCGCACGGCCCTCCGTTTGATTGCTTAGTTTAGACCATAGCGGACTTCACAAGTGAAAGCAAGCCCTTTTTCCTGTATAATTTAATGCGTGTGCTTATAATCAAAATTGTTACGGAATCATAAACAAAGAAGGAATTTTCCGAATTCTTTTCTTTTTTATTGCTATTCCCGTTTTTCTTTTTTCTATTCTGATTCAGGAGGTTTTGCTATGCACTTATTGATTTTCGCCATTTTGTTCCCTTTTCTTGCCGCAGCTCTCATTCCTTTAATACATAGGCGTCTCGGCCCTTTGAATATTGGCTGGCTCGTATTAGCGGTCCCGTTTATCTTGTTCGGGATTTTTGCCTGGCAGATTCCCGGCATATCGTCTGGAGATACAATTGCTGCCACGCTACATTGGATTCCTTCCCTCGGCATTAACTTTTCAATTTACTTGGATGGGCTCAGCCTGATTCTTGCTTTGCTGATTACCGGCATGGGAACCCTTGTTATTCTTTATTCCATCTATTATTTATCCCCAACTGATTCACTGCCGCATTTCTATGCTTATTTACTCCTGTTCATGGGAGCCATGCTTGGAGTCGTACTGTCAGACAATTTGCTTGTACTGTACGTATTCTGGGAACTAACAAGCATTTCCTCTTTCTTATTGATCGCTTTCTGGTTCCACCGGAAAAACTCACGCTACGGAGCACAAAAATCGTTATTGATCACCGTGTTTGGCGGATTTGGAATGCTTGCTGGATTTTTAATGCTGCATACGATGACCGGTACATTCAGCGTCCGTGAAATCGTGTCAACGATTGGCCAATATTCGGACCACGGACTATTTTACCCGGCGATGTTCCTGGTGCTCCTTGGAGCATTCACGAAATCCGCCCAATTCCCTTTCCACATCTGGCTGCCTGACGCCATGGAAGCTCCTACGCCGGTCAGCGCTTATTTGCACTCTGCCACTATGGTTAAAGCCGGGATTTATCTTGTCGCCCGTTTCACTCCGGTTTTCGGCGGTACGTCTGCCTGGTTCTGGACGGTGACGCTCGTCGGCCTCGTGACCTTATTCTGGGGTTCATTCTGTGCAGTTCGGCAAACCGACCTGAAAGCGCTGCTCGCTTATTCAACGGTCAGCCAGCTCGGTTTGATCATGAGCCTGTTCGGGATGGGCTCTGCAGCCCTTCATTTCGGTGACGGCGAAGCAGGTGCTGTATATGGCCTTGCGACATTTGCTGCCCTTTTCCATTTAGTGAACCATTCTACGTTTAAAGGCGCTTTGTTCATGGTTGTCGGCATTGTCGACCACCAAGTCGGAACACGGGATATCCGGCGCCTCGGCGGACTGATGGCGTTCCTGCCGATCACGTTCACGTTCGCTGTCATCGGCAGTTTTTCGATGGCAGGGCTTCCCCTGTTCAACGGATTTTTGAGCAAGGAAATGTTCTTCACTGCTTCCCTCAATGCCGCGGGCCTTCCCGCATTTTCTGCAGAAACCTGGGGTTGGCTGATTCCGGTCATTGCCTGGACGGCAAGCGTCCTGACGTTCGTTTACTGCATGATCATCGTGTTCAGAACCTTCTTTGGCAAGCACCAGCCGAAGAAATTGGATAAAAAACCGGTGGAGCCGCCGTTTGGTATGCTCGTTTCGCCTGCTATTTTGTCCATCCTGATTGTCGGTGTATTCTTTGTGCCAAACCTTTTGGGCGATCATTTACTGCGCCCTGCGCTAAACGGTGTACTGCCAGGCATCACTGGTGCCGCGCCTCATATTTCTGCTTGGCACGGCTTCAATACGGAGCTCTGGATGACCATCGGCATCATTGTCGTCGGCTTTCTACTATATAAATACTTGCGCATTTGGAAGAAAGTTTACGCAATTATTCCGGAAGGCTGGACTTTTAACGCCCTTTACAATAAATTCCTGGAGTCGCTTGAAGAAAATTCAAACCGGCTGACATCCAAGTATATGACGGGTTATTTGCCTCATTACTTTGCTTATATTTTCGGCTTTTTCATCTTAGCAGCCGGTGGGACGCTCCTGTTGACCGGTGCGCTGTCCATTGATTTCTCGACAGATACGCCAATTCCAAGCTACGAAGTGATCCTGGCAGTCGTGATGGCCATTGCGGCAATCGCTATATTGTTCGTCAAATCACGCCTGACGTCAGTGCTGCTGAACGGTGTGCTCGGCTATTCCATTGCGATTTTCTTCGTACTGTTCCGGGCGCCCGATTTGGCATTGACCCAGCTTGTTATTGAAACCGTGACGACGGCATTGTTCCTTTTATGCTTTTATTTCCTTCCCGAATGGAAACCGGAAGCAGCTTCCAAAAATCTTAAAATCCGGAACGCCGTGATTGCGGTTGCCGGGGGATTAACCGTCACTTTGATCGCTTTGTCGGTCCGCGCAGGCAATTTATACGATTCCATTTCAAGTTACTATGAAAATGCCTACGAACTGGCCGGCGGGAAAAATATCGTCAATGCCATTTTAGGAGATTTCCGAGGATTTGATACGATGCTTGAAACGCTCGTCCTTTTCATTGCCGGCATTGGAGTCTATACACTCATTCGGATTAAAGGCGGAAAGGAGACACGAAAAAATGAAGATTAATGACGTGATATTAAAAACCGTTTCCCAAGCAGGCGTGCTGATCATTTTAACTTTCGGCGTCTACCTTTTCCTATCCGGCCATAACCAGCCAGGCGGCGGATTTATCGGCGGCCTGGTTCTGGCTACAGCTTTCGTGCTGATGTTTTTGACTTTTGACTCAGAGACCGTCAACAAAGCCATTCCGTTTGATTTCAAAAAAATCTCGGCTCTTGGCGTCCTGCTCGCCTTTTCAAGCAGTGCGCTGCCCATGTTTTTCGGCCAGCCTTTTATGAGCCAGACGTTCGGCTATTTCGATCTGCCGATTTTCGGAAAGACTGAGCTGGCTACCGTAACCCTTTTTGAATCCGGAGTGGCTCTGACGGTAATCGGAGTAGTCGTAAATATTATTACTAGTATAAGTGAGGATGAATAGCGGATGGAAACGATAATTATATTCTTGGTCGGCATCCTTACCGCCGTGGCCATCTACCTGCTCTTATCCAAAAGTCTGATCCGCGTCATCCTCGGTACCGCCATCTTGTCGCATGCAGTGCACTTGCTGATTCTTGCGATGGGCGGCTTAAAAGAAGGCACTGTCCCGTTGCTCGGCGAAGAAGCAGAAAGTTATGTTGACGCGTTGCCGCAGGCACTGATCTTGACAGCCATCGTCATCAGTTTCGCTGTTACAGCTTTCATTCTTGTTTTGGCCTACCGTGCTTATCAAGAACTCGGCACAGATGACCTAGATGAAATGAGAGGTGTGAACGATGAATAACATCATATTGCTTCCTGTTTTAATTCCCGTTATGGTCGGAATTTTGCTGATCTTTTTGCGTTCTTACGGCCGGACACAGGCGTGGTTCAGCATTTTCACAATGGCAGCCACGGCCGGCATTTCTTATTATCTGCTGGAGAAAGTGCAAAGCGACGGCATCCAGCGGCTCGATTTCGGAGGATGGGCACCGCCTTTCGGCATCTCGTTTGTCGCCGATTCGTTTTCTCTGCTGCTGGTGCTGACGGCCAGCATCGTCACGTTTGTCTGCCTGATGTATGCCTTGTTTTCTACGAACAAGTTGCTGCAGACAATGTATTACTACCCTTCTGTCCTGTTTTTGATCGCCGGCGTAAACGGTTCTTTTTTGACCGGCGACTTGTTCAACTTATTTGTCTGCTTTGAAGTCATGCTCTTGTCTTCTTATGTGCTGCTGACACTGGGCGGCGCCAAAAGGCAGCTTCGCGAAGCCATCAAATACGTAGTCATCAACATCGTTTCTTCCTGGTTCTTTTTGGTCGCCTTGGCGTACCTTTACGGTGCTGTCGGAACATTGAACATGGCTCACTTGTCGGTTCGCGTAGCTGAAGCGGGACAAGGGCCGCTCCTTACGACCATCAGCATCGTGTTCATGATTGTCTTCAGCCTCAAAGCCGGACTTCTTCTTTACTTCTGGCTTCCGGGTTCTTACAGCACACCCCCTGTCGTGACTTCCGCCCTTTTCGGCGCTTTGCTGACAAAAGTCGGCATATACGCTCTGTTCCGGGTATTTTCGCTGATCTTTAACCAGCAGCCTGAAATCACCCATGCCATCATCGGAGTTATGGCCGGCTTAACGCTGATCGGCGGCAGCATCGGGGCCATCGCTTATAACGATATCCGAAAAATCGCCGCTTACAATGTGGTCATCGCTGTCGGATTTATCCTGGTCGGCCTTGCCATTTCCACACCGAATGCAATAGAAGGCGCCATCTATTATTTAATCCATGACATGGTTGTAAAAGCGCTTCTCTTCTTGCTTGTCGGCACCGTCATTGCACTTACCGGCACTGCCCAGCTTCATCAGATGAGCGGTTTGATGAAAAACTACCCGCTGCTCGGCTGGTCTTTCTTTATCACGATGCTGTCGCTTGCCGGCGTTCCGCCGCTCAGCGGGTTTATCGGAAAAGTCCTCGTTTCCGAAGGCGCGATTGAAAGCGGCGCCTATATCTTATTGGCCTTATCGCTCCTCTCCAGTTTGTTTGTGCTGTATTCGCTGCTCCGCATTTTCAAAAACAGTTTTTGGGGAGAAACCATTGTCGGCAAAGAAGATCAGGTGCCTTTAAACAGCCGCTTTCTCGTTCCTTGTTTAGTGCTTGTTCTTCTGACATTCGGAATCGGGCTTGGAACGGAAGGGTTGTCTGCTTATGTTACAGACGCAGCAGAAACGTTGCTGAATCCGGACATTTACGTGGATGCGGTGCTGGAAGGTGCCCGTCCATGACGCTTGATATTCTGCTACTAATCCGCAGTGGAGAAAGGACTGTTTGCTGATGCCTGCACAACTTCTGATCAATATCATGATTGCCCTCCTTTGGACCTTGCTGATGGATGAAGATGCCTTTTACTTGTCGACTTTTATTGGCGGCTACTTGATCGGCATCGGCATCCTGTTCATGATGCACCGCTTTTTCGGCGCCAAATTTTACTTGCTGAGAGTTTACTCCACCATTCGTTTATTATTTATTTTCATTTCAGAACTGGCCCAATCCAGTTTACTGATCATAAAACAGATACTGAGCCCTAAACTCAATATTAAACCGGGAATTTTCACTTACGAACACAGCATGGAAGGCGCTTATGAATTAACGACGCTTGCGCTTTTATTGACGCTGACTCCAGGGTCTGTCGTCATGGAAGTTTCCCCGGACGGGAAAGTCTTTTACATTCATGCCATGGATGTCGAAGAATCGAGAGACACGGTACTGCGTTCCATCAAGACATTCGAGAAAGCCATCATGGAGGTGACACGAGGATGATTGATACGATTTTAACGATTGCCCTATCCTTATTCTGCCTGGCCATTCTTCTGGCGCTTTACCGCATTATCTGGGGCCCGTCGATGCCGGACCGTGTGGTAGCACTGGATATGATCGGCGTAAATCTCATTTCGGGAGTGGCGGTATTTTCAGTGGCATTGAACACCCATGCATACTTGGAAGTTATCCTCATTGTCGGCATTCTCGCCTTCATCAGCACCATCGCCTTTGCCCGCTTTGTGGAGAGGGGGGATATCGTTGAGCATAAGAGAAATTATTGAATGGGCCGGCGTTATCCTGATTCTCCTCGGCTCCATTATGGCCGTGATCAGCGCTTTCGGCATACTGCGCCTGCCTGATGTCTATACGCGCTCACATGCAGCAACGAAAAGTTCGACGCTTGCGGTTCTGTTGTCGCTCAGCGGCACATTTATCTATTTTTGGGCGACAGAGAACTTCATCAGCGTCCGCCTCTTCCTCGGAATCACTTTCGTGTTTCTGACTGCACCGGTTTCAGGCCATTTGATTACGCGGGCCGCTTACCGGTCGAACGTCAAACTTGCTGATATTTCCACCGAAGATGCCTTAAAAGACGTCATCCATAAAAAAGATACAGAGGAATAAAAACAGGCCGGAATCATTTCCGGCCTGTTTTTTGCTATGTCACGTTTATGTTAAAAATGCTAAGGGAATAACAGGAAAAAACGCAGTGGAGGAGTTGTAGATGGAAAACGTCAAAGATACGTTCAAGGAAGTTGCCGCTGCTATCTTGCCCGTGACCATTGTCGTTATTATTTTGCAGGTTGCCTTGATGCGCCTTCCTCTCGAAGCTCTGCTTCAATTTTTAGTCGGCGTCGTCTTTGTCAGCATCGGGTTTTTCCTGTTTCTTCTCGGAGTGACCGCCGGGCTGTTGCCGGTGGGCGAGCTGATCGGCAAAAAGCTTCCCAAAACCAAAAAATCCTGGCTGATCATCGGCACCGGCTTTCTTCTCGGGCTGGCAGTCACCATCGCAGAACCGGATGTCCGGGTTCTCGCCAAACAAATCGACCAAGTATCCGCGGGCGAAATCAGTTCAGGCATCCTGGTGATGGCAGTGGCACTCGGTTTGGCTATTTTTGTAGCTGCCGCTATGGTCCGCACGATTTTCAGCATCCCCATCCATTACATGCTGATTGGCGGCTATGTATTGGTCTTCGCTTTGTCCATGTTTGTCCCTGATACTTTTGTCTCCATTTCATTTGATGCCGGCGGTGTAACGACTGGACCGATGGCAGTGCCTTTCATATTGGCCCTTGGCGTCGGTGTCGCTTCCGTTCTGCGCACTCCATCTGCATCTTCCAGTGAAGGCTTTGGATTGATTGGCCTTGCTTCCATCGGCCCTATTTTGGCAATCATGCTTCTGGGGGTGCTTTTCCAATGAAGCTTCATGTGTTCGACGGCTTTTTGGATATCCTCACGGAAGTCGGTATGGCACTCGTTCCCCTCTTTATCTTCTTTGCTCTATTCCAGGTTTTCATGCTTAAATTGCCCAGGCAACGGGTATTTCAAATACTACTCGGATTTATTCTGACATTTTTTGGACTCTCTTTTTTTCTGCAAGGCGTCCATGTCGGATTTTTTCCGATCGGCCAAATGATGGGTGAATCGCTCGGTGAAATGCCTTATCCATGGATCATCATCCCGATCGGCTTTGTTCTCGGGTTTGTCGCCACGTTTGCAGAACCGGCCGTCAGCATCATGATTGATGAAGTCGATCGCGTGACCGGCGGCTATATTTCCGCAAAATTGATGCTGTATACCGTTTCAACTGGAGTGGGCATTTCCGTCGCCTTGTCGATGGTGCGCATCCTTTTTGGAATCCCGCTCTGGTACTTCATTATTCCGGGATACTTGCTCGCATTTGTGCTCGTGTTTTTTTCACAGGCTATCTTTATTGCCATTGCGTTCGATTCGGGAGGCGTCTCCACGGGCCCGATGACGGTAACTTTCATTTCGGCTATGGCGGTTGGCGTGGCTTCGGTTACCGAGGGGAGAGATCCTTTAGTGGATGGATTCGGCCTGATCGCTCTCGTCGCCCTTACGCCAATCCTGGCAGTGCTGATATTGGGACTGATTTTCACAAGAAAAGGTGGGGCTGAAAACGATGAATCTGAATCATAGACTGATGATTGCCATAGTTAAACGGGGCCATTCCCGCCCGGTCATTGCCGCCGCCAAGGAGGCAGGCGCGGACGGAGCCACCATTCTTTACGGAGAAGGGATTGGCCGCAACGAGAAGCCGACTTTTTTCGGCCTGCCGGCAACCCATGAAAAAGACATCGTCTTCATCGCCATTGACGGCAGCCTCGAAGACGCCGTCGCCGAAGCGGTTTCCCGTGTAGGAAAGCTCGGCATTCCAGGTTATGGCCTCGGTTTCACTTTGCATTTGAATAAATTGCTGGGTGTCCGGCATCTCTCAAACCGCGTGAACCATGTTAGAGCCAAGAAAGGTGGACAAGCGATGGAGTCGTCTCCTGAACACTTTCAACTGATTGTAACCATTGTAAACAGCGGGGATTCGGAAAAAGTGGTGGCTGCTGCTGCAAAAGCCGGTGCAGAAGGCGGAACCATCCTCAGCGGGAGAGGAACCGGCGTCAATGAACAGCGCAAATTTCTCAACTTTACGATAGAACCGGAAAAAGATGTGGTCCTCACGCTCGTACCCGAAAGCTATACCGGGGCGATTGTGGAAAGCATCCAGAATGCCATCGACCTCTATGCTCCCGGGAGAGGCATTGCATTTTTGATTGATGTGGAAAAAGTTTTTGGCGTTAACCACTCTTCTCTCGACCGGTACCATAAATGAAAGAACGCTGGAACCGTAAAAGGTTTCAGCGTTCTTTCATTTCCCGGGAAATAGTTTCTTAAAAAGAACAGCTTTTTTGCTGTAAAGACTTAAAACCCGGTAAACCGCTGTCGCGGCTTGCCGGGTTTTGCTATTTCTTAATATGGTTCTGCTTCGTGCCCTTTTGCAGCTGCGCCTTGTGCTACTTTGTTGGCTGCCGGCTTGCCGTAAACTTTAGGCTCTCCAGCTTTCATTTCTTCATTCGCTTTGATCTTCTGTTCCATGTTTTCACGGACACGGCGGCCGTAGTCTTCATCCGCCTGCGTGAAGTGGTGAATCATTTCTTCCTGGATTCGTGGATCGCATACCGATAATGCATCGCCCAGGTTGTTGATCAATTCTTCACGTTCCCAATCTTCAAAGCTGCGGTATGTTTCCCCAGCCTGTCCGTAATTGTTCGTACGGTCAATCGGCTGGCTGACCACTTTGTCGTTATAAGCCGGTTCATGAGGCGGTGCCACTTTTTCCGCTTCTTTCACGCCGCCGAGAACGGATGGCTCGTAGTTGATGTGCGGATTCGGCACATGTTCTGACGGACGGTCCATCATGCCGCCGTACTGGTTCGTTGCGACACGTTTTTTCGGTGCGTTGACTGGCAGTTGCAGATAGTTCGCCCCTACCCGGTAGCGCTGCGTATCGGAATACGAGAACGTACGCCCTTGCAGCATTTTGTCATCCGAGAAGTCAAGTCCGTCTACAAGTACCCCCGTACCGAATGCAGCCTGCTCGATTTCAGCATGGTAGTTTTCCGGATTGCGGTTCAAGACCATTTTACCGACAGGAAGGAACGGGAATTGATCCTGCGGCCATAATTTGGTGTCATCCAATGGATCGAAATCAAGTTCCGCATGCTCATCATCGCTCATGATCTGAACGAACAATTCCCATTCCGGGTAATCGCCGCGTTCAATCGATTCAAACAAGTCCTGCGTGGCGTGTCCGGTGTTTTCCGCCTGGATTTCATTGGCTTCCGCCTGCGTCAAATTGCGGATGCCCTGTTTTGGCTCCCAATGGTATTTGACAAGAACTGCTTCGCCTTTGTCGTTGACCCATTTGTACGTGTTTACGCCGGATCCCTGCATATGGCGGTAAGTTGCCGGGATGCCCCATGGCGAGAACAGGAACGTAATCATATGCGTTGCTTCCGGAGAGCGGGCTACAAAGTCAAACATGCGCTCAGGATTCGGCACGTTTGAAACCGGATCGTTTTTAAAGGCGTGGATCATATCCGGGAACTTCATGGCATCGCGGATAAAGAATATTTTTAAGTTGTTGCCGACCAAATCCCAGTTGCCGTCTTCCGTGTACATTTTCACTGCAAACCCACGCGGATCGCGAGCCGTTTCAGAAGAATGCCGTGACCCTGCTACGGTTGAAAAGCGAACCATAAGCGGCGTCTGTTTGCCGGCGCCCGAGAATACTTTCGCACGTGTGAATTTTTCTACCGGCTCATCGCCGACTTTGCCGTATGTTTCAAAATATCCAAACGCACCCGCACCGCGCGCGTGAACAATTCGTTCAGGAATTTCTTCACGGTCAAAATGCGAAATCTTTTCGATAAAATGGTAGTTTTCCAAAGTGGCTGGCCCGCGATTTCCGACCGTCCGTATATTCTGGTTGTCTTTGACTGGATGCCCTTGGCGGGTCGTTAAGGTTTCTTCGCTTTCGCCTGTGCCCATTTTGTTCTTGAAGTCTTCATTTTTTTCAGTCATGAAAATCCTCCTCCACAATAGTCTATCAACCTATAATCTTCCCATTTCCAGAAAAAATTAAACATTTGAACATGGCAAAAAACGAACGGATTCCAGTGTTTTTCTTCTTGATAGACAAAACTCCTGAAATGTGAAAAACTTGAAGAAGGATTTTATTGAGAAAGCAGGGCTGGAAATGAGTGTAACACTGAAAGAAAAAGGGAAATTAGACCCTTTGAAAGTATTTATTAAAGTAACGGCCGCTTTTCTGGTATCGGTCTTTTCAAGAAAGAACGAACAGAAGAAAATTGCCTTGGTCGGCGGAAATCTTGGCGAAAAATACGAAGACAATGCAGCGATTTTCCATACATACTTGCACAATCACCATGCAGACCAGGTAACTGCGTACTGGATGTATGATCCGAAGACAAGCTATGCAACGGATGGACAAATACCTAATGCCGTGCCGCTTGGAAGCTTCCGGAACTATCTGCTGTTCTTTCAAGCGGATTACACGTTCCATGGGCATTCGCTGATGTACGACATCGCCCCTTCCGTCGATAAGTTTTTATTCCTTAACCGGAAGACAATCATTACCCACGTCAGCCACGGCATCGAAGGATTCAAAAAAATTCTGATCCAAAAAGAAGATGTGCCGCTTTTGAAACGGACCAATTACTTTAACTGCGCGTCTGTATACGAGAAAGATTTAAAGCTGAACGAATGGAAAATTCCCGCACACAAATTGATTGTGACGGGACTGCCCCGTTTTGACCGCTACGCCCATATCAAACCGGCCAAGGAAATGAAAAACATCCTAATGATGATGACTTGGCGTGAATGGCTGTTTGATTTAAGCGAAGAAGAATTTATGCAAAGCGCTTATTTCAGAAACACGTACGGGTTGATCAGCCATTCCGGCATCCGTGAACTGATTCAGCAGAACGGCTTGAAAATGCAGATTACGCTGCATCCTTTCATGAAGAAGTTCAAAAAGCATTTCGTCGGCTTGGCAGACCCGGCAAGCGGCATCGAGTTCCTGTCGTCGACAAACCCGTCCATTTCACAGGCGATTGTCGACAATGATATGCTGCTGACCGACATCACAAGCGTATCGTGGGACTTTTTGTATTTGAACAAACCGATCATTTTCAATATGTTTGACCGTGACGAGTACCTGGCCCAGCGCGGCACTTATTTGAGCCTGGAAACGGATTTATACGGCTACAAAGCCGATACCATCGAGGAAGTTTATGCTTACCTGAAGAAAATTGTCGAAGAAGGCATTACGACGAACGAATGGTTCCCGAAAGCCACTGACTACATCGATTATTTTGACCATCAGAATTGCCAGCGCCTGGCGAAAAGAGTTTTAGGCGTATAAGAAGCATCAAGCGATACGTGGAACTGCCTTTCCGATGGCAGCTCCACGTATTTTTTGCCCTTTTAACTAAATTGAATTTTCAATCAACTGATAATCTGGTATGCTGGAATGGCTTTATTCGCTTTAATTCTTAAACAAAGGGTGGATGGCATGGCAAAAGAATTATTTTTGGAAGACAGCTATTTAAAGGCCTGCAAAGCAGAAATAACGGAGATAGACGGAGATAGAGTCATCCTTGACCAGACAGTCTTCTACCCGGCCAGCGGCGGACAGGAAACCGATACCGGCCTGCTGATCCAGGACGGCCAGGAAGTGGCGGTAACGAACGTGAAAAAAGAAAACGGCGACATCATCCACACCGTCAGCGCCCCTGAAAAACTGAAAGTTGGACCGGTGACTGCTCAAGTGGACTGGGAACGGAGATACCCGTTGATGAAGCACCATACGCTGCTTCATGTCATTTCTGCCGTGTTCCACCAGGAGCACGAGTCGCTGTGCACCGGCAACCAGATCTATCCCGACAAAGCGCGGATCGACCTGACCGGCATCACTGAGCTCACGCCTGAAGAAATCAATGCACTTATTGCAAAAGCTAATGAGGAACTGGCGCGCAACCATCCTGTCACCATCCGGACGTTGCCGCGGGAAGAAGCAGAAAACATTTCGGGCATGATCAAAACCATCGTCAACTTGATCCCGGAAGCGGTCCGAGACATCCGGCTCGTCAAAATCGGCGACATCGACGAACAAGCCTGCGGCGGCACCCATGTGAAAGCGACCGGTGAAGTCGGATCGTTTGTGCTCGAGAAAACTAAAAACAAAGGAAAAGGCGTTACCCGGCTCGAAGTCCGGGCCGTTTAAATGAAAACCATCCCTCACGTTATGTAAGGGATGGTTTTATAAGGCAACGGTCAGTTCAACCGGGCAATGGTCCGATCCCCAGACGTCCCGATGAATTTTCGCACCTTTAAGCATGGGAGCCAGGCCTTCAGAAGCGATGAAATAATCAATTCGCCATCCGACGTTCTTTTCGCGGCAATTCGAGCGGTACGACCACCAGGAATAGCTGCCGGCCTGTTCCGGATAAAAATAGCGGAACGTGTCGACAAATCCGCTGTCGAGGAAATTTGTCAGTTTGCCTCTTTCTTGCGGAGTGAAGCCGGAATTTTTCAAGTTGGCCCGCGGATTTTTCAAGTCGATTTCCTGATGGGCCACATTCAAGTCGCCGCACAGAATTACCGGCTTTTTCCGGTCGAGTTCTTTTATATAGGAAAGAATGGCGTCTTCCCATTCCAGGCGGTAATCAAGCCGCAGCAAGCCGTGCTGGGAATTCGGCGTGTAGACAGTCACCACGAAATGCGTGTCGTATTCAAGCGTGATGATGCGCCCTTCTGTATCATGCTCTTCGATTCCAAGGCCGTAATAGACAGCCAGCGGCTTTTTCTTCGTAAAGACAGCAGTGCCCGAATAGCCTTTTTTCTGTGCGTAATTCCAATATGTATGGTATCCCGGAAGATCCATGTCAATCTGGCCTTCCTGCAGCTTTATTTCCTGCAGGCAGAACACATCGGCGTCCACAGCCTCAAAAAAATCCATAAACCCTTTTTTCATCACAGCCCGCAAGCCGTTGACATTCCACGAAATCAGCTTCAAAACACTTACCTTCTTTCATTCAGATACTCTCAGTTTATCGAAAGATCCAGCCTCTCTCAAACAAAGCGTTTTCCTCAAGAGAGGCGTTACAGTTAATTGCCATCCATAATAAAATTTTGTAAAATTTCAGTGAATTTGATAAATGGTGCATCATTTTCGCCTGCCTTCTTGTACAATGGATTTATCTGGTACTTAAGGGGAATGAGACATGAAAAAATTCACCAAGGAAGAGAAAAGCTGGGCGTTTTACGACTGGGGAAGTTCCGCTTATTCCATCATTATCACCACCGCTGTCTTTCCATTGTTCTATAAAAATGCGGCCACTGAGGCAGGCGTCAGCCTGTCGGATTCCACCGCTTATCTCGGCTATACCATTGCCATCTTCACGTTCATCCTAGCGCTGATCGGCCCTATTTTAGGGACGCTTGCCGATTACGAAGGCATGAAGCGAAAATTCTTTACAGCGTTTTTCCTGCTCGGCACCATTTCCACGGCGATGCTGGCGTTCATCCCAAGCGACAATTGGCTGATGCTGCTCGTGTGCTACACGTTTGCCGCGCTTGGCGCGACGGGTGCCAATGTGTTTTATGACGCCTTTATCGTAGATGTCACCACGGAAAAACGGATGAACAATGTCTCCGCATTCGGCTACGGCCTCGGCTATATCGGATCGACGATTCCCTTCATCCTGTCAATTGCCGTGATCCTTTTAGCAAGCAACGCCGTGATCCCGATTTCAACGATCAACGCAAGCCGCATCGCATTTCTGCTGACGGCCATCTGGTGGGTGGCGTTCTCACTGCCCCTGTTCCGCAATGTGCGTCAGCGCTATTTTATCGAGAAAGAACCGAATCCGGTGGCGCAAAGCTTCAAGCGCCTCAGCAAAACCATCCGGGAAATCCGCCAATACCGTGCACTGTTCCTGTTTTTGCTGGCTTATTTCTTCTATATCGACGGCGTCGGCACGATCATCTCGATGTCCACCGCTTACGGGACGGATCTTGGGCTGTCGTCGACCAGTCTGCTGATTGTCCTGTTTGTGACCCAAGTAGTGGCCGCGCCGTTCGCCATTTTGTACGGCCGCCTGTCGGAGCGCTTTACCGGCAAGAAAATGCTGTACGTCGGAATATGCGTGTATATTGTCGTCTGCATCTATGCCTTTTTCCTGGAAACGATCACCGATTTCTGGATTCTGGCAATGCTTGTCGCCACCAGCCAAGGCGGCATCCAGGCACTTAGCCGCTCGTATTTCGGGAAACTTGTACCCAAAGAAAACTCCAATGAATTTTTCGGTTTCTACAATATCTTCGGCAAATTTGCCGCAATTCTGGGACCGCTTCTGGTAGCTGTCACTTCGCAGATTACCGGGAATTCCAGCATGGGCGTCTTCAGCCTCGTCGTCTTATTTGTCATCGGCCTCGTGATTCTGTCGCGTGTCCCGGAACCGGTTCCGCATGCACCGGTCGATGAAGTCGCACCTGATTGATTGTTGGAAAAGCCGATCCGGCGCTTGCCGGGTCGGCTTTTTTTATGAGTTGGGCGTAACCCGGTGAAAGACGGGCATAAACTTGATGGAGTTGGACATATCTTATTCGCAGTTGGGCATAAAGCCGCCCGAGCTCCTAATGGGACTTGCCAATTCTCATTTTTGCGCCTTTTTCCGGTTCCAAATATTTATTATGGGAAGAAGTATAGCCACTCTCTTTCTTGCATGTTAAGGTTTTATTTAAAAAATGGAGGGATGGCTTTGATTTTGAAAACAAGAGGAGTTTCGCTCGAACGGGAGCGGCTCGAGGTGCTGCTCCGGCGGCTGCCGAAAACGCATGCTTTATACAAGGATGCAAAAGAAGATTACTACAACGATTCCGCCGGGATTGGCGGCGAACAGCGTTTCGATGATTATGTGGCTTCCAGCCGGTTGCCCTATCCCCATATTTTTCTTCATAATGTGTCATTGAGGTCTTTTCAGGCTTTCCAATTGGATTCGCTGATGATTACGCCGTGGTGCCTTTATATCTTCGAAGTCAAAAACATGAGCGGCCGCCTCCGCTTCCAGCAATCTCCCCTGCAGCTTATCCAGACCAAAGATGACGGCAGCATCATTGGCCGCAAAAGCCCCATCGAGCAGATCGACACCAACGAATGGCTGTTGGATGAATGGCTCCGAGCTTCCGGTGTCTCTTTGCCGATCCGCTCTGTGCTGGTCCTTTCCTATCCGAAACAAATACCCGAAAACGTCCCTGACACCCACACCATTCTGTTTTCCCACCAGTTGCCGATGTTCCTCAACAAACTCCGCAGTGAATCAGCAGTTACGGATCTTAGTGAAATGGCCAAGCTGGCGAATAAAATTCTGGCTGCGCATTCGGATTATGTACCCAAACCGATCTGCAGCAATCCGGCCTACCCGCTGCAGGCGATGATCCGCGGCGTATGGTGCGTGGCATGCGGGCGGATCGGCATGAAGCGGACTTACGGCACCTGGCTGTGTCCATTCTGCGGGGAATCCGATAAACATGCGCATGTCCAGGCCATTCAAGACTGGCACCGGCTGACCGGCGGGCCGATCACGAACCGGATGTGCCGGGAAGTGCTGCAGATTGAGGACCGCCATTTGGCTAAACGGCTTTTGCGTGATATGGACTTGAAGAAAAAGGGGACTTTTAAGGGTGCAAAATACGTTTTGGAGACGAGTTGCTCGTATATGCACCGTAGTTGCTCATATATGACTCAAAGTTGCTCGTAACACACCTGCAGACGCTCGTAAATGAAAACATAAAAAACCCAGCAGCCATTTCAGCGGCTGCCGGGTTTTTCAACGCTTATTTTTTGTTGTTTTTATTTGCTTCAGTGGAAACGATTGTAGCGCCGCCTGATGCATTTGTTGTTACATCTGCATCGCCAAGCTCTACTACTTCAATCGAGCCTTTTTCTTTAGAAGATTCTTTTTCCGCTTTTTTGATTTCTTTTTCAGCTTGCTTTTCAGCTTTTTCGTGCTCTTTTTGCGCCTTTTCTTCAGCTTTCGCTTCTTGTTTGACGACTTTTTCCTGCTTTTTCAGTTCTTTTGTTTCCTGCATTTCCTGGCGTTTCGCTTTCAAATTGTCCACTGGGCCTTTAACTTTTTCTTTGACGGTGCTTGTGACACCGCTTGTTTTTTCTTTAGCTTGCCCCAGCGTGCCTTTCGCTTTCTCGGTAACGCCGCTTGTCTTTTCTTTCACTTGGCCGACAGTGCCTTTGGCTTTTTCCGTAACGCCGCCAAGCTTTTCTTTCGTGTCGGAAGTTTTTTCTTTTACAACCGCCTGCATTTCTTTGCCGCTCTTCGGAGTCAATAAGAGACCGGCTGCTGCGCCGACAATGGCTCCAGTTGCTGCACCTTTAAGGAATGAACTGCCGGTGATTCCGCCGCTTGAAGGCGGTGCCGGGATTTTGCCGATGCGGACAAGGCGTTCTTCCACTTCATCGACGATTTCTTCCAACGTGCGGCCTTTTGCTTCAACAAGAGGAACATTCATGTGAAAATCCGTTAAGTCCTCTTTGTCTCTGACGACTACACAGTCATAATCCATCGCTTCTGTTTTATCACCCAACATTTCAGCTTCGTAGCCTCTTTTTTGCAATGCTTCTTTTACAGATGTAAATGGTTCTTCTACTGCAATTTTCACCATAATCTTGTCCACTCCTTTTTGAAATGTGTTTATCCCTGTATTTCCCCCTAATTCCTTACAACTAAACACATTGCGGAGAATGAAATATTTTTAATTTAACTGTAATTTAGAATGGTTGCGCAAAAGCTTCTGTACGACGACCGCTCCAAGTACAGCCCCTGACAGGCTGGAAATGAAAAAAGGCGGCAGGAAAAAGAAAGCGGCGAGGTCTGTGCCCATTAAAAAGCGGGCATAAGGAACGGCGACAAGCGATGCGATGATTCCCGTCCCCACCACTTCACCCGCAGCTGCAAACCACACTTTGCCGAATTTGGCATACATCACCCCGGTAATGAGCGCGCCGATCATCCCTCCCGGAAAAGCGAGAAGCGAACCGGTTCCTGTCAGCACCCGGACAATTGCCGTCAAAAAGGCAATCAGCAGTGCCGGTCCCGGCCCCAGGAGGACCGCTGCGATGACATTCATCGCGTGCTGAATCGGATAGGCGCGTGCGATGCCTGCCGGAAAAGAGACAAACGCTGACCCGGCGACACTGATCGCTACGAACATGGCAATCAGTACCATTTTTCTGGTGGTCATTTTTCAGCACCTGCCTTTATTGATTCGTTAAATCGCCTGATTTGAAGGGGAATATTTTTCGCATGGGCAATAGCTGAAATCACGGCCACTCCGTCCGCTCCTGCAGACCAGACCTGCCCCGCATTGTCCGGTGTGATGCCGCCGATGCCTATCACCGGGAGTCCGGGATAGCGGCTTTTTACAGCCATGATCCCGGAAATGCCCGCCGGACTTTTTGCATCCGCTTTGGATTGTGTGCCAAAAACCGGACCCATGCCGACATAGTCTGCCCCGCTAAGCAGGGCTTTTCCCGCTTCTTCCAACGAATGCACGGAGACGCCCAAAATCTTGTCGGGGCCTACTAAGCGCCTTGCTGCGTTTGCTTCCATGTCTTCCTGTCCAATGTGGATGCCGTCAGCATCAAGTGTACGTGCAAGCTCCACATCGTCGTTGACGATAAACGGCACGTTGTATGCGCGGCACAGCCGTTGGCATTCTGCCGCAAAATCCAGCAGCAACTCTCCAGTTAAGGCACCCGCTCCTTTTTCCCTTAATTGGAAACAGCTGATGCCTCCAATCAAAGCGGATTCCAGAACTTCCAGCGGATCCCGCCCCGCTGCATTCTGGCTGCCCATTATAAAATAAATTACCGGCTTACTGAATAACTTGGACATGTCTGGCGCCTCCATTTCTACGTACATATGCCTGGTAGGCTGCATGATTGGTCGGCCCATGTCCGGCGCCGATATGCAATTCTTCGCTGAGGGCTGCCTGGATAAACTGCTTCGCCGTGCAAATGGCGATTTCCACTGGCTGACCCTTAGCCAGTTCCGCCGTCAGCGCAGCAGCAAACGTGCAGCCGGTTCCATGAGTCTGGCTGGTGTTGATGCGCGGCGAACGAAACAGCCGCTCTTTTCCGTCCCGCGTGAGGTAATAGTCTTCTGCAATTTGCGGATTTGCTGCATGGCCGCCTTTAATGACAACCGATGCCGCGCCCAACAACAAAATCTTTTCGGCTGCCCGCTTCCTTGACGTTTCGTCAGAGATGGAAACACCGCTGATCACTTCCGCTTCCGGAAGATTCGGCGTCACCACTAAGGCAAGCGGCAGCAAATGCTGCTTCAAAGCCTCCACTGCTTCCTGCTGCAGGAGGCTTGCACCGCCTTTGGCAATCATGACCGGATCCACTACAAGGTTCTGCCAGCCATATTGCCGGATGGCGGAAGCGGCCTCTTTAATGGTTTCCGCATCAAACAGCATGCCGGTTTTCAATGCCGCAATTTGAAAATCCTCTCCGACGGCCCGCAGCTGTTCCCTCACTCCATATACCGGCACTGGATAAATGCCCGTAACGCCCAGTGTGTTCTGCGCAGTCACGGCTGTAATGACCGATGTAGAATAAACCCCCAGTTCCTGAAACGTCTTAATGTCCGCCTGGATGCCTGCCCCTCCTCCTGAATCGGATCCGGCAATGGTCAATGTTTGTAGCATCATCGCTTTAGCGCCCCTTCCTTTTCATGCATAAATTTATTCAGTTCCCCTTCGCCTATAGCTGCTAAATGATCTAAAAAGGCGCTTTGAAATGCACCTGGAAGTTCTGCCTGCCGGCTCGCGCGTTCTCCTGCGATGGCGTAATAGCGCATGGCAGCGGCTGTTGCTTCGAAATGTGCTTGGGGATGCACTGCCAGGAACGCTGCCACTACACCGCTGAGCAGGCAGCCGGTTCCTGTAATAGAAGACATCATTTCATGGCCGTATCGAATTTCGGCTAGCCGTTCACCGTCCGTGACAAAATCCGTTGCACCGGATACGGCAACAATCAGCCCCAGGCGCTTGGCTGCTGTTCGGGCCAGCTCTCCAATATCTGCATCCCCTTCACCGGCATCGACGCCTTTTGCCTGCCAGTCGGCGCCGGCAATGGCTGCCAGTTCGCCGGCGTTGCAGCGGATAACAGAGACGTTCACTTCCTCCAGAATTTTATTGACCGCGTTTTTCCGGAATTCCGTCGCTCCCGCTCCAACCGGGTCGAGCACGACCGGCGTCCCAAGCGCGTTCGCTGTTTTCCCGGCAAGCAGCATGCTGCTTAAACTTTGGCTGTTCAAGGTCCCGATATTCAGCGACACCGCATCCGCCAAAGCGGCCAGTTCAGCCGCTTCTTCCGGCGCTTCCCCCATAATGGGCGAGGCACCGAGCGCCAGCAGCCCGTTTGCCTGGAAATTCGAGACGACGTGATTGGTGATGCAATGGACAATCGGATTTTCTTTCCGCACTTTTTCCAGCATCTTAGACACCTGCCTGGCTATACGTGTTCACTGTCCAGGATTCTTTCCGCCATGCCTGCTCCCAGAAATTCCATTCGTAATAGCTGCTGCGCCGGAACCGGTCTTTCAGTTCTGTCCGGCGTTTTTCCGGCAGGCCGGATGCCAGTCTATCCATCCGGTCCATCTGTTCTTTGACCAACTCGCCGAACTCCGCGGAACCGTAAGTGCCGATCCAGCGGTCGTAAATCGGATGGTCGGGTTTGGCGTTTTTCAGCCGTTCGCCAATTTCGTGGTAAAGCCAGTAGCAAGGCAAAATGGAAGCGAGCACATCGGCCAAATCGCCTTCCACCGACCGGTACATATGGGAAACGTAGGCATACGCACTCGGCGACGGTTTAAAAGCTTCCCAATCCTCCTCCGTAACGCCAAGCAGTTCCATAAACGACTCGTGCAAAGCCAGTTCAGCGGCGCACGTGTGCTCAGAATGAAAAGCAAAGCGCTTTGTCGTCTCCAGATCGGTTGCTTTGACTGCCCCGATGGCCTGGATTTTTGCAAAGTGGCTTAAATAATAGGTGTCCTGCATGACGTAATGCCGAAATACATCCAGCGGCAGCGTGCCGTCCGCGATGCCTTTCACAAACGGATGATCAAAACTTGCCTGCCACAACGCGCTGCACTCAATACGAACTTCTTTACAAAATGCCATTTCTCCATCTCCTTTGATTTTCGGCTTCAGCACCTGGCTCATCTTGTTCTTTCAGGCACATCTGCCGTTTTGCCAAATAAAAAAACGCCGCTCTCCAGTAAAGGAAAGCGGCGTATGCAGTCGAATGAAAGAAGGCATGCGTTCGCCACTTCCCTCCGCTGGTATGATCCAGATCAGGTTCAAAGGGTCCGGGCTTATGCCCGTCTCAGCCGATATCCGGCTCCCCTAGTGGTGTTGATTATTCGGTTGTCAAAATCACTTTAACACAAATTTACGAAACTACAACAGGCTTTTCTGATTTTTCAGGCTTGATGCGCTCTCCGCTGACCGGATCAAAGAAATGGACGCGCGACATATCGAAGGCAAGACGCGCGGTCTGCCCCGGCTCGATGCGGTTGTCGGCATCGACGCGGGCGATGAATTCCTGTTCGCCGTAAACGGCATAAATAATCGTTTCAGCGCCGGTCAGTTCAGATACCGTAATCACCGCGTCAATATCGCTGTGCGGAATGCCAGTTAAATCTTCGTTGTTTACGTGGATATGTTCCGGCCGGATGCCAAGCGAAATCGGCGACCCGTCATAGCCTTGATTCTTCAGTACGCTCAGCGTCTCTGCAGGAATATCGATAACGCGGTCGCCCATGACAAATGCACCGCCTTCTAATTTCCCGTCAAAGAAGTTCATGGCCGGCGAGCCGATAAAGCCGCCGACAAAACGGTTGGCCGGAAAATCATATACTTCTTTCGGACTGCCGACCTGCTGGATCAAGCCGCTCTTCATGATGACAATGCGCGTCGCCATCGTCATCGCTTCGGTCTGGTCGTGCGTTACGTATATGGTGGTGGTTTTCAGGCGGTTGTGGAGCTTGGCAATTTCAGCACGCATTTGAACGCGGAGCTTGGCATCCAGGTTGGACAACGGCTCATCCATCAGGAACACTTTGGCGTCGCGCACAATCGCACGTCCCAAAGCTACACGCTGGCGCTGCCCGCCGGAAAGAGCTTTCGGTTTCCGGTCTAGGTATTCTTCCAGGCCGAGAATGGCGGCGGCTTCATTTACCCGTCTTTTGATTTCCTCTTTTTTGAATTTGCGGAGCTTTAATCCGAACGCCATATTTTCATAGACGGTCATGTGCGGATAAAGCGCATAGTTCTGGAACACCATCGCGATGTCGCGCTCTTTCGGCTGAACGTCATTCATCCGTTTGCCGTCGATGAAAAACTCGCCTTCTGTTATTTCTTCCAAGCCGGCAATCATGCGCAAAGTTGTGGATTTCCCGCAGCCTGAGGGGCCGACAAAGACAATAAATTCTTCGTTTTTAATATGAAGATTAAAATTGGTTACGGCAGTCGCACCATTATCATATGTCTTCCCTAAATTGTTGATCAGAATCTCTGCCATTATGCCACTCCCATTCTTTTTTACCTTAATTATAAACAGTTTTCTGTATATTACAAATCACAATATTGGAAAAAAACTGTCTATACCCGATTGCAAAATCCTTTAAACTCGGCACTTAGTCCTATTATCTGTATATTTAGATTACTCTTTGAAAAGAAGATGAAGTTGTTATATACTTCTACTAGACATGAGAAGATGGAAGATTTTGTGGTTCTTTTTCTAATAGAAAAAGAGGCATTTTTTCGCTGAAAAACAGGCAGAATTTATCCCTTACTTCGACTGTCGAAGATATTATTTGTACTTATTTTCAAACTACACCAAAAGGAGTGGAACAGGATGAACAAACTAAAGGTTTTTATTATTTTGATTGCCGGCTTGGCTTTGATTCTCAGCGGCTGTTCAGGTTTTCAGACGAACAACAGCGGCGGCGACGAAGCAGCAGTCAATGAAGACGGCAAAACTGTCGTCGATTTTTGGACGTTCTGGGGATCTGAAATCCGCCGTCCGATCATTGAACAAATCATCACGGACTTTAACGAATCACAGGACGAGATTGAAGTAAAACACACCTATCTGCCATTCGGCGATATCTGGACCAAGGAACTGGCAGCCATTGCTGCAGGCGATCCTCCTGATGTCGTCATCAACGACATTAACGCCACTGCGCTCCGCGGCCAGAAAAAACAGGCAATGAATTTGTCGAAGTTTTTGGAAGAAGACGATATTTCCAAGCGCTTCTATCCGGAACTGTGGGACGCGACTCTTTATGAAGGCGATTCATACGGCATTCCTTTCAATACCGATACACGTGTACTTTTCTATAACAAAGACGCCTTTAAAGAAGCGGGGCTGGATCCTGAAAAACCGCCGACTACCTGGGCAGAGCTGGAAGAATATGCAGCAAAACTCGACAAAAAAGCAGGCAGCAACTATGATCGGGTCGGATTTTATCCGTTATGGGGCATCGGGTATGACGTATGGCTTTTGAATGCCAACGGGCAAAGCTATTTTGACGATCAAGACAATTTCGAAGTGGATACAGCTAAAAACGAAGAAGTGCTGAACTGGCTTAAATCCTGGAAAGACAAATACGGCGAAGATGTCGTCAATTCCTACCAGGCCCAGATCGACAGCCAGCAAGGACATCCATTCTTCACGGGAGACTTGGCGATGATTGCACAGGCGCCGACCTTCTATACACAGATCCGCGACTATGCACCTGATTTGAATTTCGGCGTTATTGAACTTCCAGAATACGAAGAAGGCAATGGTAACACCAGCTGGGGCGGCGGTTTCGTCGCTGAAATTCCGGAAGGATCAAAGAATTCCGAGGCAGCTTGGGAATTTATCAAATATTTGACGGATGTGGAAGCGCAAGAATACTGGGCAGTGAAAAACTTTGACAATGTTGCCAATATCGAAGCGGCCGAAGCGGCAGCAAAATCGGACGAATTTACAGAAGACGGCACGATGGTTTATGAAAAAGCCGTTGAAAATATGGAGCATACTTTACTGACTCCGGTTCCGGTCATCGCTCCAGATTTCACCAGCCTGATTAATCCGAACATCGATGAATTCCTGCTCGGTTCGATGACAGCGAAAGAAGCGCTGGCGAAATCGCAGGCCGATGTCGAGAACTTAATCGAGAAAAACAAGTAACAAGGAGGTGTCACTTTGGGGAAAAAAAGATTGACCATGCGGCGCAAAGAAAGCATTTATGGCTATATTTTCGTGTTGCCATGGATCATCGGCTTTCTCGCTTTCACTGCGGGGCCTTTGGTATTTTCATTTGTGGCAAGTTTTACAAACTATAATATTACATCGCAGATGGACTTTGTCGGAGCAGAAAATTATCAAGGGCTTTTCACTGAGGACAGTCTTTTTTGGACCTCTCTTTGGAATACCTTGTACTTCGTTATCTTTTCTGTACCGCTAACCACAATCGGCGCTATTTTCCTCTCGGCGCTCCTGAATCAGGACATTCCCGGCATGCGCGTATTCCGGACGCTGTACTATTTGCCGGCTGTCCTGTCGGGCGTGGGCGTTTACATGTTATGGATGCAGCTGCTTGACCCGGGAACGGGGATGGTCAACCTGGTCCTTAGCTGGTTCGGCATCGACGGCCCCAACTGGCTGTTTGACCCGGACTGGACGAAGCCTTCCATCATCTTTATGAAACTCTGGAGCGTCGGCGGCTCAATGCTCCTGTACCTTGCGAGCATGCAGGGCGTTTCCAAATCGCTTTATGAAGCGGCTGAAATCGACGGCGCCAATACATGGAAAAAGTTTTTCCATATTACGATTCCGATGATTACGCCGGTTATTTTCTTTGATGTCGTGACCAGCCTGATCGGCGGCTTCCAAATATTCCAGGAAGCATACGTCATGTCCAATAACGGCGAAGGTGGACCGGCGAACTCCTTGCTGTTCTATAACTTGTACATGTGGAAGCAAGCCTTCACCAACTTCAATATGGGCTATGCCATGGCGATGTCATGGATTCTCTTTGTCATCGTATTCATCTTGACAATTTTCAACCTGAAACTCGCTCCCCGTTGGGTGCACTACGAAGGGGAGGAGAAGTAAATGGACAAACCGACGGATAATCTCGATTACTTAGACAAGGCAGACAACCTGAAAACCATTGAAACGGCAAATGAAAACCCAAGTTTCTTTGAGCACCGGGGCAACCGCAAAAACATTCTGGTGGTTTTCAATTTCGTTTTGCTCGCAATCGGCAGTTTGCTGATCCTCTCCCCGCTCTGGTGGATGTTCGCCACTTCCCTCAAAACGATGGCGGAAGTGATGAGTTTCCCGCCGTCGTTCTGGCCGGAGGATTGGCTGTTCTCAAACTACATCAAGACATGGGAAGCGGCGCCTTTTACCCGCTATACCATCAATACGCTGACCATCACGATTCTGGTCGTCATCGGCAATGTCCTATCCAACTCATTTATTGCCTATGGCTTTGCGAAAATTCCGTTCCGCGGAAAAAACATTCTGTTTGCCATCGTCCTGGCGACCATGATGATTCCCGGATTCGTTACCCTGATTCCGCAGTATGTGCTGTTTGCGAACCTCGGCTGGGTCAATACGTATTACCCGCTGATCGTGCCGGCGTTTTTCGGCAGTGCATTCAATATCTTCCTTCTGCGCCAGTTCTATATGACGATTCCGACCGAATTGATCGAAGCTGCGAAAATGGAAGGCGCCAACCATTTCTACATTTGGTGGAAAATCGGCTTGCCGCTCACCAAGCCGGCAATCGCCACTGTCGCCATCTTCTCGTTTAACGGCGCTTGGAACGACTTCCTGGGGCCGCTGCTGTATTTGAACGACGAGAACCTGTACACGCTTCAAATCGGCTTGCAGGTGTTTAAAGGGCAGCTCAGCACCCAATGGAATTACTTGATGGCCGGCTCGCTTCTTGTGTTGTTGCCAGTCATCCTGATTTTCTTCTTTTTCCAGAAATACTTTATCCAGGGCATCAACCTCCAGTCCGGAGGAAAATAAAGATCGCTTGGACGAAAACCCCATTGGCAACGATTGCCGATGGGGTTTTTTATTTTTCATAAGAGTTTCGGCTATTCCTGAATTTATGCGCGCCTGGAGGATTTTATGCGCGTTCAGCCAAATTTATGCGCTCTTAGAAAATTTTATGCGCGTTCAAAAAGATTTATGCGCGTTCACCAAAATTCGACACATAAAAAGGGCACCTCGTAGGAGGATGCCCTTTTTTCAACCAGCTTTCTCTTAAAGAGCAGCTGTTTTTTCTTTTTTGATTTGTTTGCTGCGGAGTTGGCCGCAAGCCGCGTCGATGTCCGCGCCTTGTTCCTGGCGCACGCCGCAGTTGATGCCTTTCTTTTTCAAAGCGTCGAAGAAAGCGCTGATTGCTTCCGGTGTGCTTTGCTGGTACTGGTCATGCTCGCTGACCGAGTTGTACGGAATCAAGTTGACGTATGACAAATGGCGCTTGTCTTCAAGCAATTTCGCCAATTGGTGCGCTTCTTCGACATGGTCGTTGACATCGCGCAGCAAGATGTATTCAAATGTGATGCGGCGGTTGGATTTTTCCAAATAGTAATCGATAGCCGCCATCAATTTTTCGATTGGGTAGGCTTTGTTGATTTTCATGATGCGTGAACGCAATTCGTTGTTCGGCGCGTGAATGGAAATTGCCAGGTTAACCTGCAACCCTTCGTCCGCATAATCGTAGATTTTCGGCACGATACCGCTTGTTGAAACGGTGATGTGGCGGGCTCCGATAGCCAAACCTTTTTGCGAGTTGACGACATTCAAGAAGCCCATCAAGTTCGTGTAGTTATCGAACGGTTCGCCGATTCCCATGACCACGATGTGGCTGACGCGCTCGTCTTTTTGCTGTGCATCAAAGTGAGCCTGTACTTGCATGATCTGCTCAACAATTTCGCCCGCATTTAAATCGCGGCTCTTTTTCAAAAGTCCGCTGGCGCAGAAACTGCAGCCGATGTTGCAGCCGACCTGTGTCGTTACACAAACCGAGTTGCCGTATTTAAAGCGCATCAAAACTGTTTCAATCAAGTTACCGTCCTGCAGGCGGAACAGGAATTTGATTGTGCCGTCAGCAGATTCCTGCTTGACCGCCTCTGTTAATGTGCGGATCGCAAAGTTCTCTTCCAAAAGCGCAATGACCTCTTTGCTGAGGTTGTTCATCTGGGAGAATTCAGTGACGCGTTTAATATATAGCCAATCCCATACTTGTTCAGCACGGAATTTCTTTTGTCCATTTTCTAAAAACCATTCTTTTAATTGATCAATCGTCAATCCATAGATGGAATTTTTCATTATTAGTACCCTCATTTCAGAATTTCACAATTGCTTATTATAATACTAAAAATTACCTTTGACAACAACTATTTTTGTTTATACAGAAAAATCTGTTTTTAATAACGGATTAAATCATCCGCTTATGGGTAAAACTGATATATAAAGGAGGCGATGAAATGGGCGAAATCACGCATGTCGGGCTTGCAGTCCCCGACTTGGACCAAGCGATCGACTGGTATTGCAAAGTGTTCGGCTTTTACGTGCTCGCAGGTCCTTTTGACTTTGACGCAGCAGAAGCGGAACCGGATAACATGACCCAGGATCTGCAAGGGGCCGAAGTCCAGAAAATGCGCAACGTGCATTTGATGTCGCTTGGCGGAATCGGCATTGAACTGTTTGAGTTTCAGGAACCCCTATTTAAAGGAGAAAGTGCATTTCCCCATAAGGGATTTTTCCATATCTGCCTGATTGTCGACAACCTGATTGAGACCATCGAACGGATTGTCCAGCATGGCGGCAAGCAGCGCAGCAAAATCTGGAAAATGTCAAAAACCAAACCGCATTACCTTGTTTATACCGAAGACCCGTTCGGCAACATTGTCGAACTCTATACCCGTAACACATCCGACATGTACGGCGGGCAGTAGGAAATGCGCAAGCGCCCATGTAGCTCCGCCAAGCGCTGGAAGCCTTTCGGGAATAGCGTTCCTTGCCATACCCGAAAAGGCAGAAGCGACTCGAGGGGCTGGGCGCTGGATAATAAAGAAAAGCGCAGCCACTCACGCAACCCTTAAAAAACCAGCCTTTCCGTCGATCCGGAAAGGCTGGTTTTTATCGGTTTACACCAATTGTTCTTTTTTCGGCAGCATCGAACCATGCTGAGCCAAGTTCGTGTGCCATGCAAAAGCTTTTTCCAGCACGTGCGGCGTTTGGCCGCCGCGCGTCAATGCTTCTGCGTAATACTCGCGAAGTGCATCGCGGTAAGAAGGATGGACACAGTTTTCAATGATGAGTCCGACACGCTCGCGAGGCGCCAGCCCGCGTAGGTCTGCATAGCCTTGTTCTGTTACGACAATGTCCACATCATGTTCCGTATGGTCTACGTGAGAGACGAACGGCACAATGCTTGAGACTTTGCCTTCTTTGGCAATCGATTTCGTTACAAAAATGGCAAGGCGTGCGTTGCGGGCAAAATCTCCGGAACCGCCGATGCCGTTCATCATTTTCGTACCGCACACATGCGTCGAGTTCACATTTCCGTAAATGTCGAACTCGAGTGCCGTGTTGATGGAAATCAAGCCGAGGCGGCGGATGATCTCCGGATGGTTCGAGATTTCCTGCGGGCGCAGGACAATTTTATCGCGGTATTTTTCAAAATTGCCGTAAACCTGCTTCATTTTCTCTTCAGAAAGCGTAATTGAACAGCAGGAAGCGAAATCCACTTTGCCGGCGTCCATCAAATCGAATACAGCGTCCTGCAATACTTCCGAATACACTTCCAAGTTTTTAAACTCCGAATCGATCATGCCATGCAGCACGGCATTTGCCACGGACCCGATGCCGGATTGAAGCGGCGCCAATTTTTCTGTCAATCGTTCTGCGCGGATTTCCGAACGCAGGAACTCAAGCAGATGGTCTGCCATCATTTTCGTTTCCTCATCCGGCTGGACGATTGTGGAAGCCGAATCTTTCTGCTCGGTAAATACGATGCCGCGGATTTTATCCAGCTCAACCGGGATGCCGATCGTGCCGATGCGGTCATCCGCTTTGGTCAACGGAATCGGCATGCGCTCGCCTTGTTTCCCGGTATCGTATATGTCATGGATCCCTTCAAACAATTCAGGCTGTGCCATATTGATTTCCACGATGATGTTTTTCGCATGTTTTGCAAAGATTGCGGAGTTTCCGACAGATGTCGTCGGAATGATCATGCCGTCTTCGGTTATCGAAAGCGCTTCCACGATTGCAAAGTCAATTGTTTCTGTAACATTGGTGCGAATCCATTCCGCTGTATGGGACAAATGATGGTCGACAAACAGCATTTCGCCTTCGTTGATTTTTTTGCGCATCGCCGGTTCTGCCTGGAACGGCAAGCGTTTGTTGACAATGCCTGCTTCTGCAAACAATTTGTCGATATCCGAGCCTAATGAAGCTCCTGTAAATACATTCACTTTAAAGCTTTCCGTTTCTGCCCGCTTTATTAAAGCAAAAGGAACCGCTTTTACGTCTCCCGCACGTGTAAATCCGCTAAGGCCCAACGTCATGCCGTCTTGAATCCACGAAGCCGCTTCTTCAGGCGTTACCACACGATTCACTAATTCAGCAGCTCTTACCCGTCCAAGTTTTTTCTCCATATCCATCACTCTCTTTCGAAGTTAATAAGCTAACCCACATTTGACACAAGATAAAGCGTTTTCATGAGCGACCGCTCAGTTTTAATCCGTTTTGTTTTATAGAAGGACTTCCTTTTTTCAGCGTCTGTTATTTTCTAATTATTAGATAACTTTATCTTAAAATGTGTCTAAAATGTGTTTTGCAGGGTAGAAGAGCGATAAAAATGGCTAAGGCAGATAATTTGGAGCCTGAAGCAGCACTTTCTAAAATCCGAGCAATTTCCGGAAATAACTTGAATAGGATTGGCTGACCGGGATGCGCGCGCCGTTATTCATTGCCAGCACAAAAGTCGAATGTGTATCCGGGTAAATCTCTTCTATATGGTGGACATTCACGATAAACGAGCGGTGGCAGCGGATGAACAAGTCCCTCGGCAGCATGTATTCAAATTCCTGCAGCGAGTTTTTATTCGTCCCCCAAAAATCATCCGCATAGACATAGGTCTTGCGGTCTTTCACTTCCAAGTATTTTACGTCGCTGAACGGAATCGGCTTCCAGCCATCGGCGCTTTTCACGGTGACGACGGACTTGCCGTCTGTAAATGCCGGATAAATCGCCATCACCACTCCTTCGAGCTGTCCGTCCTGCTCGAACGGCACCGCCATGCCGTGGTAAGGCACGCCAAAAATCTCCTTGTCAATAAACTCCGAAGCTTTCTGTTTTGTTTCCAGCGCTTTATAAGCGATGGTTCCTTCTTTTACCGGATCGCCAATTTGAATCTTCAAATCGATCCGCTTGCTTGGCCTGTAATAGATATATTCCTTCGTATTCGATACCGCAATTGAGATTTCATCAGAAAACAATTCTCCAATGACATTTAACAGCGAATCAAGTGTAAGCCTCTCCATAATCGGCCTCCTGTCTTTTATCAATGCTTAAATTATAGCGCAGCCCCATGCCTGCTCCCAGCACAAATTAAAACAGCCGCCCTTTTTAGGGGCAGCTGTTCGATTTTCCGCCATATATCATTATAGCATCGTGCCGGTTTGCGCCAATTTCGCGTGCCATGAAAAAGCCTGTTCCAGCACATGAGGCGTTTGTCCGCCGCGCGCCAAAGCTTCCATATAATAAGCCCGCATTTTTTCTTTGTACATCGGATGCACACAGTTTTCGATGATCCGCGGTGCCCGCTCCCTTGGAGCAAGCCCCCGCAAGTCCGCATAGCCCTGTTCCGTCACTACGATATCGACGTCGTGTTCGGTGTGATCGATATGGGTCGCAAACGGGACGACGCTCGAGATTCTGCCGCCTTTGGCAATCGATTTGGTAACGAAAATCGAAAGGCGTGCATTGCGGGCAAAATCTCCGGACCCGCCGATGCCGTTCATCATTTTTGTCCCCGATACATGGGTCGAATTGACGTTGCCGTAAATATCGAATTCGAGTGCCGTGTTGATGGAAATCAACCCAAGGCGGCGGATGATCTCCGGATGATTGGAAATCTCCTGCGGCCGCAGGATCAGCTTGTCTCGGTATTTTTCGAAATTGCCGTAGACCTGCTTCATTTTTTCCTCAGACAAGGTGATGGAAGAACTCGAAGCAAAACGGACTTTCCCTGCATCAATCAACTCGAATACCGCATCCTGAAGCACTTCCGAGTACACTTCCAAGTCGTCAAACTCTGAATCGAGCAAGCCGTGAAGAACCGCATTGGCCACGGTTCCGATGCCCGACTGCAGCGGAGCCAGGCGTTTCGTCAACCTTCCTGCCCGGACTTCGGAACGGAGGAAATTCAGCAAATGCTCTGCCATCTGCTCGGTCTCTTCGTCCGCCGAGGCAATCGTGGAAGGGGAATCCGGCTGATGCGTAAAAACGATGCCCCGCACCTTCTCCAAATCCACTGGAATCCCTGGAACGCCAATGCGGTCATCCACGTGAGTCAGCGGAATCGGCAGGCGCTCGCCTTGTTTGCCGGTGTCGTAAATATCGTGTATCCCTTCAAACAACGCCGGCTGTGCCGTATTGATTTCCACAATGACGTTTTTCGCATACTGCACAAAAAGAGCCGAGTTTCCGACCGACGTAGTGGGGATGATCAATCCGTCTTCCGTTATGCCCAGCGCTTCAATAATAGCGAAGTCGATCGGTTCGATGACGCCAGCTTTGATCCATTCCGCCGTCTGGGACAAGTGATGGTCGACAAACAGCATTTCGCCTTCGTTAATTTTCCGGCGCATCACCGGGTCAGCCTGAAACGGCAGGCGCTTGCCCACGATACCCGCTTCTGCAAATAAACGATCGATGTCCGAACCCAAAGAAGCCCCGGTAAACACATTCACTTTCAAGCTTTCCGTTTCAGCCCGCTTGATCAATGCAAGCGGCACCGCTTTGGCGTCCCCCGCTCGTGTAAATCCGCTGAGCCCCAATGTCATGCCGTCCTGAATCCAAGATGCCGCCAGCTCTGCGTCAATAATCCGTTCCTGCAATTGTATGGCTTTAATACGTTCTATAGTATGTCCCATCACAGTCACCTTTCGTGGCTCAATTGTCTTCTGTTCCTGCCTTAATTATACCTTACCTTTATAGGGTCTTAATAAACCCCTGCTCCCTGCTTCTGCTATATTAAGCTTTTTATTCACAGCGCTGTAACAAAACCAAATAAGATTCTTTCCTCTGTAAGCGTTCCATTTGCTATTCAGAAGTGATATTCAGATAATTTTCAAATGCAAAAATGAATAAAAAAGGCTTTGTATCAGCTTTTATAAATAATGAGAATATTTATATAACAAAATAATAAATTGTTATTAATTAGTGATATTTTTATGAGCAAAACACATTGACTTTAAGGGTTTTTCATCATAATATATGAAAGTTGTCAAAACGAGTAGAGTTTGTACAATAATTTCAATTGAATCGAGGCACCATTTAATGTCTTCACTTCAACACAAGAAAATCAGCATATTAATGATTACAATGTTTATTGCGATAACAAGTTTTGGAATTACCGGTCCGGTGATTCCGGCTTATCTGGAATCGATCAACCAAGGCGGGATGGCTTCAGGAATGATCATTGCGATCTTCGCCGGTGCACAACTTCTGTTTGCCCCGCTTGGCGGCAAATGGACCGACCAATTTGGCCGCCGCAAAATGATCATCATCGGTCTGATGCTGATCACTGCCGGCGGCTTTTTATTTTATTCAACCGACGTCTTATGGATTTTGTATGCGGCGCGGGTCATCGGCGGAATCGGCGACGCGTTCCTGATTCCGGCAGTTTTTGCCTATACAGCGGACATCACGACGCCCGAACAGCGCGCGAAAGGGACTGGCCTCGTGACAGCTTCCATGTCGATGGGCCTTGTGGCGGGACCGGCCATCATGCTGTTTATGTCGGATTTCGACGTAAAAGCGCCGTTTCTCCTGTCTGCTTTTATCACTCTTAGCGCAGTTCTGTTCTCCGTCGCATTTTTAAAAGAAAGCGACCCTTTGCGGACGGGGCAAGCCAATGTACGGGATTTAGCGGATGAAGAATCGATGTCCAAAAAAATTGCCCGTTCCACCAAAATGCCGTATTTCATTCCATTGGTTATCACGTTCGTGATGAGCTTCGGTTTAATCGCTTACGAATCGATTTTCGGCCTGGTGCTCAACGACGAATTCAATGCCAGCGTCCAGGACATCGCCCTTATGTGCATCGCCATCCAGGGCGTCAGCGTTTTGACCCAGCTGTTTGCAGTCGAGCGGCTAATCCGCCGCTTTGGGGAAGTGCCAGTCCTAATTGCGTTTCTCGGCGTTGCTTCTGCCGGCTTCCTGCTCGCGCTTATAGCTGACACGTACGCCATGTTCTTTGCCGTGACATTGATCATTTTCATGGCCATGTCCATCCTCCGCCCGGTGTTGAATATCCTGGTTTCCAAACTGGCAAAAGGCGAAGTCGGCTTTGCGATGGGTCTCAGCACTTCTTTCATGGGCATCGGCAACGTCATCGGCCCGATTTCAGCGGGGCTGTTGTACGACATCAACCTGGTCTTCCCGTTCCTCCTCGGGCTCATCATGCTGGCAGTCACGATTTCAATTACTGCTGCCTGGCACATTTCGCGCAGCAAAAAAGCGGCCGAGATGCCTGAAGAAGCACTTTCATTTAAAGCTGAATCCGCTGTTTAAGCGGACAGCTTGCTGTTTGACTATCACCTCTCCGACGCTTTGCTTTTGATGAAATCAATTTATTCGATAGAAAAGAGGCTTTTCCTGTAATGTCTTCTCAACAACGCAAAAAAATCACGATCCTGATGGTGAATATGTTTATCGCCATCGCCAGCTTCGGAATCATCGTCCCGATTCTCCCCGCATATCTCGTATCCATCAACCAGGGCGGTACCGCCGCCGGTTTGATGATTGCCATCTTCGCCGGAGCTCAGCTCCTGTTCTCGCCGCTTGGCGGCAAATGGGCAGACATCTACGGACCGCGCAAAGTCATCATCATCGGCTTGTCGCTCTTGACGGTTTCCATGCTGATGTTCTATGCGACGGATTCCATTTGGCTTCTGTATGCTTCCCGCATCGTCGGCGGCATCGGTGACGCTTTTCTTGTTCCGGGCATCTTTACGTATGTAGCTGGCATCACGACAGCTGCGCAGCGCGCAAAAGGCACGGGCCTGGTCACTGCGTCCATGTCGCTCGGTTTGGTCATCGGACCTGGAATCGGCGGCTTTTTGGCTGATTTCGACTTGAAATTGCCGTTCCTTGTTTCGGCGATCGTCACTTTCACTGCTGTTGTCTTTTCATTGGCCATGCTGAAAGAAATTGCGCCGACCGCCGACAGCACGAAGCAGGCGGAAGAATTTGCAAAAGACGAATCGATGCTGGAGCAAATCGGCCGTTCCGTCAAAATGCCGTACTTCATTCCATTGATCATTACGTTTGTCATGAGCTTCGGGCTGGTCGCTTATGAGTCGGTCATCGGCATGTATTTGACGACAGAATACGGTTCGACTTCAAAAGACATCGCCATGATGATCACCGCTACCGGCCTTGTCAGCGTCATTGTCCAAGTATTTGTCGTCGACCGTCTGGTGCGCCGCTTCGGCGAAGTGCCGGTATTGATCGCTTTCCTCGGCCTTGCGACTGTAGGTTTCCTGTTATCGCTTGTTGCGGGAAGCTACGCTACGTTTTTCGGCGTATCGCTCGTCATCTTCCTGGCAATGGCCATTTTGCGGCCGGTGCTCAATATCCTGATTTCGAAAATGGCAGAAGGCGAAGTCGGCTTTGCGATGGGCATGAATACGTCCTATATGAGCCTCGGCAATGTCCTCGGGCCTTTGTCTGCCGGCCTGCTGTTCGATTTCAATATCAACTATCCGTTCATCCTGGGCCTCGGCCTGTTGATCGTCACCTTGTCCATTGCGGTTGTCTGGCGCAGTTCACGTACAGCCAAAGCATTGGCGCTTATGCGCATAGAAGAATCTGAAGCTGAGTCTCTTGTTTAAGAGATTCAGTTTTTTATTGGCAAAAATACACGTTCGGCGGAGAATAAATTTCACCTTCCGAAATAAATTTCCGAAACTCAGTTCAGTTGCATTGACAAAAACTGCCTGCTCAAATTACTATAGGTAGGCTGAGAAAAAAACTCGGAACTATATATAGAAGAAAAGAGGCTGCTGCCCATGTCTGCGGACCAAAGAAAAAAGATCATCATATTGATGATCAATATGTTTATTGCCATCGGAAGCTTCGGCATCATCATCCCGATCCTTCCCTCTTATCTCCAATCGATCAATCAAGGCGGCTTGGCTGCCGGCCTCATGATTGCCATATTCGCGGCGGCGCAGTTTGTGTTCTCGCCGGTTGCCGGCAAATGGGCGGATCAGTATGGCCGTCGGAAAATGATCATTTACGGGCTGGCCGGTTTGACGCTGTCCATGTTTGTGTTTTATCTGTCGGATTCCATCTGGATTCTGTACCTGTCGCGCGTAATCGGCGGAGTCGGAGCTGCGATGCTCGTTCCGGCCATCTTTGCCTATATCGCCGACATTACAACGTTCGACCAGCGGGCTAAAGGAAACAGCCTGGTTTCTGCCGCCATGTCGCTTGGCATCGTTGTAGGGCCCGGAATCGGCGGATTCCTGGCGGAGTACGACTTGAAATTGCCATTTTTGGTATCCGCTCTTGTTTCGTTAGTGGCCGTTCTCTTCTCGATGATCTGGCTGAAAGAAAACGATGCTGTTGAAGCGGATCCGGCGTTGGCTGCTACCTTAACCGATGAAGAATCCATGATGAAGAAAATCGGGCGCTCGGTGACCATGCCGTATTTCATTCCGTTGGTGATTACCCTTGTCATGAGCTTCGGTTTGCTGGCGTATGAATCGGTCGTCGGTCTATACCTCGACAATCAGTTCCAGTCGACCGCCAAAGACATCGCCTTTATGATTACCGCTACAGGCATCGTCGGTGTGATCGTGCAGCTGTTCATCGTGGACCGCATCGTCCGCCGCTTCGGCGAAGTGCCTGTGCTGATCGCCTTTATCGGTGTCGCAGCAGCCGGCTTCCTGTTGTCGTTGTTTGCCGGAAGCTACGCGATGTTCTTTACCGTCTCACTGATCATCTTTATGGCTACATCCATTTTGCGTCCGGTGCTTAATACGCTCATCTCCAAAATGGCTGAAGGCGAAGTCGGATTTGCGATGGGCATGAACAATGCTTACATGAGCATCGGAAATGTCATCGGACCGCTTCTTGCCGGAGTGCTTTATGATTTCAATATTTCTTATCCGTTCATCCTGGGATTTGTGATGCTGATGGTCACCATGATGATTACGGTCACTTGGCAGCGTTCACGCACTGCAAAAATCAATCCTGCTTTGTAATTCGGTAAAACTGGAACCCTTTTGGAAGGGTTCCAGTTTTTTTATACATTCTTTCTTCCTTATATCCCTAAAGCTTTACTGAATGCCTCCAAAGGTTGTATAATAATTATACAGACACGTTAAAGAAACGGAGGTATAGCTATGTATAATATTAAAGCAGCTGCTAAGCTTTTAGATATGCCAAAGGTAACCATCCGTTCCTGGGAAACCCGATACAATGCCATCACGCCAGCGCGCACTGAATCCGGACACCGGCTTTACTCGGATCAGAACCTGGAAGATTTGAAATGGCTTAAAATACAAGTGCAGGAAAGAGGCTTTAAAATCAGTGAAGCCGTCAAACAGCTTCATGCCTCAAAAAGAAAGCCCGCTGAAAAAGCGGTGATGCCGACTACGGCAACAGACGAAGAACCATTCAGCAAGTCCATTCAGGAACTTTATTTGGCCGCTTCCGAAATGGATACGGAACGCTTTAATTACCTGCTTGATTTGAACTTTTCCTTATTCCATTACCGTACAGTCTTTTTCTCCATTATTGCACCGCTGATGGTCCATATCGGAGAAGAATGGGAAAATGGCTCGCTTACTGCGGCTCATGAGCATATGATCAGCCACATTGTCCAGCAGCGCTTTTCCCATTTCTTCCGCATCTTCCCGACTTCAACGGAGATGCCAAAAGTGATGGCGCTGTGCCCAAGCGGAGAAAACCATCAGCTGGGGCTTTTGCTGTTCACGTTGTTCCTGCGGGAAAACGGCTTCCCTGTCATGTATTTCGGGCAGGATACGCCGATTGCCGGGCTGCCGGAAGCCGCGCGGCAGCAGCAGACCGAAATTGTCTGCATGTCGATATTGGATGCTAAACTCTTGCCGACCGTCGAGCACTACATCGAAGAGTTGTCCAAAGAGAATCCGGGCATGCGCTTTCTTGTAGGCGGCAAAGGAGTAGCGCAAAAGCTGCATTCCAAAAAGGTCTGGCACCTGGGTGAAACTTATGAATCCTGGCAGCAATGGCTTGACGAACAAAAAGAACTTCCTTTAAGCAAAACTTAAAGGAAGTTCTTTTCTTTTTAATTTCAGCCATAAAAAAAGATCTGCACATTATTGCAGATCCAAATCCTGATAATCTTTTTGATACGGGCCGTTATCGGTCACTTCAGAATGGTAGAGAGCTTTCAAGGCAAAGTTCTTTTCCAGTTCCATGTCTTTCATTAACGTTTTCATACGCTTTTTCAACTCCGGATGATCGCTTACGAGCTGTTCCATTTTTGACTTGGTATATTTCATGGGGATTTCCAACTCCTTTCGATCTCTTTGTTTTATTATACCACCACAGGGCGGTTCGGAGGAACTCAGCCGCGCTTAACAGAAAAACGCATCTGCCTCAGGACAGATGCGTTTTTTTCAATTAACCGATGACGTGAAACACAAAGTTCATGAGGAACAAGCCGGCGATGATGTAAAGCGTCATCGACACTTCCCGCCACTTCCCGATTGCCACTTTCAAGATCGGGTACAGGATAAAGCCGATGGCGATGCCGTCCGCGATGCTGTACGTGAAAGGAATCAATGCCACAATCAACAGCGCCGGGAAGCTTTCGCTCATGTCCTTCATATCCAGGTTGCGGATATTCTGAACCATCAAGCCACCGACAATGATCAAAATCGGCGCAATGGCGCTATCCGGAATCAGTTTGATGGCCGGAATGAAAAATACCGAAACCATAAAAAGGATTCCTGCCGTCACTGACGTCAAGCCGGTCCGTCCGCCAGCCGCCATGGCTGCCGTGCTTTCAGCGCTTGCCACTGTCGGGCTTGTGCCGAAGACGCCGGATGCCATCGCAGAAACGGACGTTGCCTGGAACGCGCGCCCGAATTTCTCAGGGCGTTCCACAAACGATACCTGCCCCTGGACCGTCCCGATGTTCTCGAAAACGATGACCATCGTCAAAGAGAACACGGCAATCCAAAAGGCCATCGACAAGATCCCGTCAAACGACAGCGCGCCGAACACAGCGAACGCTTCAGCAGCCTCGATGGACGATCCGCCTGCCGCGCTCATGTCGATCAAGCCGAAAAACGACGCAATCACGGTTCCGGCCACAATCGTAATCAGGAAATTCCCCGGTACGTTGCGGATAAACAGCACAATCGCTACGACAAACGTCAAAACCGTCGCCAGCACATGCGGTTCACCGAGTGAGCCGAGGGCCAAAATCGATGACGTGCCGCGTTCGACAATGCCGCCTTTTTCAAGGCCGATCAGCATCAGGAACAAACCCAGCCCCACCGTAATCGCTTCTTTCAGCGAATACGGCACCGCTGCATTCAGCAGTTTCGCAAGAGGCGTAAACGCGATGACGACGAAGATGAGCCCCGAGATGAACACGACAGCCAGTGCTTCCGGCCACGACAAGCCCGTCGACTGGACCATCGTGTACGAGAACAAGGCATTGATGCCCATGCCGGGAACCAACAGAATCGGCGCATTGCCCCAGAATCCCATGACCAGACAGCCGAATACGGATGCGGCAATGGTGGCGATAATCGCCGCTTCAAGTGGCATGCCGGATTCCGACAGGATCAGCGAATTGACCGCAATGATGTACACGACTGTAAAAAAGCCGATGACGCCCGCAGACATTTCCCGTTTCACCGAAGTTCCATTTGTTTGAAGACCAAAAAAGCGGTCCATCCAATTAAACATTCACAAAACCTTCTATTAAATTAGCCCTCTCCCTACCCGCTCTTCCCATAAATTACAGGTGAGCCAATATAGGAGTTTAAGCCAAAAAAAGCTTGCTGTCAAGGGATTTTGCTTGAATGGAAGTTAATCGTTTTCCGGTCGCAAAAAGCAAGAAATCAATGCTTTTTCGCGTCATTTATATAGAGGGTTCCAAGCTGGGGGAATGATGCTATACTGCATTTAATTCAATCGAAGGAGGCATGCATGTGGAATTGCGTATACTGTCAAAAATGGAAGGATTGGAGCGGCTCGCCGGCCGTCTTCCGGAAGCTCATTCCGAAAAGAATTACATACAAAGTGAATGGCACCGGGCAGCTGCTGGGTATAGAGGCGAAAACCGACTTGCTTCACGTATGAAAGAATTTCATTTGGAAGAGACGTTCGACATGCTGTGGGATGTAAACCTGAAGTTGGGCAATTGGCCTGTACAAATGGATGCTCTTCTGTTGACCGAGCGCTGCGCCATTATTATCGAATCGAAGAACATCAGCGGCAAAATCCATTTTGATGATAACACCGGCGAGTTTTACCGGTTTGACGAAGAAGATGTGAAAACGGTGATGGAAGACCCGCGCGTCCAGCTCAACAAACACATTCGCTTTCTGGCGGCCTGGTTCAAGGCACGGAAAATCACCTTGCCGATCCGCGGCTTGATCGTGTTCACCGCGAAAAAGTGCGAGTTCATTGCCAAACCGGCCGAGGCGCCGATCTGCAAAACGTACCAGCTGCCCGAAACCCTCTTAAAAATCTGGACAGCTTCTCCCCCAAAAGCGCCGGATGTAAAATTGACGAAAATCAAAAAGACGCTTCTAGCAAATCAAACCCCTTTTAGGCAAACTCCATTGTGCAAAAGATACTTCATCGATCCAAGCGAGTTGAAACCCGGCGTCTATTGCCGAGGCTGCCAGTGGTATGCCATGCAGCGCGTAAGGCGAAGCTGGCAATGCCCACGTTGCGGAGAACGGGACAGTTCCGCTCACGTACTGGCGGTCCGGGAGTATTTTACGCTGGTCAGCAGCGAATTGACGAATCAGGAGTTCAGGAGATTTTGCGGGATAGAATCTAGGTCGGTGGCTACCCGTTTGTTAAAAGAGTTGAATTTGGAAACAACCGGTGAATTAAAAGCGCGAGTTTACCAGCCCAAATCATAAAGACGCCGTTCTCCTGTCGAATTTTGGTGAACGTGCATAAATTTTTCTGAGCGCGCATAAAATTCGCTGAACGTGCATAAATCCTCCTGAACGCGCATAAAATTCTCTAAGCGCGCATAACTGAGCCCTTCATCGCATTTCGCCTGCGAAATGCATCCATTCCTTCCCTTAACAACGCATTTTCGCCGTTTTTCAACTCAAAACAAACCCATAAACGGAAAAAGCGGCCGCAGCAGACGGCCGCTTCCTAAAAGAAGGACACTTTCCGCCAGCGGAAAGTGTCCGATAAACAAAAAACCTCTTCATCCAAAGATAAAGAGGTTTTTTCTTGTGAATTTATTATTACATGAACATACCGGCAATGGCCGCACTCAGAAGTGAAGCAAGCATCCCGGCCGCAACCGCCTTGATACCCAAACGTGCGATATCCGGACGGCGGCTTGGCGCCAATGCACCAAGTCCGCCAAGCAAAATAGCCAATGAGCTCAAGTTGGCGAACCCACAAAGGGCAAAGCTGACAACGATGACGGTCTTAGGAGACAAGTCAGCAATTTGAGGGGCAAAAGAAGTGTATGCAACAAATTCGTTGAGCACCAATTTTTGTCCGATAAAGCTACCAGCTTGTACCGCTTCCGCCCAAGGCACACCGATTGCCCAAGCAAGTGGCGCAAAGATGAAGCCGAGTATGGTTTGGATAGTCAGGCCTTCTGCGCCGAACCAGTTGCCGATTCCGCCAAGCATACCGTTTAACAAAGCGATCAAAGCGATGAACGCAAGCAGCATCGCGCCGACATTCAAAGCCAATTGCAAGCCGTCAGCCGCGCCGCGTGCAGCAGCGTCCACAACGTTGACCGAGGTGTTGTCTTTTTCCATCACCACGTCTTCTCTTTCTGAAACGTCTTCTGTTTCAGGAATCATGATTTTAGCCATGATCAGACCGGCTGGCGCTGCCATAAAGCTGGCTGCCAATAAATATTCAAGAGGTACACCTAAAAGCGCATAACCTGCAAGCGTAGATCCGGCCACTGAAGCAAGTCCACCTGTCATAACAGCAAACAACTCAGATCTGGTCATTCCTGCGATAAACGGACGGATAACAAGCGGTGCTTCTGTCTGGCCAACGAAAATATTCGCTGCAGCTGAAATCGACTCCGCTTTGCTCGTTCCAAGAAGTTTTGATAAAAAGCCACCTAATATTTTGATGACAATTTGCATAATGCCCAAATAGTAAAGCACCGAAATCAAAGACGAGAAGAAAATGATGATTGTCAATACCTGGAAGGCAAATACGAAACCGAAGTTTGCAGTATCAGCCGCTGGACCGAATACGAACGCGATTCCTTCTCCAGCGTAGTCAATGACATTTTGAACCTTACCAGAGAACCAAAGAAGTGCCTTCTTCCCTGCCTCCCATTCCAGAACGATAAATGCAAATGTAATTTGAATAGCTAAACCGCCGAGAATAGTTCTTGGCTTAATCGACTTTTTGCTGCTCGATAAAAGAAAGGCGATTCCCAAAACTACGAATACACCAAAGATGCCCCATAATAAATTCACAACTTCACCTCATTAGTTTTTTAGCATGAAACGCTTTCATTTCAGCCAGTGCGTCAGTTAAATAGTTTACTGTCGTCAGACATCTTACCAAATCCATGAAAAGAAGTAAATGGCTATCCTGTGACAAATTCTTATCGTAAAAGTTGTTATAATGCAATGAAAATTCAAACAGGCATCCGCAAAAACAGCCTTATTTCCTGCTCTTGGCAGGTTCTGCTTTTTTCAGGAAAAATGCCAGGAATACGCCAATGCCGCTCAATACACCGACCACCACAAACGAAATATTGACGCCGCGCACGAGCCCTTCTGCACCGTATTGCTGCGGGTCCAATGCCGTACCGGTCATAATGGTGACGAGCAGCGCGGTGCCGATTGAACCGGACACTTGGCGCATTGTATTGCTCATCGCGGTGCCATGCGGGATAAGGCGTTCCGGCAGCTGATTGAGCCCGGCAGTGGTGACCGGCATCATCACCAGCGAAACCCCAAACATCCGGATGGCATGCATGACAGCCAAATAAGTGAAGGAAGTCGTTGTCGTCAGCACCGAAAATTGGAACGTGGAAACCGTTACGATCAGCAGCCCAACCACTGCCAGCCATTTGCCGCCGGCCACATCGAAAATCTTGCCGGCGACGGGGTTCATCGCTCCCATGATGATGGCGCCCGGCAGCAGCATCAGCCCGGATTCAAAGGCAGTGAAGCCGTGCATATTCTGCATATAAATCGGCAAAATGGTCGCACTGCCGATCATTGAAATAAAGACAATGACACTTAATATCGTCGACAAGGTGAAAATGCCGTAAGAAAACACGCCGAATTCCAAAAGCGGTTCTTTCAACCGGGATTGGCGGCGGATAAACACAATTAGCGAAACAATGCCGACCGCAATCGACAGGATGACAGGCCAGCTCCCCCATCCTGAATTGCCGGCACTTGAAAAGCCGTAAAGAATACCGCCAAAGCCGAAAGTGGAAAAGATGACTGACGGCAGATCCAGTGTCGGGAAAGTCTGCTTGGTGACGTTGCGCAGCAGGAAATAGGCCAGCACGAAATCAGCGAGGGCAATGGGAATTACGATATAAAAAAGCGCACGCCATGGATACTGCTCCACAATCCATCCAGATAAGGTTGGGCCAAGCGCCGGTGCAAACGAAATCACCAGGCCAAACAAGCCCATGGCCTGCCCGCGCTTTTCAACCGGAAACACGATAAACAGGATGGTTTGCGTCAAGGGCATCATAATGCCGGCGCCTGAAGCTTGAACAATGCGGCCGACCATCAGCAGCGGAAAACCAGGAGCAACCGCACAAATGATGGTCCCGGCAGCAAACAAGCCGATGGCCGCCAAAAACAAGCGGCGCGTTGAAAATTTGCCGATTAAAAACGCAGTAATCGGAATCATGACCCCGTTCACCAGCATGAAAACCGTCGTCAGCCATTGCGCCACATTGGCGTTAATATCCAAATCGTCCATAATATGCGGCAAGGCAGTGGCAAGCAGAGTTTGATTGAGGATTGCGACAAATACACCGGCCATCAATACGGCCAAAAATGGCCCTTTCCGGAAATTTTTATCCATAACTGACTGCTGCTCATTTTTCATTGCCACTCACCTCCGCTTATTGAAAGTGAAAATCTATCTATATTGCTGATTACCCTTTGCCGCATCAAAAAAACGCACATCCCGTCAGATGTGCGCAGTTTTTTCACCTATTATCCGCAGTCCTTCAATCGGATTTTATTAAACGGAAGAAGCTTCTTCCCCGCCCGAGCGGCCTTTTTTCTTTCTGCGGTGGTTGATCCGGTAAAATACGAGATACAATGCCGGAATCATGACCAAGGTGAAGATACTGGAGAATGTAAGGCCGGCAATGATGGTAATGGCCAGCGCTTCAAACAGCGGATCGCCCGACAATGCCACCGGGATCAGCGCCACAATCGATGTCAAAGACGTGAGCACAATCGGTTTAATGCGGGCATAGCCGGATTCGACAATCGCTTCATTAATATCGAAGCCGCCTGATAGTCTGCGGACTTCCACGAAATCAATCAATACGACTGCGTTCCGCACCACTATCCCCGTCAAGGAAACGATTCCCATAACGCCAAGGAAACTGAGCGGCGTCTGGGTGATAAAGAGGCCAAGGATGGCGCCGGATATGCCAAGATACACAGCGATCAGCACAAGGAACGGCAGGCTGAATGATTTGAACTGGAAAGCAATGACCAGGTAAACAAGCAGGATGACCACCAGGAACAAGAGGCCGATTTCCGTAAAGAAGGCTTCCTGGTCCGAGTTTTCCCCGCCGGTCGACAGTTCATAGCCATCTGCCAGCTCAGCGCGCTGTTCGTCCACCACTGCGAGCATCTTGCCTTCAAAATCATCCACTTCGCCAAACGCCCGCAATGTAATGGAACGCTCCGCATTTTGATGCGGAATCTGTGCGACGACAGATGTTTCTTCAGGCGTCAGCAATTGATCAAGCCCCACCAGCTGCGGCGGCCCTTGTCCGTTCAACACCGGCAGCTGGAAGTCAGCGAGTTCGATCGCTTCCCCGTCTTTAATGCCCGCCTGCTTCAATACTACGTCATAAGGCGTCTGCCCTTCGTAAATGCTGTACAGCGGAATGCCTTGTGTCAAAAGCTGAAGCTGGTTTGTCACGGTGCTGAGCGGAATCCGGTTTTCATCCAGGGCGTCATCGTTCGGCACATACCGGGTGGCCGGCACCGCTTCCCCGAGGTTATCGGTCACAACGTCTGCGCCGTTAGCCAGCATGTCTTCCGTCAAACCGTCACGCAGCGCCGTCAATTCCGCCAAGTCAGCGCCTTTTACCGTAACGGTTACCGGTGCTCCGGTCGGCGGCCCCTGGACAATCGTGCTCAGGAAAATTTCCGCATCGGGATACTGTTCCCGGAGTTCCGGCTGCCATTTGTCGATAAAGTCAGCAGCCGTCGTCTGTTCCCGGTCAATCCGGAACGCAACTTGTCCCGTATTCGGACCGGTGTTGTCCATTGATGAAGCAAACAGGTTCGGCAAGCCGTCACCGGTAAAAATCGATACTTCATCGATATCCGGTTCTTCGTCCTGCATTTTCCCTGTCAGTTCCTGAAGAAACTGATTCGTTTCTTCGATTGGTGTGCCTTCCGCAAGCCGCACATCCATCGTCACTTCTTTGCGGTCAGCGGCCGGGAAAAATTCAAACGGCGTAAAGAAAGCTAGCGACAACAGTCCTGACGCCAGCACCAAACCGCCGATTCCTACGAGCAAGGGCCGCTTCAGCACGCCGCGCAGAATTTTCTCTGAATAAAAGACCGCCATTTTTTCGAGCGGTTTCCCCAGGAATCCAGGCGTATCTGAAATTTTCTTTTTGCCGCCGCGTTTGGTTTTCAAATACTGCATCATCGGCACAAGCGTAATCGACAGCACCGTTGATGCAATGATCGTCGTAATCAAAATGCTCGGCAATGCTTTGATGAATGCGCCGTTGCCGCCTGACAGCAGCAAGAGCGGCGAGAACGTCACCACAATGGCCAGACTTGATGCAATGATCGAAGAATAGACTTCCCGCACGCCGTTGATCGCGCCGTCCATCGGAGAATCCCCCAGCTTGTAGCGGCGCTGGATATTGTCGTTAACGACAATGCTATCATCCACCAGAATCCCGATGGCGATAATCAGGCCGATCACAGAAATTTGGTTCAAATCGACGCCCATGAACGGAATCGGGATCAGGCCGATCAGGACTGAAGCAAGAACTGTCAACGCGACGGCAAATGCCCCGTACAAAGTCAAGCCGGCAGTGGTAATGATCAGGACTGCCAATACCGCAATCAGCAATGATTCATACAAACTGTCGAAAATCGTATTCACATTCTCTGCCTGGGATTCGTAGCGTTCCGCTTCGACTCCGGCCGGCAATGCATCGGTGAAGGCTTCAATCACTTCCGAAGCGTTCTCATCCACAGAAGGCACGTCCTGAGCCGATTTCAAAAAGACCGTATACGAAATGGCCGGCTGGCCCTGATACGTGACAATGTCCGTTTTGTTTTGATTGACGCTTTCAATGGTTGCTACATCTTCAAGAGGCACCGCTGCAGAACCGACGCGCAGCGCTTTTAATTTGTCGATGCCTTCTTTTTGCTGCACAGTCAGAAGCAATTGCTCATTGCCGTTGTCATGGGAGCCAAGCGACAAGGGCTGGTTCGCCTGCTGAAGCGATTCGAGCACTTCAAATGGCTGCACGCCGCTCTCGGCAAGCTTGTCCGTCTGGAGTTCAACCAGGATCTGGCGCCCGTCCAAACCTTTGACTTCCGTTCCTGCAACGCCGTCCACCGCTTCCACTTCTTCGCTCAAATCAGCGAACGCCGTTTCCATTTTCGCAAGCTCCGCTTCATCGCCGTAGAACATGTACGACACCAGCGGGAAGGTCAAATCAAGCTTTTCGACAGTGGGCGCCTGTGCCTGATCCGGAAACTGCGACGAAGCACGTTGGACCTGCTGCTGCATTTCCGTCACCAAATCAGCCGCATCAAACCCGTCCTCGATTTCCATCGTGATGATGGAAGCCGAATTCGAAGAAACCGACTGCATTGTGGAAATGCCATCCACTTTCTGCAATTCGCTTTCAATCGGATTGGTGATCGACGTTTCAATTTCCTCTGGGCCTGCACCGGGCAATATCGTGGAAACCAGCACAAGATTCGGCGGCGTTTCCGGAATTTCACGCTGCGGCAGCGTCGTGAAGACATATGCTCCGATGACAGTCAGGATGAAAAATAAAAATAAAAACAATTTCCCCCGTTCAAGTAGATAACGCATAAGACACCTTCTTCCTTTAGATTTTTGTATAACTATTGTATAACCTCATTCTATGTATGGCTATTTTGAACACTTGAGTGCAAAAAAAAAAAGACCGGATTTCTCCGGTCCCGTTTTAAGACAGCGGCAGATGCGTCGTTTTCTGTTTCATGTAGTACGCTGCAGCAAAGATGGCGATGGGGACCAAAATACTGAGCCGGAACCAGATGCCTTGGCCACCAAGAAAAATCAGCATCATTGGAACCAGTATGGCGGCACCGCTCCAAACAAGCGCTTTCCATGAACTTTTCCACAAACCGTAGATAAACAGGATGACCGAAGCAATGACCAGCGACCAGAGCAGAATACCCATGACAAAGAGGCCCATCAGCAGTTCCTCCTCAACCGTAATGTCTTTCTGCTTTTCTATACCCCTTTTCCATTTTTTCAACGCTGCCCAAAATAAAAAAACCAGACGCGAACCCTGCGTCTGGTTTTAAGAAATTATAGGTTTTTCAGGAATAGCCGGATTACATCGGCACCGCCGATAATATTGCCGGCTGCCGTTCCCAGGTTGGTGAGAACGACCACCAAAAGGACCCGTGTGACTTTATTGTCCCAGAAGCCTTTCAGCGTAAAGACATCTTTCGACAATGTTTCAAAATCGCCGACATTCGGGCGTCTCACATAAGCCTGCATCAGGCCTGAGAACCAACCGGCAGCAAGCAGGGGATGCAGCGCACCGACCGGCCCTCCGACAAAAGCGGTCAAAATTGCCAACGGATGGCCAAATGCCAACGCGGCGCCGATTGCACCAAGTGAAGCGGTCCATAGAACCCAACTGATGGTGCCGTCAATGCCCGCTGCCGGATTGTTGTAAAACGTGATGGTCAGCAGCACAACCAAAAGAATCGGCAGCGCCCATCCGATAATGGTCGGCCATTTCGATTTCGGCGGAACTTCGGACAGCGCTTTTAAATCATGGTCATTATGGATCTCTTTCGTAATCCCCGGTACATGGGCGGCGCCAAGAACCGCCACTACTTTATCGCCCGGCGCGTCTTTGATTTTCTGCGCCAAGTATTGGTCGCGTTCGTCGATCAGCGGTTTTTTCAGCCTCGGGAACGATTGCGTAAAATCGTTCAGTACCGCATTCAGCGTATCCTGCGATTTCATTTTTTCAAGGTCTTCCTCGGAAATCGTCTCTTTGCTGAAAATGCTGAAGAACACCGAGGTCAATAGCTGTGCTTTGCCCATAAACCCGATATTGCTCCAAATCCGCGAGAACGTCACTTGGATGTTGCGGTCGGCAAGCACCAGTTCTGCCCCTGTTTCTTTGGCTGACGCGATTCCCTGAATCATCTCCTGGCCCGGCTTGATGCCGAACTGGTCCGCCAAGCGGTTCTGGAATGAGGAAATCGCCAGGTTCATCAGCAGCAGGCTCGATTTCTTTTCTTTGATGACTTTGAAAATATCGGTCTCTTTCCATTTGCTGTTTTCCATGACTGACTGATAGCGCTGTGCATCAAGTTCTATGCAAACCGAATCCGGACGTTCCGTTTCGATGACCTGCTTGACTTGTTCTGCACTTTGGCGCGATACGTGCGCTGTCCCGATGAGGATCAGTTCACGGCCGTCAAGCTGGATGCGTGTAATATTTTCTTCATGCATAAATTTTCTTCCTTCATAGAACTGATTTCTTTCCATAGAAACATGAAAAGACTGTCTATTTCAATAATGAATCACAACACCGAAAATATCAATGCAGGGCTCTTCGTTTCGCGATTTTTTTCGCAGGAAAGCGTCACAGTTCCGGAGCATTGAACGTATCGCCGCCTTGGATGGTTCCGCTGTCAAACCCTTTATAGAACCAGCGTTTGCGCTGTTCGGAAGTGCCGTGTGTAAAACTCTCCGGAACCGCATAACCGCGCGAACGTTTCTGGATGGTGTCATCCCCGACCGCACTCGCTGCCGTCAAAGCTTCTTCCAGGTCGCCTTCTTCGAGAAGGTCCATACCCTGTGCGTGGTGGGCCCAGACACCGGCGTAGTAATCAGCCTGCAATTCAAGCTTGACCTGCAGTTTGTTGTATTCCTCTTCACTTAGCTGGTTCCGCAGGGGCTGCACTTGTTCCATCACCCCAAGCAGGTTCTGGACGTGGTGCCCAACTTCATGGGCAATGACGTAAGCCATCGCAAAATCGCCCGGCGCCTGGAATTGCTGCTGCAGTTCATCATAGAAACTTAAATCGATGTAGAGCTTTTGGTCGCCCGGACAATAGAACGGACCGACTGCCGCCCCCGCGGTTCCGCAGGCAGACTCGACGCTGCCATTAAACAGGACCAGTGTCGGTTCGGCATACTCCATGCCCTGCTTCGCAAAGACTTCTGCCCAGACATACTCCGTATCCGCCAGTACGACCGATACGAAATCGGCCAATTCCTGTTCCTGCTCGGTTTCGACATAAGGCTCATTTGACTGCGTACCGGTACTGCCCCCGTCCATCAGAATGCCCGGATCACCGCCAAGAAACGCAAACAACAGGACAATAAGCAAGCCGCCGATGCCGCCGCCCGCCACTAATCTTCCTCCGCCGCCTCCGGAACCTCTCCGGTCTTCGACGTTTCTGCTGGCTTGTCTGCCTCTCCATTTCATAAAAATTCGCTCCTCGCACATATGCTTTTCTTAAGCTTATACCCCATTTAGCTCACGTTCTAATCCACCTTGCGAAAGCCGGTAAATCAGGAAGCGTTCGCGGAAGTCGCGCTCGATGCCCGGAAGCGGGATTTCCGCCGTCTGTTCAAACAGCGTCCGGTGCTCCAGATAGTCCACGTAATCCTCCGACGGAAAAAACAGGATCAGCTCGACCGCACGCGGCTCCCCTTCCACCGACTTTAAAATATTGTTGACGGTGGACATGAAAATCTGGACCGAAAACGGATTAAAGAAATAAAACCGGTTGTCTTTCGGCTGAATGTTATAGTCCTGCGCCAGGCAGCAGCAAAAATCGACCTTTCCTTTGGCGTGTTTATGCTTCTTCTCATAATTTGCCCGGTTTTCCAAAGCTTCTTCGTAAAAGGCTTTATCCATCTCGACGCCGGCCGACTCCGCACCGAAGCGGTGATGCACATAGAAATTAAGCCGCCCTTTGCCGCAGCCAAAATCGATGAGCCGGTCTTCAGGCGCCAGCCGGTATTCACTGAACAGAATGTCCAGCAGCGCATACGGCGTGGGCTCGTAGCGGTTGTGGTGCAGCGAGTCCGGAAAGCCCGCTTGGCTCTTCGCGGTGCGGATGTTCAATTGTTCATCGCGTTGCTGCTCATTCACAGTGCTTCCCTCCATTTCAGTAAAAATAGTACACCCTTCCCTTGCATTTGGAAAGGGAATTTGATAAAGTTTAGCTAATTCAATATTTTCTTGCTCCTGTAAACACGGAGTGAGGATAGAGGCGCAAAAACCATCAGTACACGAACCGAGGAGTATGAGATCCTTTGACGTTCCTGGAAAGGGGGATTTGCCGAAGCGGTGAGGCACTCATGGTCGACTCCGCTGGTTCTGCATTAAACAAATGCAGGACTGTCATATAGGAAACTATATGGAGGGCTATCTGACGCACAGAAACGATGGATGAACATTGTTTCTATACGCAGCAACGAGACCCTCGTTGCTGCTTTTTTATTTTCCATGCGGCTGGTCCATCACCTCTGATTCTAAAAAAAATGAGAAAAGGGTGGTATTATGAATTTCGGCCAAATTATTACAGCAATGGTGACGCCATTTGATGCAAACGGGGAAATCGACTTTCCAGCAACGAAAAACTTAGTGGAGCATTTGATTGCCAACGGATCGGACGGGCTGGTAGTGGCCGGCACGACCGGTGAATCGCCGACTCTTTCGACGGAAGAAAAAGTGCAGCTGTTCAAATTCGTTGTGGAAACAGCCAAAGGCCGCATTCCCATCATTGCCGGAACCGGATCAAACAACACACGTGCATCCATCTCACTGACCAAACAAGCGGAAGACGTCGGCGTCGATGCCATTATGCTGGTGACGCCGTATTACAATAAACCATCACAGGAAGGCATGTTCCAGCATTTCCAGGCCATCGCCGCATCAACACGGCTGCCGATCATGCTGTATAACATCCCGGGGCGCAGCGTCGTCAACCTGTCTGTAGACACCGTTGTCCGTTTGTCGCAAATTGACAACATCGTCTCCATCAAAGAAGCAAGCGGCAACCTGGATGCCGCAGCTGAAATCATCGAACGCACCGACGATTCCTTTACGCTTTACAGCGGCGACGACAGCCTGACCTTGCCGATTCTTTCGATCGGAGGCAACGGCATCGTCTCCGTTGCAGCGCACATCATCGGAAATGAAATGAAAGACATGATCACGAACTTCCGAAACGGCAACAATGCTGCGGCTGCGGCAGCACACCGCAAACTGCTGCCAGTCATGAACGCCTTGTTCGCTGCACCAAACCCGGTGCCGGTGAAAACGGCTTTGAACCTGTCAGGCGTTGAAGTCGGCGGCGTCCGCTTGCCGATGATTCCATTGAACGAGCAGGAAACTCTAACTTTACGTCAGGCATTGTCGTCCGGCAGAGTCAATTCCTGATTGGATTCACTGGCTGAAAACAAGCAAAACCGCTGAAGCATTGGCTTCAGCGGTTTTTAATTTACTTCATCTCAGTCAATTTTTTGAACGCCTGCTTCAAGCTTCCGCCCAGTGCCAGCTGATTGACGTCGATTCCGAGCTGGATCATGGTTTGGGCAATTTCTGGACGGATGCCGGTCAAGACGGCTTTGACGCCGATCAGGTTCAAGGATTGCGTCAGCTTGATAATCTGCTCGGCAACCATCGAATCGACTTTTACGACACCCGACAGGTCGATGATGAGAACGGAAACCTGCAGACGGCCAACAGCAAGCAAGGTTTTTTCGAGAATGTGCTGGGCGCGGTCCACTTCAATAGCCCCGACTATTGGCAAGATAGCAATTTGGTCATTTACCGGGACAACCGGCGATGACAACTCCAGAAATTCTTTCCGGGCCACTGCCAAGTTCTTTTGATAACTGTTGATATACGTTGAACTGTAGGAATGGGCCGCATGGTCCAGCAGAGAATGGAAAAACTCCATCACTTCAAACAGGATTTCCAGCGGCATCTTTCTATACAGGGCTTCTGTTTTAATGACCTTGCCGATATGCTTGCGGTACAAATGCGTTTCCGCCAAAGCACTATCCAGCGACACGCCTTCTTTCAGGAAATAATTTCCCGTAGCTTCCCCCCAGGTGGAAATTTCCTTAAAAACCGTTTCGGAATCGGTGTAATTTTGTATCGATTTTGCCAAAAGCGCCACAAAGTCCATTCGGAACTGAGAGACAGCTTCCAGAAATTCTTTGTATGATCCCATTTCTTCATTGGTGGCATTTTTTAAGGTTTCTTCTTGTATAAGTTCGGCTATCAAACGCTGGTCTTCTTCCACACGCTCTCCAAGCAACCTGAATTCTTTATCCATCCTGACCTCCATAAGCATTATTCGTAAGATTTGTTAATTTATTATAACTGCCTCGAAACGCTACGGATACCTTTCTTCAAATATATTTCCACGGGATTTCAGCCCTTCCTGCAGAAAAAAAGCCTTTACAGTGAAAAAACACTGGAAAGGCCTGGTTTTGAAAAATGTTCTGTTAACTCTCACGCTACTGTAACCCGGTTCCTGCCTGCATTTTTTGAAGCATATAACGCTTCATCCGCGCGGGCAAACAAAGAATCCGCATTATCGCCGGGTTCAAAAATGGCCACACCGATACTGACTGTGACCGGTATATGGACCCACTCGCCCTGCTCAATTTTCCCGCGGAGCTCTTCAGCAAACGCCTGGGCTTTCGATCTGGCCGAATCCGGCAAAAGAATGACAAATTCCTCCCCGCCCATACGGGCAGCAATGCCGCGGCCGTTTGCTTCATGCAGCAGCTTCCAGGACAATTCCTGCAGCACGGCATCTCCCATCTGATGGCCATATGTATCATTGACGCGTTTGAAAAAGTCGATGTCAATGATGAGAAGCGCCAAAGGCTGGCCGGCTTCTGCCTGCCCTGCCATTTCTGACAAAGCCTCTTCCAGATAACGCCGGTTTTTCAAGCCGGTCAGCGGATCGGTGGTCGTCATTTGCTGCAGGTTGGCGTTCAATTCTTCCAGCTCCCGTTGCTTCTGCTCCACTTCGGCCAGCAAGTTCTGCAGCTTGGTATAGGCTTCTGCCGCTTCCCGGTTGATTTTTTCCGCATTGCGCTTGGCCAGCAGTAATTCCTTTTCGTATTCCCCGCGGATCGTCATCGGAATCAAGGCACATTCGTAAAGGCCGTTCCGTTTGACTGTGTTCATCAGCACCGGAACCGGTCCAGCCGCACCTTTTAAGGTCAAAAACATTTCATCAACTCTTCCATGCAACGCCATGGAAGGCATAAAGTACGTTTGGAAATAGACACGGGAGGCGACAGTCAGCAGGTTGTGGACATTGCCGGGCACGCGCTCTTCTGCACCGGCCAATTCGCGCATGGCCGCGTTCATTTCGATAATCTTGTAATTTTCATCAATCACCAAATAGCAAAATGGCGCCAAGTTCAATTGCTCATCCATCCCCGGATCCCCTTCCTAGTTTTCCAAGTATTCCTTGATCATCCTTACCGTTTCTTCCGAATCGCTGATATGCGGATTGTGCCCTGCCGCATTCATTACCCGCAACTGGCTTCCTTTAATGTTCTTGTGGACATACCGTCCCACTTCCGGCGGCGCGATGGCGTCGAAGCGCGTCTGAAGGATCAGTGTAGGAACCGAGACTTTCGAAAGCTCAGAGCGGACGTCTGACGTAAATGTCACTTCCGCGAACTGGCGGGCAATCACGGGATCGTTGGAACACAGGATTTCCTCAAAATCTGTTGCCAGATGCGGACGGTCTTCGTTTTGCATGACGACTGGCGCCAAGTATTTTGCCCATTCTTTATAATTGATTTCCATCATATCAAGCAGTTCATCAATATCGGATTTTTCAAAGCCGCCGTGATAATCCGGTTCGTTTAAATAATAAGGAGAAGGCGCAATCATGATCATCTTATCGATCAAGCCCGGCCGTTCAATGGAAGCGAGCATGCCGATCATGCTGCTGACCGAATGGCCGACAAACACAATGTTTTCCAAATTCAGCGCATCGCATAAATCGAACAAATCCTGCTTGTATCCATGCAAGGTTCCGTATCGTTCAGTGGTGTAAGCCGATTTATCGCTTTTCCCTGCTCCCACGTAATCGAACAGCACCACCCGGTACTTTTCTTCGAAAGCCGGTGCAATGTCACTCCAAACATATTGGTCGCAGCCGAAGCCGTGCCCAAAGACCAGCATTTGCTGCCCTTGTCCGAACAACCGGACGTTATTGCGTTTTAAAATATCTGTATCCACCATAAAAAAACACCCCTTTGTAAATTCCAAAATAAGCCCTTTTGCTTCTAAACAGTAAGTTCCATCATACCATTAAAAGGAGAAATGCATGGACTTATATCAATCCTACTATACACTGACGCCAAAAATGAACAAAAAGGTGCGGTAACTTATACAAGTTGACATAGCAAAAAAGGCAGTTGCGAATTGAATCCAACTGCCTTCTTTATGTTGAATTGCCTATTTTGAAAATTGCCTGCCTTTAGGACTTCAGTTGATGTTTTAGCACGTTACCAGCTCGCTTTTTTCACTCCAGGAATCTGTCCTTGATGCGCGAGGTTCCGGAAAGCGATGCGCGACATCCCGAATTTCCGTAAATAAGCTCTCGGCCGCCCGGTCTGCGAACAACGGTTTTGCAAACGGATCGGGTTTGAATCTTTCGGCAGTTTTGCCAGTGCAGCGTAATCGCCGCTTTCCTTCAACTCTTTCCGGCGCTCTGCAAATTGCGCTGCCATTTTTCTTTGTTTTTGGTCTTTTGCTATTTTCGATTTTTTAGCCATCTTTTGCTCCTCTTAAAAATATTCACTGTGATTAATTTAAGTTTTATTTCGTTTCCCGGTGCAGCGTCATTTTTCTAAGCCGGGGACTGTATTTCTTTAACTCAATCCGTTCGGGATTGTTCCGTTTGTTTTTTGTGGTCGTGTAATTCCGGTCTCCAGTTTCGGTGCACGCTAAAATGATGTTAACTCTCAATTTTTTCTCCTCCTCGGTAAATTGTTTTTTGCTCCAAGCATTAACATGCAGGCAGCGGATCCTTTAATAATTTCCAATCCGATGCGAGCTCTTCAGCAGTCAGCAAGCAGCCGTCCAGCTGTTCGGCAAGTGCGCTTGGATCGATATCGATTCCGATCAATACAAGCTCTGTCATTTTACTGCCTTCTTCCGATTCCCAGGTCCCCGCCCTTTCGATACTTAAAGACGGTCCGGCCTGGGATAACAGGATGGCCGTCTCGTTGCGGGTTGCCAGCCATAAGAAACCTTTCGCCCGAATCACTTCCACCGGCCAGTCGAGCATCCACTTTTCCAGGCGCTCCGGATGGAACGGCTTTTGGCTGCGGTAAACAAAAGAAGAAATGCCAAATTCCTCGCTTTCGGGAATGTGTTCGCCATTCAACTCCTTAATCCAGCCGGCGCTTTGGCTCGACTTTTCAAAATCAAAGCGGCCGGTGTTCATGACTTCACCTACTGCGACTTGCGAATAAGCCGCTTCAAGGATCCGGGCTTCCGGATTCAGGGCGCGAAGGGCTCTTTTCAATTCCAGGCGCTTTTTTTCCGGCAGTAAATCGGTTTTGTTCAAAACAAGAACATCGGCAAACTCGATTTGGTCAATCAGCAAATCAGCAATTTCCCGTTCGTCGGCTACATCCGCCTGCTGTTTCCGGTCCACCAGCGTTTCTCCCGATGCAAAATCCTGCCAGAAGGCGTTGCCGTCCACCACCGTGACCATCGTGTCCAGCCGGCAGAGCTTCAGCAAATCCACATTCAAAATTTCATCTATGTAGGTAAATGTCTGGGCTACCGGAACCGGTTCACTGATTCCGGAAGATTCGATAACGATATAGTCAATATCTCCGCTCTTCGCGAGTTTTTCCACTTCTAAAATCAGATCTTCCCGAAGCGTGCAGCAAATGCAGCCGTTTTGCAGTTCCACCAATTTTTCTTCAGTCTTTAAAAAGTTCTTCTGCTTTACCAAAGAAGCGTCAATATTCACTTCGCTCATGTCGTTCACAATGACCGCCACTTTCAGATTTTCGCTGTTCTGCAAGATGTGGTTCAATAATGTCGTTTTCCCCGAACCCAAGTAGCCGCTCAAAACCGTCACCGGGATTTTGCCTTCCATATGCCTGTTTCCACCCTTCCGTTTTTACATGTTTCTTAAATCGTAATCATTACGTTTTATATAATACAGACCGTTCTTTCACAAATCAAGCCTTTTATGCATAAATAAAAAATCAGCCGCATTTAGAGCGGCTGATTTAACTTGCAGCTATTCACCGGCAAATTTCTGCTTGCCTTTTACGAGCGTTTTTCCCGTTTCATCCGTTCGCGCAATCCGCCTTCCACTTCGCTTCCCGCTTCCATCGGTTCATACAGCGAACCGGGATTCGGCTCCATCGGCGGCGCGTCTTGAATGACTTTTTGGACGAACTTGGCATTGGCTGATTCCGTCGTGCCCGGCATCAAATGGCTCGACAGGACCGAGGCTTTCGATTTGGCACCCACTGCCACAGATTCCTGCGGCTTGTCGATCAATCCAATAATGGCGTCGATGACAATTTGCGGATCGTCCATCGGCTTCATTTCAGCGGCGTGCCCGGTGTAATTGCCGGTGTGGATAAACCAGGGCGTGTCGGTCGCCCACGGCATGACCGTACAGACATGGATATCCTCATAGCCTTCGAGCCGCATTTCTTCATTCAGCGCGGCACCCAGCCCGGCAACGGCATGTTTTGACGAGCTGTAGCCGGCATAATACGGGAATGCGATTTCGCTCGTGACCGAACCAAGATTAATGAGGATGCCTTTTTTCGTTTCCTTGAAATGGCGCAGCGCGAAATGGCTGCCGTTGATGACTCCTTTGACATTGACTTCAATGACGCGCTTCAAATCATTTGTCGGAATATCGGTGAACGGCCCGATGGCCCCGATGCCGGCATTGTTGATCCACACGTCGATTTTGCCGAACGCCGAGAGCGTCTCTTCAAACAAATGCGCGACTTCCTCTTCCTTGCTGACATCGGTCGTCACCGCGATTGCCCGCGGCCCCAGTTCTTCTGCGAGCGCTTCGATCAAAGCTGTGCGGCGTGCAGCCAATACGACATTCGCCCCTTCCGCAGCAAGCTGCCGGGCGACGCCTTTCCCAAATCCGCTTGACGCTCCCGTAATGACAACGGTCATCCCTTCGCGGGACGTTTTTTTAGCCATCATGAATTCCTCCTGTCCTTCAGCTATTTTTCACCGGCCTTTTTCTTTTCAAAGCGTTCACGCAAATCACCTGATACCCCGGTCCCTTCCGAACGCGGCTCAAACAGGTTGCCTGAAGTCGCAGGCGATGGCGGCGCAGCTTCGAGCATTTCCTGGAACTGCCGGCTGTTCAGCGAACGTGTCGTCTTCGGCAAGACATTGCTTAACGCTGCGGTTCCTTTCACTTTGGCACCGACTTCCAGATTCTGTTCCGGATTGTCGATTTGGCTAAGGATGGCTTCCACCACTTGCTGCGGATCGTCCGCCGGTCCGATGACAATTTCATGGCCGCTGTAATTGCCGGCATGTGCCGTCCAAGGCGTATCCGTCACCCACGGGTCAACAGAGCAGACATGAATGTCCTTATAGTCTTCCAGACTCAATTCCTGGTGCAGGCCATTGGTGAGGCCGGATACGCCGTATTTGCTTGCAGTATAGGCTGCGCCGAACGCAAGGGGCACTTTGCTGGCAAAAGAAGCCACATTGATCAGCGTGCCGTGTTTTTGTTTTTTGAATTGGTTCAGGGCGTAATGGCAGCCGTAAAGCGTTCCGAGGAAATTGACTTCCACCGTGCGGTTCAGGTCTTTCAGCGGCGTATCCGTAAACGGGCCATACGTTCCGGTTCCGGCATTGTTGATCCAGACATCGACTTTCCCATGTGCAGAGACCGCTGTCTCAAGCAGCCGGGCGATGTCTTCTTCTTTCGTAATATCAGCGGTTACGGCCGTTGCATGAGGTCCGCATTCCTCTGCCAGCTTCTCAATTTCAGTGGTTCTGCGTGCAGCGAGCACGACGTTTGCCCCTTCACTCGCCAACTGCTTGGCCACCCCTTTTCCGATGCCGCTGGATGCGCCGGTGACTACAACCGTCAAGCCTTCGCGAAAGCGTTCATTTGGCATGCTGTTTCCTTCCCGTTCTTTTAGATTTTTTCTGCTTACTTGTCTCCTGTAAGTTTCTTTTTCAGCCGATTGCGCATTTCCCCTGAAACTTCCGTGCCTTCGTCTTTCGGCTGGTGAAGGCTTCCTGCCGAATTCGCCGCTTCCGGCGCAGACCGCAGCATCCCGAGCAGCGACCGCCCATTCAAGTATTCCACCACCTGCGGCATCCCTTCAAAAGAAGCCACCGCCGCTTTCGATTTAAAACCGACATCGACATCCGCTTTCGGCCGGTCGATCAGGCCGATGATGACGCCGATGACTTTTTCCGGTGCGTCCACGGGACCAAGTACGATTTCATGGCCGCTGTAATTGGCGAGATGTTCCACCCACGGGGTGTCCGTCACCCAGGGATGCACGGTGCAGACGTGGATGTCACGGTGCCCACCCAGCTTCATCTCTTCATATAGGCCACCCGTCATCCCGGTGATGCCGAATTTTGTGGCGGTATACGCCGCCCCGAACGGCAGCGGCACTTTGCTGACAAAGGACGACATATTGATGAGCGTCCCGTGCCCCTGTTTTTTAAATTGCCGGAGCGCCAAGTGAGTCCCGTACATCGTTCCAACCATATTGATGTCGACCAGCCGGTTCAGATCTTTCAACGGCGTATCCGTAAAAGACCCGAGAATGCCGAGGCCAGCGTTATTGAACCAGACATCGACCTGCCCGAACCGGGACAAAGCCGTGTCCATCAGGTGCTGCATATCGCTTTCCTCGCTAATATCGGTGGTGACGGCTACCGCATTCGGACCGCATTGCCTGGCCAGTTCTTCAATCAGCGCGGTCCGGCGGGCTGCCAGCACGACGTTGGCCCCTTCTTCCGACAGTTTCTGTGCCACCCCTTTTCCAAAGCCGCTCGATGCCCCGGTAATGACCACGGTCAACCCTTCACGCGAAGCGTGCTTTGCCATTTTTATTCCTCCTTTCATCATTAAGTTTCAGATGGTTTAGCCATACCCCTTTTCCACCAAGAGAAACGTGGCTGGCGTCCTGAGCCGGAGCGGTTTTGAACAAAAAAATAAAGCCGGCCAACTATGAGCCGGCCGGCTTTATTGCGGTGTTCCTTTATTCCCTATGGGCTGTTAATAGCTCAACGCTTTTTCGTAAAGCCATCTTTTCAAATTGCCGATGGATGGGAAAGAGACGGCTTCTCCGGTAAGCTTATTTTCTGCGCTTATGATGACATCAAACTCATCCTGAACGAAAGACCATCCGTCTTCAATAAGAGTGCGCGCCGTTTTAATCATCATGCTTGACCCTTTGATCACTTCCATTTTTATAGCCTCCCTTTCGATTGGTGTAGTTTATTATAATAGATAATCTTAAAATTTTCAGACTTTTCTATCAAATTATTTTTCTATTCCTTATTTTTTCTTGAGATAAACCCTCAATCTTTTTTTATTGCTCATTTCTCCGCAAAAAAGTGAAAAATAAACCAGAAGAAAAATTTTTCTTCCATATAGCAGCCTTATCATTATACTTCCTTCAATTATTGCTTCACAAACCTAATGCCCTGTTTCAAATTTGTCTATTTTGAGAAGATGTTTAGCCATTTAAAGACGGGGTACATAAACATTACCTTGCTTTTTAAAAGGGATTCATCAACTACAAGGAGGAATTCGAAATGGAAAAAAGAGGTAACAAACTTATAGGTGTATACGATGTACAGGCAGAAGTATTAAGCCAAGTGAACGAATTGAAAACTCAAGGGTACAGCGAGGACGACATTTATGTCATCGCCCGCGACAACGACCAATTGAATATGATCCGGAGACAAACAGATGTCAACCTGGATACACAAGGTTCTACCGGCCATCACGAAGAAGAAGGATTCATGGGCAAATTCGTGAACTTCTTATCTGGAGATGACAACACGCGCAGCGCATTTGACAACATGGGATTAGACCCTGCGGACCGTGATGCATATTACCACCAGGTGGAAAACGGCAAAATCTTATTATACGTAGACAAAGAATACGGCGATTCTTATAACAGCTACAGCGACCGTGCAGGACGCGATTCAGCAATTGCCGGAACCGCAACAGATACGCCATTCAATTCAGGCAGAACAACGGATGCAGATTTCGATTCGAGCAGAACAACAGGCGCGAACTTCGATTCAACAGACAGCACATTCGGCCGGACAGGCGACACGGATGAAGAAACGCTTCGCCTTCACGAAGAGCGATTGAATGTAAATAAAGACCGCGTGCAAACCGGTGAAGTGAACGTCGGCAAACACGTTGTTGAAAGCGAGCAGTCCATCGAAGTTCCAGTGGAACGCGAAGAAGTGTACATTGAACGCCGTCCGGTAAATGAGGAAGTTTCTGCAACTGAAGGCGGGTTGACTGATGCTTATCAAGAAAACGACACCATCCATGTACCGCTTTCTGAAGAGCGTGTGGAAGTAACGAAAAAAGACGTCGTTTCTGAAGAAATCGTCGTCGGCAAACGCAAAGTACAGGATACAGAAACTGTGCGCGAAACCGTTCGCCGTGAAGAAGCGGATATCGATGAAGACGGACAACTTAACAAAAACCGTACTGATGCTACAAACCGTACGGATCGCGACCGTTTATAATTCATTCAAAAAGCAGCCCTTGTGGCTGCTTTTTTTGTTGCCTTTTACGCTTGAATCGCTGCAATGGCAAAGTAGTCCCCTTCAATGGAAGTGTATTCCACCCGTTCGAAATGCGCTTTGAACCCGGCTTCTGCAAGCAGCCTTTCCCACTCCGCCATGGAAAACAAGCCGGATTCGGTCCGGTCGAATTCCCGGAACACATTGCCTTCTTCATCCCGCATCACATAGACGTATTCGGTTTCCGTTACATGGTCATCCGGGTCGCTGTCATACGTCCATTCCAGGTAGCGCATGCCTTTCTTTCCCAGATCGCTGCCGCCGTGGTCCGTTTGGGGCCGGAATGTTTCTTTGAACTGGTCCGCCACAATAAGCAGCATCCCGTTTTCGTTTAAATGCTTTTTTGCGTTGTGCATGACGGCCAATAAATCCGCAGCCGTCGTCAAATACATGATGGCGTCGTGGATAAAAACGAGGTCGAACTGCGAATTAAGGTCCAGGCTCCTCATATCTCCTTGGATATGCTCACAGTCCGGGTTCAGTTTCCGGCTGATTTGGAGCATGTCCGGCGATAAATCGGTCAGCACCATGGAAAAATGCTCCTTGAAGTAATAGGCATTGCTGCCTCCGCCGCTGCCGAATTCCACCGCCGTCCGGACGCCGGGATGGTGGCGCCGGATTATTTCCAGATACAGCCCCGCTTCTTCTTCGTATTCCGTATGGGGAGACATCAGCGGCCACCATTCTGCCAATTCCTTGTACAGTTTCATCTCGCTTCTCCGCCTTCCGTTTTTAAATTGATTGAACTATAAGCCGATTTTCTCTCCTTGTCAATATGGCTCCGGACAAACGGATTGAAAGTGGTTTTTAAGGGAAACAACTAAGTAAAACCAAAAAGGAGTGGGTTTCATGCTGTTTGAAAATTTCCGCCAGACCACGATAGACACGGGCGGCGCACAGATCAATCTCCGCTTCGGCGGCGAAGGGCCGCCGCTGTTGCTGCTTCACGGACATCCACAGACGCATGCGATGTGGCATTTGATTGCGCCGCGGCTGGCCAAGGATTTCACCGTCGTGATGCCGGACCTCCGGGGCTACGGCGACAGCTCCAAGCCGGAATCGGCCGAAGACCATTCCACTTATTCGAAACGGGCAATGGCAAAAGACCAGGTCGCAGTCATGAAAGAGCTCGGATTCGACCGTTTCTCGGTTGCCGGACATGACCGCGGGGCGCGCTGTGCTTACCGGCTGGCACTCGATTTTCCGGAAATTGTTGAAAAACTGGCCGTGCTGGACATCATCCCGACCGGCGAAACGTTCCGGCGCGCTGACAAAGATTTCGCCATGGGCTACTGGCATTGGTTTTTCCTGGCCCAGCCTTTTGACTTTCCGGAACGCGTCATCGGCCAGAATCCGGACAATTTCTATTTCCAGGGCACCCGGCATTTGTTCCACCCGGAAGCGCTCGCGGAATACTGGCGGGCCATCCATCTGCCCGGCACCATCCATGCGATGTGCGAAGATTACCGCGCGGCCGCTACGATTGACTGCGAAATCGACGACTTGGACCAGGGAACACGAAAGATCGCCTGCCCCACTCTTGTACTGTGGGGCGAAAAAGGTTCTTTGCCGAACTGGTACGATGTACTGGATGTGTGGCGCAGCTGGGCCGAAGACGTCCAGGGGCGAAGTCTCGATTGCGGCCATTACCTGGCGGAAGAAGCGCCGGAGGAAACTGGCGCGGAGTTTTTAAGGTTTTTCAAAAACATCTCTTAAAAAGCCGGTCCAATAAATGGACCGGCTTTTTCACTTTATTGTATATTCCATGCTATTTATTCATATATCGTAAAATTCAGATAATTATATTGACTTATGCTATTTGTCTTGCTATTTTTGTATTAAGTATGCGAAATTAACCATTTCTTTCTGCCTAATAAAAAAATCGATTTTGTTCTTTCCTTCCCTTGTCGATTCATGCCCTAAAGATTCTTCATTCCAACATTCACTGGAGGTAAAAAAATGAAAAAGACGGCCGCCAAAAAAATATTAATTCTTAGTGGAATCTCGCATATGATTGACGTCGTAGAAACCGCAAAAAGAATGGGGTTCTACACCATCGTGACGGACAAGGCACCCGGCTCCCCTGCGAAAGCATACGCCGATCGATCTTACGATGTCAGCACCTCGGATATGGACCGCTTAGCGGAAATTGCACAGTCGGAAGGGATTGACGGCGTGTTCAATGGTTTTGACGACTTGAATACGTGGAACGCTTTGGCATTGTGCGAAAAATTGGGAATGCGCTATTACGCAACGAAAGAACAGTTGGAAATCTGTTCGAACAAAGATCAGTTCAAGGCATTTTGCCGCCAATTCAACGTACCGGTCATCGGCGAATATGAAATCGGTGCAGACTTGAATGAGGCAGATCTTGCCGCCTTGAAGTACCCGGTCATCGCCAAACCGGTTGACAGCTATGCGAGCCAAGGCATTACCGTGTGCTACAGCCCGGAAGAACTGAAGGCCGGCTATCAAAAAGCCCTTGATTATTCCAAATCTCAAACAGCCATCATCGAACCGTTTATCGACACGCCTTACGGAACGATGATGTATTATACGGTCCAAAACGGAGAAGTGTACTTGTCCGCTGTAACAGACCGCCACGTGCACAAGCAGGCAAAGGAACATCCGCCGCTGCCGATCGCCGTCGCTTTTCCGTCCCGCCATAAAGAACTTTACCTGGAAAAAGTGGACCCGCAAGTGCGGGAGATGATCCGCGCCATGAATATCAACAACGGCGTTCTGCTGATTCAGGCTTTATATGAAAATGAGGAATTTTATATTTACGAAATGGGCTTCCGGATCAGCGGTTCCCAGCACTATACGATTGTTGAAAAGCAAACAGGCGTCAACCTGCTCGAAATGATGCTCGACTATGCCGTCGGCGAAGACATTGCCAAATACGACATCTCGAAATATGACAACAGCTATATGCCGTATCCTTCATGCAATTTGCCGATCCTGCTGAATCATGGAACCATCGCCGAAATCAAAGGGCTTGAGGAAATCCTGGCAATGCCCGGCATATTGAACGCGGTCATCAACCGTAAAGTGGGCGATGAAGTCAAACCGAACGGATCGTACAGCCAAATGTTCGGCCGGTTCAATATTTCCGAAAACTCGCTGGCCGCCCTTCACAAGACCATCGATCTTCTTTATACAAAGCTGGAAATCGTCTCAACAGAAGGCTTTGATATGAAGCTGGTGAAATACCAGCCGACAGAAATCGAAGCCATTTCCTAAAGTCTGCGGGACAATCCGGCCAACTAAAAAACGGACATCCTCTTTAAGGCTGTCCGTTTTCTCATTTTCAGCTTTTTGCTGTGTATTTTTTCACTGCCGGCAAAATTTCATTGCCGATCAATTCAATATTCCGCAGCAAGCGGTCGAACGGCACACCGCCGAAGTCCATTTGGGCAATATAGCGCTGGTGGTCGAACACTTCGTGCTGATACAGGATTTTTTCGATGATTTGCTGCGGGCTGCCGATGTTCATCACATCATGTGGATGCGCCCCCTGGTAGAAATGCGGCTTTGGATAGCCCCGGCCGTTTGTCAGCATCATGCCTTTGTCGATATGCGGATGCATTTCATCAAATGCCTGCTGCGTCGTTTCGGCCGCATGGAAAAATCCGGCCGTCGCCACCGGCAGCTCAGCCGGATCGAAGCCGCTTTCGGCCGCGGCTTCCCGGTAAGCGTCCACCGTGTACTTAAAGCTTTCCGCTGGCCCGCCAAGTGTGGCAAGCATCATCGGAACTCCTGCGTGCCCTGCTTTAATGGCGCTTGCCGGATGCCCTCCGACCGCACGCCAAATCGGCAATGAGCCGTTCTGTGGACGCGGGATGATGCGGGCGTTGCGGAGCGGTGCCCGGAATTCACCGCTCCAATTGACCACTTCCTGTTCATTGATCTGAAGCAGCAAGGCAAATTTCTCTTCATACAGCTCTTCATAATCCCGGACGTCGTAGCCAAGCAGTTCAAACAGTCCGATGCGCGATGCGCGGCCGGCGACTATTTCCGCCCGCCCTTCTGAAATCAGATCGATGGTGGCAAAATCTTCAAAGACGCGCACCGGATCGGACGTGCTGATGATGGTCGATGAACTCGAAATCTTGATTTTTTCGGTCGCCTGGGCAATCGCAGCGAGTACTGCGGTATGGGCCTGCGTCGCAAAATAGTCCTGGTGGCTTTCACCGACGCTGAAAAAGTCGAGCCCTGCCTCTTCCGCCAGTTTGGCCAGCTCGATAATCTGGCGGATGCGTTCGCCGGCCGAAATTCGTTCCCCTGTTTGCGGATCTGGAATGTGGTCCCCTAATGTGTACAGCCCGAATTCTAGGCCATTCTGCTGATTGATGCGGTATTTCTCCATGTCTTCCATCCTTCCTTGATACATGCATTAAAAAATATCTTGAATTCAGTATATCTCGCCCTCGGCATGAAAGTAAGTAAAATGCTCTCTTTTTTAAGCTGTCCCCTAAATTCCTACCATCCAAGAGGGTGGGAATAAATTTACAAAAAAATGTTAGAATCTGTAATAATAGTGTTTCTTTATTTTCTTTTAAATTTTATAATGAATGAAAGAGAATTTCTTTTTATCAAAAAAGTACTTTTATATTATATATTTTAATTATCAGTCAACTTACAATAAGCTTATTGCCAATTCTTCCATCCGGAGAATGCCCTTAATCTGAATGAGGTGAAGACCATTTTACAGCCTGAACCCCACAAACTGTTTGTTTCCTATTTAATCTTTCACATAACCGTCTATTACATATGGCTTTTTTATGGCGGCTTTACGGAAACCGTCCAGACAGCGGGAACTTACACTATCCCGTTTTCGGCTTCATTGGTTGCCACGCTGACGCTTTATCTCGTTTACCGGAAGAAGCAAGGCCCAAGAAAGTATTTCTGGCTTCTTTTTGCGCTGGGCTGCCTCAGCTACGCCATTGCAGAAGGCATCCGGATCTATTATTCAGTGATTCCGAAAAGCGAAGTGCCTTACCCAGGATGGGCAGACCTTTTCTATTTTCTCCAGATTCTTTTTTTCATCGCCGCTTTTCTCCAGCAGCTGTGGCAGAAGAAAAAAAACACCAATCAGATTAAATTTCTGTTCGATATGTGCATCATCATGGCTGTTTTTACGGCAATCAGCTGGCATTATGTCATTCAGTACGCATTTTCCGAAGGTTCGCTTTCTCCCGCGCTGCTCGCTACATCGATCGGTTATCCGGTCGGAGATTTGCTGCTCTTATTCTGCGCCATCAGCTTTTATATGCGCGCAGACATTCTGTTCCCCCGCCCTGTTTTGGCGCTTATTTGTGCCAGCGCAGGCGTCCAGATTTTCGCCGACACGGCGTATCTTTATTATTCCACCAAATCCGACAGCTATGTTTCGGGAACTCTTTTCGATCCGCTATGGACAGTGGGACTTTTGCTGACGGCTCTTGCCGGCATATACGCGCTGCAGGAACAAAGAAAAGAAACGGATGCGCCGAGCTTGGCCGCTGGCACTGTGCCAGCCAACGACGAAGGCGTTTCGCTGCGAATGTTATTTCCCTATTTTAGCCTCGTGCTGCTGTTTATCGTCATGGTCTTTGAAAAAGACGGACCCATGAACGGCTTGATTGTCGGAGCGGGTATGTCTGTCGCCCTGATTATCTTAAGACAAGTTTTCACCATGCTCGAGAATCAGAAATTATTGGCCCAGTATCATGATTTGACTGCCATCCTGGAAGAAAAAATCGAGCAGCGGACGACCGAACTCAGCACGAAGAACGAACAATTGGCGGTAGCGGTGCAGAAAATGGAGCACATGGCTTACCACGACGCGCTGAGCGGATTGCCGAACCGGAGACTGTTTTTAAGCAAATTGAATGCTGCGATTGCTTCAGCCGAACGCCATTCACATCAACTCGCTGTCGTCTTTGTCGACTTGGACCGCTTTAAAAACATCAATGATACGTTTGGACACGAATTCGGCGACTTGCTGCTGCAGGGTTTTTCCAAAAAGATGGCTGAGAACCTGCGCCAAATCGATACCGTGTCGCGGCAAGGCGGCGACGAATTCACCATCATCCTGAATGACATCAAAGCCACCGAAGACATTGTGCCGCTTGTCAAAAGAATCCAGTCTATTCTCGAGAAACCTGTGGTTGTCAACGGACAGGAATTGCATGTGTCCATGAGCATCGGCATTGCCGTTTATCCGCAGGACGGAAAAACGACCGAGGAATTGATGAAACACGCAGATATCGCCATGTACCACGCAAAAGAAAACGGCAAGAACAATTACCAGTTTTTCTCCGATGAAATGCAGTCGACCATGTTCCATAAAATCCAGCTGGAAAACGATTTGCGGGAAGCGCTCGACAACGAGGAATTTATCCTGCATTACCAGCCGCAAGTAGAAGCGGCCACCGGGAAAATCGTCGGAATGGAAACCTTGATCCGCTGGCAGGCACCTGACGGGACGATCATTTCGCCAGCCGAATTCATCCCGCTGGCAGAAGACACTCGCCTGATCATCCCGATTGGAAAATGGGTGCTGCACCATTCCTGTATGCAGGCGAAAAAATGGCATGACGCAGGCCATACCCATTTAAAGCTTGCCGTCAACTTGTCGCCTCTTCAATTTATGCATGACGAATTGATGGACACCGTCCAAGATGTGCTCGAGGCGACCGGCTTTGACGCTTCGTCATTGGAACTGGAAATCACAGAAAGCGTCGCTGTCTATGATGCAGAAAAAACGATTGCCCGTATGCAGGCCTTGCGGAATATGGGTGTGCGGATCGCGCTCGATGATTTCGGCACCGGCTATTCATCCTTGGTCTATTTGAAGAAATTCCCGATTAACAGCCTGAAAATCGCCCGGCCATTTATCCAGGATATGGTGGACAATCCAAAAGACAAAGCACTGGTCGAAGCGATTGTTTCGATGGCCCATAGCCTCGAATTGTCTGTCATTGCAGAAGGTGTGGAAACGCCTGAACAGCTCGCCTCCCTAAAAGCGCTGAAATGCGACGAAATCCAGGGCTATTTCTTCAGCAAACCGCTGGCTGCTGAAACTTTCGCCTCCTTGATCAATAAAAAAATGGATTCCATTAATATGCGGTAACCATAAAACCCCCTTTTCCGTTTTGAGTTTTAAACGGAAAAGGGGGTTTTACATGATTCCGGCCGGATTTGTCACTTCCGGAAATTCAGCTGTCTGGAGACAATCTCCATAAACTCGTCAATCGACGAAGAATAATTGTTCCAGTGATGGTACCATTTCCGGATCGTATCGAGCAGCCAGAACGGCATCGGGGTGCCTTTGATCAGCCCGTAATATTCGGTGTACGCTTTTTTCAAATGCTCCCAACGGAAATCGTTGCCGGGCTTGATGTATTCCGAGACGTCGAGAAGTTTTGCGCGCCCGTTTTGCAGGAGGATGTTTTTCAAATGGATGTCGCGCGGATTCATCCCTTGTGCGCGGACAAACTCGCGGGCCGCTTCCACATCGGCAATCACCTGGTCCGGAACCGGAATGCCCTGCAGCAGGCAGTCAAAAAGTGTCGGGCCTTCTTCGTATTTCAAGACCAGCAGCCGGTCCGTGGCGCCGAAGCACCGAGAGAAAAACGGGGACTCCCCCAGCCGCTTGTACACTTCCGCCTCTGCTTCGAGTTTGTCCTGCTTGCCATCTGCGTAAAGCTTGAATGCATAACCGGGCTCGGTGAGCGACTGGAACACCGCCGCATCGGTTCCGACGCCGATGCAGCGCATATCCCTCGCTATCCCTTGTATAGTGACCGGCTCGTTGTCCGGGTGTGACGTTACGGTAAGGTTGTTCAATGACGCTGAAGCCGTTTGCCAATATTGTTCCATGCGATCCCTCCTTGAATGTGGATTGCCATAAACCTTTATCCAGTTCCACTCAGTATAAAGAAAGTTGATTCCGAGGAACAGCAACAACTATCGAGCGGTGGAAGGCCGCTAAAATCAAGCCCTTCCAAAAAGCCCAAACCCCTTTAAGCATAGGAATGCCCCGAAAGTTTACAAAGTTTAACACCTTCTTTAAAGCAGCTTAGCAATCGTCTGCAATACTGGATGACGTAAGCGAATGAGAGGAGATGGAGACTTTGAAAATTGCAGTTATCGGCGATTTGCATTATCCGGCACTCGAAGAAGGCTACCTGTTGACAGAAGAAGAGCGCAACGCGTTTTACGAAACGTTTCTGGAACGCTTTTTTTCCATCCAAGCAGACTTGTATGTATCCATTGGCGACTTGACGAATTACGGGCTGAAAGAGGAACTGGAGGAAGTCTATGCCTTGATCGACCAGCACCAAAAACCGTTTGTCCAGGTACTCGGAAATCACGACGTCTACGGCATGAAGCGACGCGACGTGCTGATGGTCACGAAGCAGCAGCGCTACCAGGCGATTACGACTGATGCAGCCACTCTCGCTTTTCTCGACACCGCAAAAGAGCAGGACACCAAGGACTGGGGAGGCACCATCGACCCCGAGCAGCTTGACTGGTTCGATGACGTTGTCGAAAGAAGCGGAGATTTGCCGCTGATCGTCTTCGCCCACCATCCCGTCCACGGCACGACAACCAACTCCAGTCAGGGCAAGCTCTGCATCCATCCCGACATTCCGGTATGGACCGTGTTGAGCCAAAAACAAGGGCGCGGCCTGTACGTCAACGGCCATAACCATTTCAATTCGATTGTGGAACGGGACCAGTGGAGCTTTATGCAGATTGCCGCCGTGCTCGATGAACAGGCCGTGCGCGTCGTCGAAGTGTCGGACTCCGAAATCTCCATACATTCCATCGACTTGTACGACCCGGAACTCAACAAACAGGCGCAAGTGATCGGCAACGCCATCAGCCATTTCCAGCTCAATCCGCATCCGCTTGGGACCTTGAACGACCTGCAGCACCAGATTGCTCTGGAGCCGGCCTCCACTAAAAAAGTATAAGCTTCCAAGCAAAAAGGAGTTGTCCCAAAAGTAATTTGGGACAACTCCTTTGCGACGAAGCTAGTGCAGCGATGCAACGGTTTTTCATGTCCCGAAGCTGGCGTAGCGATGCAGGGACAGAAACAAGAGCAATAGTATTACCACATACTTTATTAGCAGCAAGGAGTTGTGAAAATCCCTTGCAGAGCGCTGCCTTCCCTTGTTACCCGAAAATGGCGCGGCCGTCTTCCATGTGGACCGGCACGGAGGAATGTTCATGAACGATGCGCCAGGAACCGTCCACTTTTTCCAGCACAAACGTAAAGCGGTTCTTCGTTTTACGCAATTGCTTGCCCGATTGATCAAGTGCCGCAAAGCTGATGATGCAATGCACATGGGCGGAGTCTCCGTATTCCTTGGCCCCTTGGCTCTCCACTTCGGCGCGCAGCTTCGCCCCTTCCTGCTCCATTCCGCTGAACCATTCCGTTACGAAAGCCCTCCACGCTTCGATCCCTGTGTATTCCCATTGCTCAAAGCAATCGAATATGCAGACATCCGGTGCATAGGCGGACAAAAACTTTTCGGCATCCCCTTCGTACACTGCTTCCGTGTAGTTGGCTACCAGGTCTTGTACAGTCGCAAACATATAAAATCCCCTTTCTTGGCACAGCGTTTTTAGTAGCATTCGTCTCCGGCAAGCCGATTTCCTGCCGGTAAACCTGACTGCCTTCTTGACGTGCGGACCGCCGCTTTGACAGGTCGTTTCCCTTGGCTGCCAAAATTGAAGATTATGTGTCCGCTCCATCTGAAAAATTGAAAGGGTGCACCACGAAGACGTGCACTTCACTTCCGTTTTATATTAATATAGGTAGTGCTTGGAAAATTGGAAGGGGTTTATTATGGCTAAATATTTATATAAATTAGGGCAGTGGTCCATGAACCACGCGAAAGCGGTGATTGCAGCGGCACTCATCCTGCTGCTCGTGATGGGTGGGCTTGTGCTCGGCTACGGGTTTGAATTTGATGAAGATTTGTCGATTCCCGGCACGTCTTCGCAGGATACGATCGAAATGATGAAAGAGGAATTCCCTGAAGTCGGCAATGCCGGCGGCCAAATCCTGCTTGTCCACAAGGCGCCTGAAGGAAAAACCTTGATGGACCCGGACGTTGCGGAGAAACTGAACGAAGTTGTCCAGCGCGTCCAGGAAGACAAGGCAGTCGAAGCGGTCTATACGCCCGACATGCTGATGAACTACAACAAAGACCAGACCATCGCCTACTCAATGGTCATGTACGACACGGTCGCAGCGGAGGTTTCCGAGAAATCGATCGCCCATGTTAAAGAAGCGGCCCAAATCACGGAAGACGCCGGCATCCAGACGGAACTGTCGGGTGATGTGGAAGTGCATCCCTTTAAAATGGAAATGGCAACGGAAGTGCTTGGCGTACTGGCTGCCTTCCTGATCCTGTTTTTCACATTCGGTTCCCTGCTTGTCGCAGGCATGCCGATTATTACTGCCGGAGTCGGCCTCGGAATCGGGCTGCTCGGCGTCGTATTCGCGACGAACTTCACGTCCATTTCAACCGTCTGCCTGTCGCTTGCTGCGATGCTCGGGCTGGCGGTGGGCATCGACTATGCCTTGTTTATCCTGTCGCGTTTCCGCCAGGAATATGAAAAAGGCTATTCCATCAAACAAGCTGTCGCGATTGCCAACGGCACTGCCGGAAGCGCCGTCGTGTTTGCCGGCTTGACCGTTGTTATCGCGCTGCTCGGTTTGTCTGTACCGCAAATTCCGTTCCTGTCGATGATGGGCTACACGGCTGCAGTCGGCGTATTTTTGGCCATCGTCATTGCGGTGACCGTCGTACCGGCTGTCATTTACCTGTTCGGCGATAAAATGGCCCCGCCTGCCGGGCGCAAGAAAACGGTCAGTGAACGGTTCACCGACCGCATCAAACTTTCCGGCAAGCTCATGAACGGCTGGGCGCGCCTCGTCGGGAAATTCCCGTTGGTGGTTGCTCTTGCCGGCATGGTCATTCTCGGCGTCATTTCCATCCCGTTTTTCCACATGGAACTCGGATTGCCGGATGACGGCTTCTACGGCGAAGACACCGATGAACGCCAAGCCTACGATCTTCTGAAAGAAGCTTACGGCGAAGGCTACCACGCTTCCCTTGTCGTTGTCGCAAAAGCGGAAGAAGGCGGCGAAGTTCTGAGCCAGCTGGAAACGCTGCAAGCGGACATCACAGCGATGGACCACGTGGCCTATATCTCAAACGTCATCCCGAAAGAAACGGGCGACATGGCCGTCATCACCTTGAATCCGGTGACCGGCCCGAATGATGCCGAAACCAAAGAGCTCGTCAATGAACTCCGCGGCGCCGACTACGAAGGCATGGATTTATTCGTCACCGGTTTGACCGCCGTCAATATCGACACTTCGGATAAACTGGCCGATGCACTGCCGGTATTTGCGGCGCTGATCATCGGGCTGGCGTTCGTCCTCTTAGTCGTCGTATTCCGCTCCATCCTGGTGCCGCTGAAAGCGGTGCTCGGGTTCGTCCTGTCTCTTGGTGCGACTTTAGGATTTGTCACATGGGTCATCCAGGACGGCAATTTCTATGAACTGTTCGGCTTCTCCACTTCTGGGCCTGTCCTGAACTTCCTTCCGATCATCGTGGTCGGCATCCTGTTCGGCCTGGCGATGGACTACGAAATGTTCCTCGTCAGCCGGATGCGCGAAGAATTCACGCATTCCGGCGACGCCCGAAAAGCGGTGCTTGCCGGACTCCGCGACAGCGGTGGTGTGGTGACCGCTGCCGGACTCATCATGATCGCCGTCTTTACCGGCTTCATGATGGCGCCGGACCCGATGGTGAAAGTCATGGGACTTGCGCTGGCATTCGGTGTGCTGTTTGATGCCTTCATCGTCCGCATGATGATTGTGCCGGCTGTTATGCTCTTGATGGGCAAAGCCGCCTGGTACATGCCGAAATGGCTTGACCGAATCGTGCCGAACATCGATGTGGAAGGCGAAACCATCATGAACGACATGGAAGCGCCGGAACGCCTCAAAGGCAAAGCCGCTCCAAATACCAAAACTGTGCAACAGTAAAATTCTATAACCAATAGAAAACAGCCGCCTTTTTACAGGGCGGCTGTTTTTCTGTTCCGTTATTCAATTTCGCTGTAGCTGCAGACGACATGGGCAACCGCTTTGGCGGCCACCAGCAATGCGTCTTCATCGATGTCGAATTTCGGGTGGTGATTGTGGTAGATTTCGTCTCTTCCTTTCGGCATGCAGCCGATATAGAAGAAAATGCCCGGCGTTTTTTCCAGGTAATACGAAAAGTCCTCGGATCCGGAGAAGACCGGAAACTCCGTGACTTCTTGGATCGCCGGGTCATCTGCATTTTGCAGGATGGATACTACGTTTGCAGTGACTTCCGCATCGTTGCAAAGCGGCGGATAGTCCGGTGTATAGGTCAGGCTGCATTCAACGCCGAACTCCAGCTCAATCCCTCTCGTGATGCGCTCTATTTCCCGGGCAATAATTTCCTGCGTCTTGTCGTTCATGTAGCGCACGTCGCCTTCAATTTCGATGCTGTCCTTGATGATATTGAAGGACCCTTTCGCGTCGAACGAACCGATGGTGACAACGCCCATTTCGAAAGGGTTCAAGCGGCGGCTGACAACGGTCTGGATGGCCGTGATAAAATGAGCGCCTGCGACGATCGGATCGTTCGCCTGGTGCGGCGTCGAACCGTGGCCACCTTTTCCTTGGATGCGCAATTTGAAATACGTGCGCCCCGCCATGGCATAGCCGCTGCGGTAGCCGACCGTGCCGGCTGGGTGGCTTGGAAACAGATGCGTGCCGAAGACATAGTCGAGGTCATCCAGTATGCCGGATTCGACAATGCTTTTCGCTCCGCCCGGCGGCGTTTCTTCCGCGTGCTGGTGGATGATTTTGACGGTTCCGGACAATTCCTCTTTCATCCCGATCAGGCAGTCGGCGAGAACCAGCAGGTAAGCGGTATGGCCGTCGTGGCCGCAGGCATGCATGACGCCTTCGTTCTGCGACTTGAAAGGCACGTCTGCTTCCTCAAAGATCGGCAGCGCATCGAAGTCCGCCCGCAGCCCGATTGTTTTGCCGGGCTTTCCGCCTTGAATGGTGACAATGACGCCGTAGCCGTTTCCAACATGCGTCTGTACGTCGACGTCTTTTCCTTTGTAGAAATCCGCGATGAACGCGGCGGTTTTCTCTTCCTGGAACGACAGCTCCGGATGCTGATGCAGATGGCGGCGGATCTCGATCATTTCATCTTTTCGGCTTTCGAGCATGTCGAGCAGCCGCTGTTTCACAGAGTTTGTCTTCATTTCCTGTGTCACTTGCTTCCTCTCCTTTTGTCCGTATGTATTTTTTAGTCCTTCTACCATTAACCTTACAATGGCCGATGTAAAATTGCACAGAAAAAGAGGGCTCTCCCGAATAAATTCTAAGAAGCCCTCTTTTCATTTATTTTTATAATCTTTTCACAACCATCCCTAGACCGGATCCGATCCGTCCAGCAGTTAAGTGCCCGGCTTTTCTTTCCAGTCATGCGCACCTCTCACCCAGCCGCCGATTGCGGCCCCCATGGCCGCCTGCGGCGAATCGAATTCGATGTCTTCCATCACCAGCAGCTGATTTTGAAACGGAATGAGCCGCTTTTCGAGCACCAGTTTCTCCCGGGACCGGACGTATTTCTTCGGGCATTTCGGTGAAGTCGTGGCAGCGAATTTCGATCCCTGTTTAACGACGAAGCACTGCCCTTTGCAGTAGCCGACGGCGTCCGCCCCGCGCTTTGACTGGATATACAGCAGTTCCGGTTCCTGCTCCGGTTCCCTGAACATCCCCGCTTCAAATGGGGACACCGCCCGTTCTTCGCCGCTTGCCGGGTCCAGTTGGAGAAATTGGTACAATTCTCCGTGGGTGTTGTGAATGATTTTTCTCAGGTAAACCTCTTTGGCCATGGCGATCCTCTCCTTATACAGACAATCCTCTTTAACTGTATATAGAGAACCGGCCCGTAAAAGGAGACAACTCTTTCAAGCCCATTATGTATGTGTCATCCGCGCGGTGCCCAAAGCATAACTGATACCCCGACCAGGCAAATGCCTGCGCCGACCCAGTCGTACAAATCAGGTGTTTTCCGGTCGACTCCCCATCCCCATAAAACGGAAAGGATGATGAACACGCCGCCGTAAGCTGCATAGACCCGCCCGAATGACGAGAACGACTGCAACGTCGCAATCACTCCGTACATGGCGAGTGCGATTCCGCCGAAAATCCCCCAAAACAAAGGCCTTCCTTCCCGGAGCCACAGCCATATCAAATAACCGCCGCCGATTTCGGCCAATCCGGCGAGGATGAATAAGAAAACAGTATACACCATGGTTCTTGCTCCTCCTTTCTGTTGGCAAACTGCCTTCAGTCAATCGTAGCAATTAACGCCAAAGAATTCGAATGATTTTTCGGCCGCCCTTTTAATGAAGCGAATTATGCTATGATTAAATTGTAAGTATTTGTATGAAAATCCAATAAATATTCGTTTCAAGCTATACACTAAAAACAGTTATGAAAGAGGTGCCTTTTTGATAAACACAAATTTGTTAATGTATATTGCAATAGGAGTCCTATTGGGTTTATTCCACGATTCCATTTGGGCCGGAGTCGGAGCAATGGTTTTGATTTACATTGCCGTCCGGCTGGATGAACTCGTCAAACTGATGAAAACCGGCAGGCAGTAAACGGCCCTTACACAAAAAAGCCGGCGGATCTGAAATGGATCCGCGGGCTTTCGTTTTTTATGGACTGCGCCGTTACGCCGCCTTTTCTTTATTTTTCTTCACACTGATTAATGCGCCGACTGCGACGATTCCAAGCAGGACGCCCCAGAAAATGAGCTTCCATTCTGTCGAATGGGCAAAGTCATACGGCAGAATCCCGAGCTTTTCGTGACCTAAGGTGAGGACGGTCAGCTTGACGCCCACCCAACCGACAATGACAAAAGCGGTGGTTTCCAGTTGCGGGTAGTTTGCCAGGAGCTTGACGAATTTGTGGGCGGCAAAACGCATGATGATGATGCCGACCAATCCGCCGGCAAGCATGACAGCGAACTGGCCGCCGTTGATCCCACCGATTTCAAAATCGCCCAAATGCGGCAACGTAATCGCCAGCGCGACTGCTGCCAGCATCGAATCGATCGCAAAGGCGATATCCGCCAGCTCGACTTTCAATACCGTCATCCAGAAGCCGGACCCTTTTGTCGATTCCGGCTCGAGGGAATGCTCTTTCCCTTTCCGCTGATCGTAAATGTGCTTGAATGCGATAAACAATAGATACGCGGCTCCGAGCGCCTGGATCTGCCATACATCCACCAACAAGGTAATCATGAACAGCGCTGCAAAGCGGAACACAAATGCCCCCATCAACCCGTAAAACAACGCCCTTTTTTGCTGCTCTTTCGGCAAGTGCTTCACCATAACTGCCATAACTACCGCATTATCGGCAGCGAGCAAGCCTTCCAATGCGACCAGGACCAGCAACACCCATAAATACTCCAATAAAATTGCTTCCATCTCTTATCCTCCTTTAATTTTGCCAACAAAAAAGACCCCTGCCTAATAAAAGGCAAAGGTCTCGCTAAGCAAAATTATCTGCTATCACAGCCGATGGCTACGAACCATGTAATGACGACTGTGAAATAGGTTTCCCTACAGCTACTCCCCTTCGACATAAAGTCAAAAGTCTATTGAGTTGTTACTAATATTATAACCTAGACAAGTAGTCTCTGAACTCTTGAATTTGTCGAAATTATGGCGCATCTTCGTTCTGTGCTGTCTTCTTTAAAATCAGGGTTTCCTTCTTAGATTCAGTTAATTCCGTACTGGCTGATTTTCTTGTATAAGCTGACGCGGGAAATTCCAAGCAGCTTTGCAGCCGCACTTTTGTTTCCATAAGTTTCAAGCAATGCTTGTGCAATGCGCTCTTTTTCCAATTGATTTTTCTCTTGTGCCAATCCACCTTGCTTTGTCTCTTCTGAAATTCGAGGCATGATATATCGGAGATCTTCCGGCTTGATGGAGGGGCCATCAATAAGGATGACCATTCGTTCTACCACATTCCGCAACTCACGGATATTCCCCGGCCAATCATAGTTCACGCAAAGCTCAATGGCCTTTTCTGAAATGACAGGTGGCTCTTTATGGTGATTAAAGGTAAATTCATGGAGAAAGTTTTCCATCAGCACCGGAATGTCTTCTACTCTTTCGCGCAGCGGCGGAATTTTCAGCGTAACGACGTTCAAACGATAATATAAATCTTCCCGGAACTGTCCCTTTCTGACCATTTCTTCTAAATCGCTGTTAGTTGCAGCAACAATCCGGATATCCACTTTAATCGGCGAATGGCTGCCGATTCGGGATACTTCACGTTCCTGAAGGACACGCAGCAGTTTAACCTGCATATCCAGCGGCAACATGCCCACCTCATCCAGAAATAGCGTCCCGCCGTTTGCCTTCTCCACTTTCCCTGCCTTGCCGTTCTTATCTGCTCCGGTAAACGAACCTTTCTCATAACCGAAAAATTCGCTCTCGAACAGCGCTTCCGGGATCGCTCCGCAATTGATTGGAATGAATGCTTCATTGCTCCGGGCACTGGCTTCATGGATGCCTTGGGCAAACAGCTCTTTTCCGACCCCGCTTTCTCCTTGAATTAAAACTGTAGCATTGGTCTTCGCCACTTTTAGCGTCAGATTCTTAATGGTCTGCAAAGCCGGACTTTGTCCTTTGATGTTTGACAGCGGTCCATTCTGTGCTTTTAGATTATATTGCTGCTTAACTTTTTGAAGTTCCGTTGTCGTCAGGGACAGTTTTTCATTGAGCTGCACAATATTAGAAATGTCTTGGTCAATGGCTACCGCTCCTACCAGTGCGCCTGACGCATTGAATATCGGCGATGAGCTGATTCGGACATGTTTGTCTGGACGCGGCTGATGATATACATTGAACACCGGCTCACGGGTTTTTAAAATCTCAAGTAATTTCAAGTCCTCTTTCTCAAAGAATTTGTTTATCTTTTCCCCAACAATTTTTTCTTTTGAAATACCATACAGGCTTTCCGCTTTATCGTTCCAATATTGTACTTCTCCCTCTTCATTCACGATGGAAATTGCTTCCGATGTTGTTTCAAGCAAAGCCTCTAAATAATATTGGCCATTCTTTTCTGCCTCGCTTTTCATGTTTGCCACCTGCTCTCTTGTAGACCTTCTGTTAATTAACACTTTACACTCTTGTAAACACTCTGTACACATTTGAGAAACAGAAAATTCTTTTAATGTTTATTCCAAAGGGTTTTTGAAAGTTGGCACGCTTCTTGCATATTACTAGTTATGTAAGCGAATTCATTATTCGGAGGAGGCACCCAAATGATTGTTTCTGAGCAACTAATCCAAACAATAGATGCCCATACGATGGGAGAAGCTGCCCGCATCGTTATAGATGGGATCCCTGAAATCCAGGGTGATACTATGATGCAAAAAAAGCAGTACATGCAAACCCACCTTGATTCCATTCGAAAACTATTGATGCATGAACCGCGAGGGCACCTCAATATGTTCGGCGCCATTTTGACAAAGCCTTGCAATCCGGAATGTGACCTTGGGGTTCTATTCATGGATTCCGGCGGTTACTTGAATATGTGCGGGCACGGGACGATTGCTTCTGTAACGGTTGCAATCGACCATGGGCTCATCGAGAAGAAAGACCGCTTGCTTCTCGACACGGCTTCAGGCATCGTCACTTGCTTTGTCAGTTACGAAAACGAGCGTGTGAAAGAAGTATCGTTCGTCAATGTCCCGTCTTTCTTGTTCCTAAAGAACGTATCTGTTGATGTGGCTGAGGTTGGCCCAGTTCAAATGGACATTGCATTCGGCGGCAGTTTCTTTTCCATAGTGGATGCCGCACAGTTCGGACTGGAACTGTCAATCGATGAGCAGGATCAAATTACGCGCCTTGGCATTGCAATCCGCAAAGCAGCAAATGAACAATTAACCATCGCCCATCCCGAAATTCCGGACATCTCCACTGTCGACCTGGTCGAATTCAGTTTGAAACGCGGCGATCACCATTATAAAAACACCGTAGTCTTTGGTGACGGCCAGTTGGACCGTTCCCCCTGCGGCACAGGCACTTGCGCGAAACTCGCTACATTGCCCCTTGCAAAAAACGAAGAAATCATCCAGGAAAGCATCATCGGTTCGAAATTTAAAGGAGCCATAATAGCAGATGCCCAAGTTGGCGACTACAAAGCAATCATCCCGAAAATCACCGGTTCTGCTTGGGTTACAGGAATGCACCAATTTTCATTGGACGTAACCGACCCATTTGCAGAAGGTTTTCTATTAAAATAGACGGAGGCGAATAAAAATGAACGCAACAAAAGATTTTTTTATGATGTTGTCACAGAATAAAGCATTAAATGGAGCGGCAAAGCGCTGGGGCTTAAAACTTGGAGCGCAATCTGTCGTTGCCGGCACTACGATTGAAGAAATGGTGGAAAGCATCCGCAAATTAAATGCGGAAGGCATTTCTGCTACGATAGACAATCTTGGGGAGTTTGTTTTCGAAAAAGAAGAAGCTCTCCAGGCGAAACAACAGATTCTAGAAGTGATTGACGCTATTCACCAGCACCAGCTGGATGCCCATATTTCCTTAAAGCCGACCCAACTCGGCCTCGATATCGATTACAAGTTCTGCTTGGAAAATTTGCGAGATATTGTCGCCAAGGCACATGATTACACTATTTTTGTCAATTTCGATATGGAAGACCATTCACATCTACAGCCTTCATTCGATATTCTCGAAGAATTGCACCAGGATTACGACAATATCGGCACCGTCATCCAAGCCTATTTCTTCCGCGCGGAAGAAGACCTTGAAAAATACAAGAATTATCGTCTCCGCATCGTCAAAGGCGCCTATAAAGAACCAGCCGAACTCGCCTATCAGGAAAAAGCGGAAATTGACGCCAATTACATCCAATTAATCGAATACCACCTGCTTCACGGAAAGTTCACATCAATTGCAACACATGACCACCATGTCATCAATCATGTACTGCAGTTTGTAAAAGAACATAATATCCCGAACAGCCAGTTTGAATTCCAGATGCTGTATGGGTTCCGCAAAGATCTTCAATTGGAGCTGGCCAAAAAAGGTTATAATTTCTGTACGTACGTTCCGTTCGGCAACGACTGGTATGGCTATTTTATGCGCCGCTTGGCCGAACGCCCACAGAATTTAAATCTGGTCGTCCGTCAAACCTTCAACAAAAAAACAAATGCAATGATCGGCATGGGAATGGGCATGTTCTTGCTTGGCCGTTTAAGCAAAGGATCAGCAAAAGGCTAATATACGCTCCATATTACACATTCAAGGGGGAAGCTTAAGATGGAATCAATTAAATTCAGCCAAATTTTCGCTATCGGATTTATGCTTTTCGCCATGTTTCTAGGTGCAGGAAATGTCATTTTCGCGCCAATGGTCGGCCAGCAGGCAGGCACCAATACATGGATTGCCATGGCAGGTTTTTTAGTGACAGGCGTCGGCCTGGTGCTGCTTGCCATTATCGCTTTGACACGCGGCGGCGGGACCGTGGAGAAACTGGCATCACGCGTGCACCCGGTTTTTGCCATCGTCTTTTCAATCCTGCTGTTTTTAACACTTGGACCGATTTATGTAATTCCACGGACAACTTCTGTCGTTTATGAAATCGCTGTTTTCCCGCTGATGGCTGAAAACGCAAGCAATGCACTGTTCCTGTTTGTTTTTTCAGTGCTGTTTATTCTTTTGACGGTGATCTTGTCATGGAACACAACAAAATTCGTCGACCGGCTCGGGAAAATCATCACACCGATTTTTGGTGTATTGCTGGTTATCCTGATTGCTAAATCACTGATTACTCCAATGGGCGGCTTCGGCAAGCCAATGGGCGAATACATCTCCGCCAGCAGTGCATTCCTCGAAGGCTTTACACAGGGCTATTATACAATGGACGTACTCGCCGCTTTTGTTTTCGGCGGAATTTTCATCAAATCAATCGGAGCCATCGGCATTCAGTCACCGAAAACAATTTCGAAAGTCTTCATCCAAGCAGGCCTTATTACTGTCGCCGGTCTTGTGCTGCTGCAAGTGTCAATGGCGTGGCTAGGCGCTACCAGCCTCGACCAGATTGGCTACAAAGAAAACGGCGGCGAAGTTCTGGCGCAAAGTGCAGTTGTACTGTTCGGCCAGATCGGCATCTTCCTTATCGGGACAGTCATTTTCCTGACTGGCATCACGACTAATGTCGCGTGTTTGTCAGCAGTGGCCGAATATTTCGAACGTCTAATGCCAGCCATCTCGTATAAAAAGTGGCTGATTGTGTTTGCACTGATGGGGCTTATCATCACCAACTTCGGCTTAACCACAATTTTGACAATGGCTTCACCGGTTCTGTTGCTGCTTTATCCGCTGGCCATTGCCTTGATTGTCCTGATCTTCGCCAACAATCTATTTAAAGGACATCGTTCTGTCTATATCGGCACGATGATTGGCGTCGGCATCGTTGCTGTATTGGATGCTTTGAAGGAAGCTGGAATTGCGCCCGATGCCATCAACCGGGCATTCGGCTTTATCCCCCTCTTCGAAAATGGGGCAGGGTGGATTGCCACTGGCATCGTCGGCTTTTTCGTCGGGTTCCTTGTTGCGAAGAGCCGACAGGAAGGCACCGAACTAATTACAAATAATCCGGGCGAGCAAGTAAATTTAAACTAGGAACGAATAAAGCCAGCCGCTCTTAAATGCGGCTGGCTCTTTTAGTGTTTTAATCCGTTTTGAAGAATGCTGCTAATCTTTTTTGAAAATTCCTAAAAAACCATGTTACAATAGCGCTTATTATTTCTTTATATCTGTATGTAATCGTTTTAAAGGAGGCCCATTATGAAAAACGCACTTCAGCAGCAACAAAAACTGAATTTCTCTATGACTCCTGAGCTTAGGCAGGCTATTGAACTGCTGCAATATTCAAATGCCGAGCTCGAACGTTACATCCGGGAACAGGAAATGGAAAATCCGCTCATTGAACTGAAGGAAAGGGAAAATAGTGAAATCGGCACAGCAGAGATTCCACGCTCCTTCCCTAGTCAACGAAGACCGCAAATGCCGCTCGAAACAATTGCCAGCAGCGAAGACAACACAAGAGACTCCTTATATAGGAATGCCAAACTTATTTACTCCGATGAAGCCGTACAAAAGCTGTTGAAGTTTCTGATTTACAACTTGGACGACAATGGCTATCTGGATTTCCCTGGACCGGCTGGACCGTTCAGCGAAGACCAGATTGAAACAGGTATTCACCTTCTTCAAAAAGCCGGCCCTGCAGGAATCGGTGCCCGGAATTTAAAAGAATGCCTGCTGCTGCAAATCCAGTATTTGCATCCTGAAAAAACAGCCGCAAAAAAAATAGTGGAGCACCACTTGGACTTGCTGGCCGCGCGGAAATGGAAAGAGCTTTCTTCCCTGCTGAAAATTTCTTTAGAGGAAATCAAAGAAATTCATTTGCTGATCCGGACACTTCAGCCAAAACCCTGCTCATTCACTTGCGGTTTTGTTCCACACTATTTAAAACCCGACATTGTTATAGAAATTGTGAATAACAAGCTTAGCTTTAAGTTAAATGACAGCCATTTGCCCAGCATCCATATCAATACATGCTATTTGCCCAATCATCGGCCCAAAGACGAAGCCTCCGGCTATATCAGCAGCCAATTCCAGAAAGTCCAATGGCTTCTTACGAGCATCGAGCAGCGGCGAGATACTCTTATCAAAATTACGGATGTCCTGGTAGACCGCCAGGAAAACTTTTTCAAACTTGGTTTCGACCATTTGAACCCGCTTACGCTTAAAGAAGTAGCAGACGAAATCGGCATGCACGAATCCACAGTAAGCCGCGCCGTTTCAAACAAAGTAGTTCAAACTGCTTTTGGTTCCATTGAGTTGAAGCGTTTATTTTCTTCCAAACTGATGGACTCCGAAGGCAATAGCGTATCCCAGACCGCAGTGAAATTGCTAATGAAAAAATTCATTTCGCAGGAAGATAAGCACAAGCCCTATTCCGACCAAAAAATAGCTGACTATTTGGCTGCCAGTGAAGGCATTCCCATTTCAAGGCGCACCATCAGCAAATACCGGGATGAATTGCACATCCCTTCGGCCAGTAGACGAAAAGAATTATAAAGACGAAAAAAGCCTTCAGCTCCTATATGGATTTGAAGGCTTTCATTTTCTTTGAATTATTGAGCCGTCATGCCGCCGTTTACGACAAATTCCAAACTTGTGGAACAGCCGAGGCGCTCCCGTAGAGCAACTACAAAAAACCTTTCCCCATTTTACCTGGAAATGCTCCTGCTCCTGCTATCGCTTTTTATACTAAAGCTTCGAATCCAACGACTTTTGCTGCAGTTTATTGTAATACCGGACACTGGTCATTGCGCCTTCATCCACCATTTCGGCATCGTCGATCCCTGAAGGCTTCCCTAGATTCCGGACGTATTTGGTGTTTAGTTTTTCCGCCGCTTTGTTCAGCTGCGCTTTTACCTTTTTCCGGTTTTCACTTTTTGAAAGATAGGCCGTTCCTGCAACAGCTCCCGCTGCTCCAACTAGCTTGGTGATTTTACCCACTGCTATCAGCTTCCCTTCTATTTCTTTATCCAATGCCTTACTCACAAAGATAAAATGCCTGTTTTTAACCTGGCATTCATTCTTCCTATTCCCTCTTCCTGCAGGAATATGTCTGCAAAGGCAAGTTGCCTCTTATTGACCACTTTAAAAAATTGCAGGGATTGAAGAGCTTCCGGCAACAAGGCATTGCATACAGAAAAAAGCCTCCGGATCCGTTTTGGATCTGGAAGCTTTTGTTCATTTACTGCGCTGTCATGCCGCCGTCCACGACAAATTCCGAACCTGTGGAATAGCTGGAGTCGTCCGATGCCAGGAACAGCACCATGTTCGAAACTTCCTCCGACTCGGCCACACGTTTCAACGGGATGTGCTGTGCGAATGCTTCGACAGCCGCTTTCGTGTCTTCCTGCATGATCATCGGTGTCGCGATGACGCCCGGATGCACCGAGTTGACGCGGATGCCGTAATGCGCGCATTCGATGGCGGCCGATTTGGTCATGCCGCGCACCGCAAATTTTGTATCGGTGTAGCCGATGGCACCGGCCACCAAGCCGTTCATCGAGGAAATGTTGACGATCGAACCGCCGCCTGCTTTTTGCATCGACGGGATAATTGCTTTCATGCCAAGGAAAACGGAAACCTGGTTGATGTCGACGATGCGGCGGTACTCTTCTTCCGTCGTCTGCAAAATCGATTTCGCCATCGTGATGCCGGCGTTGTTGACCAATACGTTAACCGGTCCGAACGCTGCTTCCGCTTCTGTGACAACGTTTGCCCAATCCGCTTCGCTTGTGACGTTCTGCTTGATGAACAAAGCATTTTCGCCCAGTTCCGCAGCCAGTGCCTGCCCTTTTTCTTCATTCAAATCGGTCAAAATAACTTTTGCGCCTTCTTCAATGAATTTCTTTGCATGGGCAGCACCCATTCCCTGTGCCGCTCCTGTAATGATGGCAACTTTTCCTTCTAAACGAGCCATGTGTTTTCCTCCTAAAAATCGAATGTGTTAAAATAAAATAAACTACATATGTAAATTTACAGATAAATTTATTGATTGTCCATCTAAATGGTTTGATGTCATAATAAATTCACGAATGCGTTCTTTTCCGGACGATACAGGAGGTTCCCACATGACAAACAGCGAAGACCGGCGTACGATGCGTACCCAAAAAAAGCTGAAAACGGCATTGCTCACATTATTAAAGGAAAAAGACCTGAACCGGCTGTCGATCACCGAAGTCACCCAGCAGGCCGGATGCAACCGGGTGACGTTCTACTCGCATTACAAAGACCTGCAGGAACTGCTCGCCGCTATCGTGGACGACTACCTCGAAGAGCTTCAGGCATACTTCCGCAAAAGCTTCCAGCACTTGGAGCGTTTTTCCTCGTCGGATGCAGAGCGGCACCTCCCAATTTTTGAATTCCTCTACCAGAACCAGCGGATTTCTTCCCTCGTCATCAAAGGCGAAGTGCTGCCAGGCTCCCAGAACCAGTTCTGCGACAGCCTTTTCCAGGTATCGGAACAATCGCTGCGGCTCGAAGAAGCAAGTGATGTGGAAGTGCCTGCGCTGAACTATTTCATGACGTACGGCAGCCTCGGGTTTTTCCTCCACTGGATCAACGAAGACTTCAAGGAAGAACCTCTGGCGATGGCGAAAAAACTGGCCGCTCTTCACGGGAAAATGTACGGCGGCGCTGTGGTTATTGAGGAGTAATGAACAATAACCACAAAAAACCCGCCGATTCTCCCGGCGGGCACTGGATATGTGGATGATTTTCCTCTAAAACGGGGATAACTTTGCCGTTTCGTCATTCTTGGGTAGTTATCCACATGTGGATAAAAATTAAATGCATTACTTCTTTTCTATCCACAGCTTATCAAATAAAAACCCTGAGCCAAGTGCTCCGGGTTTTCTATTTCGATACCTTCAATTCGTTCAAGCGCTCGATCAATTCCCCGAGCGGCATATCGGCCATTGATTCCAGCCGGTGTTCGACTTCGCAGAAATCCATCGTGTGGGTCACTTCGTTCGGCACGATGACGCAGCCCATGCCGGCCCGTTTCGCTGCAAGCGAGCCGTTTGCCGAATCCTCGAATGCTACACATTCCTCCGGTTCGAGCCCCAGGCATTCCGCCGCTTTTACGTACAGCGCCGGGTCCGGCTTCACGATTTCCACATCATCCGAAGTCCGGATGCAGTCGAAGTAATCGAACAAGCCCAGGTTCTTGAGATGCTTAGACACCCATGCGTAATCGGAGCTGGATGCCAGCGCGACCTTAAGCCCGAGCTCTTTTGCCGCCTTCAAATAGTCCTCCACACCGTCCCTTGCTTTTTCCTCAGCAAGTTTCACGTGGAACTTTTCCTCCAATTGTTGCTGCAGGTGCTTGTGCTCAATTTCCTCTTCAATCAGCTCTTCGAGGTAATGGAACGGTGAAAATCCGGTCTGTGTGCCAATTTCCTGCTGCCAGCGCTCGATCGGCAGTTCGCTACCGTATGCCGCAAATATTTCCTGCAGCACCCGGTAATGATGGGTTTCCGTATCAAGGATGAGTCCGTCAAAATCGAAAATGATTCCTTTGATCATGGTGCAACTTCCTTTCTTAAAGAGGACACGCTTTTTCCGTATCCGTTTATTATTATCATTCACCAAAAGGGAAGGAGTAAAACAATCTTCTATATATAGAACGCCTCTTGCTCCCTTGCCGCTCACTCGCAAAAAACTTCAAGCAAAATAAAAAAGCGGAACATTGTAAAAATGTTTCCGCCTGTTACATCAAATTATTGAATGCTAAAAATTAAGTAGCTACAGCTTCCAGCTGCGCCATCCAGTGAATCTTCAATAGTTTTGGCAACGCCGACCAGTCGTAATTCAGCTGAATTGTCCGCTTGCATTTAACGGTTGCCACACATTCCACCGAGGACTCCGGGGTTTCAATCCGCACTTTATAGGTGCCGACATTCGGAAGCGAATAGTTCGGCAACAGCCCGTTCTTCTGGCAATACTTCGTTTGATGGAAGGTGCCGAGAAGCTCCGGCAACTCGCTCAGCTGCCGGTCCGCCAGATGCTGCCGGATCAGCGTGGAACTGATTTTCTGTTCGTTCCACTTCAGTTCCTCGACAACCGTCAGACCGACTTGCTGAACATCTGCATAAACGGCGAGCGTCTCCACTGTCCCTTTCGCTTTTGCCCCGTAGGTATAATCAAAGCCGCAGACGATTTCCTGGGCGTTCAAGCCGACAATATAGTCGTTCAAAAAATCATCCGGCTCCACTTTCGCCAGTTCTTTCGTGAATTCCACGACATAAAACAACTCCACCCCGAGCCGTTCCAGCTTTTCCGCTTTCTGCTCCAGCGGCTCCAAATAAGCGACTTCCCGGTCGGGAAACAGCACGCTTTTCGGATGCGGGAAAAACGAGAGGACCGCCACTGCCAGATTTTGTGCGTCTGCTTGTTCTTTCGCCGTTCGGATAACTTTTTGGTGCCCCAAATGGACCCCGTCAAAATAACCCAGCGCCATGGCTGCCTTAGGAGCCGTGCGTCCAATGTCCGGTAAGTTCGCCGCATTCACGTAAACAATCTGCATGATGATCCTCTCCTTTTTCTCGTTAGCCGGCTAAATTCTGCGCCACTTCGTAGATTAAATCTTCCTGGCCCCCGACCGCTTTCAGTTTGCCGATCTCCTTCAGGATATCCCGCTCGTGAACCCCGAACTGCTTCGCCGCTTTTTGGGCATGCAGCAGGAAGCTCGAGTAAACGCCGGAATAGCCTAATATCAAACTGCCGCCTGTGATTTCCTGCGGCTGCTGCATGATTGGCGCGATGACATTGTTCGCTGTATCCATCAGCGGATACAAATCCACACCGGTTTCATAGCCCAATTTTTCGAGCACCGCCACCATCACTTCCGTCTGTGTGTTGCCGGCACCTGCACCCAGTGCGCGCATGCTGCCATCGATAAACGCCGCACCCGCTTCCACCGCAGCCACGGTATTTGCCATCGCCATCGATAAATTATTATGGGCATGGAAACCGATGTCACAGCCAATCGACTGTTTCAAGGCAGAAATGCGTGCAGTTACGTCGCCCGGCAGCATTGCACCGGCCGAATCCGTCACGTAGACAATCTCCGCGCCATAGCTTTCAAACAGTTTTGCCTGCTCGACCACTTTATCAACCGGCGCCATATGGCTCATCATCAAAAATCCAGCTGTTTTCAAGCCCAGTTCACGGCCGAGTGAAATGTGCTGCGCTGCGACATCCGCTTCGGTGACATGCGTCGCTACCCGCACCATCTTCGCACCAGCTTTTACCGCATTCTGCAGATCGTCTTTTGTGCCGATTCCCGGAATCAATAGTACCGCGACTTCCGAAGCCGTACATTCCGCGGCCGCTGCTTCGATCAGCTTAAGTTCATCTATGGCCGATAAGCCGTATTGCAGCGATGAGCCGCCCAAACCGTCTCCGTGAGAGACTTCAAAATAACGAACGCCGGCAGCGTTCAGGCCTTTCGCCGCTTCCCGTACCTGTGCTTCCGTAAATGCGTGGCGGACCGAATGGCTGCCGTCGCGCAGCGTTACATCCAAAATATTCAGCGTCATAAGGCAACCTCCTTTGCTTGCTGCAGGTGGCGCGCCAGTTCATTGGCGACTTGCACCGCTGCAGCTGTCATAATGTCCAAGTTGCCGGCATAGGCCGGCAAATAATCAGCGGCTCCCGCGACTTCCAGGAATACCGACACTTTCTTGCCTTCAAAGACCGTTGCCGCTTTCAAGGAATAACCCGGCACGTATTGCTGCACTGCTTCCACCATTTCGAGGATCGATGCCCGGATTGCTTCTTCGTGCCCTTCTTCAGCAACCAACGCATGGACCGTATCGCGCATGATGATCGCCGGTTCCGCCGGGTTCAGGATGATGATTGCCTTCCCTCGTTTGGCGCCGCCCACTACTTCGATGGCGCGGGACGTCGTGCGGGTGAATTCGTCGATGTTTGCCCGTGTCCCGGGACCCGCACTCTTACTGGAAATCGTTGCAACGATCTCGGCATAATCGACCGGCACCACACGCGAAATCGCATGGATCATCGGAATTGTTGCCTGTCCGCCGCATGTCACCATATTGACATTTCCTTTTTCCAGGTGCTCGGTCAAGTTGACCGGCGGCACCACAAACGGCCCGATGGCAGCCGGCGTCAAATCAATCACTTTTTTGCCGGCGGCCGTTAGGATATCGCTGTTTTTCTGATGTGCGTAGGCACTCGTTGCGTCAAACACGATATCGACGAGGTCCAGCCGCTCCGCCAAGCCTTCGATTCCGGTCGCAATCGTTTCGTAGCCGCGGTCCTTTGCGCGCTTCAAACCATCCGAATCCGGGTCGATGCCGACCATGACGCTCATTTGGAGCACTTCGCTACGCTCGATTTTATACATTAGATCCGTTCCGATATTTCCGGAACCGATTATCCCCACTTTTAGCTTTGTCATTTCATCATCACTTCTTTCGCAAAGTTCATGCTTACTTTCCCCAACACGTCGAAATCAGCTTCGAAACGGTCACCCGCTTCAAACGGCACCGCTTTCGATAAAGCTCCTGAGAGCACAAACATGCCGGGTTCAATTGAAATTCCGTATTCATCGAGTGCCTGTGCCAGCCACACCACCGCATTCAGCGGATTGCCCAGCACGGCGGCACTGGTAGCTTCATCGAGCCATTCCCCATTTTTGTAAACGGTCATCGGGATGGCGGCGATATCCGGAATTTCGGACAGTGCCGTTTTCCGACTTCCCAGTATAGCCCCTGCCGATGATCCGTTATCTGCCACTGTATCTTCAAAACGGATTTTCCAGTCTTCAATGCGGCTATCAATGATTTCGACAGCCGGAACGACGAAATCGATGGCATCGATGACCTCTTCTACTGTCACATCGGCTCCCACAATCGCCTTTTTAAAGACAAAGGCGATTTCAAATTCCACTTTCGGCTGCAAAAACGATTCGGCTTTGATTGGGGCTCCCTCTTCGAACAGCATCGTATCCAACACGAAACCATAATCGGGAGTATGGACATTCAGCATGTCCTGCATCGCTTTGCTCGTCAACCCGATTTTCAATCCCTTGACCGCTGCGCCATTTTGCACTTTTTCCTCAATCTGAGCCAGCTGGATCTGATAAGCCTGTTGAGGCGTAATTTCTTTATAAGTATGGGTCAGCGGAGCAATCGGTGCTTTTGTTCGTTCCGCTTCCAATAGCTGCTTGGCAATCTGTTGAATATTCATAGGTCTCCTCCTACTTCACGGTTTCGAATTGGCTTAATTCGCGGTACTTCCCGCCAAAGAACAAAAGCGGCTCTTTATCTTCAAGCTTCAAATCCAGCACTTTCCCAATGAATAAGGTATGGTCACCTTCGACATGCGCCGATACAACTTCGCAGGCAATTTGCGCCAAGGCGCCGTTTAATACCGGAAGGCCTTCCAAGGTGTCAAACAGAACGGGATCGTCTCCGGGTCTGCCGGAGAAATGGCGCGAATGCTGCTCTTGGTCTTCGCTGAGAATATTCACCGCAAACTTTTTTGAAGCGCTTACTTTTTCCAGAAACTTGGCTTTATGTCCAATTGAAATCACCACCAGCTTCGGATCGAGCGATACGGACATAAATCCGTTGGCGGTCATGCCGTGGGGCACCCCATCATTTTCAGTTGTTAACACCGTGACACCAGTCGCAAATTTCCCCATTGCATCTCTAAATAAGCGGTCATCCATTCCAATTCCTCCATTCATTTTTCGAATAATTCAATCATAAAGGAGCCATTTTGAAATTATCATAGTCATTTTTATTGAAAATTCTGATAGGAACCATAAAAAAATACAAAACGCCGCATGAAAGTTTTTGAAACGGCAATTCTGGCGAAAATCCAGATGCATCAACCGCTTGGATATTGTAAAACCGAACACAAAACCGCCGATTTCTGCTGATTTTTTTCTTTTCAGCATGGCCATATGCGTTTCCGCTTTCAATTTTTCCTCTTGTCAACCGATTTCTTTTCCCCTAGAATTCTGTTCAACGGCAAAACACCTCTTCCGTTTTTTTCCATTATTTGCTTTCTGATTTTTTCCAGGAAGCGAAAACGGAGCGGAAATGGCTGCCATTCCACTAGAAGACGGGAGGGAAGACGACCTTAACAAATTTTAGAAAACGCTTACAAACTTCTGGAACTTCAGGGACGATGGGGAAATTCAATATCAAAAGGGGGATTTATATGCGCATGCGTTGGGTAGTATTAGCTTTTCTCTTCTTGCTCGCCGTTTTGAACTATACGGATAAATCAGTACTGGGACTGGCCGCAGAACCGATCATGACGGGACTTGGATTGTCGTATGATGAATTCGGAATGGTAGGAAGCAGTTTCTTCGCTGCATATGCAGTCGGAAGCCTCGTACTCGGAACATTGACCTATCGCTTCAACTCCAAATATTTGCTGATGATGATTGCTGTAGGATGGACCGTGTCACTGGGAAGCGCTTATTTTGTAGAAACACTGACACAACTCATCATGCTGCGCGTCGCTTTAGGATTCTTTGAAGGCGCCACATTAGGGTTTTCTATTGTCCATCTGGCACGCTGGTTCACCAGTTCACAGCGCGGATTCGCTGTCGCCATCATGACTTCGGGCACCACAGTCGGAACGTATCTGGCAGCGCCGCTTCTGGTAGCGGGCATTACAAACGTCGGCTGGCAGCACACATTCGCTTTGCTCGGAGTAGCCAGCTTGATCTGGGCCGCCGCTTTCTTCTTTATGCCGGACGAGCCAAAAGAACCGCTTGTCGAAGACGTAAAATCTTTGGCATCCAATAAAGATGTTCCGTTCAGACAGATTCTCAAGGTTTTGGTGAATCCGTACGTACTGTCCATTATGGTCGTCGGCTTCGTATCGATGTGGATCACTACGTGGGTACTGACTTGGGCTCCAACTTATTTGATTGAAATTGCAGGCCTTGAACCACAGCGCATGAGTTTCATCTTCGCCGGAATGGGGATTGTCGGAACCATCTTCGCCATCGGCATGGGCAAGTTCACCGATTTTCTGTTCAAGAGAAACAAAAGCCTTATCAAATCGTATGACCGCGTACTCATCACTGTCCTGGTCATCGGCGCTTTGGCTTACGGCATGACAACGATCGTCTCTTCACCGATTTTGGCCTGTGTATTCCTCGGAATCGGTTTGATCATGAACACCAGCCTGCTGCCGCTGAACACGACGATCAAATCACTGGTCATCCCAAGAAACCTGGTCGGCAGTGTTACCGGGATTTCCCTTTCGATCGCCAGTATGGCCGGCATCATCGGGCCATGGGCTACCGGATACTTGATCACCTTGGCAGGCGATGATATCCGCGCCGGCTTCAACTCTGGCGTACTTGTGATCGTCAGCTTGTATGTGGTTTCCGCTATTGTGCTGCTGCTGACACGCAAACTGAAAATTTCGGCCACGGAAAAAGAAGACGCACTTCGTGCCGAAGAAGAAAAAGAGAAATTGAACGTCGCCATCGAATAGGACCGCAAAAAGGACTGTAAACAAACTCAGCTATGAGCTTGTTTACAGTCCTTTTTTGTGTTGCCGGCTTTATTTCGCAAATTCATCAAAGTTCAAGCTGTCCGTCAAGATCAGCACCTGGATGACGAGCAGGATATACGCGGCCGTCGAAGCATTCTTCAGGGAAATTTGCAGCTGCTCTTCAATCTGCTTGATGCGGTACTGAACCCCGCCGATTGACAGCATCAGTTCATCCGTCGTTTCCTTCAGGCGCTGGCTGTTCAATAAATACACATAAAGCGAGTACAGCAATTCTTTTTTGCGCGGATCATCGAAGTTGTAAAGGTCTTTCAATGTCTTTTTCGCCATGTCCTGCAATTGTTCGATGCTCATGTTCTTGACGATGTCGCCGATCATCCCGAGATCTTCGTAATCCGTCAGCAGCTTGCCGTTCGGGAAGCGCTGGGCGACGCGCGCTTCTTTCAGTGAATGCTCAAAGTCCTTGAAGTTGCTGAACGTTCCGCTGATCCCGAGCGAGTAGCTGTAATTGCTGTTTTGCTTTTCCAACTTCTGAAAAATTTTCGCGATTTTCTTTTGCCAGTCGGCTTTATCGCCGCTATGCGAATTCAGGAGCGCAATTTCTTCCCCGAGCACCGCGAAAATGCACGGCAAGTCCCATTCCCTAGCCACTTTCGCCAACTGCGTCATCTGGTCGTGGATATCGATGATGCCGTTTGTGCTTTTTTTCTTTTTCACGCTGATGATGCCGGTGGAAAAAGGCGGCTGGAACTTGAACGGCAAAAACTTGTAATACGATTCGATGTATTTGATGTTGCGGTTATGGATCAAGCGTTCCAATAGCGAACTGCGCATCCTCTGCTGCTCTTCAAACTGTGCTTCCTCGTATAAAATGCATAAGGACACGACGGTCGAAATTCGTCCCAAAAACAGATGGTCATTGTCATCCATCTGCTGGCCGTCAAAATAAAAGAACGAGCACGTCGCGTAGTTTTTTTTATTGATCAAAACCGGCGCGGTCAGTTTCGTGTAGGCGCCGCCTTCATAAACCGAAACATTGTGTTTATCGTTCACGTGGGACAGTTTCGCTTTGCCGCTTCCGATCAATTGCTGCTGCTCTTCCGTCAAGCCAATCTGGCTCAAGGCGTTCCCATGGACATCCTCGATCAGGATGGGGATGTTCAACAATCCGTATGCCGCCTCCACGATTTCATCCATCGAATGCTTTTCCGTCACTTTCTGTGTCAGTTCGCCCTGGAACATCGAAATCTTCTCAAGCATCTGCTTATGATGGACAAGCGCGTCGTAGGTCATTTCCAGTTCGGATAAAATATTGTCGTTTTGGTAAAGGTGGATGAGTTCCCCCCGCTCTTCCATCCAGTCGCGCTCCAGCCGCACTTCAAATTCACAGCACAAATCGCCTTTGGCTACGCATTTGTTTTCAATGGCGATAATCGATTCCCCGAACTCATACGTCAAGGCCCCGCTCGCAAAACCGCATAGCATATGGCAGACGCATTCATCCGCCAGCCCGTAGTTCTTCACATGCTGTTCGGCTTCGAACGATTCAATCCACTGCCCCCAGGTATTCTTGCATTCCACCGTGCCATCCAGATGGCGGACAATTTCCCCCATGAACACCACGTCTTTTACATGCCCCAGGCGCGAATGCCGTTTGCCGACATGCACTTTCCCTTTTTCCTGCAGCTTATTTTTGGCCGACTCCATCCCGAACTCCTTGCCGAAGCGGAACAGGAAGCCCTTCGTTTTATAAGACCCGATATTGTTGTATAAATTGTTTTTTAATGTGTGGAAGGCATTCGCCGACATTAAAATGTTTTTCGACTCTCTTGAATCAAAGACAACTCCACTCATTAAACCACACCCCTTCAATTTTCTATTCTTAATACTACAAAAGCGACAAGCCATTTACAATATATTTTAAAGATTTAAACTATTTATTCCATAAAAATCACTATGACATCCCAATTTTTAAAAAGCTATACTCAAAACAGAAATTGAAACCGCATTCATAACGAGGGGGTAACACGATGACGATTTTTGAAGGATTTCATAATAGCTACGTATTAGCGAACGGCGTACGCACCCATTATTCATGGGCTGGAACCGAAGGGCCTGCAGTTATCCTGCTGCACGGCGCCGGACCTGGAGCCTGCGGTGCAGCCGGATGGCGCTTGATGCTGCCGGCACTGGCAAAAGCCGGATACCGCGCCTACGCCGTTGATCAGCTGTCCATGGGATTCACGGATGCCCGTCCCCACGCCTGGCCAGTGAACGGCCATCAAAGTCTGGTGGATCATGTCCATGATTTCATCGAAGCCTTATGCCTCGACGAAGTGTCGCTGATCGGCAATTCGCAAGGCGCTTACGTCGCCGCCAAATACGCCATCGACCATCCGGAAAAAGTGGACAAAGTGGTTTACATCGGAAGCAACACGATCTATCAGGCGATGCAGGAAGTACCGGAGAGAAAAATGCGCTCGTTCCTGGAAGTGATCGGCTACGACTACACGGAAGAATCGCTGCGCAAATTCATGTACCGCAATTCAACAGTCGATGTTATCATTCCGGAAGAATTGATCCAGCTTCGCCATAAAGCGGCCACCCGCCCGGGCGTGAAAGAATCGAACCAGGCGTTTGATGCGTACCTCGCACGGATGAACGACGAACCGAAGCTGTGGGACCGCTACTGCATCAAAGATTCCTTGCCGAAGCTGAAAATTCCTGGCCTGTTTATCTGGGGCATGAACGATGCTGTTGCACCCGTTGAGACCGGCTACAAACTCGAAAAATTATTGCCCAACATCCAATTTGAATATATCGAAGACTGCGGCCACCAGGCACAGACCGACCAGCCCGAAGTTGTCAACAAACTGGTCACGGATTTCCTGGCAGCCGAAAAAACACAAGCCATCGCCACCCAATAAACGACTCCAGAAAGGAATGATCACATGGTAACAGTAAACGAAAACAAAGCGCTTTATGAGGAAATCATGGAGAAAGCGAAACGCATCGGTGAAGCGGCTGAACTGGAAGCGCTCGAAGCGGACCACAATTCAACCATTTCCCCGCGCCTCGCTGAAATCATCCGCGAAGAAGAGATCCATAAATTGATCCTGCCGAAGGAATTCGGCCATCCGCAGCTCGACTGGCGCACGTTCGTCGATATGGTCAGCACGGTCGGCTACCACAATTTATCTGCTGCGTGGCTGACGTACTTCTTCTCGGCACATAATGCATGGGTCTGCTACTACCCGAAACACATCCGCGATGAAGTCATCAACCAGGGCGGTTTCGTGGCAGACGTCTTTGCCCCGATCGGCAAAGTGGAACCTGCCGAAGGCGGCTACACCGTATCCGGAAAGTATAGTTTTGTAAGCGGTATCAATTACTGCGACTGGGTCGGCGTCGGCGCTATGATGAAATTCGATGACAGCGAACGGCCGGAACGCGTCGGCATCCTGTTCAAAGTATCGGACCTTGAAGTCGTGAAAACCTGGGATTCCCTGGGCCTCCGCGGATCCGGCAGCAACACCTTGATCATCGACAACGTATTTGTGAAGCCGGATGCCATCCTGCGCTTCAGCAAAATCATCGAGAAAAGCCAGCCGCCGTATGAAGATTTCGACCAGGATTACTTGTATTACAACACGCCGTTCTACCCGGGCTTCTATGTCGGCTTTGCCGCAATGGCAGTCGGCGGCGCGGAACGCGTCGTGGCGGAATTCGAAAAACACACAGCCGGCCGCATGCGCTTTTCGGGCATCAACGAAAAAGACTCACCGACAAGCCAGCGCGTATTAGCTGAACTGAAGCTCGAAATGCTTTCCGCCCAGACGCTTCTGACCGAATACATCAACATGATGGAGCGCGACAAAGGCGGGGCATATGACGGCTCCCAGTACAAAGCCATCCGTGCAAAAATCATCGACAAATGTGTCCAAATCGCCGTGAAAGCTTTGCTGACTTTGGGCGGACATGCCTTATTGAAAGGCCATCCGGTCGAAATGTTCATGCGCGACTTGATTGCCATCGGCACACACATCACATCGCTCTATGAAGACGGCATCCTGGGCTACGGCAGACAGCTGTTCGGCGTCCAGACCAATATCCAAGGCTGATCAACCGGAAGTTCCGATAAATTAAAAACTACTCATTACGGGGGGAAATCAAATGGAAAAATTTCTATACGCACCGGAAATCGCAAAATTGGGGCACGTCGCTTTGGTATCGGAAGACCTTGAAAAATCACTGTGGTTCTTCCGCGACACCATCGGCCTGGAAGAAACGGAAGTCGTAGACGGTGTCCATTACCTGCGTGCCTGGGGCGACTTCGAGCACCATACCCTGTCCATTACAGCGGGTGACACATCTTACATCGACCATATCGGCTGGCGCACGAAACGCCCCGAAGATGTCGACACGTTTGCAAGGTTATTGGAAGACGCCGGCACGGACATCCGCTGGGTGGAAGCCGGTGAAGAAACGGCGCAAGGCAGAGCCGTCCGCTTTGAACTGCCGAGCGGCCACCGCTTCGAGCTGTACTACGATATGGACAAAACACCGGCTGACGAGTCGCGCAAATCCGTTCTGAAAAACCAGACCTACAAATCATGGGCAAAAGGCGTATCCCCTCGCCGCATTGACCACGTGAACTTGCAAACCTCAAAGGACAACAGTGAAATCGTCAAATATTTGCAAGAAGCGCTCGGCTTCAAGCTGCGCGAGTACTTTGTGGATCCGGATGACGTGCAAGTGGCGAGCTGGCTGAGTGTCACGAACCTGGTGCACGATGTTGCCGTCATCTCGACGCCGCGTTCCCAAGCGCCGAACGAAATGCACCACATCGCCTACTGGCTCGACAATGCGCAGGACTTACTGCGGGCTGCAGACATTCTCTGCGAATCCGAAGTGCAGTTTGTCGGCCCCGGCAAACACGGCATTTCCCAGGCCATGTACATTTACGTGAAAGATCCGGGAAGCGGTTTGCGCCTCGAAATCTTCACGAACGGCTACCTGATCTTTGAACCGGACTGGGAGCCGGTGAAATGGACATATGAAGAATACTTGAAAAACGGTTCAGCTTACTGGGGCGACCGCCGCCGCGATGACGTCGACCGCGAAGCGCAAGTAAAAGAACTGGCCAAATCATAAAGGAGGAACCACCAGTATCCGTGCTGGTGGTTTCTTGGCTACCGAAAACAGTTAGCCAGACAGAAAGGAGGGCTTTGGTTGAAGGCCATGTTAAGAGTGCTGGTTTTGTCGCTGATCGGCGGCTACCTGTTCAGCCTGCTGCACATCCCGATCCCGTGGATGCTCGGCCCGATTGTCGTCGTCATGCTCGCCCAGTTCGTCTATAAAGGGCCGCTCAAATGGTCCGGTCAGCTGCGCGATCTCGGCGTCGTCATGGTCGGCACCGTCATTGGCGTCCAGTTCAATACCAGCCTGTTCGGCATGATGGGCTCGATTCTATTTTACATGCTCACGCTGAATGTCATCTTGATCGGCGGCTCCATTGCCATCGCCTATTTGACAAGCAAATGGGCCAAAATCCCGATGAAAGTTTCTGTCCTGTCCGCCATTCCCGGCGGCCTCGGCCAGATTATCGTCTTTGCCGAAGAGGAAAAAGTGAAGGAAATCGGCATCATCTCGTATTTCCAGGTCATCCGGCTGCTTCTGGTCGTCGTGTTCGTGCCGTTCATCGTGGCGGGACATGTCATGAGCAAACAGCCGTCGGATGCGGCCTTGTCCGTCAGCCTGGTGCTGCTGATTGCCTTGGCATGGGTCTGTTCCTATTTAACGAAGCGCATCCATTTGCCGGTCGCCGCTTTCATTACACCGATTCTGCTGCTGATCACGCTGCAGTTGACGACGCCGATCGCCATGCCGGCCGTTCCGGATTTGGTCATGATTGTTGCTCAGCTATTGATCGGCGCCCATATCGGGCTGATGTTGAAGCCGCATATGATCAAGCTGCCGGTGCGTGTTTTGGCAGCGGGCATCATCAGCGCACTCGCCCTCATCGCGCTGACATTCGGCTCAAGTTTCCTGATGTCGTTTGCCATGGGCACATCTTTTGCAACAAGTTTCCTGAGCACCGCCCCGGGCGGGCTTGACCAAATGGTGCTGCTCGCTGATGCCATCAAAGCGGACGTCTCGCTGGTTTCGATGTTCCAGACATTCCGTCTGCTGTTCATCTTCATCCTGATCATGCCGCTCATGAAAGTGTTTTACCGCTGGCGGGATAAAAAGCAGACCGTCTATAACGCGGAAGGCCATGCTGTAAAATCATAAAAAACAAGTGAGCTTTTATATCGAAAGCAAAAAGACTCCGATGGCCCAAACGATGCCATCGGAGTTTTTCCGGTTAAGTTTCCGTAAATTGGTTATATATAGAAGAAACTCATCTTTTCTGCAAGCAACTGCCGGGACACCCAGCATTTATCCCGCTTCCTGTATGATGAAAAAAAGGAGTGATGACATGATTTTCCTCATTATCTGGCTTCTTCTGATCGGCTATGCCGCGTTCCTGGCACCGCCCGGCGAAGATCCGGATCCCGTGTTTTCTAAAATCCTGAGCGGCGACTGGGGCGGCATCGATCCACTCGTGTTCGCAGTCTTCAATTCGCTCGGCCTGTTTCCACTCGTCTTTTTGACCATCCTTCTCCTGCACGACCGGCAAAGATGGCCGGCGTGGCCATTCGCCCTGCTGTCGCTCGGGACCGGCGCGTTCTCGCTGTTGCCTTATTTCGCATTCGGCGACCGGCCGGCGAAAAACCGGACCCGCATCCGCACGCCGAACTGGCTGGTGCGCTTCCTATCGTCCCGTTTCTGGCTCATCGTCCTGATGGTCATGTGGACCGGCAACCTGTTGACGCTCTTCCAGGGGTTCTCGCTCGCAGCCTACCGGGACGCCTACTTCGCTTCCGGCCTCGTATCCGTCATGACGGCCGACTGGTTTGTGCTGTGGGGCTTGTCCGTCTACGCTGTCCATCGCTACTTCCCTGATGCGAAAGCAAAAGGCCTGGCGTGGATCCCGATTCTCGGGCCGGTGCTCGTGTTGTGGCTAAACAAGAAGGATTTACCGACAAAATAAACGCAGGACTAATCAGAAAGGAGCTCACATTTTGTGAGCTCCTTTTCGTATAAGTGACTGGCGCTGAGATTTATCAATAAATCCTGTATGTGCTCCCGCTTCTTCAAAACAGCAGCCAAACGTTCTCTTCACTGTTCCGCTGCATCATCGCTAAGAACATACGGATCACAGCTGCTGGGCATTCCGCTTTCAAAACCGGCCATGAACGCGGCCGTTCGCTCGGCTGGCGTGCCATGGTCCTCGTCACCGATCCCTTCAAATTGACCGGCACCGGATAAAGTCTCCATTGCTTGTTCAACAACAACCGGCTCCAACAATTCAGGGTCATAAGCCGAGTAAGCCCATACGCCGGTCAGACAATCCGCATTCAGTTCCGTCCTTTTAACGGGCACCAGCCTTTCCTGATCCGCTTGAGAGGACAGCCACCCCCATTCGCCCTGCAGCGAATGGGCGTACACATGAGCCATGGCAGCCGCTACTGCAAAATTTCCAGCGGCAGCGCCGGCTTCCGGATCCTCATTCGATGCCACTAAGCTTTCCCAGATTTCCATCGCCAGCTCATTCGCAAAAACGATCGCATCGTCCTCTGCACAATAGAAGGCATCTTCCGGACCGGTAGTCCCCGTAGAGACGCAACTGCTTGTTTCCGTTTCACCGGCATACGGCAGGCTGTAATCGACAACCGGCATATTGTGACCTCCCTGAACCATCAACTCCGCCCACAAGTTATGGACATTATTGATAACCAGATCAAGAAAGCTGGTCATGGCTGCACTGCTTTTATCCGCCGTATAACCATAGTCCACTGATTCTCCAGGTCCCGCTGCCGGCGCTTTTGGCAGTTCCATCATTTCAAGCTCCCCGCTTTCTCCCTCCGTTTGCTGTCCGGCATTTTCGGCAGTCGACGTTTCCTGTTCCGGTCCGCATGCCCCCAGCAATAAAACCAACAATGCAACTGCAAGGAAATTGCTATGCTGTTTAGACACGTTAACTTCTCCCTTCCTTAAATTTTTCTTGCTCCTTTGCAACTTAAACTTTCACCTCCGTCTTATGCCGTCCGTATTTTAAAAATTTCAGACTGCATCCGTTGTTCCAGAGAGGCTGCTTCTATGTAAAAACCAGTTTCTTTCCAGTATACTATAATTATCTGATTATTTTGATAAATTTATCGTATTCAAGAAATTACTTCAACTCGCAATCAGCTTTATTGAAAAAACGCACTTCCCTAGTTGATTCTTGCCAGCCGCTGGAAAGGAAAAAACAGAAGAAAAAGAAGAAGCCCCAAAAGATCTTAAGAAGCTTCAAGCTGATCGATACTATCCAATTGAATTTTTCAAAATAGGTTTTTCATTGATTTCACCTCGAACTATAATGAACATACATAAGCGTTAAAATCAGAAGGAGGGATTAGAATGAATAAACTGATGGAAGGCAAAGCGGGATTGGTGACAGGAGCGGGATCCGGAATCGGGCGCGGCAGTGCACTGGCATTTGCACAGGCGGGCGCAAAGGTGATGGTCTCGGACAAGAACGAGGACAGCGGCAAGGAAACGGTGCGCCTGATCCAACAAGCGGGCGGTACTGCAGCCTTCTTCCGCTGCGACGTATCAAACGAAGACGATGTGAAGGCGTTGGTCGATGAGGCAGTGGCTGAATTCGGCCGTTTGGATTTCGCCCATAACAATGCCGGAATCACGGCAAAAGTCGCTCCCATCGCAGAATCCGACAGCGCGGACTTTGACCGGGTCATCCAGACGAATTTGTACGGCACCTATTATTCGATGAAGCATGAAGTGCGGGCCATGCTGAAAACAGGCGGCGGAGCGATCGTCAACACCTCCTCCGGCGCCGGGCTTGAAGGCGTACAGAACATGATTGACTACGTCGCGTCGAAATTCGGCATCAACGGCATGACCAAAACCGCGGCGCTCGAATACAGCAGGCATGGCATCCGCGTGAACGCCATCTGCCCCGGCCTCACCGCAACGCTTGACGTCGAAAACTGGTTCGCCGCCGCACCGGAACAGGCAAAAGCCATCACAGCTACCCTTCCTTCCGGCAAGCTGGCGACACCAAACGATGTGGGCAATGCCGCAGTGTTCCTTTGTTCAGACCTGGCCGGCCAGATCAACGGCGTCACGCTCCCCATTGACGGCGGGTTTTCGATCGGGAAGTTTCAGGGCTAATGCCCGAATTTACGGAAACGGAAATAGAAGCTTCACAGCTGAACTGAGATAAAGCAAAATGCTTATGGGAACATTCCGTAAGCATTTTTATTTTTCCAAGCAGCAAACACCTGAAAAATTTCAAAATAAAACACAATATACTTTAAATTAGTATAAGTTCACTTTACTTTTATAACAACTTGATTTATATTTTTATTAAGAGGTGATGGTTATGAAAAAGAATTTTGGGGATTCGATTTCAAACAAGGTATATGAATATCGGGTGCTTGCCAGAATGTCCCAGCAGGAATTAGCAGAAAAAGTCGGGGTTTCCAAACAAACCATCTTCGTCATGGAAAAAGGAAATTATGTTCCGACGCTCCTTTTGGCATTTCGGATCGCCGATTTTTTCGAAGTTGAGGTAAACGATGTTTTTACGTATGTGAAAGGAAGTGACCAAGTTGACGAATAATTTTGAAGCGGTCTCTAACGCCATTTTTCATCCGTTGAAGTCCTGGGCCGGAACAATCCACAGGGAATTGGAATATGCTCATCAGCAGCGGGTTTGTCCTGCTGATGATCGCCTGTATCCTGGCTTACGCTTTTTACAAGAAAATCGGGAGCGAAGATGAACGGACAAAGCAAATATCGTTGAACAGTGCATTTATCCTTTTATGCGTCGTCATTTTGTGCGACATGATTTTCCCGAAAGAATACATGTGGCAAATTTTCTTTCTATACAAGTATTCGTTTGCGATTCTTGCGGCAGGCATCTACTTAGCAGTCCGGTACAAAAAAGATTTTCTCAGCTGATTAAGGGAAATCCCAAAAACGAAAAAGGCACCGCTCCATGCGATGCCTTTTCTTTATTGTTTCCGGTTATCCACAAGAAGGCAGCATCGTTACGGTGCTGTCCTTAGCCTGCCTATATTCCGGCTACACAAAAAAACGTTCAGTTCAGTCCTTCAAACAGCAAGACCCGGGCAGGTGAAGCATCCGTGCCGAGCAGTTTCAAAGGAGCCGCAACCATGAAGTATTCGCCTTGCTCAACGTCCTTCAGGCGCAGTCCTTCAATAATGATGATGTCGTTCCCGAACAAGGTTTTATGCGTCGGATGCCCTTCCTGGCTTCTTTCAACTCCAAGCGCATCGGTGCCGACGCCCCGGATGCCGATTTCAGCCAGATAATCCGCGCCGTCTTTCGCCAGGAAGACAAAATCAAAATCAAACGTGTCCACAAACGAATTTCTTGTTTTGAACAAAACAAAGTCATCCTTTTCGAGGCCGAAGCCTTCCAGGTCCGCTTTTGAAACCCCATCCTCCACTCCGGTCAGATCCAGCACTTTGCATGGCCCCACCAATTTGTCCATCGGAACCGACTCAAACGTTTCCCCATCTTCCACCATGTGAAGCGGTGCATCGATATGGGTGCCGGTATGGACATCGAGTTCCAAACGCGTTTCGGTGACATAGCCGTTTGTCTGCCGATTGAGTTTCGGCTGTTTCTCCGGTTTGTTTTTGTAGACGGTCATGCCTTCATAAATCGAACTTGTGATATCGTACATTTTCATCAAATCAACCCTTTCATAATGGATAGCTGTATACCTACCTTCGCATGACCCAGCGCGAACTGTCCAGTGCAACATCCAAATATATTTCCTTCAGAACGCGGCACCCAACAAATCAATTCATATTTTCCAAGTCCTTCCCTACCATTGGAGCGTATAAATCTTTATACTATAACCTGTTGCTACATCCATTCAGGATGAATTTAGGAGGATTTACAGTATGAACAATCAAAGTCCCATCACAGGATCCAATCCGGAAAGTGGTTCTGTCGAACTTCAAAACGAGTGGTCCATGGAAGACATGACCCTTGTGTTATTTGGCGCAACGGGCGACCTGGCGAAGCGGAAATTGTTTCCCGCCCTCTATAATTTATACCTTGACGGCAAATTGCCTGCCAAACTCTCCATCATCGGTTTGGGGAGAAAATACATTTCAGACGAGGACTTTCAGTCGAATGTGGAAAAAGCGCTTCGCGCCTATTCCAGAAGAAGCGTCCAAGCTTCAAACCTGCCGGATTTTTTATCAAAATTCCGCTATTTCACGTTTGACGCGACAATTAAAGAATCTTACGAGAAGCTGCTGGAACTGGTCGAGAGCCGGGAAAACGAACTCGGAATTCCGCAAAATCGGCTGTTCTATTTGTCCGTGGCGCCAAGTCTAGTGGACGTAATCACGACCAACCTCCACGCAAGCGGCCTGGACCAAAACGAAGGCTGGAAACGCCTGATCATTGAAAAGCCGTTCGGGAGCAATGTAAAGACGGCCAGACGATTAAACGATAAATTACGGAAAACCTTCAGCGAAGAGGAAATTTACCGAATCGACCACTACCTGGGGAAACCGATGGTGCAAAGCCTCAATACCTTGATCTTGGCGAATCCCGTGCTGGACTCCTTGCTGGACCAAAAACTGATTTCCAATGTCCAGATTACGGCAAGCGAAGTGGTAGGCGTGGAAACCCGGGCGGATTATTACGATAAAGCCGGAGCGATCCGGGACATGGTCCAAAACCACCTACTTCAGCTGGTCATGATGGCGGCCCTTTACCTGCCGGAGAACCTGGCGGAAAACAAGAGCCGGGCCAAGAAAACCGGAATCATCGAATCTCTTCGGCCGATTCCGAAAGAAGAAGCCCATCAGCACGTGGTCCGCGGCCAGTATGAAGCCGGGGAAATCCATGACGTCCCGGTCATCGGCTATACAGAGGAACAAGGCGTTGGCGCTTCCTCAAAAAATGACACGTATTTTGCGGCGCGTCTCGCGATCGACCATCCTTCCTGGGAAGGCATCCCGTTTTATATCCGCACCGGGAAGCGGATGGACAAGAAGTCCACACAGATCGTCGTCGAATTCAAACACAAAATGGTCGATCCCGATCGATTGCCGGGAACATCTCCGAACTTGCTGGTGCTCGAAATCAGCCCGAACGAAAGCATTTCGCTGCGCGTCAATTTGAAAGAGCCTTCCGACAATCAGTTCAAGCCGGTGTGGATCGACTTCTCGACCAATTCGGAAAACCAGCCGGAAGCCTATGAACTGCTGCTGTTTGACGCCATCCTCGGCGATTCGACCTTTTTCGCACACTGGAAAGAAGTCGAGCTTTCCTGGGAATGGATCGAGCCGCTGCTGGAGGCCTATCAGGAAGATCTGCTGCCTTTGCATCCTTACCGCGCAGGTTCAACAGGTCCTGAAGCTGCAGATGAGCTGCTGCAAAAAGGCCAGCACAAATGGTGGTAAAACGAATCGTTTAATCCAATACCGGAATTCGGTGTTCGAAAAATCATAAAAGAATGGAGCTGGATAACATGAAACAGCAAATCGGCGTGATCGGTTTGGGCGTAATGGGCACAAACCTCGCATTGAATATGGAAAGCAAAGGCTATTCGGTAGCCGTCTACGACTATTGGACAGAACGGGTCGACGGGCTGTCCGTCAACGAGGCGAAGGGAAAAAACATTCAAGGCGCCTACAGCATCGAAGAATTCGTTGCGTCCCTGGAAACGCCCCGCAAGATTTTATTGATGGTCCAGGCGGGAGACACGACCGATACGGTGATTGAATCGCTCATCCCCCACCTTCAAAAAGGGGATATCCTGATGGACGGTGGAAATTCGTTCTTCAAAGACACCAACCGGCGGACGGCGGCCATCGAAGAAGCCGGCCTGCATTTTATCGGCGCCGGCATTTCCGGCGGCGAGGAAGGCGCCCGCAACGGCCCTTCCATCATGCCGGGCGGATCGAAAGAGGCCTACGAACAGGTCCAGCCGATCCTTGATGCCATTGCCGCAAAAGTGGACGGCACGCCTTGCAGCACGTATATGGGCCCTCTTGGTGCCGGCCATTATGTCAAGATGGTCCATAACGGCATCGAATACGGCGACATGCAGCTGATTTCCGAAGCGTACTTCATCATGAAACAGGCATTCGGCCTGAGCGCCGATGAAATGCAGGGCATCTTTGCAGAATGGAACAAAGGGGAACTGGACAGTTACCTCATCGAAATCACGGCAGACATTTTGGCTAAAAAAGATGACGAAACCGGCAATCCGCTTGTTGATCAGGTACTGGACGCAGCCGAACAGAAAGGGACCGGGAAATGGACAAGCCAAAATGCATTGGATTTAGGGGTCTCCCTTCCAATCGTGACAGAATCGGTATTTGCCCGGTTCATCTCTGCCATCAAGGATGAACGCGTCGCGGCAAGCAAGATCTTGAAAGGCCCTGAAGCGGAAAAGCCGGCAGGAGATTCCGAGGAATTGATCGAAGCCATCCGCCAAGCGCTGTATATGAGCAAGATCTGCTCGTATGCCCAAGGCTTTGCCCAGATGCGCGCCGCTTCCGACGAATACGGCTGGAACATTCCCTACGGCGATGTCGCGATGATTTTCCGCGGCGGCTGCATCATCCGGGCACAGTTCCTGCAAAAGATCAAAGAGGCGTTCGACCGCAATCCCGAACTGCCTAACCTTTTGGTGGATCCGTACTTCCAGGGAATCGTCGAAGAGTACCAGCAATCCCTCCGCAAAGTGCTGACCTTGGCCATCCAGCAAGGCATTCCGGCGCCTGCTTTCTCAAGCGCCCTGGCTTACTTTGACAGCTACCGTTCTGCGGTATTGCCTGCCAACATGATTCAGGCACAGCGCGATTACTTCGGTGCCCATACCTACAAGCGCACCGACAAAGAAGGCACGTTCCATACGGATTGGTCAGCTAACTGATCCGTATCTCCCTGGGGAGAATCAAAGAAAATCGCATGAATAATTAAAACAGCACGCGGATGCATCTGGCCTTTGGGGCCTTGATGATGCATCTGCGTGCTGTTTTTTATTTTAAGAATGAAAAGCCAATAACCGGCGAAGTTACTCGAACAACGGGCTGACCGGCTTTTCGTTGTGGACGTGCTCAATCGCTTCCGCCAATAGCGGCGCAACCGAAAGGATCGTCATTTTGGAAAGGCGCTTCTCCTCAGGAATCCGGATGGTGTTGGTGACGACCAGCTCCGTGATGGCCGATTCTTCAATCCGTTGAATGGCGGGGCCAGACAACACGCCGTGTGTGCAGCACGCATAAACGGCTTTTGCGCCGTTTTCAACAAGGACATTGGCAGCCACAGCGACTGTGGAGGCGGTATCAATGATATCCACAATGATGATGACGTTCTTGTCCTGGATATTCCCGACAATATTTATTGTTTCAGGCTGTCCCGGACGCATCCGGCGCTTGTCGATAAAGCCGATCGGCACGTCCAGGTGGTTCGCAAGTTTTCGGGCTCTGCCCAATCCTCCGTTGTCCGGAGCAACGACTATCGCGTTTTCCAGGTTCTTGTTGTGCAAATGCTCCGCCAAAACCGTTCCGCCGAGCAATTGGTCCACTGGGATATCAAAGAATCCCTGGAGCTGCGGCGCGTGAAGGTCCATCGTAATCACACGGGTAGCCCCTGCTTTTTCCAGCATATTGGCCACCAGTTTTGCCGTGATCGGCTCACGCGAACTCGCTTTCCGGTCCTGCCGCGCATAGCCATAATACGGAATAACCACCGCGATGCTTTCCGCAGATGCCCGCTTCAGCGCATCAATCATGATCAACAGTTCCATGATGTGCTCATTTCCCGGCTGGGATGTCGACTGGACCAAAAACACTTCCGCCCCTCGGACGCTTTCCTCGATATTGATCTGGACTTCCCCGTCGCTAAAGCGTGTAATGGAACTTTTGCCGAGCTCACATCCAAGCAGCTCGGCGATTTCCTGAGCCAGCTCCGGGTTTGAATTCAAGGTGAAGAGCTTAAAGTTTTTTCTTAATTGATATGGCAATGTGTGGTCCTCCTCCGCATAAACTCTTTTCGTAAAAGCTGATAGCTGACCTTTTATTTTGAAGGTTCATGAACATGCATATAACTTGCAGCAGCTGATTTTATAATACCTTTTTGATAGCGTAATAGCCAACAGTTAAAAGGGATTTTCAGTTTTGATGAATGGGAATAGGTGGTTTCTTATAAAATTAAAAAAGCAGCCCTTCCCCGTAGAAGGAGAAATTGGCTGCTTTTTTCATGGCTTTTTCTTAACTTAATGTTCAATCACACAGATTGTGCGGCTTCATCTGCACGCTCCACTGGATCGGGATTGTTTTTATACTTGAAACTGATGGCAAACAGGATGCCAAGAATGAGGGTATAGGCTCCGAAAACCAGCCAGATACTCTGCCAGTCCTTTATGCTGTCCACTGTAAAATAATCCACTACTCTTCCGCTGATCACAGCTCCCAAATAAGCCCCAAGTCCGTTCACCATGGTCATGAATAAGCCCTGGGCACTGCCGCGAATCCGGCGGTCCACTTCTTTATCCACAAACATCGATCCGGAAATATTAAAGAAGTCAAACGCTACCCCGTATACGATCATCGATGCCAGCAATAAGAGGAATCCAAAGCCAGTCGGGTCTCCAAAACCTAATAAAACAAATCGCAGGGTCCAGGCCGCCATACTTAGCAACATGACCGTTTTAATTCCAAATTTCTGCAGGAAAAACGGGATGGCAAGAATAAAGATGACTTCTGAAAATTGTCCAATGGATAATAAAATCGATGGATATTTCACAGCAAGACTATCTTCATAAGCAGGATTCAGCCCAAAATCATGAAGAAACGGGTTAGCAAACGCCAAGTTGATTTGCAGTGCCGCACCGATCAGCATGGCAAACAAGAAAAAGACGGCCATTTTCTTTTGCTTGAACAAGACAAAAGCGTCGAGCCCCAAGCGGCTTGTCCACGACTTGTCCACCTTGTCATTTGACGTCGGGCAATCCGGCAGAACCAATGAAAAGAGTGCCAGTAAAATGCCAGCCCCTGCAGCAATGTACAGCTGCATATTGCTCAGCTCAAATCCGCCCAGGCTGATGAGCCACATGGCAAAAATGAAACTGACGGTCCCATATACACGGACAGTTGGGAATTCTTTTGTTGTATTAAGCCCTGCTTTTTCCAACCCAATATAGGAAATGGTATACGATAAGGAAATCGTCGGTACGAAAACCACCGCGTTAAAGAACATCACCCAAAACATAACCGTCGGGTCCGAAACTTGCGCGGCTATAAGCAAGAAAATCGCGCCGATCAAATGGCTGATACCATACAGCCTGTTCGCTTTCACCCACCGGTCAGCGATAATGCCGATCAGGCTTGGCATGAAAAGCGATGCCAGCCCGGATGCGCCGTAAATGGTCCCGACTTGTCCGCCGGAAAAACCTAAGGTGTTGATCATATACGAACCAAGGGTCACGAGCCAGCTACCCCAAATGAAAAACTGAAGAAAGATCATAATTTTAAGCCGAGATTTAATAGTCATTGTTTTCCTCTTTCACTTTTAGTCGTATTCATGTTGTATGTTTCCATCCGTTAAGCCTTTTTGGCCAGTTCGGTCATGTAATCAAAAAACGCATCGCGGTCCACGTCGTAAACGACATCGACCGGCCGTCCTTCAGCGGTTTCCACTGTACGGCCCTGGCTTGGCCCGTCTGTGTGGACGATGCTGTTGATGGTCTGCACTTTCACCAGATCCGGCTTGCCGACAAACGCAGTGGTCAGAACATCCCACAAATAATAGGTCGAGTTCGTCGAGAAGTGGACAAGCGGCGGCACCATGGCATAGCACTGCCCCAGAAAATCCAATCCAAGGTGTTGGCGTTCTTTCGCCCAGCGCTCACGCACATCGAGCGTCAGCGGCACCTGGTTGGTGCTTTCAAGCGCCACCAGCTCGATCTTTATGCTGCTGTCCCAGACACGGGCCGCTGCTTCCGGATCCCAAAACACGTTCCATTCCGCTGTTCCGTCATGTTCCGGTTCGTGTACGTTCCCCGCTTCACGGAACGTGCCTCCCATCCAGACGAGCCGTTCAATCTTCTCTTCGATTTCAGGCGCTGCGTCCAGTGCACGGGCAAGATCCGTCAGCGGTCCCGTAAACAATAACGTCGTTTTTCCTTCCGTCGCCAATACCGTCTCGGCCAGATGAAGATGTGCCAGTTTTTCCGCCACTGGTGTAACCACTTTTCCAGATTCATTTAAAATCGGCAATGCGTCCACATAAAATGCATGCATGCGCCAATCTTTCGGAAATGGATTTTTCGGGCGTGAATTTGACTCGGCTACATCCAGGCCGCCATTGCCAAAGCGGTCGATAATTTTTCGGCTCGCGAACATCGCCGGTTCCAAATAACAGTCTGCCGGAATGACGGAAACGCCCGTCAGCTCCACCGTGTCCATTTTTAATAATAAAAACAGCGAAACCAGGTCATCGACTCCGCCATCATGGTTAAAGTAAATTTTCTCTTTCATTTTTCCCGTTCCCTCCGTGGTGACTATTTTTTGTCCTTCACCCAACTGTTTTCTTGTTGAGTTACGCGAGTAATGCCATTGCTGGTTCCACGCCAATAGTTCCCAAAATCCCTTGGCATCATAAAGAAAATTTTTACTTCCAAAAATAAAAAAATGCCCCGGAAGCTACCGGGGCATTGACTAGGGAACGTGTAAATAAGGGAAGAATCAATTGCTTCTTCCGCTGAACACTTACCTCGTAGTCAAACCCTTTACGGCGGCTTGGTAGAAACTATTGGGCCATATCCCCAATCTTATACGACATTATTCGCTATTAAATTCGACTTAATACTAACAAGAATTTTAACCATGGTCAATCAAAAAGCAAACAATTATAATATTCTCCATTAACATTGTTCGTATTTTGAAGCGTTTTCATTGTATTTCCTGTAAAATATTTATAAATTTCCGCAATAAAGGGACGGAACCAACATTCCGAGGAATTTGGGTCCATCCCTTTATCTAAATGTTATGAGTTCCTATATTGTATATTGTTCTAATTTACTGATATAGAGATCGATTTTCTTTCAAAATAAGCATGCAGCCGATATTCAGCTATCTCGCCAGTCCATCTGTACAAGCACTCGTTTTCTTCATCGGAAGGCTGCAATTTGAAAAGGAATGTCCCATCCTCAAAAGCCACAATGCCGTCTTTTACACTCCCACTCCATTTAGTCATGGGCATTAATGATACCAAATCCGTTATCTTCTTCTGATCATATTCTCGAAGCCTTTTCCCTTGAGCGTCGCTAAAGTCGATATTCATGCGATAGTCCTTTTCAGTTAAGTACCGGTGAAAAAACGGGGCTGCTTCTTCTGGAGTTATCGGCTCCAACCACTTGTTTTCACCTTTTGAAAGCATGTAACTGAGGACAACCATCTTATAGCTTTTGACCATGCCGGTCTTTTCAACTTCCAAAAGCCAGTGCTCGTATTTCAGCCATACGTCTTTTTCTTCTTCTGTCAGTTCGCCTGCATAGGATAGCATTCCAAAGTAGCTGCCGAATTCCTGCTTCACAGTTTTAGCATCGGCATTGGCATGCAAATGAAATTCCAAATACGTCGGACGGCTTCCCAGTTCTTTTTTCAATTCCCGGTAAGCCACAACAAGTGCTTCTTTTCGAGGAGCTCTTTTTCTGCGCATTTCCTCCAGAAGATTGATCACTTGCAGATCCAAGTTGAATTCACACCCGACGGGCACAAGCGGTTGAATCGCTTTATTTCCCTTCGGCTTCTCTTCTTTATCAAAGACCGCCAGTTTCAAATCGGCATTGCGGTAATTTCCGATGAAATCGATGATGACGCAATGCGACTTTCCTTCTGATATCCTTAAACCCCGGCCGATTTGCTGCGTATAAACCGACAGGGACTCTGTTGGCCGGATGAAAAGAAGTGTATCCACTTTTGGAATATCGACGCCTTCATTGAATAGATCCACCGTAAAAATAATTTCAAGTTCTCCGGAATCCAATTTAGTGCGGGCCGTTTTGCGCTCTTCCGGATGAGACTCGCCGTGAAGCGCAATAGAGCTAGTCCCCTGATGCCGAAAGAAGTTACTCATATAAACAGCTTGTTTCACCGAAGAACAAAAGACAATCGTTCTGGTCTGCTTATACCGCTTCCATTCATCAAAGATTTTCTGCGCAAAATCTTCACGGAGCTGGACTTGTAGCAATTCCTGTTCATCATACCGGGTTCCCCGCCAAGGAATCGCTGAATAATCCGTATCGTCATAAACTCCGTAATAATTGAATGGTGCCAACCAATTGCGTTCTATCGCGTCGAGGAAATGAACCGAAATCGCCACGTTGCCATCGCATAGGGCATATACGTCTTTGTTATCCATCCGGTCGGGCGTCGCTGTAATCCCCAACAAAAACTTCGGCTCAAAATGATTCAGCAAGCGCTCATAAGTCGGTGCTGCCGCATGATGGAATTCATCCACGACAATCAAATCAAAGGCATCTTTTTCAAAGCGATCTAGATGATACTGACTGCCCAATGTGTAAATAGAAGCAAAAATAAAATCCGCATCCGTTCTTTTTTCGGAAGCATTATAAAAAGCGCTCGACCGCTCCGGATGAACATGCTTGAACGATTGCTCCGCTTGGGTTAGGATTTCTTCTCGATGTGCGACAAACAAAACCCGTTTAAATTTCTCGGCAAAAAAAGCAGCTAAGTATGTCTTTCCTAATCCTGTTGCTAAAACAACCATTGCACGGCTGTAATCTTCAGCCATTGCGTTTTCTAAAGCGTCCAACGCCTCCTGTTGAGCAGGTCTTGGAGAAATTTCAGTGCTATAAGGCGCTTGAGTTTCGGCAATTTTCGGTTGCTGCGGGAAAGCAGGTCCCACCGTCATCTCGATTTCTTCCGCTTCTGACCACACTGGACTGATTGGCCGCTTAATATTTGCCTCTGTATGTAAAGACCGATATTCGGCCAGTGTCTCCCTGTTCAAAGGCACTGTCTGATCGGCATAGAAATACTTAAGAAATTGCGTAACCGCTTTATCAAAAACTTCCGCATCAACAGTTGTCGGCGCAATCAAGTTCCACTCAACACCTGAGGTTAAAGCAGATGCCGATAAATTTGAGGAACCTACAACGAGATGTGAAGTCTGAGTTCCTCGGAACAAATAAGATTTTGGATGAAAGGAAGTTCCGCCGCTTTTCCAGATCCGGATTTCTGCAGAATGCACTTCTTCTAGCAGCAGTTCAAGAGCATCCGGTTGTGTCACAAAAAGATAATCGCCTACTAGTAGTTTAATCGGCACCTTTCTTTCAACTGCTTGCTGCAAGAAAGGAATGATCTTTTTCACTCCCGATTTCATCGCAAAAGCCGTAATCCATTGAATCTCAACCGCCTCTTTTGATAACCGCTCTAAATGCGAAAGCAAATGAGAAGTCACCAATTCCAGCTTAGTCATCTTCGACCTCAATTAAGAAGATACGCTTTTCAAAGCCACCACGTTTTTCCGCTTTTGCTTTGCGAATTTTTTCAAGCTCCTCAAAAGATGAACCGTGAATTTTTGTAGCTGCGTGAAGGAGTTCCAATATATCCGCTAATTCCTCTAGTGCATCTTCATTGGTTTTTGCTTCGTTGTATTCTGTAAGTTCTTCGGCTATTTTCTTTTTCAACTCAATCTCGTATTCTTTATCTTCAAGAACACGAGACGATAATTCTTTCCCAGTCTTTTCAATCACTTCAGGTATAAGATCACGGACTAACTTGTTATAAGTTGGCATCGAATTAACTCCTCTTTGTAATCATTAATAGGTATTATATTATATCAATTCTTAATCTTTCTTTTATAAAGAAGATATATTACCGTGCATTCCTGGATATGCATACAAAGATTTGTAATAATTTACTGAATCAAACTTTTTAATATACCTGTGTGCTTGAATAGGTGACATATAAATAACACCCTCAATTTCTGTAGGTTCATCATTAAAAGCATAATCAACCACAATAATGCAATCTGCTTTGTTTTCCTGTAAATCTTTAATCCACATTGAGGTATCAATATTATTGCCTAAAATAACGTCTAAAATCATTTTACTATTACTCCCACCTTTTTCTTAAAAACATAGTCCTTAATCTATTTCTCTATTTTCAATTCTTTTCCCTTTAAATTTTCTATTTACTAATTATATAAGAATAAAAATATTTTTCGTAATAGTACACTTTTACGAACGCTTTAAAAAGGGCCGAAAAGGGCCGAAAAGAACGTTCGTAAACGTGTCAAATGACTTTACGAACGTTCGCGAAATTGCATACACTTTTACGAACGCTTTTCAGGTATTAATGAGAGAAAAGAATCGTTTGTAGAGGTAAATTATGGAACATCGCAAATTTAGCTACATCCGGGTCAACAGCAAAGATCAAAATGAAGGCCGTCAAATGGAAGCCATGCGGAAAATGGGCATTACTGAACGGGACATTTATTTGGACAAGCAAAGTGGAAAAACTTTGAACGTGCAAACTATCAATTACTGAAACGGGTTATTCGAAAAGGCGATATTTTGTATATCCACTCACTGGATCGGTTTGGCCGGAATAAAAGAAGAGATTCTCCAGGAATGGAATGATCTCACGAAAAATATTGAAGCGGATATTGTCGTTCTGGATATGCCGTTGCTGGATACAACACAGTATAAAGATAGCATGGGGACTTTTATCGCGAATCTGGTTTTACAGATTCTATCGTGGATGGCTGAAGAGGAACGGGAACGCATCCGGAAACGGCAGCGTGAAGGAATCGATCTGGCATTGCAAAATGGCATTCAGTTTGGCAGACCAACAGTTCATGTTTCAGAGGAATTTAAACTTGTATATAGAAGATGGAAAGATGGAGAATTAACAGCAGTGGAAGCCATGCAGAAAGCCGGGGTTAAAAAGACCAGTTTTTATAAATTGGTAAGAGCAATGGAAGAAGAGACAATTAGCTCTTTAGAATATAGAAGGAATTTACTTAAAAATATCTAATCACTTTAGAATGATTAAATAAAGCAAAAAAGATAGCACATTTTAGAATTCCCTATATCATTATAAGAAAGACAAAATGACAAGAGGTTATTCAATCCTAATCGAAATGGGGAATTTTAATGGCGAAATTTAATCAATTTAATAATGAAAGATCTGAAAAAAGAACTTCTGGGAATACTAGTTTTATTAAACCTGTAAATACGATAGAACTTGAATCAGGAGCCAATAAAAAAGAAATAATAAATTCATTAAATAAGATGAATAAACTAAAAGGTGATAAGAAAGAAGAATATATTGCAGAGTTAGTTTCTAAAAACAATTCATTGGCTTTTGCAACAGATTTATTGCGTGTTTTAGATTCAATTATTACTTATAATCATAAATTAGATCAAGATATTGTAAAAGGATATCAGGAGACTATAAAGACTCTTCTTAAACGACTAGAAAAATTAAAAGGTCAAGAAGATAAATTCGAAATAGAATTGATTTATAAAGAAGTGGATAAACTTAACAATAATATTCAAAGTATTCATGATGATTGGCAAGATATATTAAAAATTCTTCTTTTAGGTGTATTTTCTTTAGTAGGTATAGTCGTAGGGAATAAATATAAAAAGCAATAAAAATTTGTATTGTTTATTTAAGTGAGAAAGACTTTTGCGAAATATACGCAGAGGTCTTTCTCAATTTTTCAAATTAGAAACTATCTTAATTGACTACCGAAAAATCTTATACATATTTAATTTAGTAATGTAGAATTCCTCCAGTAACAGTCTCCAGAGTGTCCTGATCAGTTGCCAATTTGAAATCCGTCATTTTTCTGCCTCCCCATTTCTTTTCAAAATCGTTGTGAAACAACATTTATGATAGATTGTTTTTGAAAAAAGTAATGGGACAAAGCAAAAGAGCCAAAGAAGAAAATTGACGCCTTCTTCTCTGACTCTTATAAACCATCGTTTTTGATAAGCAAATAAATTAATCTCAGCTATTACAAAATTTAAGAAGTACATTGGGATTACATTTTCATACAGCTTTCCAAACTTTCAAGTAATGAATAATAACTTATAGAATCATTTGATGAACATTATTAAGATACTTCTATCCAGCTTATTAATTTCGCTTGATAGTCCTTACCATCTGTTATAATTCCACGATAAAGTAATTCTCTTTGTAACATGGGTTGAATTATTTCATTTAATAACTCGTTGCGCTTTAATGTTTTATTTTTTTCTGTTACTGGTCGGCTAAATAACTCTTCTATTCGCTTTTCCCATTTAGGAAATCTATTTCCGTTCAAATCAATTGATACTGGAACTATATGAGGTTTTCTTTCTCTTTTTTCACCTTGCACTTCTATATACCAAATTGATAGAATTCCTTTTTCTTGATTTTCACTTTGAACAGCTATCCCTATTTTTTTTGGATCTTGTTGTTGATAGTTTTCGATATAATCTATTACGAGAGGATGATCTAAACCTAATAATTCAATCTTATTCCCTGCCAGAGACTTCTCACGATCTATTGTGAATAAAACTTTATGCAAAGTAGAATTAGTAATCTCAATTAGGTTATCATCTTTGTTTATAAATTCTCCATTTTCTTCTCGAACTGCTAAATTCACGAAACTTTCAACTTGTTTCAACCCACCTTCAATATCCGCCATTGGTTTATAATCATCTAAACTAAATCCTTCAAGCTCTTGGAATAGCTCGAAAACGACTTTTCTTGCTTCTACTGCATTGTTCATAGCAGCTGCTAATTCATATTTAGTTCGTCTTAATTCTGGATCATTTAATGCATTTTTATAAAGCGACTCATAATTCAATTTCTCTGATAACTGACCTAGAATTTGTGATTGCAGATTTTCAGCTACATTTCCATGTTCATCGACTTTACCGAGCGTTTTTGCAATTTCTTTTAATTTTTCATCCAATAAAAGAAAAATTTTCCCTTCAATAGTATCAGACAAGATTAAATTATATACCTGAGCAGTATGTCTTTGTCCGTAACGATGAATACGTCCAATTCTCTGTTCAACATCCATTGGGTTCCAAGGTAAATCAAAATTGAAGAGAACTCTAGCAAATTGAAGGTTAATTCCCTCTCGTCCTGCTGCTGTAGAAATTAAAACCTTGGGGCCATCTGAACTTCGAAAACGTCGTTCAGCAGCAATCTTTGCTCCGTGATCGCCCCCCTTTAGTACAGTTACACCTTGTCCAGGATAATATTTTTCTATTTCTTGAGACAACATTTCTACAGTCCCTAAGTAAGTAGCAAAGATAACAATTTTTTCTTGAGGATTATTCTCCCAAAGTATTCCCAGGGCAAACAGTAATTTTTTGATTTTTGTTTCTTGAGTTAAAGGAAACCTTGATAAAACTTGTTTTATTCTAGATCTCTCTTCAGGAAGTGCATACTTTATCGCTGTTAGAACAGCATCTTCAGTTTTGTCTATTTCAGCTTCTGAGGCGTTTGAGTCAGCTCCATTAAAGAGATCCTCCTCATTCATTTTCTTTAAAATTTTTCTTTTAAAATCATTAAGAATGTGGTCAACCTCTATAGCAGCTAGTCGATCGTTTGCTAAGTTGAATTCCGTTCTAATAATTTCTCGCGCCTCACCATATGCAATTTCTCTAGCATCTATGTCAAGGTTGTTATCATGAACTATTCCTTCTTGGATGGTAAGCGCTAATAGCCTTCTTTGAAGGGTTCTTTTAACAGCAGCAAAACTAGAGGCTGCTATTTTTTGAAAGATTGTCATTACAAAACCTAAGGCTCTTCCCTTGCCGCCTTCACGGTTTGCCAAAGCAAAACCTTCCGCTAAATAACTAACCAGTTCCTGATAAAATTCTCTTTCCTCTTCAGACATAATAAAAGATTCGGTCTGTACAGAGCGACGCGCAAATAATGCAGAACCATCAGAGCGACAAGCATCGGCTTTTGTTCTTCTAAAAACTATTTCATTTAATCGATGTCTATTTTCTAGCATCTCATCTACATTACGAAATAATGCTGGGTTTAGAAGTTGAGCCAACATCAAAAATCTAAAATTATCTCCCTGATGGGGTGTTGCTGAAAGCAATACAAGATCCCTTGCTTTATCTCTCATTACTTCAGCTAATTTATAGTTTTCAGTTTTTTTGAGCTTTCCGCCATTTTTATAAGCAGTTAAATGGTGAGCTTCATCAAAAACTACCATATCCCACATCGGGGCTTCCTTTAACTTAGTGATTCTAGACTTTCTTTTTAAAGTATCAATGCTTGCAATTAACCTGTCGTGCTTTGTAAAAGCGTTTGAGCGTCTATCAGTGACATCTCCTTCACTTCCAAACACCTCGAAATCTAAATTAAACACTTCATTCAGCTCTCGGTGCCAATTATTAACTAACCCAGCAGGTACAACCATAAGTGCGCGTTTTAATTCCCCGCGACTCGCTAATTCCCGGAGGATTAAAGCCGTTTCTATTGTTTTTCCTAATCCTACTTCATCAGCAATCAAAAACCTTCTAGGGAAAGCAGTAGCAATTCTATGTGTCAATACTACTTGATGAGGCAATAAATCAATTTTTGCTGAGGTAAGTGCTGACGCACTATCAATTAAAGGAAGCTTGTAAGCTTGGTAGGTTAGCCAAGCTTTTTTTAAGCTACTTTCATCCCCATTAACGTTATTAATTATTAACTCCGAGCGACTCAATAAAGGAGATAGAGTGTTAATTGGAACTCTTCTATCTCCATTACTAAAGAATACCTGAATAAACCCCTCTGTTAGTATGCCTACAACTACTCCTTCTCCGTATTCAATATGAGAGATACGTTGACCAATTGGAAAATGCACTTCTATCACCTGCCTAATCTATCTATGAAATTCTAGGATGGTAAATACCTATACAACTTTTATCTTTTATTTCATGAATATTAGGATTTTTAGTTATCATTTTTGCATCTTTTGCGGCTCCGTTCCACAAACATTGACTTAGAGGGATTTGTTTTCCATGGTAAGATCCTCCACAATTCCAGTAATAAATACCATCCGTTTTCTGTACCAATCTTTTTTGAGCGTCGGGTATCCAAAATACAAGAGACGACTGTCCTTCGTATGTACTTTGAAATGATAAAAGTGACGAATAAAATTCATTTTCCAACCAATTTGTTAAAACAGTAGGTTCCATGACATCTAAAATCATATCTAGCCCACTGACAACTAATGAATATCCTTCTGCGGATGGTAAATCTTCTGGCCATCCATTTTGAAAATAATTTAAATAACTACGAATACTTACAACATCCTTTATTTCTGTCATAGAAGTAAGCTCTAGAGAGTCCCATAAAAGCGAAATACCCTTACGTGTCCATGTGTCTCCTGCTAAAACTGAAGCCATTTTTATTCCTCCTCATTCAATCCAAAGAGAGCTAATTGTTCATTTTCTTTTTCTGGATTTTTGGCACGCCAAGAACTACAAATGTGATGTGCTTTCATAGCAGCCTGCCTAATTTCAGAATGAATACTATTACGTGTAAACCAGCTAAGCAAAGGAATAACGGCTGGATGTAATTTAAAGTTTGAATTGGAAAGAGTTTCGTTTACATTAATTTCACTATTATCAAAACAAGCTCCAATAAAAAATAATGTCTGATCTAAATCATGTGAAAGTCCTTTCCTTAACCTTCCTTTCCAATTTCTAGCAAAATCTGCAGGTGAAACCATGAAAAAAGTTCTATTTTTCTCATAAATCCAATTTTTCTCTTTGAAATCATCATCATCTAGACCTGTACCTCTTAAGAAGTTCTGCATCTCATTGCGTGATACTGAAGAAGTCTTAGTAAAAATTCTTAAGATTTGTCGACTCATTACTTCTGATTCGACAGGTGGCGATTCGAGATTTATATCTTTTTCTTCATCTAATATTTGATTAATTCCTACTAAGGCTTCCTTGACAGTAAACAAGCGCCCTTCTTCAACATATACGCTTCCATAATGCTTTGAAAAATACTCCAAAGCTTTCCCTCGGCGTATTACTTGTAAATCAGATTCAGTCAAACCTGATGCTAAATGATTAGCAAGAATTGCTTCGAGTTGTCTAATATCTTTTATCATTCGTTTACGTAATCTCGCCCAGCTGATTCTTTTTGGCTCTTCTGTCCTCTTTCTGCAAACGTGAATAATATCATATTCTATCTTTTTTGATCCGAATTCAGCATTTTCCCCTTTTGACTCATCACTTCTAATTGGATAAGTTGCTTCTAAATAAAAACCTGCTTCAAATAAGCTTTCGAGTACTGCTATCCAAGGCTCATCTTCACTATGGTGAAATGTAAATGCCAAAATTCCACCAGGTTTTAAAACCCTATTACTCTCTCTCCAAACCTCGGTTAGGATTCTCTTATAAAATTCATCTGGATTTTCGGGATGACGAGCTTTATTTGTAACTGCTTCAAGAGCTTTTGGTGTAAGATCTACACTAAAATAATTAGGATACGCTTCAGATAAACCTAATTGTAGCCACACATAAAAAAAGTCAGCCAGTTCTGCATATTGTACATTATCACCAAACGGCGGATCAGTAATAATCAAATCCATACTTTGTTCTTCTATGTCTAGTTCTGTAGAAGAACCACAAGTTAAGTTTACATCATTTAAAACTTTATCTTTCATCATAACTTTGTGGCTTTTCCCAGATAAGGAACTAGACAAATCTCCATCTAAATTTTTTAGATACTCAGTAGATACCAGTTCATATGGTTCACTTTTCCACTTTTCCGCCTTAAACATAGCACTTAATGAAGAATTCCAATTCCCTCTACCCAATTCAGAAAAAATACTATTCTCTACTACGTTCATCTTAGGATGGTAATTGTTATTACTCATAAAAGGAACTAACTTGTCATATCCCTTATCCCAAAAACAAAACATGTTTTGGTTTCTAATGTAGAGCTGAAATGCTCCTAGAAACAAATCCTTAATGTCCTGGCTCATCCGCTGATTATCTACAATACTTTTTAAAAGAGTACTTAATATTAGGAGCTGTCTTTTATTAAATAACTTCCACCAATGTGAATATCCATGATTCGGAAGATTGTCCCTTTGATGTGTTTGGTGGCTAAACTTAATTTCACCTTCAGGCCAATAATTTTTTAAATGCGTAGTTTTCTTTGCTTCCCATTCTTTTACAGCCTGATTATAGCTTTCAATATTACTAGCACTTTCAAAAAATCTACCATTATATATCTCTCCATTGTTACTACAATCCGGACAATATCCATGATAGGCGTAAGCTGAAACAGGTGCATCATGACCAGTTAAAGACAATGAATTCGATAGTTGTTGCTGTGTACCACAATCTGAACAAACAAATTTTCCTCTTCCTTTATTAGATCCCGATTCTGCCCCCGTAGAAAAAGTGTTTCCCGTTTCCGGACAAGTTATATATTCAGGTAACTTACCTCGAACCTCAATTAAAGAAATGTTTTTTGCTCTAGCATTATTCCAATCTATTGTTTCTTCTGTTTCATCAACAGTTTTCCCACCATTTAATTTAGACCCCTTTAACCAAGAAGGGTTAACTAACAAAGTTAGTGATATTTTCTTATTCTTAGCCTGCTTTGTATCTAATTCTTGGATGGTGTTTTTAATTTGACAATTTGGACATTCAAAATCACCATTTTCATCTGCAATTGCAAAGCTTTCTTCGTCTGGAGAAATCACCAATGTAGCTGAGGGAGCCATTCTTGCTTCTTTCTGTTCTATATCAAAAGTATGGCTGCAATTACTACATTCATGTTTGATCCAAGTTTTAACACTTAATTCTTTAACAAAAATTTCTGGATTTACCATTATAGGTGTTTTATGATTACAACCTGTATTTTGACAAGGTCCATGTTTAGCCCAGTATGTATAAACAATTTCAGGCCCCCAATAACGGTAAAAAGATCGATCTTTTTCAGTAATTGAAAATGGATTAAAATTTTGAGGCATTATCTCAAAATTATATCCTCTTACTTTATACCAGTTTGACCAACCTTCAAAATTCGAAACCGATTTTTTAAATTTTTTCATTTCACTTTCTGATGGTTCATCAATGAGAAAGTTATCGTAAAAAGGTGTAATAGGGACGTTCGTATCTTGAAATTTCAACCATTCCCCATGGTGTCCCCTTGGACAACTACATGAAAAATATGGCATTAGCTTAGGTTTTACTTCTAGCTCAATTTCTTTTTCGAATTTTTTCAATTCGTCGAAGTCAACCTTAGCAAGTTCATTTTTGACAACCAACCAAGCGATTGGATTTAAATCATTTCCGTGCATTTGCATCCCTAAACGTGACCCTTCTACAATTGTTGTGCCACCTCCCATAAAAACATCTGCTACCTTCAGTTTCTTCAGACTACCTTTATTTTGGTGGTTCTTATAATATGAACTCCAAGCCTCTTTGGCAGCATTGATCGGATCCTCTGGAGCTTTCATAGCCGCTGTTAAAAGCATGGTTCTAAAAATGCTTGACCTTCTCCTAGCCCACCATTTTGACATTTGATATATAGGCTTACTAGAATTCCCTTCAATGCTAGCAATTTGATTTACAGGCAAGATTGGAAAATCAACTTCTAGAATGGTTTTAGGGCGGTTAGGGTCTGAAAAATCCACTGTTTGGTATTCTGTATCCTTTCCTGCCTGTATATATTTTATTACTTTTTCTTCAAGCTCTTGCTTCTTAGTTTTTGCCATATTAATTCTCCTCAATCTAGTGGTCACTTTGTTATTTCAATAAACGGTACCATGGTTTCCATTAATGATAATCCTCCATGCGCTAATGTAGGATAGCCACCTGAGTTCTTCCATCTTCTTCTTCCCAGCACATAGGAGAACAATCCTTGACTATTTTCCATCTGTATTTCAATAGGCGGTATTGACTTCATTGGCCTTCTTTCTTTATTTTTCGTATATCTTTGACTTTTATAAGTTTCTTTCAAATAATCCCCTTGTTCTCCACTTATATTTGTAAACTCGCCAGTAGATGCATATCCATGATCACTTGTAATGATCACTCTCCTACCTAATGAAGCTTTTTCTATTAATTCCCAAAATCCTTCTGAAGTAAAGTATTCGGAGCTTTTTAAACTCAATTCTCTTAGTCCTTTGCCGGGTACTTTATATTCATGGATCCGGTCATCAAATGCAGTATGCCAAAAAATCAGATTTGGATCATTGCCAATTAGTGATATACAGTCTTTCCAAGGCATATCGGAGAGTTCAGTTTTTGCTCCTGTAAAAAAATGATTCAATCCAGCACTATTATTTTCGAGAGAAGACCTCTGAGAAAATCCCAATTTTTTTGCGAAATAAGTAGTATCACTTGGAAGGGCAGAAGCAGTAATTTTAGATTGATGAATCGTATAGCCACGCTTTTGACTTTCGGTGAGAAAAAACGGCATTTCTCTTAAAGACAAACCATCAATAATAAAGACTGCTTTTCCATCATGGTTTTCTTCCCAGAATTTAATCAATAGCTCAGATGTTTTCGAAACATTTGTTTCAAAACTGTGCCATAAATCCCATCCCGCACCTGCAATTAGCGCCTCTAGTCCACTAATCTTACCTTCACGTTTAAGAATTTCCTGTACAGGAGATTGCTCAAATGGCGGAGTAAAAACATTAAATAACGTTTCTTCAATTGCTTCCCAAGCTCTTTGATCTGTTCCTAAAAGCATGCTATTTAAAAGCTCTTTATCTATCACGAACGTTCCTCCTTTTCCAAATCCAGTCCATAAGTAACTCCATCTGGTAAGACGCGTAATAGTTGCTGTAATTGCGCACCAGTTAACGCTGTAATGTTTAAAGAGATATTTTTTATTGGTGTTCCAGTATTAATACCCCATCCTTCTATCTTTCCAATTAAGTTTAGTGCAGAAGTAGGTTCTGTACTAAGTTGCTTAACTTTTCCATTTCTAAGAACAGGAGGATTAAATATATTTCCATCTCCATTTTGCCCGCCATATATATTAGTTCCGTTCCCAATATTTGTTTCATCATTCTTAGGATTAATTCCACTAGTTTCAGTATTGGTTGCAGTACTTCCTGTGTTAATTCCATTAGTCGATGTTGACTCTGTAAAATCTGCTTCCGGACCAGCTTCACTATCTTCTTTCTGTTTATCTATAAAAGAATTAGTTGGGAACGCTGAAGGCAGCATTAGATGTGTTTGGTCTAAATAGCTACCTGTTCCCAATTTCCCTTTCATTCTATGCCATGCTTCATCTTCACTTTCTCCTAAATGAAGAATAAGTTGTTCCATTCCTCTTATATCAATTCCAATTTTACCTTCTGCACACAACCGAATTAGTTTTTCTTTAATTTCTGTTTCCCCTAGCCAAGGAATACATTCTTGCCCACCCGGCCTCGGTTCCTGTAAGTCTTTCAACAATTTGCCTACTGAATCTTTATTTTCTGCAACAGCTAATACTAATTCATCAAAATCCTCAGGTTCAAAAATAGATTGACGAATAAAAAAGTCAATTGCTTCTGGGATATCTTTTCCTTTAGCTTGATGAGCCTCTAAATGAAACTCACACTGTTTTACGTCGTTATAACTCCAAATATCTAATATGGCAAAGCGATTGAATAAAGAGTTTAACATAAGGCGCAGCTTATCTTGGTATTGTTTATGTATACCTCGATAAACTGGTTCGCTGCTCATCCATTCATTTGCTTTTAAAACAGTGCGGGCATTTATAAGCAACTCATCATCTCTGTAAATATTTCCTTGCCCTTGCTGAGGTAACAGAAAACGAATAGTGTTCCTTTTAACCGCTATATGTTCCTTCAACCACTTCCCAAGTGTTTCATCTATTTTTTCAATGTATTCCGGAATAACAATTATGGGGATTCTGTTATCCCATCTTGAAGGATGATCATTTTCCTCAAGAGATTCCCAAGGATTTAAAAACCAATTATCTCTTAAAACAACTACTTTGTACTTAGGCGTGATATCTTCGGCCCCACCAATTACATACCTTACTTCTTTTGCTAATTGATCAATATCTGATCCATCTTGAAAAAGCTTATTATTCCGAGCAAAAGCGAGGAGTTTTGCCTGCGGATTTTCTTCTTCTTTAAAAATCAGTTTGCTACCTACTTCATGAATATTAAAGCTATTGTTGATGATATTATCCATTTCAATTATAAAGTTGTTATCGTCTATAGCTCTATCTTGTGTAATATCCATTTGTAAAACAGCTCTCTCAGCTCCTGCAAATTTATCAATTGCTAATGAACGAATCCATAAAGAACTCAAAATGTCTGCTACATGGGGAATGTGATCTTTTTGTTTCACTGCTTCTTTAACTGCACTTAAATTTCTTTGTGCTTTCCCCCTTAAAGTTTTGTAATATTCATTACTAACAGAATCTAAAAATGCTGTAACACCAGAAGCATCTTCTTCAATTGAAAATCCAGCAGCTGTTATTAATCGGAATTCTTTACTTCTTTGTTTAAACAAGTTCGCTAAAATTTTAATTAAGTCACGTGTTTCTTGTGCATCCGTAGAAATCAGTATTTGATCTTCTAAAAGGTTTAATAAATTTGGAGAAAATGGCCATGAATCTAAGAAATCTTGTTTTAAAGTCTCTTTTTCTAACTCTGGTACTTGAAATAACCGATAATACTCATTTACATGAACATTAATAAAGTCACTTATTTCTTTCTCAGAAATCTGCGATCTATTTTCGAACAACCTGTGTAATAATAATTTTTTCCGATCTCTTTTCACATATTGACCTTTAAAATCTACAATAACAGGGTTGTTTCTATGAATTTGTTGATACGCGTCTGACTGACCATTTCGAACTGAAACAACCAAAACTAATAAGTCGGGATGCTCTTCGGCTATTTCAGCTAACGTTTGTATAAAATTAAACGCCCATTGTCTTCGAGGATATTGTTTTGTATTAGTTAATCCATCATACCAAGTTTGAAATTCATCTAAAATTATAGCTGTAGGTTGCTTTTTAAACATCTCAAGTAAGAGGTCACGACCTAGTACATCCGTTTTTCTTTCTTCCTGTCCTTCCCATTTGCCTTTAATAAACTGTCCATATGGATGGCGATCTAAGATTAAATCCCATAAAAATTTATAATTTTGCCAATGTAAACTTTCAGCAATCACGTGCATTTCCGGCCGTAACTGGATCTGTGCCAGTTCTGGTCGTTGAAGCTTAACCGCCCAATTATCCAACCAGGTTTTTGTTGTCTCTGAATTGGCAAATGAATGATAAAGAGTAGTTAGTAAGTGAGATTTCCCTTGCCCTCTTTCTCCAATAAGAACGACTGGACGTGCTTCCCTAAGATTTATTGATTCTATTGTTTTAATTAAATCATTAGATGGATAAGTCATTTCTAAAAATTCTTTTGCACTTTTGTTTACTTCTTTATTAAAATCTATCGCTGTACCTTTTAGAATTCTGCTTTGAAATTCACTTCTTAAATTTAAATTTAACAATTTTTTCCCTCCATTTATATTGCTTCTTTAAATACGGATTTCTAATCATATCATATCATTTAATTACCACTTTCATACAATTAAGAATAAGCAATTAATATTAATTCCATTTTTAAGCATTTTCTTTTATTTGAAGGAACATTTACTTTTCACGAGAATACTGTAAGTAAGAAAGGAGTGAAAATATGGGGATGAGCTGGCAAGGTACTTTAGATGCACCTATTAAAAATTTAACAGAAGAGCAAGCAAAATCAATGCTACACGATATCGCTACGACTCTTGCAAATGTAACTGAAGAGAAAGCTGAGCACCACGACAAGATAGTAGATTTGTTCAAGAATTTATCAACTCATCAATATTAAAAATATGTAGTGTAGCGCTTCCGGCGTGCCAAATTAAATATAAGGGCTTTTACCTTTTCTATTTCTAACAAAGCATTATAAGAACTGGTATGTCGCATACTCAGCCACAATACTCAAAAGACTGCTCACTTAAGCAGTCTTTTTCTACTTCTATAATTATTAAAGACATTCCTCTATTAACTTAACATACGATTATGACCAAACGGAAAAATCAACGAGTTTGTATAGCACCATCTAGTTCATCAAGGCTTCTCGCTTCTTTTCATAACAAGTTACAAAAAGAAGACATTAATTCTTCCAGCTGCAAAAATTTGTAGAAAGCATGCAATAGAGCTCTTCTATAGGATCATGTCAAACTTCAGCTTTTCTATCACTTATGATAAATACTATGTGAGATTATTCTTAAATCTAGGTTTTCTCTTTCATTAATTTCATTTTAAATTTGACAGGACGTTTTATTTTTATAAAATTTGAATGAGTAACAATAGAAAAATCCTCCAAGTAATTCGAAGGATTTTTCGTTTTTTGGATAAAGCTAATTTGTAAAACTATACAAAAAATTGATTAGCAAGTGCTAACAAGCTTTCCTTTATTCCTACAAAATCCTGTTGTAAATCAAGAGATACCACAAAAACTTGATTACCTTTAATGTGATAAATATGATTAGGTTGATTTAATGCGGTTGTTTTCGCGTAAAGCAACATACCTGCAACTGTTTCATCCGACCCTATTTCCCAATTATTTATATATGTAAATATTTGATAAAGATTGGCGGACTTCTGTTTTGCAGCTCCCCCTTCAAACCTTGACACCATATTCTCCGAATAAAATTTCGCATCCACAATCAATGTTTTATTACCTTTTTGAAGTATAAGATCTGTTTGCATAATCGGTAATGCTTCTGTGAAGCCATCATCAACATTCCATTGAATTTGAGAACGGGATACTTTAAAATTTGTTTCGCTTTTGAAAAATGCATAAATGAACTTTTCATATAAGGATGACAATCTTTGTTCGTCTTGCAGCTCTTTCATTATCTGAGATGTAGAACTTTCATCGAGTAATAGTTGTTCATAAAGAAACCTACATACATCCACAATAAATTGATAGCGAATGTTTTGTCGGTTGTATCTAACGTTTCTCCATAATTTTAATTCTAACTCTACATCTGTTACCTCTGTAAAATAAGGTAGAAAACCATAAAACAACCTACGCATTTTTCTACTTATTTTATTTGAGCGCGATAGGTAAACAAGTGTTGCTTTAATAATTTGATTCACCAATATATTTTCAGAGAACTCATCATAAACCACAGAAACTTTCTTATTTATTAATGTATTTTTCTTTATGGTGGAATTGATATCAATTTTCCCTTTAATCACATTGGAAGTCTCTTCAACACTTATATAATCTTTACTTAATCCCCCGCGTAACAAAACAGGTATACCAATCGATAAAATCTCTGCGTAAATCTCTTTGACGTTCTCAAAATCTTCTGTTCCGACGTCTTTATACTCGGAAAGATTTAATGTTTGGTAGGCATAAGAAAGCATATAGTATATATTGCGAATTGGAATATTACTATTTCTCTCCATTGTAACAACCTCTTAGTCGTACAGCCCAATCATTTGCCTTCTGTTCATTATCAAACCAATACTCGAATAGCTGTGGAACAATTTCATATTCAATTACTTCCTCTATACGATTTACAGTATCTACTTTAAAAGCATCACCTACAAAGTAGCTATGCCCAATTTGAAAGCCTGTCCCTAGCTCTTCAGTAATTTGATTATTTAAGCTATTAATTTCTTTAATGATACGATTTAAAGCTTCTGGGTTATCTAATTCGTTCACATATGACATGAATGTATCATTTTGGAAAGCCGGTTTAATTTCAAAAAATGAAAATCTTCTTCTAAGTGCGTAGTCCAATAAAGCTAGGCTTCTATCTGCTGTATTCATCATACCAATAATGTATAAATTCGGCGGCACAGAAAATTTATCATTAGAATAAAGCAGATTGATTTGCACGTTTCGCTTATCGGTTTCGATGAGCATCATTAGTTCTCCAAATATCTTACTCATGTTCCCACGATTAATTTCATCGATTATAAAAAAGTAATCTCGTTCGGGATCTCGAGCTGCTGTTCTAGCAAAATTCACAAATGGACCTTGTTTCAGTTCAAAACCTTCCCCTTCAGCTTTTGGACGAAATCCTTCGATAAAGTCCTCATAACTATAGCTTTGATGAAACTGAACCATCTGAATACGTGTTTCATCTTTTTCTCCCATCATTACATGAGCTAATCGTTTGGCAATAAATGTTTTGCCTACACCCGGTGCACCTTTAAAAATAAGATTCTTCTTATTTTCAAGCAACGAAATTAGACGCTTAAGATCATTCTTCTCAATAAAAACTTCCGAGAGAAATTCAACCATTGTATATGGTTCATTTTCCTGTACAGTAGGTTTGGATTTAATAAAACGAATGTAGTAATCAATTGAACTACCTGATACTCCTTTATATTTTTTGTAGATTTCATCAGCTACAACAATATCTTTCAATTGTTTTAATTGTTCAATATCTGTTTCATTAAAAATTGAAACGCCAAAATGGTGCTCTATATCCTTAAGTGCATTTATTTTTTGCTTAATTGTTTTATCATTCAAGCTAGCTCCTGTATCCGTAACTTGATTGGATAACCAAATTCGAAATTCATTTACTTCTGTATCTTTTGAGTCAATAAAACCTTCATTCATAACTTGATCAATCTCTTGAATAAGAATTGGATAGGAATTAAGACATGTTAATGTTTTTTGAGCAAAAGTCTGATTAATTTCCCACTTTCCAACTTGCTGCCATTCCACTTTCCTTCTATGTTTAAACTCTGATGCTTCATTATCGAAGTAATAATCTCCCATAACAATTCCGCGCGCTAAAATCTTTTTAACTCCTTCTTTTACATATATAGTATCCCCAGGTTTTATTTCATGATAGAAATCCCATACAGCTTTTGTATCATTAGTAGGGCGCACTCCATCCGACCTTTGTTCTGTCATTTTACGTTCGACAGCTTCCTTTGAATCATAGGTTTTCAAATCCCCTAAATAGTCCCAACCAAGTGCAATCATATTTTTCACGAGGAACTGGTCCCATAATCTAGAATTTTCACCTGGAGAGATCACCCAATAATTAATACTCTTGTCAATTTCACCTTCCTGACCTTTAATTTTCTTCTCTTTTTTGGGATAAATTAATGTTGGATTTTCATCATAGTATAAGAATATTAAATAGGAGCGCATTAATACGCCCCAATCAGGTATTCCACCCAAGTTATCAGACTTACTTCTTACACCACGATTGAATTCATCTTCCGCAATTTTTATTCTAAATTGGACCCTTTCAGTACCATACTTTTCGGGATATCGCGGTGTACCTTTACCACTTACATACTTCTCAATATCCTCATCACTTTGTTCCGTCATTTGTTGATAAACATTTTTAAACTCTTGATATGTTTGATATTCAAAAAAGTTTTCTTTATAGCCGCTGGCTAACCCATACTTCTTTAAAAGGTGTCCAAGTTTTTCAAGATACGGCGCGTACCATATACCTGTTTTTTCACCTAAATTTTCTGTGACCCAAGCTTTGTAATTTTCTTTTTGAGTGTTCAAAGTATCATTCATTATATGCCTCCCAAAAATAATTTATTGCCTTAAATTATAACACTCTACTATATTTGAAAATGCATTTATTTCCATTTTTTATCTGTACATAAATATTAAAAAAGTTCATTTGATTTTTTAATATACAAATGGGGAAAACCATAATTAAAAAATAAAACGGCTACCAGTATTTATCTACGATCTAAAAATTCCAATTACTTATAATAAGCCTCCACGTATAACCCCTTGAATAAGTCTCGGTGATCTTTTATTGTCTGTCTTTGAATTAATTAAAAGACATTGAAAAAATTCTTTATTTTTGAAGCTTAACGAGCATTTTGAACGTATATAAAACTATTACAGAACGAAAGGTGAGCAAATAATGATCGATACTTTTTTTGATACATATTTTAAAGATAACATGGTAAGAGGAATCAAGCTGTATGAGAAAAACTTAGTTATTCAGACATTTCTCGTTTTATTTTCTCTTCTCATTTTATGTATTCTACTTTTTTCAATCCAGAATTTTGGTCGTTTCTTATTTCATTACGATTACTATTCGTAATGAACACTCTCAACAGAGAAATGGACAACATTTCTAAAAAGCATTCTCTAAAAGTTGCTCCTAAAATAAAAAGATAGATCTTAGATTATTTAAAACATACTTTGAGATTTAATCATTCAAGTCAATATAAAGAATTCGCGTTAATTTTAAGGCAGAAAGGAGAGAAAAATTTAAAATCCTATAATCTGTTCCCTTATTTAGCTATGGTGCTTACTGTAACAATTTTTTTATGTGGTTCAGTTATTCGGATTTATCCAGAACGCACCCAAGATGTAATTTCTATAGTGGTTATAGTTACTGGTATTATTTTAATCTCCAATTCTTGTATAAATGCTATTGCTAATCTATTTTTCAATGGAAAGCCAAAAGAAATAATCCATTTATCAAATACTATTCTTGAAATTTTCCTTGAAAAATCCATTAACGAAAATGCTTTAATGATGTCTAAAAAAAAGAATCTAAAATTAAAGAATCATGCCATCTTTCTTTTTATATAACTAGAGCTCATTTTTTATCTTTGATGCCCGCCAATCAAGCGCGTCCGGGCAATCGCGGTTCCGGCTTCGGTTCCGGACACCGCCCGGTAGATGGCCGAATAGCCGTACCGGTTCCGGATCTGGTCCATCGCTGCCCCAAGCTTCCGGTTCTCCCATTTCCGCGCTTCGAACAGGCTCAGCTGCATCGACGACTCCTCCTCCAGGTTGCTGAGGGACAGGGAAATCTGGCGGACCGGTTTGCCGAGGTAATGCTCCCGGAACAGTTCCTGGCAGACCCGATACATCTGCAGCGTCTCGTTCGTCGCTTCCTCGATGGAGCGTGAGCGGGAGAAGCCACCACCGAACGACGTCTTGCTGTAGCCAATCCCCAGCTGGATGGTCCGCCCCGCCCGACCGGCCATCCGTGCCCGCATCGCCACGTCCTCGCACATCTCCAGGATGATGGTCAGGATGTCTCCCACTTCGGTGTAGTCTCGGTAAAGGATCTGCCCTTTGCCGTAGCTGACCTGCCCTTCGATGAGCGGCGCACCGAGTTCCGACAGGTCGATGCCATTGGCGTGCTGATAGAGCTGATGGCCCATGATGCCGAAGCGGCCTTCCAGTTTTGCGACATCCGTGCAGGCCAAGTCGCCGACTGAGAAGATGCCCATGCCGTTCAAGGTCTGTTCGGTGCGGGAGCCGATGCCCCACATCTTGCTGAGTGGCTCGACCGGCCACAGCTTCTTCGGCACGTCGTCATATGCCCATCGGGCGAAGCCGGTCTTCTTCGCCTCCAAATCGAGTGCGAGCTTCGCCAGCAGCATATTCGGCCCCACCCCGACCGCAGACGGCAGCCCGAATTGGCGGACAAGGGCGTCCTGGATATGGCGGATGAGCGCCTCCGCCCCGCCCCAGAAGCTCTCCACACGGGTGAAGTCGATGAAGCTCTCGTCGACGCTGTAGACGTGGATGCAGTCCTTCGGCACGAATTCCGCCAATAGGTCCGTGATGGCCATCGACACCTTCAGAAAGAAGCCCATCTTCGGCTCCAGGAGCCGGATCCGCGAATCGCCCGGGATTTCGAACAGCCGGGTGCCAGTGCGCACTCCGAACTCCTGCTTCATCCGCGGGGAGGCCGCAAGCACGACGCTGCCCTTGCGTTCCTGGTTGCCGACGACGGCGATATACGCTTCCAGCGGATCCAGCCCGGCCTCGACCGCCGCACAGCTCGCATAGAAACTGCGCATGTCCAGACACGCGATGGTACGTTCCTTCCCTGCTTGACTTGTCATGCCCTTCCCTCCCTCAAACGAGAACACTAGTTCTAATTCTATACCACCAAAGGCCCACGAACAATCCTGCAAAACAGGAAAAAATAGATTGCCGTTTGGGGGACTAGCGCTTATGATGAATGTAAATAACTTACAGGAAAGAAGGAGATCCCACTGAAGAAGACCCTAAGCATTCTTACGTCCGTGTTCCTATTGGCCGGGCTCGTGTCCGTGCCGTCCACCTCCGCTGCCACGCCCACGATGAAGGTGCATTTCATCAATGTCGGACAGGGCGACGCGACCTACATCAAAATGCCGGGCGGTGAAGACGTCCTGATCGACGGCGGACGCCAGGGACAAGGCGATGAGGTCATCGCCTACCTGAAGAAGCAGAAAGTGGACGACATCGAGATCATGATCGCCACGCATCCGGATGCCGACCATCTTGGCGGCCTGGACGAAGTGCTGAAGGCGTACAAGGTGGAATCGGTCTACGCTCCGAAAGTGGCGCACACAACCGATGCCTACGCAAACTTCTTGAAAGCTGTGAAGGCGGAGAAGCTGACCATCAAGACCGCCAAGGTCGGCGTCAAGCTACCCTTAAAGACCGTGACGGCGAAATTCGTCGGGCCGACGCGTGAGTACGGCAAGACCGACCTGAACAACTGGAGTGCGGTGCTGCACGTGACATACAACAAGAACAAGTTCCTGTTCACAGGTGATGCGGAGAAGGCGTCCGAAACGGACATGGTGAAGGCGAAGCAGACACTCCTGGCGGATGTCATCAAAGTTGGCCACCACGGGGCAAAGACCTCTTCCAATGCGGATTTCCTGAAAGTGGTGAAGCCGAAGTACGCCGTCATCAGTGTCGGCAAGAATGCTTATGGCCATCCGACCGCGGACGTGCTGAACCGCTACAAGCCGTATAAGGCCACTGTCTACCGGACCGACCAGAAGGGTAACATCATCTTCACGTCGACAGGGACCAAGATCACGGTCGCTACGGTGAAATGAACATGGAGACCATCAAAGGAATCATTGACCGATTCGAGGAAGATATAGTCGTCGTCGAGGTAAATGGAGTGACCCGGGATTTCAAGAAAAAAATCTTTCCTCAGAATGCTGAGCCTGGAGACTTTGTCGAAATCAAAGGTGAACAGGTAACCATTTTGAAGGACGAGACGGAGAAGCGGCGGAAAGAGATTGAGGAATTGATGGACGAGCTTTGGGAAGATTAGTTTAAATTACAACTTAATATTAGAAAAAATCCTGAGCGCTCAAATGTTGAGTACTTAGGATTTTTTCTTAGCAATTTGTGAAGAAGCCATTTTATGTTTACACTTATTTTATTATCTTGATTTATCACTCAAAATATTGATTTTTCAAATATGAATACTTCCGCAAGTAACTAATTTTCATGAGGAGGCGTCTTTAACTATTCTTCTAGAAAACATTTAGTTTTCTTCACTTGTAATGTAATGATACAACTTACTTTGCAAAGCTTTCTCCAAAACCATGTTCATATGCACCACAGGTATCTCTTTCCCATTCTTATCTTCCATTGTACTTTGCTCAATCATGTTCTTATCCGGAACAACTTCCCCTAAGTAATAGAAGTCCCCGCCTTCATCGTCGTCTTTTTTCACGAATAAATGAAGATCGATACCTTGTTCTTTGGCATTGATGATCTTGATGACTTCTTCAGAATCTAGTGTTCGGTTACTTCTGGTCGACCATTTAAATACTTCTGGATTGATAAAGCCTTCGGTATAGGCGACACTCGATTCGACTTCGTCATGCTTATGGTAAGTGACAAAAATGGGGCAAGTGCCATGTTTTGTTTTATAGCCATAAATAGTCGAGCTTTCGTCATTTAACCAATTTAATAAGCGGCACGCATCTTTTCGCGTGTATTTTTTGTACAATGTTAAAGGCTTTTCACAGGAATATTGTTCACTAAGGAGAGCTGCACTGTTTACAATATCCAGTAGCATGGCTTTAAAACTTGGATTAGCGTTTAAGCGTTCTTTAATTTCCGCATTAAAAGATAAAGTATCTTCTGATTCAAATAAGATAAGCGGTTTGTTTCCATACTTTTTCTGTGTAGCTTCGGTGTAAAACGATAGATTCAAAATGCGCTCCACTGATTTAAAGGTATCTTTATTGGTGGTACATCCTTGAAGTTCTAGCTCTTCGAAATATCTCTCTTTAGAAATGCTTCCTTCATTCAAAAGCAATTGGAGTAACAGCACTTCATGTTTCCGCTTACCGTTTAAAATTTCTTGCGAAAGCATCGTGATCACTTGGTCTTCGTAAGTGGAAAGAACCGGTTCGATTTCTTTTAACTTTAAGAGGAAGCGGTAGTAGTTCACGTATTTTTGTACAATGACGAGTGGATCTAGCGAATTGTGAATAATGAAATCTTGCAGCTTTGGAACTTCGCCAATTCGATTCTTGAGTTCGTTATAGGCATCTCGCAGTAGTTTTATATCCGTTAAGTTACTGCGCTTGATCGCATTAAAGACGCGGTTCTTGGCGATTTCTTCAAAGTTGACGGTCGAAACGCCTTTGATGTAACTGGTGTCTTTCATATGCCGGCGGATATTGTCTTTGTTTTGAGAGCGGTCACCGGATAACGCGACGGGAATGAGGTAATTGTTTTTGTAATTCCCGATAAAATCGATGATCGTTACGAATTCTTTGGACCCATGCTTACGAAGCCCTCGACCCAACTGCTGGATAAAAATAATGCTCGATTGCGTTTGTCGCAGCATTACCACTTGGTTGACGCTTGGAATATCAATTCCTTCATTAAAAATATCGACAGTTAATATATAATCGAGCAACCCGTTCTCTAAACGATCGACCTGGCGAATTCGCTCCTCTTGCGAATGATCACCTGTTAAGGCTACTGTTCGAAGCCCTCTTTTATTCAACTCCACCGACAGCTTTTCCGCTTCGTCTTTTCTGCTACAGAACATCAAGCCTCTGACGTCATCCCCCGAATGCCCGTAATAGTGAATTTTTTGGAGGATGTGTTCTACTCGTTCTTCGGTGACAAGTTTTGAAAAAGCCGTTGTTTCATCGATGACACCTTCTTCGTACTCGATATCAGTTACTCCAAAGTAATGAAACGGGCACAGCATGTCTTCTTCAAGCGCTTCTTGTAAACGGATCTCATAAGCGATGTTGTAATCAAACAGTTCGTAAATATTGAAGTCGTCTGTGCGCTCGGGTGTCGCAGTCATACCCATAAGAAATTGGGGTTGGAAGTAGTCAATGACTTTCTGGTACGACTTCGCTCCTGCTTTATGTACTTCGTCGATTAAAATATAATCAAACGCTTCAGGATCAAATTGTTGAAGTGTCTCTTCTTTTGAAATGGTTTGAATGGTTGCGAATAAATAACGTGCATCCGTTTGTCTCGAAGATCCCGATAAAATACCAAAGTCCTCTTCTGCTCCGCCTAAAATTTGAAGAAAATCAGACTTTGCTTTTTGTAGTATTTGTTCGCGGTGAACGATAAACAACATTCGTTTTGGCGCAAAGCTACGAACATCAAATGCCGACAAGTACGTTTTTCCGGTCCCTGTTGCTGAAATGACCAAGCCTTTATCATGACCCGCTTCTCGCACCAATTGAATTTCTTGAAGAGCCGCTTGCTGCATTTTGTTTGGCGTGACTTTCAGCGCTTCTTCAATGGCGTTTGTTTGATACACTGCCGGAAAGTCTGTTACTACGCTTACTTCACGATTATTTGCAGGCGGCACGTAGTAAGATGCATAGTGCTCGATCCACTCTTCTGTCAGTGGAACGGAAGTGGACCAGACATCTTCAAATTGATCATTAAAATGATTAACGATTTCTCCATTTTCAAGTGAAGTTAATTTCACGTTCCACTCGTAATTTACCTTTAATGCGTTAGCCGTTAGATTGGAGCTGCCCACAATTAAGGAATGATGCGTTTCATGATTAAAGATATATCCTTTTGAGTGGAATCCTTTTTTATTGGCTAGTCGGACTTCGACATTCGTAATTTTCAACAGCTCTTTAAAAACTTTGGGTTGGTTAAAGTTAAGAAACGTCGATGTCAGAATACGCCCTTTAATCCCTTTTCGCTCTAGGTCTAAAAAATGCGATTTCAGTGTAGCCAAACCACTTTCCGTTACAAAAGCAACGGAGAAAAGAAACGACTGACAGTGATCGAGCTCTTCAAGAAGGGCATTTAATACATTTTCGTTTGTATTGTTAACAAGTAAAGTCGGCTTAAACCGCTCTCCACTGTGTTGGGTCTGATCGATAAACCCTTTGTATAAAGACTCCTGTAAATTCTGCAGTAGATTCATCGTCAACCACCATTCGTTTTCTTCTTAGTTTTGATTCACAAAGGTCCGTGCAATTTTTTCAATCGCTGGAATGTCGGCTGGCGCCCACTCCAATTGTTCTAATTCGTCCGATTCCAACCATTTGATAGCAATATGTTCCGTTAAAACCGGTTCACCTTTTAGAAGCGTGCAGTAAAACGTTGTTAAATGCACAATGCCGAATTCGTATTCGTGGACGGTGTGTTCTACTTGTTCGCCGATCTCGATTTCGCAATGCATTTCTTCTTGAATCTCGCGCTGCAAGGCTTGTTGCGGGGACTCGTTTTGTTCGATCTTGCCACCTGGGAACTCCCATAGTCCAGGTAAGGCTTTTTCCGTTCCTCGCTGTGCGCAAAGAATTTTATCGTTGTCTGTGATGACTGCTCCTACTACATGGATGTTTTTCTTCATGGATGTCTCCTCACTTTTCTACGTATTCATCTCTAATCATTATATTCCTTTAGTTACATTTAATTGAAGTTCAATTATAATTGGATCTAAACTAATATCTTCCATCTAGTTATAATCTACGCGTTTTATGAGGGGATATCTACCCCTATGAGAAAGGGGCACTCGAAATGACGGATAAGCAAAATTCTATGAGCGTGAATAAGCATGTGCTCACACAAGACTTAAACTTGAGGCAGTATTCCAATACGGCGGTTTTCCTGAAGGATCGATTGTTTGTGTTGTCGCCTTCTGCTCAAAACCAGCACAATTGGTTTGATTTGAGTAAGGTCAATGTCGATCGCTACCAGGAAAAGCAATACAAAGGTTTTTTAGTCGTGCGATTTTTTGATAAATTATTGGTCGCCGACCTTGATCGTTTTATCCGTGAAATGATGCCTTCGGATAAATACGTTTTAAATAGTTCGGGTCGCCCGCATTGGAAGTTCCGCATCAAAGTTTCCGGTTCTACACATTTCATCATTAATCATCAAAATAGCACGAAAGCTTATCCAGTCAGGGAGTTCTCCGTAAAACAATTACAAGAGTTGCTGAACAAACGAGCTTAAGCCTCCTTCTATATAAAGAGCGCATCAGGACTCTCCTGATGCGCTCTACTATTACATCTATACGTCTCTAGTCAGCTCGACTTTAGCTTTAACAACTAGCCTATATCAATTTAACTTACAGGTACTTCCGGTAATTCCCTCTCAAAAACACTTCCTCAATCTGACTCGTGAACACTTTCGTATTCAAGATCTTTTTCCCGATCAACCGGCTGGCGATCATTTCAGTTTCCTTGAAATCCATATTCAGATCTTCGGCTGCCTTCTTCACTTCCACAATCGTGGCGTCCTTCGCATTACCGCCGGACTCCTTTGCTCTTCTGCTTTCTTCAAAGACATAAGTCAGGACTTGGGCTTCTTCTTGGTTGAGCTTGCCGGTTTCGATAAACTTCTCGATAAAGCTCTTTTCGTTCAGGATGTCTTTCAGCACTTTCGCCGCTTTGAACTGCGGGGCCTTGGAAGCCGGAATGGTGATTTCTTCCCCGGTCTGCGGGTTGCGGCCTTTCCGTTCTTTTTTGTCGGTGATCTGGAACGTGCCAAAGTCGTTGATTTTCACTTCTTCGCCTTTTATCAAGGCCTGTGTGATGCTTCCCGTAATTTCATTGACCACTTTCGCCGCCTGGTCTTTCGTGATGCTGCTTTTATTTGATACGGCTTGGATCAGTTCTTTTTTGTTCATCGTCTTTCCCCCTGTTTGGTAAGGCGCCTTCTTTTTGCCGCCTTTTTCTCCTATCCTTTATTATACAGTTATAGAAGTTGGAATTGTGGGAATAAGGGCTTTCCGGATGTAGTATAATTCGGTTAAGGAGTTGCTTGCTATGGATGAAAAAGACTGGCTGATCATTACGACCATCTACGAGGAAAAGAACATCACGAAAGCGGCGAACAAGCTGTTCACTTCGCAGCCGGCGATCACGTATCGGCTGAACCAGCTGGAGGAGGAAGTCGGCGTGCGCCTCATCTGGCGCCACAAAAAAGGCATCAAGTTCACGCCGCAAGGGGAATACGTCGTGCAGTACGCCAAGGAAATGCTGATGAAGCTCCAGCAGACAAAAGACTACCTACTTAACACGAGCGACGAATTCGCCGGCATGATCCGCCTAGGCGTATCGAGCAATTACGCCCGTTTCATCCTCCCCGACGTCTTGAAGGAGTTTTCCGAGAAATACAGCAACGTCCAGTTCAAGGTGTTCACCGGCTGGAGCTACGAAGTGCTGAAGGAAATGGAGCAGGACAATATCGTCCTCGGGATTGTGCGCGGCGACATCTACTGGCAGAGCAACAAAGTGCTGTTGAACCGGGAGAACCTGTGCATCATTTCGAAGGACCCCATCGACTTGCCGAACCTCCCGAAAGAGCCGCGCATCGTGTTCAATACCGATCCGAAGCTCCAGCAGATGATGGACAGCTGGTGGTACAGCAACTACTCGCAGCCGCCCACCATCAATATGGAGATCGATAATATCGAGACGTGCACGAAGCTTGTCTCCAGAGGCCTCGGCTATGCCATCGTACCGGAGCTTGCCATTACGGAAATGCCGGAGCTCCACAAAGTGACCTTGCGGGACCAGAACGGGCAGCCGTTCGACCGGCCCACCTGGCTCATCTACAAAGAAACGGACGCGCTGTATCCGGCGGTCCAGCACTTCATCGACTTTCTGACCAGCTCTTCCGCCGCAGATGAAACGGATTTAACGGACGAGGCATCAACCTAAGAGAACTTTCTAAGAACGACAAAACCCCTGGCTGTGGATCAGCCAGGGTTTATCAGTTTGCCTTTTCTTATGCATTTACTTTTGCTTGCTTGGAACGCGTTGCCGCTGCCTTGCCGGCAATTTTCCCGAAGACGGCACCGGACATCAAGCCGGATCCGCCTGGGTAGTTATCGTAGAAAATGCCGCCGATCATTTCGCCTGCCGCAAACAGCCCGTCGATTGCCTGTCCGCCTTCATCCAATACTTCGCCTTCCGGATTCACGTGCAGTCCGCCGAACGAGAACGTGACGCCGCACGTCACCGGATACGCATAGAACGGGCCTTGTTCGATCTTCAGTGCCCAGTTCGATTTCGGCGGCGTGATGCCCCGTGTGCCTTTGCCGTCTTTCTCGTTCGGGCTGTACTCGCCTTCCTGGACAGCTGCGTTGTATTCCTGGATCGTCTCCAAAAACTGCTTTTGGTCGACCGGCAATTGCGCGATCAGTTCTTCCAGCGTGTCTGCTTTGTATTCCGTCGTCTCTTCCAGATTGTATTCTTTCCGGAGCATCGGCCGGACCTGTGCGTCGTAGATTTGGACCGCCATCTGGTCCGGCTGCTTCAGGATTTCGCGGCCGTATTTGGCATAGGTGTAGTTTCTCAAGTCTGCGCCTTCGTCGACAAAGCGCTTGCCGTCCTTGTTCAGCATGATGCCTAAAGGATAAGAATGCTTTTTGAAGATGTCGCCCGGTTTCGTGAAGTCGCCGACTTTCGGTGCGTTGTAGTCCGTACCGATCGAGTGGCAGCCGGACCACTGGCCGAACGTCGCGGCGCCCGCTGACACTGCCATCGACAGCCCGTCGCCCGTATTGAATTCCGTTCCCCGCACAATGGCCGCTTCCCATTCTTCACCCAAATGCTCCATCCGCATTTTCTTGTTCGCTTCAAAGCCGCCGCACGCGAGTACCACAGCTTGCGTGTCTACCGTCAGCTCTTCGCCTTGGCGGTTAACCGTGATGCCGGTGATGCGGCCCGCTTCTTTTTGCAGGCCGGTTGCCGCCGCTTCGTACCAGACCTCGATGCCGAGCTTCGCGGCGCGTTCATTCAATTGCTTAATCAGGCCGACGCCTTTATCCGCCGTCTTGACCGGCAGCCCGCCCCAGAAATGCCGCTTGCCGTCTTTTTCGAACGACTGATTATCATAGATCAGTTCAAACGTGATGTCGTTGTCTTTCATCCAGGCGATTGTTTCAAACGATTTCGACACCAATTGGCGCGCAAGGCCCGGTTCGCTCCGGTTGCCGGTCACCCGCATGAGGTCGTTGTAATAGTCTTCCTCGCTGTAGTTCGGCATCTCGATCTTTTGGGCTTCTTCTTCCGAAATGTCGACGATTTCCTTGATGGACTCCAGCCCGTTATAGGCGAAGCGGATCGCGCCGTCCGTGAAGAACGAGTTGCCGCCTCTTTTTTCTTTCGGCCCTTTTTCCAGCACCAGCACCTTCGCTCCGGATTCGTGTGCGGAAATCGCCGCACAAAGCGCCGCATTGCCTGCCCCTACCACCACTACATCGTATGTTTTCCCTGTCATCGTGATTCCTCCTTAAAATTCTTCCTGCTTTCATGATAGGATGTAATTGTCAGAAAATAAAATTGAAAAAATCTATAGAGAATCATAAAAGAATTTTATCTTTATTTTAATTTTAAACAACATTTATTTATCATCATTTTTAATTCCTCCAACGGTTGAAAATAAAGGCGGTTTTCTACCAAACCGGGCGGCGGTAACGCTATAATGAAGGCATAGTTCAACGGCAAATACAGTCGAAGGTGGTATGGATTCATGCATACTTTTCGGAAATATAAAAACTCACATCTGCAAGTGCCGGTGAAGGCGCCTCTGCATTTCAACGAAGCGACCGGAAACGAGGAAATGGGCTTGCTCATTGCGAAGCTGAAGTCCATCTTTGCGGAGGCGAAACAGCAAGAGCGCGAAGTCGTTTTCCTGTGCATCGGCTCGGACCGCTACATCGGCGATTCGCTCGGCCCGCTGATCGGCAGCATGATGCAGGAGAACGGCATCTCCCATACTGTTTATGGCACTCTGGAAGAACCGGTCCATGCCTTTAATTTGAAAGCCACCTTAAAAGACATCTACCGGCAAAACCGCAATCCGCTCGTCATCAGCATTGACGCGAGCCTCGGTACAAAAGAGCAGGTCGGGAATGTGCTGTTCAACGAAGGGCCACTAGTTCCGGGAAAAGCGCTGGAAAAAATGCTGCCGGAAGTGGGCGACTACCACTTCCAGGGCATCGTCAATTACCTAGATCCGCTCCCGAGCTCGCAGTTTTTGAACGACACGCGCCTCCATACGGTCATGAAACTGGCCAAGCTGATTACCGAAATCATTGTGGACAGCGACAGCGAATAAATAAAAGGGATTCCGCCATTATCGGCGGAATCCCTTTTTGGTTTAAATCGCTCCTGTGATAAACGCCACCGCGATGATGGCGATACAGCAGATAAAGGCCCATTTGAATGCAAACTTCTGCAGTTCGCCGATGTCCTTTTGCACCATGCCTGCAACCAAAAGCGTGGAAGCGACAAGCGGGCTCAGGAAGTGGATCGGCTGGCCGAGAACAGACGCCCGCGCTATGTCCAGCGGACTGACGCCGTAAGCGGCTCCCGCTTCTGCGAGGATCGGCAGGACGCCGAAATAATAGGCGTCGTTCGACAGCGCAAACGTGAACGGCATGCTGGTGATGGCCACCACCAGCGGGTAGAACGAACCGACGGAAGTAGGTATAATCGAAATCAACGAATTGGAGATGGCATCGACCATCTGCGTCCCGGAAAAGATTCCCGAGAAAATCCCGGCTGCAAAAACCAGTACGACCACGGTAATGGCGTTGCCGGAATGCGCCAAAATCCGTTCTTTTTGAAGAGCCAGATTAGGATAGTTGATCGCTGCTGCCAGGACAAAACCGATGATGAAGCTGATTGGCGCCGGCAGTAAGCCGACCACCAAAACCGTCATGACGGTCACAGCCAAGATCAAGTTGACCCAGATCAGCTTCGGCCGTTTCAAATCATTTTCCACCGCATGCGTAGCGGCGACTTGCAGCATACTTTCCGAGCCTGACGGAATCTTCTCTACGGAGATGATGCCAAGCCGGGCCCGTTCTTTCTTGCCCATCAGATACGCGACACCCAATACGCTGAGCATCCCTGCCAGCATCGTCGGCACAATCGGGATGAAGAATTCATTGGCATCCAAGCCAAGCGAGGCGATGGCCCGCGTTGCCGGACCGCCCCACGGCGTCATGCCGCTGACGATACTGACGGATAAAATGGAGATCGTCGCAAGCACCAGCGGATTCATGCCTAAGCGCAGATAAAGCGCCAGCATCGCTGAAACGGTGATCATGTGCGTCGTCGTCCCGTCGCCGTCGAGCGCTGCAATCATCGCAATGACGGCTGTGCCCAGTGCAATTTTCACCGGGTCCCCTTTGACGATTTTCATGACTTTATTGATCAAAGGATCAAACAAGCCGGCATCGATCAAAATGCCGAAGAACAAAATTGCGAACAGCAAGAGCGCTGCGGAAGGCGCAACCTGCTTCAAGCCTTCCATCATCATATCCCCGAGCCCTGACCAGAATCCGCCGATCAGTGCAAAAACAATCGGAACCACTACCAACGCCGCTACCGGCGACATCTTTTTCGCCATGATCAGATACGTAAAGACAACAACCATCGACACCCCTAAAAATGTAAGAATAACAATTACCCCCTTTGAATGTATTCGCTTACAATTCCTAGAAATCTAATAAGATTCCCGGTTACTTAATAATTTGAATTAGTTATAAGAATATTTCATCTAATCCAATAAGTAAAATAGATAAATCTTATTAGAAATGAACAAAAAAACTTATAATCTGATTTCCTGTTCATTTATTCCGTACATTTTTAAAAGGAGGGGTGGTCATTGAGAAAGTCGATGAACTTTTGCACCGTCGACAATTTCAGGAATTCCTGGTTGTACATGAGCCACGTATCCCGCGTCACCGGTTCACCGTTTTTGTAAAACAACGGATATTTGTAAAGCTCGTCTGAAGGGCGCAAGCAAATCTCCGGCAAAATGGCGATGCCCAGATCGTTTTTCACCATCTCTTTGCAGGTTTCCTGCCGGTCTGTTTCCATGGTGATCATCGGCGGTTCGATATAGCGGTTATGCCACCAACTGCTGATGATGTCTTTCAACGAACTGTCCGTCTTGTAATTGATGAACGGCAGTTCCGGCACTTTCTCCAGATCGACTTCTTTTTTGGAGATCAAAAACAATTGCTCCGTCTGCAGCAAGGTCTTCGCCCCCGTCCAGTTGTAGTCGCCGCGAAGAATGCCCAGGTGAACGCCTGAGGAATTGAGCAGCCCCATAATATCCGCACTCCACCCCGTGTTGACGCTGAACTGGACATTTGGATGGGCCGTCAGAAACTCCTTCAATAACGGCGGCAGTTTATATTGCGCAAAATTGCTCGAAACGCCGAGGCGGATCGTCCCCCGTATTTCCTGCTGCATGTTTTGAAGATAGTCTTTTGTGTTCTGGAGCTTTGTGGTCATTTCTTCCGCATACTTGGCCAGGTAAATTCCTTCTGACGTCAGTTCAATCCCTTTTTTCGTTTTGAAGAAAAGCTTGGTCCCGACTTCTTTCTCGAGGTTTTTTAGGCGGTACGTCAAAGCCGGCTGCGAAATGTACAAGCGTTCCGATGCCCGGCTGATGTTTTTTTCTTCATATAGTACTTGCATGGCTTCCCAGTCTTTTTCGTCCATTTCCTTCACTCCATTTATGTTATAAGTTTTTTCGATAAGACACTGAACAAAATATCTATTTCACTTATGACTCAAATTACCATACTCTAATTTTAGAAGCAATAGAATTTTCAGAAAGGTGGTTCATCCGATGAAAGTACCGATTGCCGTCATGCGCGGCGGAACCAGCAAAGGAGTATTCATCAATTACAAGGAAATGCCGGAGGACCGTGTGCTTTGGGACAGCTTCCTGCTCGACATCATGGGAAGCCCCGACCAGCGGCAAATCGATGGCCTGGGCGGAGGCAATTCCCTGACCAGCAAAGCCGCCATCATTAAAAAGTCGGAAGTGAACGGAATCGACGTGGAATATACGTTTGCACAGGTCAGCATCGAAAATCAGCTGGTGGATTTCAAGGGGAATTGCGGGAACATCTCTTCTGCCGTGGGTCCGTATGCCATTGAACAGGGTCTCGTTGCAGCAGTTGCGCCGGTGACCCGGGTCCGGATCTTTAATACCAACACGCAAAAAGTGATCATTGCGGAAGTCGAAGTGGAGGATGGACGGGTGAAAACGGAAGGGCAATGCGAAATCCCCGGGGTTCCCGGGACCGGTTCGCCTATCTATTTGTCGTTTACCGATGCGCAAGGCGCCGTCACCGGCAAGCTGTTCCCGACCGATAATCCGATTGACCGGATCGACACAGGAAACGGCCCGATTGACGTGTCCATCATTGATGTCGCCAATCCCCTCGTTTTTGTGAAAGCGGAAGATGTCGGGTTGACCGGGTCGGAACTGCCGCATGAATTCACGGTGGAAAAGCTGGCGGAATTGGAAGAAATCCGTTCAGCTGCCGCTGAAATGTGCCTGTTTTCAACAAAAGAAGAAGCGACCGTAAAATCGCCCGCTGTACCGAAAATGACGATCATTGCCCCTCCCGAAACGTATTTTGATGTCAACGGCGTGGAACGGCAAGCCGACGGAATGGATTGCCGGATCCGGATGATGTCGATGCAAAAGCCGCACCAGGCCTTGGCCATCACCGGCGCCATCTGCACCACAGCCGGCGCGTTTTTAAAAGACACGGTTTTGAACGACATTATCGAAGTCGAAAAAACCGTCCTGCGCTTGGGCCATCCGTCCGGCATCATCGAGACAAAAGTGGACATGATTGCGGGACATATCGGCAACATCAAAGTGGTCCGCACCGCCCGGATGATTCTGGAAGGCTTTGTCTATACAAAGCACAACTATGTGTACAGCAAATCATTGGCTTAAGGACACGCCTCTTAAAACTTGAGATTTCCAGCCTCCCGCCTTCATACTGGCGGGAGGTTTTGTGTACGCCAGAAATGGCGGAAACTGTCTGCATCATTAAAGCGCTTGAAGGCCAGGCGTTTTAAAGGCAAAAAAATGAGCCAGAGAAGACATCTCCGGGCTCATGTAGTTTGGAAGTATTCTCAGCGGGGCTTTTCCCCGATCACAGCGGTTGCATCCAGATTTTCGTCCCTGACGACTTTGGCATGGAGTCCGGCTTCAACGAATATGTCCAGGGTTTTTGCTCCCTGCGCCTCACTGGCCTCCATCAATAGATGCCCGCCGGAAACAAGCCAGTCGGCCGCTTTTTCCGCAATCCTGCGTTGAAGAGCCAGTCCATCCGCACCACCGTCAAGCGCGTGTTCCGGTTCATACAAACGCGCTTCCCTCGGAAGGAATTGAATCGACTCCGTAGGGACGTAAGGTGGGTTGGCCACTATGAGGTTCACTCGGCCTTTCAATGAATGGGGCAGCACATCATATAAGTCGCCTTGGCAAACACGGCCGCCACTTTCCGTTAAATTGCGGGAAGCACACCGCACGGCTACTGGATCGATATCAACGGCATGCAGCGAAATGGCTTTAACGCCTGCCGCTACCGCAGCGCCGATTGCACCTGAGCCGCAGCATAAATCCACAACAATATCATCTGCCTTGGTTAAGCCTATTGCTTTTTGCACCAGAAACTCCGTGCGCGGCCGCGGGATAAAAACACCGGTTTCGACTTCGATCCGCAAGCCACAAAAATGAGTGAAGCCGAGCACGTATTCAAGCGGCAAACCGTTTGCCCGCCTTTCTATCCAATTCATTAATTCCTCCAGGCTTCCAGCTTCAGAGACGAGCAGACGTGTTTCTTCTTCAGCGAAGACACACCCCTCGTTTCGCAATCGGCCGACGATGCGTTTTCGGGTTTCGGGATCTAACTGTACATGGGTTTTCTTCATGCTCCTCTCACCGCTTCCTTGGCCACTGTTATTTTTCTTTTCTATTCTAGAAATAATATAAATGTCCTTCTTCGACTAGCCTGCTCTGTCAGTTGAAGTCCATGACCTTCCATTCCTCTTCTTTAACATAGCCAATTGAAATAAAATTTAAGAGAATACTTAAAAGGACCTGCTCCCGCTAAGTATTCTCTCACTGTCCGTAAGCTAAGATTTATATTTCCTGATAACTTTTTATAAATTTATCACTAAATTCTCTTGTATTTAAAGGATGCTTTCTATTCTTGGGATGAAAATCGATTTTAAACAAAAATTCTTCATTTAACTTTTTTACTTCTCCTAAGACGTTTTTCATCATTACTTCTTTGTTGTTTTCAATCTTAAAAAGTTCAATCTGCGGCAAGGGATTTCCGTCGTTGTACTGGTAAAAACGATACTGTCCATTTACTGAAGTTACATCAATATTGCTTATTAATGTTTTCATTTTTCCATCTCCTTTTTTTAAGTAGTTTTACTATATAGCAAATGGAAAATTAATGTAAGTAAGCGATAATTGTGAATAACTGTTGTGTTTGAAGTGTATTTTTTCATAAAATAAGGGCTCTCCAGTCTCCTGGAAAGCCCTTTTCTTCATTTATTTCTGGATCATCCCTGTAAATTCCCCAAGCCGTTCCAAAGAATTCAAGTTGCTGTTGCAGACATCGGGGTCCTGGCAGATGTAGTTGCCGCGCTTGATGTAGTTGTCCTGGCCGGAGCTTTTCGTCTTGGCGGTGAACATGCCGACTTCGCTGTGTCGGTTGCAGATCGCGCAGATGCCTTTTTTATGGCTGCGGGTGAGTGAACCGTGGATGCCTTCCAGGCGTCCGTCTTTTTCGTAGACAAGGTACATCAGGCTCGAACTCTCAGTCCAGGCGAGGTACGACAGTTTCTTGAAATCGATGTTCTCGAACTTCGGCCCTTTCAGCTTTTTCGCTTTCGGGAACAGTTTCTTCAAGGCCGCATCGGTGACCGCTTTGAACGGGATGATGTACGGCTCAAGCTGCGCCAGGAAAGCTTCGGCGTCAGCCTTTTCCTTGATGCTTGCGAGCGGGTTCAGCACCGCTTTCTGTTCGGCCGTCAGCGACGGGAACAGCTTGAACACTTTCTCGTGCGCCAGGTGGCGAAGGACGCTCAGCACTTCGGCGTCGTTGCCGGTTGCCTGTCCGGTCACGAGAATCCGTGTCTGGTCTTTAATAAAGTTAAACTGGTCGTTCCGGATAAACGCTTCCGGACGCGCGCCAGTGTTTCCTGTTTTATCGGTTGTTTCTTTTACATGTATCATTAGAGCCACTCCTTATGGGTTGAATTGGATGTCTATAAGGAAGCCGTGTACAGGGAATGACACATTGATGGGCGATTTAGTTGTTGCTTGCCCCACACAAAGGATCGCCATTCGGAATACCCGGCTTTGCATGAGTTTTACGTGACGCTGATAATTGAGATTTCATTATCATCTGATACCACTTCCTTTCACAAACAGGGATTGCTCCCTCATGGGTTTATCATACTTGAATTGATCGTGAGTTTCCAACTGAAAAAGCCCGAAAAACAATATTGCCATCCAAGATCTGGTAGCTGATAATAGTAACGAAGCACTAGCTCGAAAATGGAATCCAAAGGAGTTTTAATGTGAAACAGATTTTGGCAACAACTATTATCAGCTTTGGCGTTATTGCCTTGCTTGCGGTCGGCGGGTATTGGTTTATTCAGCGCGAAGCGGCTAAAGGCGAAGAACCGCCTGCAGTTTCTTCTAGCGTGCAGGCTCCGGAAGTACAGCCCACCGAACAGACTTTGGAGATTGTCGACACCCCCTTTTCAGCTGAGATGGACGAAAAGAAGCTGCAGGACCATCTTCACGAGATGAGCCACAGCAAAGTGTACGCGGCTGATAAATGGGGACAGGTGCGGCTGATCACGCAGGCGAATATTGCAGAGCTGCTGGCGATTGTCGAAGCGAGTAATTTTGAGAAAAAAACCTTTTACCAGAATACACTTGAAGATTGGCAGCGCGGCGACTTTTCGAATGCCGTGGAAGTTCATAACTCCATCTGGACCTGGCACGGCGGAACGGTCGGCAAAGCGACCCGGCTGATGACTGAAGAAGAAGAACAGGCATACACCCGTTCAAACTTCTAAGCCAAACCGCCCTCTATGAAAAAAGAAGATGCTTATAACGGCATCTTCTCTTCAAGCAATAATGAAATTTTATGTAAGATCGATTTTCTCAAAATGCTCCACAACCGGAAACGGTTCATAAAAGTGGTGCAATAATCGCTTCCATTCCTGGTATTCAGGAGATTGCCTGAACCCTACGGTATGGTCCTCTAACCTTTCCCATTCCACTAGCAGCAAATACTTCCCTTTCACTTCCATGCACCGCTGCAATTCGTGGGACAAGTAGCCGTTCATCGAAGAAATAATTGCAGATGCTTGCCGAAAAGCCCCTTCGTACTCTTTCTCCATGCCCGGTTTTACATAAAGCACTGCAGCTTCCAAAACCATGTGAACCCTCCTTCGCCAATTCGGCCATTATAAAAACTATGACTTCTTTTATTGATTCCCCTTAAAATTCCCGATTCCTTCTTTTCCAAACAGAAAGGGAAGACGCCTAGAACCGGCGTCTTCCCTTTCTTGTGCTACGATCACTTGATGAACGTCAAAATATGCTCGACGAACGGTTCGGTTTTTTCGATCTGCGTCCAGTGGCCGCATTCGTTGAAGACGTGCAGCTCGGCGTGCGGCAGGAGTTCGATCAAGCGGTAGCTTGTACGCTCAATCGGAATGACCTGGTCGTTCAGGCCGTGGAACAGCAGCGCCGGAATCTGGATCTGTCGGAGTTCGTCGTCCGTCAGCGCCAGTTCATCGAGTTTGTTTTGGCGCGGTTCCGGGAACATCGCTTCGAACGACTGCTTGACGTCCGGGCGGATGCTCGCCTCGTAGCGCAGACGGACAAGTTCCTCGTTATTCGCCGCTTCCTGGTTGTACGAGAACAGCTTGATCAGTTCACGCATAGACTCCAGGCTTGCTTCGTAGCCCCATACCCGTTCTAAGCCTTCTGAAATAGGGAATTGAATACCTGCACTGCCCATCAGTATGAGTTTTTTCACTAATTCCGGCCTTTGTAAAGCGACATGCAGTGACAGGGCGCCGCCCATCGAATTGCCCACCAGATAGACCGGCCCGTCCGATACCGCTTCGATAAAGCCGATGAGGTGCTCGACCCATAAATCCACGGGATAGTCATTGCTTTCGAGCTTATCCGTTTCACCGAAGCCGATGATGTCCGGGGCGAACACATGATACTTCTCGCTGAGTGTCGGAATAATCAAGCGCCAGTTGGCAAACGCGGAAACCCCCGGACCGGAGCCGTGGATCAGGATAATCGTCTCCTCACCCGTCCCTTCCTCGTGGTAATGCGTGTTGATGCCGTTCACTTCCATGAATTTTGACGCAATCGCTGTTGTTGTCATCATCATTCTCCTTTCATTCTAGTAAATAGGCCAGAAGAAACTATTGCCAGTTTCCTCCAGCCCCTTATTAGTCGATGCCGGGAAATTCATTTTATTTATTATGCATTTTCCACTGGTGCCTTTGTTCTGACCGGTGTCGCGTATTCGAAGAATTCTGCAGGCAGACTCGAACCGTGCCAGATAACCGAATGCTCAAGGTCCACACCTTTCCACTCGACCGTTTTCCAAGCCGGGTCAAAAATCTGGTAGCCTGAATCCCCGAATAACTCAACTCGGTTGCCGCCCGGTTCGATTACATAGAGGAAGTTTGCTTGCGTGACACCATGTTTTCCTGGACCGGATTCAATCTTAAATCCAGCTTCGATTAATAGATCGGCAACATCTGCTAAGTGCTGCGGGTAGCCGTACCAGTAGCAGATGTGGTGCAGACGCCCTTTTTCACCGAGGGCATCGCCCATGACGGCGATGTCGTGCACCAAGTTCGTGACACTCAGCCAAGCCGCGACGTCTTTATCGTCCCCGTCCATGATGCGCTCGCGCACTTTAAAGCCAAGCGCTTCTTCCAGGAACTCCACGTTTTTGTTCGTTTCGCTCGCTGATAAGTTGACATGATCAATGCGGCGGACCGGCACGCCTCTTGCCGGACGCTTTTGAGGACGGTTCAACAACGGTGTTTTCTGATCTTCCGGCGCCTGGTAATATTCCACATCCCACAGAATTTCCATCTTATGGCCATCCGGCAATGTGAACTGGTACGCACGCCCGTGCCCAATATCGCCGTCGATCCAGCCAAGGCCATAGCCTGTCGCTTCGATCGCCTGCACACGGCGTTCCAGCGCCTGCGGAGAAGTGGCACGCCAAGCAATATGCCCGAGTCCCGCTTCGTCATTGGCAGTGATGATCAACGTACTGTGGTAGAAGTCCTCATAAGCGCGCATGTAAACGGAATTGCCTTCGCGGTGGGATTCTTCCATCCCTAAAATTTCTCTGAAAAACTTAATGGATCCTTCAAGGTCCGTGCTGTAAATCTCCACGTGCGCCAGTTGTGCTACATCTAAAATCGGTTCTTTTGTCATTGTAGTTGCCTCCTCAGATTTTTTTACCACGTTGGGTTTCCTTTAAAGCCGAAAATGGATTTTCCGTATGCTGCCAGTGAATCTTCGTACAGATGCGTCGGGTGGACCGCCACAGTCATGATGTCGCGGACGAACATTTCGGTCGGATCGGTTTTGAAAATCGAGTTGCCGCCGAGTGTCAACAAGACGCGCAGCGCCATTTCCGCCGCGTTTTTCGAGACGTAGCCGCGGATGGCAAACAGTTTTTCGCGTTCTTCCTCGTCCAAAGTGGTCATGCTGTTTTCCTGATAATGCGTGAGCCGTTCCAGGTACTCGTTCGATAAGCCTTTCAGCGAGCTCAGCTGAATTTTCATTTCCGCCAGGACACGCTGGCTGCTCGCCGCTTCTTTTTCGTTCTGGCCGTGGTTAAAAATGCGGATGCGGTTTTCGGTCTTGTTCTGGAAAATATCCAAGAGCCGCTCGACGCCGCCGATCTGGATAAACTGGAAGCCCATCAGGAAAAACTGCATATACGGTACGTTGGCGATCTGGTATTCCGGTTCATAATTGTCTTTTCCGAGCCCTTGGCCGGCCATGACGCGGGCCATTTTAAACACCCGGTTCGGCGGAATGTAGACATTGTCGACAAGGACGCCGTTGCTTCCTGTTCCCCGGAGCCCCAAAGTGTCCCAGTTGTCGACGATTTCCACATCGCTCTTGTGGACGATGTACATGCTGTACTCCGGTGCATCGCCGTCTTTCAGCTTCGCCACCGCACCCAGTGCGATCCAGTCGCTCCAAAGCACACCGCTGCAGAAGTTCCACTGGCCGGACAGGCGGTACCCTTCGCCATCGTCGGTCACTTTTCCGACAGGAGCGAACACGTCCGCCATCAGTTCGCCGCTATTGAATAATTCGTCCCGGCTTTCTTTCGGCAAAAACGCCGGCCAGGTTTCGTGGATGACGAAGAAATAACTTAACCAGGCTGCCGGTACGCTGTGGTACGCAATCGTCCGGATCATTTCACCGAATGTGAAGTAATCCAGGTCCTGGCCGCCGTAGACTTTCGGCCGCAGCAATTTATGGAATTCCGCTTCTCTGATCTTTTCAATCACCACATCGGAAAGTTTGGCATTCTGTTCGGCTTCTGAAGCGTGTTTCTCAGCAATCAACCCGATCTGTCTCGCCTTCTCAATGAGTTCGTCCCGGTTGGCTGCCGTTTTTCGGACTGCTGTTTGTTGATTGAGCGTCATGAAAATTCCTCCTCTTGGTAAGCGCTTTCAAACCCCTTATAGCAGCGGTATGAATTAATCACATCATAACCGGCAGAAAAATCAGAAAATAGAGACGGAATCTTTGGAAAATCCGTGGTGTTTAAAACGTTTTTGTTTAAATGATTTTTTACAATAGATTTAAGGCTAATTTGATAAGAGGGAAAACCAGGTCGTTAGAAGCTTTCGAACTTTTTCCATGTTTATAAATATTTTTTGAATATAGTCGAAAGCATTTATTTTAAATCTGTTTTTTCCGCTTGCCGGCTGAAAAGCAACTCAACTTTACCTTTTGTTCTCTCCTTAAACGCACAAAAAAGCCTTGCTGCTGTAGATGCAACAAGGCTTTTTAAATTTTAGATTGTTATCGTCCCTTTTGATTTCAGGATGTTGATCGCCAGGTAGATGGAGAACAGCGCTTCGGTGTCGGCCAGGTCCTGGTTCAGGATTTCGCTGATTTTGGCAAGGCGGTAGCGCAGCCCGCTGATCGACATCGAGGTCTTTTTCGACGTCGCGTTGATGCTATTGCCATTGCAGATATAGGCATAAAGCGTCCGGATCAAATCAAATTCCTTGTCGATGGCGAGCAATTTGCCGATGTGCTGTTCAACAAAACGGTCGATCAGCACATCGTCTTGCACTTGGAACAGTACACTTTCAAGGCCGAGCTTCTTGAAATAAGAGACGTTCGTTTCTTCGTTCGTGGCGCGCAAAGCGGCCAAGGTTTCGTTGTACAGCACGTTGAGCTCCATAAAGTTCTGGATCACCGTCGAAACGCCGACGCAGAATTTATAGCCCGAAAAGCGCTTCAGGCAGTATGTGAACAGATGATTGATGAACTTGTCCTGCGTGATGTTCAAGTTCTCGAACGACGGGTATTCAATCAGGACGATGATCTTGTCGAGCTTCTGCGACACGATTGCATTGACGTTGCGTTCGTTCAGGAACAGGTTGATGTAGCGGATGAGTTCTTCATTAAAGGCGATTTCGTTTTCGGCGTTTTTGCAGTCGCGGCCGATCGTCAGCATCCAGTACGAAGAAGCGGAATTGAAGTTCAGGTAATAGGAGACTTTGTACATCTCCTCTTCTGTCAGCCGGTTCTCGAGCATGTCGTTCAGGAAACTGCGCTTGATGTTCTGTTCGGTGCTGATCCGGATGTTTTCGTTCAACAACAGGATCGCCGACGTCAAGCCCGCTTTTTCGATGATCATGTAATCGAGTTCGTTCGGCTCTTCCCCGGCCGGGTAGACGAACGAGCAGTAGCCTTTGACGTCCTGCTCATAGAAAATCGGCGCGCGCAGCAGCGAAAAGCCGTCGGAATAAGGGCTGAACGTTGTCTGCTTGGCGTTGAACTTGCGCAAATCGAGCGGCTCTTCCAAGTGGCCCGCCTTCACCAGCACCTGGTGGTGGTCGTTTTCGATGAACGCCGTCAAGCCGGTCGTTTCATACAAAATGTCGACAATTTTCTGGATGCCCTGTTTCGACAGCAGCTCTTCGATCAGCCGCTGGTGGATGTCGTTCGCTTTGGCGAGATGGTCGCGCTCGGTTTTCAGCTTGTCGGTTACTTCATCAAGTTCCTGGATGATGCTTGTACCCTGGTAATAGCGCTGCTCCCCGGCAATTTCCTCGCCCCATTTGTCGAGCGGCATGCAGATGCATTTGCATTCCGCGTGCCCCATGCCGCGGCATTCGATTTCCTTTACGAGGACCGGCTGCCCGAGAACGGTCGACAGGTAGCCGCTCGCATAGCCGCATAAAGTATGGCAGACGGGTTCTGCGCTCTTGTCATTCGCGAGCAGGTACTGGTCCGCTTCAAAGGTGTTGATCCACAGCACTTCGATGAATTCGAGCTGGTCTTTATCCGTCCCGATTTCCAGGATTTCCACTTTGTCGAGGTAGCCGTGCAGCTGGTGGAATTTCGGTCCGGCGTAGACCGCGTCCCAGACGCTATCCCATTCGAACTGCTTGGCTTTTTCGCCGTCGTTCACGCCGCAATGCCAGCCGTAGCGGGTAAAAACCCCTTTCGTGCGGTCTTTGCCGATAACTTTGACCAATTCATTTTTCAAGGCGGTCCGCGCTTCGATCGGAATCGTGATGACCCGGTCGTATAGTTCATTGACCACCGTGTCTTTTTTTGCGTCGAATAAATCTTTCAAGTTCAGCGGTTTGGCTTCCATTCTCATTTCCCCTTTGTCTGAATAGGATGTGGGCCTTGCCCGGCAACGGCTGCTGGATACCAATAAACAATCTTTGTGAAATACCAATTAATGGCCACGGAATCGAAGCGCTCCCCTTTAGCGTCTTCCGGCCTTCGTCTTTATCATTAAAGTACACATCAAGAAAATAAACAACTCGAAATTTTCAAATAAATTACTATACTGCAAAACCATTTAGCTGTTTTGTGCTGAAATTCGGTGAAAATTGCTATGCTGGCGTTGTATTTTTCGCCGATTGGTGCTGATATTCTCAAGGTGTAAGTTTTTCATCGAATCAAACATCCATTGGCAGCTGTCACGAACGACCGCACGAAAAATAAGTAAGCGGTTACAAAAACGATACTCAGCTCAACATATCATAATGCAGAGGAGAATGTAAAATGGACGATTTGTTATTCAGAAAAGCAATGGGGAAATTCGCAACCGGCGTCACGGTACTTACGACAGCTCATGAAGGGGACATTCACGGGATGACGGCGAATGGCTTCATGTCGGTTTCATTAGACCCGAAACTGGTTGTCATTTCAATCGGGCACAAGGCACGTTTCTTGGAAAAGGTCACGCAATCGCAGCGCTTCGCCGTTAATATTTTGGCTGAGGACCAGGAACCCCTTTCCAGGCATTTTGCTGGACGGCCGCAGGGAGAAGTGGAATTTGCCACTCTGGATGGCCTGCCGGTGCTTGACGGAGCCGTTGCCAGAATTACATGTGAGGTTGCTTCCACTCATGTCGAAGGCGACCACACCTTATTCATCGGGAGAGTCACCGCGATTGAGTTTGAAGAAAAGAACCCTCTCCTCTTTTATTCCGGGCAATACCACGAAGTGAAAGCACTCGAAACCAATAAAATATAGGCAGGTGAAACCATGGAACTCCAAAAAATTGCCCAGCAATTGCGGGATGCAGAAAATACGAAACAGCCCATCGCCCCGCTGACCGAAACGGCAGCCGGCATCACGCCGGACGATGCCTACCGGATCCAGCTTTTGCAGATCGAGCAGAAACTCCGTGAAGGTGCAAAAGTCGAAGGCCTGAAAATCGGCTTGACGAGCAAAGCGATGCAGGACATGCTGAACGTCCATACGCCGGATTACGGCTTTGTCCTCGATTCGATGGTTTACAAGGAAGCGCGCGCCATCGACGCGGAGCGCTTTATCCAACCGAAAGTCGAATTTGAAATTGCGTTCGTCTTCAAGGAAGCCTTGAAAGGCCCGGACGTGACGATTGAGGACGTGGTCCGGGCGACGGATTACGTCGTGCCATCGGTCGAAATCATCGACAGCCGCATCGCGGACTGGCGCATCAAGTTTGAAGACACCGTCGCAGACAACGGCTCTTCCGCTGGCGCCTTGCTCGGTTCGAAGAAAACGAAATTAGCGGATGTGGATATCGCAGCAATTGAGATGACGGTTTACAAAAACGATGAAGCGGTCGATGCGGCATCGAGCAGCGCCGTCCTCGGCAATCCGCTGAACGCCGTCGTCTGGCTCGCCAACGAAGTGGGCCGCTACGACATCCAGATCGAGCCCGGCATGTTCGTCTTGTCCGGCGCCTTGTCGAAAGCCTTGCCGTTTGCAGCAGGCGACCGTTTCAAAGCCGACTTCGGCGTTTTGGGCGAAGTCAGTATTTCATTTCAGCCGGCAGAGGTGACAAAATGAGCAAATTAAAAGTGGGAATCATCGGTTCAGGCAATATCGGAACGGATTTGATGTACAAAATCGAACGCTGCGACTCGCTCGACATGAGCGTCATGGTCGGCATCGATGCCGATTCGGAAGGGTTGAAGCGCGCGAAAGCTGCAGGCTATACCGTCATCTCCAACGGCATCGACGGTTTGATGGAGCAATTGGACGCGGTCGATATCGTCTTTGACGCAACCAGCGCCTATGCCCATAAAGCGCATAGCGATCTGTTGACCGCGGCCGGCAAACGAGTCATTGACTTGACGCCGGCGGCGATCGGCCCGTTTACCGTACCCCCTGTTAACTTGAAAGCGAATTTCGATTCGCCGAACGTCAATATGGTGACGTGCGGCGGCCAGGCGACGATTCCGATCGTCCACGCCATCAGCCGCGTCGCGCCGGTCGAATACGCGGAAATCGTAGCGACGGTATCCAGCAAAAGCGCCGGCCCCGGAACGCGCGCCAATATCGACGAGTTCACCCATACGACGGCGCGCGCCATTGAAAAGGTTGGCGGCGCCGAGAAAGGCAAAGCGATCATCATCCTGAATCCGGCAGAGCCGCCCGTCATTATGCGCGACACGGTCAATGCGTTGATCAAAACACCACACTATGACGAAGCGGAAATCGTGGACTCCATCAACCGGATGGTGGCCGAAGTGCAGGAATACGTTCCGGGCTACCGCTTACGGGGCACGCCGCAGTTTGATGGCCAGCGCGTCTCGGTGTTTTTGGAAGTCGAAGGCGCGGGCGACTTCTTCCCTGCCTATTCCGGCAACCTGGATATCATGACCGCTGCGGCGGCACGGGTCGCCAACGAAATGGCGAAAGAATTACTGACGGCAAACGCGTGAGGAGATGGACTGATGGAAAAGAAATCATTTGAGATACTAGATGTCACTTTGCGTGACGGCAGCCATGCGATGTCGCATGCCTTTACGCCCGAACAGGTGCGGGACACAGCGCGGGCGCTTGATGCGGCGGGAGTCCGCTATTTCGAAGTGTCGCACGGCGACGGGCTTGGCGGTTCGTCATTGCAGTACGGCTTGTCTGCGCATGATGAACTCGAACTGATCGAAATCGCTGCGGATGAATGCAAGCAGGCGGAAGTATCCGTCCTGTTGATTCCGGGCATCGGCGTCAAAGGCAATTTACAAAACGCCGTGAAAGCGGGCGCGAAAATGGTGCGCGTCGCGACCCACGTCACGGAAGCGGACGTCGCCGCGCAGCATATCGCACTCGGCCGTGAACTGGGCTTGAAAACGGTCGGATTTTTGATGATGAGCCATATGGCGCCGACTGCGAAAATCGTCGAGCAGGCGAAGCTGTTTGAAAGCTACGGCGCGGAAGTCGTCTACGTTACGGATTCGGCCGGCTATATGCTGCCGCAGGACGTCACCGAACGCATTTCCGCGCTAAAGCAGTCGATCGGCTGCGACATTGGCTTTCACGGCCACAATAATTTATCGATGGCGATGGCGAACACGGTCGCAGCGGTCGAAGCGGGCGCCACGTTTATCGACGGCAGCCTGCGCGCACTCGGTGCGGGCAGCGGCAACACACAGACGGAAGTGATGGTGGCGGTCCTCGAGCGCCTCGGCTACGAGACCGGCATCGACCTCTATAAGATCATGGACGCTGCCAACGATGTGGTGACGCCTTATATGCCAAGACCGCAGGAAATCACCGGGTCAAGCCTTGTCATGGGCTATTCCGGCGTATATTCCAGTTTCCTCTTGCATACGCAAGTCGCGGCAAAACGCTTCGGCGTTGATGAACGCGACATCCTATTGGAACTCGGCCGCATGAAAGCGGTCGGCGGCCAAGAAGACCTGATCTATGACGTGGCACAGGGAATCGCGGTCCGAAACTAGCACCTAACAGGAGGGTTTTTATGCAGACGATCCATTTAACAAGTCAAAATACGGCGCAGTGGCACAAGGGGTTTCCGGAGCAGGCGGTGGCTATAGGGTTTTTTGACGGTTTGCATAAAGGCCACCTGTCGGTTATACAAGAAGCCAAGCGCTTAGCGGACAAAGCCGGCATCGCATCCGCGGTCATGAGCTTTTTCCCGCATCCGAAAACGGTGCTCGGCAAAGGGGCGGAATCGTTCCCGTATTTGATGCCGCTTGAAGAAAAGCAGGCCGCGCTTGAAGCGCTCGGCATCGACACTTTGTTTCTGGTCCATTTTGACCGGGACATCGCCGGCATTCCCCCTGCCGGTTTTGTCGAGCAGTTTCTAATCGGGCTGAACGCCGTCCAGGTCGTCTGCGGCAGCGATTTCCACTACGGCGCCCGCGGAAGCGGCAATACCGAAACGCTGGCTGCGCAAGGCGCCGGGCATTTTGGTGTGTCGGTCGTTGAACTGATGGAATTCGGCGGCGAGAAAATCAGCTCCACCCGTATCCGGCAGGCTTTGGCGCAAGGGAATATTTCCATCGTTCGAAAACTGCTCGGGAAATTCTATTCGGTCAACTGGTGCCCGAAAAATGGCCTGTTGCCATTCTACTCCCTGCCGGCACCCGGGAAATACGAAGTGACGCTGCACCATGCCGATGAAACCGTGTCGTGCAAAGCGCAAGTCCTGAACGACAAAGAAGCGAAGTTCACCCATGATTTCAAGCAATGGAGCCAGGCTGTCCGGATTGAATGGATCCGGTCGATCGGCAACCATTAGAAACGAAAAGGAAGAGACACCGCCAGCGTGCGGCGTGCCTCTTCCTTTTCTTGTGTCTATTCTTATGATTTCCTCATAATCAGCTGGCGCAGTTTCAAGTTCTCCCCGAAGTGCAGGATGCCTTTCGGGTAGACTTTGGCTGCAAAATAGCCGAATGCAAATGTGGTCAGGACCAGCAGCCCGATGGACAGGCTGATTTCCGCAAACGAAGCCGCATCTTTCATGATCAGGATAATCATATTGAATGGCGACGTAAACGGAAAGATCGCCATGAACTTCGACAGCGCGGAAGTCGGGTCATCGATGACAAACAGGATGCCGGAAAAAGCGCTGACCATCAACAGGATGGAAATCGGCATTGTGGTGCCGTTGAGTTCTTCAGGACGGCTCACCATCGAACCGAATACCGCATACAGGGAAGCATATAAGAGATATCCCAGCAAGAAGAAGATGAAGAAGTACACGCAGTGCTCGGCGGTCAGAGCCGACAGATTCAATTCAAAGTTCCCGAGGCTCTGGGCAGGTTCCACGATTCCCGATTTCAAATACAGCGCGACCGATCCGAAGAAAGCCGCAAACTGCACAAGGCTCGCCAGCGCAATGCCGAAGATTTTCCCGAAGATCATCGCCAGCGGGTTCACTTTGGTCACCATCACTTCCATGACGCGCGACGCTTTTTCCGAGGCGACGCCGGTGGCAATGGTGGTGCCGTACATCATAACCGCCATCAGGATGAACATCAGCATCAAGTAAATCACAAAGACCGAAACTTCGTTTTCTGAAGTGAATTTCCCTTTTTCCATGGCGACTGGAACAAACAGGGCTTGCTGATCGGCCGCCGATATGCCGTTGCTGTCAGCAATCCGCTGCGTATTTTTCGCTTGAAGATACTGCGACAGCGACGAATTCAACACGACGTCATTGTTTTTTGAGAAGTACGTGACGGAATAATTGCTTTCGCCTTTATCGATGATGTATAAGCCGGCAATTTTGCCTTCCTGGGCATCTTCCTTCAACGAACTCACTTGGCTGTTCGCTCCTTCTTTCCATTCCCAGTCTGTCAGCTGCCCTTCCAGTTCCGCCAACTGAATCTCCGGCGCGTTGGAGATGACCGCCACTTCCTCTTTCGCGTCTGCAAAATTCTCGAGCAGGCTCGGAAGCGAAATGGCGAAGATGGAAATCAGGATCAAGGCGAGCGTTGTCGTCAGGTACGACTTCGATGTCACTCTTTCCCGAAACGATTGCTTGAAGACCAAATAGAAGTTTCTCATCATCAATCCCCTGCCTTTTCAATGAATATTTGATTGAGTGACGGGTCCGCGATGCCGATTTTCCGGATCGCCACCAAACTTTTCAGTTTCTCGATGAGATGAAGCCCCTGTTCCATGGAACTGACCTGCAATTGATATTCTTTTCCTTTTTTCACGAAATCCGTTTGCAGCCCTGTTAAATGTTCCTCCAAAGGCTGTGCGGATTCGATGTTCACATACTTGAAGCCGTACCGGGTTTTGATGTCCGAAATCGCGCCCGACAGCACCACTTCGCCATGCTTCATCAAATACACGCGGTCGCAGAACGATTCCACGCTTTCCATCCGGTGGCTTGAAAAGATCAGCGTTTTCTTCAGCCGGATCAGGTCTTCGATTACGCCTTCGAGCATCTGTGCATTGACCGGATCCAAACCGCTGAACGGCTCATCCAAAATGACCAGGTCCGGGTCGTGCATCAGCGCCGCGATCAATTGAATTTTTTGCTGGTTTCCTTTTGATAAATCCCCGGTGTCTTTTTTGAGGTACTCGCTGATCCCCAAGCGCTCAATCCATTTCAGGGCTTCCTGTTTGGCAGCGCGCTTGCTCATGCCTTCCAATTGGCCGAAATACACCAATTGGTCGAGCATGTTCATCTTCGGATACAGCCCTCTTTCTTCAGGCAGATAGCCGAGTTTCACTTCTTTGCGCGAGAACGGCCGGCCTCCCCATTGGATGCTGCCGCTTTCCTGCTGCAATAACCCGAGAATCATCCGGATCGTCGTGGTTTTTCCTGCTCCGTTTCTTCCCAGCAGCCCCACGGCTTCGCCTTGGTTGACCGATAAAGACAAGTTCTTTACCGCGTGGTAAGGTCCGAAATGCTTGTTTAAATCGTTGATCGTCAGGTTCATCCTAATCTCCCTCTCTTTAGAAAAATGCTTTATACACGACAATGACCAGCACACCCGCCAGCACACACAATGCGTATTGCCATAGCTTGTTCATCCAAATCATCTCCTTAGTCTGTAATCCATTGAATAGCCGTTTCTTTTGAATCCACTTGTCTGCTTTCCAGGATGATTGTCAGGTCCCCATGCAGCAGAACCGCCTTTTCGTAGCTTTTAATCACTTCTTCTTCGATATTCTTTCCATGCAACAGGCCTAATCGGCAGCCGTTTTCCGCTGCCAGCTCCGAGCCGATTTCCCCTACTTTTTTTAAGTAATTGTGATCAAAGTTTATTTCGAACCGGCCGGACTGGCCAACTCCTTCTACTGCTTTATTATCGAGAATGACGATTTCAGGCTTCGGAAGAGCCGGTGCCTGGGAAAAGGCACGGAAGCAGATTTGGGCCAGTGTATTTACGTGGATCAACGGCTGGCTGCCAGTCGCATGCAGGTCTTCTTCCGTATTTTTGTAAATCGTAAATGGATAAGCAATTTCCATCTCTCTCCTCCTCTCCAGCATCTTTTCAGGTTTCTGTTTTAACTATAGAGAAAAGAGAAAGTTGAAAGGAACAGGTAAAAATCAGCTTTCTAATTTGAAATAAAGCCACTTTCCCCTTAGTCTTTTTAACTTAAATCCCTTAATTTGGAATAAAACTCACTTTTACTACTGAGAAAGATTTCCAAATATCAAATTATCGTTATATAATGGAAGTATGAACATTCAGAGATAGACAGCGACAGGAAAAGAGGGAGAGAATGGCAGTAGGAGAACGGATACGCCAGATTCGCATACATAAAGGGTTGACCCAAACAGAGCTGATCCAAGGGATTTGTTCGAATACATACATAAGCAATATCGAAAGCGGCAAAGCCAAGCCTTCCTATTCCTTTATCCTGAAAATCGCCAAGGTATTGGAAGTAGAGCCGGACTTTCTGCTGCAGTTGAACCAGCAGAATATCGAAACGGATGTACAGCGGATTTACGAGGAGTTTATTCAATCGGAGAAAATCGTTTCCCAGGACCTTGCTTTATTGAAGCTGCAAGCAAAGGAAAACCATTCAAATTCGACCTTGATTAAAATCTATTATGTCTTGATTTGGTACTACATCAAACACGATATGAAAGAAGTGCATCAGCTGGTGGAACAAGCCAAGAACATTGTTTCAACTGACCATTCCAGTGCGGAGAACGAAATTTCCTATTACTTCTATTGCATGGCGAAGTATTACTATGAAAACAAGGATTATTCAGAAGCCGCATTCTATGCCGCACTTTACACGGATTCCTTGAAGGATGAAGCAGGGTCGGTGCGGGAAGCGAAAGCTTATTTGAATTTGGCGCAAGCCCGGGGGAAAATTGATGAGGATTTAGAGCTTTCAAGAACCTATATCAGAAAAGCCCTGCAGATTTTTAAAAAACATGATGCCAAAACCGGAATTGGGCATTCCCTCTCTCAACTGGCCATTCAGCTTCACGTCAATGATTTCTACGATGAATCATTGGAAGTCCTGAAGGAACTTTCAGTGTTTGCCGAAGAGTTTAACAAAGAATATTACGCTCCAGTTATCGAATATAACTATGGAAGAGTTTATCAAAAACTTGGGAAATTCGATCAAGCCACTGAACACCTGTTAAAGAGCATGGAGTATGATTTGAAAGCCAATAGAGAAGAGCTGACCATTCACGCCAATAAAGTATTGGCAGAAATCAATATCGAACAAAAGAATTGGAAAGAAGCGGATGCGTATTTAACGAAATGTTTTCATTTGACCGCTGCCTACAATCTGCCTAATTCGCATATTCAGATTTTGCATTTAAAAGCACAAATCCATAAAGCCCGGTTTGATTTTCCATCCTATGAAAAGGAATTGCAGCAGGCGGTCCAGCTGGCACAGGAAGGAAATTACCCATTGCTCATCAAAAATATCAGCATCGAACTCGCCGAACATTATCAAGAGGCCCGTGCCTATAAGATGGCGGCCAAGTATTATCAAATCGCGCTTTTTCGCTGAATTGCTTCTTACACATGGGTATCAAAAAGCCCCCTGAAAGTTAGGCTGAAACCTAATTTCCAGGGGGCTTTTCAGTGTTCTTTTGAACGGGCTCAAATTATGGCCGCTAGTTATTTCACTGCATCTACCGGGCGGTACTGTTCGGACACGGCAAAACGGTCTTCCATTAGCACGTACGGATGGGTTTCCATCAAAATCGTTTGAAGGTGTTCCGGCATCTGCTTTTTTTCGTAGGCGCAAATCAGCGGGAACGAATATGCATTGACCGCTTCGTCCACAATTTTCTCGAAATCCTCGATCAGGTGCAGCGGCTCTTTCACGCTTTCCCACTCGACATGCGCCCAGGAGCGGAAAGCTTGGTTGTTTTCCACATAAGGCTGGATCATCTTCGTGAAGTATTCCTGGATGGCTGGCGGATGGTAGCTGCCGCTCGACCAGTAGAACTGGAAGCTGTTGACGTAATGAACCAGCTCCAATTGTTGTGCCGAAAAGCGGGTGCTCAGTTCTTTTTGGAGCACCCGTGAAACCCGCTCGTTTTCAACAAGCAGGATATGGTCGTTTGCCGCGATTCCGTCTTCTATATAGGTCAAAATTTGGTTTATGTAGTTTTCCGTTCCATTGAACGCATACAGCACATGGACATTTCGTTCATCCTCAATCAGCTGGTTCATTTCGCTTCTCATTCGCTTTCCCTTCTTTCCAACAAAGTTCGGAAACCATAAAAATCATCAATTCAAGAGACGGAAGCTATTAAAATCACCTTTATTTCATCAAATTTCCAGAAGACTTTCGGTGGATTTTTACTATACCATATTGCTTTCTTATTTAAAAACCTTTAGTTTAGGATATTTCCCGCTCCTTTATGCAGACATTAAAAAGAGAAGCAGCTTGAACCCAAGCCCTCCTCCAGTCATGTATCTTCTCATTATCCTAAATCCGGAAAACCCTTGGCCGAAACTTCACCTCAGCCCGTTTTCCATTAAACCCGCTCATATAAATCCATGGACTTTGACCGGTAAGCCGGGAAAAATTCCGTTTCTTCCTGTAGATCGAGCCCGGCACATAATTCTTGGTAGACGGTGCTGTTCCAGATTTTGCGTCCTGTATAGAATTTAAAGGCGGTCTGTCTGCCGAATTGCTTTTTGAAGACAAATAGATTGTCATCCGCACTGTTCGTTCTTCCGCCGCCGCCGTGGATGACGTCGATGCCATGTTCTTTTGCCCAAAGCGTTAAGCCATAGTTCAAAATCGAAGCCGGCGAGAAACAATTGAATTCCGACAACGTTCCCGACAAATGTGTGTGTGCCAGGTTTTTATAGACGAAGTTCAAGCCGGCGCCGATGACGCGACCCTCGTACAGCACTTCCACCAGCAGCACATTTTCACCTAACAGGTGGATCAGTTGATCGAAATACTCGTCTCCGAAAAAGTAATACGTATCGGCATGATTGCGCTCCATCGTCGCGTAATAGATGTTCTTGAATTCACTCAAGTCGCTTGGGTTTCGGGTCACGCGGTATTCCACGCCCGCTTTTAGGGCTTGGCGGATATTTTTTCGGGCAGATTTTGAGAACTCCACTTCCACCGGATGGTCATGGTCCTTCAGGTTGGTGCCGACCGTGTCGCGCACATGCGCCACATCGTAGCAGGCCAGAAAATCTTCCGCATTGTTCAGGACGGGATGGAAGCGGATAAACTCACTGACGATCCGCCGCTCGGTGCAGTATTCCTGGAAAGCATCTTCAAACGCTCCAACTAGCTCCGCCTTCCGCCCCTCTTCACAATGCAGGATTTGCGGCCCGCCGTAACCGTAAGGCGTCACCAGATCGTAGTACGTTTCGCCGCGAACCGGCAGCGGGATCTCCCGCATGATAAACGAATGCTTTACGGTTCCGTACATATGCTGGAAGGTAAAAACCTGAAAAATCCCTTTTTCGATTTTTTCAAACAACCGGCCATACTTTTCCTCAAAATAAATATCCTGCATCCCAACGCACCCCTTTTCTCTGAACATGAACGGCCTCTCCTGCATCTCCAGCTTAAGAGACTTGTCTATATTCCATATGGTACAAAAGTTAAGTGAAAATCAGGTGAAATTTAAGGGGTGCTTTAAAGTTTTTAAAATAAAATTTATTAACGTATAAAATTTCCTTACAAGGCTTATCCAGTAACCTTTTATGACTAAGTGATGATCATCGTAATATCCATCGTTCTGTTTACTCCAACTAGACACATGAGGGCGGCTCATTCAATTTATCTGGACCTTCATTGAACACTTGTAATCGATTTATTAATTGATAAAATAAAAATGAAATATTAATAATAAAAACAGAATATTAATAAAAAACATTTTCATTTGCTTGATGACAAAAGTTAAAGGAGGCAGCTCATGTATTACATTTGTGCGGCTATAACTTTAATCAGTGCGTCAATCAGTTTGTATTTTTCGGTTTTAACTGTTAGAAAAAGTGAAGGAGAAGGCAAAATTACGGCTTTATATGTAACTGCACGCAGCTTTGCTTTAATATGTGTTTCTATCGTGCCTTTCTTTGTCCTTTCAAAGGAGCTAGTGAGCATCACGGCTGCAGCAATGATCCTAGTACAGTTTTTAGATGGATGGATCGGGATTAAAATCGGGGATAAATTTGAAACGCTGGGGCCATTTATAACTGCGGCTGTGCATTTGGTCGTTTTAATTATTTATCTTTCCTGACAAGTTGCCGTCAAGAGTTAAATCTGATTAGCTACAAGCAAACGAGTGCTTTAATAAAGAACTGAAAATCAGCTCACTATAGTAAAAGGCCGTACTGCAAGTATGAAATCCGCAGTATGGCCTTTTACTTTCTGTTGCCTGTCATCGGATCACCTTATACCAAATCTCCACTTGCTTGTCGGTCTCAATGGTATGAATTTTTTCCAAATCGATTTCAAGCTCTTCCAGCTGTTCAAACAGACGGAGCCCTTTTCCAAGAATGATGGGCGCTATTGCCATTTGCAGCTCTTCCACCAATCCGGCTTTGAGCGCCTGCCGGAAAACATCCGCCCCGAGAATCAGCACATCTTTTTCCCCCGCCGCTTCCTTTGCTTGCCGGACTGCACTTTCAACGCCGTCCGTGACAAAGGTGAACGTCAACTGGTCGTTTTCCTTTGGATGCTTTTCCGGCGGGTGGTGCGTCACCACAAAGATCGGCACCTGAAACTCGTAGTCTGCGGCGTAGGAATCCGCATCTGCCAAATCAAACGTGCGGCGCCCGAATATGACCGCTCCCGTCCTTGCCATCATGTCGTTGATTTCCTCGTTTGGCTCAAAACTGGCATACAGCTTGTTCATTCCTCCCTCACGGTCGTTGACGAATCCATCAAGCGACATGACCATGCCAAAACAGACTTTTGCCATACTGTCCCCTCCCTTTTCTCCGTTTAGTTAAGACTGCGTGATTGGCTAACAGCAGCGCCTTCGTTTTATTTCTTGCTAGTAGATTCCTTGCCGCAGCCGGTTTTTCCTGCTTTGTTAACCAAAGCCATTATCATTGAAGGCAAGTGGATGCACCCTGCACTCATACTTCGACATTTTAAAGACGACCACCGTGCCGAAATCCCTCGCCCTGAAAAAATTCTGAAAAAAGGAATCTTTTAATTGATTTCTTTGAAGAACCATATTATAGTTAGTTCAATAAATTATAATTTATCGATAAATAATTTTTATAAAAAGGAAAAGAGGAAAAAAAATGAACTACGAAATGATCATCGAAACGACTGAGCAGCTTCACGCCTTGTCCCATCCATTGCGGCAGCGGATTTTATCCGTCCTGTATTTTGAGGAACTGACCAATAAAGAAATTTCGACAGCGTTGCAAGAGTCTGCGCCGAAAGTGCATTTCCATGTCAAAGAACTTTTAAATGCGGGAATCATCCGGCTTACGCGGGAAGAAGTAAAGGGTTCGATTGTCGAAAAATATTATACGGCTTCTGCCCGTTCGTTCCGCCTTTCGCCTTCCCTGGAATTGGCGAAGGCCGATGAACATATGCTTTATGAGTCCACTTTTCACGAGACCTACCGGAATCTGATTGAAAGTGTGGATTATTACGAAGGCTCTCTGCCCAACTCCTTTATCTCCCAGGAACATTCATGGCTGTCAGACCAGGACATAGCTTCCATCCACGAGCATTTGTCTGCAGTCACTGACATCATGAGCCGCTCTTCCTCGCATAATCGGAACGGTGCAGATGACCGGAAATTTTATACGTTCAGCAGCTTTTTTCACCCGGCTTCCCCGAAATCCCAAAATAGAGGACCGGAAGAATGAGAGGGTATTTTAAGAACAGCCTCTTCTCAAACAAAAATTTCTCCTTTTTCTTCTTTGGGCAGTCCGTTTCGACCATCGGAGACGGATTTCAGCAAATCGCCCTGATTTACTTGATTTTTGAGCTGGGCGGCAGCGGCAGCGAAATGGCGCTTGCCCTGTTTTTTCTGGTCTTTCCGCGTATTCTTCTGCTTCTTGTGGGCGGGGTAGCCGTCGACCGCTTAAGTGCAAAGCAGGTCATTTGGGTTTCAGACTTCGCCAGGTTTGCCATAATGGCGGCACTGATTTTATTTTTGGTTTCTGATTCCTTGTCCTTTCCCTTGCTTTATCTTTTGCTTTCTTTGTCTGGTGTTGCCAGCGGCTTTTTCTATCCGGCGTTCAATACGATAGTTCCTTCCGTGGTGGAAACAAAAGATTTGGAAAAGGCCAATGCATGGGTCCAATCGATTTCCCAAACGGCCATCTTCATCGGTCCTCCCCTGGCCGGATTGGTCGTAGGGCTTTATGGAGTAGAAGCTGGTTTCCTCATAAATGCAGTGTCTTATTTGATCGGCGCTATAACTGGAATCATGGTCAGTGTGAACAAGGAACTTTCCACTAAAGTGAAAGATTCCCGTCTCTTGGCGGATTTTGCGGAAGGGTTTCAGCAAGTCTGGAAGACCAAGTGGCTCCGAACGGTGCTGCTGGTGGATTTGGTAGGGGGACTTGTGGTCGTCGGGCCGATGCAGATCACCTTGCTGCTTTATGCGCGGGAAAGCTTTCATCTGGCACCTTCACAGATGGGATTCGTCTTGGCTGCTTTTGGAGCGGGTTCGGTCATCGGCATGATGTTCATTGCCAAATTACAGCCGAAACACAAAACACTTCGTTCGTTTTACTGGCTTGAACTCCTGCAGGGATTGATCATGTTCTTACTAGCCCTCCCTTCCGTATGGATTGTGATGCTGTCTTTGGCGGCCATCGGGATTTTGAATGGCATATCAAGCGTGATCATCATTTCAAAGATCCAGGCCAATGTCCCGAAGGCAAGGCTTGGCAGAACGATGAGCATCGTCTCGCTGGCGGCTTTCGGCGCAGTGCCGATTTCTCAGTTAGCCACAGGATGGCTGTCGGACCTTGTTCCCTATGCATTTGTTTTTGTTTTGGCTTCCACGCTGCTGTTCTTCAGCGGATTGATGGGGTTGATTGTGTACAGCAAACAACGCGTGGAAGAGGCTGTTGTTTGACCAGCTCCGTTTCCAATCATCGAAAAACCGCACCCGAATTGCCAACTGGCAGTACGGGTGCGGTTTTTCTAAATCAGGAGGGCATAATGCGGACGTCACCTCATTTTATATTAAGGAAAATCGCGAACGATAAGAGTGCAAGAACAAGTATACTTTTTACCTTCTCCTCTTTCCATTGATGGAACGTGTTGAATATGCCTCCTAAAACCACTAAACCTATTCCGATTATTTTAAGTATGCCTACACCGATCACTGATTCTGCGTGCAACAAGAAAATACCGGACAAGATAAACCCGAAGGTGGAGATGAAGCGCCATGAACTGAAATCACTCCTCACATCTTCTTTATCCTCTGCGCTCATTTTCCAGTATGCCCTGCCAACCACGATCAGCGGGATTCCCCACCCAACGAGGAAATATACGAGCGCATCCGTGTTTACATCCAATTACCGTCCCTCCCCTCCAGAAACATCCGAAATACAAGCTTCGCAAATGAATTCCCCTTCGTTCTTTAAGTAAGCTTTCACTTCAGTAAATCCTTTTCTTTTGGGAAAGCGCATTTTAATGAAGACGACTTCATCCCCTTCAATTTCCTTATCGCATGAAGCGCATTTGGGTTTTTCGTTGAACAAGGTCATCGCCTCCAGCTATTGTTCTTAAAATCGGCCTCTTAAACAAACCTGCATGTGAAGCATAACTTGATTGCACTCATAAACACTTCACAGCAACTGCAGTTCTCTAAGCGCACTGGACATTTCACTTCTTGTAACGGAAATCTTATTCTTAAGGTGTTCATTTTCCCAGACTTCGTCACTAAAAAAGCTTTTAAACGATTGGTTTTTCTCCCTTGGCACGACATGCATATGGTAGTGAGTTAATTCATCTACCCCTCCGCCGTTTTGGCAAATCGTGATTCCATAAGGGCTGTATAACTTTTTAATCGTTTTTGAAAGCAATTGAGCAGCGTTCATGACGGCAACCGCTGTTTCTGCATCAAAGTCATCCACATAGCGAAAATGTTTTTTCGGCAATATCAAAGTATGCCCTTCATTGAACGGATCGTGGTCCAATATGCACGTGACAAAGTCATCTTCGTAAACTATATTCACCGGCAACTTTTTATTTGCTAAAGAACAACCCAGACATTCTTCATCGTTGCGCACTTGATTACTTCCCATTTAATGAACCCCCCGCAGATAAATTTGCAAAACTGAACAAGAAACAATTGGCCCAGAAGGCTTTTTACGGATTCTCAGCAACGACTCGTTTTAAGTAGCCCTCCGGAACTTCCATCGTTTCCGCTAAATGCCTTGTGTGGTGCTTTCCATCCATCGTTTCAATATCCACCAGAAGCTTGTCGTCGCTGGCGAGTTGATAAGGTCCATCAAAATTCAACTCAACAGTTTCTCCCTCTTCCAATTCAATAGAAGACGGCAGTTCCTGGCCCTTGTATGAATAGCCCAGCGACGCCGCCGAATCGTAATGTCCGATGGTGGTGATGGCCATCGGTTCCGGCGCCGTAAACGCATAGCGGATGCCTTGCTGATCCATGACACCTTCCGCGGCTTCGTCTTCTTTCAAGACAATAAGCGTCGTTTCAACCGGTTCATAATCCGAATACGTAATCGTGGCAGGCGGAGCACGCCAAGACATTTTCTCGAAGTAATCAAGTTCTTCCTCTGTTAACCGGATTACGTCTTCCCGCAATTGATAGCCGTCTTGATCAAGCAGGCTTTTTGTTCCGATGGTCTCCCGCGTCGTTCCGGCTGGATAGAATCCTCTGCCGTCAATTACGGCTTCTTCCAAATGGGTCTCGTCTTTTTTGGTGGTAATATACGAAATCGTTATGGTTTTGTTTGTTTCATTCATCTGCGCAGAAACCACGACCGGTTTCTCAATGCTCGCTTTTGGCCATATTATATAAATGCTTACTGTGATAAGAACGGCCAATGCCGCTATCCATTTTTTCATGCTAAAACCTCTTTCTTTTTCCTTCTAATTGTATTAAGTGGCAGAACCTGGATATTTTCATTCCTCTTTGTAAAGAGGAATGAAACTATCTTAAAATAGAAATCAGACTACTCCACAGTCAAAGGAAAAACGTAATGGCCAGTTCCACGTTCCCAAGTCGCCACCACTTCATAGACCGTCCTCCCCCTTTCCCCGCTAAGCTGCACCTCTTTGAAAGACCCTTTCAACTTATCCGCCGCGTCCCAAATGTTCACTTTGCAGGAAATCGGCTCTTCTTCAAATTTGAGTTTAATGGAAGCAGCCGAGTTTACTGCAGGAGCTTTTCGGCTGCCGGCCAATTCAGAAGGCGGCAGCGACTCTGCTTCTATAGCGACCATGCCGCCGGCTTCCTGATCATAATAACTCCATGTATAGGCGCCCAAAACAGCAGCAATTTCTTCTTCCTGGATTGTTACTGTTAAAGAAGGCGGTTTTTGCGAAGTGGCGTTTAAGTCTTCTTCGGGATTGCTGTTTTCATCTCCGATGGTTTCCTTGCCTTGCGAACAGCCAAATAAGAAAATGAAGACCATTAAGCTTAGGCATAGAAGTTTAGCGTTCATGTCAAGTCCCCTTTTATTTCATTAGACACGCTATGTGGTAAAAAGTTACAGAAACTTTTGGTTTAAGTTGGACGAAGATAGCCAAAATATAAGGTATGGCCTCATCCTTTATTTCTTAGAAGTGAAATTATTTCTTTGCTTTGCTTAATCTGAGTTTCACTGTTAATTTTCAATTGGCGAACCCATCTAAATATAAAAGCGAGAATTAATAATGGAAGAAAGCCAAATAATACTGTAAAAAAATCCATATAAACCCCTCCTGTATGAAGTAATAAAAACAACTAGGTTTTTCCATTGTTGAATGAAATTTATCTGCACATAAATTACCTTCAGTTCCAAGCATTGCTTCAAAAGCTCTGCTTTCTTTTAGTACTTTTCCTCTGTAAGAGAGCATCTTCTTATAAAACCGCTTTCCGCTGTCTTCTATTCTCTTTTACCAGATTCAAAATCTGCAGCCCATCACTTGGACCTCCGCCTAAAAAAGAAGGATAGGTAAAGGGAATTAGCGGACTTATGAATAGGAAGAAAATCGCGCCTGCAAGATTAATCAGGATACTGCCTGGTATACCAGAGAAGAAATGAGAAATAAGGTATAGGGCGGCAAACCCCATTAATGAAGCGATCGGCCCGCCTATCAGCATCGTCAGCCTTTGTTTGTAGGTAGGAGGCGGCAACTCTTCTGAATTTATAGGCTGGCAGAACGCGTAAAGCGCTACGGTTACGTAGCAAGTGATTCTTCCAAGCTTCAGCTTCAGTTTTTTCTCTTTGCCCGGTGACCCCATATAAATCTCTGCTTCCGCTTTCTTGTTCCGCAAAATTGTTGCAACGGCATGGCCCATTTCGTGTATAAAGAGAGCCATTGAAATAATCAGTAAGACCGTAACCACTTCTAATAACATCCCCAAAAAGATCCCCCGTTTCTCTATTCGTAGCCTGCAATTGCTGAATTTAGATTATCAAATTGATGAAGCCGATAAATATCCTTATATTTACTACGTTAGAAAAAATTAAAAGATTCATCTTTCTCCAAATGTAAAACCCTTAAAACGAATTCTTGCCTTGCAGCGGCAAAAATGAAAAAGAGAAAAAGCAGTGCTTGATAGCTCTGCTTTTTCTCTTCGGATCTTCCGGTTCATAATTGCGATTGAATCGTTAAGAAGGATTGCCGGAGGAAGAAACAGTTATCCGGTTTCTTCCTTCATCTTTTGATCGATAGAGCGCTGTATCCGCCAAACGGAACAGTTCTTTCAACGACTCTGTCTGGGTTGGGAACTCTGAGATTCCGATTGAAACCGTCACGGTCTGGCCAGGAACCAACAAGGTCTGTTCCACTTCTTTGCGTATTTTTTCCGCCACTTGGTAGGCAGCTAAGCGATCGGCATCCGGCAGAAGAAGGACAAATTCTTCTCCCCCATACCGAAAACAATAATCTGTGTTCCGGATCAATGTTTGAAGCGTTTCAGCCAAGCCTTTTAATGCCTGGTCCCCCATTTGATGGCCAAATGAGTCGTTAATCGATTTGAAATGGTCGATGTCCAGGATGAGCAATGAAAAATGCCGATTCTGGCTTGACCAGACGTCCAGCACTTCTTCCAGTTTCCGGCGGTTCGGCAAGCCCGTTAGCGCGTCCGTCCGTGCTGACTGCGTGAGTTCCTGGTTGTTTCTTTCCAGTATTTCAAAAGCGATCGCCACACTCTTCGTTAAGATATCGGCTTCGCGGTTCCAATGGGGCTTCATCAGATTGTCCTTGAGAGGCTGCGATACGCCCTTTCCTTCCGCTAATCCATTCACCAGATTTCCCAGATGCATAAAAGGAGCTGCCAATCTGCGGGCGATGAAGATGGAAAACAGGAGAAGCAGCAAAGATGGCAGCAATAAATTCTTCAGCATCTGCAGAAATTGATCAACCAAAAAATCTTCAGCAAATGAATAAGGTGTCTGCTGCACGATCCCCCATCCCGCTTCAGATACGTTACTATAAGCGGCAAGCATCGGAATCCCCTCGGTGTTCGTAATTAATTCCATGCCGTCTTTTCCTTGCGTCAATTGACGGACTACCGGATTTCCAATGACGTTTTCTCCGATTTTTTCACTCTTTGGATGAAACAACAGCGTTCCGTCCGGGCCGACCACGTAATAATAGGAACCATTTTGTTCTACCGCATCATTGCCAAGAAGATGGTTCAGGACGTTCTGCTCCTGAAGAAAGATGGTTCCTCCGATCATCCCTTTATACGCACCGTCTTTGGAATAGATCGGCTGGCTCATCAAAATGATTAAACGGTTTGATAAGCCCATATAAGGGGCAGTCAATCCGGGCTGTTTCGCATCCAGCGCGTCTCTTGCTTCTCCTACCGCTATTTTTTCTCCTTTTAACCCGATGCTGTTGGGGCTGATGGCCCGGATCACGCCTGTTTCGTCTATCCAGGAAAGGGAATTGAAATACCCGCTGCTTCTTTGCAAAAGATCCAAATGTTCATGGATTTCCTGATCGCTCATCCCTTCATGTTCCTCCAGAAAATTCACGGTAGTTTCCAGATTGTTTCTCATCGAGATGAACAACGAATCGACCGAATGGCTCATCTTTTCCGCTTTGGAGTAATTTAAGGATAAATAAGTCGTCGCCAAAGAATCCTTACTGGAATGATAAGAAGAGAGGGTAAGAATCAGCAGTGTAAGAATGACTGAGGCAGAGACAAGAGAAGTCAGCAAGGTGGCCAAGTTCACTTTCCGTCCATTGAATAGTGGCTTCATACAAAATTTCCTTTCAAAACACTTTTGAGAAAAATCAACTTCTTCCATTATATAGATATCTTCCTTTATTTATCTAGTTAAAAGAAAAATACCCGCTAATTAAAAATAGAGCCTGGAATCCAGCTCCAAGCTCGTGTATCTTGCTTTCAGTTGGTTAAACGATTTCAACCCTTATCTTAAAACATTCCTCCACCTTGATTGTTGTGCCGACCAACTTCTCGCTGAGCCTCGGCTTCCGCTAAATTCTGGTTCAAGGTCTTTTCCTTCTTATTAAAGCTGTATTTCCCCCGCGTCAAAAAATCCACTAGATAAGCGCCTGCAAACACTGCAGCCAATGAGCCCCAAAAAATCCACATCATCCAATGCATACCCTTTTCCCCCTTCCGTTTTATCGTCGCTTGGATCGCCTTTCTTATAATACGGTTTCAGTTGGGATAAGTTTCAATAATCAGATTTTAAGACATGGCGCCCTGTTATAAAAATACGTGAAGACCGTTTAAGCAGTTTTACTCTTTCCCTTAAAAGCTAGCCTTTCATATCGAAGGAGTCGATTGCGCGGATTTCCATTTCCCAACCCAGCTGTTCTGCTAAACCGACCTGCACAGTCGGATGTAGAGAAGCCACTCGGATTGCTTCTTCAAAACTCGCGGCTTCCAGTATGAACGCACTTCCCATGATTTTATCGGTCTGGGTTAAATGGCCCTCACCGACTTGTATCTCCCCGCCCACCCGCTGCAATCTCTTTACTTCTTGTCCAATGCCGGCATCTACCAGCACATGGCCACTTTTGTATAATTCCTGGAGATGAGGCTGGCATTCCCGCATGATGGCATCAACTTCTTCCTTTGGCAATGTATCCATCTTCTCTTTATTCAAGTAACCCAAGCACAAGTATTTCATCTAAAAACCTCCTTTTGAAATGTTTTCTTCATCGACAGTTTTTGGGGATTTAGCGAATAGACCACCCCCCCCAAAAACTATGTTTCCATTTCCAGATACCTTTCCAGCTCTTCTTTCTGCCGCAGGTGATGGCGGGAATGCATGTGAACCAGCTCAAGCCACTCCTTCGCATTCAGCCAGCCGAACCCGCCATGCTTAACCTTATAGTCCGGGTTAATGGTAGAGACTTTCAATCCCCAGTGCTCCAGCCTATCCATTACTTCTTCCATTCTTGTCTCCAGATCTTCTTTGCTGGCTGAATTGTTGGGAGGGCCATTCATTTCATCTGGAAGCCTGATTTTGATGGGCGGAAATCCACCGTCTTTGAATAACTGCTCACCCGCTGGAGTTTTTCCCAGAGGCTGCCCTTCAGTTGATGCAGCACAAATTTGCACATTATCCAGATACTCATGCGCCACTAGAATAATGTGGTCATACATTTGCCCAATGGACCACACACCTTCTCGCGGGATATGGCGCAGCTGTTCCGGAGAGTATTTGCGAAGCTCGTTCTTGAAAATGACAAGCACTTCTTTTCCGTTCATCTTCGCCCTCCTAATATCCGTTTTAAAAATTTAAATATTCCGATTATTACCTTTTTTGATTGTATCACAGTTAATTAGGGGACTTCATTAAATCTTATTTCATTATCTTGATCTGGTCGTAAATGGTCAGTTATGGACTAAAGGGGAAGAGCGGTGCCGATCGGCACCGCTCTTCCCTTTTACACTTTGCGATTGGCATAACTGCTGCTTCTAATAATTTTAAGAAGAGAAAAGCGCTTTAATCAGCTTCTTCTCTCCCGTGGTATTTAAGCAGCTTCCGCTCTGCCAGCGACAGATGCTCTGGAACCTAAAAATAGCACCTTTCAAACAGCATGGAACTGTTTGAAAGGTGCTTTTGTCATTTTATACATTTAATTTCTTAATTCATTTTTAAAACCGGTTTAATGACCGAGCCATTCTCTGATTCTTCAAAGGCCTTATTGATTTCATCGAATTCAAAGAATTTCACCATCCGGTCATATGGGAATTGGCCTTTTTTATAGTAAGAAATCATTTCCGGAATGAATTTTTGTGGAATGGCATCGCCTTGGCTGGTCCCGACAATGCTGCCGCCTTTTAATGCTAAAGCTTCCAAAGGAATCGAAAGGTTAAAATCAGTCACGACTGTAACGATTTTCCCGAAAGTGTCCAAGGAGTCGATGGCTTGGGCGATTACGCTGTCTACGCCAGTTGTGTCCAGTACATGCTGCACGCCAGAACCGGTAATTTCTTTGATCTGTTCGGCGATATTTACATCTTTGCCGCTTTTAATCGTCGCTGTGGCACCCAATTCTTTTGCAAGTTCCAAGCGATTTTCATGGAGATCAATTCCGATAATGTTTTTGCAGCCGGCAATTTTAGCCGCCATAATGGCACTCAACCCAACGGCCCCGACGCCGATCACGGCAATGGAGCTGCCGGCTTCAGGTTTTAGCACATTTAAAACACTGCTGGCTCCGGTTTGCAGACCGCAGCCTAAGGGAGCCGCTAAAGCCAAGTCCATCTCCTCATCAATCTTCACCACATTCCGCTGGTTAACGAGCGAATAGGTGGCAAAAGAAGATTGGCCAAAGAATCTGGCAACCAACTGATTGGTTTCTTGATCGATATGGCTATTTAAATTCAAGTCGCCGTAATACCGGCAATGGGCCGGATGATTGGCTAAACAATTATCACATTCTCCGCAACTGGCAAAAGAGACAACCACATGATCCCCTTTTTGCAGTTCCGTCACTTCAGACCCGACTTCTTCTACAATGCCGGCGCCTTCATGTCCAAGAACTGCGGGCGGATTGACCATACCGGTGTCTCTTCCTGAAACATCCGTATGGCAAATTCCTGATGCGGCTACTTTTATTAACACATCGTTCGATTCAAGTTTCGGCAATTCAACGTCCTTGATTTCAAAAGCTTTTCCCGTTTCCGGGGTAACTGCGGCTTTTATTTTCATCGCATAATCTCTCCTTTATATAGTTTGCATTTTTTCTTAGGGTTCGTTTGCATTAATCGCAGAAGCATAAAAGAATCCGCTTCAGCCCCTTCTCTTCCCGTGATCCACGATAATTAAACGTTTAGCTGGAGTCCTATTAGATGGAATTTGGGGCTGGAAGTAGACTTTCCTGCTTATTAAAACCCTCCAATAAGACACTCTTCTCTCCCCTTTTTCTATTTGTGATCCTTTCCCAGTGGCATCCGTTTTAGCATGGTTTTTAGAGCTTCCAATAAAGTGGTAATTTAAAGTTGCTTTATTGACATTAAGTGACATTCGAACTGAGCGCAAAATGAAACTTTCAGATAAATCCAAACGTAGTAGAAAGTAGAGAGAATCTCCTCCACAAAATGGTGGTTATAGCAAAGCAATTGTATGGGCTTAGTTTTTAGGGGAACAGATGCCAACCGATTAATAGGCAATCAAAAAACGATTCAATTGCATCAACGAATTACATGAGCGTTTCTTGCACAGAATGATACGCAGCGTCCAAAAAAGGAGGAATTTCAATGGTGTATGTAGTTGGGTTAATTGTGTTTGTCGTTATTTTTAGTTTACTGAAAGATCGGCGTTCTACTGAACAATCAAAATCCAGAAAAACTAAAGCCGCAGTTTCCGATGGTCCGATTAATTATTATGGAAATTACGAGGATAAAGACGACAAATGGAGCAGCGACGATTCGAGCTATGACGGCAGCGGGTCAGACGGCGGAAGCGATGGCGGAGGTGGCGGTGGCGGCGAATAACTATTTCGCTTCCCAGGGAAAGGCGCAATTCAGAATCTATTAGAATTGTTTCTTGGTCTGGGAATGGACACTTTATAGTCCAAAGTAAAAGAACGTTCGTAAACGTGGCAAAACACGTTACGAACGTTCTTTTATTTCCACACAGGTTTACGAACGATCAATCATTGCTTCACCTTGATTGATATACAGAAGCCATTTCATTCCTCAACCTGAACCAGTCCTTCCTGCAGCGCTTCCTCTAGAAACAGACTTGGTTTGCCGACGGAGAAAAGCTGCAGTTCGTGCATCGCCCGCGTGCAGGCGGTGTAGAACAGCCGGCGCAGGCTTTCCTGGCCGTAAACCTGTTCCGAGGCGTCATAGAGGATGACGGCGTCGAACTCGATGCCTTTTGCCAAATACGACGGGATGACGATGACGCCCTGCTCGTATTCGGCGGAGCCGGTCTTCAGCCGCTTCAGCCCCTCAATGCCGGACAAGGCTTCATGTGCATGAGCGGCTTCGGAAGCGGATTTGCAGATGATGGCGATTGTGCCGAATTTGTCGCGAAGTTCTGCGACCCGCTCCATGATACAGCGGTGCAGTTCTGCATGATCCGCTACTTGGGTCAGAATCGGCTTTTCACCTTGCCGCTCAAAAGGGATGATAGCTTCTCCTTCCGGTACAAGCCGGCGGGTGAATTCGATGATCGGTTTGGTGGCGCGGTAGCTTTGCGCCAGGCGGATTGTTTCGGTTTGATCTGCTCCATACAGGTTGGTCAGTACGTCAAAATCGTTGAATTCACCCGCATGGGCAAAAATTGCCTGGTTGAAATCGCCGAGCACCGTCATATGAGCTGCCGGAAACAGCCGCTTCAGAAACTCGAACTGGAACGGCGAGTAGTCCTGCGCTTCATCGATGACAATGTGGCGGATCGCCGTGTTCGTCTGGAAACCGAGAATCAGTTCTTTCAACAGCAGAAACGGCGTGGCATCTTCGTAGAATAACTCCTCATCTGCGAGCTTGTCAGTTGTCTGCCGACAAATGGCTTCCCATTCCGCAGGCAGTTCCGTCTGATTGTTTTCCAAAAAGCCCTCAAAAAGTTGGCGGTACAGTGCTTTGACGTCGACAAAGTGGTAAGCCTTGATCTTTTTTCGGAGCGGTTTCAGCTTCTGGCGCACAACAAGCCGGGCCAGTTCTTCCGGCTCCATTTCGTAGTCGCTTACCGCTTTTCCTTTAAAACCTTTTTTCGCTGCCAGATAGGCATGCGCTTTCTGGTAGGAATCGTTGCTGAGCAGCTCCATTTCCTCTTCCACCCACGGTTCTTCCCATTCCTGTTTTTCAAATTCATCGAGCTCTTTCAACAGCCAGTCCTTCAAAAGCTCTAGCCGGTTATGGAAACGCAGCGTCGTGTCGCGGGAATAAAACCGCGCTTCGATGGCTTCGGCGCTTGCAATCGGATGTCCAGCGAAACGGATGCGCTTGAATATCATGCCGGACTTCTCCAACGTCCGCCGGTACGATTTGATGGCTTCGAAAAACTGGACCGATGCCTTGAAGCGGATGCCTGCCACACGGGCCGCGTATGCCGGATCGTCCCTTTTCGTCAGCACATACTCCAGCTGTCCGTACGGATTCTCAAGCTCAAACTGGGCGCTCAACCGGTGGTTCAAGTATTCCTGAAACGTCACTTGGTGCATGTTCTCTTCGCCGAGTTCCGGCAGCACATTCGACACGTAGCTCGAGAACATGGCGTTCGGCGAAAACAGGATGATCTGGTCAGCGTTCAATTGGTCCCGGTATTTGTAGAGAAGATACGCGATGCGCTGCAGCGCAGCCGAAGTCTTCCCGCTGCCGGCCGCTCCCTGCACGATGAGCAGGCGCGTGCGGTCATGGCGGATGATGCGGTTCTGTTCCTGCTGGATCGTCGCGACGATGCTGTGCATCTTCTTGTCGGCGCTCCTGCCGAGCACCTGTTGGAGAATTTCATCCCCGATGGTCAGGCTTGTATCGAACATCGACTGCAGGACGCCGCCGCGGATCAAGTATTGCCATTTCTTCTCCAAACGCCCTTTGACTTCGCCGCCCGGCGTACTGTAGGACGCAGGACCCGGCTGGTGATCGTAGTAAACGCTCGACACCGGCGCCCGCCAGTCGTAGACGAGGAAATCATCGCCTGTTGAATCGTTCAATGTCGAGATGCCGATATACACTTCCTCTTTTTCCGGCTCGCCTTCCTCCTGAAAGTCGATGCGGCCGAAATACGGCGTTCTTTGCAGGCGGCGGAGTTCCGCCAGCTTTTTGGCGGACTGCCGGTGGGTGGTTTCACTGACCGACAAGGCTTGCGCTTCCTGCCGCAAACCGATGATCGTCTCCAAGAAATCATCGAACGAATCGAGGCTTATTTTGTTTTCATCCCAGAAATGGCGGCGGATGTTCACCACTTCGTCTTTTTGGCGAGACGTGTCTGCTTCCAATCTTCGGAGCTGCCCGGTGACTTCCTGCATCACCTGGTCGACCCGTTTTTGCTCCTGTTGAAATTCCGGATTCACATGAACCACTCCTTGCAAAATGACTAATCCCTGTGCGATTTAAGAATCGGATAACGTTCGGTTTTCTTCATTAAGAGGCAGTTGCGTTTGGAATATTTTATAGCGCTTCCGCTGAAATCTCAGCCGCCGATAATGAGCTGGTAGCGTTCAGCAGCTTGGTAAATCTGTTTCGCTTTTTCGATGATCGGCCGGTCGACCATTTTGCCGTCCAACATGAAGACGCCCGCGCCTTTCTCTTCGTGTTCGGCATGGTGCAGCACCTTCACCGCCCAGTCGATGTCTTCCCGGGACGGGCTGTAGACTTCGTGGATTGTCTCAATCTGTTTCGGGTGCACCGCCATCTGGCCGTTGAAGCCGAGGGCGCGTGCTGAAACGGCGCGCTTTTGCAGGCTTTCCGTATTGTGGATGTCAGCGAATACGGTGTCGTAAATGCCTTCGACGCCCGCCGCTTTGGCGTAGGTGACGATGCGGGAGCGCGCATAAATCGCTTCAAGCCCCGCTTCCGTCAGCGTCAAATCTGCGTCCACTGCGTAGTCGATGGCGCCGAACGCGACGCCGCTGACGTTCGGATTGCTGAAGATGTCTTTCAGGCGGACGATGCCGGCTGCGGTTTCGACGAGGACAATCAGTTCGCCGTTAGCCCCCATGCCTTCCCAGGTTTCCTCTACTTGCCGGGCACTTTCCGCTTTTGGCAACATGATGCCGTTGACGTTTTCATGCCGGGCAAGTTTGACGTCGTCCTTGTACCATTCGGTGCCGTACTGGTTGACGCGCAGGAAAATGGGCTTTGCCGGTTTGTCCTCCAGTTCGTCGAGCGCTTCTTGAATGACTGCGCGGGCAGCCGCTTTTTCATTCGGATGGACGGCGTCTTCTAAATCCCACAGCAAGGCGTCTGCTTCGCTGCTGACGGATTTCAATAAACGCTCTTTGTTCGTCCCCGGTGTAAACATCAGACTTCGGTAAATCATCCCTTATCCTCCTTAAATGATGCCGTCTTTTTTCAGCCCTTCGATTTCTTCCGGAGTCAGCCCCAGCTCGCCGTACAGTGTTTCATTGTACGAACCGAGTTCCGCTCCGGTATGGCGGATTTCTCCCGGTGTGCGCGACAGCTTCGGCGCCACATTGAGCATCTTGACGCTGCCGAAATGCACATCCGGCACATCCGCGATGTTTTCCCGGTGGTTGAAATGCGGGTCATTCACAATGTCTTCCACTGTATAGACCGGTGCAATCGTCGCTTCAAAATGGACAAAGCGCTCGAGGATTTCTTCCTGCGTGTACCCTTTCATCCAGCCGGCGATGATCGCCTCCAGTTCGTCGACGTTCTCGAGGCGCTTCTGATTGGTTGCGAATTTTGGATTCGTTATCAAGTCTTCCCGGCCGATTGCCTTGAATATGCGTTCGACGATCGGTTGCGACGTGCCGGATATCGCGAGCCATTTCGCGTCTTTCGTTTCGTATAAATTGCGCGGAACGGTCCAGCCCGTGCGGTTCCCTTTCCGTCCCGGAATGATGCCAAGCTGGTCGTATTCCATGACCTGGTTGCCGAGCATCCCCATGAGCGCTTCGTAAATCGGCAAATCGATGTACTGGCCCTGTCCGTCCTCCGAATGGTCGCGTTCGTAAACCGCGACCATCGTGGCGTAAGCTCCCATTAGCGCGGTCGCGTAATCGGCGAGCGCGAAACTTGGCAGCACCGGTCCTCTATCCGGGAAGCCGTTGACCTGCGCAAAGCCGGACATCGCTTCCGCAAGCGTGCCGAACCCCGGCCTCTCTTTATAAGGGCCGTCTTCGCCGAAGCCCGACACCTTCACGACAATCAATCCGGGATTGTCTTTTGACAAGGATTCATAGGTGATGTTCCATTTCTCCAAAGTCTTCGGCCGGAAATTCGTAATGACGACGTCTGCCGTTTCGGCAAGTTTATGGAACAATTCCTGGCCTTTCGGCGTACTGAAATTCAGCGTAATCGGCTTTTTGTTGCGCGACACGAGCTTCCATTCCAGCGACTCGCCGTCTTTTTGGCGGCCGGCGTTTCGCAGCGGGTCTCCTGCAGGGTGCTCCACTTTGATGACGTCCGCCCCGAAATCGCCTAAATACGTCGCCAGCATCGGTCCCGCAAGCACGGTGGATGCGTCGATGACCCGCAGCCCTGCAAGCGGCAGCTTTCTGTTTTCTTCCATTGCTTCAGCTCCTCCAGATGCTTCTGAAAACGTTTTCAGAATTTTCTCTTATCATATAGTCAATCGGATCAATTGTAAACCTCTTGGATACAAAAACCAAAAACACCCTGCGTCCGGAATTCCATACGAATTCTTTGGTGCAGGGTGTTTGATTGAACGTGTGTCTTTTATTTTCCGGCTGCAGTTTTGATGCGCTCTGGATGCGTGTACAGATTAAACGAGCCTTTTCGGATAAAACCGACCGTCGTGATGCCGAGCTCTTCGGCAAGCGACAGCGCGAGTTCTGTCGGCGCCGATTTTGACAAGATGATTTCGCAGCCGATCTTGGCCACTTTCAGCAGGATCTCCGACGAAATGCGGCCGCTGAAGGCGATCACTTTGTCGCGCACGTCGATGTCGTTTCGCAGGCAATGGCCGTAGATTTTGTCGAGCGCATTGTGCCGGCCGATGTCCATGCGCGACAGGAAAAAGCCGTCGGTGCTGCAAAGCGCGGCGTTGTGTACGCCGCCGGTCTGCCGGAACATGTCGGCGCTGTCCTCGAGCTTCCCCATCAAGGAAAAACAGTCTTCCGGTGACAGGGTCACCCGGACGCTGTCCATCGTTTTCGCCGTCAAAGCGTCGTGGGCAAACACAAAACCTTGCCGGCTCATGCCGCAGCACGACGTAACAAAGCGTTTGTTCTGCAGATTCTCATAGAACGGATACATTTTATCCGCTTCGATGTGGACGATGCCCTGTGCGGTGTCGACGCGGATGTTCCGGATGTCGCGGTGGTTCGGGATGATGCCTTCCGACGCCAGAAAGCCGACCGCCATGTCTTCGATGTATTCCGGCGAGCAGACGATCGTGATGAATTCACGTCCGTTGATCCGGATGGTGATCGGTTCTTCGGTCACGATCCGGTCTTCCCGCTCGCTGAACCCGCCATCTGTATAGCGGAGCACTGTCCGCGTTTTTTGCTGCTCCTTTTGCATAACCGCCAATCCCCTTCCGAAAAACCATTTATTGATTGATTATTCCGTTAATTTATTGTAGCACTCTATGAAATTGATTATACTATTACCACAGAGGATAAAGCGCCGCAAAAAGACGGCGCCGTTTTTATTTTGAGGAATGCGGGAATGTTCGAGTAAAAAAAGGAGGTGCCGGCATGCCGGTCAAAATCAACGGTTCGCTGTATCCGTTCCAGGAAGGCCAGACGATTCTCCAGGTGATCAATGCACACGGCATTAGACATCCGCAGATCTGTTATTTGCCGGAAGTCGATCCGATCGAAACCTGCGACACGTGCATCGCGGAAGTCGACGGACAGCTGGTGCGGACTTGTTCCACCAAAGCCGCTTCCGGGATGGATGTCCGATTAGCTTCGGCCCGGGCAAAAGAAGCCCAAACGGAAGCGATGGACCGGATTTTAGAGAATCATATGCTGTACTGTACGGTCTGCGACAACAACAACGGCAACTGCAAAGTACATAATACCGTAGACATGATGGAAATCGAACACCAGAAATACCCGTTCGAACCGAAATGTTCAACAGATGCCGTCGATTTCACCAATCCGTTTTACCGCTACGACCCCAACCAGTGCATCGCCTGCGGGCAGTGCGTCGAAGCGTGCCAGAACCTGCAAGTCAATGAAACCTTGTCGATGGACTGGGAGCGGGACCGGCCGATTGTCTTGTGGGACGGCGGCGCGAAAATCAACGATTCGTCCTGCGTCAGCTGCGGCCACTGCGTCACCGTGTGCCCGTGCAACGCGCTTATGGAAAATTCGATGCAAGGCGAAGCCGGCTTCATGACCGGCTTGAAAGACGAAGTGCTGACGCCGCTGATTGACCTCGTCAAAGACGTCGAACCGGGCTACAGCGGCATCCTGGCAGTTTCCGATGCGGAAGCGGCGATGCGCGAAACCCGCATGAAAAAAACCAAGACGGTGTGCACGTTCTGCGGCGTCGGCTGTACGTTTGAAGTGTGGACGAAAGACCGGAAAATCCTGAAAGTCCAGCCGGTCTCGGAAGCACCGGCGAATGCCATCTCCACCTGCGTCAAAGGGAAATTCGGCTGGGATTTCGTCAACAGCGAAGAACGCCTGACCACCCCGCTGATCCGCCGCGGCGATGAATTCGTCGAAGCCACGTGGGAAGATGCGCTCGACCTCGTCGCCAAACGCCTCGGGGAAATCCGGCGGGTGCACGGCAAGGACGGCGTCGGCATCATTTCTTCGTCGAAAATTACCAACGAAGACAATTACGTCATCCAAAAATTGACCCGCCAAGTATTCGAATCGAACAATGTCGACAACTGCTCGCGCTATTGCCAGACACCGGCAACGGACGGTTTGTTCCGTACGGTCGGCATGGGCGGCGATGCCGGCACGATCAAGGATATTGCAAGTGCAGGCCTCGTCATCATCGTCGGCGCCAATCCGGCGGAAAGCCACCCGGTTCTGGCGACGCGCGTGAAGCGGGCACATAAGCTGCACGGCCAGAAACTGATTGTTGCGGACCTGCGGAAAAACGAAATGGCTGAACGCGCCGACATCTTTATCCGTCCGAAGCAAGGCACGGACCAGGTATGGCTGATGGCCGTCACCAAATATTTGATCGACCAAAGCTGGCACGATCAGCGCTTTATCGATGACAACGTCCACTATTTTGAAGATTTCAGAGACGTGCTGGAGAAATATACGCTTCAATACGCCGAACAGGAAACCGGACTATCGCCGGAAACGCTCATCGGAATCGCCGAAGCGATCCGTGATGCAGACGGCACGTGCATCCTGTGGGGCATGGGCGTCACCCAAAACACCGGCGGCTCGGACACATCCGCTGCCATCTCGAACTTGCTGCTGGCAACCGGCAATTACCGCCGTCCGGGCGCTGGGGCGTATCCGCTCCGCGGGCACAACAACGTGCAAGGCGCCTGCGATATGGGTTCCCTTCCCGCCTGGCTTCCGGGCTATCAGCATGTGTCGGATGATGCGGCGCGCGCGAAATTCGAACAGGCATACGGCGTCGAAATCAGCGACAAGCCGGGCTTTGACAACGTGTCGATGCTGCGCGCCGTTGACGACGGCATCATGAAAGCGATGTATGTCGTCGGCGAAGACATGGCACTCGTCGATTCCAACTCGAACCACGTCGATGAAGTCCTGTCGAAACTGGAGTTTTTCGTGGTGCAGGACATCTTCTTCTCCCGTACGGCCCAATACGCCGATGTTATCCTGCCGGCGGTGCCGTCGCTTGAAAAAGACGGGACGTTCACGAACACGGAACGCCGTGTGCAGCGGCTTTACCAGGCGCTGCCGGAACTTGGAGATGCGAAGCCCGACTGGTGGATCGTCCAGGAAATCGCGAAACGGCTCGGGGCCGACTGGGATTACAGCCACCCGGGTGAAATCTTTGCCGAAATGGCGAGCCTGACGCCGCTCTTTGCTCAAGCGGACTACGAGTCGCTCGAAGATTGGGAAAGCTTCCTGTGGGGCAGCCATGACGGATCGAGCACACCGCTCCTCTATGTCGACGGCTTTAACTTTGACGATAAAAAAGCGCGTTTTGCCTTGTCCGACTGGGTCGAACCGGTCAAGTTCGCGGCAGAATTCGACCTTCACATCAACAACGGCCGCCTGCTCGAGCATTTCCACGAAGGCAACTTGACGGACCGCTCAACGGGCATCCACGAGAAGATTCCAGAAAACTTCGTCGAAGTGTCGCCGGAACTCGCAGAAGCGCGGGACATTTTGGACGGTTCAATTGTCCGGCTGATTTCTCCTTACGGCGCCGTCAAAGTGCCGGTCGTGGTGACTTCGCGGGTACAGGGCAATGAACTCTTTTTGCCAATGCATTCCACCAATAAAGAACGCGCCATCAACTTTTTGACCGGTCCGGCAACCGATCAGCGGACCAACACGCCGGCCTTCAAGCAGACGAAAGTCCGCATGGAAGTGCTGCAAAAGGACGGCCACAACCCGCTGCCAAAATCGAACCACCGCACCAAAAAGCGCCATCCGACTCGCGGCGTGGAAGTCGAACGCAAATGGCGGCGGCCGGATCACGTGCCGCTGACCGACCAACCGAAAGAAAGGTGATGTGCTTTGGCAACACCGATTACGCGAATCAAGAAAAAACAATTCACACCGGAAGAGCTCAAGCTGCAGCGGCTTTTTGAACTGGAAACCCAGGTGGCCAAACAGCAGCAGTCGCTCAAAAAGGTGCTGGAAATTACCGGGGAACTCGACAAAGCGGGAATCCTGGATGCGGTGAATGCAATGGTCAAGGCACGCGAAGATTTGATGGATATCACAGTCCAGCAAGCCACGCGCGAACCCGTCACGACGCTTATCAATAATTTGATGAACGCGGCGGGCGCGTTGACGGCCATTGACCCGGCGACGACGGCGAAACTATCGGCCAGCGTGCAGAGCGGCCTCCAGAACGCGGAAGCCGGCCAGTCCGATCGCCGCAAACTGAGCATGTTCGGCCTGTATAAAGCGCTGCGCGACCCGGACATCAACCGCTCGATCCGCTACGGCCTGCATTTTTTGAAAGGCATGGGGAAAGAGCTGGAGCGGAAGTAGAACTCTTCCGTAAGGTGCGGGTTCAGAGTATGCATAAGAAAAGCACTCCTGACGGGAAGGTCGGAGTGCTTTTTGTATGGATTCTTTTTTATACTTCTTCCGAACGGTCCGTGGCCGGCGGCGGTGTGATGGAAAGGTCCGAGATTTCCTGGCGCCATTCCGGCGTCATCTTGATATCAAGTGCACCGAGAGACGGTTCCAATTGTTCCAGGTTGCGGGCGCCGATGATCGGCGCGGTGACGCCTGGATGCGACATGACCCAGGACACGGCAAGTGACGCCGGGTGATGCCCTTTGTCTTTCGCATACTGCGCGAAGCAGTCGGCCGTTTCGAAATAAGCGGCATCGGCGTAGCGCTTTTCGTAGTTTTTCTGTTCGACGAGGCGGCCCTGTTCCGGCTTTTTGCCGCCGGCGTATTTGCCTGTCAAAAGCCCGCCGCCGAGCGGGCTGTACGTAATAACACCCATATTTTCTGCTTCTGCGAGCGGCAGAATCTCGACTTCCGCTTGCCGCTTCACGAGATTGTACATCGGCTGGATGCACTCGAATCGCGCCAGGCTTTCCCTGTAGGAAATGCCGAGAGAGGTCGCGATTTGCCACGCGGCCCAGTTGCTGACGGCAGGATACAGGATTTTGCCCTGGCGCTGGAGATCGTCCATCGCCCGCAGCGTCTCCTCAATCGGTGTTGCCGGGTCGAAGGCATGGACAAAATAGAATTCAACGCGGTCGGTGTTCAGCCGCTTCAGGCTCTTCTCCACTTCGAGCATGATGTGGCGGCGCGATAAACCGCGGTTGTTGACGTCCGTTCCCGTCGGCCCGTTCACTTTTGTGGTCAGCACCAAATCATTGCGGCTGTCTGCGATGCACCTGCCGAGAATCTCTTCTGACACCCCTTTGTTGTAGACATTGGCGCAGTCGAAAAAGTTGATGCCTGCTTCCCGGCAGCGCTTGAACATTGCCTGCGACGTCTCTTCATCGGCATTTCCCCCAAATGACATCGTCCCAAAGCAAAGGCTTGAAACGTTGATGCCTGTTTTCCCTATTGTGCGGTATTCCATTCGGTTTCCTCCTTTATGGATGGCGGATTGGTTTGGACTTCACGTGGTGTTTAAAACAAATGTGTAAGTTCATTATTGCGGAGTTGAATTTTTCAGTCAATTGATTCAAGCCATTTCCGGCGCAGTCTCTTCCATAAAAAGAGCTTGCCTATTTCCCAGGAAATAAAACGGGTGCCTGCCGTAATGTACAAAAATAAAAACGTGCCAGAAATTATTCTTTCTGGCACGTTTTTTATATAAGCTCATTTAAATACATTTGGAATGCAGCGGCCATATCGTGTAGCGGCTCGCGTATCCGGCACCGCCACGTTTCTGTAACCGCTGCATTGGTATTCTGTACCCGATTATAACGTATGAAAACAAAAAATTCAAACAATTTGAATCGCGGTTTGATTTATTCTATTTATCCGCTCTTTCCACATTTTCTTTCTTCACTATCCTCATCGCCGCAAGCAGCAGCACGATCACCACGGTGAGGATGCCGGCCATGAACAGCCAGGCGTATGTAAACGCGCCGGTCGCATCGACGATGTAGCCGAACAACGGTGGGCCGATGATGACGCCCCACGAACCGAGCATCAAACTGAAGCCGCTGGCAATGCCGGCTTGCCCGATCGGCACCAATTCCGTCGCGGCATTCATCCAGATTCCGTTAAAGCCGGAAATGCAGAAGCCGAACAGGATGGTAATCGGGACGAGCACCCAGAACGGCGTCCCCGGCGGCAGCAGCGCCATGCCGAGAGCTACTCCGATGGAAACGGCGGCCACAATTACGAGCACGATGATCCGCTTGCCGTGAAAGATGCTGTCGCTGATCATCCCCCAGGACACCCGGCCGAACGAACCGCTGACTTCGGAAATGACGAGCAGCATGCCGGCAAGGACCAGCGGGATGCCAAGTGATTCATAAGCGAACAGTACAATATAGGTGTTCAAAATCAGCTGGCTTCCGCTTAGGCCCATCGCACCGAGGCTAACCAACACGAGCGGCTTTTCTTTGAACAGCTGCAAAATCGAAGCGACCAGGCGGGCCGGTTTCTCCGAAGCGCCGCTTTTTTCCTGCTCGGCTTGCGGGTCGAGATAGAATCTATAGGCAAAGATGCCGGTGACAATCAGAAGTGCACACGCGCCGATCATCACGGGGCGCCACCCAAAAGCCACAGCAGCCGGCAAAAGCAGCAGCGCAGCAAGCGCCGACCCGAGCGTTACGCCCATCTGCTTGATGCCCATGGCGGTTCCCCGCCTTTCGGAAAACCAGTAAAGGATGCCTTTGTTCGACGTCGGATGCATGGCGCCGTAGCCCGCTCCGCCGAGCACGACCAACAGGAGGATCAGCCAGTAAAATGAAGTCACAGCCATCAGAATAAAGGAAAGGCCAAGGCATAGCGACAACAGGAACAGCAGCCTTTTCGAACCGACGCGGTCCACCAGAAAACCGGCCGGAATCGCAATGAGCGACTGGCCGAGGAACAAGGCAGCCGGCAGCATGCCGATCTGCGCTTTCGTCAAACTCATGTCGTCGCCGATCAAAACGCCAAGAGGCGCGAGGCTTCTGCCGACAAACGCCACCATGATTTGGGCAATCAGCAGCCAGGTCAGCATGCGCCACGGATTGACCGAAAGAAAAGCCCCATTATGCAGGATTGTCTTGTTCATCTCATCATCTCGTTTCAAGCCTGGAGCGGCCGTTTGCTTGCCCCTTTAAGCAAAGTGTATTTCCATGGATGCCCAGACCATAAAAAAAGCCTGTATAGAATGAATTCTATACAGGCCATGAAGTTCCTTGTTTTGCAGCTTATTCAATTGAATCGTTCTCGCTCTTAAATTTCGGAACTCAGGACGATTTCGCCTTCCGGGGTTTCATTGCCGGCTTCCGGTTCACGGGTGATGGCAATCGTGTCCCAGCCTTCCGTGTTTTCTGTCATCGAGTAATAAGCGGAGCCTTGCTGGTCTGCATCCGGTGTGAATGCACCCGCCGGCACCGGCTGCCCTTCTTTCAGGAGCCAGATCTGGTACACTTCATCGCCTTGGAGCTGTTCAAGCTGTTCTGCCTGCACCACGACTTCGAGGGAACCCTCTTCCTGGATGATGGCGGCTTTCGCCGATCCGCCAAAGGCTTCTCCCGGCTGGAGTTCAATTGACTGGAACGCACTTTCCGTTGCCGGCTGCTGTTCGTCTGCCAGTTTGAAAAATGCATAAGCATTGCCGAGAAGCGACAGCAGCAATACGGCAGCAATTAACGGCGCCCAAGAGCTGCGCCGGGCTTTCGGTTTTACCATCGGCACCGTTTTTTCTTTTTTCACCTGACGTTCAGGTTCCGCCTGCTTTTGCGGTTCTTCTTCAAAAACATTGGCGAGGATCCGGGATTTCATGCCCACTGGCGGTTCTGCAGGTTCTGCAAGATACGGGAGCTCGCCGACTGCATCCACCAGTTCACGGCAGTCTGCACATGTTGCCAGATGCTGTTCAAATGCCTGTTTTTCTTCCGCTGTCAGCGTTCCGTTCAGATAGTCCACTACGTGGTCACAGTTAGTATTCATCATCGATAGCCCCCCTTTCTTGCACTCCGTGCAGTGTTTTTTTCAATTTGCTTAACGCCAGCCTAATCCGGCTTTTAACCGTGCCAAGCGGAATGTCGCACATCGTCGAAATTGTTTCATGGGTCATGCCTTTAAAGTAGAACAGCTGGATCATTTTTTGCTGTTCACTTGAAAGCTCCGACACCGCTTCTTGGATCTGGTCTTTTTGTTCCTGCCATTCGGCCAATTCCTCAACGGCCGTTTCAGGGCTTACCAAATCGCCGATTTCATCAAGCGGCACCGAAGGCTTTTTCTGCTTGCGGATCAAATCAATTGCGGAATTGCGGGACATCGTAAACAGCCAGGACGTGAATTTGCCTTTGCTTTCATCGTACTCCCCTTTGCCCCGCCACAATTTGATGAACACTTCCTGCAGCGCTTCTTCCGCCAAATCCCGGTCTTCTGTCATTTTATACAGAAACGAGAACAGGATTTTCTCATAGCGGTCATATAATTGTTCAAGTGCAGCTTTCTCTTTTTGCTGTATACGCGTGTATAGCATAAAGTCGGAACTTTTCTCCATGGATGTTCTCCTTTTTTCCGCTGTCATTTCTCAAGCTTACTACAAAGAGAACGGCAGGAGAATGCCTACGGATTGAAAATGCTGAATTTATGGAGAACACGTGAAAACAGATGTCCAGCCATCCCTTTTATCACGGTTCTACTGACTAAACGCTCCGAAACCGATTCTAGTTCACTTTCAGGACAATTAAAGACCTTTTGCTTGATACGCTTGCGCCATACAATTGCCTTTTTTATTTTTTCGAATTGTTTAACAAGTGGTTAGAGGGGAATCCTAGCTATTAGGAGTAGACAGTTTGTTTATACTTAAAGGAGGAAAAGATTTGGGACATTACGTGGAAGTGGAAAGCGGCGTCAAGGTATTCGTAGAAGATGTAGGGATTGGGCAACCGGTGGTATTCATCCATGGCTGGCCATTGAACAACAAATCGTTTGAAATGCAAATCAGCGAAGTGGTGCAGGCAGGATTCCGCTACATCGGAATCGATCTGCGCGGATACGGAAAATCGGATAAACCGTGGTCAGGCTACGACTACACTACGCAAGCGGCGGATGTGAAAGCGGTCGTCGACCATCTCGGCCTTGAACAGATTGTGCTGGCCGGCTTTTCCATGGGCGGACCGATTGCCATCCGGTATTTAACCAAATACGGCACCAAAGGCGTGGACAAATTATTGCTGATGGGTGCAGCAGCTCCACTCTTCACGCAGCGGGACGATTTCAATATCGGTATGCAGCCGGCTGAAGTGGATGACATCATCGCCCAGATCCAAAAAGACCGCCCTGCTTTTCTGGCCCAATTTGCCGATATGTTCTTCGAGCAGGAAAAGTCGGAGGAATTTCTAAAGTGGTTCCAGCAGCTTGGCCTTGAAGCAGCGGCGCATTCGACCATCCATTCCGCCATTGCCCTGCGGGATGAAGACTTGCGAGATGAACTGGCCGGCATTTCCCTGCCGACTGCCATTTTCCACGGACAGAAAGACCAGATCTGCCCTTATGAACTGGGAGAAGAATTGGAACGGCAAATCCCTAATGCTTACTTGGTGCCTTTTGCAGACAGCGGCCACGGCATCAATGGCGACGAGCCCGATAAATTCAACGAAGAATTGGTCCGGTTTTTGAAAGGTGCCACTGGCCCAAAAACGGACTGATTTGGTGAACCCTTATCAGTTCAAAAAAACAGGATGCAAGGAGCAATAGTATTACCACACCTTTTTTAGAAGCAAGGGGCTGTCCAATAAGTCTATTACTCGACTTATTGGACAGCCCCTTCTTTTGTTCCCATTTGTAATGTCCAAACAATATGGCATGGACTGGCTTATCTTCTGATTTTCTGGAGAGCCCCTGCAGAAACAGCAAGAATGGCGCCCAAAAGAATGGCCAACTGCCAGCCGGTTGGGTTGTTTTCAGCACTTTGTAAAGCAAGCTCCTCTTTGTCGGCAAACACTGCATCGGCCAAGTCGGTATCGGCGGTCGTCGGTGAACAAAGTGGATGCACCCAGTTCTCTCCTTCTTTATTAAGGAAAAACAATAGACTCGAGTGAAGCTGGCTTTGCCCCCAGGTCAAATCTTCTTTTACAGTGATGATTTCCCGGTCGACGCCTTTAAAGCTTTTTTCAACCCTTACCGTCATTGTTTTTGCACTCATGCTTTCGCTAATTTTTTCTACGGTGCCGATTATGACCGCGTCGTATTCATCGTAAGCAATCTCTGGAGGCGGCGGTTCTTCACAGGATAACGCCTGGCTGTGTGCCGGCAATAAAAACATGGAGAGGAACAGCACGGCGATTAGTAATCTTTTCATATCGGCATTCCCCATTTCCTTTTAGCCTCTATTAAATGAAGTAGACGGTGTCTTGATGGTTTCCGTTTCGCTCTTTGTTATTTTATTTTCATAAAAAGTGATCTAAACCCAAAACCGCCCCGTTAGGTGTGTAAGAAATTAAAAACGAGGAGTGGTTTTATGAAATGGAGAAAAATTTTAGCACCGGTACTAGGGGCAGCTTTGCTGATTCCCGGAATGGGCACAACCGCATTCGCGGATGAAATGCCGAAAACAGACACAACAGGCGTGGAGCTTCGCACAGCACTCGATTCCCTGCTATCTGAACACTATGTGCTTGCAGTCGACTCGATGATGAAAATCTATGACGGAGACCCTGCTGCTGAAGCAGCTTCCGCAGCGCTTGAAGCCAATGCGAAAGACATGGAACCGGTCATTGCATCGGTATACGGCGAAGAAGGCGGAGCGGCTTTCGGGGACATTTTCAATAAGCACAACCTTGGAACCGATGACTACGCGATGGCCGTAAAAGACGGCAACAAAGACATGGAGCAGCAATCACTCGATCAGATCCAGGCATTTACTGAAGACATGGCGGCATTCCTTGCTACTGCAACCGAAGGCAAACTGCCGGAACAAGCAGCCCAAGCTGCACTTCGTGAGCACGAAGATTTCGTCCAGGATACATTCGACCTATACGCAGCCGGCGAATACGAAGCGGCTTATACATCTTACCTGGCCGGCTCTAAGCAAATCTTCGGCGCTGGCAGTGCCATCAGCGGCGCAATTGCAGCGCAATTCCCGGACAAATTTACCGATCCGAACACAGCAGCCGGTGATTTCCGCTCAACTGTGAACCGCATCGCCGCTGAACATTTTGCCTTGGCACAGCTCAGCATGGCAAAAGGCTTTAACGGAGCCGAAGACTTCGACTTTGCCGATTGGGCACAAGACCAGAACACTGAAGAATTCCGTGCAGCCATTGCATCTCTTTACGGCGAAGAAGCGGGTACACAATTCGTCCAGATTTGGGACAATGAACACATTTCCATCCAAAGCGAATTAGCGGCAGCCGCGGCTTCAAAAGACCAATCGGCTGTGGACCAGGCGACAACAGCTTTGACCGGTGACTTTGCTGAATCATTAGGAACATTTCTGAGCACAGCTACGGAAAACCGTATGCCAAAAGACGGCACAGTTGCCGGAATAACAGCTCACGAACAATCAGTTGCCGACACGTTCAATCAGTATGCAGCCGGTGACTACGATGCTTCCTACGAGTCTTACCGTGCCGGCTACGCTATCATGTTTGATATCGGAAAAGGCTTGAGTGCAGCGGTTGTTGATCAGTTCCCGGACAACTTCCAAACGGCAGCACCGGAAAAAATGCCAAAAACCGGCTTTGGCGGCACTGCTGAAGAGTCCAATACCATGATGCTGTGGGTTGTATTGAGCAGCTTGATCTTAGCTATTGCTGGAACTGTTACGTATCGTCAAAGCAAACAATCTTAAGTGGATGAGAGAGCGATTCGCTCTCTCTATTCCCGTTTGGAAGGAGAGCTGAAAATGAAGCCTTTTGTGACCATGGGCATCGCCGTTTTCTTATGCGGCGCCCTGTTTTTCCTGCTGAACCCTTTAGCAGAGGATTCTCTTTTAAATAAAACAGCCAGCCCCTCGGAAGAAACCGCGAGTGGCTTGGCGGCAGAAACAAAAGAAGAGCCGGCTGTCGATAAAATTGCTGAATTTCCGGTCTTTCCTGAACAACGGGAAAAACTGAAAGCCTTGCAGCAAAGCCGCCTCGAAAGCACCAAGGGCATGGAACCCGTTTCCATTGATATCCCTTCAATTGACGTGAAAGCGGCCATTGAACCGACGGGCGTTTTGGATAACGGCGAAATGGGCGTGCCGGAAAATGTGGATCAGGTCGGCTGGTTTGAACCGGGATATAAACCCGGCGCGAAGGGCCATTCTGTATTTGCAGGACATGTCGACAGCTTGACCGGCCCAGCTATTTTCTATGACTTAAAGAAAGTGAAAAAAGGCGAAAAAGTGGTGTTAACGGACGCCGATGGGCGAAAGATGGTGTTCAACATCACCGCTATCAAGAGCTACGAAACCGATGAGGCACCAATTGAAAAGATTTTCGGAAAATCGGATGCGCGCATGATCAACCTGATTACATGCACCGGGGATTTCAACCGTTCGATCGGTTCGCACGAAGAGCGGCTGGTCGTCACGGCGGAGCTTGTTTCGGACTCCGCTACTGCCGAAAAGCTCCCTGCTCCGCCGTCGCAAGTGACGGCCACTTCTTCCAATCTTTCATGGCATGCGGTGCGGGATGATGCGATTATCGGCTACCGCGTTTATGAAGAAGATCTCGAAACAGGCGAGATCAAGAAAATCGAAACGGTTTCCCTATTTGACCGCAAAAAAGTAGCCATTCAAAATACCGATGGCAAACGCTATTTCATCACTTCCGTCGATGTTGATTTGAACGAATCGGAAAAAGCGGAAGCCGTTCAATAACTGAGTTTCATTTAATAGTGCCGGACCATTTGCTTGAAAAAGCAAATGGTCCGGCTTTTTTATTTTACTGTCCAGTGTATAACAGGAAATTTATGTTAATCTATAAGGACATCTAACAAGACAGGAGAGTTTCTTTTGAAAAGAAAGTTCGCATTAGCGATTTTCGCTCTTTTATTAGTGGTTTTGTCTGCTCCGCTTGCTGCCAAAATGGTTCTTGAAAAATTCCATATGGCTTCAATGGAGCGGCAGTTTCAGATTGAAAGTCCAGCGTACTTGTCCGGCAACTACTCCTGGCATGGCACGGATGTTTCTGTCTCCCATGATAATGTGACCGACTCTTACCAGGATCCTTGGGGCGAATCTTTTCTGGCAGCTGATATTCAATTGGCAATTAATGAAGAGATTGCCGTCGAACTGCCAAACTATGCGGTGAGAGCAGATTATGCAGAGAGAGGACAGTACAGCAGCCATATTGTCCACTTTCTCGTCCGGGAAAAGAACCTCGAAAAACTGGTTATTTTTTTGAATATGTCCCGGCAGCATATTGTCGAAAACGAAAACGGAGACCATATCGGCTACGTATCTGATGAAGAATTGGCATTTCGCACTTATACAATTTCCCCAGATGGCTCCATCGAAAAAGAAGATTTTCTATTTACAGAACGCGATGGTTTTCAGACCGAGCTGATTAACTACAGCGCCATGTATCCGGCTATGATTGGCTATTATACAGACGCCTGGCATTCGTTTCCGCTCTTCCTTTTTCCATTTAGCTATCCTTTTTTCACATTTATACTAGGGGGAGCAATTTTGATTGCCCAGGTCATTGCATTCTTAAAGAACCGTTTTTTAAAAATTACGGGATAATATGAAAGGCATGCTTTCCCGACTTGAATATGCAAGAGCTGAGAAAGTTAATATAGGCTGAACGACAGCTTGAAAGATTCCCGGCATCGGGCTATGCTACCCTTAGTAAACTAATCTTTGCATCGGTGTTATTGTCCCTGCTTGCTTATCCAGCAGTTTGGAATTAGAAATAATTGAATGCATAAAGGGGTTGTAACGATGAATTCTTTTGAGGAGATCTACGACCGGAAAAATAGCCGGTCCGTCAAATGGGATGCGATAGCAGACATCTACAAAGTGGAGGATGCTTCCGGCATCTTGCCGATGTGGATAGCGGATATGGATTTTCCTGCTCCGCCGCCGGTCCTGAAAGCTTTGCATGACCGGGTTGAGCATTCCATTTTTGGCTACTCCATCATGTGCGAAGGGTGCCGGACTGCCGTGATCAATTGGCAAGCCAAGCGAAATGACTGGAAAATCGAACCGGATTGGATGATGTTCCATCACGGCATCATTCCGGCGATTGCATCAATCATTGAAACGTTCACGGAAAAACACGACAAAATTCTGGTCACTCCGCCTGTTTATCCGCCATTTTTCCAGCTTGCCGAAAATCAGGACAGGGAAGTTTTGTATTCCGCATTGCTGGAGCAAGATGGCCACTACACAATCGATTTTGAGGATTTCGAGGAAAAGCTGCAGAGTGCCGCTCTTTTCATTTTCTGCAATCCGCACAATCCCGGCGGCCGTGTATGGACACAGGAAGAACTGCAGGAAATCATCCGGCTGTGCACCAAGCACGATGTCCTGATTATTTCGGATGAAATCCATGGCGACTTGATCCTTGGCTCCAACCGCCATATTCCCTTGGCGAAAATTGCCGGCGAAGAAAGCGGACGGATCTTCACTTGCCTGTCACCTACGAAAACCTTTAACTTAGCCGGCATCCAAGTCGCGATGATCGTGGCCACGGATCAAGAGAAACGCGCCAAGCTGGAAAAGCATGCCCTGGCTCATGGAACCGGCATACTGAATGCTTTTGCCCCAGTCGCGTTGACCGCTGCCTATAACGAAAGCGAGCCTTGGCTGGAGCAGGTGCTGCAGGTGATTTCGGATAATATGGACTTTGCGATCCAGGAATTGGCGCAGAAAATCCCCGCCCTTCGAGCAGTAAAGCCAGAAGCCACTTATTTGCTGTGGATCGATTACCGGGCATTGGGGTTATCCGAAGCTGACATTATGGAGAAATTGCTCGGCACCGGGAAAGTCGCTTTGGAACCCGGCAGCAAATACGGGGAAGCCGGCCTCGGGTACTTGCGCCTGAATGTAGCTTGTCCGCGGGCTGTACTAGCAGACGGAATCAATCGGATGGCCGCTGCATTAGCTTAAGCGAAAAATTTAAACTGTTTTTTAAAAGCCGGTCTCAACGACCGGCTTTTTCATGTCCTGTTTGTGCCGAGGGACTTTGAAGCATGATAAAAAACCGCAGAAATTCTGCGGTTTTCGCGCTTCTTGTTAGTTGTTAAGCAAGTCGTTGTATTCTTTCTTGATTTTTTCCATTGTTTCAGGCAATTCCTCGCCCCACCGGTCGTTCGCTTCATTGAACACGACATTGCCTTCAGTATCCAGCATGCCATATCCTCTGTACGGAACGTCTCCATTTTTCATATTGAGCAAATCCACAATTTCCAAATCCGGATCCGATACGAACGGAAGGCTTTCCCCGTATTCGTTCTTCAAGGCGGTATACAGTTCCAATTGTTGTTCAGGCGTATCGCCGCTGATAATATACGTGTTTACATCCAAGCCCTCTAACACGTCCAAGTTTGAGTGCAACTGAACCAGTTGCTGTTGGCAGTGGCTTCAGGTGTAAGTCGTGATAAAGAAGAAAAGAACAGGCTTTTCTTGCGGGAACGCCACTTCTTGCTTGTCCTGATTCAGCAATGTGGTGGGTTCGCTCATTTTCTCCGTACCACAGCCCGAAATGACAACAGCAGAAATCAATAAAAGAAGGAGCAGTTTTAATTTCATCGAAAATTTCTCTCCTTTCTGTCCGTTAAATTAAATTCATCCCATTCTATCACTGAAATGAGCCATATTCTTTGAAATTGAGGAAAAGTTGATAAAACGCCATAATTTATACTAAAGAATAAGCGGTTAAGTTCCGCTAGAAATTTACATGATTTTACAAGATTTTTTCAAGAAATTCATACCGCTGAAACATTCCCCCTCTACACTGATAGGGAGCAGATTTCCCAGGCTTACATTATGTTAGAGGAGGACAAGAACATGAATCGCAATTTGAAAAAGAAGGCAGCTGGAATTTCAATCGCCGCTGCTGTTGCCATTTCTTCTTTAGGACTTGCAACAAACGCTAATTTGACCGAAGCAAAGGACAAGAAAAATGAGCCAACCAACGTCATCATGATGGTGATGGATGGAACAAGCGCGGGCGCCACGAATCTCGCAAGATGGTACAAAGGCGGAGACCTGGCCATGGATGAAATCCTGGTAGGCGGCATGCGCACCCATTCAGCAGAATCTGCCATTACCGATTCCGCGCCGGCAGCAACGGCTTTGGCGACTGGCAACAAATCCAACGACAAGGTTGTTGGCCTTCTTCCTAAACTCGTAAATACGCCTGGAGTCGACCCGATCGATCCGGAAGATACATACAAACCCATTGCCAACGTACTGGAAGGTGCTAAATTATCCGGGAAATCCACAGGGATTATCTCGACTTCCGAAATTCAGCATGCAACACCGGCAGGCTTTTCTTCCCATGCCCTTCACCGCAGCAACTACCAAGACATTGCGGAGCAGCAGGTATATCAAGGGATTGACGTCGTGCTTGGCGGCGGGAAAGAATCACTTGCTCCAGGGTCTACGAAAAACGCACGCGTGGACGGTGAAAACCTGATCGATGTGATCAACGAAAACGGCTACGATTTCGTTGAATCGAGAGAAGACCTTTTAAGTTCAAACTCTGACAAATTGTGGGGTGCATTCGCTCCTTCTGCTCTTGCCTATGATTTCGACCGAAAGGCAACAGAAAACAGCGAACCTTCCCTTGCAGAAATGACCAAAAAGGGAATCGATACGCTTTCCAAAGATAAAGACGGCTTCTTCATGTTTGTTGAAGGAAGCAAAGTCGACTGGGCAGCACATGCAAATGATACAGTCGGGATCCTCAGCGATGTGCTGGCTTTTGATGATGCCGTAAAAGAAGCAGTTGAATTTGCGAAGAAAGACGGCAATACAATGGTAATTGCAGTCAGCGACCACGGAAACAGCGGGATTACGATGGGGAACGTCAATACAAACGCCAATTACCCGGAAATTCCGGTTTCAACATATATCGACCCACTGAAAAAAGCGACGATGACGGTTGAAGGCGCATTGAAGCAGCTTAAATCCGACCGCTCGAATATGAAAGAAGTGGCAGCGCTATACGGCCTTGATAACTTGTCTTCAGACGAGCTCAACAAATTAAAAGCATCCAAAACCTTACAGAGCGATATGACCAAAATGTTGGCGAACCGCGCGAACATCGGCTATTCGACCGGCGGGCACACCGGGGAAGATGTCTTCCTATACGCTTACGGCCCTTCTAAACCAAATGGTCTGGTCGATAACACGGACATCGCCAAAGCGATGGCCGGATTCATGAAGTTTGACCTTGAAAAAGTTTCGGACAAACTGTTTGTCAATGCCCGTGAGTCTTTCGAAAGCAAAGGCTATACAACCCGCATTGATGTAACCGATGCGAACAATCCGGTGTTCATCGCCGAAAAAGCGAAGATTAAAATCGAATTGCCGGTCAATAAAAACATTGCTCACGTAACACAAAACAAAAAGTCTTACACAAAGACACTTGATGGGGTAACCGTCTATAACGGAACAGATTTCTTCGTATCCAAAAAAGCCTTGAACCTTTCCAAATAATACGCATGCCCGCTGTCTCCCGGCATTTTCATCACCGGGAGACAGCTTTTTTTATATTATGGGATGCCTGGCTTCCTCTAAAGCGTATTTTAACGTTATCCGAGCGTATTTCTTTCATCGTTGAGCATATTTCTTTCATTGCTGAGCATATTTTCGAAAATCGCCTAAAACCGAGTTGTACAATCAAACATCTGTGAGCGCAGCGATTTCAACAGCAAAAAAGCTAGCCATTTGCGGCTAGCTTTTCACATTCTTCAATTAGTTTTGTTTGCGTGCACGAAGCCCGATGGTTGTTGCCAAGCCAGCAAGCATCAGCCCGCCAAGGATCCACATGAATGGCATTGACGATTCTTCGGCTGTTCCGCCCATGCCGGTTTTTGGCATTTCTGACGGCATTGCCGCTTCACCGAACTGATCCGGGAACTGATCGACAATCGCTGCCGATAATCCAGCCGCCGGCATTGTCATATGCGCGTACGCTTCGCGGATCGAGTTGTAAGCTGTATCGTAATCACCCGCTGCGTAAGAATCGAACGCCACCAATAATTGGTCCACGTGTGCAGTCAAGCCTTCTTCCAACGCATCGGCCGGCACTCGTCCTTCAGTTGCCGCGTCCAATAGGGCTGCTTGTTCTTTAATGTACTCGTCCAAGTCGGCTTTCGCCTTTTCCTGGCCTTCTGCATTGCCTTCACCTGTCGCCACTACGTAATCCACGAAATAGCCGATATGCGATTTCCAGATTTCCGAAAACTGTGCGCCGGCTTCTTCGCCGTAGACAGAAGCCACTGCTGCTGATAAGTCATCCGCATTGGCAATCAAAGCCGCAGATGCCTGGTCGAAGCTTTCTGCGCCATCAGCGCCGTCCTGCATCGCCATCGCTGCCAGTCCAGCATGTTCCGTAAATGTCATGTTCAACTGGGCACGAAGGTCAACAGCCGGTGTGTCCGGGTTTGTGTTATCGAATTTCTCCGGGAATTGGTCCGTAATTGCAATGGAAAGTGTTTCCGCGAACATGCTCATGTGATGGATGGATTCGCGCTCCAACCCATAAGCTGTTTCAAAGTCTCCTGCAACGTAAGCGTCAAACGCTTTGACTAGCTGGTCGACGTGCATGTCCAAGCCTTCCTGTACTGCAGCTGCCGGCAATCGGCCTTCTGTTGCTGTATCAAAGAATTCGGATTGAGTTTTCTTGTATTCTTCCAAGTCGGCCAGCGCTTTGTCTTTTCCAGCCTGGTCTTCTTTAGCCGTTGCCGTTACATAATCAACAAAGTAGCCGATATGCGACTTCCAGATTTCATCAAACTGCGCCGCCCCTTCTTCGCCGTAAACAGAAGCAACTGCCGCTTTCAAATCATCTGCGTTTGCCAACAGCGCGCCGGATGCCTGATCAAAATCTTCCGCTCCGTCCACACCTTTTCTCATCGCTTCAACTGCTAAAAAGGCATGTTCCGTTAAAACCGTGTCTAGTGCAATGCGAAGTTCAGCAGCCGGTGTTGCTGTGCCGCTTTCCATGGAAGCTTCGTTTGAAGAATGCGCGCCGTGCCCGTCCGCCAGTGCAGCCGTCGGTACCAGTAAAGAAAGCGTTAATGGAAGTGCCACCAATAATTTGTTCAGTTTCATCTAAAACATCTCCTTTTTCCTGTTTAATTTTGTTCTGACTACTAAACGGGGCAAGGATCAGTTTTAGATCACTTTTTTTAAAAATAAATTAAATAAATAAAAAAAAGCTTTCCGGTCAGCTGGAAAGCTTCATTATTTCAGTTTAATCCTCTTCAGGTAAATTCAATATTTTAATCGTTTTAAAGCCCAGGATCACTTTGTAATTAAGCCCCCAGTTCGCTGAGAACACTTCAAATTCCGAATCGCTGACGGAGAAGTGCATGACGGTGTCGTTCTCGTCGTCCAGAATGACGTAGGAATTGGCATTTGAAAAAAGTTTAAATGATTTGTCGATAATCAATGTCCAGCCGTTTTTCAGGCCGTGGCTTTTGTTTGCCATTTCAACACCCCTAGTTGGATTATAACGGAGAATTGAAAGATTGGTCACGCTTTATTTTCCTTTGCTGAAAAAGCGGCAGTTCGCTGTTACACAAATGAAATGGCTAAAATGGTTTTCTTCCCTACGCAATTCTCTTATAATGAAAGAAGTCTCAAATAGAAGGAAATGACTTATGGAACAAACACTTTGGTTTATTTATGCAGCATTACTCGGCACAACGACAATCGGTTTTCTCTTGCATAGCCGCAAGGCAGCTTTTCCGGTCAAATTTGATTTGGCCGTTTCCATTGTAACGTGGATCGGGTTGTTCGGGTTTGTGACCAACAACCAGATCCTCGATCCGCTTGTGTGGAAAATCGTCTTTTTCGGCGCCCTGCTTTGGGATGTCCTTTTTGCGTTTAAATTAAAAAGCCAGTTTGAAGCCGAAGAACCGGAAGCGGCAACCGGCGCGGCCGGCACGATTTTCATGGCGGTCTCGACTGTCATCCTGCTGGGGCCTTTGTATTACGGGCTATTCCAGTACGCATTTTAACTAAAACAAGGAACTCTCTTTTACCCGGGAGTTCCTTGTTTTTATTTTAAACAGCCTGCTGCGCGGTTTTTTCGCGTTTTTTAGCCGCTTCTGCCAGCAAGCTCACGGAAATCATCGAGAAGAAACCGAGCGCAGAGCTGAAGAACATGGCCTGGAAAACGTGTTCGACCGTACCGGAACCCGTCAGGAACATATAACAGCCTGCTCCGCTCAAGACAGAGGCGATGGCGCCCGATTTATTGGCATGCTTCCAGAAATAGCCGAGGCCGATCGGCGCCACGATTCCGCTGATGATGGCCGACGTGCCGAAATTGGTCAACAGCGCCAGGGATTCCGGCCGGCTGAATGACATGTACAGCGACACCAGGCCGATAAAAATCAGGGAGACTTTCGACGCTTTCAGCACTTTGCCGTCAAGTTCCTGTTCTGTTAGGTTTTTGTTTTTGTACAGCACCGGAACCGCGAGCACTTTAAACAAATCATTGCCGATGCTGTTGGTGATGCCAAGATACAGGCTGTCGGTCGTCGACAGGATGGCGGAAATCAGGCCCATCACCATCAAAGCGACGATGACCACCGGGAAAGCTTCCAGGATATACGCAGGAATGGCGCTGTCCGCTGAAGCGAGGCCCGGCAGAATGACGCGTGCGGCAAGGCCTGCAAATACGGAAAAGACGGAAAGGACAAACAGCGAGACGCCGGCCGTTAAGGTGAACGTCCGCAAGTCTTCTTCTTTTTCGACCGTCAGCACTTTGTTCATCAAATGCGGCAGCAGCACGAATGAAAACAGCAACCACTGGATGCTCAAGATGGCAAAGCCGCTATAGAACGGGCCGCCGGTCGAAAGCGGCGCCACCAGCGCCGGATCGATTGCCCGAAGTTCCGTATGGAGCGTGCCGAAGACATTCCAGCCGCCGCCGATGGTCCAGAGGAGCGACACGAACAGCAGAATCGAGACCAATGCCATTGCCGTACCTTGTATGCCGTCACTGACAATCTGGGCAAACGCGCCGCCGAGGCTCACGTAGACAATCGTGATGCCGACGCCGATGGCAATGCCCCACATATACGGAATGCCGATGACCGTTTCAAACATTGTCGCCAGTCCGACGTTCTGCCCGACAATGTAGTAAATGTTGAACAGCACCAGGAGCGCTACGAGCACTTGCAAAGTTTTGCTTTTGTAGCGGTTCCCGAGCCACTGCGGAAGCGTCAGGCTGCCGCCGTTTTTCTGGCCGTAGCGCCAGAAAGTTTTAGTGAACAACAGGAGACCGAGCCACGTGACGCCAAAGCAGCCGATCGTGTACCAGAGCGTCGACAATCCGTATGTATAAGCCCAGCCCGGAACGCCGAGAAATAGATTTGCGCTGGCATAGGAAGTGCCAAAGCTTAAGCCGACAATGGCCGGGCTGATTTTTCCTTTGGCAAGGGCGAAGCCTTTCATCGAACCGCTATGGACTGCTCCTTTTCGGCCAAGCCATGTGGTCCAGGCAAAGTAGCCGATCAGCATCACGATGATAAACGGCAAAAGCCATGTTGTGTCTTCACGCATTGCCATCCTCTCCTTTCCGTTTCGGATAGATTTTATTCCATAACGCCAGTCCCGCAATCCAGAAAACCGCGACGCCGATCCAGTAAGCTGTCATCATTCCATTCCCCCTTCAGTTTTTCACCGGTTCGTTCAATTGCTTATAGCCTGCGCCAGGGTGCGATTCTTTCAGTTTGCTTTGGCCTTGGCCGTAGATTTTCTCGCGGTACGTTCCTTCTACATATTCTTTTTGGACGAGCCCGCGCTCCTGCAGGACGGGAACTACCAGTTCCACAAAGTCCACGAAGCTTCCCGGTGCCAGCGTATAGGCAAGGTTCAAACCGTCTGCGCCTGTTTGTTCCACCCAATTTTCAACTTCGTCGGCAATCTGTTCCGGTGTTCCGACCGCTACCGGCCCCCGTCCGCCGATTCCGACAAACGTGGCGAGTTCCCGGATGGTCCATTTGCGGTCCGGATCCGCCCGTGTGAACACTTCAACAGCCGACTGCATCGCGTTGCTTTGGATGTATTCCAAGGTATCGTCGGGATCATAGCCCGAAAAATCGATGCCCGTCCAGCCGCCAAGCAAGGCAAGTGCGCCTTCGTAGCTGACATAGTTTTTCAGTTCTTCGTATTTGGCCTGCGCTTCTTCTTCTGTCTTGCCGACAATGGCGGTGAACGTCGTGTAGACGATGACATCTTCCGGGTCTCTTCCGTTAGCCACGATTCGTTCACGCAGTGCATCGATACCTTTTTTCACCACTTGGACGGTCGGACCGGCTGTGAAGACGGATTCCGCATGCTTGGATGCAAATTCACGGCCGCGCGGCGAAGCGCCTGCCTGGAACAAAACAGGGGTGCGCTGCGGCGAAGGCTCCGATAAATGCGCGCCCGGCACTTTGAAATATTCCCCTTCGTGGCGGATGTCATGGACTTTTGACGGGTCGGTGTAGACTTGCGCTTCTTTATCGCGGACCACTGCCCCGTCTTCCCAGCTTCCTTCCCACAGCTTGTAGCAGACTTCCAAATATTCCGCTGCGTAGTCATAGCGCTGGTCGTGGCTCATCTGGTCTTCTTGGCCGATATTGAGGGCCGCACTTTTCAGGTAGGATGTGACGACGTTCCAGCCGACCCGCCCTTTCGTCAAATGGTCAAGCGTCGACATGCGCCGCGCAAATGTATAAGGATGTTCGTGACTGACCGAAGCCGTCACGCCGAAACTCAAATGTTTGGTTGCTGAAGACATGAGCGGCACGACGAGCAAGGGGTCATTGACCGGCGTCTGGACCGCGTTGCGGAGAGCGGCGTCACGTGAACCCTCGTAAACATCGTATGTACCCAATACGTCGGCCAAAAAGATCGCGTCGAACTTCCCTTTTTCCAACAGCTTCGCAAGCTCGATCCAGTACTCGCTGTCTTTGTACGTATGGGAGCGGTCGTCTTCATGCCGCCATAAGCCCGGGGACTGGTGGCCTCCTGCACATACCATTTCAAATGCGTTCAAGTAAATCCGTTTCTTCGTCATATTATTCCTCCTCATTTTTTGTTTTGGAATTGCTGCGGCTTCGTTTTATTGGAACATATAAAAAGCCCTCTTTTCTCTGCATACGAGAAAAGAGGGCTGCGTTAATGGACGATTCCGCTCTCTTATCTCCCAAGAAAAATTCTTGCTGGAATTAGCACCTTTCTGACAAATGTCAGAGGTTGCTGAAGCGTCAACGGGCCAGTCCCTCGGCTTCTCTGGATAAGATTATTAAATTTAAATCCAATCATAGTACTAGGAAATTAAGAAGTCAACCAAACATTTTAAATTATTTGATTATTTATCCAACATTTTTATACTTCTGATTTCTCTAAAGCTTTAGCTTATCGCCTTTAAAGCGCTTCCAAATTATTTGAAAATTATTTATTTATATTGTCTTCTTTCTCTATAAATTCTATGATGAAATGAAGATGGATTAAGGGGTTGGGGTTATTGCGGAAAACAGAGGCGTATTCGAAAAATGAAGTGTTCACCGATTAAAAATATTGAGGAGAAAAACATGACAAATATTATTCCAAACCTGTTTACCGGGGAAAAGCTAAAGCTTTCCCAGCCGCGTGAAGAAGATACAGAATTGATGCTGAGGTGGGGAGAAGATTCCGATTACCTGCGGAATATCGATACCGAGTTCGCACTTCCCCGCACGCAGGAACAGCTCGCCAGCGAAGGAGCACCGAATCCCCATGAAGTATATTTCCGGTTGCGGACAATTGACGAGGACCGCTTGATCGGCTTTATCGTCATCCATTCCATCGAGTGGAATAACCGTGCGGGTTTGCTGGCGATCGGCATCGGCAATGCAGAAGATCGCAGCAAAGGCTTCGGAACGGATGCCCTGAAGCTGATCCTTCGCTACGCATTTCATGAACTGAACCTGGACCGCGTCGGCCTTGAAGTGATTGAGTATAATGGAGGCGGCATCCGTGCCTATGAAAAAGTCGGCTTTCAAATTGAAGGCCGCAAACGTTCGATGGTATACCGTGACGGCAAACGCTTTGACGTTATCGTCATGGGCATTTTGCGCCCCGAGTGGGAAGCAATCCAAGCTGAAAATTAACGAGGAAAAGCCGGACATCTCAATGGATGCCCGGCTTTTTCCTGTCAGCTTTCTTATTCTTCTAGCTGTTTGATGGTTCTGATCGGATTGCCGCCAACGAAGGCATTGGCTGGAACGTCTTTGTTGACGACTGCACCGGAAGCGATGACTGCGTTGTCGCCGATGGTGATGCCTGGATTGATGACAGCCCGCCCGCCAATCCAGACATTGTCTCCGATTCGGACAGGTCTCCCGGCTTCCGGTCCGGCAATCCGTTCTTTGGCATTCAAGGGATGCGTCGCTGTGTAGATGTGGACGCCCGGCCCCATCAGGCAGTTTGCACCAATCCGAATTTCACTGACGTCCAGAAAAACGCAGTCAAAATTGGCGTAGAAGTTTTCCCCGACATGGATGTTGTAGCCGTAATCACAGCGGAATGCCGGTTCGACTACCAAAACCTCTCCCGTCGAGCCGAACAGTTCTTTCAACAAGGCGGTTCGCCGGTCCATGTCTGCTTCGAGCGACTGGTTGAACAGCCGAGTCAGACGCCGCGCGTGCAGGCGTTCTTCCTGCAGTTCCGGATCCGCCGCGTCGTAAAGTTCACCTTTCAGCATCTTCTCTTTCTCGCTTTTCATCTGATGCCCTCCTCTTTCTGCATTTATTGCTCTTATCATCCTATTTTTCGGGGTAAATGGCTACTGGAAAATGCAGCTGCAATGGCTCTCGAAAAGCTTCTTTTCCCAATAAACGACAGAAAGAGCCTTAGCGAATAAAGGCTCTTTCTGTTGCTCTAGTTGATCACTTTTTCTAAATAGGCTTTTGTCAATTCGATCAATTCGCCTAAATCTCTCTTTTCGTCAATCGTGTACATTGCTGTCCGCAGTTTGTTCGCCTGTTCCGCACCGATAATTGGGTGGGTCAGGTTATTGAATTTCCGGGCCAAGTCTTCATCGGTCATCGGATTTTCGATGGACCCGGTCGCGTGTTTCACGACATGCTCGACTGTGCTTCCATCTTTCAGGAATGCCGTGGCATAGACTTCTTCTTCCTTGACGCTGGCGTCGACTTTCGGTGAAATTTTCGAGCGGAATTCAACAACTGCCGGGTCGGTGACTTTGCCGTCTGCATACTGCGCCTCAGCGGCATCGCCTTCCAAGAACGCCACGGCGCCTGTGTGGTAAATGCTGAATTTGCCTGCAAGGCCAGTCGGCGGCGTCGGTTTGCCGGTCAATTCCAGGACATACGGATTCACCGCCAGCTCAATGCGCTCCACGTCTTCCGCCTTCACCTGCTTGCCGAGTGCAATGCACGCATCGATCGACGGATGCAAAACTATGCCGCATGCGTAGGGTTTGAACGCATTCTTCAGCAATTCCCACTGGTTGCCCCAATTGACGTTCACTTTTGACAAATCGTGTTCAGGTGCCAGCACATTGGCAAATCCGCGCTTTGCTTCCAATACTTCCGTTGAACTCGTGAAGTTCTTTTTGGCGAGCAGCGCCGCCATCAGGCCGTTCTGCGCCGCTTTCCCCGGATGGAACGGTTTCGTCATCGTCCCGAACATTTCACGAAGGCCAAACGACTGCGTCCCGGCGATTCCGAGCGCCCATATCATCTGCTCCTCGTCGAGTTCAAGCAAGATGCCCGCTGCGACGGCTGCTCCAAAAACTCCTGTTGAACTCGTGATGTGGTAGCCAAGATGGTAATGGCTTGGATAAACAGCATTGGCTATGCGCAGCTCCGCTTCACAGCCGAGGATAAATGCATGCAGCACCTGCTCGCCTGTCAAATTGAGTTTCTCAGCGAGCGCCAATACGACCGGCGCAACCGGACCGCTTGGATGGTGGATCGTGTCGAGATGCGTATCGTCGTAATCGAAAATATGCGAAGACATGCCGTTAATCAAACTGCCGAGCAACAGATCCACTTTTTCCGTACGGCCGAAAATCGACACTTGTTCCGCGGAGTTGATGTCTTCTTTCAGGCCAAGCACCATATCGACCGATGGATGCTGCGATGCGCCGATGGCGACCCCCATCCAGTTGAACAAACTTCGTTTGCCGTGGAGCTTTACTTCTTCCGGAATGCCGCTCATTTTTGTCTTCATTACATTTTGCACCAATGTTTTGGTTTCCATCATCCGTTTCCACCCTCTGCTATTTTTTTAAGCGCATTTTCTTTTGCTTTCCGTACATGGAACCTCGCTGTACTTTCCGCAAAATCCCCATCCCCCGATTGGATTGCGCTGATCATCATCTTGTGTTCTTCGATATTTTCAAGCGGACGCCCCGCGTGCGACAGCGATGTCGCCATCATCAGGCTGATTTGCGTTTGCAGCATCGTCATGATTGCTTCCAAATAGAAGTTCTCGGACAGCCGCGCCACCGTCAAGTGAAATTCCGAATTGATTTCAGACAACTCCTTGATGTTGTTGGCGACCGCTTCTTTTTCCGCCCGCGCAACGTAGCCCTCCAATTCTTCCATGATTTCAGGCGTCTGGATTTGCGAAAGCGTCCGTGCCGCCAATCCTTCAAGCAGCTCCCTCACTTCATACAGCTGCTTTACTTTTTCGACCGTCAGCGTGACGACTTTCACCCCTTTATGCGGCACATGTGTCACAAGCCCCTGCTCTTCCAGCTTCCGGATGGCTTCCCGGACCGGTGTCCGGCTGACGCCGATTTTATCCGCCAAGTCCCTTTCCGTCAGCGTCTGCCCCGCTTTTATGTCCCCCGTACGGATGGCGTTGTATAAATAATCATAAACGGAGTTCTTCTTTACTTCAGTGATGGGAATCATGGATTCGCTCCTGTTCTTCTTTTGAATGGTATACCATCTTTAAAATTAGTATAGATAGAAAGGATAAATAGGTCAATATAAATATCTGAATTTTAATAATTGTATACCAAATATCTTATTGACTCATTATGACGATGCCAGGCACTCTCTCACAAGGGCAAAGCGCAGAGCAAAAGAAGGCTCTCCGGGAAATCAATCCGGAAAGCCTTCTTTACATTGTGTATCGGTGGAAATACGTGCGCACAATTTGTTCAGCGCTTTCTTCCAGCAACTCCGCCGCGTTTTGCATCGCTTCCTGGAGCGCCATGGGTGAGTTGATGATGCTGTGAATGCTGACAACGCCGTGTTCGTGCAGGACATCGGTGCCTTTTCCAACGGAGCCGGCGAGAATAATCGTCGGCACATTGCTGCGGTTCGCCCGCTGCGCGACCCCGAGAGCTGTTTTTCCGAATGCCGTCTGGTGGTCCACTTTTCCTTCGCCCGTTATGACCAGATCGGCTTCCTGCAAATGACCGTCGAGACCGATGTAATCCAGGACCACATCGATGCCGCGTTTCAGTTCAGCCGGAAAAAAAGCTTGAAAAGCACCGCCGGTTCCTCCCGCTGCCCCTGCACCTGGCCGGTTATGCAATTCCAGGCCGGTTGCTTCTAAAATCCGGTCTGCCCAGTTCGTCAGGTTGCGGTCCAACAACTCCACGTCTTCCGGTGAAGCGCCTTTTTGGGGACCGAAAACATGGGAAGCCCCATCTGGCCCAATCAGCGGATTTTCCACATCCGAAGCAATGACGAAACGGCTCCGGCTGATCCGTTCATCAAAATTTGTGAAATCCAGTCCGCTGACTTTCTGCAATTCGCCGCCGCCCGGGCCGATTTCCTGGCCGACGTTATCGTAAATCCGCAACCCCAAAGCTTGAAGCATGCCGGCGCCTCCATCATTGGTTGCCGAACCGCCAAGCCCGACGATGAATGAGGAAAAGCCGTCATCGAGCGCCTGGCGAATCAATTCGCCGGTGCCGAACGTCGTGGTTTTCAGCGGAGCGAGTTTTCCATCCGGCACCAAATGCAGTCCGGATGCTGCAGCCATTTCAATGGCGCAGGTTTTTCCGTCCCCCAACACGCCGTAAGCCGCCTCTACCGTATTTCCGAGAGGCCCGGTTACGCTCAGCTGCTTTAATTCCCCCCCGGTCGCCGCCACTAAGGTTTCCATGGTCCCTTCGCCGCCATCCCCGATCGGAAGCAGTACCGTTTCAACATCCGAAAAAGCTTTGTGGACTCCTTTGCCAATCGCTGCCGCTGCCTCGACGGCACTTAAACTTCCTTTAAACGAATCCGGTGCAATGATGATTTTCATCCGATCCCCTCCAAACCGCGTCCTTCTGCTTACCCAAATTATAGGGATATGGCAGCCATCCGTCCATCGGTTCCAAAACTCCAAGTTTTTTTCATTATGCACTTGTCTATTCCCCGCTCATTTCATACGATAAAAGAAAATGAGGAGGCTGATGGAATGGACAACGAAGACCGTTCGATTTATATTGACGCCGACCCTGAAACGGTCTGGCATGCGCTGACCAATGAGGACAATTTCTCTGCCTGGTATGCACCGGGTTCGGTTTGGCGGATTCCGGAGCTGGAAGCCGGCTGCAAAGCCCTCTTTACCTTGATGCCAAGTGAACACAATCAACTCGAAGAAGGCGAACATGTCGACATGAGTTTTACGATTACGGAAGTTGTGCCATACAGCCGCTTTTCCTATATGGCTGACGAAGACGAGCTTCACTTTATTTTTGATGTGCGGCCGGAAAATGCCGGCAGCCGGGTAACAGTCAACATGGACGGTTTTGGATTGAGCCTCGAAAACTTGAAGGCTTTTGCAGAAGGCCGGGAACCTCCAAATGTCTAAGCATACAAAAAAGCCGCCGCTCTTTTTTTAAGGAGCGGCGGCTTTTTTGCTTCAGATGCCTCGGTCTTCCAGCCGTTTCAAGTCATTCCGGTGTCCCATGACAATCAGGATGTCGCCAAGCTGCAGCTGGTCATTTGGAAGCGGTGCGATATCCACTTCTTCCTGCCGCTTGATCGCCAGTACGATGCATTTGTATTTTTCACGGAAGTTCAACTGGTTCAGCGTTTTATCCGCCACTTTCGCGGATGCCACCAGTTCAATGATGCTGTATTCGTTGGACAAATCGATGTAATCGATGATTTTATCAGAGTGCATATGCTGCGCCACCCGGATGCCCATTTCGTTTTCGGGCTGAATCACTTTGTCCGCGCCCACTTTCTCCAAAATCTTCTGGTGCTGCAGGTCCCGCGCTTTGACCCAGACTTTCGCGATGCCGATTTCTTTCAGCATCAGTGTACACAATACACTTGCCTGCAGGTTGTCTCCGATCGCCACGATGGCGTGGTCGAAATTCCGGACGCCGAGCGATTTCAATTCGCTTTCGTCGGTCGCATTGGCCACAACGGCATGGGAGGAATAATCCCGCAAATAGTCTACCCGGTCAACGTTGGTGTCAATGGCCAGCACTTCATGGCCCAGCCGGTAAAGCTCTTTGCATACACTGGTGCCGAATCGGCCCAGCCCAATTACCACTACTTGTTTTTTCACTGCATTCCCTCTTTTCTGCAGCATCCTGCCTCTTGGCTACAGTATAGCTTCTCGAACTCAGGAGTTGAAGCATTTCGTGTAAATCGCTTGAAATTATTGAATAGGCTTCTGAGCTGCGGCCGATGTGTGGCGAATTGTGACAAAGCTGCCTTGAGTTGCTACCAATCTTTCCTGAGTTACAACCAATCCTTCATGAGTTGCAACCACTCTAAGATTTCAACAATACTAGGCTGCCCATAAGCAGCTGTATCCCCCCTTTTTTCATCTTTCATTCTCTTCCAGCAGGAATTTTTTTATCTTATACCAGCAACACTTTCGGACTGTACAAGTCACCAAATTCTACCGCTTCAAATATGAATATTTGTTTTTGAAAAGGATCTTTAATCCCTTATAATGAGCTAATACTACTATTCGGTATTTATTAAAGGAGAATTCTAATGGAGACAATGAAATTCGGCGAACAAACCGAAGGCATCGAATACCCTGTAAGAAAAGGCGTTTACGCGGTCATTTTCAATGAACAGAAAGACAAACTGGCCATTGTGCAGTTGACGCGCGGACCGGTTTTCCTGCCGGGCGGCGGTCTGGAAGAAAACGAATCCCCCGAAGAATGCCTGAAACGTGAAATGCTCGAGGAGACGGGCCATGAAGTGGTTGTCGGACCTTATATCGGGCACGCGCAGCAAGTTTACCGGTCCAGCCAGAACGGCCCCGCCATAAACGACGGCTCTTTCTATCTTGCCGCAATCGGCGATAAAGTGCAGGAGCCGATCGAAGAAGACCATCACCTGAAATGGCTGCCGGTCCGCGAGGCCAAAGAACGCCTTTTCCATGAACACCATCGCTGGGCGGTACAGGAAGGGCTGAAAAGCAGCGGTTCGAAGTAAAAACAGCATTAAAAAAGGAATTGTCCCAAATTACTTTTGGGACAATTCCTTTGCGACGAAGCTAGCGCAGCGATGCAACGGTTTTTCATGTCCCGAAGCTAGCACAGCGATACAGGGACAGGGACAGAAACAGGAGCAATAGCATTACCACACCTTTATTTAGAAGCAAGTGGCTGTCCAATAAGTCTATTATCCGACTTATTGGACAGCCTTTTTTTCAATATCCGGCTTTGTTTTTCTGCTCGATCGCCATAAACCCCTCCACCATCTCCGCCAGTTCCGGCTCTTCGATGGTACGGAAGTCGAGGCAAACCCGTTCGTCCTGGATCCGGGAAATGATAGCCGGCCGGCAATCCCGCAGTTTTGCAGCCAGCTCCTGGGCCGACAACTGAATATGCGAGACGGCCGCCATGAATGTCGGCAGTTCCACGCCTGGCATCGTACCGCCGCCGACCTGGGAGGTGCTTTCTTTTAAATACAGGCGGTAAGCGGATGTTTTTGCTTCCATCTCGGCAATAAAGGCTTCTGCCTGGAGACGGATTTCTTCAGGCGTCCGGATGACGTCCCGGACCGTCGGCAATTCCATTGCTGCCGCTTCGCCGATAACATAAGCTTTCAAGGTTTCTTCGAGTGCCGCAAAGGTCAGTTTGTCGACGCGCAGCACCCGCGCCAGCTGATGCTTTTTCAGCCGGTCGATCAGTTCTTTTTTCCCCGCGATGATGCCGGCCTGCGGTCCGCCAAGCAGCTTGTCGCCGCTGAAAGACACAAGGTCGGCACCTGCAGCAATGACTTCCTGCACGAGCGGTTCGTCGCCGATGCCGTATTTTTTGAAGTCGTAAAGCGCACCGCTTCCCAAATCTTCATAAAACACGATTCCGGCGTGGCGCCGTTTCAACTCAGCTAGTACAGCGGTATCCACTGTTTCGGTGAAGCCCGTGATCAGAAAGTTGCTGGTGTGGACCTTCATCATCATGGCAGTTTCTTCCGTCAGGGCGTTTTCGTAATCGGCCAAATGCGTTTTATTGGTCGTTCCCACTTCCACCAGACGCGCACCGCTTTCTTCCATGATCGACGAAATCCGGAAAGAGCCGCCGATTTCAACGAGTTGGCCCCGCGACACCACCACTTCTTTGTTTTTCGCGAGCGCGCTCAATATCAAAAACACTGCCGCAGCGTTATTGTTGACTACCATCGCTGCTTCAGCCCCGGTCACTTCCCTCAGCAAATCTTCAATGATGTCGTGGCGGGAGCCGCGCTTGCCTTCTTCAATCTGATACTCCAAATTCGAATAATTGCGTGCCGCCTTGGTGACATGGGCGACAGCCCGCTCACTCAGCCGCGAACGCCCCAGATTTGTGTGCAGGACCGTTCCGGTGGCGTTAATGACCCGCATCAAGCGGTCATCGTTCCACTTCCGTGCTTTTTGGGAGGCATTTCCGAAGATGACATTGGTGAAGTTTTCAACAGAAGGCGCAAAAGCCAACTGGCCGCTCAAAACCTCTTCGCGCAAATCGCGGAGTTCCTGCTGGATGAACCTTGTCGCCTGTTCAGCAGTCAGCCGAAACTCGTTTAGGAATTCCGTAAAGCGTTTGTCTTTTTGTAGTTCATGTACCGGCGGAAGCTGGCGCAAATATTGTTTCATCTCAAATCCTCCATCTGCTTGCGGAACTTCCTGTTTCCGCAGGCAGCCTTTCCGCAATCTCTAGTTTTCTATTAGCCGGATGACTTCATCAATATCCGGATACTTTCCAGTCTCAAGCTTTGAATGGACCTTAACGCCATTGGCCGTCACTTCAAAAGCGCCTCCTGAACTCGGAATCAATTCCAGCGAGTCAATCCTTGAAGAAAAATGGTTGAATAACTGTTCCGCAAACCTTGCGGCTTTGGGGGCGTAGTTTCACTGCATGCAAAATTGAACTGAAATTTTGTAGCCCATGCCGATCCCTCCTTGGTTTTCTTCTATAAATAACTATTGCTCTTTATTCGCTCCAGCAGTCCAATGGCGCTGTTCTTCCCGGCGTTCCGTCAGGTTGAGGCCATCCAGCAATTCCAAAAATGGAATCAAATATTTTCTGGAGACATCGAGCGCATCCTTGGCTTCTTTTAAGCCGAACACCACTTCTGTCCCGTTCCGTAATTTTTCGACCGCTTCTTCAAAAGCCGTCCGGTGGATCAAGGTATCATCAAGCAGGCGGTAAGCCTGCCGGGTATTCAATAAATAAAGCGTCAATTCAGGGATGTCATTTTTCGGAAGCGGCGTGCCTTCAAAATATTCGTCCCACTTTTTCACTTTCAGTCCGTCCGTTTCCAGTGCCGCGATAATATTTTCTATACGCGTCTTCCACTTCTTCGGCAAATGCGGCTCAAAAGAAGCAAGTGCCACGAACTGGCCTGTTTTCTTGATATCGCCTCCGCCGCTGAGTGCCGTTAAGCTGTATTCAATGAATGGTTTCGGGTATGCCGCACTGAGCGACTGGACCAGTTCCGCTTTGCCGATGCCGGCTCTCATCGGAAATTCTTCGTGGTAATCGGCAAGGCGGGACGCTATGTCGTCCGTTATTTTTGCCAACGTTTTCGTTAGGCTGTAACGTTTCGGAGCCACTTCCAAAAAGCGCCCTTCTTCGATTCCGCTAGCTAAGGTATCCAAAAGCACATGCTCATCGAGTGAAGTGTGCTGAATCAGCTGCTGAAGTTCAAGGATAATGTGCTTGTCTAACGCATCTTCCACTAAATCTCGCGGCGTGCCTTCTTTTCTCGACTGCAGCATCTCCATGGTTTCATTGCCAAATCGGTACTTCGCGCCTTTCGGCTGAATCACCCAACCGCCGCCGAGCGTTTCCACCGGCGTCGGCCGCCGCAGAATAAACCGGTCTCCGCGCCGTACGACAATTTCTTCATCAAGCCGGATTTGGCACAGCACTTCTTCCTGCGCCGGCGCCAGTTCGTTGCGGTCGAAAAAGACGATCGTGCCCATGACTTCGGAAGTGCCGACATGGACTTTTACCGGGGAACGCTGCTTAAGCGGCGTGAAGTCCGCCTCGATCGGCTGAAGCGCTACATCGATCGTATCGGTTACAACAAAATGGTCGGATGCGACAAGCACATCACCGCGCGTGACCTCCGCCTTGTCGATGCCGCCCAGATTGATGGCTGTCCGCTGCCCTGCACGCGCCTGCGGCTGTTCCTCGTGGTGAACTTGAATCTGCCGTGCCTTCACTTTCAAGCCTTTCGGAAGCAGCGTCAGCTGGCTGCCTTGCTGGACAACGCCTTCATAAATCGTGCCGCGAACTACTGTGCCCTGGCCCTGGACCGTAAACACCTGGTCAATCGGAAGGCGGAACGAACCGTAGGCGTCGCGGAATTTCACTCTTTTCAATTCACGGAAAATCGTTTCTTTCAGTTCATCGAGGCCTTTGCCGGATAAGCTGTCGACTGCGACATAAGGCGCCCCGTCAAAAATCGTTCCTGCCAAACGGTCCTGAATGTCTTCGGTCACCAGTTCCAGCATGTCTTCATCGACCCGGTCGATTTTGGAAATGGCGACGATGCAATGTTCAACGCCAAGAAACTGGAGAATTTCAAGATGCTCTTCGGTCTGCGGCATGACGCCTTCATCCGCTGCCACGACAAGAATCACCAGATCGATGCCGGCTACGCCAGCGATCATTTGGCGAATAAACCGCTCATGCCCGGGGACGTCAACAATCGAAACATGGGCACCGTCTTCGGTCTGAAGAGGCGCATAGCCGGGTTCGATGGAAATGCCGCGCTCTTTTTCTTCTTTCAGCCGGTCGGTATCGACGTTTGTCAGCGCTTTTGTCAATGTGGTTTTGCCGTGGTCAATATGCCCGGCCATGCCGATTGTAAAATAAGTCTCGTCCATTCCGCTCCCACGCTTTCCTTAAATACTCATACCCCTACTTTAATCTTCGCCAAAGGGGGTTTCAAGTGATGGGACCCGGTTTTCCGGAAACCCTTCTCCCGCTTCCTTCAAGCGCCTTCCTTGCGCTTCCCTTTTTTTCGTTATAAACTTAGAGGGCTTGAACATTACGGGGTTGGATGGGTGACTGGTGTCTTCCTGGGTCTTCAAAACCCTGAGGGGCCTGCGTGCCAGGCTCGGTGGGTTCGATTCCCACACAATCCCGCCATACATAGCACTTTCAAAAGGCTGCCTTTTCCGGGCTGCCTTTTTTTCATGCTTGCATACAGGCACGAAAAGTGACAAATCCCCCTAATTTCATGATAATTGATAGAGGAACTTGTTATGGTCCTGTATTTTGTCAAAATCCTCTGCCCGCAGAGTGAATAAAGGATTGAAAAACTTATGAAGATTGTACTGGCCGCACCAAACTATCCGCAGCCGCGCGGCAACACGGTAACGGTTCGCCGAATGGCCGCCAACCTGGAGCAGCTCGGGGTGGAAACACGGATCGTGTCGACTACCGGAGAAAACCGGGCGGCCTCTCTTCCTTCTGCAGACCTGATCCATGGGTTCCATGCATATTATTTCCATCAGTTTCTGCAGAGTCTGGATGACTTGACGGTCCCGTATATCATCACGATGACCGGTACGGATTTAAACGTGGATTTATTTGATCCCGAAAAGCGTGAAGGCGTATTATCTGCTCTTGCCGGCGCAAAAGCGATCCACGTATTCGACCAATCCGCGCAGGACTTGCTGCTGAAGGAAGCGCCGGAATTTGAAGGGAAGGTTTTCCCGATTGCGCAAGGGGCCAGCAGTTTCGCCGAAGGCAGTCCGCTTTTCCAAAAGGAAGACGGAACGTTTTTATTCGTCCTTCCTGCAGGCATCCGGCAAGTGAAAAATATCCCGTTTGCCGTCTCGGCTTTGGAAAAGCTTCATCAAATCTATCCACACCTCCGGCTTTGGCTGGTGGGACCGGTGTTGGAAGAAGCCGAAGCGCAGACTGTACTGGCCCTGACCGAAAAGCATGCCGGCTGGATCCGCTATCTCGGCGAATTGCCCCATGAACAAATGGGTGCTGTCTATGAACAAGCGGATGCAGTATTGAATACATCGCTGTCGGAAGGCCAGCCGGCGGCGATTTTGGAAGCGATGGGCTACGGGCTGCCGGTGTTGGTTTCGGATGTCCAAGGCAATAACGGAATGGTTGACCATGGCAGAACCGGGTACTTGTATAACGGCCAGAATGAATTTCTGGAGTATGCCGAGCAATTGATGAATAATAAGGAAGTGCGGCAGCGGATCGGCCAGCAGGCGAAGCATTATGCAATTACCGAGCATTCCGCTTTGCATGAAGCGGAAGCGCTGCTGAAGATTTACAGGCGCGTCGTAGAATAAGCACCGCTTTTCTGCGGCGCGGCAAGTGATTTTATTCGAATAAAAGGAGTGAATCAATATGACTGAAAAAGATATGGTTAAATTAACGTCTTTATCATCTAAAGGTGGTTGAGGCTGCAAAATTGGTCCTGAGGACCTGGCGCAGGTTCTGCGTCATTTACCGAGAAATGTAGAAGACCCTAATCTGCTTGTCGGACTGGATACAGCCGACGATGCAGGTGTTTATAAAATCAGCGATGACGTCGCACTTGTCCAGACACTGGATTTCTTCACGCCAATCGTGGACGATCCGTATATGTTCGGGCAAATCGGCGCAGCCAATTCACTGAGCGACGTTTATGCGATGGGCGGCAAGCCGTTGACCGTCATGAACATTGTCGCTTTCCCGATCAACACACTTGATAAAAGCATCCTGGCCGATATTTTGGCCGGCGCTTCCGATAAAGTGAAAGAATCGGGTGCCACGCTTGTCGGCGGGCATTCGATCGACGACAAAGAGCCGAAGTTCGGCCTTTCTGTCACCGGAACCATCCATCCGGACCGCATCCGTTCAAACGCCGGTGCGCGTCCCGGGGACCGCTTGATCCTGACCAAACCGATCGGCGTCGGCATTCTGACGACCGCCATCAAACAAGGCGTTCTGGAAGAAGACGATTTGAACGAAGTGATGAACGTGATGGCGACATTGAACAAAGCCGCGGCGGAAGCCATGGATTCGTACACCGTCAATGCCTGCACCGATATCACCGGTTTTGGCCTACTTGGCCATACGATGGAAATCGCCAAAGGCGGAAACGTCGGCGTGACCATTTCGAACAAAGACGTTCCCGTGCTTTCCAAAGCGAAGGAACTGGCTGAAAAACACATCATTCCAGGCGGAACTTACAAAAACCACAGCTGGCTGGCACCAGACATCGATTACGATGACAGCATCAGCAAGCTCGACCAATTGATTTTGTGCGACGCTGTTACATCCGGCGGATTGCTGATTTCCCTGCCGGCTGACGAAGCGGAAGCGCTGCAGCGCGATTTGCAGGAACGCAACGTGCAATCGGCCATTATCGGCGAAGTCACCAGCGAAAACGCAGGACGCATTCACGTGATTTAATCTAAAACAAGGACTGTAGATAAAGTCAAAAGTAGATAAAGATGTATAAACCCAACCGGACCGGCCACTTCGCTTTCCGTGGGCTCGGCTTCAGCCTCCTCGTCACTGAAAAACATGTGCTCCTGCATCGCTGCGCTAGCTTCGTCGCAAAGGCTTGGCCTCACTGCCTTCGGCCAATGCCTTTCCTGCGGGGTCTTCAGCTCTCGTCGCTCAGTCGCGTTGCTCTTTCACTGCTCCCACAGGAGTCTCGTGGCCAGTCCGGTTGGGTGTGTCATGTTGAATGACAGCGACTCTTTATCCACAATTTCAGAATCCGGAACGTAAGGCGGCGACTCCAGCGGGATAGCGAAGTGCCGAAATCCACTCGGGCCGCAAGTTCCGAGTTAGTTCGGCGCGAGCCCGCGGAAAGCGTCCGCCTGAAGTGAAGAAGTCGTTTTCGATTCAGGTGATTTCTCTTAATTCCAGCGAACGAATAAGTATCCTTTTGTCTACAAACTAAAACAAGGACTCAACCAGAGTCCTTGTTTTACATAATGCTTTAAAACTAAAAAACAGAATAAGTGAGGTGTTTCCATTGAAAAAATGGAACCTATTAGCCCTTCTGCTGTGCCTGGCCGTTATTTTGGCAGCATGCGGAAGCAATTCAGAAGAAGAACAAACGACATCGGGCGGAGAAGCGGAAAAAGACGCCTTTACAATCGGGGTTATTCCGGTTCAGACGGAAGGCCAGATGGATACCGCAATGAAAAAGCTTCAAACTCTTTTAAGCGATGAACTTGGCCGTGAAGTTTCGATTGAAGTATATCCCGACTACAACGGCGTAGTTGAAGCGATGAATTATGACAAGATCGACATGGCTTACCTTGGGCCTTTGACTTATGTCATTGCCGAAGCGAACAGCAATGCCAAAGCGATCATCACGCAATTGATTGACGGTGTGCCGTATTACCATTCTTATATCGTGACGCACAAAGACAGCCCATTGACTTCCATTGAAGACCTTGTGGCAAAAGCAGGCGAAACGGATTTTGCATTCGGTGACATCAACTCCACTTCGGGTTCTTTGATTCCTTCCATTGAATTGCAGGACCAAGGCGTCTATACATCTGAAAATGACAATAAATTCGCCTCTGTGCGTTTTACCGGTTCACATGATGCGACTGCTTTAGCTGTCCAGAACAAACAAGTGGATGCTGGTGCGATTGACAGCGCCATTTACAACCAGTTGGTCGAATCCGGGAAAATCGACGGCGACCAGTTTAAAACCATCTGGAAATCGGAAGAATTGTTCCAGTATCCATGGGCAGTCTTAGAAAGTACAGACGAAGAAACCATCAAAACTTTGCAGGAAACGTTCCTGGCAATTGAAGATCCTGAAATTCTCGATGCATTCGGCGCCAGCGGCTTTACCGAAGCGACCAATGCTGATTACGAAAGCATCAAACAAGCAGCAATCAAGCAGGGAATCATTAAAGAATAGAGTTGATCATGCGTGTGGTTTAAAAAAAGCAATCTACTGACATTGGCGATATTGATTCTATTTGTGTTCTTCAGCATGCGGCTGACGGAATTCGATTTGTCGAAATTCAAGGATTTCCGCAATATGATCGATTTCCTGTCGCAGTGGTTCCCGATGGACTTTTCTTTGCTGCCGGACATGGTGCAGGATACGCTCGAGACATTGGCGATGGCCTTCCTCGGAAGCGTGCTCGGCCTTGTAATCGCGCTGCCGATCAGTTTTATCGCAGCCCGCAACACATCGCCTTCGCCGTTCCTGTTCCAAACTTCGCGCATTGTGCTGAGTTTTGTCCGCTCGATTCCGGAAATCGTGTTCGGGTTGATCTTGCTGACGACACTCGGCCTTGGGCCATTCCCGGCAGTGATTGCCATCATGTTCCACAACGTCGGCGTGTTCGGCAAGTTGATTTCGGAGTTGATCGAAGCGGCAGACCCTGGTCCGCAGGAAGCGATGAAAGCAGTCGGCTCGAGAACATGGGTGGCCAATTTGTTCAGCATTTTGCCGCAGATTTGGCCGAATGTCCTGTCCCAGTTTTTCTACCGCTTCGAAGTGGCTATCCGGACGTCGCTCGTCCTCGGCTTTATCGGGGGCGGCGGCATCGGGCAGCGTTTGTTCAACGACTTTAAAACCTTCCAGTACTCGTCCGTTTCACTCGATGTACTGATTATCATGGTGATGGTTATCATCATCGACTTTTTTGCCAGCTATATCCGGAAGCGGATTATATGAAGGAGGCAGGCTCAATGATTGAAATCAATAACCTCTCTGTCCTTTACGAAGGAAACACGGTGGAATCTCTTTCGGATGTGAATCTGTCGCTTCAAAAAGGCGATTTTATCTGCGTGCTCGGCAAAAGCGGCGCCGGAAAATCCACCTTTATCCGCTGCATCAACGGCCTGCAGAAACCGACATCCGGGGAAATCCATTTGAACGGCAAGACGATCACGAATGCCGGCGAAAACCAATTGCGGAAAATCAGACGGGAAATGGGCATGATTTTTCAGCATTTCAATTTGATTCCCCGGCTTAGCGTGCTGCAGAACGTATTGACCGGCACATTCGGCTACCGTCCGTCATTTAAAAACCTGGTCGGCTGGTTTTCCGCAGAAGAAATGGCTTTTGCCAAAAGCGTCATCGCGGAAGTCGGCCTTTCTGAAATGATGGACCGCCGGGTGGAACAGCTGAGCGGCGGGCAAAAACAGCGTGTCGGCATCGCCCGGGCCATGGTCCAAAAACCATGTGTGCTGCTTGGCGATGAACCGGTCGCCAGTCTCGATCCCGGCACTTCCAACCGGATTTTCACTTTGCTGAAAGAAATGCACGAGCGGCTCGGTTTGCTGACCATCATCAATGTGCACGATATTGATCTGGCAAAGCGCTATGCCACCCGCATCATCGCGTTGAAAGACGGCAAAGTCATTTACGACGGACTGCCCAAAGACTTTACAGAAGCGGAATACCAGGAAACGTACGAATCGCAGTCCCAGGAATATTACTTCGGTTCGGAAATCTGAACGGATAAGGAGAGGATCGGCATGATCAAAAGCCCTTGAGCAGTGGACAGTTCCAGAGTCGTGTACGGCTCTTCCAATCCCGATATTTTAACCAGTGTTCCAGGCGAAAAATCTGTAATCCTGACATTTGATGACGGTCCAAGCCGCGTACTGCCGCAGATTCTGGATGTGCTGAAACAGGAAAACGTCCCTGCCGCTTTCTTTTGGCAAACGCGCCTATTGCATCCCGAACGGCCGTGGAAACGCGTATTGGAAGACGGGCACCAAATCGGTTCGCATACCGTTAAACATTCCAATTTGGTGAATCTGCCTTTCGAGAAACAGTATAAGGATATTCAAAACAGCATCAACAAAATCGAACAAGTGACGGGTGCGAAAGTCACGTATTTCCGCCCGCCGTTCGGCCAGTTTAACGCCGATACCTTGCGGGCAGCGGAAGCGCTGAACGTCAAGCCGGTCATGTGGCGAGTGGCTTCGATGGACTGGGAGCTGCAGAACAATCCGCAGCAAGTGGTCTGCACCGTCCGGGACAATCTCGAAGACGGCGCGATCATCCTGCTCCATGAACTCCAGCACACTGCCGATATCCTGCCGGACCTGATCCGGGCAATCCGGGAACAGGGCTACGGGTTCAAAGGCCTGCCAAATGAATCAAAATAAAAAACAGGATTCCCCGTTAGAGGAATCCTGTTTTTTCATATTACGACTGCGCGAATTCTTTTACAGCATCATCCGGGATAAACCCGACTGAACGGTTCGCTTCTTCGCCGTCTTTTATCAAGATCAAAGTCGGAATGCTCTGGACACCGAATTGCCGGGCAAGTTCCGGCGCTTCATCCACATCCACTTTGTAAAAATGCACTGAATCGAGTTGTTCAGCTACGTTTGAGACCACCGGCCCCAAGAAACGGCAGCTTGGTCACCAGTCGGCAGTGAAATCGAGAACTACCGGTTTGTTGGCGTTTTTTACAAGCGTGTTGTATTCTTCTGTCTTGATTGATTTAACCATCTTCAAACCTCCCTTGATTGCTCTTGATGTTACTTGTTCAGTGTAAGGGCTGGCGTTTTTTCCATCAACCTATCTGCTCTGGCCGGACTAAGAATGCTTAGATTTACGGCTGGACGAACTTCTCGACGGCATCAGGCAGGAATGCCTCATCCCATGGATACCACAGCCATTGCCCGTTTTCGTTGTAAAGGTAAAATGCATGGGCAAACGGCTCATCGGTGTAAAGGATCATTCGATATAGTTCCGGGTCCGGCCGGTTGGCATTCTGGGCTTTTGGTACAACGTCCTCCGCCAGCAATTCTTTGAATTGTTCCAGCTCCCGTTTTGTGATGCGATTCAGCAATTCCGGGTTTTGTTCTCCAGTGTAAAATTCAACAGCCTTCACTCGATCCAACTCCACGTCTTTGAAATGGTGAGGGAAATCTTCCTCCGCTTCTTCTGCCAGGTACAGGCGGTAGCCATTCACTTCTTGCTCGTCCTTCACTGCCAGGAAATCCGGCATTTTCTTGACTTCATAAAGAGCGGTGCCTTTTTCCCAGAAAGCGGCGTCTCCGTTTTTCACCTGGTAATTGGTGCTGTTGATGTTATCCGCTACTTTAAAACCTACTTCTCCGACCTTCCTTCCAAATCCGTTCTTTTCGCTGAGAACAGCCGTATCGACTGCCGTATAATGCTTGCCTTCAAATTGGACAAAATCCACCCAATCGATGACGGTGGCCCCTTCTTCTGCCGCCTGCAATTTCTGTTTTTCGGTTTCATCCACTTCCGCATTGGCTGCCGGAAAGTCCTTTTGGCAAGCCGCTAACGCCATCGCAGCCATCATCAATATCACGAGTCTTTTCATCCCTCTGTCCCCCAATAGTCGCTTTATAGAGAAGACGTCCCGAGGGAATAAATGGTTACAATAGTATTTACTTGAAAGCGATGATTTAGCAGAATTTATTGCTCCAATATGGCCGCTACAATGGCTTCGACATGGATTTCCGTTGTGTTCAGCTGCGGAATTACAGAATCTTCGGGTTTGATTAGCATCGGCAGTTCCGTGCAGCCAAGAATGACGCCTTCGATGCCGTCTTCTTCAACCATGCGGGACACAATCTTTAAGAAAGCTTCCTTTGTATCGTCTTTGGCCACGCCTTTTTCCAGTTCCTCGACAATTTTCTGGTGGATGAACTCCTGCTCCTGCTGCGTCGGGACCACAATTTCTTTTTGCCGGCCGTTGAATACTTGCTGAAAAAAATCATTTTCCATTGTGAATTTGGTGCCAAGCAATCCGACTTTACCAAGCTTCATGTCATCAGCTGCCTGGACACTTTCCTCCACAATGCTGATCAATGGAATTTTTGCTCTTTGCTGGACCGCTTCAAAGACGATGTGTGCCGTATTCGCCGTCAGCACAGCGAATTCCGCTCCGCCTTTTTCAAGAACGCCAACCGCTTCTGCCAGATAGTCCGTCAGTTCTTCTGTTTGATTATTCTCAAGCAACTCAAAGATTTTGTACATATTGATGCTATTGATCAGGAATTCGGGCAAACTTTCCGGATCTTCTGTCTTTTCCTGGTATTTTGCAATGATGGATTGATAGTAATCCACGGTAGCTTCCGGCCCTGTGCCGCCGATCATGCCAAGCTTTTTCATAGGTTTCTCTCCTTTGCTGATGTAACTCTGTCTATCGTTTCCTATACCCGTTATTTCCACCGCCTCAACAATTCAGCTGTGCACCTTTATCAGGGCAATAAAAAAAGGAGAAACCGAAGTCTCTCCTTTCACGCTTTATCCCTGATTGGTCGGGCGGACGATGATTTCATTGACTGCCACGCCGTCCGGCTGGGAAGCTGCGTAGTAAACGGCGTTCGCCACATCTTCGCTCGTCAGCGACGGAATATTCGGGTCTTCGAAACGCGGCTTGATGTCCGGGTCGGTAATGAAGGAAGCCAGTTCCGTCTGGACAACGCCCGGGGAAATGCTGGTCGTTTTGATATTCGTCTGCGCGAGCTCTTTGCTCAAGCCTTCCATGAAAATCCGGGCCGCAAATTTTGTGCCGGAGTAGACTGTTCCGGAAGGAAATACATTGTGCCCGGCGACTGATGACGTCGTAATGATGTGGCCGCTGTTGCGTTCCTGCATATGCGGCAGGACTGCCGCAATGCCGTACAGGACGCCTTTGACGTTCACATCAACCATGCGGTCCCATTCGTCTATTTTCAATTTGTCCATAAACGACAAAGGCATCAGCCCCGCGTTGTTGAACATGACATCGATTTGGCCGTATGTATCAATCGCAAACTCCGCCAGCTCTTCAACTTCAGAATAAGACGTGACATCCGTCACTTTGATGACCGCTTCGCCGCCTTCCTGCTCAATCGCTTCTTTTAGGGTTTGCAGCCGGTCTTCACGTCTTGCCGCGAGCACCACTTTGCCGCCTTCGCGGGCAAACTTTTTCGCCGTCGCTTCCCCGATTCCGCTTGATGCCCCGGTGATGATGATCACTTTTCCTTCAATAGTAGACATTGCCCATCCTCCTTAATAATTCACCAACAATCGTGCAGTTTTTATAGCTTGCAAAAGTCCGTATTCCACTTTGTTCAACCGTCTTTTAAGGATGGTCTGCCACTCAAGTTCCGTGTCACTTCCAGGCGAGGTTTCTGCCAGCAAAATGACGTCTTTTAGTAACGGCAGCACCGGCTGATTCATTGCCAGATCCTGATCATAAATATCGCCGTTGACATAATTGAGTGGTATGAGCTGATGAGAAATTTCCAGCATCTGCTGATTTATGCTTTTGGCATCCTCATCTGGCCAATCCGTTTCTAACACAATCTGGTTTATTTCTTCTCCCAGCTTTTCAAGTGTTTCCGCTCTCTCTAAGGCTTTACGGAAATCCAGGCGGTTGCCTGCAATTTCCGCATACCCTTCCAGTGCACTTTTGAGTTCCCGCACCCCTTCTGCATGGTTTAAAGGCATCACTTTTCGAGAACAGGCGTCGTAGATAACTGAGATATACACCTGGCAGTCCCGGCGCAAATTTTCTTTATCCAGTTTGTCGAGTGTATCTTCCGTCGTATGCCACCACCAGCCAAAACCTCCTGATTTCACACCGCCAAATAGCTTTACCAATGTGCGGGAAGCTAAGTCATCGCTTAATGGCTGCTCCGACAATCCCATAAACAGGGCCGGAACGCCCGCTCCCCAAAATGACTGGTCTCCGCCGCGCCCGAATCGTTTACCGATAAATTTTTCGCCTGTCAGCGCTTCAACAAATGAGCCGCCGTATTTTTTGGTTTCTGCCATGCAATTGCTTTCCCCAAGAATTGCAGCACCTTTTCCGCCGACCGAATCGATGTAAACATGCAACAGGCAATTTTCATGAATGTCTTCCCAATGGCTGTCGCAGTAATGCGTCGATCCTGAATAGCGGCCATGTGAATGCCCCGACCAGAACACAATGCGCAAACTTCTTCTGAGCGGCAGCTGCTGTTCTTTTATTAGCCGGGCCACTTCAAGCATCGTGGCGTTTGCACCAGCGTTATCCATGGCTCCGTGATGCCAGGAATCAATGTGTCCGCTAAACAGGATAAATTTTTCGGGCTCAACTTCTCCTTTAATCTCAGCTACCAAAGTAGGAATGGGGCGCCACCCCGTATCAACCACTGTTTTTAGCCAGGCATCCAAGCCTTCGGCATCCGCTTCGAGTAAAGTTTTTAAACGATTCCCTTCATCTTCAGCAACCGAAATTACCGGAATTAACGGAAATTCCTTTCGAGTCTCAGGCGTCGGGTTGCCCCAGACCCTGGAGATGGTCATCTCATGGGTCCATGGCCCATTGATGAAAATGGCTGCCAGCGCACCGCTCTTTTCAGCTATTTCTACCGCGCCCGGCGTGGCAATTCCTTCTGTCAGAATGATTTTCCCTTCCGAAGATAGAATGCCTTTCAGTTCCTTCACATAAAGAAGTTCTCCGTTTATGCCTTCTTCTCCTGTCGATGCGGACATAGAATGTGTTATACAGGCGAGATTTTCACCTTTAACGGTCAATTCGGCTTCTACCGGCAAGCTGATTAAGCCTTTATGAAAACTCAATTCTGTTTCCGCACCAAATTCATCCATTTTTTCTTTAGCATATCGAAAGGCGCGGAGTTCTTCTTCCGAACCCGACAATCTTACTTCCGCGGACAAGCGTTCTGTAAAAGCCATCAGCCGGTCTGCCGATACCGCTTCAACCAGCTTCAGATGAGGTTCCTCCAGTTTAATGGCCATTCCGAATCCCCCTTTTTAAAACATTCATTGATGGAGATGTTCTTTATAAGACAAAGTCTTCCTTGCCGGTTTTCACCTGTTCAAACGGCTGGAATTGAGTTCCCGTTAAACCGCTGACTGCATCAATGAACGTATTTGTAGTATGCGGAGTATCGTATAAAATCTTGAAAAAGTCTGCCCGCTTTTCTTTCGCCACTGCATCGTAAGCTTTTCCGACCATCCAGCGTCCATAATAATAAGAGGGGTAATACGTTTTCTGAATCGGATCCGAGAAAAAGCGATGGCAATTTTTCGCTTCAATGGCACTCATAAGGCCGGTGTCCATCATATAGTGGATGGCTTCTTCTTTATTCATTTCTCCATTATTGAAAGCGCAGCAGGCATTCGTCATGGCCATCCGCTGCATATCAATCCAGTCGCGCGCCAATTTGTAGTGATGCTTTTGCAGCGACGTAATGCCTTCCGTCTCCTCTTCATCCCGGTCCCACCCCAGAAAATGAAGGGCACTTTCCGGACCGCCCTCGAACAGTGCATTCGTCGGTGAATTGATCAAGTAGTACGAAGTTTCAATCGGCAATTTGCCTTGCTTGTACAAATAATCCCACCGGCAATAAAATGCCTGATGCCCCGGGTATCCTTCGTGAGTCATAATCTGGGCAAGCACCGGTTCTGTCCAAGGCCGGTCGATGTTAAACGTCAGATTGCCGCGGTAATTTCCGGTGTATTTTGAATAGCCGCTCCAGAAAACCCCGGTAATCGGCTTAATGGAATCAATTCCGTCTTCTTCCGGCAGCCCGATAATCCGCTCCAATGTACCCGCTTTACTTTTCTCCTTCATTGACTCAGCCACCTCCACCACTTTTTCAGGTGGAATCAATGTCTCTTCAAGCCATTTTTCCGCTTTTTCCTTTAATGTACCTTTATATCCAAGATCGGCCAAGCCTTGCTCGACCAGTTCTTTTTGTTTCGATATAGTTTCCGGTCCAATCTGTGCTACAGGAAGTTCCTGAATATTCGCGATGTACTCGGAATACGGCAAATCATCTCCCTGCAAACTCCGGCAAAAATAGCGATAGGCATTGGCCATCGAGCGAAGGTATCTCCCTGGATGCCCTTCCAGCCCTTTAAGTTCATGATCCACTTCTTCTATTTTGCGGCTGATTTCCTGCAAGCTGTTAAGCGTCGGCTTGATGTCGCTGTAGCTGGCTGTAGCCACTTCCTGGCTGTACATCTTTTGGGTCTGCTCATTCAAACTTAATACGATGTCGACAATTGCTTCCCCTACCGGTTCAGAAGTCCAACGTAACGTCATTTTATCGTCCCCCTTTGTTGTTGCTCAAGTTCCCACAACACTTCGATATCTTTCAAAATCAGCTCAGTCAACAGCTCATATAGTTGCTGGCCTTTTTGGACGGTCGCTGCTTCCGCATTGCCTGAAAAAGCCTCTGGATACAGCACCGCTCCCCCATCTTTGAACCTGAAGCGCTTCGGAAGCGGAATTTCGTGGCTGCCGACCCCTTTCGTAAAGGCATAGTTTTCATCGATTGCCAAAACCAGTGAGGTTTCGTCTTCCCCGGCATGGCCTGGATCCGGCGTAATCCGTTTAATGTCTTCCCGGTAATCGATAAACCAATTGATCGTCAGGCTCCGAACCCCTATATCCGCCAGTTTTTCTGTCACGACATCCAGACTCGAATTATTGCCCCCATGGCCATTGAATAGAATGATGTTTTCAAAACCATTTTGGTAAAAGCCACGGCAAATTTCGAAAACATAGTTTGAAAAAGCCTGTGCAGATACATCAATCGTCCCAGCAAACGGGGCAAGTCCCCAAGAATGTCCATATGCCACTTCCGGAGCCATCAGGATTTTATCGCCTGCGACTTCTTCCAGGCGCCGGACAAATTCTCTTGGAATCAGGACATCCGTGCCCAGTGCACAATGAGGGCCATGCGCCTCAATCATGCCGATCGGCAACAGCACTGTATTGATCTTTTTTTGAATGGCTTCAAATTCCCTTAAATTCATTGTCATCATGTCCATAAGCGATACTCTCCTTTCAATTCATGTGGCGTTTGATCAATTCCGCAAGAAGGGCTGACCGGTAAGGTAGATTTTCAAGAATCACATGTTCATTCTCCGCGTGAGCTCCGTCACCTACCGGACCGAGGCCGTCAATCGTCGGAATTCCAATCGCAGCCGTCAAATTCCCATCACTTGCGCCGCCCGAATTGCCATGCTCCAACTCATATCCATGGCCTGCTGCTATTTCTTTTAATTGCTGATAAAGTTCCATGACTGCATCTGTTTGCTCCATTGGATAGCGATTGATATCCCCTGTCACTTCTACTTCGGTTCCTTCAATGAATGGTGTCCGGTTCAAGATAGCGGATTTCAGCCGTTCTCCTTGCTCAATATTCCGGAAACGCAAGTCAATATCAGCTTCTGCAAAAGCAGCTACTACATTCGTCCGGCCACCGCCTGAAACAGTGCCGATATTGATGGAGATGTTTTCCTCTTGATTATCCAATTTTTTTAGTTGCGCAAGCTGCATTACCAGTTCATCGATGGCGCTTGCGCCTGCCCATGGATTAATGCCGGCATGGACAGGTTTCCCTCGGACGCTTATTTTAAAAATCCCGATTCCTTTACGGGATGTTTTGACCGCTCCGGTAGTGGAAATGCTGGATTCCGGCACTAGCACTAAGGCACTCTTTTTGGCTTCTTCTTCTATCAAGCCCCTCGATTGGGCACTTCCGATTTCTTCATCAGAAGTTACAAGAAACACGACCTTTCTTTTCCCTTCTTCTCCAATGTGCTTTAATGCGCGAAGCGCCCAAAGGACAATTACCAATCCGCCCTTCATGTCAAAAACGCCCGGTCCATACAATACGCCTTCTTCTTTGCGAAGAGGCAAAGCACCCTGATCCCACACGGTATCGTAATGGCCGATGATCAAAATCTGTTCCGCCCCGCTTCCATAAGTAAAACGGTATTGATTGCCCACTTCTTCTTTTACAATGGTTTCTGCAGTGCCGCCGACTATTTCTTCAAACAATTCTTTGAGTACTGTCCCGCATTGATCGGCAAGGGGCTTATTTTTTGAAGGAGACTCTGCCTCAACTAATTTCTGAAGTGCAGACTCCATTTCTAGCTGTTGGCCTTTCAAGTAATCCAATATATCAGGCATCGATTCAATTCCTCCTATCGGGTAACAATCGGCGGGAACTTCATTTCCCTTGTTTGTTCAAGTGCATAAGCTGATTCAAGCAGTTCCATGTCTTGAAAATGCGGCGCAATCAGCTGCATCCCGATGGGCAGACCATTTTCCGCAAATCCCATATTCAATGTCAGTGCCGGATGCCCCGAAATATTGAATGGTCCTGTAAACTGCATTTCATCCAACTCTTCGCTGCCAATCACCGGATCTTCTTCAGGTGCTTCAAACGCCACGGTCGGCGTCAGCAGTATATCAACTTCATCGAATAACTTTGAAACGCTTGCTGTAAACCTTTTGAGGTCCCTTAACCCGTTTAAATAATCCACCGCTTTGTGCTCCATGCCGAGTGCAATTTGCTGATAGGTCAATGGTGCGTAGTCATTTTGCCGGCCAAACCAGTCCTGGTGGATTTGTGCCGCTTCCGGCAGAAGGACATTCATGATGATATCTTCCGTCCGCTCCCAATCGACAATATCAATTTCCTTCAGCTCCCAGCCGAGTGACTGGATTTGTTTTAATGTATCGTCATAGACCCGCTTCACATCCGGCTTCAATCCACTTAAACTTTTTTCAGAAAGGATACCCACCCGCTTTTTCCCAAGATTTTTTCCAAACTCTCCTATTGAATATCGGCCAATGCTTTCAGCTCTCGAATAAGAGTCTTTCGGGTCATAGCCCGCTATCGCCTCAAGTACAATAGCAGCGTCTTTTACCGTTCTTGTAATCGGTCCGGCATGGTCGAGCGACCACGACAGCGGAAAGACACCATGTGAACTGACGAGCCCGCGGGTCGGTTTCAACCCAATGGTTCCGCAGTAGGAAGCAGGGATGCGGATGGAACCACCGGTATCCGTACCGAGAGAGAAGCAGCCGATTCCGCTCGCTACCGCTGCCGCTGATCCACTCGATGAACCACCAGATGTCTTGGCAGTATCCCATGGGTTATTCGTTTTTCCGAAATCCGGATGGACGATGCCATAGGCGAATTCCAACATATTTGTCTTGCCGATCAAGACACTTCCGTTACGTGAAAGTTTCTCGATGGCCGTGGCAGAAAAATCCGGCTTAAAATCTTTCAAGACATTTGATGCGCATGTCGTTAAGATGCCTTTCGTGTAAAACAGGTCTTTTGCGGAGTATGGAATTCCAGTTAATAGATGAACTTTGTCACCCTTCAAAAACTTTTTTTCCGCTTCCTGTGCCTGTTGATAAGCATCCCTTTCCAATAGTGTAATAAAAGCATTGAGTTCCGGTTCGAGCCGCCGCTGCTGTTCGAATGCGCCCTTGGCCACTTCAACAGGTGATACTTCTTTTTTACGGTAGAGTTCTGCGATTTCTGTAATGGATTGGTTCAATAATTTTTCCATGTGCTATGCCCCCACTGCAAGCAAAGGATCTGTATCATTAATCGCCAATGAGCTGACCAGAAATAACACGGTGCCTTCTGTATGGGAGACAACTTCTTTGACCGTATCCCCGAATTCGTTCGCCAGCTTGCCCAGAACTTGCCCTTTGGCTACGGCATCTCCTATCTGTACAGCGGGATACCAAAGCCCTTTCCTGTCCGATCGATACCAATCAAATACCGAAAGAAAGGTGGAGTCGCTTTTTTCTGCTTCGCCTTCCAATAGTCCGAGAGAAATTAAAATATTTTTCACACCTTTTTGCAGAAGAAGCGAATGTTCCTCACTCATGATTCCTTGCTGCCCTGCTTCGGCAATAATGGCCGGAATCCCTTGCTCGGCAGCACAGCCATATGTAGAACCCGGCACTTGCCCTTTGCTTCCGATAACGTATTCGATGTCAAAAAGAGAAGCGATTTCTTTGGAAGAGTTTAAAACCTCTTCGTCTTCGGTTACATGGTAAATGGTGAATGGCACTAAAGCTTCAATCATATCTCCTCCATGAAGGTCAATGATGTAATCCACTTCTTTAAACACAGACTCATTCAGCCAATAAGCCAACCGTTCGGCATCTGTCCCTTCTTTTTTTCCTGGAAACACCCGGTTCAGGTTTTTCTGGTCTCCTGGATGCACATAGATGCTGCGGGCATAAAACGAAGCCGGATTGGCGATCGGCAACACTATTATTTTCCCTTTGACTTCAGCTGGAGTGATGGAAGCGCCAACTTTTTGCGCTGCATCAATGGATGTATATTCACAGCCATGAATCCCGCCTAATACCAATACTTTCGGTCCTTCTGCTATGCCATTGACCAGAAATGCCGGCAGCTTTTCGGCAATGGTCGGCAACTCTAAATACCCTTTTTCTTTTTGTCCTTCAGCAACAGATAAATTCCGGATTCCCCAGCCATTGCTCATCGCTTTCACCTTCCGTTCAAGGATTTTGGTTTTTAAAATGGTTTTTGCTAAAAAAAGTGGGATGCAGCTGCAGTTACACAGCCGCCCCCCTTTTCCTTACTGTTCTTTTGTGATTTTGTGGAATGGCACATACCACGTGTTCATCGGATTCAGCTCGTAACCTTTCACCCAGCTTCTTACAGGAGCCTGAATCTGCGGTTGAGCCACGAAAATGTATGGAACTTCTTCTGCCATCGTGTTTTGAATTTCTTTGTAATTGTTTTCGCGCAAGTCTTCATCTGTACTTGTTCTAGCTTCTTCCAACAAGGCATCCACTTCCGGGTTTTCATAGAATGCCAAGTTGAAACCAGGCCCCTTGCTGGAAGAATGTGCGAAATACCATAAGTTGTAATCTGGATCCGGATAGTCCGGTGTCCACGAAACGAGACCGAAATCGTGTTTGCCGCTTGTCACAAGATCCAGGAATGTCGGCCATGCGTATGTCTTGATATTTAATGTAACGCCTACTTTTTCAAGATCCGACTGCAGCAAAAGCGCCGTGTTGCTTCGGACTTCATCATCTTCAGAAATGGCGATTTCGAGTGTCAGCCCTTCCGCTTGTCCAGCTTCTTCTAATAACGCTTTTGCTTTATCTAAATCGTATTCATAAAGTTTTGCATCGGGGCTAAAACCGAACATGCCTTTTGGCACCGCTCCTACGATTCGTTCCGCATTTCCTAAATAGACGCTTTCAAGCAGTGCATCATAATTGATGCTGTGGGCAATCGCTTGACGGACTTTCACATCGGCAAGCGGACCGCTCTCGATATTCATCGGCATGTAGTCGATTTGGAATCCGGTTGCCTTCACGACTTCAATTCCATCGGTGCCTTCCATTTGTCCCAGCACTTCCGGGGAGACCATCGTATTGTCGATCAAATCAATTTCACCTTTTTCAAGCATCAGGCGGGCTGTTGAAGCTTCAGAGACAAATCGGATATTAACCGTTTCCATGGTCGGCTTTTCCCCCCAATAATCCGGGTTCGCTTTCATAACCAAGGTTTCGCCTCGATCCCAACTATCCAGGATATAAGGGCCAGAGCCCATTTCGGCTTCAGCCAGGAAACTTTCTCCCAAATCATCTCCGTGGTTTTCTTCCAAAGCCGGATTGATGATATTGGCAAAAGCAGTTCCCAATGTGCTGATGAACGGCGCAAATGGCTCTTTTAACGTAATCTTGATCGTATGATCATCGATAATTTCAAAACTGTTTTTATCAATGACTTTGCTGAAAATACCTGCTGCTGATTTCCCGACGTCAATTGCCCGCGTAAAAGAATACTGTACAGCTTCAGCTGTTACGGGGGATCCATCGTGGAACTTGGCATCTTTGACCAAATGGAATGTATATTCCATGCCATCTTCTGAAACGTCCCAGCTTTCTGCAAGCATTGGCTGCGGTTCTGTTGAAGTTCCGTCATACGTTACCAGACGGTCATACATCATGTAAATGACACGGAACGTTGTATTCGCTGCTTGTCCATGAGGATCTAAAAGCGGTATATCTTGGTTGGTGGCAAAATTAAAGACATTTTCATCAAAGTTCTCATTGGATGCTGCCGGGTCCGTAGCATCAGGCGAATCGGTACTTTCGGCATCTTCGCTGTAATTCTGGCATCCGGCAAGAGCTAATATGGCAATGACGAAGAACAATAGCAGTTTTGACCATCGGCTTTTAAAATTCATTGTATTTCCCCCTTATTTTTTATACTGGCCATTCCATAAGATACCGTCCGCTCTCAACCTCAGCCCTCCTTTCGATCAATTCATCCTAAAACGGATTAGCGCTGCTTCGGATCCATTACATCGTTGAGCCCGTCTCCGAGCAGGTTGAAACCCAAAACGGTGAGAAGGATGGCGATGCCTGGGAAAGTCGCCGCCCACCAAGCTTCCCGCAATATTTCTCGGCTGTTTGATAACATGGCCCCCCATTCCGGAGACGGCGGCTGTGCACCAAGGCCGATGAAACTCAAACCGGCTGCAGACAAAATCACAAAACCTAAATCGAGCGAAGCCTGTATAGTAGCAGGCGCAATAGAATTCGGAATGATCTCCTTGAACAAAATCCGGAACGGATTAGCACCTAGCGCACGCGAAGCTTCAATAAACTCCGAATGTTTTATGGAGAGAACCGATGAACGGACAATCCTTGTATACCAAGGCCACCAAGTGGCTGCTAGAGCCAGCATGACGTTCTCAATTGACGGCCCAAGCGCTGCTGCGATGGACATTGCCAGAATAATGCCGGGAAACGACAGGAATATATCCGTAATCCGCATAATGATCTGGTCCACCCGCCCTCCGATATAACCCGCAATCGCTCCAAGAATGGTTCCAATCGGGAAAGAGATTAATACTACCAATAGCCCAATGCGTAAAGAAATCCTTGTGCCGTAAACAATCCGGCTGAAAATATCCCGCCCGACTTCGTCCGTACCAAAGTAATGTTCTCCACTTGGCGCTTCTAATTTGCTCAGCAAATCGACTTCGGTAGGACTGTGGGTGGCGATTGCCGGCGCAAATATGGCTGACACTATGATGATTAAAACAATAACAAGCCCCAATACAGTGAGCGGGCTGCTTACAACTCTACGCACCAATCCGGCCACCTCCTCAATTGTGTTTCAAACGCGGATCAATGAAGAAATACATCGTATCGACAATCAGATTGACTAAAATGAACATGATGGCAATTAATAGGGTCACTCCCATAACTGCCGGAAAATCCAGGTAATTGATGGCATTGACTGCATATTGTCCGAGTCCCGGCCAAGAGAATACCGCTTCCACCAATACACTGCCTCCCAAAGCATGGCCAAAAGCCATCCCCAGCAAAGTGATAACCGGCATAACCCCGTTGCGCAAAGCATGGCCATACAGTACCCGATTTTCTGGAGCCCCTTTAGCATAGGCGGTGCGGATATAGTCACTTTGCAAAACGGTCAGCATACTCGAGCGTGTCATCCGGGTGATCATTCCGACCGTGACAGCTGAAAGCGTGATGCCGGGCAGCACCAAATGCATGACTGCCGAGATAAATACTGGCCAGTTACCTGTCAATAAAGCATCCACGGTGTACATTCCGGTGATATAGTCCGGAGGCGACATGCCATTATCCAGCCTGCCCGACCCCGGAAAAACTCCAAGTCTCAAATAGAAAAACAAGAGCAATAATAAGCCGAGCCAGAATGCCGGCATGGCCACCCCCAGCAAGGCGAATATCCTGGTGAATTGATCAGCGATTTTATCTTTTCTGCTGGCACTGATAATGCCGAATGGAATACCGATCAATAGCGTGATGACCATTGCGAAAATTGTCAGTTCGAATGTAGCCGGTGAATAGCGGATCAAGTCATCTGCAACCGGCCTCTGGGAATAGGTGCTTTCTCCAAGATCTCCCTGAAAAATCCCTGCCATATAACGGCCATATTGGACATAGAGCGGATCATTCAACCCCATATCCTCCCGAAGCGCTTCCAGTCCTTCCGGAGTGGCTTTTGGCCCTAATATTAGCCGGGCTGGATCTCCGGGAATCGTATTTGAAATGGCAAAAGTCAGTATGCTGATCCCGATCAATATTGGAATCATCAACAACAGGCGCTTGGCGATAAATCTTAAGGCATCCATTTGATTGTCACCCCTTTTTTGCGTTTTGATTCTATGTGTGGATACAGGCTGCAAAATGATCGGTTGTTTTTTCTTCCAATGGCGGAACAATTTCTGCACATTCTTTTGTCGCCATCGGGCATCTTGTATGGAATGGACAGCCTGGCGGTGGATTAGCTGGACTTGGCAAATCGCCTTGCAGAATGATCCGGTTTCGGACACGCACAGGATCCGGAATCGGCAATGCTGAAAGCAAAGCCCGGGTATATGGATGCAATGGATCCTTATAAACTTTCTTTACATCTGCGATTTCCACCACTTTCCCCAAATACATTACAGCCACTTTGTCCGATACATGTTGGACTACAGACAAATCATGGGAAATGAACATATAACTCAAATTTCGTTCCTGCTGAAGATCCAGCATCAGATTCAGCACTTGGGATTGAACAGAAACGTCCAAAGCTGAGACCGGCTCGTCAGCAATGATCAATTTGGGGTTGAGCATTAGCGCCCGGGCGATTCCAATACGCTGTCTCTGTCCGCCTGAAAATTCATGAGGATAGTTGTTTAACTGTTCTTTTCGCAAACCAATTTTTCCGGCCAAACTCTCAATTCGTTCCTGGCGTTCTTTTTTATTTCCTGTACCGTGAATAAGAAGCGGTGCTTCCAATATTTTCCGGACCGTGTTGCGAGGATTGAGGGAAGCATAAGGATCTTGAAAAACAATTTGCATCTCTTTCCTCAATTCCTTCATCCCCCTAGGGGACATGCCGACAATTTCCTGGCCATTAAATTTAACACTGCCTTCAGTAGGCTCTACCAGGCGAAGGATTGAACGGCCCAAGCTGGATTTGCCGCAGCCCGATTCCCCTACAACTCCTAAGGTTTTTCCTTCCTCAATCGAGAGGCTGACGCCGTCTACTGCTTTGATCACCGTTTTTTCTCCCATAAACCCTTTTTTAGTTGTGAAGTGCTGTTTCAAGTTCTGTACTTCTAGCAGAGCCATCGTTTTTCGCCTCCTTTTCATCGTAAAGCCAGCAGGCTGTCTGGTGATTTTCCTGAATGTTAATCATTGGAGGGAGGGTGGATCTACAGATATCCATTGCATGAATACAACGGTCAGCAAATCGGCAGCCTGCCGGCATATTCCCGGGTGTTGGAACCGTTCCCGGAATTGAGCCTAATTTCTTTTTGCGTTCCCCCAGTTTCGGGATCGAATCCAGCAAGCCTTGTGTATAAGGATGTTTAGGATTTTGGAATAGCTCAATGACCGGTGCTTCTTCTACAATTTTCCCGGCATACATCACAATGACCCGGTCGCATACTTCCGCAACCACGCCCATATCATGGGTGATCATAATGATGCCCATCTTGGTCTGCCGTTTGATATCATTCATCAATTCCAAGATTTGCGCCTGGACGGTAACATCTAAGGCAGTAGTAGGCTCATCACAAATCAACAGCTGCGGTTCGCATGCCATGGCAATGGCAATCATGACGCGCTGCCTCATTCCGCCCGAGAGCTGATGAGGGTATTCGTCAATCAGTTCTTCTGCACGCGGCAAGCCAACCGCCCGCAACAAATGAAGGACACGATCACGCCTTTCTTGTTTGCTTTTTTTCGTATGAAGGATCAAGGATTCTTCTACTTGTGTTCCGACGGTATGGAGAGGATTGAGTGACGTCAATGGGTCCTGGAAAATCATCGACATTTGATTGCCCCTGATTTTCTCTAATTTGCGTTTTGAAAAACTGGTGATTTGTTCTCCCTGCAAATCCACTTTTCCGCCTAACCTTGCTTTATCGGGCAGCAGCTGCATCAGCGACAGCGCCGTCATGCTTTTTCCACAGCCGGATTCGCCTACAATTCCAAGCGTTTCTCCTTGAGCCACCTGAAAAGAGATTCCGTCCAGTATTTTTGAATATTTCCCCGCTCTTTTGAGCGATAAAGACAAGTCGTTCACTTCTAGCAGCATCTGTTTCCACCGTCCTTTACTCTTTGGTCGAAGCTACTTTAGACAAATCTTTTAATGCTGTTTTATAGTGGTCTGAAAATGCGAGTTGAATTCTTTCACAGTCCTTGGTCCGTAAAGCATCCAGCAATATTTGATGGTTATGGACAACTTGTTCCACCCGCAGCGGCACCTGATTGGCAATGGTCAAAAACATGGCCCCGACTTGTGTATCAAGATGTTTATGAATGCTGATTAACCGATTATGTCTGGATGCCCCAACAATCGTGCTGTGGAATAAAATATCGCATTGTGCCTGTTTCTCCAGATCCTTCGCAATCATCATTTGATGGAATTTCTCCAGCAGGCGCTCCAGCTTGGCAAAATCTTTTTCTTTCAAATTAGGTACAGCAAGCTGAGCTGCTTCTCCTTCCAGCAAAGCACGAAGAGTATATATTTCAAATGCATCTTGCTGGGATAACGTTGCAACAAAAGTGCCTTTATTTGTTTCATGCTTGATCAAACCTTCGTTCTGAAGCAATTTCAAGGCTTCTCGTACGGGTCCTCTGGAGATGCTAAGCTTTTCAGCTAACTGTGCCTGATTAATGCGTTCTCCAGAACCGAATTCTCCATTTAAAATCATTTTCCTTATTATTGCTGCAACATCATCTGATAAGGTTCTCTGGTCCGGGATCAGCATCTTCTTCACTCCTATTTTTAACTTGCTTTAGTAGGCAAGGATTCATAAATTTTCTTCAACTCGTAAAGGTTGTCCCAGCTCATTTCTCTGGTTCCCTGCTCTATTTCTTTGATTGAATCAACCAAAGCAGACAGCAACGGCATTTCCACTCCGTTGTTTTTTCCAATTTCAAGTACATCGCCCAGTTGAGCATCAACTTCCGTTTCACGTTTACGGACTGCCAAATCACGCCAAATGCCGCTTTTTGTTTTTTTATTGGCGGCCATGCGTTTTGCCAATTTTTCCAGCTGCGCTTCCAATTCTTTTCGATTGCGCTGCTCTCGCGGATAAACGAGTGCCGGTTCCCAGTCATCAAAGCCAAGAGGAGAAACATTCAGTTTGTCTGCCACTTCCAGTATTTCAGAACACAACTCCATCAACATTCCTCGTAAATCCTGCCTTCTGACCACTTCCGCCATTGTTTCATCTACTAAAGCGGTTGCGTACAATAGACCCGCATACGACATCTTGCCCCACAAATATCCCCATATATTATCGGTCACTTGGGCAGGACCCCAACATTGCAGTTTTTCTTTCAACACTGTGATCCGGCTGGAAATGCTGCCATCCAGTTCGCCTAAATACAAAGAGGCCACCCCTCCGTAAAGAATTCTTCCCGGCTCCAGATAATCGGCAGAGAAGTTAACAAAACAGCCGATTGTCCGTTCTTCTCCAATCATTTTTGAAATCTTTCTTTCACACAGACCATTTTGCAAGGAAATTATTTGTGAATCAGGAGTTAAAAGAGGTAAAAAAGGCAGCAGAGCTTTTTCTGTATGGTGGGCTTTAACGCAAAGGAATATTGTTTCAAGAGGTACGTTTCTTTCAACTAGTTGTTCTGGAGTATAAGCTGTTCCCTTAACCGTAAATGTTTCATCGGGACCTTCAATAGTGATTCCGTGTAAATTCATCTTGCTGACATGATCTTCAGCAATGTCACAAAAAATGACCGTCTCTCCTGCCCTTATCAAGTAAGCACCAAGAACACCGCCAATCGCACCCGCACCAATTATTGTAATTGCCATCTTACCCCTCCTAAAAAAGTTGCATTCCACCATCTGCGGATATTACTTGACCGCTTACATAGCGGGCAAAGTCTGATGCAAAAAAAAGCACAGGGTGCGCAATGTCTTCTGGTGTCCCCAGTCTTTTTACCGAGATGGATTGAATCAGATTTACTTGTTCTTCATCAGACATCGCCTTCCACTGCCGTTCTGTAGAAGGATTGGATAACACAAACCCCGGCGCTACATTGTTGACGGTTATTCCAAATGGGCCCAATTCTCTGGCCATTTGCCTAGTAAAGCCAATCTGTCCAGCTTTGGCACTTGTATAAGCCTGTATGCCGGTCAAGCTGCTGCTTCTTCCGGCACCGCTTGAAATATTGACGATTCTTCCATATCCTGCTTCCTTCATATGCGGAACAACTGCCCGCACCATGAAAAAAGTGGATTTCAAGTTAATATCGATCACTTTTTGCCAATCATCATCCGCTACTTTTTCAATTGGTTGATGCACTTGACCCGCCACACCTCCAGCCACATTGACTAAAATGTCTATTCTTTTGAAAGTTTTTATGACTTGCCGGATAACGGATGCTACTGCATTGGAGTTTGTGACATCGCATAGATATGTAGTCATTTCCCCTGATGAATGGGCTGATTTTATATCTTTTTCTGCTTCATCTTTAGTGGCATTTAAAGGGTCTTCAAGGATATCCAGTGCAATTACGTGGGCACCGCGACTGGCAAGTTCCCGGCAAATGCTTTTGCCAATCCCATGAGCGGCACCGGTCACTACAGCAACTTTTCCTTCGAAAGTTAACTGTAAACTGTTAACACTTTGCTCCAATCCAATCCCTCCCTCAACGATTTTTTTTAGTATATTCTTATCATTTTCAAATTGCAATACTTTTTTGAATATTTAGTTTTCTATTTTTATTACTAGGATTCTTCTTTTAGTATTAAAAAAGGAGTTGTCCACTAAGTCGAATAATAGACTTAATGGACAACTCCTTAAATTTTTTATTAACTGGTTACTGTGCAGTGTAGCCACCGTCGACCATTACCGTACTGCCCGTCACAAACTCATTTTCGCACAGGAAGATGATCGCATGCGCCACTTCTTCCGGCTGCCCCAAGCGTCCGATCGGATGTTTCGCTACCGCTTTGGCATAAAGTTCGGGGTTTAAAGTATTTCGATTTGACATTCCCGTCTCAATATAGCCAGGGCTTACCGCATTGACCCGAATGTTCTTGTCTGCATATTTGAGCGCCAACGATTTTGTCATTAAATTTACCGCACCTTTAGATGCGGTAACCGCAAAAGCATTTGCTTCTCCCACCGAGCCCAATATAGAAGCCGTATTGACAATCGCACCGCCTCCGGTTTTCAGCATTTCACGAATGGCATGTTTTGATCCGAAGAAAACTCCGTCTTGATTGACCGCAATTACTTTCCGGTAATCTTCGAAGGAAAGCTCGTGCGTTTCAGCAGTTGACCGGACTCCTGCATTATTGACCATGATGTCAAGCTGTCCAAACCGTTTGACTGTTTCGGCTACAAGGTTTGCTGCGGAGTCTTCCCGTGAAGCGTCGAATTCAACAAATGCAACTTCTGTTTCATTGTTTTGAAGTTCTTTTGCAGCCGCTTCGCCGCCTTCCACATTGATGTCTGCGATGACCACGTGTGCTCCTTTGTCCAATAATGCTTTTACAGTAGCCAGTCCAATTCCGGATGCGCCGCCTGTTACAATTGCCACTTTTCCTGCCAATTGCATGTGAATTGCCTCCTTGTATGGAAAATCTCACTCATACAATTATAGCATCTATTTTCTGAAAATTTTAATATTATATATATATATAAAAGGCAATCTGTTCTTTTGAACGGATTCCTGGTTCACCAATTTCAGCCTATCAGTTTAGGACGTACTTTTTTTTTGAACAATGTTCAATGAACTCTTTCGTTTCTGCTGTTGCGCGCATCTCACGGTCCTGCATCAGCAGCTGAATTTTTTCAATCATTTTATGTCCCAGCCCTTCGCCCCGGTAAGAAGGAAGGACGGAGATGTGGTGGACTGTAAAATACGTATCTGCAACTTCCACGCCAACCAGTCCGATATAATCTTCTTCATTTTTCAGCAAGTACAACTGCCAATCCGGATCTTCTGTGTAGCGGTTCATGGTTTGGCATAAATTTTTCACGTTTCGTTCATTCGGCATAAAGGACAATAACCCCATCGCTATCTTCTGGCATGATTTCTTATATCTGACTAACATAAGTCCGTCCTCGCTTCGTTTTTAATATGCTGCTGTTCGCAGGCATTTTTAATTCATGTATATTTGGCCTTTTAATTCCTCAAGTGCTTCAAGTGCTCCTGCCAGCCGCTCGGCAAAGTATTCCGGACGCTCTTTCGACTCTAAATGCACACAAACAATATTCGGATTCGAAATCAGGCGCTGATGGAAATCCGTTGGCAATGGAATCGGATAAGCGTTGAAATTGGATAAGAAGCACGGAAACTCTTCAGGCAAAAGATAGATTTCCGCTTTGTTGTGTGCCGTCCCGTCTTCTCTGAAACGGTCAAAGGAGATGTCAAAATTCAAAGTACAGCTAAAAAAGGCGGTATTGGCATGAATTTCGAGCGTTCTTTTCTTTTTGACGATACACCCTTTCGGCTGCAGTTCAATTTCCGATTTTAGCAGCATCCCCACTTTTTCAGCCACTTCTTCTAAATGTTCCACCCTAACCCACTCCTTATAAATTTTTAGCATTCCTTTTAGTTCAACTGGATAAAGTCGTTTGAAACGATTCACAATGTGCACACCTTTTGTACTTCTGTTCTTTTACAAGCAGGTCCACATAGTTGGGACAATTCGTAAACTCTCTGCTTTCAATCGACGTTCCCACAAAGCCGCATCGATCTCCCGCAAACTTTTGCTGATGAATACTTTTTTTGTTGTGATCAATAAAATACTGCATCATTTCCGCTCCTTTTTCCGGTCCAAACATACAAAAAACGCCGAAAAGAATGTGGTGAAATCCTTTTCGGCGTTGTTCCCAGCTCTATTGTCTGTAACATCCAACCAGAGTATTTAGTTGTTTATAGCAAGGTAAAGTATTTAAATTTCAGTCAGCACAGAAACACCAATGTTTTCTGATTACTTACATCCTATAATGCGTTCACCAAAATGTGAAATCTTTAGACCTAGTTTCGTCAAAAATTTTTAACAAAAAGTTAAAAATCGACGCCAGAAGTCGCGGATACTTTATAAATACCCTTCCCTAAATTTTGTTAAACCTACTTTTAGAAAGGTAATTTTCCCATTCGAAGCGGCTTCTTTTACGCTAAGATGACTTTCATCCATCCTCTGATACTATTGATGAACCACAACGCGTCAACGTCCGCCAGTTCATTTTTCAGCATCACTTTTTCTTCAATTTCGCCCCGGTCAATCAAGTACTGGCGGAAAGTTCCCGGCAATAATCCGCAACTGACAGGCGGGGTAAAAAACTTCCCGTTTTTTTCAATCACCAGATTGCCGATTGTAAATTCAGTGAGCTCTTCTTTTTCATTCCATAATAATACCGAAAAAATGTCGCTGCTGCTCTTATGCTCGTCGTAGACTTTTCTGTAAGTCGTTTTATGGAATAGAAAAGGATTGCCACTGTCTATCGGAGAAGCAGCCAGCCTGCACATAACCGGTTCTTGGATTGGCTGGGTTTCAAGTGCTTCCGCAAAGACGTTTCCACGTTCATTTAAAAGCAGCCGTACTTTGAACAGACCCATTGGGTGTTGATGTGCCAGGCTTTTAAGCACATGTTCTACCTCTGCTTTATTTCCCGGGAAATGAAAATACTTGGCCGAATCGCTCAAGCGCTCCAAATGATATTCCAGTAACGGATACGTACCATCTTCCAGCTTTAAGGATTCCAGCAGCTCAAACTCCGGACGCTTCGCTGTCAGGACTTGCGCCTTGGTGTACAGTTCCTGGTATTCGCCTTCTGAAGTTGAGTCCCACGTAATGCCTCCACCGACGCCGTAGCGCGCTGTTTCCCGTTCTGCATCGATGACGACTGTCCGGATCGGCACATTGAAAACCGCATTTTTTTCTGGCGTGATAAAGCCGATGGCGCCGCAATAAACTTCACGCGGCGACTGTTCCAGTTCCGCGATTGTTTTCATCGTGCTGATTTTCGGTGCGCCGGTGATCGAGCCGCAAGGAAACAGCGCTTTGAACCAGTCGTATACAGTCGCTCCGCTGATGAGTTCCGCTTCCACGGTCGAAGTTAACTGATGGACCGTGGGATAGGTTTCCACTTCAAAAAGTTTTGCGGCATGCACCGTTCCGGGTTTCGCCAGGCGGCTTAGGTCATTGCGGAGCAAATCGACGATCATCAAGTTCTCGGCCCGTTCTTTTTCTGAAGCTAGCAGGCGCTCGACGTTTGCTTCGTCTTCTGCCGTCGTGCGTCCGCGCGGCGCCGTCCCTTTCATTGGTTTCGTCGTCAATTTGCCGCTGTCGACACGGAAAAACAGCTCCGGCGATGCTGACAAGATCCGGTACTTGCCCAGATTCAAATAAGCGCCATAGCCCGCCTGCTGATTTCTGGCCAGCTGATGGTAAAACGAACGGTCGCTTCCTGAAAATTTCGCATGGAGCCTTTCCGTGTAATTCACTTGATAAGTATGCCCTTCTTCAATGGCTTCTTTGATTTTTTCAATGCCTTGTTTATAGCGGTTCACCGAACTCGCCATATTCCAGTCCGATACTTGGTAAGGTTCTTCTATTGCTGTGTGTTCCAGTGCAAGCGGTTGTTCAAAAAGCCCGAACCAGACAAGCGGCATTTCTGCGCCTCGGCGAACCTGCATTTCCGGCTGAAAGGCAGGAGCTGCTTCGTAGGACACATAACCGGCAGCGTAATAGCCGTCTTGAATCGCCTCTTCGATGTTTTCCATAATGGCTGGCACTTCTTCCAAACGCTCCGTCTGCAGCACTTTGACGGGATTTTGGAATACGAGAGGCTGGATATTGCCATTGGCATCCTGGAACTCGAACATAAGGTAAGGGTTGGTCATTGCGCCGCCCTCCTGTTCTGACTAGCTTTCCATGCTCGCGCATCTTCATAGCAGTTTTGCAGCATGCGGAAGCCCTCTTCCGTCAAAATCGACTCCGGATGAAACTGAATGCCGGTAATCGGCAGCGTCCGGTGCCGAACGCCCATCACGACGCCGTCTTCCGTTTTAGCAGTAATGATTAAGGAATGCGGCATCTCCGCTTGATCGGCAATTAGCGAATGGTAGCGGGTCACTTTCGCCGGAGAAGCAATTCCTGCAAATACCCCTTTGCCATCGTGGTCCATCAGCGAAACTTTGCCATGCATCGGCTGCGCTCCTTTGATGATGCGCCCCCCGAAATGCTCGACGATGGTCTGATGCCCCAGGCAAACACCCAGGATCGGAAACTCTTCCGTAAGTGAACAGAGAATTTCCTTGGTTGCGCCCGAACGGACCGGCCGCCCTGGACCCGGTGACAGCACAATCAAATCCGGCGATAAGTTTCTCACTTCTTCGGCTGTAATTTGTCTATTTTGAAAAACGGCCACTTCCGGGTCAAACTGCTCCAGGTAATGGACCAGGTTATAAGTAAACGAATCGTGGTTGTCGATGATGACAATCATGGGTGCACCTCTTTGCATTCAATCTATTGGTGGTTTCATTATACTTTTTTGCGCTCGCAATGTGTGAATTCAGAGATAAAAAAGGGATGCTGCAAGTAAACTCCGGTTTGCCGCAAATAAATTTTCTTTGCAGCAAGTAATCCCTTCTTCCGCAAAGAAAACCCGGCCATATCGAATGGCCGGGTTTTCATTATTCAAAAGATGAGCTATTGGCTGCGGCAAGTGCCTGGCCGATCTGTTCGGCCGCTTGTTGGAGCAGCGGCAGGAATTCTTCGCGCAGCACATCCTTGCTGACGCGTCCGGCGTGCACGGAACAATTCATCGCAGCAATGACTTTGCCGCGGGCGTTACGGATTGGAACAGCAATGGAACGCAGGCCTTCTTCGAACTGCTGATCTACGCCGCCCCAATTTTTCTCACGCACCCCTTCCAATACTTTAAGAAACTCTTCTTTGTCGGTAATGGTTTTGTCCGTAAATTTTTCGAAATTCATCTTTTCCAGGTAAGCTTCCAGTTCTGCTTTCGGCAGATTGGCGAGAAGCACGTGCCCCATGGACGTCGCATATGCCGGAAGGCGGGAACCGACGCCAAGGTTGATCGACATGATGCGTTTTGTCGAGACACGGGCAACATAGAGAATATTCGTTCCATCCAAGATGGAAATGGAGCACGATTCCCCTGTCTGGTCGACGAATTGCTTCATAAACGGATGCGCCATGCTCCAGCTGTTATTGGAAGACAAATAGGCATACCCAAGCGATAAGGTCCGTGCCGTCAAGGAATAGCTGCCGTTTTTCGATTCGGCAAAGCCGAGCGCTTCAAGTGTTAAAAGGATGCGCCGTGCCGCCGGTCTGCTCAACCCTGTTTTTTTGGCAGCATCGCTGACGGTCATAGATGAGTTTTGCTGCGAAAAAGCCTGGATGACCTGCAATCCACGCTCCAATGACTGGATATAGTCACCCGATTTTTTAAAATTGTCTAATTCTTCTGTTGACATTTACTCTGCCCCCTGTGTAAGATGAGATTGTACGTAAAGCGATATATTGTACGTTTATCGTACAATAAATACTTTGGCATTGCAAGTGCTATTCTCCAATCCGTTCTTTTTTTAGCACAACATGAATGCGTTTACATTTGATGAACTCACTTACAAAGGAAATTCAGCATGACCATACTTTTTATGAGGAGGAATTTAGATGACAGAAACAGTAGTAAAAAATGAACGCGTGTTATCAGCTTACGAGGGCTTCGTCAAACACATGAAAAACTTCTTGGACGAGCAGCAATTCAATCATGAAGAATACACGAACTTTGTAAAATGGGCAGATCGCCTTGGGCGCAGCGGAGAAATCCCGTTGTTCTTGGACGTCTTCGTTGAGACATATGTTTTGGAAGCGAAATACAAAAATTCACCAGGCACCGAACCTTCTCTTTTAGGGCCGTATTACGTAGAAAATCCGCCATTGCTTGAAGAAGCCCCATTCGTTATCCCGCAGCGCGAAAACGAACCAGGCGACAAACTGGTATTCTTCGGCAACGTCAGTTCCGTAAACGGACCTCTTAAAAACACAAAAGTGGAGTGGTGGCAGGACGATGCAGACGGCCTGTATTCGAACTTTGACTCCACGGCACCAGACTTCAATCTTCGTGGACAGTTCTACACGGATGAAAACGGCAATTTTGAAGTGCACTCAATCGTTCCGATCCCTTATCAAATTCCGACGAGCGGACCGACTGGCGAATTTACGTTTGCGGCAGGCTACCACGCTTACCGCCCTGCGCATATCCATATCAAATTTGAACATGAAGGCCATGAAACATTGATTACCCAAGTATTCTTCGAAGGCGACCAGTGGCTGGAAACAGATGTGGCAGGCGGCGTTCGCTCTACATTGCTCACTAAATTGATCGACAAAGGCGACCACAAGGAAGCATCGTTGAACTTTGTCATGAGAACGGAATAAGCAAATATCCTGTGGCTGTCGAGGAAACCTTGGCAGCTTCTTCTTCATTATAGGCATTGCCAATCTTTGAACCGAGGTGGAACAGATGGAATTGTATAAAGTGAATGTTAATGGAAATGAGATTCAAGTAGCCGATTATCCGGGAGAAAAAGGACCGATACTCGCGATTCACGGACTGACCGGCACTCATAAAAACATGCATTATTACGCAGAAAAGCTGAAAGGCGACTACCGTTTTATCGCGGTAGACCTTCGGGGACGCGGAAACAGTTCGAAAGCTGATCCGGATACTTCCATTTTCAAGCATGCGGAAGATATCATCGGCCTTATTCAAGAACTGAAGCTGGAAAACCCGATTTTATTCGGCTATTCGATGGGCGGATTTATTTCCGCGATTGTGGCAAGCCGCTTGAAATCCGTGGAAGCACTGATTTTACTGGACGGAGCCGCTAAAACTTCCGAACATCAGCGCGGCATTATTCAGCCGTCGCTTGGCCGCATCAGCCGCCATTTCGACTCTAAGGAACATTACGCGGAAGAAATCAAGAAAATCTATGCGAACCTCGGAATCGAGTGGACGGATGTATTGCAGGATACAGCGGAATACGAAGTCGGACCGGCCGGCGGCCACTGGGAAAACAAAGCCGATGAGTCCCGGATTGTTGCCGATTTCGAAAGCTTCTACACATTCGATCCCGCAGCAATCGGCAACGATATTGACTGTCCGACCCTGCTTGTTTACGCCGAAGGAAACATCGGATCCATGCCGCCGCTATTCTATCTTGACGACTACAAAGAAACGCAGGCTTCGATCAAGCAAATCAAAACGGTCGTTTCCGACTGCAATCATTACACCATGGTATTTGAACAACGGGATGATATCCAAAAAGCTTTAGATGCTTTTTTAGAGAAACTGTAATTCATTAGCAAAGGCGAATGGGGGAACATAAATGAATTTTTCATTTAAGAAGCTGAACCAAAGTATGTGGAAATCCCACAAAGACACGAAAGACCTGGTGACGATGGCGGAACTCCGGACACACAGCAATGCTGGGGTGGCAACTGCTGAAATGCCCGGGAAGAAACAAACGGCCGCTTTCGAAAAAGAAGGGACCGACCGCAAGAAATCTTACAGCACGACACAAATGATCGGCCTTTTTCTAGGCCCTATTCTCTTTTTATTAGTCCTCTTCGCTTTGCCGCTTCCTGGGCTTAGCGATCCCGGACGCGCGGTGCTCGCTATCACGGCCTGGATGTCCGTTTGGTGGCTCTCGGAAGCGATTCCGCTTGGCATCACTTCCCTCATGCCGCTGATTTTACTTCCTTTAATGGGAGCGGTTGATGGCAACACCGCCGCTTCAAGCTACGGCGATTCGCTGATTTTCTTATTCATCGGAGGATTCGCGCTAGCTCTGGCACTCGAACGCTGGAATCTTCATGAACGGATTGCCGTTACGGTTTTGAGTGCGGTTGGCGCCAGTACTTCCGGCCTTGTTCTCGGCTTTATGATTGCGACCGGCTTTATCTCGATGTGGGTGTCCAATATGGCGACCGTCATGCTGATGATTCCGATCGGTCTGGCCATTATCGCCAAAGTGGTCACGTTGATGAAAGAAGACAACGTCTATACGGTGGAAGAAGAACAGAAATTTACGAAATCGATTGTGTTTGCGATCGGTTTCGGTGGTACGATCGGCGGCAGTGCCACGTTGATTGGGACTCCGACAAACTTGGTGCTGGCAGGCCTTGCCAAAGAACTGTTCGGGTTTGAAATTTCTTTCGCCCACTTTTTCCTTTTTGCTTTTCCTTTGACTGTCCTATTGATGATTTTCTCGATTTTCTATATCACGAAAATCGCTTACCCGATGAAAGTTAAAAAAATTGCAAATGGACGCCAATTTGTGCTCGACCGCAAACAAGAGCTCGGCAAACTGGGATATGAAGAAAAAGTCGTCCTGGCGATTTTCCTCTTGACCGGCTTTTTCTGGATGACGCGGACGTTCCTGTGGAGCGATTTGATCCCGGGACTGAGCGATACGATGATTGCCATGGTGGCAGCGGTCCTGCTGCATGCTATTCCCGCTTCCGGCAATACGGGTGAGCGCCTCCTTGGGGCTGACTCCCTGAAAAACATGCCATGGGGTGTGCTGCTTCTTGTCGGCGGCGGCCTTGCGCTTGCCTCAGGCTTTAACGGTACAGATCTGGCTTCCTGGATTGGCAGCCAATTGATGCTGCTTGATGGCGCCCCTTACCTATTGGTTTTGTTTGTTACTACTTTGCTTGGCATCGGCATGACGCAAATGACACCGAATACTGCTACGGTGACGATTCTGGTTCCGATTGCTGCCGCATTGGCGCTTGCTATTGACGTCCACCCGCTTCCACTGATGACGGCAGTAGCCATGGGAGCTGGATTCGCCTTTATGCTGCCGATCGGTACACCATCAAATGCCATTATTTTTGCTACTGGCAAGATTACGATGATGGATATGTTGCGAAAAGGAACGGGATTGACCGTTTTAGCACTTCTTTTGATCGTTGTATTTGTTTACTTTGTCCTGCCAATGATATTTGGCATCAACCAGTTCGAATATCCGGCAAGTTTAAAATAATTTTTTCCTAGGAGTGTATTACATGAGCAAAGCGTTGGAGTATTTCAAAGAAGTTTATGATGTGGTTCCGGGATGGGTACAGAAAATGCACGATTACAGCCCGGAAGTCCTGGACAAATATACTGGCATCCGCGGTGAAATCATGCAGGACGGCTCCCTGTCCCGCAAAGAAAAAGACGCGCTGATTGCCAGCATGAACGCAGCACGCCTTTACTCACGCAGCATGCTGTTCCATACGAAAGGGGCCGTCGATTTCGGCTACTCTGCAGCGGAACTGCTTGAGTTTTTCCTGTCTGCTTACTTGTACAAAGGCGATGCAGCGTTGAAAAGAGCGTTTGAAGCGATTCCGTATGCACTCGAATTGAGCGGCAACCCGGTTGTTCTTCCGGAAGCCATGCCTGAAACGGCTGATGATTTGCTCGGCACGATGCTTGGCTGGCTGAAAGATGAAGAGACGGCTTATCTTGAACAAGTGGTTTCGGCAATCAAACAAGGGAACAAAGAAGAGCTATCCAATTTGATTATGGCAGACGGCAAAGTTTCTTCAAAATTGAAGCATCTGAATATGGCGGGCAACTTCATCGTTGAACTTGACGGCAGCGGGGCTGCGCCTTGGATGGAAAAAGCGCGCGCAGCTGGTGCCACGGAAGCGGACTTGGCTGATCTCGGCTACATCTGCATCTTGACGGCCGGCATCCCGGCGTGGTTCGAACTGAGCGATTCATTAAAAACGGTGGAATAAGCACGGAATGGAGGCACACAATGTCAAAAATACAGCATGACATCCAACAAGCATTATCTTACGTAAAATCAGGGGATACCGTTTTGGTCGGCGGCTTCGGCTTGATCGGCGCTCCTCTTACCTTAATAGATGGACTGACGGAAAAAGACGTCAACGATTTGACGATTGTCAGCAATAACCTTGGCGAGTCCGGCAAAGGGCTCGGCATCCTGTTGAACCAGAACAAAATCAAAAAAGGCATCGGCTCTTATTTCACGAGCAACCGTGATGTCGGCGACAAATACCAAAGGGGCGAAATTGAACTCGAACTCCTGCCGCAAGGGACGCTCGCCGAATCGATGCGGGCAGGCGGTGCCGGAATTGGCGGCTATTATACGACGACCGGCGTCGGCACCGACCTCGCTAAAGGAAAAGAAGAACGCGAAATCGACGGTGTGAAGTACATCCTTGAAAAAGCGATCCGTGCCGACGTCGCGTTAATTCGCGCCCATAAAGCGGATACACTCGGAAATCTTGTGTATTACAAGACGGCACGAAACTTCAACCCTTTGATGGCGACCGCTGCGAAAACAGTGATTGTCGAAGTCGATGAAATTGTAGAGCCGGGCGAATTGAATCCGGAAGAAATCGTGACGCCTTTCATCTATGTGGATTTCATTGTGAAAGCCCAGCAAATCCTGACAAAAGAAGGAGTGGTGAGCGTATGACAACCCAGATGAGCAAAGCAGAAACTCAGCATATGATCGCGAAGCGCGTGGCTCTTGAACTCCAAGGCCCTTGCACGGTCAATCTCGGCATCGGCATTCCGACGCTGGTGGCGGAATATATGACTGAAGACAATATCTACCTCCACACGGAAAACGGCCTGCTGGGTGTGACGGATGTCGAGGAAGCGGATATAGATCCGAACTTGGTCAATGCCGGGAAATTGCCGGTCGGCGAAGCAATCGGTTCCTCTTTCTTCAACAGCTCGGATTCGTTTGCGATGATCCGCGGCGGACATGTCGATGTTGCCATACTCGGTGCACTGCAAGTAGACGAAACCGGCGTCATTGCCAATTGGGCGGTTCCCGGCAAAAACATCATGGGTGTCGGCGGTGCGATGGACCTGCTCGTCGGCGCGAAAAAAGTCTTTGTGACAATGAACCATACGTCCAAAGACGGCAGCTCGAAATTGCTGAAAGAATGCACCTACCCCATTACATCGACGCGCCAAGTGGATATGATTTTTACGGAACTGGCCGTATTCAATGTAGAAGATGGACAATTAAAACTGGTCGATTTAATGCCAGGGGCAACGATTGAAGAAGTCCGTGAAAAAACGGAAGCAGCTTTTATTGAGTAAAATGCAGAAAGTGGGTTTATTCGCATGAAAATACGTTCTTTTGAAGTTTATATATTGGATTTGCCGACCATCCGTCCCCATCAACTGGCAATGCACACCATTACCGTGCAGACGATTGTGGTCGGCTGCGTGACAGACGACGAAGGCCGTGAAGGCTGGTCCGAAGTTGCGACAATCGGCGGCGCATCCTACGGCGAATCGACGCCGGAAGCCATCAAGGCGAATATCGACATGTACATCACCCCTCTGATCATCGGACAGGACCCGAATCATTTTGACCGCATCATGAACGATGTATCGAAACTTGTCCGCGGCAATTACTTCGCCAAAACCGTTGTGGAAAATGCCATTATCGACTTGGCGGCGAAAGCGAAAAACATCCCCGCTTTCGAATTGTTCGGCGGCCAGATCCACAAATCCCTGCCGATTGCGTGGACGCTCGCCAGCGGCAATACCGAAAAAGACATTGAAGAAGCACAGGAAATGCTGGAGAAAAAGCGCCATAATATCTTCAAGCTGAAAATCGGCAAAGGCGATCCGTTCAAGAACGTCGAGCATGTCCGCCAAATCAAGGAAGCGCTCGGTGATGCGGCGCGCCTGACAGTCGACGTCAACCAGGCATGGGATGAAGATACTTCGAATTATTGCATCGCAGCACTCGAAGCGGCTGGCGTTTCGATGGTCGAACAGCCGCTTGCTGCATGGGATTTTGAAGGCATGTCCCGCCTCACTGCCAAATTCAACGTGCCGATCATGGCGGACGAAGCAGCGACGAGCATCCAGGACGTTTTCCGGATTGCGAAGTATCGCGCCGGCAACTCCATTGCCCTAAAACCATGCAAGCACGGCGGCATGACCCAGACAAAAAAAGTGGTTGGCATCGCCGAAGCGGCTGGCCTCGGGCTATACGGCGGCACGATGATCGAGTCAAGCCTTGGGACAGCCGCGTGTGCTCAGTTGTATTCAACAATTTCTGACATGAAATTCGGTACCGAAATCTTCGGTCCCCTATTGTTCAAAGACAATGTCACGGTCAATGGCATCAAGTTCGAGAACTTTGAAGTGATTGTTCCGGACGGACCGGGATTCGGCATGGAAATCGACAAGGAAAAAGTGAAGCATTACGCACGGGAATTTTCCGGAAAACAGGAGATGATGAATTGAAGAATGCAGTAATTGTAGATTCTGTCAGAACCGCCATCGGAAAACTGGGCGGCACAATCGGCAATGAAACCGTCGATTTGCTTGGCGCCCACGTCATTGAAGAATTGCTCCGCCGCACTGGGCTTGACCCGGCTTCTGTCGAAGAAGTGATCATGGGACAAGCAAAGCAAAGTGCAGACGTTTCCAACTTGGCGCGCGTCGCTTTGCTGCGCGCCGGGCTTCCGGTCGAAGTGCCGGGCTACACCTTGCACCGTCAATGCGGTTCCGGCGTGCAGGCCGTCAATTCCGCTGTGCAGCAGATCGGCATGGGACTCGGCGACATCATCATCGCCGGCGGCGCCGAATCGATGAGCACCGCACCTTATTACGTCACCAAAGTGCGCTTCGGTACGGGTTCCGGCGATGTCTTGTTGAAAGACCCGAACACGGCGAGCCAGCCCGGTTCGCAGCCGGTAGAAACCTACGGCGAGCTGAATATGGGCATCACGGCGGAAAATGTCGCGGAGAAACACAAGATTTCGCGTGAGGAACAGGATGAATTTGCGCTGGAGAGCCAGGAACGGGCAGCGAATGCGATTGAAAAAGGCTTGTTTGATTCGCAGATTGCGCCTTACTCGGTAAAAACGCGCAAAGGGACAATCGAATTTAAAACGGATGAGCATCCGCGCCAGACATCGCTCGAAAAACTGGCGGCACTGAAGCCGGTCTTTAAAGAAGGCGGCACCGTCACAGCAGGCAACGCCAGCGGACGCAACGACGGCGCTGCAGCACTCCTTGTTATGTCAGAAGACGAAGCGTTAAAGCGTGGACTTCAGCCAAAAGCGCGCGTCATTGCCCAGGCTGCAGTCGGCTGCTCCCCGGAATTGATGGGCATGGGTCCGGTCCACGCGACGTTCAAAGCATTGAAGCAAGTAGACTTGAAGATTGAAGACATCGACATCATCGAACTCAACGAAGCGTTCGCTTCCCAGGCCGTCGCCTGCATCAACGAACTCGGCGCCGACCGCAGCCGGGTCAACCCGAACGGCGGCGCCATTGCAATGGGCCACCCGATCGGTGCGACCGGCGCCATTCTGTTGACGAAGCTCGTGCATGAACTCGAGCGCACCGGCAAGAAGTACGGCGTCGTCACGCTGTGCATCGCCGGCGGCATGGGGATCGCGTCTGTTGTGGAGAATTTGAGAGTTTAAGAGTGAAGTGCAGGATCCGCTGATTTTCAGCGGGTCTTTTTTTGTTGCAGCGGGAGTAAATGCGTTGGAGCGCAGATAAATCTCCTAAAACGCAAAAACAGAGTGGCGCGTGGCCGCTCTGTTTGAAATTACTGTTCGTCATAAATTAATTATTTTCGTCTTCTTCATTCTCGTCGTTTTCATTTTCATCGGCTTCATTTTCGTCTGACTCATTTTCATTCTCATCGGCTTCGTTCTCGTTCGTCTCGTTTTCATTTTCTTCATTCTCGTTTTCGTTCACTTCAGATTCATTCTCATTTTCTGAATCGCCGCTGTTTACTCCGCAAGCTGCGAGCATGCTTAAGGATAAAAACGCAGCTGCACCGAGTTTCCACCAATTATTTACCGTCATCCAAGTTCCCCCTCAGTAATGGTCTTTCCCCTACTGATTATACCCGCAAATATACCGAGGAAACGCTGGCAGCCTTTTTGTGACGCTGGCAATCAATTTTTCACATCGTATGATATCTGCCTCTTGAGGCACCAGTTCGATTTTTAACGTCGCGGCCAGCTTCGTATGTACAAACAGCATATCCCGGAAGCGGTCGACAGCGCCGCAGAATTCGGCGAAAAAGCTGTCGCCGGTCCCGAAGACAGCCGTCACCAATCCGGTTCGGTCCAACCTCTCGAATGCCTCGAATAAGCCGTGCATTTCTTTCGGAATCTCGCCGCTGCCCCATGTATAGGTGCCGACCATAACTGCGTCGTAACGTGAGAGTTCAGCAAGCGGGAAGTCCGCTACTGGCCAAAGCTCCACTTCCAGCTCCTTGGAAAGGCCGATTTTCTGCAGTATCTCCGCCACCGCTTTCGTATTCCCAGTGACAGATGCATAGACGATGGCAATCCGCGGCTCATAGTTCGTCGAAGCCATTCGACTGCGACACTTTCGAATAGGTCCGGGATTTCTGTTCAAAAAAGTCCGATTTGGTTTCATTCATCATGTCATCGCCAAATACCTGGATCCACGGCATCGGGTTGCTTTGTTCTGCGTACAGATTGTCGAGACCGAGCTGGCGCAGGCGTTTGTTGGCCAAGTATTCGACATAGCCTTCGAACTCATCCAGATCAAGCCCCTGGATGTCCTTCAGAATGTGGTGCGCCCATTCTTTCTCCAACTGCACCGCTTTGTCTACAGCGTCATAGACGTATTGGATATTTTCTTCGGTATTCAGTTCCGGATTTTCCGTCAGCATGATGCGGATAAACTGGGAAATGAAATACGCGTGCTGCATTTCGTCGCGCTGGATGTAGCTGATCATCGTGCTCGTCTTGAGCATTTTTTGCTGGCGCGCCAAATGATAGAAAAAGGCGAAGCCGGCGTAGAAATAAATGCCTTCCAGGTTGATCGAATTGACGCTCAAGCGGAACAAGGTCTGCGGCGTTGGGTTCTGGCGGAACGCCTCGTAGGCATCCAGGATCAGGTCGTTACGCTTTCTTACGATTGAATCGCTTTTCGCCTGGTTGAAGCGCGCATTTTGCTCGCTGATCGACACCAGTGAACTCAGGATATACGAATACGACTCGTTGTGCACCGCTTCCTGTTGGGAAATGACCGCGAAAATCGCCTTGAAGCTCGAGTCGGTGACATAGTCCATCGCCTGGCTCATTGTCGGCGTCTGCAGGCTGTCGAGCGACGCCAGCTGCGTGTTGATGCGCAGAAATACGTCCCGTTCAACATCCGTCAAATGGTCCCATTGCTTGATGTCGTCCTGCATATTGATTTCCTGCGCTTTCCAGAAGTTCGACAAAAGCGTTTGGTACAAATCGTACATTTGCGGATAGGCGATATCGTTCCAGTTTAATAAACCGGACGATTCCCCGTTGATGATGCCGGTGGATTTATTCGGCTGCTCGGGATTGAGCAGCTTGATCTTTTGCAGTGGTGCGTGAATGGACATAGTGGTTCCTCCTTAGCTTTGGCATGCTTCGCATTCTTCGATTTCCGCCTGGGATGTGCTGCGGACGTAGTACGTCGTCTTCAAGCCCTGTTCCCATGCTTCAAAATGCAGCCCCAGTAATTCTTTCGCTTTGATCGTATGCGGCACATAGAAATTGAAGCTGATGGCCTGGTCAATATGGCGCTGGCGGGCCGCGTTCTGGCGGATGCTCCAGTTTTGGTCGAGTACGTGGCGTGCGCGGCGGTAATAATCATAAGTGTTGTGGTCAAGATCCGGCGCCGTCACTTTGAATTTGAAGTTTTTCTTTTCTTCCGCAAATTCCACTGCATAGAGCGGGTCGATGCCGTCCGTTGAGCCGCCGATTTTAGCCGTCGATGAGTTCGGTGCCACCGCCATCATCCAGCCGTTGCGGACGCCGTTTTCCGTAATGGCGCTTTGCAATTCGTTCCAGCGAACGCTTGTATAGCCTTTTCGGTCAAAATACTCGCCGGTCTCCCATTCGGAGCCAGCAAATTCGCGGTATGCGCCTTTTTCCTTGGCAAGTTCCATCGAAGAGAGAATGGTATAGTAGGCGATTTCTTCGTACAATTTATCAGCAAACGCCACGGCTTCCTCGGTTTCCCAGTGGATGCCTTCAAGCGCCAAAAGATGGTGCCATCCGAAAGTCCCTAAACCAACTGCTCTATATTTCTTATTTGTTGCATCGGCCTGACCGACGGAAATGGTATTCAAATCAATGACGTTATCCAGCATGCGCATCTGAATCGGCACTAGGCGTTCCAGTACTTCTGCTTTCACCGCACGCGGCAAGTTGATCGATGACAAGTTGCAGACGACAAAATCGCCCGGCTTGCGGATCATCACAAGGTTGCCGTCTTCGTCCGTATATTCTTTTGTGATGGTTGTAGCTGACATATTTTGGGTTATTTCTGTACACAAATTACTACAGTAAATCGATGTAAGCCCCTTGCCGCGCAAGTGCTTGTTCGGGTTCTGGCGGTTGACTTCGTCGCGGTAGAACATATACGGCGTGCCGGTCTCAAGCTGCGACACCATGATGCGCGCCATAATGTCCATCGCCCGGTAGGTTTTCCGCGGCAATAACGGATTGCTGACCGCTTCTTCGTATTTCTCTTTGAAGTGCTTGACGTCCGTTTCATCGTAAAAGTCTTCCAGGCCAAGTGCAGTTCCCGCGCTGTCTTTCCAGCCCATGATGGTCTTCACTTGGTGCGGGCAGAACGTATGCCATTCGCCGGTGCTGCGGCCGTTTTCATCGGTTTCCTTCAGCTTTTCCATGAATAGGTCTGGAATCGCCACGCCGGTGAAAATGTCGTGTGCTTTCCGGCGCTCGTCGCCGTTGTTCGTCTTCAAATCCAGGAAGCCGTTCATGATGTCTTTATGGAACACGTCCAGGTAAATCGCGACTGCGCCTTGGCGCTGGCCGAGCTGGTCGACGCTGACCGCCGTGTCGTTGACAAGGCGGATCCACGGAATGACGCCGGACGAATTGCCTTTGAATTTTTTGATGTCAGATCCCAAAGCGCGCACTTTGCCGTAATAGACGCCGATGCCGCCGCCGTCTTTGCTGAGGCGTGCAATGTCCCAGTTGTTCAAGTAAATGCCGTCAAGCGAATCGTCCACCGTATCGATAAAGCAGGAAGACAGCTGGCCAAAGCTCTTTCCTGCGTTCGACAGCGTCGGTGTTGCCACGGTCATATACAGATTGCTCATCGCCCAGTAAGCTTCCTTCACCAAGTCCATGCGCTTTTCCTTCGGTTCGTTTTGCATCAGCGTCATCGCGATGACAAGGAAACGCTCCTGCGGCAATTCGTGGACATTTCCTTCGTAATCCTTCGCCAAATAGCGGTCTGCCAGTAAAAACAAGCCGATGTAATTGAACAAAAGATCGCGATCTTCCTGGATTTCATTGCCCAGAGCCCCGATTTCCTCTTTTGAATAGCTCTTCAGCAAGTCACCGGAATAGATGCCGATGCTGCTCAGTTTTTCCACCAGTTCATAAAAATCGCCGTATTTGGATTCTGCCTGGTAGCCCCGACTATTCGCCGCGCCTTTGTACAAATCATTCAAATAAAGTTCCGCGGCAACGAATGTCCAATCCGGTTCCGCCATGGAAATGCGGTTGAGCGCATAAATCAAAGACTGCTCGCCTTTTGCCTGCGTTTCGAGTTCTGCTACTTTTTCGAGCAGCGGTGCGGCGTCGAGTTTGTAGACATCTCTCGCCCGCAGGATTGCTTTTGTCACGGCATCCGTTTCTGTGTAGATAAATGTATTCATATTAAACCAGCTCCTTTGCGTATTCGTTGATTTTCATGCGGCGCTGCTTGCGCTCCTGTGCACTTTTGAACAGCTTTTTCTCGTGTTCTGTTTCCGGCACCACTCCCGGCACCGGCGTCGGCTTTCCTGCTTCATCGACGGCGACCATCGTCAAAATGGCGGTGGTCGTCAAGGTTTTCTCCCCCGACTCGATGCTTTGGCATTCCGCTTTCACGTACACTTCCATCGATGTGCGCCCCGTGGATATGACGACGCCTTCCAGGAGCAGGACATTGCCGACCCGTGCGGACGACAGAAAGTTCACCGTGTCGATCGACGCGGTCACCACAGCTTTGCCGCTGTGTTTCATCGCCGTAACGGCGGCGATTTCATCGATATAGGCGAGCACGGCACCGCCAAAAATGGTCCCCATGTGGTTCGTGTCCGGCGGCAGCACCAATTTGGTCTGAATGGTCCGCGAACGGCCTGCTGTAATTTGCTCTGTCATCGCTATTCCCCCAGTCGGTATTTGGGCATATAAAAAACCCATCTTCTCAAGCGAGAGGATGGGTCGGATAAACGTAAATAATCAGGCGGAAACCGGCAAAAAGCCGCTGCACCGCGCAGAGTACCTTCGTTATACCTCCCAGCTCCCGGAGAAGGTCATTAACTTATAACGATGGCAGGTCTCCTGGCTCGTGCGTCTTCCTACACTATGTCCTTCCCGTCCGTTGGACAGTGGATTGCCATAGTTCGTCAGCACTTACAGTTGCGGGTACAGCTCCGGTTTTCAGCGGATTCCCTATTAAGCCTTTTCAGGCACCATTGTTATTGGTTTTACTATATATAGTGTTGTTTTTTATACAATTTACTAAATACTGTATCTATAAACTATAAACCAGATCTTTTTCTTTTACAAGCCAAGAATGCAGTCCAAAAATACAAAAGCCCGCAAGCATCGGCTTGCGGACTTCGCCGTTCTAAAGGTGCAGCTGCTGATGGCCGTTAAAGCAATTTCATCAGCTCAACGGCTCCGAGATAAACAAAAACGACGACACATGCAGTTAAAACGGTATTTGTGATCCATCCGTTCCGGAATTCCCGGTCCACCCGTTTGGAATTGAGCAAAAGCATTAGGCTGATAGCCAGAAACGGCATGAACAGCGCACCGAGCGCTCCGTATAAAATAACGAGCAGGACTGGCTGGCCGAAAAACAGCAGCAGCATGGGCGGGAATGTCAGCCAAAGCAGATACGCACGGTACGCAAAGTCTTTTTTCGAAACTTTTCTATCGGAATGCGCCCCTTTTTTTCGCACCATCCGGACAAAATCCGCAAACAGATACGGCACTCCGTTCCAAACACCCAATAACGAAGAAAAAGCGGCTGACCAGGCGCCGATTAAAAACAGCCAGCGGGCAAAAGAACCAAATTCATCGCTGTACAGATTCGAGAGCGACACCAGCCCTTCCTCGCCGTTGATTTCAATGCCGGTGCCGAATAAGAATTCCGCTCCGACGACCAAAAGCGATAAGGTGAAAATTGCTGTAATGATGTAGCCCGTAGCAGAGTCCATGCGCATCATCGGGATCCAGGATTTGCCCTCCCAATTTTTTTCGCGGATCCAGTAGCCGTAGGACGCCATCGTAATTGTTCCTCCCACACCGCCGAGCAGGCCTAAAACCAGCAGCAGCGAACTTCCGCCGGTCCGTGGGACAAAGCCGCTTACAATGTTGCCGATATCCGGCAGAAGGATCACTGCAGAACCCACCACCGTAATAAACATGAGGCCCACCATGAAAGTCATTACTTTTTCAAAGAGTTGATAATGCCCGAGCATCACCAAAGCCAGCCCCGCCAATCCGTGTATCACCGCCCATGCCCAGAGCGGCATAATCGGGAACATGGTGACCATCATGATGGCGCTTGTCGACATGGCGGCGGCTCCGTAACTGAATCCCCAAATGATGGAGTAGATGCCGAAATAGCCGGTCGCCCATTTTCCGAGTGAATGCCAGCCTTCCAAAATCGACTGTCCTGTGGCAAGCTGCCATCGCCCCATTCCTTCGGTAAAGTAAAACTTGAACAACGACCCGAGCAGAATCGCCCATCCGAGCGTCATGCCAAAAGCCGCGCCGGCCACAAGAGCCGCAATCAAATCGCCGGTCCCGACGCCGGTTGCCGCGGTTACAAATCCCGGTCCGACTAATTTGGCTTTTCCAGTAAACGTTTTTGGCGGAGCAGGTACTGAGTTTTCAGTGCGAGAAACTGTAGACATGCAATAACCTCCCTGTACGTTTTTTATTGCACCAAAAATAGGCCCGTTTTGTGATGAGCTTCAGGATGTAGGGACGCATTGATTTTTCTAAAAGCTTTTTTCATTGCTGCTCGTTTCTTCAACTGCTGTTTACATAAATTATAAAACAAGTGAATCTAAAATTGATAGAATTTTCAATAAAAAGATATTCCCGTTAAAGGAAGCAGCCAAAACAGCTAACTAGTTCCTCTTTTATTTTTCACATAAAAACCCCGATCTTCTCTTGGAGAAAATCGGGGTTCCGGAACAGCAGATGGCTGCAGTGCATCGGCATTTACAGATAAACGATATAAATCAATGCCGCAAGGACGATTCGGTAAATCGCAAAAGGCACCAATTTGATTTTGTCGATCAATTTCAAGAAGAACTTGACGACGACGAGCGCCACGACAAAGGCACTGATGAAACCGACGATAAAGAACGGAAGGGCATCCATCGTGAAGTACTCCCAGTTTTTCAACAGTGACAGGCCGCTGGCACCCAGCATGATCGGCACCGCCATGATGAACGTGAAGTCAGCCGCCGAGTGGTGGCTCATTCTCAGCAAAACCCCGCCGGCAATTGTTGAACCGGAACGCGAGAATCCTGGCCAGAGGCCGAGACACTGGAACAGCCCCATTCCGAATGCCTGCTTGTAGGTCATCTGGTCAACTGTGTCGATATGCGGTTTTTTCTTGGTGACGTAGTCGGCGATCAGCATCAGAATCGCTCCAAGAACAAGGCCGATGATGACCGTTTCTACAGAAAACAAATATTCATCTATGTAATCTTCGAACAACAAGCCGAGAACTCCGGCCGGGATCAATCCGACAATTACTTTTGTTAAGCTGAGCCGCTGCTTTTTGCCAGCTGTCTCTTTTCGGTTCAACCCGAGCAAATCTTTGAAACGGTCTTTGAAAACGATGACGACAGCGAGGATAGACCCCAGCTGAATGACGACTTTGAATGTGTTCGCGACCGGCTCTGTGTAAAGTTCTTTTGAATTCAGCCAAATATCATCCACGATGATCATGTGGCCTGTCGACGAGACCGGCGCGAATTCCGTCAAGCCTTCAACAATTCCCAATATCATTGCCACAAATAATTCCCATAACTGCATGTTCTTTTTCTCCTTTAACCTCAAATAATTATTGTTCTTTATAAATTAAACCAAATAAGCAGTAAAAACGACCAATCTGAATGAAAAAACTTTCCAAACTTTTTTTGCCTAATGCTTAAATTTTTTACCAGTTTAATCATACACTTTTTTCGGCCATTTACACAGCTTATTAAAAAAAGAGGAAAGACTAAAAAGATTTTAAAAGCTGTCTGTTAACTGTTATATGAAAATACCAACTTTCTGAATCCTTTTATTTTTTCTCATCGAATACTTTCTTCTTTCATTAAATCTAAATCGTGCTATGATATTAAATTGTGATTTTAAAATAATTATTTGATAAAAAGTTTACATAGCTTAGTTAATCTTATAAAAAATGGAGATGCACGATGAAACACCAGACAGGTTATTCTTTCCACTACGGCTGGGTAATCATTGCCTTAGCGGCTTTATCCCAGTTTTTCTCTGGCCCCGGACAAACTTATTCCAATGCGATTTTTATCGATTATTATATAGACGAATTCGGCTGGAGCCGTTCAACGGTTTCCGCTATCTATTCCAGCGCCACTTTGGCAGCAGGCTTTCTGCTGTTCTTTATCGGGCGGCTCATTGACCGCAACGGTTCAAGAAAGATGGCCGTCATTGTCTCTTTTGCCCTGGCAATCGCTTGTTTTTTCAACAGCTTCGTCACGAGCCTCGCCATGCTGTTTATCGGTTTCTTTTTTATCCGGCTGCTTGGCCAAGGCTCGATGGGCCTGATTTCAAGTTCATTGATTCCGCAATGGTTTGTTAAAAAAAGAGGGCGCGCCATCAGCATCGCTGCCATCGGCGGGCTAGTCAGTTCGGCCGCTTTCCCGCTGATGAACGTCTGGCTCATCGATGCTTTCGGCTGGCGGGCTTCCTGGCTTATCCTTGGCGCCATTGTCGTTGTCTGCTTTACCCCGCTTGCTTTTTTCCTGATCCAAAACTCTCCTGAAGACATGGGCTTGCTTCCGGATAACGGCAGTGCCGCAAAAGAAGGCACAAGCAATCCCGCAATGAAAGAAGTTAGCTGGACCGTTAAAGAAGCAGCGGCTACCCGGTCATTTTGGCTGCTGCTGGTCTGTGCCATCATTCCCGGCATCGTCAATACCGGCCTGACGTTCCATTTGCTGTCGATTTTCTCAGAGAAATCACTGTCCCGTGAAGCGGCTGCCAGTGTATTGAGCTTAACCGCACTGATCGGCCTTCCGGTGACGTTTCTTGCGGGAATCGTTCTCGAGAAAGTAAAAGTGCAATACATGCTCGCTCTTGTTTTTGCCGGCGAAATCGCTTCGTTGCTTTTATTGCAAAACGCTTCCAGCTTTTCCGTCGCAATCCTGTTCGGGATAGTTTGGGGCGTCAGCATGGGCATCGAGCGGATCGTCATGGCTGTGGTCTGGCCCAACTATTTCGGCCGCAAGCATATCGGCAGCATCAGCGGCATTTCTATGGCCATGATTGTTACCGGATCGGCTCTTGGACCATTGCCGCTCGGCATCGCGTTCGACCATTTCCATGGCTACGCTGAAATCTTGTGGGGCATCATGCTGTTTCCGGCAATCGGGATTCTGGCCGCATTGGCAGCCCATCCTCCGGTAAAGAAAAATGTGCAGCAAGAAGAACCATCCGCTATTGCGAATCCCCCGGCGCCTTTACTCCAAGAGTAAAGGCGTTTTTGTATGACTGCGGAATCGGCTGTTCCAGCCCATAGCGGACAAAAGCGGTATCCACCTGCGGATACAGGCGCTCTGCGAGTGCTACCGTTTCTTCCAATATCGCTTTTAATTGCTTCACAGCAGAAAGCGGCGGTTCCACATATAGTTGACGCAGCCGGAAATCGATTTGTTCCGGCACCACCGGCAATTCGGCAAGGCGTTTGTAGAACCATTTGTAAGTCGGAAAATAAGACCGGTTCATCGCAAGAAGGACAACGAACAAGCCGTCCAGAATGGAGTTTAAAATGCTGTAGAATGCCGTCGGATTGTCCCGCCTCGCTGCATACAACAACTGCCGAAGATGAAAATGCGGCAGAAATCTTTTGAGAAATTCCACCGCCAGTCCATCGGGATATTGTTCAACACACTCTTTGATCTGTTCTAGATAATCCACTCCATAGAGTGGAATGGCAAACCGTATCGTATCCAGCACATTGCCGGCATCGAGATCCGTGCTGAAACCGTTCAGCACCTTGTCTGCAGCCGCCTCTTCCTGTTCCATGGTTCTATGCCACACATCGACAGGAAACCCGTCAATCAGATAGGCGCTGTCATAGCCCACATCCATTTTTGGATACCGGCGCTCTGCATTCAAACAGTTGAAAACTGCAAGCCGGGTTTCGGCATCAGGCTGATGATTCCAGTAAACAAGCAATTCCAAATCCGAATAGGCATCGGCGTATCCTCTCGCTACCGAACCGCCGGCAGCAACCGCATGCACTCCGCTGAAATCCGACAGTTGTTTGCTTAAATTTTGCGCCAGCTCCAGCCGCCATTTTCCATGCTGATTCATTCTTGGCAGTTTATTAGAATTTCTCATGATCCGCTTTTTTCCTTTCGCACCGGAAGCGTTCGACGCCCGGGTACTTCTCTCCAAGGCTGATCGCTGTAAAGCCTGCTTTCCGGTAGAATCCCACGGCTTCACGGTCCGTCTCCACTACTATGATGTAAGGGGAGTGTTCCGCTTGAATCCACTCAATCATTCGGCCGCCGATCCCCTGTCCTCTCGCTTCAGGAGATACGGCAATGTGTCTGATTTCCAGCTGACCCTCTTCCAAATGAACACCGATACATCCGATAATACCTTCTTGAATTTTAAATCCGTACAGCCGGTGATTGGCGGCCGCCATATATCCCTCATATGCCTTCTCTGCCTGGGCGGACGACGCGGCGTAGCCCAGCAGGCTCTTTATTTCCCGGGAAATAAAAGGGGAAATAAGTTCTTCCACTGTTAATGGACTTTGCTGCAAGCCGTTGAGCCATTCTATAAAAGCAGCGGCCATTTCATCCGTAAACTGATGGCCGACACCGTCGTATAAAATCATCTTTGTATGTTGGGGTCCGTACTTTTTAACTCGGCACTCATAATAAGCCATCTGCCCTTCGACTGGAATGACTGGATCCTCTTTTCCGTGAAGCAGCAGCAAAGGTGCCGGACACCGCGCCGACTTTGCCGGGTCGTATTTTTTCCATTGCTGCTCTTCTTCGGGTGATAAAGCCAGCCGCTGATCCCTTTTTCTCAAAAGCTGTTCTGTCAGGAGAAACGCTCCTGAACCATTGATGCTTGCCACTCCGCCCAATTGGTTTTGCTGCGCCCCGATGCCCGCCGCGATAAAGCCGCCCATAGAACTGCCGGCCACAATCAATTGGCTCGCCGGAATTTCGAGTGCTCTCAGAAATTCGTCGAATTCATCGATGCTTTCAAAAATCGTTTTCCAAAAATATTCTTGCAAAATTGTTGGATAGAAAGGATTGGCCAACGGATTTCGCGAGTCATGATAAGGAAGCTCAGGCAAAACGACAGTATACCCTTCCCCGGCCAAAGTTTCGGCAAATTCCAAGTAGCTTTCAGCAGTCGTCCCCCAGCCGTGGTAGAAAATGACCGTCAATCTTGCATTTTTTCCATTCGCCGGTTCGACTGTATGATAGGGAAATCGCCCTTTTGTGATTGTCTTCATCAAACTTCTCCTTTTTTCTTTACCGGTTCCCACTACCGTTTTGCTATTAGCAGAAACCGCTTTGAATTGGTGCGGATGCCTTGTTCTTGTCTGTTCTCTTCAATAAATCCATTCAGCACTGCTAAATCATCCGGCTTCTCGCCGAAATCCGGAATAATCGGCGTATGGGTCAACAGGAAAATCAAGTCTTCCGGTGTTTCGTAGTATTCATCCGCATCGTACTCAAACGCCTCTACTTTTGAAAAGCCCGCTGCCTTCAGTTTTTGTATGTAGGCCTCTTTCAAGGATCCGTCCTTTTCCCCAAAGCTCTGGCCACGGCCGAATGCCTTCTTCAAATTCAGCTTGTCGCCTTCACTGACTTGCTGCGTCAAAAAACAGCCTCCCTTTTTCAAGACCTTGGCAAGCTCTAAAGCGTCAAATGAACAATGCCGGCTTGATGCCAAGTCGAAAAAGCCTTCCGGAAATCTCAGGTGTTCTGCTGGCAGCTCGAAAAACCGGACATTCGAAACCTGTGAGTTTGCCAGATTGGTGCGGGCAGTATTGATCATTTCTTTGGAATTGTCGATTCCGACAATTAGAGAATAAGAGTCGGCGATTTCCAGCACTTTTTCCCCTCCGCCTGTACCGATGTCCAGTAGAATATCGGAAGGTTTTGCCCTGTTTGCCACTTCTCTGTAAAAATCCCAACCTGTCCCTTCTACAATGCAGCGGACCGAGCTGAAATCCCAGCCGTTCGTTTTGCCGACTTTGTCGTAAAATTCCTGTTCCGTCATGCGAATCCGCCTTCCCTTATCTTCACCTGTGTATTAAATTCTTTTCAGTCTTTTTTGCTTCTCCTTGGTTTCACTCATCTTTATCTTTTCTTCTTTTTGAGGCGAAAACCCTTTTTATTTTCGAAGGCAGGATTGGCTGCAAAAAGCGCGAAATTAAAGAAGAAGAAACGGTGGTGGAGATGGAGGACAATAAAATGGCAAACATGAAACTGCAGGTTGAAGGGAAAGAAGTGAGCTACCTGCATTACGGCGATAACAGCAAGCCGCTCCTGGTCTGTTTCCACGGACTGGCGGGCAGTGGCTTGTACAGTTTCGGCAAATTGATTCCGCGGTTGGAAGAACGGTACCAGCTCCTTGTACTGGACAGTCCCGGACACGGAAAATCAGCAGCTCTTGACCGGGAAGAAGATTATCTCTTTTCAAACCTGGCCCTTTGGTTCAAGCGGGTTTTGGATCAGCTAACAGAGAAGCCGTTTTTTGTCATGGGGCATTCCTGGGGGGCGGACCTTGCTTTGCATTTTGCCCGGCATTATCCGGACCAGGTGCTCGGAGTCGTCTTGCTGGACGGCGGCTTTACGTTTCCGCAGAACCAGCCCGAAATGACATTCGATTATGCGCTTTCCGGCTGGAACGATTATATGGATAACCGGACATGGTTCCGAAATTGGCCCGCTGTTGCAACAGAATACAGGCCATACGCCAAAAAATGGGACAGCGATATAGAAACATCTATTCAAACGATTTTTCACCGGAATGAAAAAGATGAATTTGAATTGCGGGTGTCTAAATTTACGGTGCTGTCAATCATCCGTGCGTTTTTCCAGGAGCCCTTTACCAGCGTATATCCTTTTATCCAGGCACCTTTGCTGCTGATTTATCCGGATTCACCGAAAGAGCTGGAGGATGCCCAGGCTTTGGGGATTGCACAGCTGCAGGAAGCCATAGAAGATGTAAGCATCCGGAGAATTGAACATGCAGGCCACATGCTGCAATGGGATGAACCGGACGAAACGGCGGATGCCGTTTCAACTTGGCTGGACAAAAAATGCCATTCTGCCAGCACTTCATAAAAAACACCCCGGAGCATCGATTGCTCCGGGGCGTTAATGGGCTGTTCCCTATTTATTTCGCCAATACTTTTTGGATTTCTTTCTCGAATGATTCGGGTTTGTCCTTTGGCGAATAACGGCCGACGATGTTGCCTTCTCCATCGATGAGGAATTTTGTGAAGTTCCATTTAATGCTGCTGCCAAGGAGCCCTTTGGTGTTGTCGGTTAAGTATTTAAACAGCGGATGCGCTTCTTTGCCGTTGACTTTGATGATGTCGTGCATCGGGAACGTGACGCCGTAGCTCATCCGGCATGCCTCTTCCGCTTCTTTTGCATTTGCCAGTTCCTGTGCAAACTGATCAGATGGAAAACCAAGAACTACAAGGCCTTGGTCTTTATATGTTTTGTACAAATTTTCAAGGCTATCGAATTGATCGCTGAGTCCGCATTTGGTCGCCGTGTTGACAATCAGCATCGCTTTGCCCTGGTATTCGCTCATGGGGTAGGTTTTTCCGTTTGCATCCGTTACCGTTAAATCATAAATTCCCATTGCACATCACTCCTTTTCTTGGCTTTGCCATTCTACAAATCCATTTCGCTGAAAAAAGCGTTCAGTTCTTTCAGGTTTTTCATCAGCGTGATGGCGTTGACGTCTATAAAATTGCAATCGATCAGTTTTTCTGCGACCGCCTGTTCAATCGGCTGATGCTCCCTCTTCGCTTTTTCTGTCAGCGAAATGATGAAAGCACGCTTGTCGCCAGGCGATTGTTCTTTGACAAGCCGTCCGCGTTCCATCATCCGGTTGATGATTGGATTGAGCGTTCCAGTCCCGAGCCCAAGCCTTTCTCCGATGTCTTTCATCAATAAATGATCTTCTTCCCATAACACAAGCAGCACCAGGTACTGTGTGAAGGTCAGATTGAACGGTTCGAGCACCCGTGCATACATCTTTGTGAAATTGCTTGATGCTTTATAAACTTCAAAACATAATTGCTGATCCAGTTTCGACAGCTGATCCATTTCAACCACATCCATTATCTATTTAGATAACGACAATTTCTACATCAATGGAATTTTTGACTGCTTTGGAGTACGGGCAGTAGTTATGCGCTTTTTCCACGTATTTGTGTTTCAGCTCATCGTCAATGCCGGTAATTGTTACTTCCAGTTTGGCCGCTAATTTAACGCCGCCATTTTCTTTGTCGCCGATGAGAGAAATTGTCGCTTTGACTTCGCTTTTTTCCACTTTCACTTTATCATGTTCCAATACCAATTCCAATGCGCTGTTAAAGCAAGAACTATAGCCTGCTGCAAATAGTTGCTCCGGATTGGTCGCTGTTGTCGCTTCGCCGCCAAGTGCCTGTGGTTTTGCTACGTCCATGTAGAAGATATTGTCTTCTGAAAAAACTTCCCCTTGTCTGCCGCCTGTATTAATAACTGTAGTTTCGTAAAGTGCTTTCATCATTCATTCCTCCAATATGTTTGTATCGTACACGATTTACATTAAACTAAATCGTGTACGATGTAAATTAATCTGCTTGAACCTCCGTTTTATTTTTTTGCACAAAAAAAGCTGCCTCTCTCGGCAGCTTGTCTTCCATCAATCTACGTCAACCCAGCCTGATCCTTCATCTTTCGGCTGGCTGTTCTTTAGATCGTTCGCTTTTTTGTTTTTGCTCGTATATGGCTTGGCATTTTTCGCTTTCTTAGCGCCTGTTTGCCAGCGCGTCCAGCCTTTTTTGCCGGTTCCCCGTCCAATTCCGCTTTTTGCTTTATCTTTTTTAGGCATGTTATCACTCCCGTACTGTTGCCCTGTTATAGCGCGATGACATAAAGCTTATCACATCTGGCAGTAAGAGTGAACTTTTTTCTCCGGATGGAGGATGGGTGGGTTTTATTCGCCCAGACAGGAAGAAGCCGATCTGCTTTGCCATTCCTGTTCCAGCACTCCATAAATCAGCGAATCCCGCCAGCCGTCTTTCATGCGCAGATTTTCCCGGAGCGTCCCTTCCCACATCATGCCCGTTTTTTGCAGCACTTTTTTTGATCCGGCATTTGCCGGATCGCATGTGGCAAAAATCCGGTGGAGGCCCTGTTTGCTGAATCCGTAGCCAATCAGCAATTCCGCCACTTCTGTCGCAATTCCTTTTCCCCAGTAATCCGGATGGAGGATATAGCCGATTTCCCCGACACGGTTCGCCGCATCCTGAAGAAACAGTTCCCCTGCACCGATCAGCTGGCCGTTTTCTTTCCAAACTATTGCATAAGCAAACTGAGTCCTGTCGGCTTTCGCCGCGTGTTCCAGCAATTGCTCGACATAAGTCCGACTTTCTTCTTCTGTATTGGGCCCCCACGGCTGATAGCGGCTGACGGCTTCGAGTGCAGCGTACCGATGGACAGCCGGCCAATCCCCTTTTTCAAATTCCCTTAGGTAAAACCGGTGTGTTGAAAGCTCCTCTTCCATCCCCTTCACCCTTTCCGCAATCGCCGCTTGATGGCCCGGATTTGGCCCCGATGGCTGATTTCATCCTCCATGACGTGAAACCAGAGATAGTAGTTATTGTACGGTACACCGTTCGGCCAATAGCGCTCTTCGTAAAGCCAGCTGTCTTCTTTTGTCCGAAGCTTGTCGAGCGTCGTGGACCGGAGCTGTTCCAGTCCGGTTAAATAATCAGCCAAAGTTCTCCCTTTGAATTCTGAACGCGCCTCTTCCCCCAGTTCAATCGCCGCTCCCCATTGCTGCCATTCCTCTTCGGTAAAGTCCCGGTCTTCAAATGAAATCAGCTGATGCACTTTCTCGATGGCTGCGATATGGGCAAGCAGCGCGCCGATTGAATTGCCGCCGGCCTCTTCTATGTCATCCAATTCGCCCATTTGAAGATCTTTTACATCATTCAGTGTGACGCTGCGTGAGTGTTCAAGCATAAAAGCCAGTTCCCCGATTTTTTCCGTAAACCCTTCCAGCGGCTTGATGGCATAGTTCATCGTTCCACTTCCTTCAGCAGTTTTTTAAAATAACCAAGCGTCGCTTTTTCATTTAATTGCTGTTTTGTGCCAGTCCAGACGTAGCCCGCTTTTTCGTACAGCCGGCAATTGCCTTCTTCTTCCAGGATCGTCGCAAGTTCCCAGCTCACAGCTTCCGGAAACTGTTCTTCCGCCAATGCCAGTGCTTTTGAGGCGATTCCGCGCCCCTGGCAATCGGGATGAATAAACAAAGGGCTGACCCAGAAGCGGCCCTCTTCTTTCCAATGCACACGTATGGCGCCGCATAGCTGGCCATCTTCGATGATTTTAAAGAACATGCTGTCGGGCCGGATCAGGCGTTCAGCAAATTTGTCGATTGATTCATTTGCCGGACTGGTATTGTAATCCCGGTATTTTTCAAGCAACGGCAAAAAAGCCGTGTACTGCATATTAAAAAGCCGGTATATATCCTCCAATTGCGCTTTCTCCAATTTTATTGCCAACCCATGTCACTCCTTTGCCGACTCTTCCAAACAAGCAAGAAATTTTATGAAAAAATACCCCTTCTCCGCTGTTTGAGCGAAAAGGGGAAATATACGGACTGCTGATTCTAATAAAGAAACGGAATCAGCCGCGCACGCTCTTTCATCCACTCTTTATACTGCACACCAAATTTCTCGATCAAGAGTTTTTCCTCGTAGTCGATCCGCTTCAAAAGTGCCCATACCATCAACGCTCCGCCTGCAACTGCCGCAATCGGGCTGGTAAAATAGAGCGGCATGCCGAGGGCGATGAAAAAAAGGCCGGTATAAAGCGGATGCCGCAGTTTCCGGTAAGGTCCTGTGCTGACGATTTCATCACCTTCGCGTACCGTCACATGGCGAGTGAATTGCGATTTCAAGTGCAGGATTCCCCAAAATCGGAAAAAGACGCCCGCGGCAAATAGAATTGTGCCAATAACCTTGAGAACGGGTGCAATTTCTTCGCCTTGCATTTCCTGCAGCAAAATGGCCGCCAGAATCGTTCCAAGCAAAACCGCCAAGATTCGGTAAAATGAACCTCTTTCAACTGGATCGCTCGCAGTCCCGCGGTTCCGGAACAGCAGAAACTCAGCGATCCAAACTGCTCCGATCAATGTGAAAATCCAATCAATTAATGTCATCATCCATGCCCCATTTTCTCGTCTGTCCCTTAAAATATAAAGAACATTCCAACAGAATACAACTTCCAGACCAACCGGGCCAAACAAAACAAGCTTTCTTCCCGTTTGCTGCGGGAAGAAAGCTTGTTGGTTTTTACTCTTCTGTTGTGGACACTTCAACCAGCATTGCTGTGAATACGGTGAAGATTACCATTAAAGATAAGACCATCGTGAACATGTTTATCATCTCCTACCAAGTTTTAAGTCCTTCTGAGCCAGGCGGTGCGTGCTGAATCATGCTGCTGAGCGGAATCGCATAAGCGATCAAAATCAACGCAAATGCAATGCCAATCCAGATTTTCCAGTTCTCCAAAAACTTCGGTGAGCTTTCTCTGTCGCTGTCGGCCAGCGGAAACTCGACGATGTCTTCCGGTTTTTCCGCTTTCGGCGACAGGAACATGGTCATGACCACGATATACATCAGCATCATAGCGGATATGAACAGGATGCTTCCCCCAATTGCCATCGTTACGTGGCTGGTCAGGATGCCGTCAAACCATTCCAGTGCGGCCGGATGGTTGTTGTAAGAAGAATAAGCGGTCCGGCGCGGCGCTCCGAGTAGGCCCAGTACGTGCTGCGCTGTTGACATCAAGAGCATGCCGATGGACCAGGTGATGATTTGGACAAAGCCGAGCGTCTGCATCGATTTGGTGAACTTACGGCCGGTCAAATACGGAATCAGCCAGAACGTCATGCCCATGAACGTCATCGCAACCGGCGTACCGACCGTGATGTGGAAATGTCCAACAATCCAAAGCGTATTGTGGACGACTTCGTTCAATTGGAAACTTGCATTGATGATCCCACCGGCGCCGCCGGGAATGAAGAACGCCATCGCGATGAAAATCGACGTAAAGCGGACATCTTTCCAGGGCAGCATGGCAAACCAGCCGAACAAGCCTTTCGCGCCTTTTTTGCGTCCGGATGTTTCAAAAGTAGCGAACATCGAGAAAGCGGTCATAAGCGACGGGACGATTACCATGAACGTCAGCACAACCTGCAGGAATTTCCAGAAGTTCGAAATGCCGGGTTCGGTCAATTGGTGGTGGAAGCCGACCGGAATCGAGAACAGGATAAACAAGACAAAGGACAAACGGGCCAAAGAATCACTGAATACTTTTACGCCAAGCAGTTTCGGTACGATCAAATACCAAGCCATGTATGCCGGCAGCAGCCAGAAGTACACGAGCGGATGTCCGAAATACCAGAACAGGGAGCGGCTCAGTTCAACGTTGATGGTGTCGGTCCAGCCGAATGCCCAAGGGATGTATTGGAACAGAACCGTTGCCACAACGCCCAGGCAAGCGATCAGCCACAACACAAGCGTGGCAATTGTCATGAACGCGAACAGCGGACTCATTTCGCCTTTATGCGCTTTGCGCCATACCAAGTAATGGGCGATCAACGCGAAACTGCTGATCCATGTACCGACGACATAAAGCGCCAATCCGACATAATACCAGCCGCTTGCTTTCAGCGGTGCATAAAATGTATAAAGAACCGATGCTTCTCCGGAAACGATCATAATCGTAGCGAGTACTGTACCGGCCAGTGTTACCCAGAAACCGATCCAGGAAAACAGCCAGACTTTCGGGCCAAATGTTCCAAGCGTTTTGCTCATACCGGTAACAAAAAATCCAAAAATGAAAAATGCTGTATAAATAAGAGCTAGAAGCACGCCGTGAGCGGTTAAAATCTGGTAGTAATCAAGCCATGCAGGCAACTGCAAAGCGTCATTCCGGATAAATACTTGAAGCAATCCGCATAACGTGCCGATCAAAAAAGCCGTATACGCGACGCCGATATTCCATAATGCAATTTTTCGGTCTTTTGCAGCAATCATGTTAATACACCTCTATTTCGTTGTACATCAAATGGTGTCCCGTACCGCAGTACTCGTTGCAAAGAATCAAATACTTGCCGGGCTTTTCGAATGTATAGGATTTGGTTGTAATCTGGCCGGGCACGACCATCAAATTGACTTTCGTGTTATCAATCGTAAAACTGTGGACCACATCGGTGCTGGTCACTTTAAAAATGATTTCTTTTCCGGCTGGCACTTTCAGCTCCGGTGCGTTGTAGCCGAATGCCATCGAGACCACTGCGACTTGGTAGGTGTTGTCATCGAGCTGCGTCACGCCCGGTTTGTCAAAAGGCGCCGTTTCGTTCACTTTCTTCGGATCGATTGTTTCCATCCCGCCTGCCGGTGTATGGTCATGTGAAAATGCGCTGACGCCGACAACGCTTAAAAACACCACCAGTGCCGCTACCCCGAAGGCCAGCCAAATTTTTTCATATTTATGAAGATGCATCTTGATCTACTCCTTTTTTTCCACTTGGATTAAGCGATTCCGCTTATCTTGCGACATACATTAAATACACAGCCACCCACATGGCAATAATGACAATCCCGACAAAAAATACACTGATCAGCGTCCCTCTCAAGTCGACTCCGTGTTCCTCGGTTTTTTTGCTCATTTCCCTCACCTCTTATTGTTCATCTCTTGAGTACAGAGTAATCTTTTCCAACATAAGGCAGTGTGACTTTTCTCACACCTGTGTGATTTTTTATAGTTCTTGTCAATTTTTAGACAAAAAAAAGAAGCCGCACCGGACTTTTTCCGGTCAGCTTCTTCACTTTATGCCCAAGTTCGGGATCATTATGCCCATCTCTTCTTTTATATGCCCATCTTAGCCGGCTTTACGCCCAACTGCCTTTTTCTTGGCCTGTTCAGTCGATTCTGCAGAAAGAAATGGGGCAGTTTTCACAATTGATTTCCTCTTTTAAATGGCGGAGATCCCGGACCAGCAGCTTCCCATCCACCACCGAAAGTTTCCCTTCTTTTTTCAAGTCACTCAGCATCCGGTTCACCACTTCCCGTGTCATGCCGCAGAAGTTCGCCAAATCCTGATTGGTCAGAACCAAGTCAATCAAGATGGCGTCGCCTTTTTCCAAGCCATGGCTATTGCACAAACGGATCAGCGTAGAGTACAGCGCCCCTTTTTTGCCGTGAAGCATCAGGTCCCGGAATTTTGTCTGGGTTTTCTGCTGGTCAATGCCCATCCACTTCATAAAAGCGGCAGCCAGCCGCGCATTTTCAAGCAATGCATCTTCCAGGTCCTGTATGGCGATTTTGATGCAGCTGACATCTTCAAGCGCTTTGGCATCGAGCATATAAAGCGGATGCTCTGAAAAAACCGTGACTTCTCCCACCAATTGACCCGGACCGCAAATCCGCAAGGTCAATTCCCGTCCTTCCGGCGTCACTTTGCCGATCTGCACTTTTCCGGAGCGGAGGAGGTAGATGCCTTTGACGGAATCGCCTTCCCGAAACAGGTACGCTCCTTTTTTATACTCTTTCGTTAAATGGCGGATGGACAGCAATTCTTTCAGCTCTGAAGATATTTCTGCACCCGGTGTTTTCTTGACCATACAATCACCTCGATTATGCCTTTAATTTCTGCATTTTATTGATTAATATCGTACCATATCCGCTCTTCATTAGCTGTTGTATTTTCCCTCTCCTCCATAAATTGGACAAATCTGCCTTAAAAATTTCAGGAAAAGAAGGAACTGTTTATCCGCTTACCGAAATTAACTAGTATAGAGAAGGAGGAAGCTGCTATGACTATGTTATACAAACAGATTTTGGTGGCGGTCGACGGTTCCAAACAAGCCGAACTGGCTTTTAAGAAATCCGTTGGCATTGCTGCACGAAACAAAGCGGTCTTATACTTAACAAGTGTCATTGATAACCAATCTTTTGGAACGATCGAATCCTACGGCCGTGAATTTGTCGAGGAATCTAAAAAATATGCAGAAAAATTGTTGGCAGACTACCAGGCGAGAGCTGTTGCAGCTGGCGTGCCTGATGTAAATATCGTCATCGAAGTCGGTTCTCCGAAAACACTGATCCCTGTTGATCTGGTTCGCCGCTTCAACATCGATTTGATCATCTGTGGAGCCACCGGCACCAACTCCGCTGAACGCATCTTCATGGGAAGCGTCTCCGAACGCATTGTGCGCGCCGCTAAATGCGATGTTTTGATTGTGCGGACGGAAGAAAAAGAAGAACAATAATAATTAAATTATTTCACAAAAACCTTTGCCGTTTTCAATAGCAAAGGTTTTTTTCTGTTTTTTCGCTCAATTATCTAAATTTTCCTTGTTCCCAAATATTACTCCCTTTAAACCATTTGATACAAAACTGTAATAAAAAATAGTTTTTTATGATGGTACAATACCTTTGTCGGTTTTTTTAAGGACATTGTCCTTACGGATTATTTACATACATCTTTTCGAAGATTTTATAGGAAGAAAAGGCATACGCCGCAGATAATTGGAAGGGGAAAAGCAACGTGAACAAATTATCAAAATGGGTACTCGCTGCCATCGCAGCAATATTGGCTTTATCAATTTCAATTCCTGAAGCAAGCGCTGATAAGCTAAGCGACTTGGAAAACAAGAAACAGCAAGTCGAGCAGAAACAAGGCGAATTGAACTCAGGAATTCAGCAAAAAGCAAACGAGATTTCTCAAAACGATTCGAAACTTGAAGAAATCGCCAGAAAAATTTTCGAACTGGACAGCAAAATTCAGGAAACACAAAACAAAATCAGCGATGTACAGGCTCAAATCGACCAAACGAAAGCCGAAATTGACGCTTTGCAGGCTTCGATCACTGAATTGCAGCGCAAAATTGATGAAAGAAACGCTTTGCTTCAGGAACGCGCACGCGCGATTCAATTGAGCGGCGGATCTGTAGATTACATAGATGTCTTGCTTGGTGCCAACAGCTTCATTGATTTTATCGACCGCTTTTCAGCAGTCAATACCTTAATCGAAGCGGATCGTGAAATCATGCGCGAACAAGCCGCAGACAAAAAATTGCTGGCGGAGCAAAAAGCACAGGTTGAAAAGAAACTGGCAGAGCAGGAAGTCCGGAAAGCGGAGCTTGTCGGATTGAAAAACTCGCTTGACGGCCAGAAAAAAGAACAGGCTCAGCTTGAAAAAGAATTGAACGCGGAACAGAAACGTTTGGCGAACGAAAAAGCAGCACTTGAAAAAGAACATCAGAAACAAATGAACATCAGTGCAGGACTGGAAAGCCAGATTGCCAAGGAGCAGGCGCGCCTTGCAAAAATTGCAAGAGAAGCAGAATTGAAGCGCCAGCGTGAAGCGGCCGCTGCCAGAAAAGCACAAGCGGCTAAAGCAGCTGCTAGCTCAAGTTCCGTTTCAGCTGTCTCTCACGCTTCCATGCCTAAAGCCGGAAGTTCTACATTCATTAAACCTTCTGCAGGCCGTTACTCATCGGGCTTCGGCGGACGTGACATCGGAGCAGGAGCTGAATCCCATTTAGGGCTTGATATTGCAGCCCCTACCGGCACACCAATCGGCGCTTCGGCAAGCGGATACGTATCGTATGCCGGCTATATGGGCGGATACGGAAATGTTGTCATTTTGACGCATTCCATCAACGGACGTTCTTATGCCACTGTCTACGGACATATGAGCCGTGTCGGAACATCAGTTGGCCAGGCAGTTTCACAAGGCCAGAAAATCGGTGAAGTCGGAAGCACAGGCCGTTCGACCGGCCCTCACCTTCACTTTGAAATCCATATCGGTTCTTGGAACGGCGCGCGTTCAAACGCAGTCAACCCGGCACCTTATATTCAATAAATTTAAAAAGGCTGCCCCGGTCAATCACCGGAGCAGCCTTCAGCTTGTTGAGAAAGATATAGAAAAAATCCCACTTAGAATATCTCCGATATTCCGCAAACCAGCTGCGCTTGCCGCGGGCGATCCGCCAAGCCTCCTCAGCCGCTGCGCGTCTTGCGGGGTCTCGGCTGTCTCGCTTTCCCGCAGGCGTCTCCGCTGGTTTGCTCCATATCGACAGTGAACTGTGAATAAAAAGCATGCCTACTCTTCCACTCTTTCTGATAAAAACAATTCTTTATGAAAAGAGTGAGCCGAAGGAAGCGGAAAGTGGCGAGGGCAAACATTGTGCTCCTGCATCGCTGCTCTAGCTTCGTCGCAAACAATTCTGCTTCGCAGTCTTGTTTCCTGCGGGAACAGCACGAGCTGAAGACCCTGGACTGAGCAGCGCGAAGGAAGCGGCTGAAGCTGTGCCCGCGGAAAGCGTCCACTTGGAGCGAAATGGCTTAGAGAATGGAATGTTTCTCGACAGCCTAAAGGCTGCCCCGGTCAATCACCGGAGCAGCCTTTTTGATGTTTTGAGTTTTGACTTGTTGAGGTTCCAGCAAATACGGCACGCCGGTTTGAAAATACGATTTCAGCTTTTATTTGCCGCCGTATAATTGCTGAAGTTCCTCTTCTTTCATTGTAAAACGGTGTTCTTCTGCCGGGAAAGCACCGGATTTCACTTCATCTACGTAAGCGCTCAAGCCATTCTTCATGATTTCACCAGTTTCTGCATAAGAACGCACAAACTTCGGCAGATGGTGCGAGCCGTATTTCAAGGTGTCGTGATAAACCAGTACTTGCCCATCCGTTTCCGCCCCTGCCCCGATGCCGATCACTGGAATCGACAAGGCCGCTGTCACTTCGCGTGCCAATTGATAAGGAATGCACTCAAGGACCAGCATGCAAGCACCGGCAGCTTCGCAGGCTTTGGCATCTTCCAGCAGTTTCTGGGCAGCATGCGCAGTTTTCCCCTGAACTTTATAGCCGCCGAGCACGCCGGCCGTCTGCGGCGTTAATCCAAGATGGCCCACTACCGGAATGCCGGTGCGCGTCAGCAAACGGATCACATCCAGCACTTCATCGGCGCCTTCCAGTTTCAAGGCTTCAGCGCCGGTTTCCTGGAAAATCCGCATGGCCTGCTGGAGGCTGCGGTCCAAGCTTCCATGATAGGAACCGAACGGCATATCGACTACGATGAACGTATCTTTTGCTCCACGCCGCACCGCTTTTCCGTGGTGGATCATGTCTTCCACTGTGACTTTTACTGTCGAATCATACCCCAGCACGACCATGCCAAGGGAGTCCCCGACCAGAATGACATCCACTCCTGATTCTTCTGCCAGTTTGGCAGAGGGATAGTCATAGGCAGTAAGCATGGCGATTTTTTCACTTTGTGTTTTCATCTTGATGAATGAGGCTGTGTTCTTCATTTCTTTCTCTCCTTCCGGGAGGAAAACCGGCTAAAAAAGCCCGTCTGTCCTGAATTGGACAGACGGGCAGAAATTTATCAAGTAGGTTTCTCCGTCCCTGTCATTTTCAGATCAAGGCAGAACTATTCAATTGCTTCGTGTGGCCTTGCCGGTGCAGTTCGCTTGGGATACTGCCCTCACCCTCACTATATCAGAAGCCGAACTGGAGTGGCAATCTTCAGAATTCCTTTGCCGCCTGTTTTGACCAAGAAGGTTTAGCCTTTTTGCATAAGCGGGTATGGTACAGACAATCGGAAAACAATTAGCGTTTCTGATTTAGCAAGTGAAGGGCACGAGCAGCTGCTCGGGTTTAAAATAAAGGAATTTACCATTTGGTTGGATGTGGCAGACATTAGCGCTGTAAACAACGCCGAAAAGAGTCCCAGGATTCTTTTCGGCTTTTTTGTAGTTACATCAAAGAAAGGGCGGAGAGTTCAATGAAATACGTAGTGGACCATCATAAAAAGCATGTCCATGAACAGCGCTATTCACTGGACAATTGTGGAGTTGACCGTATTCCTTCAGATGCAGTTGAGTTTACAGATTCGCAGGATTATATTAAAGATCTTGAAAACACTCATTCATACGTAAAATGCCCATATTGCCATGAAGTTCCCCTTCTGATCGATTAAAAATCACCTTGGCTATAATATGAAAAAGGAGTGCCGATTTCGGTACTCCTTTTCAGGCTTAACGGGCCTACTGCTCCTGCTGCTTTTCTTGCGGTTCCAGGATAAGCACCATATAACCAATGTCAGTTTCAAAGTTCCAGTCAACAAAGGTTTCCAGGATATTGCGGTTCAAGGTTGGCTGTATATTCGACTCTGCCACTATTTTATACTCCACGGGCCTTTTAGCAATTTTCAGCTGTTCTTCAAAACCGTTTTTTATCAGTTCTTTTTCAAGTTGAAGCAAAATGCCAAAACGCCGAATTAAGACGGTCCGTTCATTCAGCCAGTAAATAGATGTTTCATCCGGTTCTTTTTGCGCTTCTATGCTGCCGATTTTCACTTGTCTATAAAATTCCTCTTCCTTTATATCTTCCGGCCATTGCCAGTTTTCCTGCTCCTCTTCTTCGTTCAGCACCACGATAATCATTCCGGTTTTTTGTTCCAGATGCCAGTCTGCATACACTTCTTTGGCATCCAGTTCTGCAATTTTCCATAAGTTCAGTTTGATTTCCTGCTTCAGTTCATTCATTAGCAAGTCGCGTGTTTCGAGTACCCGTTTAAATTGTTTCTGTTCCACGAGAATCCTTTCCGTAGGCGCTAAAAATCCACGGAGATGGATGGCGATAAATGGCCGGGCAACCGTCACGTAGGCCGATGTCGGGCCTTTACCGAAATGCGTGCGCAGCAATGTAGAAAGATAGCCTCCGATTTCACTTTGCATCGTTTTTTCCTTAGGCATACGACCACCCCATCCTTTTAAAAATTCCAGAACCCCTCTTTAGGAGTCTGCATCCACGCGTCTGTCGATCCTTTGTGGTTTGTATTTCCCGGCTTAACAGATTGCAAACCCTTCTTTCGGGAATCCCTTACTTCTCTCAAGTCATTTCTTTCAACAAATCTACCCCTTCAGGAAATGCTGATTTTGCATGATGAAAGCAGCTTTATCCCTTTTCAAATCAAGGCTTCGATTTAGTTGCGTTTTTCCAAAGGAGTGAAGCCAGTCCAGCAATAGCTGAGGCCGTCAGCACTGGATGCTTGGCAGCTTTTTTCCGCCAAGTTTCTAAATTGCTTTCCTCTATTAGATGGCCATTTGATGTTCGGTCAGTACCCAGCTTCATGTCCTGGCGTTTCTTCGGCATGATGGCGCCTCCATATGGGTCGGTTCTTTTTGTTGAAAACTGTCTCTTGGGTCTTTGGTGATTGCGGGACACTTTAACCCCTCCTTCAATTGTTACTTTTCTATTCCCGGCTCAACAAATCCATAAGCCGTTTTTCAGCTGGAATCCATAAGAAAAGAGCTTAGGCATGCCTAAGCTCCTCGTATCCTTTATGCTTTATTGCTGCGCTGCATCCACAGTTCCACCGGGTTGTCCTGGTTTTCTGCCAGCGGCATCTGCGCCATCGACAAACGGCGTTCTGAGGCAGGTTTCTGCAGGTCTTCGTAAATAATTTTGGATTTGCCAAGCCCCGCCTGTACCGCTTCTTCAAGGGAAGCACAGTAATAAGCGGTTTCGATTCCAGCCAGATACATCGCACTCAAACACATCGGGCACGGCTCTCCGCTCGCATACATGATGCTTCCCGCCAAGCTGTCCACGTTCAACTCCTGCTGGGCACGCCGGATGGCGAGCATTTCCGCATGGCCGCTGACGTCCTGCACTTTATGCAGTTCGTTGACGCCTTCCGCTATGATTTCGCCGCCTTTGACCAAAACCGCTCCAAACGGCTGGCCGCCTTCCCGGACATTCTGCAGTGACAGTTCCACTGCCCGTTCCATGAACTGATCCATTTTTCCAGCCTCCTTCGTTTAAACCGAAAGCACGAACACGCCGCCGCAATGCGACACCGGATAGAATTCGCAGCGGCAAATTCCTTTCAATGCTTCACGGATTTCTTCATAAACAAAATAAAATTCATCGTGGTCCCAATAACCGGCACTGTCTTTTCGGCACTGCTCCAATTGGCCGCGCGTTTCAAAAGCGATATCACCGATATAGATTCTGCCTCCAGCCGCCAATGAAGGCAGCAGTTCCTGGATAAATTCCACTTTTCCGTCATCCGTTAAGTGATGGAGCGCATAAGTGCTGATGATGGAATCGTAAGTTTCATCTTTCAATTCCGCCGGCAAACCTTCTGCGATATCCCCTTCGATCAATTTCGCTTTCGGCATTTTTACTTGGGCAATGGCAATCATCTCAGCGGAAAAGTCCACGCCGTCGATCTGATGGCCTTCCTGGTACAGCCTGCTTGCAAGTATGCCCGTGCCGAAACCGATGTCGAGAACATGCGAGCATTCCGTTTGCATCGCTTCGTTGAAAATCGTATTGAGGATTTCTTTGTACCCTGCAAACGGATACTGGTTATTTTCTTCACTGATCTGCACGGTCTGATCGTAATCGTTTGCCCATAAATCAAAGCCTTGTTTGTTTAACATTCTCTTCCTCCTGAGTTTCTTCTATAGTTGTTGTTTCCAGCGCGTATACGCAGACGTCCTTGCCGGACAATCGAATTTCTTTCTCCAATGCCAGTCCGGTCCGTTCGGCCACTTTTCTGGAGCCGATATTTCCCGGCTGGATCAGTGAAATCAACCGCTTGTTGCCAAGCTGTTCCGTGCCGTAATCACGGAGCGCGGCGGCCGCTTCCGCCGCATAGCCTTGCCCCCAGTAATCCTTGGCGATCCAATAGCCGATCTCCAGTTCTTCTCTGCCTTCAATGGTTTGTTTGACGAGGCCCGCATGCCCGATCGGCACATCGTCTTCCGAGCGAACCAGAAGCCGCAGCCCGAGTTCGGGGTTTTCGCGGTATGAACGATAAATCCAATACAAAAATTCCAATGCCCCTTCCCGGCTGCGCGTCCGTCCGTTTCCAATAAAGCGGACCACTTCCGGATCGCTTAAAAGAGAGCAGAGAAAATCAAAATCTTCGTCCTGGTACTTCCGGAACTCCAGTCTTGCTGTTTTTATTGTTGCGCCCCGCTTTTCTCCCTTTTCCCGCGCTTGGTGCTTTGAAGGCTGCACTTTCACTTTTGGCCATTTGGCTTTCCAGTCTTTTTTCTGCAAGCGGCTTTCGTAAATGGCCGCCAATTCCTCGTTCGTCTGGAAATGCGGCGTCGGCTTCACAATCATCCGCAAAACATCTTGTATGCCGCAGGGCGCCGTTAATACGAGCCCTTCTTCTGTATCCAGTTTCACCCCCAGAGCCGTTGCGGTTTCCGGAAATTTTGAAATGGCATCAACCGAAGAGAGGTAAGGTGCAAAGCCATTGATCCGGTGCATACGCGCCTGATTTTTGACCGACCAAGGGAGATCCGGCATCCGTGCCCGCAGCTGTTGTTCAAATTTCGTTTCTTCCGATTCTTCTGTAGCGTTTTCATCAAAATAAATGACATCGATGTCCGGCAAAGGCGTCCGTTCGCTGTAGCCGTGAAGGTCGTCCCATATTTTTGAGCGCACAAATCCTGCACATACCCACCAATCCGGCAATTCCAGAGTTTTAACGGCTTTCAGAATTTCTATCATCCGGCGATCCTGCTGGATGGCCGACACGATATCCTGTTCATTTTTCAACATAACGCGCTCCTTTTATTCCTTTTTATAGACGATAAATTGCAGCAGAAAGGACCGCCATACATCCGATAATTCCAAAGGCCGGCTTTCCATTCGGCAAATGGCTGTTCTGGAAGTTCTTGATCATCTGCCCCACTCCCTCCTGCTATTTGGAACCCAGAAACTCTGCCTGCAGCTTCTCTTCCTGTACGTGCCCATCGAAGAGCACGCGGTAAGCATGGGCATTTGGCCGCGAACTGACAATCCGGTGAATGTCTTGGCCGATGTAATGAAGGGCCGTGCCGTCATCCGCAGCGATGCCGCCTTTGATGGTTCCTTCCGCAATCAGCCGTTGGTATACAGGCCTTCTGTCCATTTCTCCGTCGTAATGCGGACAGTTGCTGCCTTCAAGAAAGCCTAGGCTCCGGATCGGCTCCAACTGTTCCCCGTAGGAATCGGTCACTCCGTCTTCAAACCAGCACAGTGAACCTGCACTGATGCCTGCCAGCACAATCCCCTGCTCCCAGGCTTTCCGCAAAATTGCATCCAATCCCCATTCTCTCCAGAGCACCAATAAATTTTTCGTATTTCCGCCGCCCACATAAATAATATCTTTCTCCAAAACGAACGCTTCCAGATCTTTAGCAGGTGGTTTAAACAGCGACAAATGGGACGGCTCACAATCCTGTTCGTTGAAAAAGCGATAAAAATTGGCGATATAGGTGTCGGAATCCCCGCTAGCCGTTGGCACAAAGCAGATTTTCGGTCTGGTTTTTTGGGATTGTTCCAGTATGTATCGATCGAGCAGCGGATTGTCCGGTTCCATTGAAAATCCCCCGCCGCCAAGTGCAATAATTTGTCTCATCCTACTTCGTCCAATCTGATTTTAATAAGGAAAACAGCAAGGCATCGTGCGATTGGCCTCCCTGATACAGGTAACTCCGCAGCTTTCCTTCTTCCATGAACCCGAGCTTTTTCAGCAGCCGGCTAGATGCCCCGTTATCCGGAAACGTCACAGCCCCCATCCGCACCAAGTCCAATTGACCGAATGCATAGAACAGCACCGCCTGAACCGCTTCCTGCATCAAGCCCTTCCGCCAATAATCGGGATGCAGTTCATAGCCGATTTCGGACTTTTTTGCCCGTACATTCAAATTGTTCAGGCCGATCGTACCGATAAATTCTCCATTTTCCTTTAAGGTGATTCCCCAGCGGATTCCCCGTTTGCTTTCAAACAGCGTCTGAAATGATTCAATGACAGCGGCGGCTTCCTGCACATTGATCAATGGATCCATGCCGTAGTAGCGGGTCACGTCTTCCCGGGACATGATTTGATAAAAAGAATCGGCATATTGCTGGCCGATGTGCACCAACCTCAGCCTGTCGGTTTCAAGTACCGGAAATTCCATGGCAACTCCTCCTTCAATTCCGTATATCCCTTTTTCGCCATTCCTTTGCGACTCTCCTGTTTTTTGGCAAATAAAAAAGACCCGTACTGTGCTTTAAAACACAGCGGGCCTTCCGTTACTTCAAATAAAACGTGCAATGTCTTCAAGCGGCAAACGGGACGTGCCAAAAGCTGGCGATGCTGCTTTTCCGACTGCGATCAATACGATCGGGAAAAGGTGTTCCGGCAGTTCAAAGCGCTCTGCAAACTTCGCTTTGTCAAAGCCGCCCATCGGAATGGTATCGTAGCCGCGGTCTTTGGCAATCAGCATCAACTGCATCGAAATCAAACCGGCGTCGTATGCGGCGATGTTCATTCGCGCTTCCACTGGGGCATTCGGATACACCTTATACGTATTTTCGATGGTCCGTTCTTTGATGGACTCATCCATATGGCCTTCTTCCACATTTTGCGTATAGATTTTTTCTACGTTCTTATATGCATCAATATTGCCAAGAACGGCGATGATGGCTGAAGACGTTTCAACCTGTGCCTGGTTATTGGCAATCGCACGCAATTCTTTTTTCACTTCCTGGTCCTGGATGACGATGAAATTCCAGGACTGCAAGTTGCTTGAAGAAGGAGCGGTTGACGCAAGCGTCAGCATTTCTTCCAATTCTTCTTTTGAAATTTTAAAGTCCGGATCATATGCCCGCACTGATTTTCTTTCCTGCATTACTTTCACTACCGGGGATTCTACATTGACTGTCATGGTGTTGCCTCCTTAAATTCAGCTTACTTTTAGTAAGTCACTGAGCATAACTTACCACTGCTGAAATAAAGAGTCAAAAGAGTTGCTCAGCCCGGCATAGCTTCTTCCCTTAATCTTCGGGGTTGATGATCGCCAGAATTTGATGGTCCTGCCAGACGCCATGAATCTGGACATTTTTAATAGCGATGCCTTCTTTATGGAAACCGGCTTTTTCCAGGACGCGGATCGATGCCTCGTGATGCGGCATAACCCCCGCTTCGATGCGGTGCAGCCCCAGTTCGCGGAATCCATACTCGGCCAGCAGCCGGACCGCTTCTGTCGCATACCCCTTGCCGTTATGGTCCTGGTCAATGGTATAGCCCATAATGGCGCTTTGGACTGGTCCCCGAACCACCTGAACCAGATTGATCGAACCGACCAGCACGTCCCCGTCATTTAAAAAAACCCCGAAATTGTACTGGTCGTCGTTCTGCCAGCTTGCTTCCTGCATCTGCAGCCGGAGCGCCTGCCCTTCAATTGAATAGAAATCGGGACGGCGAGTGACGGAAAACTGCTCAAACAGTTCTTTGTTCCGTATTTCCATGTCCACTAACTCCTCTAAATCATCTACTGTCAGCTTCCGAAGATAGATTTTTTCACCCTTCATCATTTTTCACTTCCCTTTCGTTTACTTATTTCCAGATAACTGAAACATTTTCCTGCTCTTTGCCGTATAAAAGGGGAGGTGAAAGATATGTATATAAATATAGAAGAACCTACCCGAAGGATTTCCCCTGACGCGGTCCGTGTCTGGCGGTTGTCCAACTTCCTAATGGAAGCCATTGGGTTTCTGGTAATTTGCGCCCTTCTTGTTGCCGGCAATCATTTCGGCTGGTGGCCATGGGTCACTTGGATCTTATGGGGAGCAATCGGAATTTCCTTGCTTTCTTCCCTTTACTCGATTTGGTTTGAGCCCGCTTGGCTGCAAAAAACCTGGCGCTACGAAATTGATGAAGAGTATATTCAATTGCAGCATGGCCGGTTCAACAAGCACCATACCTTGATTCCCATGGCCAAAGTGGAATACGTGACAACCAACCAAGGGCCGTTCCTGAGAAAATACGATTTGTATGACCTGACAATCGGAACGGTCACTTCTTCCCACAAAATTCCGGCCATTCCGAAAGAGCAGGCGCTTGCCCTCCGCGCGCAAATCGGCGTTCTGGCAAAAATCAAAGACAGCGACGAAGAAATGGATGTGGCTCCATGATGGAAGCCGAAAGACAACACTTCCATTTTAGCTGGCCGCTATTTCAACTCGTCTCTTTGGTGAAAGGCAGCGTCTTCTTTATTTTTTATCTGTTTATCCTGAAAGCCGGCAGCGACTCGGCATTTATCCTGGCGCTGAAAGGCCTGTTTATTGCATCCATGTTTTTTTCCGTCACCAAGATTTTTTTGAATTGGGTGTACACCCGCTATGAAATTTCCGATACCACCGTTACGTTATACCTTGGAATTTTCGTCAAAAAGCAGCGCAATGTGGAGCTGAAGCGGATTCAGAATGTCCAGCAGACCACTAACTTTTTGCATCGTCTGTTAAAACTGACGTCGCTGACGCTTGAAACCGGTACGGCTGGAGAAGATGCCGCTGTCAAATTCCCGGTATTGTCCCATGCGGAAGCCGACCGGATCAAGGGGCTTGTCGAGGAAGCAAAACGGGTACATGCCGAACCGCTTAAATCGATAACTGAAGAAGAAGTGCCTGTTCCATCACCACCGCTTCCTGAACGACAGATTTATTTCACAGCAGGCATGAAAGATTTGGTGAAGGCCGCCTTTACCTCGTTAAGCATGTTCGCCATTTTTCCGATTCTCTTTTCGCTGTATTTTCAATTCGATGATTTTTTCAACCTGGATGAAACATCCCAATCTGTATTCGCCTTTTTTGCCTCCCGGCTTTGGCTGCTTGTCCCGGTCTTCCTGACTGCATTGCTGCTTTCAGCCATCATCGGGTTTGTCACCACGTACTCCAAATACGGAAAATTCGTCATTTCCGCTGATGAGCACCGAATTTATATCCGCAAAGGCATTTTTACGGAAACCCAATTCTCGATCCGGAAAGACAAGGTCCAGGCCATTAAAATTGAACAGCCTGTTCTGAAACGCCTTCTCGGGATGGCAGAAGTGAAGCTGATAAGCGCCGGGAGCGTTGGGAATGATGATAATGAAATCAATTCCCTTTTCCCGTTCCTTCCTGCGAAAGAAGCTTACCGCCTGGTGGAGGAGCTGCTGCCGCAATATGAGATTTCCAGTTCGATGCAAGCCTTGCCAAAAAGCGCTTTATGGATTCGGCTGCTGCGCCCTTACTATTTCTGGATTGCAGCAACAATCGCCCTTGCCGTTTTCAAAATGGAATGGCTCTGGCTGTCGGCTCCGCTTTTCGTGATTTTCATCGTTGCCCGTTTCCTGGAGTACCGCTATACGCGCTATCGTTTAACGGAACGTTTTATACAGATTCAGACAGGTGCATTTTCAACAACTACCTTATTGACAAAGCGGGTAAAAATACAGGAAATCGAAGTCACACACAGCTGGCTGCAGCGGAAGTTCGGCGTTTCGAGCCTTCACTTCCATATCCGCAGCAAACCGCTTCTTGCCACTGAACTGAAAGACGTTCCACGTGAAACAGGCGCGCAGTTTTATCATTGGTTTAAAGACCGTACCCATTTCGTGAAATAAGCCGCAAAAAGGAGTTGTCCCAAAAGCAATTTGGGACAACTCCTTTGCGACGAAGCTAGCGTAGCGATGCAACGGTTTTTCATGTCTCGAAGCTAGCGCAGCGATGCAGAGACAGGAGCAATAGTATTCCCTTACGCTTTATTAGAAGCAGGGGCTGTCCCATAAGTCTATTGTTTGACTTATGGAACAGCCCCTTTATCGTTTCGCTGATCGAATGCGCATCCGCCACAGTTCTTCTGCTGTACCTGAACCAAACAGCACGCCCAAGGCAATGACGACAAAACCGACCATGTGGTGATACGTGATGGTTTCTCCAAGAAACCAGGATGAGCCAAGCAAGGCAAAAAAAGTGTTCAAATTAATGAAAATAGCTGCTTTGGAAGGCCCCACTTCGCCAATGGCATGATTGTAGAGCATGTGACCGAGCGCGGTGGCGATGATTCCGGATCCAACAAGAATCGCCCAGAACTTAGGTTCCATCTCGGCAAAACGCCTCCATTCGCCCGGCTCCTGGAGGAGGCTGATGAAGAAAATGCCGATCGATCCAAAAACGAACATATACGCTGTCAAAAGGCGCGGATCCAAAGTTTTCGAAGCTTTGCTGATAACCATGAAGCTTAATACTTGGGCCACAATGGCCAGCAATATGTATAAATCGCCAACCGAACCGGCACTCGTTTCCGCATTTCCGGCGAGCACTGTGGCAGTGACGCCTGCAAACCCAAGAACGAAGCCGAGCCACTGCCATTTCGATGGGCTGAGCTTTAGCAGAAGCAAGCTGAAGACCGCGGTCATGATAGGGCTTGTTCCGATAATGAGTCCTGAATTTGTTCCGCTCGTCAACGAAATGCCGATTGAAATCAAATAGTGATGAGCCACTACGTTGAGTGCAGCGGCTATCATTACCAACGGCCATTCTCTTTTAGCCGGTTTGCGGATCATTTTAAAGACAGCCAGGATGGCGAAGACCGTCACTCCTGCTAAAAAGATCCGCAGTGATGTCATTGTCACCGGGCCCATCTGGGAAGTCAGGTATTTCATGGCCGGTACGTTCATGCCCCATGCAAACATAATCATGACGAGTAATATGTATAATCTGAAATTGTTCATGTACGTATCCCCCGGTCTCTCCTTTTCTGCATTATACCCCCTTTCTTCTTCCGTAAAAACGGACCGGCAAAAGAGTATTTCCCCCACCACCAGTCCACTTGTTTTAGACAACTGCGCTGTGATTTTTTCCGCGCAGCTGCTCCTTCTCTATGAACCCATTAAGGATTTATTCAGAAATGGTTTTTCTAAAGCCGTAAAAAGGACGATACCCCTGCAATTCGTAATACGAGCTGGACGTACTGCTTGCCAGTAATTCAAGGCGGGTTTTCGGATAAAGTGTGTGGGCATACGCAAGAAGTTCTTTGCCTATGCCGTTTCCGCGCAGTTTTTTATCCACAATCAACTCTGCAACGTACAAGGTAATGTGCCCATCCGTCAGGCCGCGCAGGCAGCCCACCACCACTTCATCCTTTTCTGCAATAAAAGCGGCGTTGGAATGGCCCCAGGCCTGTTTCGCATCTTCATGCTTTTCCACCAGATTGCTCCACCCTTCCGTTTTATTCAGTGCATGAATTGCCGGGTAGTCGCGCTCTTCATAGCGGCGGATTGTGACTGTCTTTCTCAATTCCATAACTGTTTTTCGCCCTTTCTTTGCTTATGCATCTTCGTTTTCTTTCAAGCGGAGCTCTGCTTGGCTGGTTTCTTCCGCTTCATCGAATAGTACAGATGTAAAAAACGTCAGGATGCCAATGAGCAGACCCGCACCGAACAAAATCCCCCCGATCATCATGAAGCTGGCCGTGTAAGTCTCAATGACCATATAATAAATTTCAGAATCGCTTCCTTCCACCTGCCGCATCAACCAAGAATTCCCTCTGGCTATACCGAAATGGACACTCGTAAAAATCAAAATCAAACCGGCAAGCATCAATAATAAGACAAGCCAAGTCAATCCTTTTACATGCTTTGCCATCACTCCCGCCCCCTTTCTGCCACTGCTCTTCCAGCTACTCTTCCTGAAAACAGGCAGCCGCCGAGAAAGGTCCCTTCAAGCGACCGGTAGCCGTGGACGCCCCCGCCGCCAAATCCACTTACTTCCCCGGCCGCATACAGGCCGGGAATCGGCTGCCCTGCATCGTTCAAAACACGGGCTGACAAATCGGTCTGCAAACCGCCGAGCGTTTTGCGGCTGACAATGTTCAAACGCACGGCAATCAACGGGCCGTTTGCAGGGTCCAGAATTTTATGCGGCTTCGCCACCCGAATCAATTTGTCGCCGATGTATTTGCGCGCCCCCCGCAGTGCAGTCACCTGCAGGTCTTTTCCGAATTTATTGGTCAGCTGAAGGTCGCGCGCTGCAATCTGGCGCCGAATGTGTTCGGCATCCAGCAGCGCTTCGCCGGTCAGCCGGTTCATTCCGCCGACCAGCTCTTCTAAACTATCGGCAATAATAAAGTCTTCGCCTTTGTCCATAAATGCCTGCACCGGCGCTGTGGCACCCGGACGGATGCGCTCCAGCACCTGCCGTATGCTTCTGCCGGTGAGGTCCGGATTCTGTTCAGAACCCGACAGCGCAAATTCTTTCTCGATGATTTTTTGCGTCAAAATGAACCACGAATAGCTGTAGCCGGTTTTCTGGATTGCTTCCAATGTGCCGAGCGTATCGAATCCCGGAAAATTCGGCGCCGGGAATCGGTCGCCCCGCGCGTCCAGCCAGATCGACGATGGCCCGGGCAAAATCCGGATGCCGTGTTTGCTCCAGACCGGATTCCAGTTTTTGATGCCTTCCGTGTAATGCCACATACGGTCGCGGTTGACGATGCGCCCTCCGATATTTTGCGTGATGGCGAGCATCCGGCCGTCGACATGCGCCGGCACTCCGGACAGCATTTCTTGCGGCGCTTTCCCGAGCCTTTCCGGCCAGTTTTTGCGGATCAGCTCATGGTTGCCGCCAATGCCGCCGCTCGTGACAACGACCGATGCCGCTTCATGAGAGAATTCTCCGATTTTCTCACGGGAACTCGCTTCGCCGCGCTGTACATCGCTCGGAGCGAGCACTGAACCAAACACTCCCGTTACGGCAGAGCCGCTTGTCAGCAGCCCGTCCACTTGATGGCGCGGGCGGTATTCCACCACTCCCGCCTTTATGTACTCCCGCAGCTTTCGCTCAAACGGCTCGACGATTCCAGGGCCCGTTCCCCAGACGATATGAAAGCGGGGCACCGAGTTGCCATGCCCTTCTGCCAAATAGCCGCCGCGTTCTGCCCAGCCGACCACCGGGAAAAATTTTACGCCCATGTCGGCCAGCCATGCCCGCTTTTCACCGGAGGCGAAATCGACATAGGCCTCCGCCCATTTCCTGCCCCAGAAATCTTCATCTTCTTCCCGGTCAAAGCCAGCTGCCCCGAGCCAGTCCTGCCAGGCCAGCTCTTTGGAATCCTTGATGCCAAGGCGCCGCTGTTCCGGTGAATCGACCAAAAACAAGCCGCCAAAAGACCACCACGCCTGCCCGCCGAGCGATGCTTCCGGTTCCTGATCGAGCAGCAGCACTTTCTTGCCGCTGTCCGCGATTTCAGTTGCAGCCACTAATCCCGCGAGCCCTGCCCCTACTACGATTGCATCGTACTTCATTCAGCCATCCCCCTGTTGTTTCCACATCTTCTTTTCTATTTCCATCGTAGCAGAAGCGTTTAGGAGATTATAGCTATTTTTTAGTATTTTCTGATAACGGATAAACAGGACACAGATCAAGCTATAAAACTTTAATTAAATATGCTCAATTAGTCCATGGTTATGCCCAATTTCGGCCTTTTTACGCCCAAGTTTCCGCTGAATACAACCAACTTCTTCCGCTTTATGCCCATCTTTTCCATATCAACGTAAAAAGCGGCCCGGAATCGTCTTGACGCCATTCCGGGCCGCTCTTTTTTCATTCCATATGCTTGCGCTGAAATTCGGCAATGCTTTCGTACTCTTCTTTCAACAGACGCGACAAGCGGATATAAATTGGCAGCAGTTCTCTGTAAGTTTTGCTTGCCGCTGCGTCCGGATGATGGGTACGAGTTGCGCCGATCATGTCAGAGACGATGCTGAAGTCTTTGATTTCACCCAGTGCATACATGCCGAGCACGACAGCTCCCAAACAAGAACTTTCGAAGCTTTCCGGCACGGTGACCGGTTTATCGAAGACGTCTGCCATCAACTGGCACCACATGTCCGAGCGCGCAAATCCGCCGGTGGCCTGGATGCGCACCGGTTCGCCTGTCAGTTCTTCAACAGCGAGCAGAACCGTATACAAATTGAAGATGATGCCTTCCAGTACGGCGCGGATCATGTGCTGTTTTTGATGGTGGATGCTCAGGCCGAAAAAGGAGCCCCGGGCGTTGGCGTCCCAAAGCGGCGCCCGTTCACCGGTCAAAAAGGGGTGAAAAAGCAGCCCGTCCGAACCGGCATTTACGGTGGAAGCGATTTGAGTTAATACGTCGTAAGGATCGATTTCCAGCCGCTTGGCGGTTTCCACTTCCGAAGACGCAAACTCATCCCGCAGCCAGCGCAGGACGATGCCGCCATTGTTGACCGGACCGCCGACGACCCACTGGTTTTCCGTCAACGCATAACAGAACGTCCGCGCTTTTGGATCGGTTTTCGGTCTGGGCGACATGGTGCGGATCGCTCCGCTGGTGCCGATTGTCACGGCTATGACGCCTGGCTCAATTGCCCCCGCACCAAGGTTTGCCAAAACGCCGTCACTAGCACCGATGACAAATGGCACATCTTCCCGAATTCCCATAACTGCGGCATATTCCGATTTGACTCCTGCCAGCTGGTGCGTCGTCGGCACAAGGCGCGACAAATGGCCGGCTTCCACTCCGGCAACCTCAAGTGCGCCTTCGTCCCAATCAAGATTCCTCAAATTGAACAAGCCTGTGGCAGAAGCCAAGGAATGGTCGATAATGTATTCTCCGAACAATTTATGGAAAATGTATTCTTTGATTCCGATAAATTTTTCGGCTCGTTCAAATACGGCCGGTTCTTCTTCCTGGAGCCAAACCAATTTGGACAGCGGCGACATGGCGTGAATCGGCGTGCCTGTCCGAAGGTAAATGGCATGCCCATCCTTTTCTTCCTTGATCTTTTTCGCCTGTTTGGCACTCCGGGTATCTGCCCAGGTAATGCTCTGGGTTAGCAGCTTCCCGTCTTTTCCCACTGCCATCAAACTGTGCATCGCCGCACTGAAAGCCACCAGTTTCAACGCTTGCGCTGGAATGCCGCTTTTACGGATCACTTCTTTTACCGAATTAAGGACTGCATGGAAAATCTCTTCCGGTTCCTGCTCGGCCACGAGCTGATTCGGCGTATGAAGCGGATAGAAAACGGCTTCGCTTCCTTTTACTTTCCCGCCCCTATCAAAAAGCACTGCTTTCGTTGAAGTTGTTCCTATGTCGACGCCAAGGTAATAGGATTTTTCGGGCACCCGGTTCCCTCCCTCTCTGGATGTTTCCGTGAAATTTACATTCGTTCCCTTACCTTTCTTCACCCAACGGCCGAATCCTCTTTTTTCTACGGTGCCTGCCACCTGCACAATTCAGGCGCAATTGAAAAAGCAGCTGCACATGGGGCAGCCGCTCCTTCCAGTTCACTCTTCTTTGTTTTTCAACGGAATCCAAATTTCCGAATAGGAATCCGGCTGGTACGCATTTTCATGCGGATACACCTCGAGTTCCGGTGTGCCTGCGGGTTCGTAAGGATTGGACGGAAACCATTCGGTGAAAATCTTTTTCCAGGCGTCCTGCATGGCATCAGGCATCGGGCCATGCACTTCAAACACGCCCCATTTGGAAGCAGGAATCTCCATTTCTTCGAACTCTCCCGTTGCGCCATCGTCTGTCTCAGCTGCAATCCAGTAATCCATATGGGTGCCTTCTCCTGCAACGCATACTCCCAATACGCCTTCAATCTCTCCGCGGTTCAGTTCAAACAGCTTTTCATCCAAGCCGCTGGCGTTGGTTTCCTGCCACATTTGCGGAATGCCCCGCATGTTTTCATCGTTCAAAGTTGAAAATGTCCGCTTGAAGCCCACCACTTTAAAGCTGCCTCTTTCCACGACTTTGTACTTCATCGGTTCTGCTCCTCTCAGTTTCACCTGGATCACCAGGCGGTTATAGGATTTCAGCCCTCCCAGATTTTTTCGGGCTTCGCTTGGCGTGATGCCGTGCTGCCGCCGAAAAGCTTTAGAGAACGCTTCCGGAGTGTCGTAGCCATATTTGTAGGCGATATCGATGATCTTGTTGTCCGTGCTCGACAATTCATGGGCCGCCAAGGTTAAACGCCTTCCCCGCAGATATTCACCGACCGTCATATCGGTCAAAATCGCAAATGTCCGCTGAAAATGAAACACCGAAGCATTTGCCCGCTTCGCAATTTGCTCGATGGCCAGCGGTTCCTCCAAATGGTCTTCCATATAGTCGATAGCCTGCTGCAGCGATTCCACCCATCCCATATCGCTCACTCCTTACTTGTATCTTATTCCTTCTGGGGAGCAGGTTCCTGTCAATAAATGCTCACTTCAGACAGGTCTGCGTAATGGTTGCAGATTCCTTCCGCCTCGTTCATACTTCTATCATAATGCGTGATTTTTCAAAAAACTACTTTAATTGGAGGTCAAACGATATGGAGCACTTGCAAGACACCACCACTTTGCCTAACGGCGTGAAAATGCCCTGGTTCGGTCTGGGGCTATCCGGGGCTGAAGACGGCGACGAAGTGGCGAATGCGGTTAAAACCGCCATCGTCCATGGCTACCGAAGCTTCGATACTGCTGCCCTATATGGCAATGAAAAAGGAGTCGGCCGAGGAATCCGTGAAGGACTTCAAGCAACCGGCCTCTCGCGCGAAGATTTGTTCATCACTTCAAAGGTCTGGAATTCGGACCTTGGCTATGAATCAGCGCTTGCCGCTTATCAAACGAGCCTCAAGAAAACCGGTTTGGATTACCTGGACCTATATTTGATTCATTGGCCGGTCGAAGGCAAATTCAAAGACGCCTGGCGCGCGCTGGAGACTTTGTACAAGGAAGGCCGCGTCAAAGCGATCGGCGTCAGCAATTTCCACATCCACCACTTGGAAGAACTGCTGAAAGATGCCGAAATCAAACCGATGGTCAACCAGGTCGAATACCATCCGTTGCTGACACAAAAAGAGCTACACGAATTCTGCAAATCCCACAGCATTCAGCTGGAAGCCTGGTCCCCGCTTATGCAGGGCAAACTGCTTGAGGAGCCGCTGCTCGTGGAAATTGCTTCGAAGCTTGAAAAAACCGTAGCCCAAGTCATCCTTCGCTGGGACCTGCAAAACGGCGTCGTCACCATTCCTAAATCGGCCAAGGAATTCCGCATCGTCCAGAACTCCCAAATTTTCGATTTTGAACTTACGGAAGAGGATATGGAGCGCATTTCCGCGTTGAATGAAAACAAACGTAGCGGAGCCGACCCGGATAATTTCAATTTCTAAACAAAAACCGCTGCCGGCAAAAGGCAGCGGTTTTCTGATTCAAGTTATTGAACAGCAGATGTAGTCCTGTAAACAGCAAGATTCCATCTGATCTGCAGTACATAAATCAGTAGAATGATTGCGATGAATAAAATAACCCCCATAAGACCGCCTGCTTTTTAAAAGGTGTGATACTGATTTTATCCACCTCATTATTCTTGCGATAGTGTATAAGCAATTTCCGCTTTAAAGCGCTTTGGCAGCCAGTTAATATAATCGATGGTGCCGCCCATTTGGCCGGTTGCCTTCCCTGCAAATATTCCCCGACCGCCATATCGGTCAAAATCGCCAAACTACGCTGAAAATGAAACACTGAAACATTTGCCCGCTTCGCCATTTGCTCGATAATCAGCGGCACTTCCATATATTCGATTGGCTGCTGCAGCGATTCCGCCCAATCCGTATTACTTGTATCTTGTCTCTTTTATAATAGTCTTATCCTGCTGTTTTATGCTTTAGCAGGACAACTTTTCACCAGGTATATTTATTCATTTTTAAGTTTCCGCTTTCTCTATAGAATTCACTTTGAAAATTTAGTCAAAGGCAAATGTAGAACTTAATAAGGAACATAGAACTGCTCTTCAGTAATTTTTAAGGGATTTTTTAGTGAATTCAACTAAATTAACGGTAAGTGCTGTAAGTTCAAAAGGCATAATTCAGACGACAACTGCCGGAAATTGATTTTTAAAAATGATTTAAACAATCAAAATATTTTATATACAAAAAAATTATTCTGTTATATGCTATCCAAAATACAAACAGCCTGAAAAAAGGAAAGCGATAAAAGCGGCTTAATCTAATAGTCAAATGGCCTTGCAGGTATCTTATTTCTCTAAGCACCACAGCTGTTCGTATTGACTATATTCGGCGGAAATACAACAAAATTCAAAGGGGAATAAGAACGATGGCAAATGATTTATTCAGAAAAACAACAATCCAGGACTTAAAAATTACTGCTGAAAAAAGAAGCGGGCTTTCTAAGGAATTAGGAGCTTTTGATTTAACGATGTTGGGGATTGGCGCCATCATTGGTACCGGTATATTCGTTTTGACAGGAACAGGGGCTTTGACAGCGGGGCCGGCGCTAACCATTTCTTTTATCATTGCCGGACTAGCCTGTTTTTTTGCCGCTTTGTCCTATGCGGAATTTGCATCTACTGTGCCAATTTCAGGTTCTGTCTATACTTACACCTATGTGACGCTTGGAGAGCTTATCGCTTTTATCATCGGGTGGGATTTAATACTTGAGTATTTACTGGCAGTCAGTGCCGTCTCAGTAGGCTGGTCCGGTTATTTCCAATCGCTGCTCGGCGGATTTGGGATTAATTTGCCTACCGCCCTTACTGCAGCTCCCGGAGCTGTAGAGGGAACTACCACATTCTTTAATCTTCCGGCCTTCATCATCGTCATGCTTATTACTACATTGCTTTCAATCGGCGTCAAAGAATCCAAGCGGGTAAATAATGTGATGGTAATTATCAAAGTATCCGTAGTTTTACTCTTTATCGCTGTAGCTGTTGTATATGTAAAACCAGAAAATTGGCAGCCGTTTACACCTTTTGGTTTTGACGGAGTCTTTGCAGCAGCCGCCTTAGTGTTTTTTGCTTTTATCGGCTTTGATGCTGTTGCTTCTGCTGCTGAAGAAACACGAAATCCGAAAAGGGATCTGCCGCGCGGCATTATCTTCTCGCTTATGATTTGTACGCTTCTTTACGTCATCGTATCTGCTATTATGACCGGAGTTGTTCCTTTTGCACAATTCTCACAGGCTATCGATCATCCTGTATCTCTTGTTCTTCAATTATCCGGACAAAATTGGGTGGCTGGAATTATTGATCTAGGGGCTATACTTGGCATGACGACTGTAATGCTTGTTATGCTTTATGGCCAGACTAGAGTTATGTTCGCTATGTCCAGAGATGGCTTGATGCCTAAATTTTTCTCTAAAGTGAGCATGAAAACCCATACGCCTTATTTGGCAACCTGGTTTTTTGGCATCGTTGCCGCTTTGCTGGGCGGTTTGATGCGATTGGATGAACTTGCGAAACTTGTAAACATCGGAACTTTGTCGGCATTTATCCTAATATCAGTTGCCGTTATTGTGCTGCGGGTAAAACAACCGGACCTGCCGCGAGCTTTCCGCTGCCCGGCCGTTCCGTTAATACCTTCATTGGCCATTTTGTTCTGCGGCTTCTTGATTTTCCAGTTAGGCAGCGCCACCATGATTCGATTTGTCATTTGGATGGCAATCGGATTGGTCATTTACTTCGTTTACTCCCGGAAACATTCAAATTTAAATGACCGCCCTTAAAATCGGTTACACCTGTAAGAAGCCCGCCTCTCTCATTGAGCGGGCCTCTTTTTATTCCGCTATAAAGTCCGCTTTTAACACAGCATACATGGCCAAATCAACAAAACGGCCTTTCATAAGGAAATGCTGGCGCGCGACTCCTTCTTTCACCATCCCCACCTTTTCCAGCACCCGCTGCGACTGGAAATTGTCCGGAATAATAGGGGCTTCCACTTTATTGAGCCCCATCTTTTCAAAACCGAAAGCGATCAGCGCTTTTGCCGCTTCTTGGGTGAGCCCATTGCCCCAATAGTTGCGTGACAAGGCATAACCAATTTCCGCCCGGCCGTGCTTGGACAGCCATTTTACATAATCGATGGTGCCGATCATCTTCCCTTCGCTCTTCAATTCGATTGCCCAAGTCAGCTTGTTTTTCTGTTCATAGCCGTTCAGGATGAAGCGAAGATATTCCTCTGTGTCTGCCGTCGTCTGATGCACTTCCCATGGCATGAACCGGGAAACCATCGGATCAGATCCATACTCAAACATGTCTCCGGCATCTGCCAAGGTGAGCTTCCTGAGAAGTAAACGCCCTGTTTCGATAACCGGCAAATGGCCGTAGATGTGTTCACTGTCTGTCATTTCATTTCCTCCTTTTATTGATTGCTCGCCAGGCTTCCTTTTTCGGCAACTTGTACTTTCCAGGAAACAATCGTTGTGCTGTCCCGCACTCCATTTTTCTCAATTTCCGCTAGCAGCGCTCTAGCGCCTTGTTCGTTTGAAACTCCTTCAAAACACCCTCTGATGGCTTTCGGTTCCGCGAACGGTTCACCTGGACATTCAACCAAACCATCGGTCGTCAGGAACAATTGATTATCCCCTTGGCGCAATTCTCGGGTACCGCTTGAATAACAAGGCACCACTCCTTCAAAAGTGTTCACTTGCCCGATCCATTCGTAAAATTGGCGCTGGTTCAGCTGATACTGCCCAAATTCGGCCAGTTCCGGATGAAACAAATACATCAGGCAGTCGCCGATCGAAAACCACCAGACGTATTTGCCTTTTCGGACGGCAATCAAACAAGCCGTTTCTCCCTGGACATTCCGGCACACTTTGCGGAATTCTTCAGCTTGAAACATAGCGAGCACCTTTTTTTCAAGCAACTGAAAAAAGGTCGAACCAAGCGGCCGGTTCAACAAAGTTTCCAGCGGTGCTTTGTGGGCTTCCACTTGTTCCAAGACTTTCTCCGCGCTCTCTGCCGTATTGTGCGCATCGAGCAGCAGGACGAATTCCCAATCTGCCTGTGCGTTCATCCACACCAGGCAGCCGTCTTCGTTCTTGTACTGTCCGGCCGATGAATTGCCGCCGAAGCGCCCGATTGTTAAATGGTTTAAAGAAAGGACATGCGGCCGGTCGACAAAACTGTCGCGGCTTCCGACCCAACTAAAGCTTTCTGCTGCTTTCTCCAAATGCCCTTCCCCCTTTTTATATTTCTAACATTATATGGGAGATGGAAGAGGAATGGAATACAGACCCTAGCTCTTCACACAAATTTCCGTAAGAAAATTAGACAGGAGCAGGAAAATTTGCTATTGTATATTAGTTAGCTTAACTAACCATTAACCAGGCTAACCATTTTTCGAAGGAGGTCTTCCCATTAAAACGTTTCAGCAATTTTTCCACCAATTTATGCTGTTGTATCGGCCTTTCGAACATCACCTCAATATAGAGCTTGGCAAACACGGCTTGTACCGGGCAGAATGGACAATTCTGTATTACCTGGCTAACAACGAATCGGCAACATTGGTCGAGCTTGCCCATTATCAGCGTGTCGAAAAACCGACGATGACCCGGATTATCAGAAGCTTGGAGGAATCCGGCTTTATCGAGCACATTCCCGGAAAAGACCGGCGTGAAAAGCCGATGAAGCTGACCGAGCTTGGCAAAAAAGTATACGCAGAAGTCCGGGTGACGGTCGACCGGTTTGAACAAGATATTCTAGAAGGAATTTCCGAGGAGCAGCAGTTGGAAGCTATCGAAGTCATGAACGCAATACGCAATCAACTAATTAGTAAGGAGTCGGGCAAGTGAATCAAAACAAGCCGCCATTATGGACAAAGAATTTTATCATAGCATCCTTAATCAACTTTTTTCTTATTTTAATCTTTTACCTATTAATTGTTACCATCGGCAAATATGCCGTTGAGGAATTCAGCGCCACTACCAGTGAAGCGGGACTCGTGACCGGAATTTTCATCATCGGTACGTTGATCGGCCGTTTGGGGATCGGGCGGGTCATCGACAAAATTGGACGGAAACGGACGCTGCTTATCGGTCTCGCTTTGTTCACCGTCACCACCCTTCTTTATTACGTGCAGCTCGGCCTTCCTTTCTTGATGGTCAACCGCCTGCTGCATGGCATGACTTTAGGCATCGCCAGTACGGCAGCAGGTACCATCGTGGCCCAGATCATTCCCATGTCCCGCAAAGGGGAAGGCATAGGCTATTTCAGTATGAGTGCTACAATGGCAACGGCGATCGGCCCTTTTATCGGCCTTTTTATGACCCAGCGCACCAGCTTTGAAGTCATTTTCGGCCTTTGCCTCGCTCTAGGAGCCATCAGTTTACTCGTTTCCTTGTTTGTTCAGGTGCCGCCTTTGGAAGCAGCTCCCGCGTCGGCACAAACAAAAGGTTTCAGCGTTTCGAATTTTCTCGAACCGAAAGCGATTCCGATTGCCTTTATTACACTGGCGGTCAGCTTATGTTACGCGAGTGTGCTGTCGTTCATCAATTTCTACGCCATTGAAATCGACCTGATCGACACGGCCAGCATGTTCTTCGTGGTCTACGCATTAGCTGTCTTGGCTTCGCGCCCATTCACCGGCCGCTTGATGGACGTAAAAGGTGCGAACTACGTCATGTATCCCGCTTTTGCTGTCTTTGCCCTTGGCCTATTTTTGCTGAGCACGGCAGACAATAGCGTTACGTTATTGTTGTCGGGTGCGTTGATCGGCCTTGGTTTCGGCAATATGCAATCGACCACGCAGGCAGTGGCGGTCAAACTGACGCCGCCTCACCGCATGGGACTTGCCACTTCAACATTCTTTATCTTTATGGACGCCGGACTCGGGTTCGGTCCCTACATCTTGGGTTTTATGATTCCCATTACTGGCTACAGCAATATGTACGTGATTTTAGCCATCGCGGCGCTGGCCACAGCGTTCTTGTATTACTTGCTGCATGGCAAGAAAGAGCACGCAGCAAACGAGACAGCGTCAGTAGTATAGGTTTGAAAGGCATCCTTCTACGGGTGCCTTTTTTTGGTTTTGCACAGCCGACAAATTGCTTTCCCATTCTTCATCTGGGAAACTAGTAAAAAAAGAGATAAAGGAGTGACGCTTGAAATTGAGTTCATCAAATCCCCGGCTATGGACTAAGGATTTTATCCTTACCTCTTCCGTCAATTTCTTTCTGGTTTTGATTTTTTACCTTTTGATGGTGACCATCGCGCTTTATGCCGGTGATACTTATGGAGCTTCCACTAGCGAAGCTGGCCTCGTGACCGGCATTTTCATCATCGGCGTATTGGCCGGCCGCCTGATGATCGGTCGATTTCTGGACCGCATCGGACGCAAAAGGACGATGGTAATTGGCCTCGCCCTGTTCACGCTTACGACTTTCTTTTATTTTCTGGAACTGGGGCTTCCGTTTCTGATGTTCAACCGCTTTTTGCATGGCATAATGCTCGGGTTTGCAGCAACCGCTGCCGGCACAATTGTCGCGCAGATCATCCCGGCATCACGAAAAGGCGAAGGCATCGGTTATTTCAGCCTTAGCAACACGCTCGCGACAGCTATCGGACCGTTTATTGGCCTTTACATGAACCAGCACGCAAGCTATGACACGCTCTTTGCGCTGTGCCTTACCTGTGGTGCAGCCAGCCTGGCCCTTTCCTTTCTTGTTACCGTGCCGCCCGTTGAAGCTCTGCCTGCTAAAGATGAAATAAAAGGATTCAAACTGTCTCATTTCGTGGAACCGAAAGCGGTTCCCATTACGATGATCATCTTCATCGCCGCTTTCTGCTACGCGAGCGTTTTGTCGTTCATCAGCTTCTATGCCGTCGAACGCGGGCTGGTGGAAGCTGCGAGCTTTTTCTTCATCGTTTATTCCATCGCCATTCTTTTCTCAAGGCCCTTCACCGGCCGGCTTATGGATGCCAAAGGCGCAAATTACGTCATGTATCCGGCATTCTTCATTTTCGCGGCGGGGCTTTTGCTGCTAAGCACCGCAGAAACGACTTTCCCGTTTTTGCTTTCCGGTTTCTTGATCGGCCTTGGCTTTGGCAATATGCAGTCTACCAGCCAAGCCGTCGCCATCAAACTGACGCCTCCGCACCGAATGGGACTGGCAACGTCGACTTTCTTCATCTTTATGGATGCCGGCCTTGGATTTGGCCCGTATCTTCTTGGCTTTATCATAGCCATGACCGGCTACAGCACCATGTATGCCATTTTAGGCGGAGTGGTCGCTGCAGTTTCCGTTCTTTACTATTTTCTGCACGGCAAAAAAGAACACCAGGCCAACCGGCTTGCTTCGGCTTAACGCAAAAAAGGGCATCCTCCATGCAGAGGATGCCCTTTTCATATATGCTTTTATTCTTCTTCCGCTTCCGCAGCGTCCGCTTCGGCTTTTGTCTTGTGGACAGTGCCGGGCTCATGTTCAGGCGGTGCGTAGATGGAGTAGACTTTCAATGGCTTATCGCCTTTATTGGTTACGTTATGGTATTTGCCTGCCGGAATCATGATGGCGTCGTCGTCTTTTGCGTCCTGCTCGAACGTCAAATTGTCTTCGCTGTCGCCCATCTGGACGAATCCGCTTCCGCCTTCGATGCGCAGGAACTGGTCGCCTTCATGTTTTTCGAGTCCGATGTCATCGCCCGGTTCGACGCTCATGACCGTTACTTGCAAATTTTCTCCGGTCCAGATGGTCGTGCGGAAATTTTCGTTTTTCGTTGTCGCTTCTTCGATATTCACCACATAAGGTTCTTTTCCATGATCTTTAAAATCCATTCAGAATTCCTCCTTTGAATTTAACTAGACATTCCTTCTATACCTTTGAATGTCCCCGTTCAAACAAGGATTCCTTCAGATCAATTGATCAACTGCTTGACCAGTTCTTTATTGCGCTCTTTAAAAACTTCGTTATGCGATGACACCATGGCCATGCCATAGGCGTCCGGCTGGACAAACTGCTTCGCTTTGTTGACAGCATTTGCCGCATCCTGGAATGTCCCGGCGATCAAGTTAAGTTTTCCAGGATGCTGCAGGATGTCGCCTGCTGCGTACAAGCCTGGAACGGAAGATTCACTGTTGGCGTTGCCGGCGATGTAATAGCCTTCTGCAATTTCAATATCCAATCCGCTTTGCTCCAGCAAGGTTGCATCGCGTTCATAGCCGTGGTTGATGATGACTTCATCAATCGGCAGCAGCGAAGTGTTGCCCGTTTCCTGGTTTGTCAGTTCAACGAGTTCGATGGCATCGCGGCCGTCAGAAGCGATCAATTTCGTGATTGTGGTATTCAATAAGCATTCAGCCGAACTGTTCATCAGCTGCTTCACTTGGGCTTCGTGGCCGGCAAGCTCCTGCTTCCGGTATGTCACATAGACTTTTTCCGCAATCGGTTCCAGTTCATTGGCCCAATCGACAGCGGAATTGCCTCCGCCCGAAATCAGGACGGTTTTGCCTTTAAAGCGGCCGAGTGACTTCACGGTGTAGTTGAGATTCGACACTTCAAAACGTTCTGCGCCTTTGATTTCAAGTTTTTGAGGGTTTAAGATGCCTCCTCCAACAGCGACAATGATTGTTTTGGACAAGTGGCGTTTGCCTGAAGAACCGGTCAGTTCAAAAAGACCGTCTTCATTCCTGTTAATCGCTTCGATTTTTTCATTTAATACGACTTCCGGATTGAACGTCAGCCCTTGTGCAACCAGCTGTTCAATGAGCTTAGCACCTTGGATTGGCATCTGGCCGCCGACGTCCCAAATCATTTTTTCCGGATAGACATGGATTTTTCCGCCAAGCTGCGGCTGGTACTCAATCAGTTTGGTTTTCATTTCTCTTAATCCGCTGTAAAAAGCTGAGTATAGTCCGGCTGGCCCTCCGCCGATGATGGTGACGTCGAAAATATCTGTTTCGCCCATAAATAATCCACTCCTCTTGTCAATTTTCAGTTGACACTGAAAAAATTACGACTTATAGTATTGATTGTACTGAAATTGATAATCATTATCAATGAATTTATTATTAATTTGTTTTGAACGCTTAAAGGAAGTTTTTGTACATAGGAAATTTGCTTCTTTTGGTTTATTTCATCCCAAAGAAGTTGAAGGAGAGGTTTTGCAGGATGGTCCGTCTTTTAACAGAGGAATTGAATGTCGGCTACGGGGAGCGGCTGATCGTCAAAGATTTGAGCGTTGAAATCCCGGATAAAAAAATCACTACCATTATCGGATCGAACGGCTGCGGCAAGTCGACTCTGCTAAAAGCGATTACCCGCATCATTTCTCAGCAGTCCGGTTCGGTTGTACTCGATGGGGGCAACATTGCGAAAGAAAGCACCAAAGCGCTCGCCAAAAAAATGGCGATTCTGCCGCAGACGCCGGAAAGCGCCAATGGTTTGACCGTCGGAGAACTCGTCTCTTATGGAAGGTTTCCTTATCAGAAAGGCTTCGGCCGCCTGTCCAAAAAAGATTACGATATGATCAACTGGGCGCTGGATGTTACCGGCACACAGTTTTTCAAATACCACCCGGTGGATGCACTGTCCGGCGGCCAACGCCAGCGTGTCTGGATTGCCATGGCTTTGGCACAGGACACGGAAATGATTTTCCTGGATGAGCCGACCACTTACCTGGACATGGCCCATCAGCTGGAAATCCTGGAATTGCTGGAGAAGCTCAACCGTGAACAAGGGCGCACCATTATCATGGTGCTCCATGACTTGAACCAGGCCGCCCGCTTCGCTGACCACATCATTGCCATGAAAGACGGCCAGGTCGTGAAAGCCGGTACGTGCGAAGAAGTCATTACGCAGCCAGTATTGAAGAAAGTTTTCCGGATCGACGCCGAAATCGGGCTCGATCCGCGCACGCAAAAACCGATGTGCATCACTTATAACTTAATCAAAGGAGTATGACCCATGAAAAAATACTTGATACCTTTTCTTTTATTAGCCATCCTGCTGCTTGCAGCTTGCGGCAATGAAAAATCGAACGAAGCAGAAGCTGAAAGCACAGAAGGCAAGTCTGAAACGATTACATACGAATCCGAGAACGGCCCGGTAGAAGTCCCTGCTGATCCGCAGCGCGTCATCGTCCTGTCCACTTATGCAGGGGATGTCATGGCGCTTGATGTACCGTTAGTGGGCGTAGATGCCTGGTCAAAAAACAACCCTCGTTTTGACAAAGATTTAGCGAATGTAGAAGAAGTGACAGAAGACAATTTGGAGAAAATCATCGAATTGGAACCGGATTTGATCGTCGGTCTTTCTACCATCAAAAATATCGACAAACTAAAGGAAATTGCACCGACCGTAACGTTTACTTATGGTAAGGTGGATTATCTGACACAGCACCTGGAAATCGGGAAATTGCTGAACAAAGAAAAAGAAGCTCAAGACTGGATCAATGACTTCCAAAAACGCGCTCAACAAGCCGGCGATGACATCCGTGCTGAAATCGGCGAAGACGCAACCGTATCCGTCATTGAAAACTTCGACAAACAGCTTTACGTCTTCGGCGACAATTGGGGACGCGGAACTGAAATCCTTTACCAGGAAATGAAATTGAAGATGCCGGAAAAAGTAAAAGAAATGGCATTGAAAGATGGATACTATGCCTTGTCTCAAGAAGTGTTGCCTGAGTACATGGGCGACTATGTCATCTTCAGCAAAGACAGCGAACAGGACAATTCATTCCAGGAAACCGATTTGTATAAAAACACTTCAGCAGTGAAAAACGGCCAAGTGTTTGAAGCCAATGCCAAAGAATTTTACTTTAACGACTCCCTCACATTAGAATATCAACTCGAATTCTTTATCGAGAAATTTTTAGGCAAACAATAAGCAAAGAGGGATTCTTTTACCAGAATCCCTCTTTTATTCTCTTACAGAAAAGATGATGATCGATGTACGGCAAAATGCCATTTTTGACGAAATTACTTATAAGCTTTGCAGTATTTGTTTTAATATTTGTTACAGCGATTGTTTTCGGAGCCGCTGATATCTCGTTGAAAGATGTTTGGCTGGCCTTGTTTTCAAGTACAGCAAGTGACGACATCAACGTTATCCGGGAAATTCGCCTGCCACGGGAAGCTGCCGCTGTTTTGGTTGGAGCGGCACTTGCCGTTTCCGGCGCGATGATGCAAGGGATGACACGCAATCCATTGGCCGACCCTTCCCTTCTTGGTTTAACGTCCGGCGCCAACGCAGCACTCGCTGTGACGCTGGCGTTTATTCCGGGAGCCAATTACTTCTGGATCACCATCGCCTGCTTCATCGGTGCTGCAATCGGCGCCGGCATCGTTTTCGGGCTCGGCGCCTCGCAGCGGGGCGGGTTCTCGCCTTTTCGCATCGTATTGGCCGGAGCCGCCGTTTCGGCGTTTCTTTCCGCTTTGGCAGAAGGCATCGGCCTGTACTTCAAAATTTCCAAAGATGTCTCGATGTGGACAGCCGGCGGCCTGATCGGCACGTCCTGGGGCCAGCTGCAGATCGTGATCCCGTTCATCGTCCTCGGCCTTTTGATTGCGCTCTTTTTATCGCGGCAGCTGACCATCCTGAGCTTGAGCGAAGAAACAGCGGTCGGGCTTGGCCAGCGGACCACTTACATCAAAGGCGTTCTGTTTGTGGCCATTACGATTCTTGCGGGTGCTGCAGTAGCACTTGCCGGAAACCTCGCCTTTATCGGCTTGATGATTCCGCATATCGTACGGGCCATTGTCGGCACCGACTACCGCTTCATCATTCCGATGTCAGCAATTGCCGGCGCTATTTTCATGCTGTTTGCAGACTTGCTTGGGCGGATTGTCAATGCGCCGTTTGAAACGCCGGTCGCAGCCATTGTGGCGTTATTCGGCCTGCCGTTCTTCTTGCTGATTGTCCGGAAAGGAGGGCGTGCATTCGCATGATCCATCCAACTTTACTGAAAAAACAACGCCTTTATTTCAGCATTCTTCTTGCTTTAATCGCCGCAACCGGAATCCTCAGCATGGGGATGGGTTATTCTCCCCTTTCCTATGACCGCTTGCTGCCCGCTATTTTGGGCAACGGCACATTTAAAGAAGATTTTATCTTGTTCTCTATTCGTTTGCCGCGCATTCTGATTACTTTGCTCGCCGGAATGGCCCTCGCCTTGTCGGGAGCCATCCTTCAGGGCGTAACGCGCAATGACCTGGCAGACCCGGGAATTATCGGCATCAATTCAGGTGCCGGCGTCGCCATTGCGGTGTTTTTCCTGTTTATGCCGATTGAAGCCGGCTCTTTCGTTTATCTATTGCCGCTTGTCGCTTTTGCAGGCGCTTTGGTGACCGCACTGCTGATTTACGCTTGTTCCTACAACAAAAATGCCGGCCTTCAGCCGGTCCGGCTTGTATTGGTCGGCATCGGCTTTTCGACGGCGTTGTCCGGCGTCATGATTATCCTGATTTCCTCTGCGGAACGCGAAAAAGTCGATTTTATCGCCAATTGGCTGGCGGGCAATATTTGGGGCACGGACTGGCCGTTCATTTGGGCACTGCTGCCTTGGCTCATCATCCTGCTGCCGTTCACTTTGTACAAAGCGAACCGGCTGAACATCCTGAATCTCAGCGAACCGGTGGCTGTCGGCATCGGGGTGTCGCTCGAAAAAGAGCGCATCGTGCTGTTGCTGACAGCGGTCGCGCTTGCCGCTTCCGCAGTTTCTGTGACCGGCGGCATCGCGTTTATCGGCTTAATGGCTCCGCACATCGCGAAGACACTTGTCGGCCCGCGCAACCAGCTGTTTCTGCCGCTTGCTATCTTGATCGGCGGCTGGCTCCTGCTGCTCGCGGATACCGTCGGGCGAAATTTGCTGGAGCCAAGCGGAGTCCCTGCTGGCATCATGGCAGCACTAATCGGAGCTCCTTATTTTATGTATTTGCTGTTGAGAAAATAGCAACAGCCATTGAGAACTTTTCGGTTCTCAATGGCTGTTTTTTTAATCCGGCCGTTTCATAGAAAAAATTTCGCCAAGCTTGGCATAATTGGTGCCTGCCAGGCGGCTGACCGGTTTTAAGGTTTCGGGATTGATGCGTCCGTTTTCGTAAATCGATTCGTCAATATGGAAACGGACCACTTTGCCGATCAAAAGCCGGGTGCCGCTGAGTTCCACTGCCTGCTCCAGCTGGCATTCAAACCGCACTTTCGCCTGCTCGACCGATGGTACTTTCACCACTTCGCTTGGGATAAGCGTCAGCCCAGTCAAATCGATTTCGCTTTCTTCCGGCGGCAAGGACGCCGCGGTTTTGTTGACTTCGGCGACATTCGATTCATCCACCACGTGAATGACGAATTCTCCGGCTTCAATGGCGTTCCGTGCGGTGTCTTTCAACACGCCTGCCCTGCTCTGGACAGAAACCGAGAGAAGCGGCGGATCGGATGACACAATATTAAAGTAGCTGAACGGTGCCGCATTCACAAGGCCATCTGCGGACATGCTGGTGACAAACGCAATCGGGCGCGGAATGACGGTTCCGACCAGCAATTTATAGTTTTCACGTTCTGTCTGTTGGGTTGGATCGATTGAAAGCATGGCAACTCCTCCTGAAAGTTAGTTTTTCTCTTTGGAAGTGATTTGCCGCGATAATTTAAGAATCATCGTCAGCATGACACCAATTCCGGAAATCATATAAATAATGGTGAAGACTTTACCGAAGTCAGTGGCAGGTTCCAAATTAGCAGACCCAACCGTTGTCAGGGTCGCTGTACTGAAGTATAGCGCATCAATAACGGAAAACTCTTCAACGGTTGAGTAAAAAATCGTTCCCGACACCAGAATTGCCAGCGTGATAACCAAAAGCACCTGAAATTCCTTGTCTTTGATCAATTGAATCATTGCTTTCAGCATGCGCCGCAAAGTGAATATAAATGAAATCATAGATGTGTCCTCTCTGGCTCTAATCTTGGAGTACTCTGTCTTTCATTATAAATGTTTTCAAGAAGAATATCTTTTTTAACCAAAAAGAAGCGCTGCTGTGTAAGCGCGCTTCCCTTTTGGATGTCCATATCTCTTACAGCGCAAGAGCCACATCCACTTCCATCGGTGTTGAAGAGGGCTTTCCGAAATAATACCCTTGGAAAAGCTGATAGCCCTGCTGCTTCAGCCAGTTGAAATCCGTCCGTTCTTCAATCCCTTCAGCCAACGGCACAGAACCGATTTCCAGCGCTTTCCGAAGAAATTGAAGCGCCACTTTCTGCTTGGCCGAATCAGTTGCGACACCTTGTACATACTGCATATCCAGCTTCATATAATTCGGCTTTAAATCAGACAGCATCTCGATGGTACTGTAGCCTTCCCCGACATCGTCAAGCGCGTATTCAAAGCCTTTTTCCTTATAGTAGGCCAAAATTGTTTTCAAGTGGTCCAAGTCTTCCACTTTTTCGGTTTCCACCACTTCAAACACGAGCTGCTCAGGGTTCACGCCCAGTTGATTGGCCAGATGGGTTGTTGAACGCAGACAAAATTCCGGAGAATAAATCGAAGTCGGGATGAAATTGATAAACGCTTTCGCTTCTTTTAAGGCCACAGCATATTTGACAGCCGTCATCCGGCAAACCCGGTCCAGGGCATACAGGCGTCCACGGCTTTTAGCTGCAGGAAAAATCTCCCCCGGATAAATCACCGAGCCGTCTTCGTTTTGAAAACGTGCCAGCATTTCATACGCATAAATTTTCCCATGGGCATCGACGATTGGCTGGTAATGGCATCGGATGAGTTCTTTTCGAATTACTTCATCAATCCATTGCATGTCCATCACCGTTTCAATGTCGGCAAATGGCTTCCACCGTTCACGGTTGACCCGGAACAGCACTTGTTCCGTCTCCATAAAATGATGGCAGAAATCCATGAATTCTTTTGCGCCGGATTCCGGAACAATAAGCCCCTGCTCTTTGGCTTTAACGGCAATGCCCCGCCGTTTCATATGTTCAACGATTTGCGGCAAAGCTTCTATATTGGTGTTGCCCATTACTTTAATTTCAAATTCCAGCTCCAAAACAGAGCAATTATTGCATTGCATACGGAAGGCCTCCCTTTTCCTGTTAACTAAATTCTACTTTATCCAGAAAGGATATAAAAGGAAATTGGTTTTACACCTGTCAAAAATTTTCATTATTTCCCGGGAAATAATGAAACTCCACTCTTCCGCTTCTTCTTTCTTTCTGAGCGGGCTGCTTTTAAATAAAGGGTTTCTGCTGTGAATGGAGAATATATTCTTTATTATCCTGTATTTCTTCAAGCTGAAAATAAAGGAGCTGTTCGTATGGGGAAAATTGTTGTATCGATGTATGTGACGCTGGATGGAATTATGGAGATGCCTTCCTGGACCGCCCCTTATTGGAACGATGAAATTGCTAAATTTGAATTAGACTTGCTGTCTGCCAGCGATGCCTTGCTGCTTGGGCGCATCACTTACGAGGAATTTTCTGCACGCTGGCCGGAACGGGACAACGAAGAAGGGTTTGCCGACCGGATCAATTCCATGCCGAAATACGTCACGACCACGACGTTAACAAAAGCCGAATGGAATGCGACATTTATAAAAGAAAATGCCGGAAAAGAAATTGCGGAGCTGAAGAAAGCCAATCAGAAGTTATTGGTCTATGGAAGCGGAACTTTGGTCGAGAAATTGCTGGAACATGATTTAGTCGATGAATTGCATTTGCTGACATTTCCATTGGTGCTGGGAGAAGGGAAATGCCTTTTCCAGCAAGGAATGGATTCGAAGAAATTCATGCTGACCAACAATTGGGTAACAGAAACCGGAGTCGTCATCTCAAGCTACGCACCGGAAACATAAAAAAGCTCCCTTAACGGGAGCCTTTTTTTCATTGAAAGTTAAGTTTTCGCGAATTTATTCTTGGCGTAAATATAAGTAACGGCCAAAGCCGCTACCAAGACGCCGCCTTTGATGATGTCAAACGCGTAATAAGGAAGGTTGAGGATGGTCAGCCCATTCAGCAGGATGCCGATGACGGCTGCGCCGAAGAATGTGCCGAGTGCGTTCGGTTTGCCGGCGCCGAGCACCGAATAGCCGACGAAAACGGCCGCTACCGCTTCCATCAATAATGGCGCTCCGGCATCAATCTGTCCTGATCCGACGCGTGCAGTAAACAAAATCCCTGCCATGGAAGCAAACACGCCAGAGACGACATACGCGGTGAATTTCACTTTTTTGACGTTCACGCCGGACAACGTGGCCGCTTCGGCGTTGCCGCCGGTCATGTAGAGGATCCGTCCCCAGCGTGTGTGGTTCAGCACGATGTAGGACGCAAGCACCAACACTAGCATGATCCATACCGGCACCGGCAAGCCGAGCATCTGCCCTTGGCCGATCCACAGAAACGCATCCGATAACTGGCCTGGTGCGGTGCCGCCGGATGTCAGCGGCATATTGTTGTAGATGGAGTAGCCTTCCGTATACGTCCGGTGCAGGCCGGCTACGATGTACATCATGCTCAAAGTCGCAAGCAGATCCGGAATGCCAACCACGACAATCAGGAAGCTATTGACCACCCCGACCAAGACACCGACAAGAAGCGGCAACAGCAGCACCAGCCACAACGGCATTTCATACCAAACCATTAAAGAAGCCGTCACTACTGTCGACAGCGACATCGTCGAGCCGACCGACAGATCAAAGCCGTCCACGACAAGCGTAAACGTCACTCCCAGCGCCAACAGCGTCACAATGGAAATCGAACGAAGGATATCCGTGAAGTTGCCGTATGTGAAAAAGGCGTCGCTGATGGTGCTGAAATATAAAATGATAAAGGCCAGTAAGGCGATCGCCCCGTATTTAAACAGAAACTGGATGGCTCTTTCTTTTGCTGAGCTGCCGGTCTTCGGCAGGCTCTTCTTTTCCACCGCTTGCATATAACAAAATCCTTTCCTGGGTCGCTTCTTGCCGTGAAAACTCCTTCACGATCTGACCGTTGTACATAACCAAAATCCTGTCCGATATTCCGAGGGCTTCATGGATTTCGCTGGAGAAATAAAGACAGCCTTTGCCGCTTTCCGCCAGGCTCCGAATGAGCTTGAAAATATCCACTTTGGCGCCGATGTCGACGCCTTTTGTCGGCTCATCAAAAAGGTAGACGGCCGAATCGAGTGAAATCCATTTGCCGATTGCCACTTTCTGCTGGTTGCCGCCGCTTAAATGGACCAGCGGTGTATCGGTGCTGTCCGTTTTGATTTGCAGCCGCTGGATGATTTCCTCTGCAAAGACCTTTTCTGACTTTTTATTCATGAACAGTCCGGGCGAAAATTTTTTCAAATTCGGAAACGATGCATTTGTCTGAAGGGATTCGTGGACAAACAGCCCTTCTTTCCGCCGTTCTTCCGGTACCAGCGCGATTCCCGCTTTGATGGCACCTCCCGGATGTTTGAGCTTCAACCGATTTCCTGACAAATCGATCGTACCGGACGTCAACGGCGTTTCGCCGAACAAGGCTTTTGCCAATTCCGTCTTTCCTGCTCCAACTAATCCGACGACGCCGACGATTTCACCGGACGCTACTGTAAATGACACGTCGTTGACTTTTTGCCCATCGGATATGTTTTCTGCAGTCAGCAACGGATCGCCGATCTCATGACCCCGGTGGACGAGTTCCTCGCTGAGCGTTTTGCCAAGCATCGCTTCCACAATTTCTTCTTGTACGGCCTGCTCCGTTTTAAAGGTATGGACCCATTTTCCTTCTGCCATCACCGTGATGCGGTCGCTGATCTCGAATACTTCCGGCAGCCGGTGGGAGATGAAGATACAGCCGACTCCCTGGCTTTTCAGTTTGTGGATGACCGCAAACAGCTTGTCCGCTTCGCGCAGCGACAAGGGAGCGGTCGGTTCATCGAAAATGATAATTTTTGCGGAATGGACGAGAGCCCGGGCAATCAGCACCAGTTGCTTCTCGGCCAATGTCAGGTGGGCCGCTTTTTGTTTGACGTTGATATCTTCCGACTGCAACTGAACCAATGCCTCTTTCGCCCGCGCGTGCATTTTCGTTTTGGAAACAAACAAGCCGCCTTTTGTAAACGTATCCAGCAGGATGTTTTCAGCCACCGATAACTCCGAAACAATCGCTGTATCCACTTCCTGGTATACGCAGTAGATGCCTTGCTGTTTTGCCGCTTTTGGCGACGGCAGCTGGATGTTTTGGCCGTCCAATTCGATTTCTCCCGCGTCCTGTTCATAAACGCCTGACAGGATTTTGATCAATGTGCTTTTTCCGGCGCCGTTGACGCCAAGAAGCGCGTGCACTTCCCCTTGCTCAAGGCTGAACTCAGCGTGCTCCAACGCGGTCACTTTGCCAAAGGTTTTCCGTATGCCTGTCATCTTCAGCAATGAATTTCCCACCGGCTTCGCCCCTTTCTTGGAAAGGAGCCGCCCCGTTGTATAGGACAGCTCCGCTTGGTTTTCTATTTAGCACCTGTGCCCTTTTATACAAGTTAACGGGCTGACCAGGTGCATCCGCTTTTTTTATTGTCCAGACTCCAGCGATCAAACCTTCGGGTCATAAGCCATCCCAGCTATGTGGCAAAGTACGCCACTTCGCCGGTCCGTCTTATGCCTGTCAGGTTTACCCGATCGCCTCCGCTTTTCTTTGTTATTTACTCTCCAATTCGCGGAGCGCATCCGTATACCCTTGTTCGCTTGCGCCCCAGCCTTCGATATACTCGCTCAACTCAGCGGTCGTGATCGCTTCTTCCGGCAGTTTTTCCGCATCTACGAAAATCGGTTCCAATACCACTTTTTCTTCCGGTTTTTCGCCGTTGATCTGCTGGTACAGGTAACGCACCTGGATGCGTCCGATATCAACCGGATCCACCGCTGCCGATGCAACCCATGGGCTGCCGTCTTTTTGGATCATCTGCAAATCTTCATCGCTCATGTCGATGCTGTACACGTTGATGTCTGTGCGTCCGGATTGTTCAATAGCGCGTACGGCACCTTTTGCAAATTCATCCCATGCAGCCCAGACCGCTGTGATTTCGCCTTCATTCGGATACTGCTTCAATACCGCTTCCATCTGCGCCTGCGTATCAAGTGCGGTATTTTGCGTCGCTGCACCAAAAGCCGTTACTTCTTTGATGCCGGTATTGGTTTTCAAAAATTCCTCGTAAGCGATTTGGCGGCGTTCCATCGGTGCGAAGCCAGCCACCCAGATTTTCACGATATTCGCTTGGCCGTTATGGTCTTCAGCTAATTTTTCCAAAGTCAGTTCGGCCATCTTTTGGTCGCCTTGCTCTAACGAAACGACGCCGTCCACGTCCACTCCTGCGTCAAACGCGACAACCGGAATGCCTTTTTCGACCGCTTTTTCAACGCCCTGGTTCAGCGCCTCTTTTGTGCCGTGGTCGATCAGAATGCCGTCAAAGCCCTGGTTGATAGCTGCATCCAGGTTAGATGCCATTTTCGCCAAGTCGCCGTCCGATGTGAAAACGGTCACTTCGCCGCCGAATTTCCCAACTTGTACTTCGACCCCTTCAATATACTGAGCGGAAAAAGTTCCGAGGTTTTGCTGCATGATGAGCGCTACTTTCTTGCCGGACAACGGATTGTCCGAAGCTTCCGCTTTTGTGCCATCCGCCGTCTTTTCCGCGCTCCCTTCGCCTTTTGGCTGGCAGGCTGCCAGAACTGCACTGATGATCAATAAAATTGTTAACAATAAGAGCGACTGTTTTTTCATGATTTTTCTCCTTTTCCTGCATATAAATTAAGAACTTCGGGAATGTTTCGCTGAAAATCGCCTTGGATGATCCCTTTTTCTGTGATGATGGCGGAAATCAAATGCGCCGGCGTCACATCAAATGCCGGATTGAAGACTTTTGTGCCAAGAGGCGCTACCGGCTGATTGCCGATATGGGTGATTTCTTCCGCTTTCCGTTCTTCAATCGGAATTTCTTCCCCGCTTCGGGTCGCAAGGTCAAACGTTGAGGCAGGGGCTGCCACATAAAATGGAATCCCGTAGGCATCCGCGAGAATCGCGAGATTGAGGGTGCCGATTTTATTAGCCGTGTCGCCGTTTGCCGCGATGCGGTCTGCCCCGACGATGATGGCTTCAATGTCTTTTGCGCCGATGGTATGGGCGGCCATGCTGTCGGTGATGAGGGTGACATCCACTCTGGACTGCTGGAGTTCCCAGACGGTCAGCCGTGCACCTTGGAAAACCGGGCGGGTTTCGCAGGCATACACTTCAAACTTTCGGCCGCGTTCACTTCCCAAGTGAAACGGCGCCAGCGCAGTCCCGTATTTGGCCGTGGCAATCGAACCGGCATTGCAAATGGTCATGACGCGCTCCCGCCCTTCCAAGAGCGACAAGGCGTATTCCCCGATCTGGCGGCAAGATGCTTCGTCTTCCTGGTGGATGCGCTTGGCTTCTTCGAGGAGAAGCGCTTTTCCGGCTTCGGCCGTTTCGGCTTTTTTTACGGTTTCAAGCAGCCGCTCAAGCGCCCAGACCAAATTCACCGCTGTCGGCCGTGATTGGCCCAGATATTCTGCATCTGTTTGCACAGCCTCCAAAAAAGCTTCGACCGTTTCCGTATCATGGCGCTGGGCGGCAACCGCCAGCCCGTAGGCAGCAGCAATGCCGATGGCCGGCGCACCCCGCACTTTCAGCGTAAAAATCGCTTCGTAAACATCTTCAATGGTTTCAAGCGTCAAATAATCGATTTCATGCGGCAGTTTCTGTTGGTCTAAGATAACCAGCTGCCCATCTGTCCAGGCAATGGATAACGGAATACTCATGGCTGCAGCTCCTCAAGCAGTCCGGTTACCGCGCCGATTGATGTCAATTCGGCACGTTTTAGAATCAGGGCTTCTCCGGTTTGCAAAGTTTGCTTTTTCAGGCGGATGCGCAGCTCTGCATCTTCAATGCCGTCCAGGTCTTTTACATGCGCTAAACCAATCGTGCGGCGAATCAATTCACAGCCGGCAAAGCCCAGCGTATCGCGGAAAATCTTTTCCAGCACAAATTCTTTGTAGCCGGCCGTTTCTTTAAATGCTTCAATGCCTTCCTGCTCCCACAACTGCGTGAAGCGGGCTGAGAAAACGTCCCATGTTTTTTCAATATGGCTTAAAACGACTTGCCGCTCTTCGCCTTGGCGTGTGATGGATTGAACCATCAAATTGGCCAGGAACAAACCGACGTCAAAGCCGATCGGACCATAAAACGCAAATTCCGGGTCGATGACTTTGGTCTCGGACTCGCTCGCGAAAATGCTGCCGGTATGGAGGTCGCCGTGCAGCAGCGCTTCCGCTTCCGTCAAAAAGCTGAACTTCAGCTTCGCCGCTTCCAATTTCAATGGAGCGTTATTCCAAATCGCTTCTACCGCACCCTGCAGTTCCGGTTCATAGTCGTTGGTGTCGTTGTTGAAGAACGGATCGGTGAAAATCAGGTCTTCTGTAATTTTGCACAGTTCAGGGTTCGAATACTCGGCCACCAAACGCTTTTTCTCAAACGGATGAAGCGCGAAATCGGATGTATGGAACAGCGTACGCGCCAAATATTCGCCGATGTCTTCGGAAAGTTTCGGGTAGGCTTCGCCTTGGATCAACCCTTCACGCGCAATCGTCAGATGTGACAGGTCTTCCATCACCGTAATCGCCAGTTCCTCATCGGTTGCGTAGACGGCCGGAACCAGGCCAGGTGCGAATTCGCCGTGTTTTTGGAGAGCGTTCGCTTCAATCACTGCACGCTTCAAGGTCAGCGGCCAGCTTTCCCCGACCACTTTCGCATACGGCAGTGCCTGTTTGATGATCAGAGCCTTTCCACTTTTCGGATCTTTGACCTGGAATACGTAATTTAAATTGCCATCGCCGATTTCGCGGCACACCAGTTCTGCGCCTTCCGGGAATGGATATAAGCTTCGAGCCAGTGCAATGGCTGTTTCTTCTGTTAATGCTTCGTATTGTTTGGTTGCAATTGTCATCATTCATCTACCTCTCCGGTTCAATATAAAAAGCCTCTTTCCGCAAAGAAAGAGGCTTAGAACGACAGATTCCGCGCCTCTTATCTTTCAGAAATGTTAGTTTCTGATGGAATTAGCACCGTGCCTTGCGGAATTTTGCATTCCGGCGCGAAAGCGCCCCTTCTCACGAAGGTATTACGGTCGGTTGCTGGGCGTCATAGGGCCAATATCCCTCTGCCTGCTCTTGATAAGAGTACTATTTAAGTATGTGTATGCTGTTTGAAAAGAATCCTATCACGGTTCAGAATTGAGTGTCAATTACTTTTTTTACTAGATAAAATTTTTAAAATATTTATTGACAGAAAGTTTCTGCCATGAAATAATCAGAATTAATTTCTTTAAACTAAACCAATTGAATACCATTCTTATTCAGAGCAGGTGGAGGGACGAGCCCTATGAAACCCGGCAACCGGTCCAATGACGGACACGGTGCTAATTCTTGCAGCCATTCGATGCGGCTGGGAAATAAGAAGTTGTTAAGCCCCTTAACCTCTTCTTGTTTGAAGAGGTTTTTTATTTTGATTTTTAACAGGAGTGTGAATGCAGTGAGCAATTTAACAGCGACATATCAGTTGTACGGCAAACCCAGGTCGTTTGGGAAAAAAGCGGAAGGGATTGCCCTCGGATTGACGATTGGTTCGTGGACCGACTTGCCTTTGCTGGAACAGCAGCAATTGCAGCAGCATAAAGGAAATGTCGTTTCCGTAGCGGAATTCGAAGATTCTCCGCATCCGCTAAAGCCGGATGAAATCAAAGCGGTGGTGAAGATTTCCTATCCAAGCGCCAATTTCTCGGCGGATTTGCCGGCGATTTTAACGACTGTATTCGGCAAATTGTCGCTCGATGGTGAAGTAAAGCTGCTTGATCTCGATTTTGATGAAGCACTGCTCGCCCATTTCCCGGGACCGCGGTACGGCATAGACGGCATCCGGGCTTTGCTCGGAGTAACTGGACGCCCGCTTGTCATGAGCATCTTTAAAGGCGTTATTGGCCGCGACCTGGACTTCCTGGCTGCGCAGCTGCGGCAACAGGCGCTTGGCGGTGTGGATTTGGTAAAAGACGATGAAATCCTTTTCGACAATCCGCTGACGCCTTTTGAAAAGCGGATCACGACCGGGAAGAACGTCTTGCAGCAAGTCTTTGAAGAATCCGGACACCGGACGCTTTATGCGGTGAACTTATCGGGACGCACTTCTGGTCTGCGGGACAAAGCGAAAAAAGCACGTGAACTGGGAGCGGATGCCCTACTGTTCAATGTGCATGCTTACGGGCTCGATGTGCTGCAGGAACTGGCCGAAGACACGGAAGTCGGGTTGCCGCTCATGGCGCACCCGGCGTTCAGCGGTGCGTTCACTTCATCCAGCTTTTACGGTCTGGCGACTCCTCTTGCCCTCGGCAAACTGGTCCGCTACGCAGGAGCCGACTTTTCGCTGTTCCCCTCACCATACGGCAGTGTTGCACTGGAAAAAGCGCAGGCGCTGGCACTCGGTGAGGAATTGGTGAAGGAAAGTCCTTTAAAGCGGACTTTCCCGGTTCCTTCCGCGGGCATCCATCCCGGTCTGGTGCCGCTGTTGATCAACGATTTCGGCATCGACAGCATCATCAATGCCGGCGGCGGCGTGCATGGCCATCCGGACGGTGCAGCCGGCGGCGGGCGGGCTTTCCGCCAGGCAGTCGATGCGGTTTTGAGCAAAACAACACTCACTGACGCTTCCGAACAGCATGAAGAACTAAAAACAGCATTGGAAATATGGGGGTAAGCATGTTGAGCAAACCAGTAATATTCTGCGACTTCGATGGCACTGTCACCAATAACGACAACATCATCGCCATCATGAAAAAATTTAATCCGCCCGGCTGGGAACCGATCAAAGACGATATCCTGTCCCAGCGTGTGTCCATAAAAGAAGGCGTGGCGAAGATGTTCTCGCTGCTGCCATCCACAAAAAAAGACGACATCATCCGCTATGTGCTCGAGCAGGCGGAGATCCGCGACGGCTTTGCCGAATTTGTAGCCTATGCCAAGGAACAGAACATCCCGCTTTATATCGTCAGCGGCGGCATCGACTTTTTTGTCCTTCCGCTGCTTGAGCCATTCGGCCCTTTTGCCGGCGTCTACTGCAACGAAGCGGACTTCTCCGGTGAAACGATCCAAATCGATTTCCCACATGGCTGCGACGGCGACTGCACGAGCCAAGGCTGCGGCTGCTGCAAGCCGTCCATCATCCGGAAACTGCTGGAAGGCGGCTCCAAAAGCATTGTCATCGGCGATTCCATTACCGACCTTGAAGCGGCGAAACGGGCGGACCTTGTCATTGCCCGCGATTTTCTCATCGAGAAATGCGACGAACTCGGCTTGCCATATGAACCGTTTGAAAACTTCCGGGACGTCACTTCCATCATCGACGCCCGTTTGGGTGTAAAGCTATGACGGCCCTTCAAGAACGGTGGCAGGAACTTGCAGACGTCAAAGATGAATTGGCGCTCCGCGATTGGTTTATGGGAACGAGCGGCAATCTGGCCATCAAAGTACAGGGCTCGCCAACCGAATTTCTGGTGACCGCCAGCGGCAAAGACAAGCGCAAACGCACAGCGGAAGATTTTCTGCTGGTGGATGCCAACGGCCAGGCCATTGAAGATACCCATTTGAAGCCGTCAGCGGAAACTCTGCTCCATTGCGAAGTCTATACAAAAACGGCCGCTGGCTGCAGCCTTCATATCCATACTGTGGCAAACAACGTCATTTCGGAAATTTACGGGAACCGCGGAAAAATCGAATTCCAAGGCCTCGAACTGATCAAAGCATTCGGCTTATGGGATGAAGATGCGGTGCTGACCATCCCGATCATTCCGAACCACGCCCACATCCCTGACCTAGCGGAAGAGTTTCAGAAGCACCTCCACGGCGACAGCGGTGCAGTGCTGATTCGGAACCACGGCATAACGGTATGGGGCAAAAACGCTTTTGAAGCCAAGAAGCTGCTGGAAGCCAGTGAATTTCTGTTCCAGTATCAACTGGCTTTATACCAAATACAATCACAATAAAACCCAATTCAGAGAGGAAGATTTCTAATGGCAATCATCAAAATCCAAGGCACAAACGAAACAATCGAAGCGCAAAACGAAGTGGCGGCATTCCTGGAACAGCAGGAAGTCATCTATGAACACTGGGACATCAACAAATTGCCGGAGCACCTGCGCGAGAAATTCGACCTCAGCGATGAAGAAAAAGAGGAGATCCTGGTTGCTTTCAAAGCGGAAATCGATGATATTTCTGCACGCCGCGGCTACCAGGCAGCGGACATCATCTCGCTGTCCGACTCCAATCCGAAACTCGATGAACTGCTGAAAAACTTCCAGCGCAAGCACATCCATACAGACGACGAAGTACGCTATATCGTCAGCGGCCACGGCGTTTTCATCATTCAAGGAAAAGACGAGCGCTTTTTTGAAGTACACTTGTCCCCTGGTGACCTGATTTCCGTGCCTGAAAACATCACCCATTACTTTACATTGGCAGATGACCGCAAAGTGGTGGCTGTCCGGATCTTCGTCACAACGGAAGGATGGGTTCCGGTCTACCAGGAAGAAGAAACCGTCCAAAACTAAATCGCAAAAACGGACACCGGCGTTCTCGTACCGGTGTCCGTTTTTTATATGAAACTTTTCCTTTTACTAACCGTAAATTAAGTGCATAGCAGAAAGGATGAATTTGATGATGGCAAAGAAAACGTTCGAACCGAATTTCGGGACGGGGATAGCGATCGGTATGCCATTCTTCATACTGGGCATTGTCCAGCAAAACGTCGCCTTTTTCCTGATCGGCATTGCTTTATCGTTGTCGCTTGGCGCTTCATTCAAGTCGGCTTCATCAAAAGAAAAAGAAAATGAATAAAGGCAGGCTCCGTTTCTATGATGGAACGGAGCCTGTTTTATTCAACTAATACTTAATTTTAAGTTCTCCTTCTTTATTCTTACTAACCTACTCTGTATACTTATAAATAATTCAAGGAGGCCTCCCTATGACGATTCCAAAACCGCTTGTCCAAACCAATCAATCATTCATCGTTATTAGCGTCATTCTGGCGTTGATTTTCCATAAAGCGATTCTGCTCCTGCCATTTGCTGTAGGCGTCTGGACGCTTGCGACGGGCAAGAATCCTGTCATCCTGTTCGCCCGGAGATTTTTGAAAAAACCGGCAAACGCCTACATCCAGGAAGACCGCGACCAGCAGCTGTTCAACCAATGGATCGCAACGGTTTGCCTGGGGCTGTCACTGCTGGCTTTCACGCTTGGCTACACGGCAATCGCGTACGCTTTCAGCTTAATGGTCGTGGCAGCGGCCGGAGTCGCGCTGATGGGCTACTGCATCGGCTGTACGATTCGCTACCGCTATATGATGTGGAAACACAAGAGAACGAAAGCAGTCAGCTAATGTACTATAGAAAAAGGCCGGAGCGCAGATTGCGCTCCGGCCTTTTGCCTGTTATTTCACTTGTCCGTTCCCTTGGATCAAGTACTTGGTAGAAGTTAACGCCGGCAAGCCCATAGGCCCGCGTGCGTGGAGTTTTTGCGTACTGATGCCGATCTCCGCCCCAAATCCGAATTCAAAGCCGTCCGTGAAGCGGGTCGATGCGTTATGGTAAACTGCAGCAGCGTCCACTTCCATAAAGAATTGGTCGACGCTCTCAAGCGTTTCTGAAACAATCGCTTCTGAATGTTTTGTGCCGTACGAATTGATGTGCGCAATCGCTTCACCGACAGAAACCACCACTTTGATGGCGACTTCAAGTCCCAGGTATTCAGTGCCCCAATCTTCTTCGCCGGCCGGAATCACTTCGCCGTATGGCTGGACCGCCTCATCGCCGTGGATCTGCACCTTGTGCTGCTGCAGCGCTTCGACCAGTTTGCCTAAATGATCCTTTGCCCATTCTTGATGGACAAGAATTGATTCGCAGGAATTGCAGACAGACGGACGCTGCGTTTTCGCATTCAAGGCGATCGAGACCGCCATGTCCGCATCGGCCGTTTCATCGATATAGACATGGCAGTTTCCGGCTCCCGTTTCCAGGACCGGCACGCTGGCATTCTGCACAACGGTCTGGATCAGTTTGGCGCCGCCTCGCGGAATCAGCACATCAAGATGCGAGTTCAGCTTGAACATTTGTGCCGCCGTCTCTCTTCTCGTATCTTCAATCAGCTGCACCGCTTCTTCCGGCAAAGCGCTTTTTTGGAGCGCATGGTGAATCACCTGGACGAGGGCTTTATTGGAATGGATGGCTGTTGAACTGCCGCGCAGCACCACCGCATTGCCGGTTTTCAGGCACAGGCTTGAAGCGTCCACTGTGACATTGGGGCGGGCTTCATAGATCATTCCGATGACACCGAGCGGCACCCGGATTTTTGACATCGCCAGCCCATTCGGGCGCTCCCATTGTTCGAGCACTTCACCGACCGGGTCATCCAGTTCGGTTAGCTGAATCAACGCCTCCGCCATGTCGCCCAAACGGCCGGCATCGAGCTTCAGGCGGTCGATCAGCGACTCGCTCATGCCGCCGGCTCTCCCTGCAGCAACATCTTTTTCGTTTTCAGCCAAAATGAACGCCTGCTCCTCCAGCAATTGGGCGGAAATCAACTGCAGCGCCTCGTTTTTCTCAGCTGTCGTTTTTTTCGCCATGGCGGCTGCGGCTGTTTTGGCAAGTTGTGCTTTTTGAAGCAAGTCCTTCGCTTCGCCTACTTGAAGAAGTTCACTCATTGGTTATTGTCCCCTTTCCTGTATGGCTGAACCACTGGTTGCGGTGGATGACGACTTGGCGTTTGCCTGTCTTCGTGATGACGTTCGCTTCCTGGCTGCAAAGGCCCTTGATTTCCAACAGTTCCTCCGATGAATAATTCACTTGTCCGCGCCCGACAATTTGCCCGGCCGGATCAACGACTTCCACCACATCATTCGCAGTGAAATTGCCGGCAATGTCAATTACGCCGACCGGAAGCAAACTTCTTCCTTGCTCCGAAATGGCCAGTGCGGCGCCGTTATCCACTTTGATTTTTCCAAGCGGAATGGAATGCAGGGCAAGCCATTGCTTGGAGTTTTTCACAGTGGCCTGTGGATCGTCGCCGATGTAGGTGCCGTCCCCATTGCCCTCCAAAATTTTCAGTAGTTTTTCGCTTCCGGCTCCGGTTCCGATAAACACTTGCGCGCCCAATGCCAGCGCAGTCTGTGCCGCTTCCACTTTTGACTTCATGCCGCCGGTGCCAAGTTCCGATCCTTCACTTGAAGTCGCTTCGATCAGTTCATCGGGAATTTCAGAAAGAAAATCGTACCTTTCGGCATTGGGGTTGCTGCGGGGGTTTTCCCGGTAGATGCCATTGATGTCCGTTAAAATCACCAGCAGTTGGGCTTGGACAAGGCCGCTGACCAAAGCCGACAGCATATCGTTGTCGCCGAATGTCAGCCCCTCGACAGAAACCGAATCGTTTTCATTGATGATCGGCAGCACTTTGCGCTTCAGTAATTCGCTCAATGTGGCTTCGGCATTCTGGTACAAATCTTTGGCCAGCAAGTTTTGGCGGGTCAGCAGCAATTGCGCCGACACCACCCGGTGCTTCTTGAACTCTTCCGAGTAGGCCTGCAGAAGCTGCCCTTGCCCGACCGATGCGGCTGCCTGTTTGCCGACGATGCTCACCGGGCGCATAGCGTAGCCGAGGTCTGTGAAACCGGCAGCTACCGCTCCGGAAGAAACCAGGATCACTTCGTGGCCCGCTTCCTTTAAACGCGCGAGCGCTTCCACATGCTCCTGCAATTTTTCCAGGCACAATCCTCCGTTTACATTCGTCAAAGAACTGCTTCCAATTTTAACGACAATCCTTTTTTTCTTCACTTACCGTCACCACCTGTTTTTTATCGCCGAACTGTTTTACGAAAGATGAATAGAATTATTATGCAACATTTAGAATTTTTAATCAACCTATTCCGGCATTTATTAAAAGATAATTTACCAAAAGAGGACACCTGCAAAAAAAGTGATTTTATAAAAATCTTTTTTCGTTTCTTTGTTCCTAGGAAAAAAAGAGAACTTAATGCCTATCAGATATACTATCGTCAGAAAACCGAAATACGGAAGAAGCGTTCAGCAAATTCGGTTTTTATGCATAAAAATGTATAACGGATTTAATAAGGAAAATACAAAAAAAAAAAACAGGAAAAGAGATTTAATCTCTTTCCTGTTTCATTGCCGTTTATAAGCTCAAGGAGCCATCGTCTTCCAGCTGTCCACATAATGGATTGCAATGCCGCCATATCCTGGTATACCGGCATAATGAGCTTGAACTTCAGCCAATTGGCTGTTCATATAGGCTTCGCCTTCTTCAAAAAACGAGATGGCATCGCCTTCGTCGGTTGGCGCTGTTTCAACACCGACCACTGTTGACTTGCCGTATTTTGCTGCAAAATTCACTTCATTTTTCACCAGATCGATAATGAAAGGGGCCGTGTCCCGGTAAGCCATGATAGTGACGCTGCTGGTATTCGCAATCACCCACTCTGCGAGCAGTCCCCGGCCTAATGTATTGTTATAAGAAACTTCATCAAACCAGAATGGCATATCCGCCTCCAACGGAAGCGCAAGGCTGTTAGCACTGGCTTTCGCTTTCACCAGCAAGTTCTGGTAAGCGAGGATCGTTGCTTTTTGATTCGTGGACCAGCCGCTGTATAAATACGGTTCCACATCTAAATGGATGCCGGTGAACTTCTGCAAGGCACTTGAACCCGATTGATAAGTTTTTAGCCACGCCATCAATTGATCCTGGCTGGTGTACCCTTTTTTGGCTACCCATCCCGGAGCGCCGTCTAATGCGTACACCTTTATGCCTTTTGCGGAAGCTTTTTCAATAAACCCGCGGTAGACCTTCACCGGAATATCCCGGTCCACTTGGACATAAACTTTATTGACGTTTTTGTTTTCCAGAAAAGCCAATGTCCCGGCTTCGTCACTGATAAGATCCCAAGGATTCCATAACCAGGTTGCCCGGACTTCCGTTGCCGCTTCTCCGGACAAACCGTTTGAAAATACCATCGCCATTAGCAATACAGCCCCTATCCAAACTTTCTTCATTAGTACAAACCTCCAGTATTTGAACTCATATAACAGAAAATGATATAAACAGATACTTTATCATATATTTTTTCCTTATATTAACACCAAACAAGTCTTTTTACTACCATTAAAATTAAGGATTTACTATTTTTCTTCTACACATCCCCGTTATAATAGAACCAACAAACGAGAACCTGAAATGTTTCTATGCAAAAGCCGGTGCTTATTCTAAGGAATCGGAGGAATGGATGATGGAGCAAGTGGAAATCGCCCAAAAACGGCTGGCCGCTCAACACATTGAAGGGCAGAAATTTCAAGAACCGGAACAGGTCGTCCGATGGATGGGCGCCATGCAAGCCCAAAATTACCCGCAGGCTTTATGGGCAATCGGAAAACGGATGGAATCCGCTACTCAGGCACAAGTGGAACAGGCCATTGCCGAAGGGAAAATCATCCGCACCTGGCCGATGCGGGGTACCCTTCATTTTATCGCGCCGGAAGACAGCAAATGGCTGCTCGCTTTAACCTCCCCGCGCATGCTGGCTGCAAGCAAGGGCCGCCTGAAGCAATTGGAACTGGACGATGCTGTCCTGCAGCGGTCCGCGGAAATTTTCCAGCAGGCTTTAAGCGGAGGCAGCCGGTTATCCCGCGCCAGTATGTTGAAGTTGCTGGAGAGTTCGGGCATCCGGGTGGACGGACAGCGCGGCTATCATATTCTCTGGTACTGGTCCCAAAAAGGCTTGATCTGCCTCGGTCCGCTAGAAGCCAAACAGCAAACTTATGTCTTGCTGGAAGAATGGGCACCGCAGGCAGAAGAACTGACGCGGGAAGAAGCCCTTCTGGAACTGGCCAAGCGGTATTTCATGAGCCATGGCCCTGCCGCGTTGCGGGACTTTGCCTGGTGGTGCGGTTTGCCAATGAAAGATGTTCGCCTCGCCTTGGAGTTGGCAAAACCTTTCCTGGTTTCAGAAGAAGTGGACGGCGCCGAGTACTGGTTTTCTGGAACAGATTCCCCTATGGCTGCGAACGATTCGTCCCTTCACTTGCTTCCTGCTTTTGATGAATACTTGCTCGGCTATACCAACCGCAGCGCTGTGCTGCCTGTGGAATATTCCGGCAAGGTCGTGCCTGGCAAAAACGGCGTTTTCTTTCCGATTATCGTTGAAGATGGCCAGGTGACCGGTACTTGGAAAAAAGAAATCGCCCGAAAAAGCATTGCTTTTGAATTCAATCCGTTTTCGCCAGAACGCGATTTGCCGGCTTCCTGGCAAAAAGAAGCCGTAGCATTTAGCAATTTTCTTGGAATGCCGATGACTTTATAAAACAGGAAAAAGCGGCTGAGCAGTGTGCTCAGCCGCTTTTTATGGATGTTTTTATTTTGCAGGACTTATCATCGCTTTCCGGAAACCTTGGTACATATCACTAACCGCAACAACGACTACCGTTAGAATAATTGCCCCTATAGTCCAGCTCAAACCTGAAGTTCCACCAAATACTGAGCTGATTTCGTCCAAAAATGCTTGGTTAACCAATTTTGAGTTGGTGAGAATCAGAACGATAATCCCGGTTGATACGATTTGGACCACCGCATTGAATATTGCCACGCGCCTTGTCCACTGGCCTTCCCTCCATTTATAAACCGCCAAAGCGATTTCCAGGACAAGCATCAGTATGATCAGCGGCCAGTATGACAGCAGAACATCCTGGTTGAAAGTCGGTGCAACAAACTCAAGGCCTTCCCCTCTGTTGTGATAGACGCCCAACAGCCGGTCCGCGTTGAAGTAGCCCGCCGTCCAAATCACGGTCCAGATCAAACTGCCCGCAATTTCAAATTTGGAAATCGCTTTTTCCTTCGGAATATAAACGACTTCTTTTAAATCATCCGGCGTCCATTCTTTGCTGTTCATCGTCATTGGCGCCTGCGACGAAGAACGGTCTGCCCGTTCAATCAGTGCGATGACAAGTGTTAACCAAAAGAAAACTTGCATGGCCGCATTGACACTGGCACTAATCGCATCACCGATCAAAGAAACCGTTGCATCTATGATTGTCGTTTCACCGCTATTGGTAAAAATGGCAACCACAATGACCACAATCAGCGTCACTGTAATGGCAATGGGCAGGATGAGCTTTAACAGGCTGATATACAAATCAAAATAACGCGGACCTATTAAGTGCATCGGCTTGTCACGGTAACCGCTTGCCAGAACAGCCGGATTTCCCATTTCAGCCAATACTTCCTTCACGTCCTGTTCCGAAGGATCTTCCGGCAGCATGTCTTCGATAGCCGAACGCAGTTCCAGCGCAATGTCCTGCCGGTTCTTTTCCGGCAGCCTGCGCGTCACTTCGCCGATATACAGGTCAATCAAGTTCATCTGGACCCTCTCCTTTTAACAGATTGTAGAGTTCCTGCGACGTTTTTTCCCATTCATTTTTTAATTGGCCAAAAATCTCTTTTCCGTATTCACTCAACACATAATATTTCCGTGGCCGGCTTTCCGTCGTATCCCAGCTGCTGGTGACGAGTTCCTGCTTTTCCAAGCGGCGCAATAACGGATACAGCGTGCTTTGTTCCATCGCAATGCCGTTGCGTTCCAGCAATTGCACCAATGAATAGCCGTACTGCGGCTTTTGTAATTGGCTCAGCACTGCCAGCGTCAAAGTGCCTCTGCGAAGCTCCGTGGACAGGCTGTTGAACAAGGAATCGTCCATCTGTACACCTCCGTTCTTATACTATGTGACGTACACTATCTATACTGTATATCATACACCATTTAAAATTCAATAACAATAGAAATCTGATAATTTAGTAAATTATTTAATGCATAAAAATCAGCCCATTCCAGGCAATCAAGGAGCTCCGATTCCCCATTCTTCAACAATAAAAGGCATGAATCCGGATTGACGGGATTCATGCCTTTTTCATGGTCTATTTTTTATTATGCTGCGTATTCGGAATCGCTTGCTTTCAAGCTTCTGTATTTGATGATTTGCACCGCATACCAAAGCAGAACCACTAAAGTGATGCAGGAGCCGATGATCATCGAAATTTGATAGTCCATGTTCAAGCCTTCCGGCGCATAGAAGATATATGTCGATACCACGCCAGTCATAAAGCTTGCCGGCACTCCTGAAATCCAGTGGAATTTATAGCTTCTCAGCAAAAAGACGGTCGCTGTCCACAGCATGACGGTTGCTACGACCTGATTGGTCCAGCCGACATATCTCCAGAGGAACGTGTAATCGATGGTCGACAGATAAAACGTCGGAATCGCCAGTGGAATGGTCACCAAAAGGATTTTCCATTTGCCTTCCATGTTCGTGAATTTTGAAAGGATATCGGTGACGATCATCCGGGACGAGCGCAATGCCGTGTCACCCGTTGTAATCGGCAAGATGATGACGCCAAGAATGGCCAGGATGCCGCCCATTGATCCCAATAGCGAGATGGAGATTTCATTGACTACGCCTGAAGGGCCTCCAGCCGCCAACGCCGCCTGCAGCCCCGTCGTGCCGTTGAAGAACGTCATGCCAGCAGCTGCCCAGATTAATGCGATAATTCCTTCAATCACCATAGCGCCGTAGAAAATTTTGCGGCCATCTGTTTCTTTCTTCATCGTGCAGGCAATGATCGGACTTTGCGTACAGTGGAATCCGGAAATGGCGCCGCAGGAAATGGTCACCATCAACAGCGGCCAAATCGGCAGTTCGCCCGGATGCAAATTGGCAAGCGTCAAGTTCGGCATCGGTTTGCCGGAAAATACCAGCGCAACAGCCACTGAAACGGCCATGAACAGAAGAATGCCCCCTAATAATGGATAAATGCGACCGATAATGCGGTTGATCGGCAAAATCGTAGCCAGAATAAAATAAAAGAAGATAAGTGCTAAAGCGGCCATAAAACTCAGCGGTGAGATTTGGGAAATCAGCTGGGCCGGCCCTGCTGTAAAGGCAGCTGCCACCAACAGCATCAATACAAGTGAAATTCCGTTGATGAACAATTTCATGTGCTTGCCGAGGTACTTTCCGACAATCGTCGGGAACTGGGCCCCGCCGTGCCGCAAAGACATCATTCCTGAGAAATAATCATGCACGCCGCCGGCAAAGATGCAGCCGACCACAATCCAGATAAACGCTACCGGCCCGTACAAGGCTCCGGCCACTGCCCCGTAGATTGGGCCGAGCCCGGCAATATTCAGTAACTGGATCAGGTTCCCTTTCCACCAGCTCATTGGCATAAAATCAAGGTTATCCCTCTTCGTATAGGCCGGTGTGGGCGTGTTGTCATCCACCCCGAAAACTTTCTCGATAAATTTTGAATAAAGTGCATAGCCTAGAATTAGAAATAAAAGTGCTCCGAAAAAAGTAATCATCCCTTTGGCCTCCTGTCGACTTGTTTTATTTTGTACAATGGCTTTGTGTATTTCTTTATGATAGATATAATATTTTGAAAAAACAATATTTTCGAACAACTTTAATCAATATTACCCTTTTCCACTATTTTTTTTGCATAAAAATAAGGAATAAATGCCTATAAATCAGGCTTCATTCCCTTTAATGAAAGATATTTCAATTCAGGATTTTTATTCCTAGCAATTGCATTAAATCTTCTTTTTTATTATTTCAATAGTTTTTTGCGTTTCCAAATAGACTTCTTTGCCTTTTAAGAAATCGGCATTTCAGGTGGTTAGCGCAACCAGAAATCGACAGTTTTGGCGTCGGCAATTTCTTCTGTTCCTTTGGCAATTACATCGCTTATCGTAATCGTCAGGAATTCAAAGCCGGCTTCTTCCAGGACAAATCCAAGATTGCCGCTTTTGGTTTCCACTGGTGCTATTTCGCTGTCCAGTTCTTCCAGATAAACATCATCATCCCACAGCTTTTTCTCGCTTGTACTTGTTTCCAATAGAACGACTGGTGCAAAGTGGAGCGGCGCATCTGATCATAAAGTGAAAAGAGAGCCGCCCATTACTCCAATAAAAAATGCCCTCTAATTAATAGAGGACACTTGGCCGTCAGCCTTTGTTCTATTTCAGGCACGTTGCTTAACCGCATCTTGTGCCATTTGCTTCTGTTTTTCATATCGTTTGACGAAAAATAGATAGGCGAGCAAAGCCAGCAAACACATCGAGAAAATCGTCAGCCCCATAGGAACGGCTGTATCTTCCCCGCCCGCTCCGACCAACGGCGCGGCAAGAGCCCCTAACACAAACGGCAAGAGGCCAAGCAAAGCGGATGCGCTGCCTGCCGCTTGGCTTTGCGATTCCATCGCCAGCGAAAAAGAAGAAGTGCTCACGGTTCCGATCGACGCCACAAAGAAGAAAATCGGCACGACGACTGCCCATAGCGGCCCTTCTGCAATCACAACCGCCAGCAGGATGGTTCCCGCAATCGTTGCCACGTATAAAGCCGTTTCCAGAAACTTTTTCTCAGAGATAATATGCGCAAACCGGCCGACTGCATAACTGCCGATGATCAAGCCAATGCCGTTCATTCCGAAAAGAATGCTGAAGGCCTGCGGCGATACACCGTAAATGTTCTGGTAAATAAACGGTGTGCCTGACACGTAAGCAAAAACACCGCCGATCAGCAGCCCTTGCGCCAGCGCATATCCGGTAAACTGACGGTCTTTTACTATCGAAGTAAAACTTGAAAAAGTGGCTCCCAAATTGCTTGGCACCCTTTTTTCAAGCGGCAGGCTTTCGGGCAGACGGAACGCTGTAATCAAAAGAAGAATCAGTCCCACAACCGATAAAGTGAAAAAGACGCCTTTCCAATCTGAAAACAACAAGATGCCTCCACCCATGGAAGGAGCGAGCAACGGCACCATGTTATTTATAACCATCAGCAAAGCAAAGAGCCTTGTCAGCTCCGGCCCGTCGCTTACATCCCGGACTATTGCCCGGGAAATAACCAGCCCTGCAGCTGCGGCAAACCCTTGTACAAAGCGCAAGACAATGAATAGGTAGATATTTGGAGCAAAAATGCACGCAGCAGAAGCTGCAACATAAACGACCAATGAAAGAATCAGCGGTTTTCTCCGGCCATGCATGTCGCTGAGGGCGCCTGCAACCAACTGGCCGATTGCCAACCCAAGCAGGCAGGCGGTTAAACTGAGCTGGACAAAAGAGGCCTTTGTATCAAATACCTCTGTAATGTTCGGGAATGCCGGCAAATACATATCAATCGTGAACGGAATAAGCGATGTCAGCGCTCCTAACAGGATAATAAACCGTGCACGTTTTGCCCCACTTAAATTTCCCATTAAAACAGCTGCCTTTCCTGTTGCTTCTATAAAACCTTATGAAGTTATTGTACCAACTTTGTCCAATGAGCAAACTAACTTTTTGCAGATTCTTACTATACTTCACATAAAAAAGCGCTTTTCTCAAAACAAGAGAAAAAACGCTTGATAATTTGTTAAGTATAGAGGCAGTTTTATCGGCCTGCAAGTATGGCGCATTGAGTACCTTTGCCGATTTTTTCAGGACCCGTTAAGCTCCTGGCCGCAGTTCCTGCCGGTTCACCCATTCCCGGATTACATCGACATACGCTTGCGGTTCTTCCAGGCTTGGCATATGGGAACTGTTTTCAAACACATGCACTTCTGAATCCGGCGCCAGGCTTGCATAATATTCGGTGGTTTCAGGCGTCGCTTCGTCGTAGCGCCCGCAAGTGAAAAGAGCCGGTATCTCAATTTCGTGCAGACGCGTGGTTGCGTCGAAATCCTTTAATGTTCCCGTGACGGTAAATTCCGATGCGCCCCACATATAACGGTAGATTTGGTCATTTGATGCCCCAAAGTCTTTCCTCATTTCGTCCGGCCACGGATCCAGCCGGCACATATGGCGTTTGTAGAAAGCCATCATTGCCTGCTTGTATTCTTCGGAATCCGTCGTATGGTTCTGTTCGCTTTGTTCAATGGTGTCCTGCAACTCCTGCGGCAGCTCTTTCAGGTAATTGCGCTGATCCGCCACCCACCGGTGGGCGCTCAATGCCGGCCCTGAAAAAATCACGCTGCGGACGCCGGCCGGTTTTTTCAAAAGAAAGGAAGCCGCAAGCATGGATCCCCAGGAGTGGCCGAGAAGATGAAACTCTTCCAGTTCAAGCGCTTCGATTACATGCTCGAGCTCTTCTATATAATGCTCTACAGTCCATAATTCTTTATCAGCTGGGTGGCCCGAGTTCCCGCATCCCAATTGGTCGTACTGGATGATTGGGCGCTCTGCCCCAAGCCCGCGCAGCGGGTCCTTGTCATTGCTTTTGCCGCCGGGTCCTCCGTGCAGCAAAAGCAGCGGAATGCCGGGTCCATTGCCGGTGATCCGGTACCAGACGTTTCCTCCTTTGACCGGGATAAACCCTTCCGTTACGTTCTCCATTCTTTTTTCCTCCCTCTTTTATAGCTGTTTTAGTAGGTATTCCATTCTTCTTAACAAATTCCTTTATTTTCCGAAAAAGAGCCGCTCCGCATGTAGCGGAACAGCTCTTAATTTCATCAATTATTTCACTTCTACTGTCCAGCCCAGTGTGTCTTCCACTTTGCCTGTCTGGATGCCCGTAATCGTGTCGTATAGCTTTTGGGACAAGTCCCCGATTTCGTGGTTGTTGATGATCATTTTTTTACCTTGCCAGTTGAGTTCGCCCACCGGTGAAATGACAGCTGCCGTTCCGGTGCCGAACACTTCCTCGATCAGGCCGTCCTGGAATGCCTGGTAGATTTCGTCGATGGAGATTTTCTTCTCGTTGACCTCAATTCCCCAAGAACCCAGCAATTCAATGATCGACATGCGGGTGATCCCTTTCAGGATGCTGCCGTTGAGCGCAGGCGTCACCACTTCGCCGTTAATCTTGAAGAAGATGTTCATGCTGCCGACTTCTTCGATGTATTTCTTTTCAACGCCATCCAGCCACAATACGTCCGCATTGCCTAGCTTTTTCGCATTGGCCTGCGCCTGGTAGCCGGATGAATAGTTGCCCGCGGTCTTCGCCATGCCGGTACCGCCTTTTACGGCTCTTGTGAATTGGTCTTCCACGTGGATCGTAACCGGCTTCAAGCCACCTGTGAAATACGAACCGACTGGCGACATGATAATCATGAATTTATAGGTCTTTGACGGAGCGACCGCCAAATTCGCTTCTGTCGAAATGATGAACGGGCGGATATAAAGCGATGTGCCCGCTGTTGATGGCACCCAATCCTTTTCCAGTTCAATCAGTTTCGTCAAATATTCCAGCACGACGTTCTCATCGATCGGCGGAATGCTTAAGCGTTCGCTCGACAAATTCAAGCGTTCAAAGTTCTTCTCCGGACGGAACAGCAAAACGCGCCCTTCCTCGGTGCGGTAGGCTTTCATTCCTTCAAAAACCGTTTGGCCATAATGAAAAATCATAGCGGCCGGATCTAATGTAATCGGAGCATAAGGAACGATTTTCGGTTCAAACCAGCCTTTGCCCGCTTCGTATTCCATCGTAAACATATGATCGGTAAAGAGGGTTCCGAAAGGCACCTGGTCCTGTGACGGCTTATCTTTCTTTGATGTGCTTTGTACAATTTCCAATTCGTTGGTGGTCAACAAGATGAAGCACTCCTTCCAAAGTGAACAATTTATCACGTAATGTGAATAATTATACGCTCTCATACAGTTTTTCGAAAGAACTTTTTTAAATACTGGAAAAATTAAGAGAAAAGGCCTGTTATCGACAGGCCTTTCATATATAATATTTAATTTTCAATTGGTACGAGCCCTTCGAAACCTTCAATATCTCCATGTTTTTCATACATTTTTTCCGCATACTCTTTAAATGGCAAGTGAAAATTCTCAGATGGTGTCCCTAATATAATTTCAAAAACGCCTTCTGTATAGGTGACCAAAAAACTTTTTTTCAATTCCGGATCTGTTGCTAAAATTTCTGCTTTGCACTGTTCCACATCGACCGGAAAACAATTGAACATGGTCATTTCTAAGTGCCCTTCCTTCGCAATTGATAGACAAACTCCGTATCCTGGATTTTCATGTACATCATGCCCATATCTTCTGGCTTCTTCAGGGTTACGGGATGTAACGGCATTATAGCCGCATCGTCTGCAATGGATATACGTTACGTCAATCTTATAATAATTATCGGCAAAAGCTGAACGCCCGCACTGTGGACATTCAACAGCGTACATAATAGAAGCCATTTTGAATTCTCCCTTTCTTTATCCTAATAGGTTTGATAAAAAAGGGATGGTTTTTCCGTCAAGGAGGGCTTTTAAATAAGAGGGGGATGATTGAAGGCAGTCTGCGTGGAGCGTGTTTTATTCCAGTATACGTAATTAGATTTTTCCGTCAATTTTATCTGGAGAAATTCAATGAGGAAAGAAGAAAAGAAAATGCTCTGTTCGAGAGCATTCGCTTTCCTTTTTTAGCTAAGATACATATTGCACTTCCGATAAGCCCTCATATGTAAACTGGTCTTATTTGGTTCCTCTATATTTTAAATTAAAATAAAAAATATAATTTTTTACCTACTTAAAATTGTAAAATACAGAATAGGAACTCTATCTTCTTTTCATGTTATACCATCATTTTAAAAGGTAACTAAAATTAGGAGGACTAAGAATGAAACTATGGGCATTGGAAGAAGACGACAATTATAAATTACCGAAAGTTTCAAGAAAGAAAATTAAAGAAATAGAAAAAAGCTTACAAAAGCAATTGCCGGACTCATACAAGAAAATCGTCTTGAAACAAAATGGTGGCTATCTCCGATACAATGCCGTAACCGTGCAGTCTTCTGAAAGCGAGAGAAGCACGTTAGACATCAATCATATTTATGGTTTAGGCGAAGGCGGAGTCTTGGATTCGGATTATCTTATTCAGGAATGGAATCTGCCAACTAATATCTTAATTTTCAGCGGAGATGGCAACCATTTTTATGCACTGGATTACAGAACTCCCTCACACACTCCTGCAGTGATTTATCTCGAGACAGACACAGAAGAAATTATCCGCATCGCTGAAACATTCGAGAAGTTTTTAGCGAATTTAAAAATTGAAGAATTTTTTTCTGATTCCAATGAAGAAATATCCATAGAGGAAGCCGAAAGGATTTTTTCGGGCGAAGACTACTTAAAGATGAATGAGACCATACTGAATTTGATCTATACCCACCAGACAGAATGGTATTTTAAAGCTTTATTAAAGCTCAGTTCCCACAAAGAATTACTGATAAGATCAACCGTATTAGCTGTGTTAGACACGAATCTTAAAATCTATTTAGTTGATTATGACAAGGAGTTTCATCCCTTATTACGGGAAATAACCGAAAGCTTACTGGCAGATAAAGATGCCAACATTAGAAATAAAGCAAAAGAATTAATTAGAGAGTTCGAATAAATACATTGAGAGTATAGCCTTCAAATTATAAAATAAAAGCGTTCGTAAAAGTACACTTTCACATACAAAAGAGAGGAAATAAGCTTTAATCCGCCTATTCCTCTCTTTATATTTGCTCAGCTTCCGGTAATCTCATGATATGTAAACTAAAACAATATACTGGTTAATCATTTTTGTTAATTGGTTCGATTCATGAAATATCTAATAACATTAAAAGAAACACCCCAAAAGTCAGGAACTTTTGGGGCTCAGTGCCGTTTCTTCTATATAAAAAGTGTTAAAATTTTCTGAGCTTTAAGCGATATTTAAATTCGTATGAATAATCTCCAATAACCTCTTCACTTTCTGTGAATCCTGAGGATGCATTTCAAGATATATGTCACTTACTTTTAAAAGATATTTATAAAATGTCTCGAAAGTGACGATTACTTCTGATTCATAGGCGTGAGAAACGTCAATTGTAAAACGTACGCCATCTGCGAAGTACTCTTCTTCCAAAGGATGCATCTCATGAGAAAACTCACAGTTGTGATAGTCTACTGAAAAGCCTTGATTCTGTGAAAAAGATTCTAATGCTCCTAAAAAAAGTATTGGTCCTTTTATAATGAGACTGTAGTAATCACACATAGGCATTAACTCTTGAGGAACCTTTAATTTTTCAGCTAAATGTATCATCTGTTCACCTCTTTAATTAGTTTGTTCTATTACAGGGAAGAAATTAGTTATTTCATTTGTGATTTCGTTTCTAAATCCTTTAAATTGCAATCCATTTGAAGCTACTCCATCAATAGAAGTTGTATTACCTGACCTAATTTCAAACGTACCTGCATTTAATCCATTTTGCATTGCTTCAATGCCTAATTGAATTATTTCATCATCTGTAAAAACAGCAGGATCATATACAGTTTTCAATCTAAAGTTGAACTCTCCTTCTAGTATTTCGCCGTTATAGTATTTAGGATATTGATAGCGGATTAGTGTTATACCATCAATGGTAGGATGTGGGGTTCTAGATGTTATGGTAATTGGCTTATCAACAATATACTTGTTGAACTCGCCCATATTATGTCCACCCTTAATACCAGCCTTCCGAGTAAATGTCTCGACTTTAATTATATGTTCTCTTGCACTTGCTTGCAAAACGACTGGAATAGCAGATATGGCATCATCCACCAAAGAATCGGCAGTCTTCGCTGTAAAGGTGCTCGCTTTGTATGCATTCCCCAGGCGATACATGACAACTGCTTCAAAAGCCAATCCTGCCGCATACTCACCTGTTAGTGCGAGAATCACTTTGTCCCCCGTAAAGAATGTCTTATAGATTTCTCCTTCTGCATTTCTGCCGAGAGATACATCGTCTCTGGCATAACCGAGTAAACGGTTGTCAAAGTTGCCGTTTAGCTCAAATAAGCCCCCCATTTCAGTTCTTGGATCCCACTTGTTTAATGCCGTTTGATAAGCAATGACGCTATTGAATACTTCATTTGAGTAGGTAGACGTAATTGGACCATCATAGAATTTCATCTTGGTCATCAATTCCTGCATTTCCTGTATCTGCGCTGCACTATGACTTGTATTCAATCCGTCTAACAACAGTTTATGCTGGAATTCACCTTCACTTGAGAAGTTCAGTGAATAAGGTGTAGAGGCGGTACCACTGGCTGTTGGGCTTGAGACTTTGATGTAATAGGTTTGCTGCTCTTCAGTTGCTATATCGACTGTTCGATAGCCTGAAATTTCTGTTTGCTGTGAAGTTCCTTCAGGAGTAATGACCTCCACTTTATAATCGCTAACTTCCGGAATTGAAACTTTTATTGTTCCATCAAAATCAGCGGTGAACTTATAGTAGTCCACATCTGTTGAATTATGAAGCGTCAGATGTTCAAAGGATTCCGCAGCGGTTTCGGTTGCCGTTTCCAAAGAATTATTGTCTTCAAGCAAATCGCCTATACCTGCTGTTTCGTTATGTTTGTTATCGTCCCAGATGCCGCGCGGATCCATTAAGGTAATATACTGCCAGGCTGTCGCCGCTACAGAGGACCAGACGTGCAACTCGTAAGGAAATGGCGCATAGCCTTCGTTCGTATATGCCAATCCGCCCTCGGGATCCGCATTTTGCATAGCGAACATGGAGTTCACCAACTTACTGACGTCTTTTCCTTGGCGCATAAACAAGTTAATGACGCCCCAGGTCCCTTCTGTCCAAACGATATTGGGAGCATCTGAATACCCGGCTCCATAAGGTTTATAACCAGAAAGTAATGAGGAAGTCTGATAAGTCATATTATACGAATTCTCATCATTGCTTAATGACATGGAAGCATCATTCACTTCAAATTGGTCAATATAAGCCGTGGCTGTTTGAGATAAATCAAATCTGCCTATTGCTTCTAAGAAGATGGATCCCCATGAGTTGGTGTCCAATGCAGCTGCCGGATCGTTTATTCCCTGATTGAATCGTTTTTCCGCATGGTTCCAATGATAGGTCAATAAAGCATGCTGAATTCGATTTGCCGCACTTGAATATTTTTTGTTTCCAGTAAGTTCTCCAAGGTTTCTGAAAAAGAAGTAAGAATCGATGTTGTGTTCAGTCGAATACCAAGGAACGTCTGGTCCTCCCTTAATACTGCCTGTACTTGGATTTTGTTGCGTCAGCAAGAAATCGGCAATGCGAAGAGCCAAGCCTCTATAGGAAGCGTCTCCGAAAGTCTCTTCGTATTTAACGGCAGAGTCTCCCACCCAGGCTATGGAACCACTTCTTTTTCTTTCGTCCAATGGTCCGGAATAAATATCATAGGAAAAGGCTAAAGAGCCGTCTTCATTTTGCAACTGCGTGAGCGAAGACAGGATAGCAGAGGCTCTGCTGCGGTCTCCCGCCATCGAAAAGGCCATCACCGCTAATGCATCGTCATAAATCCAACTCCGTCTATCGATCCCTAAAGTATTAACCGGATCATCTATTGGTACATTATAGGAACGGATTAATTGATACTTAGGCACTTCCGTTGTTCCGTAGACCTTTTCATCTGAAACCCGAACAATTCTCGCAATTTTTCTCCCTTCCTTAACACCATTAAAAATATCTACTTCAAGTCCCAAGATATTAACCGGATTTTTAGTTGTAAAAGTTCCATTGAGCTTAATCGGAACTTTCGCCTGAATGTATGGGATGTCTGATACCGAGTAGATCCATACCTCATATTCTTTGATAACTTGTTCTACAGAATCTGATTCTGCATATGCAACAATTTTATTTTCAGAGTCAACAAGAACAATAGTCGGAGTTCCATTAATCTTTAATTCTCCTGCGTTCCAAGTTCCATCGCTCTTCAATTCAACCTTTGCTATTTCATAATTAATATCCGTCTTGTCATAGACAATTACGGAATAGTTTTCTGTTGAATCGATATTCTTCCAAATGCCACTTACTTCACCTGTATAGCCGCTGCTATAGCTTTGATTGCTCTGGATAGATGGAACTGCCTTTGAAGTGTGGTTGGGCAAAGACGATAAGTCCACACTTCCTTCCACATGCCCCGTGTAATCATCGCTATAACTTTGAGTTAGAGACAATTGAGAGGGATAAGAGGGACGATCGGTTTGTTTTTGCAGCCAACTTAGAGACTTAGAAACGTTATTACCGCTGGCAGAAACTTCAGGTGTTGAATAAACAGGCAATAAAGATATTAATAGAGTGAGAACTAGAATTACAGTGAGAGAACTCTTAATTTTGTTAGTGTTCATGTCATATGCCCCTTATTAAGATTTTTAACTTCTAAATTATATACATTTTATGTAAATTCAGAATAAGCACATCTATGTGTTTAAATTTCATTATTATTGATAATAAAAAACAGACTGATTAGAAAGGCACACTTTCAAAAAAGCGTTCGTAAAAGTACACGTTTACGAACAGGCTAAAAAGGGTCCAAAAGCGCAAAAAAGAACGTTCGTAAATGTCTGAAAACACTTTACGAACGTTCGCTTATTCATAGATACTTTTATGAACACTTTTGTGGGTAGTAAGGAGAGAAAAGAGCCATACTCAAAACGGATTGTGAAGGCATTTGCCATTCAAGAAGCGAAACAACATTGCCCATAATAACTTAAAGCAACAGTTGCTCCGGTTTTGAAGCAACATACCTTACTTGATAATATCAATAAAATGCGACAAGATCCGGGCAGTCAGCCCCCAGATTACTTTGTCTTCATAGAGATAAAAATATTCTTCCAAATTCCGCGTTCGCCAGCTGTAATCCCGTCCTCCCACAATCAAATCATAAGGGAAGCTTTCCTCCGGCTGGACATCAAAATTAATCTGGTAAACCCGCGGCGGATTTTCAAGGAAAAAAGAAAGCGGCACGCTGAACAGTTCACCCACTTCATCCGGATTCGGCTTGAACTCGGCCGACGGGTCGATAAACCCCGCAAATGCGTAAATGATCATGCCGAACGGCGATACCATATAATCCAGTGGGAACAAGTCCGAAATTTCGTCTTCACTGATTCCCAATTCTTCATCGGTTTCGCGTAAAGCGGCTGATTTCGGCGAAAGGTCCTCGGGGTCGATCCTGCCGCCTGGGAAACACACTTCTCCTGGCTGTTTCCGGAGTGTTTCCGCCCGTTTTTCAAACAGCACATGGACTTCCCCGCCTTTTTCGATCAAGGGTAAGAGAATGGCAAACTTCGCAAAATCGCGGCTGCCGAGCACTTCCGGTTTATGGGTTCGGATTTTTTCGGTTATCTTTCTAGCGTCCATCCAATCACCTCTCATGTAATCGTCAGTATTTCCCTTATGTCTTCCTCCGTCAAAGCAGCAAATGATTCCTGCCCCGACTGGATCACTTCATCAATGAGATTTTTCTTTTTCTCCTGGAGTTCACTGATTTTCTCTTCAATGGTGCCTTTTGCAAGCATCCGGATGACCTGCACTTCGTTTTCCTGGCCCATGCGATGCGCCCGGTCCGCCGCCTGCTGTTCAACAGCCGGATTCCACCAGAGGTCATACAAAATGACTGTATCGGCTCCCGTCAGGTTCAGCCCGGTGCCACCTGCTTTCAAGGAAATCAAAAACAGATTGCCTTCGCCTTCGTTGAAACGGTCGCATAACTCAACCCGCTCCATCGGAGGCGTCTGGCCGTCCAGGTAAAAATAAGGCTGGCCATGCTGGCTGAGTTTGCGACCGATGATGCCGAGCATTTGGGTGAACTGCGAAAAAATCAGGACCCGCCGGCCCGAGAGCCGGCATTCTTCCACGATTTCCATCAGCTGATTGAACTTGGCCGATCCTCCCGCATACCCTTCGACAAACAATGCCGGGTGGCAGCAGATCTGCCGCAGACGGGTCAGCCCGGCCAAAATCCGGATGCGGTTTTTGCGGAAACTGCCTTTTGCCAAGTGCTTCAGCGCATCGTGCTTCAATTCTGCGAGATACGCCGCATACAATTTTTTCTGTTCGGCTTGCAGCTCTGAAAATTGAACCGTTTCGACCTTGTCCGGCAGCTCCGTCAAGACCTCTTCTTTCGTGCGGCGCAAAATGAACGGCCGCACCCGTTTAGCGATGTTTTCACGCCTTAGCTCACTGAACACCCGCCGGTTCGGCAACAAATCCGGAAACACCACCTGGAAGATGGACCATAATTCATCAAGGGAATTCTCTATTGGTGTTCCCGTTAATGCAAACCGGTAATCCGCCTTCACGGATTTTGCCGCTTTTGCGGTTTGGGTCACCGGATTCTTGAAGGCCTGTGCTTCATCAAAAAAGACGGTATGGAATGGCTTGTCGCGGTAGAGTGCGCTGTCCATCCGCAAAGACGGGTAGGAAGTAATGACGACGTCAACATCCGCCCATTCTTTTAGTGCAGTGGTTCTGACAGCTTTAGTGCCATCAATGATTTTCGCCTTTAGTTCCGGCGCGAACTTTTTCAATTCGTTTGACCAGTTGTAGACAAGCGATGACGGGCAGACAACGAGCACCGGCTGCCGCTTCTTGCGGATGTCCGGCAGCACGGACACGATAAACGCGATGCTCTGCAGCGTTTTTCCAAGCCCCATATCATCCGCCAAAATGCCGCCGAAGCGGTAAGAAGCCAAAAGCTTGAGCCAATTGAATCCGATTTTCTGGTAATCGCGGAGCACCGGTTCAAGCGATTCGGGCAAAGCTTCATTCATCCGGCCGGGTTCGTTCAGGCTGAGCATGAGTTTCGCGAAAGTTTCCCCGGGTTCTGCAAGGCCGCCTTCTTCCAGCCCTTCCACCAATTGCATGCCGTGGATCAGCGGCACCCGGATTTCTTCTTCATCGAGCTCTTCCGCGGACAATCCGAGGTCTTCCAGAAAATGATCGAGTGCCCAAAATTCCGGCGTTTCAATCGACATCAAGGTGCCATTCGGAACGCGGTAGTATTTCCGCTTCTCGGAAATGGCCTTTAGGAGCTGCTGGATTTCTTTTTCGGGAATGCCTTTCAGGTCAAAGCGGAAAGCCAGCCAATCTGTGCGCTCTTTGATTTCCACACGGATTTTCGGGGCTGCGGCCGCTTTTTGGACGCGCAATTTCACGGCAGTCGTGGCATAGACCTGGACCAGCTCTTCGAGTACAGGCACGGCATGGTAAAGAAAGTCGTATTCGGCCTCTTCATCCTGCAGGTAAAAACCGCCCGGCGTTTGCACAAATTGGCTGTCCTGCATTTTCTTCAGGATGCGCTGCTCCTTGTCCCGCTGGCGCTTTACCCCCGGCATATACTGATAGCCCTGCTCCAGTTCTTCGCATGGATTGATCGACATGCGGCCGTAATGGAACTCGAGGCCTGCCAGCAGCCGGTTGTTGACCCGGTCCAAAAACAGCTTCGCTTTTAGCGGCGTTTCGTTCAGCCCTTTCGTTGCCCGTTCTGCAATGTCCACCTCGCCGAGCCGCATCAATCCCGGAATGGCCGTTTCGATGAAATCGCGCAGTCCCGCTGCCGGAATCTGCAGCTCGCTTTTGCCGCTTTCTTCAACCAATCGCTGCAATTCAAAAAGCCGGCTGCAGTCTTCCTCTTCCATTTTGAGCCACTGGCCTTCCGAGAAAGCGTAGCCGTACAACTTGAAAACGGTGACCCGCTCAAGCCCTTCCATCAGGAGGCGGTATCCGGCAGGAGCGGTATCCACTTCAAACCACAGCGGCAACCGATCGCCATAACGGACGCCGTCATACAGCCGCTCTCCCTGCTCAAACACGACTTCTTCCGCCTGTTCCAATAACGGCAGCAGCAATTCCCATTCGGCGGCTGAAATCAATAGCGCTTCTTGTTCACCCGCTTTTGTCAGCTGGCTTTTCACTAATAAACGCAGAACAGCATCCGTTGCCCGGCTGAAATTGTGGCGTTCCGGGTTGTAAATACGTCCCGGCGCATATTCGAATGGCCGGCGGCTGGCGATGTTCCGGAGAAAATCGAGCGGATCCGGTATTTTTTCCAAAGCTTTCTGGCCGGCATGCAGTTCGATTCCGATCACATTGCCCGCATCGCCAAAACTGAACGGCCCGCAAACAAACTCCACCCGCAAGGTTTGCCGTTTGTCGAAATGCAGCCCTTTGCCGCTCGACTGCACCGGCTGAGTGCCGAACAATCCGTGTACACGGTCTGCCAAGGGGTTTTGGGTTTGCTGAAATTCTTCGATGGCCAACAGAACGGCCGCAACATGCTGGCAATGGGTCGTTACAAAACCGACAGGCGGACAGCTGCAAGCAGCTTCGATTTGTCCGGCAGAGCCCGGTTTCACCGTTACGTGAAAACCGCTGCCCACATTCACCATCCCTTTTCGGATAGAATCTTTGCCAGACTGCGGCTCAAGTTCGACTTTTCCGCTCAGGAAATAAGACTTGCCCTTTTTGTAGGCAGCCTCACCGCACAGATTTTTAATTTTTGTTTTATTCAGCACCAAATTCATCAGCTGAGCCTTCCTTCAGTCCATATCAGGTACTTCATATTATCGCTAAAACACTCGAGTTAAACAATGTTTACCCCTTTTTCCCAGGTCTTCTTTACAGAAAAAAACCAGGCAGAAGCCCTGGTTTTTTAATTTGTTTTTTAAGGTTTCACGTGAAACGCGCCTATCCTTTTTTGACGAATTCCGATTTTAATTTCATCGGGCCAAAGCCGTCAATTTTGCAGTCGATATTGTGGTCGCCCTCTACCAGCCGAATGCCTTTCACTTTCGTGCCGATTTTCAAGACAGATGAACTGCCCTTTACTTTTAAATCTTTGATCACTGTCACGGAGTCCCCGTCTGCCAGCACATTGCCATTGGCGTCTTTCACGACTTTTTCGGCTTCCACGGTTTCCGCTTCTGCACCAAGCACCCATTCATTGGCGCATTCCGGGCACACCAGCATATTCCCGTCTTCGTATGTATATTCAGATCCGCATACCGGACAATTCGGCAAGTTTTCCATTTTGCATTTCCCCCATTCGGTTTCTTAAGTGCATTGAGAAGTTTCTTCTATCCTACCATGCCTGTCCGTTTTGCCGCATAGAAAAAACCTGTATGAGATTTGCCCATACAGGTTTTCAATCCTTAATTTAATTCTCCGGATTTGCGATAGGCGCTCTTCCGAGTTTTTTCAGTTTAACCATTTCTGTGAAGGCTTCTTCGCGTTTGGTTTCGTCAAACTCGCCTACGCTTTTCGCGACAACGATTGTGGCGATTCCGTTCCCGATCAAGTTGACAATCGCACGCCCTTCACTCATGAAGCGGTCGACGCCAAGCAGCAAGGCCAATCCTTCAAGCGGAATTACCTGAAGGGCAGCGAGCGTCGAAGCGAGGACGATAAAGCCGCTTCCTGTAACTCCTGCAGCCCCTTTTGACGTCAGCATCAGAACCAAAATGATGGTAATTTGCTGGCCAATCGACAAGTCCACTCCGAATACTTGCGCAAGAAACACAACAGCCATGGAAAGATAAATCGATGTCCCGTCCAAGTTGAACGAGTAGCCTGTTGGAATCACCAGGCCGACAACTGATTTTGAAGCTCCGTAGCGCTCCATTTTGTCCATCATCCGCGGCAATACCGATTCAGAAGAACTTGTGCCGAGCACAATCAGGATTTCGTCTTTAATGAATTTCAAGTAATTCCAAAGGCTAAAGCCGTTCATTTTACAGATGATGTTCAGCACTACAAAGATGAAGATGAACATGGTCGTGTAAACCGAGAACATCAATTTGGCCAACGGCACCAGTGAAGTTAAACCGAAATGGCCGATTGTGTACGCCATTGCTGCAAATGCCCCGATAGGAGCTGCTTTCATGACATAGCCGATGATTTTAAAGAACACCAAGGAAACCCGGTCTAAAAAGTCGATGATTGGCTCTCCCTTTTTCCCAAGAGAAGCCAGTGCCACTCCGAATAATACAGAGAAGAACAAGACTTGCAGAATGTCGCCTTTTGCAAAAGCATCCACCATATTTGAAGGAACAATATGCGTTACGAATTCAATCCAGTTGATTCCTTGTCCTCCGTTTTCCGTGTACTGCGACACATCGCCTTTTTCCAGTTCACTGAAATCCAGCCCCGCTCCCGGTTTAACGATATTGACAACGATCAAACCGATAACCAATGCCAGTGTGGTCACTACTTCAAAATAGATAAAAGCCTTTCCTCCGACTTTCCCTACTTTTTTCATGTCCCCCATTTTTGCAATTCCCAGCACAATCGTCAAGAAAATAATCGGCGCGATGACCATTTTGACAGCGTTGATGAACGTGTCGCCGACCGGCTTCATTTCTTTTCCGATATTCGGCCAAATCAAGCCAAGAAGCACACCCAATACGATAGCAGCTAAAACCTGAAAGGTTAGATTTTTATAAATTCGCTTTTTCATTTGTTCTCCTCCTTGTGTGAATAGTTAGTCATTTGGATTTCTTCAAATGATAACGCTTTCACTAATAGAGGAATAGCTTATGGTCATAATGGATGTTTTGGTCATTTTGGTCTTAACTTTTTTCTTTATTGTAAACGTAGCGGTTTACCGGCCGGCCGACTCCTCCGTACTGCACGTCCAGACGGATGACGCCGTTTTTCTCCAAGTAATCCAAATAACGGCGTGCCGTTACCCGCGCGATTCCGATGGCTCCCGCCACTTCTTCAGCCGAGCGCGGTACTTCCTGCGACTGGATCGTAGCCGTAATTTCGTTCAATGTAAATTCATTCAAACCTTTGGGCAAATAAGCTTCGTCTTTTTTCTTGGCTTGTTCCGAGTACAGCAGTGAATCCAGCTGTTCCTGTGACACTGTTTCCGAACCGGCTAAGCTCATGCGATAATTCCGGTATTTTTCCAGCGCTTGCTGAATCCGGTGAAGCTTAAAGGGTTTCATGATATAATCCACTGCACCGTTTTGCAGCATCAATTTAACCGTTTCGCTGTCTTTGGCCGCCGAAACCACAATAACGTCGACTTCCAGCTTCTGCTTTCGGATTTCCTGCAAAGTTTTAATGCCGTCTTTTTTCGGCATGAAGACATCCAAAATCACTAAATCCAGGTTCAGTTCTTTGATCAGCGCGAGTCCTTCTTCGCCGTTTCCTGCGACTGCTGCCACACGGAACCCTTCGACGCTTTCGATGAATTCCTTGTTGACTTCCCGTACCATCGGATCGTCTTCTATCAATAAAACCATCACTTCGTTGTTAACCGGCATATGCTTCGTCCTCCTCGTCCATCGGGAAAGTAATGATGAAAGAAGTTCCCTCATCCGGTTGAGATAACACCTGAATTTCCCCTCTTCCTTTGTCGACAATCTGTTTCACCAAGTACAGACCGTACCCGGTGCCCTCCGCTTTATTGGCGGTGAATCCTTTTTCGTAGAGCTTAGGCAAGTGTTCCGGCCGAATCCCCGAACCGTTGTCTTCTACAAGAATCGCACACATCCCTTCTGACTGCTCGATGCTGACATCGATCCGTTTCGGGTCAATTTCCATCCCTTCAAATGAGCCAAACGCATTTTCAATCAAATTGCCGAGCAGCAGGACAAAGTCATGCTGGTCCAACTCGTTTGGAAATGCGGCAAAATGGCTGTTCGGATCAACTTCCATCTCAATGCCAAGTTCTTTCCCTCGTTTGATTTTGCTTAACAGAAGGCCTGCGACTGCATCATTGTTGATTTTGTCGTTCAGGAAGTTGGTAACATTTTCTTGTTCTTCCGCTGAATTATGGGCAAGCTGCAGCGCTTTTTCAGGCTTGCCCAGTTGAATGAGGCCCGCTATGGTGTGCAGCTTGTTCATATGCTCGTGGCTTTGGACCCGCAAAGCTTCTACGAAATTTTTTACGCCGGTCAGTTCTTCTGCCAGTTTTGCCGCTTCCGTGCGATCCTGGAAAATCGCCACCGCTCCGATTAGTTCCTCGTCTTTCCGGATCGGGATGCGCGTGCTGACAATCACTTTCCCACTTACTTTGATTTCTTCATTGTACACGGCTTCGTTTTTTTCAACAATTTCAGGCAAGCGTGTGTCGCTTAGAACGGCACGGATCGGCTGGCCAACGAACGATCCTTTCACATTGAAAACCTTCTTAGCTTTTTCATTGAAAATCGTAATGATTTCATTGTTGTCTATCGCGATGACCCCTTCATTCATTGCATGAAAAGTAGCGGTCCGTTCTTCATGCATCCGTTTGATTTCGAAGGGCTCCAGCTGAAACATCTGCCTTTTAATGTGGTTCGCCAACAGAAACGAACCCGCTAGCCCAAACAGCAGCGTCAATAAGACAATCAACCCGATCTCCTTTGATAACCCTGCCATAATATCGAAAACGTCTGGAATTTTGTTTCCTACGACGACGACGCCAATCTGATTCAAGTCAGCGTCTTTGATCGGCACAAAAGCGCGGATGACGGTGCCGATTTCCCCTTTCGCTTTTGAAAAATATATATGCTCAGCAAATGCCGGATCTTCGTCTGCTCCTGCGGAAAGGGTTCCGATCTTTTCTTTCACGGGATGGGAAAAACGGACTTTATCCATATTCATGACGACGATATAATCACTTTCGTTTATGATCCGGATTTCATCAACTACCGGATCCACTGTTTTCCATCCCCCGGGCTGCTGAACAGCGCTTTTTATATCGGACAATTCCGCAACGGTCCGTGCGGTGTTCATTGACCGGAGCCTCAAATCTCTTTCTTCGGTTTGCTGGATATTTGCAACGATTACAATGCCGCCAATCAGCAGGGAGAAAATGACGACGGCATATGACAGAATCATTATTTTCCAGCGGATCGGCAACTGTTTCATCTTTTGTGCTCCTTTCCCTTTACGAATGAAGGGCTGGTGATTATGCTTACAGTAAAGATTTTTCTTAACTATAACGAACAGTAAGGGTTGCAGCCTCTGCTGATTGAAGTTTCTACAAGGAGGTCCGCTATGAAGAAATCCTCAATTGCTGTGCTCTTTTTGAGCATCAGCATTGTGCTTGTGGTTTACCTGGGCTATCAAAACTTATTCCCTCAAGCAGAACCGCCTTACGATGACGACCAGGAGGGCTTAAACGGCCAGCTCATTTTCAAGTTTAGCCACGTAGTTGCCGAGAAGACCCCTAAAGGACAGGCGGCAGCCAAATTCGCCGAACTTGTTGATGAAAAATCCAATGGCACCATTCAGATTGTAGTCTTCCCTAACGGCAGTTTATATTCCGATATTGAAGAAATCAATGCGTTAAAAGATGAACAGGTTCATATGATTGCCCCTTCTACTTCAAAACTCGATATGCTTTCTCCAGAGTGGGGCGTGCTGGATCTTCCCTTCGCTTTTTCGGAATATGACGCGATTACGGAAGGCGTACACGGTCCGATTGGCGAAAAGCTGCTGCAGTCGCTACAGAAAGAAGGGATCAAAGGGCTTGCGCACTGGCCTAACGGCTTTAAACAAATTACGACCAATAAAGGTCCCGTAATCAGACCGGAAGACCTCGCTGGCCAGAATTTCCGTATTATGCAAAGCAAAATCATCCAGGCACAGTTTGGCATGCTGGGTGCCATTGCGCAGCAGGAATCGTTTAACTCGACATTTAAATTGATTGAAGAAGGAAAAGTGGACGGTGAAGAAAACACCATTTCCAATATCTACTCGAGGAAATTCTATACTGTTCAAAAGCATATGACAATCACCAACCACGGATATTTGGGATATGCCGTCATGATGAACCAGGATGTCTGGGACCGGCAATCCGACAACACCCAGCAAATCCTGCTGGAAGCGATGGAAGAAACCACCGCTTGGAACGATGAAAATGCACAAAAGCTGAACGAAGAGCAGCTCGCTCTTATCAAAGAAAATTCTTCCATCGAAATCCACGAATTGTCCCAAGCGGAGCAGCGGCAGTGGATGGAACGACTCAAACCGTTATACGAAGAATACGAAGAAATAATTGGCCAGGAATTAATGGAGGAACTGCAAGAATTAAAAAAGCGCTACACTTATGAAGATTAATTTTTGCCAGCTGTACAGGAAAGGACCTGCTTCCAAGCAGGTCCTTTTTACAATTTCCCGCTCTTTATTTCCCTCAATATATTAATATTGACTTTTTAAAAAAGCGGAGTAGAATAACGTTCATCGAGAACTAAATACCTCGGCCTAATCCTTGAAAAAGGAACGGAGGAACCAATTTATTGGGGCTAATTCTGCGGTTTTGCAGAAGGGATGAGAGCAACTCTTTCGCCATCCTGCCCGTCAGCTAACTTCGTCGGCTAAAGCGAAGGAGGTCCAAGGACCCCTTTATTCGGGATGCTTTTTTGTACAGCGCAAAAAAATTCCGAAAAAAATGCAGGTCTTTTTGTTATGCCTGCTTTTAGCAAGAGGAACCGTTCAAACATCGCAGGAGAGCCGGGATGAAAAAAATTAGAATGACGCCACTAACACGATAAACTAACAGAAAAACTAGTTACAGTCACATACTTAAAAAATGGAAGGTGTACATCATGGTCTCTGCAATCAAACGATTCTTTATTGGACGGCCGTTAAAATCCAACATGCTGGGCGAACAAAAACTCAATAAAAAGAAAGCCTTGGCAATTCTCTCTTCCGATGCGCTTTCTTCTGTAGCTTATGGGCCGGAGCAAATCCTGATTGTTTTAATCACTGTCAGCGCCACGGCATTTTGGTACTCGATTCCGATCGCCTGTGCCGTGTTGGTGCTGTTGTCGGTACTGATTTTGTCGTACCGGCAAATTATTTTCGCCTACCCTCACGGCGGCGGAGCGTATATTGTGTCGAAAGAAAATTTAGGCACCAATCCCGGCCTGATTGCCGGCGGTTCTTTGCTGGTCGATTATATATTGACCGTTTCCGTTAGCGTCTCGGCCGGAACGGATGCGCTCACTTCTGCTTTTCCAGGGTTGCATGGCCATAACGTCGCAATAGCTGTTGCGTTTGTGGTGTTTCTTACGCTCTTGAATTTAAGGGGCGTAACAGAATCGGCTTCGATTTTGGCATACCCGGTTTATTTATTTGTCCTGGCGCTTTTTGTCTTGATCGGCGTCGGCATTTATCAGATCCTGACCGGCACGGTGCCTGCTGATCTGCATCCTCAGCTTGGCGCGCCTGTCGCGGGCATCAGTTTGTTTATCCTGCTGCGCGCATTTGCCTCAGGCAGTTCCGCACTGACAGGGGTCGAAGCGATTTCCAATGCCATTCCCAATTTTAAAGATCCTGCTCCTGTCAATGCCGCCAAAACCTTGACAGCCATGGGAATTCTATTGGGGCTGCTGTTTTCAGGAATTGTTTTTCTTGCTTATTACTACGGCATTTCACCGCTTGCGGAAGTGACCGTAGTTTCCCAAATTGCCGAAGAGACATTCGGCCGCAACTTCCTGTACTTTTTCGTTCAAGGGACAACCGCCTTGATTTTGATTTTGGCAGCCAATACCGGCTATTCTGCGTTTCCCTTACTGGCGGTCAATTTGGCGACCGATAAATTCATCCCAAGAATGTTTATGGTCCGCGGCGACCGGCTGGGCTACTCAAATGGGATTCTGATTCTGGGGCTGGCTTCCATCCTGCTGATTGTGGCATTCGGCGGACATACAGAACAACTGATTCCGCTCTATGCCGTCGGGGTTTTCATCCCGTTCACATTGTCCCAGACCGGAATGATGATGAAGTGGATCCGCGAAAAACCGAAAGGCTGGGAACTGAAGTTTGCCATCAACTCAGCAGGGGCTTTGATCTGCTTTACCGTCACCATCATCTTTTTCCTGACGAAATTCACGCAAGTGTGGCCGGTCCTTGTTTTCCTTCCGATCATCCTGTATGTTTTTTACCGGATCAAGAGCCATTACCTGGCGGTGGCGGAACAGCTGCGGATTTCGGACCGGGCCCGAGCAGTAGCGGTTGAAGGGAATGTCATGATCATTCCGGTGGCCGGCATCACGCAAGTCGTGCAGACTTCCATCGACTATGCCCGTTCATTGAAAGTGGATCAAATTATCGCTGTTTACATCGCCTTCGATAAAGAAGATGAAAAGAAATTTGAAGCCAAGTGGAAACAGTGGCAGCCCGATGTCCGGCTCGCGACGCTGTATTCGCCTTACCGGAGCGTGATTCATCCGCTGATGAAGTTTATCGATACAGTCGAGCACAAAGCCAACGAACTGCATTACCGGGTGACTGTGGTCATCCCTCAATTTATTCCTAAAAGAGGGTGGCAGAATATCCTCCATAACCAGTCTGGATTTCTCATCCGGGCCGCTTTGCTGCTCCGGAAGAATTTGATCGTCATCACAGTGCCTTTTCACTTGAAAAAATAAAAAAGCAAAGTCCGCAAATAAAGCGGGCTTTGCTTTTTTTATGAAGTTGTTTTGGCTGACGCATCTTTGTTTTGCCGATTTCTGACTTCTTCCATCTTGCCGTAGAAACTTTCTTCCAAATCAATGTCAAAGAAATTCGCAAACTTCATGATGTAAGCCAGGCAATCGGCCATTTCTTTGCCGATGTCTTCTTTTATGGTTCCCGCTGCCAAGCGGAACGCCTCTTCTTCCTCCATGCCATTCTGTACATAGTTATAAGTCAGGTTAAACGCTTTGCGCAGTTCTTCCGCAATTTCGGCCACTTCCGTCGTCAGCAGCATATAGTTGTTCAATAGCGAAGCCCGATTTTTTTCATAATCGCCGTCTTCGATGCTCCAGCCCATTTCTTTTTGGTACTGCTTTGCAAATGCCTGTGCTTCTTTCATCTTGTGCCTCCTTTTTCAATCGGTTGCCTTTATCGGCAAGACCGTCGAATACTTGACTTCCCGAAGCGCCAAATTGGTTTGGATCTTAGTGACGCCGAGTTCATTCAACTTCCGAATGAACGCCTGCAAATCGCCGCGGTTCCGGTTTGCGACTTTCAGCAAATAATCGTACTCCCCGGTGATGCACTGGCATTCCAGCACTTCCGGCATTTCCAGCAAGGCATTTTCCAATGTGTTCAGTTCTTCCGCCTGATGGAGATTCGTGCTGATGAAAATAAAACACAGTAAATCGAAACCGAGCTTTTCCTGGTCCAGTATGGCGACTTGCCGGCTGATGTAACCTTCGCTCTCCAGCCGCTTGATCCGGGAGTGGATAGCAGGAGACGACAAATTCACCCGTTTCGCGATTTCCGTATTGTTCAAGTCTGCCTGTTTTTGCAAAATGTCCAAAATCTCGATATCTGTTGGGTCGAGCACTTTGCGGACGATCGATTCCACCGCTTTCCCCTCCTTTCATTATTTTTACTGGGTATAGATTTTTCAACTCTTACATGAATAATTTAAAGATAACACATTCTTTTATTTTAATAAATTTCAAATATCCGATCTCTTACAGAATACCAATCAGTTTTAGGCTCGTAAATGATAAAATTATTCATATCAATAAACCGTTTTTTCTCTTGCCTCCAAAGGCTGAAAGGATGTTGTGCATGCGTTATTTCTATTGTTTATTATTGCTGCTTACCAGTTTTTTATGGGCAGGCAATTTCGTGGTGGGCAAATGGCTCATTGGCCACGCGTCTCCGATCACTTTGACCAGCCTGCGCTGGATGATTGCGGTCCTTTGCCTGATTCCGCTCGTTTGGCTGACAGAGAAAAAGATTGTTCCGCCGCGGAAGGCGCTTCTGCCATTGGCATTGATGGGAATCACGGGAGTTTCCTTGTTTAACATCCTGCAATTCATCGCCTTGGAGCATACGTCCGCTTCCAATATCGGCTTGATTTCCACTTTGAATATGCTTTCCATTGCGGTCTTTTCAGCGTTCCTGCTAAAAGAGAAAATCCGTCCGCTGCAGCTCGCTGCGATGGGTTTGTCGCTGTTTGGCGTCATTCTGGTGCTGACAAAAGGAAACACGGCGCTATTGTTTTCAATGCAGTTCAACAAAGGCGATTTGTACATGCTGGCAGCCGTTGCGGTTTGGGGCCTTTACTCGGTCTGCAGCAAATGGGCAATGGCCTCCACTTCGCCGGCCATGGCGACTTTGTATTCCGGCGCTTTCGGCGTTTTAGTGCTGCTGCCGTTTAATCTTACGGACTTTACAGTGACGAACGTCAACGCTTCTTTTGTCTACTCCCTTTTGTACACCGGCGTCATTTCGACCGTTGTCTGTTTTGTGCTGTGGAACATCGGCGTCAAAAAATTGGGCGCGACCACATCCGGTTTGTTCCTGAACTTCAATCCGGTCTTCACCGCCGTTTTGGCGTTTTTCATTCTTGGCGAACAAATGACGCGAGCCCAGTTGCTGGGCAGCGCCGTGGTGATTGGCGGATGTATCCTCTTCAGTTATTTCAAAACAAATACACTTCCAATAGAAAAAGTTTCAGACATGACAAACCCTCTGACAAAACAGGCATAGCCTGTTGTCAGAGGGTTTGTTTTTAAGGCACGGAAATTATCCTTTATCTTAAGGTGCGCTTCAAGAATTCGCGCGTCCGCTCTTTTTGCGGTTGATTGAAGATTTGTTCAGGCGGCCCTTCTTCGACAATGACCCCTTTATCCATAAAGACGACGCGGTCAGCCACTTCTTTCGCGAACTCCATTTCATGTGTCACGATTAGCATAGTCAACCCGCTTTTCGCCAAGTCCTTCATGACTTTCAGCACTTCCCCCACCATTTCCGGATCGAGCGCTGACGTCGGTTCATCAAATAGCATGACGTCCGGTTCCATTGACAGTGCCCGCGCAATCGCCACCCGCTGTTTTTGCCCGCCTGAGAGCTGCTGGGCTTTGGCGTTGACGTACTGGTCCATCCCAACTACATTCAAATATTTGATCGCTACTTTTTCCGCTTCTTCTTTTCGGCGTTTCATCACTTTCACTTGTCCAACTACGCAATTGTTTAAGACATTGTGGTTGTTGAACAAGTTGAATTGCTGAAACACCATTCCAAGTTTTGTGCGGTATGCATGGATGTCGTGACGGTCACCCAGAATGTCTTCTCCGTTATAGATAATTTTTCCGCCGCTTGGTTTTTCAAGCAGGTTGATGCAGCGCAGAAGTGTCGACTTGCCGGATCCTGATGAACCGATGACACAGACCACTTCCCCTTTTTGTACGGAAAAATCGATGTCTTTTAGCACTTCATGCGTACCAAAGGATTTACTTAAATGCTGAATTTCAATTACTTTTTCCATAAGCTCTCCTCTTCCATGTTTGCTTATTCACACGGCTATTCTTTGATTTTATGCGAAGGGTCTTCCGGGTTTACCACTTGCATCGGCAGACCGCCAATCATGCTGTAGTTGCTCGGGCCTTCCATTTTCCGTTCAAGTCTGCGCAGCAGCAAAGTAATCGTGTAGGTCATGATGAAGTACAAAATACAGGCGATGAAAAACGATTCGAAATACCGGAAATTGTTCCCTGAAACCGTTCTGGTCTGGAAGAACAGCTCGGTTACCCCGATAACGCTCAATACAGCTGTATCTTTGATATTGATGACAAACTGGTTGCCGGTTGCCGGTAAAATATTGCGGATTACCTGCGGCAACACTACATTGATCATCGTTTGGAAATGATTCATCCCAATAGCCTGCGCCGCTTCAAACTGCCCTTTATCGACAGAAATAATTCCGCCTCTGACGATTTCTGCCATATACGCTCCTGTATTGATGGAGACAATGAATATAGCGGCAGTAAAGACATCCATATCAAAGCCGAAAGCCATAGCAGAGCCATAGAAAATAACCATGGCCTGAACAATCATCGGCGTTCCGCGGAAAAATTCAATGTAAGCGGAAAGAAGCCCGTTGATGATTTTCAAGGTGATTTTTTTCATTCCCCGCTCCGGCATTGGAATGGTGTGAATAATACCGATAATCAATCCAATGGCGGCCCCGATCAACGTGCCGACCACTGAAATCCATAAGGTCATTCCTGCTCCGCGCAGGAACATGGGCCAATTATCTGTAAGTATGGTGATAACCCAATCTAAACTCATTGTTTTCCTCCTAAAATAGTTAAAACCGGCTACATGCAGATGCAGCCGGAACACCTAATCTTTATTGGGCGGCTGGTTGATTTTGAATTGCAGCATCCATAATTTCCTGGCGCTCTTCTTCCGAAATGCCCGCCAATGTTTCATTGATTTGTTCTGCCAGGTCACTGCCTTTTTCAAGCCCTACCGCAACTGCTGTATCGTCCGGAGAGGTTTCAAACCCGTCTTCAAATTCCACCATAGCGAAATTTTTGTTTGCAGCAGAAGCACTCACTGCTTCCGGCCGCTCGGACACATAGCCGTCAATGACACCGGATTCCAGCGCTACCCGCATGGAAGGGAAACTATCCATTGCAGTTTCTTTCGATACGCCATCGATTTGGTCAATAACCGAATAATGGAATGTGTTCAATTGGGCAGTAATTTTAGCGCCGCTGAAATCCGAAAGCGAAGTTGCGCCTTCATATTCCCCGCCCTTTTTAACGACCATTACCAACTCAGATGTATAGTAAGGCTCTGTAAAGTCAATCGTTGCTTTCCGTTCTTCTGTTGGAGACATGCCGGCGACAATAGCATCAATTTTCCCGGAAGTCAAAGCTGGCACTAAACCATCCCACTCCGTTTTTACGATTTCTAATTCCTTGCCCATGCCTTCAGCGATTCGTTTGGCTATTTCCACATCATAACCGCCTGCATATTCAGCGTTCCCGGAAATTTTTACAGCGCCGTTGGAGTCATCTCCTTGCGTCCAGTTGAACGGTGCATATGCAGCTTCCATCCCTACCTTAAAAGTATCCGATTCTTCCGAAGATCCTCCGCTTCCGGATTCTCCTCCTGATCCGCACCCTGACAGCAGCAACGTTGTTGATAAGAATATCGTTGATAAGAACGCCATTTTTCTCTTCATCACTAAAATCTCCCCTTCATTACGGCAATTGAATATGCAAAAAGGGCAACGCTGTACAAAAGATCTGAGGTAGACTCAGATCGCAATATACATAGTTGCCCTAAATCCTCTTCTTCGTCCCTGGATGAGATAGCACTTCACAATGGATCGGGAAATCCAGTGTGACAGTCCTGCAGCTATTAACTGCAGACCCAGCATGAAATGGTGAGAGCCATTCCACACTTCGGCAACATTTCCTTCTCCATAGAATCATCATCTTCTCAAACTCCGCTAAGGACCGTTAAACGTTGCGCCTCTACCTCACCACAAAAAGTGTGAGGTCATATTCAATTCGTGTTTTTCATAGTCTACATTGATAAATTTTATCTGTCAATCTTATTTTCACAGCTGAAACCTTCTGGCAAAGCAGACATTTCCTGCACCTTTCCGACAGCTTCTTTTTATCGCCGGAGAGACCGCTTTATTTGCTTGGCTGCATTTGCTTGTTTTTTCCGCTCAATTGCGGAAGCTTGTCTTTCACGATCTGGATAGCTTCTTCGATATTACCGACCGGCAAAAATTGTTTCTGCGAATCCGGATATTGAAGGCTGGTATGTTTGTAGCGGGAATCGTAATAATGTTCGAGCAGCAATTGGATGGCCGATGCGAAATCACCGCTTTCCAAATCTTCTTCGATCTGTTTGGCGACCGGCACATGGATGCGCGACTTGATCAATTGGAACGCTTCCATGCACTCGCTTTGGTGTTCGGTTGGCCGGTAATCCAGAAGGATTTCCTTGACCCGCTCTTCCATCGGCATGTCGACGATCAACTGCTGGCTGCTGTTTTTCAAATCGCATAAAAACGGTGGGATCACCACTTTGCCGATGCGGTGGCTTTCTGCTTCAAACAATACGTACGGGACGTCTTTCAGCGCTCTCAACCGGTGGACCAGCAAGGAATCGAACACTTTCTGGTTGTGCGGCTCCAGGCCGATCTGGCCGAAAATCGATCCCTTGTGGTTGGCCATCCCTTCAAAATCAATCACCGGATAGCCTTCTTTCTCCAATGCCTTCAGAATCCGGGTTTTTCCTGCCCCGGTATAGCCATTCAAAACAAACGCTTTTTCAGGCGCCTGCATTGTTTCCAGTTCGGCCACAACCCATTTCCGGTACGCACGGATGCCTTCTTCCAGGCGGCTGACGTGGACGTTCATCAAGCTCAGGAGCGTTGCGGTCGTTTTGCTGCGCATGCCTCCGCGCCAGCAAAATACCACTTTGTCGCCTTCAATTTTTTTGAAGGCGCGGATAAATTCCGGCAATTTCGCTGAAATGATATCCAACCCGCGTTCTTTTGCCGCGTCTATGCTGACTTGTTTATACAGCGTCCCCACTTCGGCCCGTTCCGCATCATCAAAAAAAGGAATATTGATGCTTCCCGGAATGGAGAAATTCTTATATTCAGATGGCGACCGGACATCAATAAGCGTCATGCTCCGGTTTTCAATGACCGGTATCAGTTGTTCTACGTTTATATTGCTATACATCTTTTTTTCCTCCAAAAAGCTCTCCAGAGAGCTCTGTCGTTTGTCCTAATTTTTTCAAGTTCACCTTTTAAGTATACACCCATTGATTTCACTTTGAAGCTTTCGCGCCTTACCCCTGGAGGCTGGCCGGACAAATAAAACAGGCAGGCCGCTGCCGCAGTCCCGCCGTTTCGAACCTCTTATTATTTTATCGCTTCATAAAGCCGCATTGGCGGGAGGTTGCGCAGGAGGTATTTATCGTGCGCTTCGGAAAAGTAATCCTGCAAATAAACCATCAGGTGCTCGTCTTTCTGGAAAAAAGTCTGATACGGCAGAAATTTTCCGCCTGGCTTTAACACATGGCTGGTCCTTTTCACAATGTCTTCCCGGACTTCTTCATCCAATAATGAAAACGGGATGCCTGAAATCACATAATCCACTTTTCCAAGCCCGTACTGCTTGACGATGTTATGTACATTTTCTGCACTGTCATGGTGAACCTTTAAGCGTTCGTCTCTCGTGTTTTTGGTTAAGTAATCCACGAAATTTTCATTCTGTTCAATCGCGATGATCATGGAATCGGCTGTTATGTGTGCCAGCAGATAATCGGTGAACACACCGGTAGCCGGTCCGTATTCAATAATGATCACTTTCTTGGTGAGGTCCATTTTTCCGCACACTTTCTGCACACCAACCTTCGAAGTTGGTGTAATTGAGGCGATGTTCGGGTCTTTGATCAGGTTTTTCATGTATTCTTTCGTAGTCATTTTTTGGCCCCCTGTTCGTCATTGGTATGGCTGCAAACAAACTCGTTAAATAGAACACATTCAAAATATAGACGCTTTCATACCTGTCTTTATCCTTTTTCAAAAAAACTGTAAAATGTTATTTTTATCATATACCCTTGAAAAAAGCGGGTCAATCTATTCCTTGGGCCTTAAGTTGCGGGCCATTGTTAAAAAACTGACCGCAAGGGTACAAGTTTCAAAACCTTTTTTTGAAACATCCCCAATCCGCACGAAAACGGTATGATAGAAAAAGGAGGCTGATCAGATGAAAACAACAATTTATCTGGACAACGAAAAATTCACGGCCGGCATGACGCTTAAAGACCCGGCCGAATTCGAAGGGAACAATATGGCGCTCCATGTCTGTGAAAATCCGGCTCAAATTGTGGAAAACCGTGAAAAATTAGCGGCTTCTTTGGGCCTTGGGCTGAATGATTTTGTCTGTGCCCATCAAACGCACAGCGCGAATTTCCACCGGGCAACGACGGCTGACAAAGGGCGCGGTGCCGAGCGCCAGGAAACCGCCATTGCAGACACGGACGCCTTGTATACATATGAACCCGACTTATTATTGGCGAGCTTTTCTGCCGACTGCGTTCCGGTGATGTTTTTCCACGAAAAAAAGGGCCTTATCGGAGTCGTCCATTCCGGCTGGCAAGGAACGGTCAAAGAAATTACGTTGAAGCTGTTCCAGCATTTGAAGCAGGAAGAACAATGCAGCCCGGAAGATTTTTACGTTCAGCTTGGCGCTGCGCTCAGCCAGGAGAAATTTGAAGTGGACGAAGACGTCTATATGAAATTCAAGAATCTCGGCTATGCAGCAGACTTCATGTATTTCAATGAAGCAAGCGGCAAATACCATATCGACAATCAGCTGACCGTCAAAAAGCAGTGTGAACTCGCCGGCATTCCGGGCAACCGCATTCACATCGACCGCACCTGCACTTTTGAAAGCCCCGATGGCTTTTCTTATCGCCAAGACAAGAAAAGCGGCAGGCATTTGAGCTTTATTGTAAAAAAATAACGAAATTGACGATCTGCAAGTAAAAGCCGGCATCCGCAAAACGGGGCCGGCTTTTTTTCTTCAATATGAGGCCGGCACAGGCTTACTTTACCTTTGGATGGGGTAAACAAAAGCGAAATTGGTTCCGTTTTTTATGCAGGCAAAAAGGGTATTCCAGCTTTAATTCACTGTCAGAATCTGTTATATTCTAAAAAATGAAACTTCTTTATGGTATGCTCGTATTTTTAAATGAGGTGAGAAGATGGGATTTTTAAGCCGTTTATTTTACGGGACAGAAAAAGACAAAAAAGGGCCGGCCGTTGAAAAGCGGACATTGCGCAATTTGCAGGTTAAAGATTTTGTAACGTATGACCTGATGGACTACGAAGTGGTCGGAAAAATCCATTACAACGACAGCGGCTACACATGGGACGCTTTTCAATTGGCGTCTGCCGGAAAAAACATCTGGCTAAGCGTGGAAATGGATGACGAACTTGAAGTCGGCGTTTACGAAAAGATCCGGATTCCGGGGCTCGAACCCGGCAAAAAGGAAATCAGCTACGATGGAAAAACGTATTTTCTTGAAGAACAAGGACGCGCCTACGTCACTTCATTCGGCCGCAGCGAAAATGTAAACGGGGCAGAAATGGCCTATTACGAATACTTGGATGAAGCGGGAGAGTCGTATTTATCCGTGGAAGTTTGGGGCAGCGAAGTGGAAGTCAGCAAAGGCTATGAAATTGAAGAATACGAAGTCACCATTCTGGCGGGAAGCTAACAAAACTGGAGGAGAGAATATGTTTCAATTTTTCAAGCGTGTACAAACTTATGTTGAATCCGAACTAAATGCCGCACTTGATAAGGCGGAAGATCCGGTAAAAATGCTGGATCAGTTTATGCGGGATATGGCATTGGATATCCGGGAAGCCGAAACGGCCGTCGCCAAACAGTTAGCCAATGAAAAAATATTGAAAAAGAAATACGATGATGCCAGCAGCATGGTCGAAAAACGCCAGCAGCAAGCCGTGGAAGCGGTCGAAGCCGGAAATGAGGACTTGGCCCGCCGCGCGCTCGAAGACAAGCAGAACCATGTTGTTCAGGCGAATTCCATGAAAGAAGCCCACGAACGGGCAGCAAGCGATTCGGCAGTGCTGCGCGAAAAATTGGCGGAAATGAAACGTGAATATGAACAAATGCAAATTAAAAAAGATTCCTTAAAAGCGCGCGCCGAATCTGCGAAAACGCGGACGAAAATCAACCGCACCATGAGCTCCGTCGGAAGCGATGAATCGCGGCAAGGATTTGAGCGGATGGAAGAAAAAGTCATGCACCTGGAAGCGGAAGCCGAGACATCTGAAGACATGCGTTCTGGTTCCCGCAGCCTGGATGATGAATTTGAAGACCTTAAAAAAAGCAGCTCAGTAGACAATGAACTGGCCGCGCTTAAAAAACAGCTTGGAAAAGAATAACGAACTGCGGTCTGCTCTTCTGCGGGCAGGCCGTTCCCGTTCATTTGGAGTGTGCGAGCAATGAAAAAAAAGAAATGGCTAACGGGCCTATTGGCTGCAGTGCTCTTCTTGTCGGCATGCGGCAGCAGCCTGTCGCAAGCAGAGGACTACGTGGAAAACAATTATACCTTTGTCAATGCCGTTCAAAGTGACAGCGGCTCAAACAGCAGCGCCATGTTGTACCGGTCCGATAAAGATTTGGCCGGCACGGTGGCAGAGTTAAGTGAAGCGCAGGAACCGGATCAAGTCGGTGAAGAAATCGAAGGCCGGCAAGTACTGGTCTATGATGATGATTTCATCATATTGACAGAGGACCCGGACAATCCCGGCACTACGCTGGTAGAAGTGGCAGATGAGGAATTTGTCCGAACCCATTATAATCCCGGCTTTTTCTCAGGGATGTTGCTTGGGTCTCTTTTAAGCAATCGGTTCGGATCCGGCTGGAACCAGTCGCAGGCAACCCGCTGTGCACGCGGTGGATGCTATTCGGGCGGAGGCGGTTATAATTCCATTCCTTCAGCTACCACTGGACGCGGTTCGACATTCCGCGGCGGCGGACCGGGTGTTGGAAAATAAATCATAGCAAAGGAGCTTGACCCGTGAATTCATTCTTACTGACTTTTTTGTATTTCCTCGCAGCGATTGCTGTGGTTCTTGTTGGATTGGTCATTTTCGAGTTATTGACCAGAAAATACAAGGACTGGGAAGAAATCAAAGAAAACAATACGGCAGTCGCTTTGTCGATTGCCGGAAAAATTATCGGTACCTGTATCATCCTTACGTTTTCCATCCTGCACAATGACACCATTTTGGAAACCGTCGTCTGGGGGCTTTTCGGATTGCTTCTGCAATTCATCGCTTACTTCCTGTTCGAACTGCTGACTCCCCGCTTTTCAGTGGAAGTCCAGTTGAAAGAACGCAATACGGCGGTAGGCATCATTTCATTCGCCGTTTCAGTTGGATTGGCGTTCGTCATCGGCGCCTCGATTACATAAGGCGGTGTTTTGAATGGGATTAGAACAAGAATCCGTCCGGCAAAGCCGGGCGATTTACTATGCATCCGGGATTGTTTCCATCTGCGGCATCATCTTTGAAGTATTATTCGGAGCGCTTGGTTCCTACATTTTAGGAGATGGTGTGAAGCAGTATACGCTCACCATCTCTCTTTTTTTAACCGGCATGGGCATTGGCGCGTATATCAGCGAGAAAATGACGCGCCATTTGATTGCGTCGTTCATCTGGATTGAATATTCCATCGGCATCATCGGCGGCTTTTCGGCGATGCTGCTGTTTGGCGTTACCGCTTACCTGCCGCCCGGCACAGGTTCGCTGTTCTTGTACAGCGTCATCCTGATTGTCGGTTCTTTGACTGGGGTGGAACTGCCGATTTTGATCCGAAAAGCGAATGAAATCGGGGTATCTCTCCAAAAAAGCGCGGCCAAAGTGCTGTTTTCCGACTATGCCGGCGGTCTTGTCGGCGGGCTGCTCTTTTTGTTCTTGCTGCGCCCTTATTTCGGTCTGGTGAAAACGTCTTTTCTCGTCGCTCTGATCAACGTGGCAGTCGCACTTTGGATTGTCTTCCGCTTTAAGCACGAACTCAAACGGTTCAAGCTCCATGCTGCATTCGGCGTTTTTTTCCTGGCCATTTTGATCGTCGGCGCTTTGTTCGGTGAACAGGCGGCATTCCATTTTGAGCAGCAGCTCTACAAAGATCCGGTGATTTTTTCCGAGCAGACCGCTTACCAGAAAATCATTTTGACGAAGCAGCAAGGCGATACCCGCCTGTATCTGGACGGACAGCTGCAGTTCAGTTCGCTGGACGAACACCGCTACCATGAAATTCTCGTCCATCCTCCGATGGCCGCAGCTGCCCGCCACGACCGCGTCCTGGTTCTTGGCGGCGGCGACGGATTGGCGGTCCGCGAACTGTTGAAATATGACGATCTTGGACAAGTCGATTTGATCGACCTGGATCCGAAAATGACCGAACTCGCAAAGACCAATCATTTGCTGACGGAACTGAACGGCGGTTCCCTCTCCAACCCGAAAGTCCATGTGGTCAACGAGGATGCGTTCCGCTTCCTTGAGAGCGCTGACGGCTTCTATGACGTCATCATCATCGATTTGCCCGACCCGAACAACGAATCGCTCAACAAACTGTATACGACGGAATTCTACTCGCTTGCCCGCAACCATCTGCAGCCCGACGGCGCCATGATGGTCCAGGCAACAAGCCCCGTATTTGCGCCGCAAGTGTACTGGACCATCGATAAGACAATCCAGTCAACCGGCCTTCAGACGGAAAACCTCCACGCCGACATTCCAAGTTTCGGCGGATGGGGCTACGTGCTGGCATCGCGTTCTGAAGTGCAGGCGGAAGGCCTCCGAATCATTGAAGACACAGAGTATCTGACCACAGATCTGCTGCCGGCACTCACTGCGTTTGGGAAAGACGAAGATGCCGTAATCGAAGACGGCAACGGCAAGCTCATCGCCTTGGAACCCAATTCGCTGATCCGGCCGAATCTGATTGGGATTTACGAGAAGTCCTGGACGAATTATTAATAGGTAAGCAAATGAAAAAGGTGCTGAAGCGTAAAAGCTTCAGCACCTTTCTCGTTTATTAGGGTGTATTCAAACAACCCGCGTTATCGCTTAAAATATTTCCAATAGCTCATTGAATTCATCGATGGCGTAGTCGTAATCCTCTACTTCGCCGAAACCGTATTTCGCAAAGACAAAAGGAATGCCCGCGTCTTTGGCCGCTTTCCGGTCCCCCGCTGTATCTCCGACATACACCGAATCTTTCAAGCCGTTGCGTTCCATAATCAGCTTGATGTTTTCTCCTTTTGACAGCCCGGTACGCCCCGGGTTCTCAAAGTCCTGGAAGTATTTATCTAAGCCGTGATAGTCATAGAAGGCTTCAATATAACCTTCCTGGCAATTGCTGACGATGAACAATCTGTATTTCTCCGATAAGGCACGGAGCACGTCTTCCAGGTTCTCATAAAGAACACCGCCCCGTTCGCTGATAAAATCGCCTTCGATTTCCCCGCAGGACTGAATGAGTTCATTATGCATCTCAGCATTCAGATGCGGAAACAGCTTTTGCATGATTTCATGCATCTGCAGCCCCATCGTTTCTTTCAAGTGCTGCTTTGTCAGCGTATGATCTATTTTGTCGTTCTGCTCAATCGCTTTGTTCCATGCCATGACGACGGTTTCCCGCGAGTCCCACAGCGTTCCGTCCAAGTCAAAAATGATGCTGTCCATTAAACCCTCTCCTCTGAACTGATATGCCTCCATTCTACCCTTTTCGGACGGGAAACCAAACCATGTTGCCCCCCGCCTGCTTCTACCGAAAGAACGCTATTCTTTATTGTTCCTTAATCCTACCCAGGCACCCACAACCACGATTCCGACCAGAACGCTCCAGAAAATGGCTGTCCAGGCGAATGAATGCGGAAAATCATGGGGCAGGACATGGATTTTTTCATGGGACAAGGTCATGACCAAGAGCTTGACGCCGACCCAACCGACGATGATGAAAGCGGCAGTTTCCAGCTGCGGATAAGTTTCGAGCAGCTGGACAAATTTATGCGCCGCAAACCGCATGATGACCACGCCAATCAATCCTCCGCTCAGCATGACCACAAACGGTCCGGCATTGATGCCGCCGATATTCGTTTCACCCAGATGCGGCAAAGTCAGCGCTAAGGCAACAGCGGCCAGCATCGAGTCGACGGCAAAGGCAATATCCGCGATTTCGATTTTTAATACTGTGGTCCAAAAACCCGAACCTTTCTTCACTTTCAGGATCGTGCCGTCTCCCTGCCCTTTCCGCTGGTCGTATATGTGCTTAAATGCAATGAATAATAAGTAAGCTGCTCCGAGTGCCTGAATCTGCCAGACGCCCACCAAAAGCGTAATCATAAAAAGAGCGGCAAACCGGAAGATAAAAGCGGCAGCCAACCCGTAGAACAGGGCTTTCTTTTTCTGCTCCCCCGGCAGATGCCGGACCATCACTGCCATGACGACCGCATTATCTGCAGCCAGAATTCCTTCCAGCCCCACCAGAACCAGCAGGACCCAAGCATATTCCAATAAGATGGCTCCCATTCTTTTTCCTCCCATAGGATTGGACATCTGATAAAGTGATCTTCTGCCGATAAAGAAGCTTTTTCTATACTATACTAAGGAAACAGAATAATTGACTAAATTTTCCGCTATTTAAAGAAAAAAATTTGGCAAGCAGATGAATAATGTCTTTTCCCTCTCTTTTTCCGGCTCTGATATGGTAATGTTTCGGTATAGGCGAGGATGCCATAAGAAGTAAGGGGAAGAAGCAATGAACGAACGTGACTGGCTTATTTTAAAAGTGCTATATGAAAAAAAGAACATCACGAAAACGGCCGAAAGTTTGTATATTTCTCAGCCTTCTTTAACTAAAAGAATTCAGCAAATAGAACAGGAATACGGACGGACTCTTGTTGTCCGCGGGGCGAAAGGCGTCCAATTTACCACAGAAGGCGAATACCTGGCAAAATGCGCAGATGAAATGCTCGAGCGCCTTTACCGGATTAAGGACCATATCCTGAGCATGGGTGAGGAAGTCAGCGGCACTTTACGGTTAGGCGTTTCAAACTATATCACCCGGCATAAACTCCCCGTCCTACTCAGACTATTTGGAGAACAATTCCCGAAAGTGAATTATAAAGTGCATACAGGCTGGAGCCGTGACGTGTTTAACCTTGTCTATAATCAGGAAGTACATGCCGGAATTGTACGCGGCGATTATAACTGGCCCGGCCCAAAACATCTTTTGTTTGAAGAAAATCTTTGCATCGTGTCGAAAGAAAAAATAGGTCTCCACGATCTTCCTTCTTTGCCGAGGATTGAGTATGAAACAGACAGTCTTTTAAAAAAGATGATCGATCATTGGTGGAGCGGTACATTTTCAAAGCCGCCGCTGCTTGGAATGGAAGTGGACAAAGCAGACACCTGCAAAGAAATGGTATTGAATGGCCTCGGGTACGGCATTCTTCCCAGTGTCCTTGTTGAACATTCGGAAGGCCTTCATCAAATCAACTTGAAGGACGAATTTGGAAATCCGTTAGTAAGAAGAACATGGCTGCTTTACCATGAAGAAGCTCTTCAATCGAAAGCAGCTAAAGAATTTATTCAATTTGTGCAGACAATCGATTTTAAAAATCAATTATAAAAAGAGCGGAGATTTATTCCCCGCTCTTTTTTGATGTCATTGATGTCATTTTTCTGCCTTCCGCTATTCCTTTTTTCTATGCCTATCCATCTACTATTGGTATTTTAATTAGCTTCTTAATCGCCTTATGATTAATAGCAGAACTCCAAATAAGATGGATAACTTAGAAGCCAGAAGCATTGATCGCTTTTTCGGAAGGGAAGAACCGCATATGGAAGTTTTATTGCTCATTATCGTCAACGTCATTTTGCCGGTCTTTCTGCTGATTGGTGCAGGTGCTGTTCTTCATATCCGCTATTCACTGGATATGAATACATTGGCAAAATTGAATACGTATCTTTTAATGCCGGCTCTGAGCTTTGTTAATATTTATCAGAATGAAATAGATGCCCATACGCTGTTTCATGTCCTCAGCTTTTTAATCCTCCAAAGCCTTTGTCTGATGGCTTTGAGTGCCGGGATAGCAAAAGCGGCTAAATTCGATAACAGCCTCTCCGCGACCTTTAAAAACAGCGTAGTTCTCGTTAATTCCGGCAATTTCGGCTTGCCAATCAGCCAGCTGGTCTTCCATCAAAACCCGTTGGGGCTGTCCATTCAGATTATCGTCTTGATTTTTCAGAATCTGCTTACCTATACATACGGCTTGTATAATTCCGTATCGGTCAATACCAAGGGGCTGCAGGCAATGAAGGTTTTCCTGAAAAATCCGGTCATCTACGCTTTTTTGGCCGGCCTTCTTTGCCACTCTCTATCCATCCAGATTCCAGGCTTTATCTGGACGCCGATTGAAAATTTAGCTGATGCATTTCTGGCAATAGCTTTAGTTACACTCGGCGCACAGAGCGCATCGCTTAAGCTGATCCGGTTTTCGTTGCCGCTGATTTTAAGTATCGTTGGCCGTCTGATCCTTTCCCCGGTTATCGCCATCATAGTGATTTTGAGCTTGGATCTTGAAGGGACTACAGCACAGGCCTTATTCATCGCCAGCTCTTTTCCGACTTCCAGAAACAGTTCTCTCTTCGCTCTGGAATATGGAAATCATCCCGAATACGCTGCTCAAGCTGTACTGATGTCTACTGTATTCAGCATTGCTACGGTGACTGCGATTGTCTATTCGGCAAAAATATTATTTCCAGGATAGCTCAACTTTGTTGGACCGGCACTATGAAAGCAGTTTGACAACCTGCCGCGAAATATCATGTGTATTGATGGCCGATTCCACTTGGCCAGCCTTTACGCAGTCCATAAATTCCTTCAACTCGTAATACATCGTTTCATACTCCTGTGGAATGGAAAGGTCTTCTGTCCGGCCATCGCGGTATTTAATGATGACTTGGCGCGGGTCGCTGATTTTATTGATTTCGATGACGCCTTCTTCGCCCTGGATTTCACACGGCACATACGAGTCAGTGATTTTCGAATACATGACAATTGCTTCAAATTCCTTATAGGCCAGGATCATGCTGCCTTGCCCGTCTGCTCCCGTTGACAAGGAATAGCTATTCGCCAGGACGTTTTCCGGTTCGCCGACAAGATGGATAATTGGCGCGATGCAATAGACCCCAAGATCCATTTTTGCGCCGTTCCCGAATTCCGGTTTAAAGGCGTTTTCAATAATGCCTTCTTTGTACTTGTCGTAGCGGGAAGAATACTGGTTGAAATGGAACACAAGACGCCGGATGGGACCAATCTTATGCAGGTTCTTTTTCAAATTCAGGAAAGTCGGCGCAACGGTCGATTTCATCGCTTCCATATATGTAGTTTGGTGTTTTCGGGAAGCTTCCATGATGCGCTCCATCTCCGCTTCAGAAATCACCGCCGGCTTTTCGCATAGCACGTGAATGCCATGCTCCAACGCTAAAAGACTTTGTTCCACGTGAAACGAATTAGGGGATGCAATGTAAACCGCATCGATTTTTCCACTTTGGAACATCTCGGACATATCCGTATAGACGGCTTCCACGCCGTATTTTTCCGCAAACTCCTGGCCTCGTTCTTCCGTACGGGAATAAATAGCCCCTACACCAAACTCAGGTAAATCTTTTGCCGCTTTAAGCAGCCGGTCGGTAATCCAGTTTGTTCCGATAATGCCAAATCTCATCAATTATTCTCCCCTTTTTGGTCCTAAAAACTTGTTCTTTTTCCAATATACTAAGCCCTTAGGAATTTAGCCAGTTTCTGCAAGAGGTTCCCATCCTCTTTTAAATAAACACCTGGCCTAATACTAACACACGGAAAAGGTTGATTTTAAAAGCACCAACTGCATGTGCTACGCCGTCGCTGCTTCTTTTCAATTTATATTTTATTGCGGATCGAGAAAGTGTATTGGACGTTGGCGATGATCAGAATAAGCGCAACGACGAAAATCGCGAATAATTGAGAAACCCCAGTGCTGACGGAGTAGATCATCAACAAAAGCAACGCTATAAATAAAGCAAGATTCATGGTGTTATGTGTACGGTACAGGCCTTCCAACATGACGTGCCGTTCTCCTTCATCTGAAACCGCCAGTAACTTCTTGGCGTAATCCTTCTCCCCTGGTTTTGGCAAGTCGCGTTCTGGATAAATCAACTTGATCAGTCCCGGGGTGATGATCGAAATCACGATAGCACCGATCAATGTTGCACCGGCTGCCACCACCACCCATATTGGCTGTTCGGTAATAACGGCAATTGCTGTAGCCACCACACTGAGCACCATTGCCACAACGGAACCTAAAGTGATGTCACTGAAGCTTTTGTATTGTTTCGAATCAAGTTCGTCTTCTTCTTCGCCTCTTAACTGAAGCTTTGCTTTTCTCTTAACCCGTTGGATGGTCACCATAGTAAAAACCAGCAGCAATACAGCAATTCCGGTTATAAACAGCGTCAGTTCCAATCCGAAAATTGAAAAATCACTCGTGAAGTCCAAGGACAATGCAAAATACATTCCAAAAAAGCCCACGATTCCGCCAACCAGTGTTTGAAAGATTTGTTTCATTCCACTTCCTCCTCTGTGAATATAAAAATATTTTCAATCGGCTCATTAAAAATTTTGGCAATCCGGACGGCAATAAGCAAAGAAGGTATAAATTCTTCCCGTTCAATCAAGCTAATGGTCTGTCTGGAAACTTTCGCCCGTTTCGCCAGCTCTGTCTGATTAAGTCCATCGCGTGCACGCAATTCCTTCAATCTCGTTCTCATAAGCTCACCTCTTAACAGAAGTGTATAATATACCTTTCAATTTGACAAGTATATTTGTCAAAAAGACCAGTATGTTTGTCATAGAGATATATAAAATAGCCTCTTATTCTTTCGTCTAAATGCATTCACTAAAGAATCCATCAACGAATAATAAGAGGCTATCGTTTGTTCTGCGTTTTTTATTTTATCGCTTAATCTCTGCCAATACCTTTTCATACATGGTGTCAATGCCGATGCCCGTCAGAAGCGGAACGCCGTCAATAACTTTGTCGCGGATTTTATCCGGCACCAATGTGGTTGACAGCACCACATCGTATTCATCGATCCGGTTGATTTCGTCGCTGACCTTGGACTGGTAAATCTTCACTTCCTTGCTTAAGTTGTTTTCTTTCAACCATTCTTCCACTTTGCCTTTTACAACGGTCGATGTCGCAATGCCCGTTCCGCACATAATCAATAATTTTTTCATTTAAACCCTCTTCCCTTCCACTGTTTCATTTTCATCTTTCAGTTTTTCTGTATTTGGATGATCGCGTCTCGGCTTGATCTTGTTCTGGTAAATCAAGCCGAACAGAATGAGCAAGCCGAGTGCCGACATGCCGTACCAGCTGAGAATTTTCGGAATCCATACGAATAGGAAGGTCGTCCATACCGCTCCGTCAATCAACGAGGAAATGCTGGTGTTCTCTCCCATATCGAAGTTGGAAGCGATGGCCGCTTCTGTAAACAGCGGCGCAATCCAAGTGGCAATATACAAACCGATTCCGATATAGACAGCGCCTCCGATAACGGTTCGGATGATGTTCCCTCTGAAAATCGGTACCATCAAGCAAATCAGGAATGGAATCGAGGCCAGATCAGCAAACGGCAGCACCGAGTTCCCAGGCAGCAGCACCGCCAGGAAAATCGTAATCGGAATCAGCAATAACGCCGATGACAAAACTGCCGGATGGCCGATTGCCAGGGCACTGTCCATGCCGATGTACAAATCTCGGCCCGGGAAGCGCTTTTTAACAAATGCGCCCGCTGCTTCAGACACGGGAGTTAATCCTTCCATCAACAGCGCCACCATGCGCGGCAACAATACCATGACGGCACCGGTCTGGATGGCGAGTTGCAGGATGCCCGGAATGTCATAACCGGCCAGGATCCCAATCAGGATCCCAATCAGCACCCCGATGATCGTCGAATCCCCTAAAATGCCGAGCCGTTTCTGAATGGTTTCCGGATCTGCCTCCAGTTTATTGAAACCCGGAATCCGGTCAAATACCCAGTTCATCGGAATCGCCAGAAAAGCCGACGGCGCAGAAGTCCCGTGCGGAAACGTGATGTTCTGGAAGCCGTAAAAGCGTTCAATGTATTTGGCCAATACATCCGCCATAAGATACAGCAGCAGCAAATGCACAATGATGGTCAGGATGCCGAGCCAAAAATCGTTCGTCAAAGCGTAAACCAGCGAACCGGTTAATGCGACGTGCCAGAAGTTCCAAATGTCGACGTTCAAGGTTTTCGTCAAACCGAACGTCAATAATAGGATATTGACGCCGACGCCAAGCGGAATTGCCAGACTGCCGAGAGACGTTCCATACGCAATCGCTGCAGCTGCTGGCCAACCGACATCGATTGTGCTCAAGTTAAACCCGAAATTGTCGACCATCGCCTGAGCTGCCGGCCCGAGGCTGTCCACCAGCAACCCGATGACCAGGTTGATTCCGACAAACCCGATGCCGACAATAATCCCGGCACGGAGTGCTTTCCCCGGTTTTGTTCCCAGAGCCAGTGCAAAAATGAAAATTAAGATTGGCAGTAAGACTGTGGCACCCAGATCAACAAACCATTGCAGAAACCCCATCGTGTTCCCTCCTTAATTCAATTTTTTTGCGTTCTACCCTTTTTTTGCGATTCACTTCTACTCCTTGCTTGCGACCAGTCCATTCAGTTCCTCTGCATCTTTCACGCCCGCTAATTGGGACACGGTTTCCGGATCCTGGAATAAGCCGACCAGCTTTTGCAGCGTCTCCAATTGGTCCGCCGGGTTTTTCAACGCCAGCATAAACACCAGCTTCACTTCCACTTCCACATCTCCCTGCCCCATGGCCGTAAACCTCACCGGATTTTTCAAGGATGCAAAAGCGATTTTCGATTCGTTGACCATATCTCCATCGGTATGTGGAATCGCAACCCCGTAAGGCTGAGTCGGCAAACCTGTCGGGTAGGACGCTTCCCTCTGAAGGACACTGCCTACAAACCCTTTTTTTACAAATCCTTTATCCAGCAGTTTGTTTCCGAGCAGTTCCAGCACTTCTTCCTTGGAAGCCGCATCCACGTTGATCAACGCCAATTCTTTGTCTAATTTCACGTTCACTCCCCCTCCTATTCGTGTAAATCAGCGCAGTGCTTCTAAAAATGTTCCGTCCGCTTACAATTGTTCCAGCACGGCACATTTGATGTCACTTACATTATAAAAGCGCTTTCAAAAATAAGCAATAAACATTTGCAATATTTAAAAAATGATAAATATAAAAAGGGTTCCTTCTGCTTTAATTCAAGAAGGATCCCTTTTTGTGGTTCTGAAGTTTATTGTGCCACCCAATACATGTCTTTTAAATCCACTGCCAACGGAACGGTCTGGCCCCTTGAAATGCTTTGCACTTGCTGGCCGGAAAGGCTGCATTCAAGCTCCAGGCCGCCCATCTCTACTTTGCATGTATAAAATCCGTGGTTGAACCGCAGGCTTTGGACAATGCCTTCAAAATTCCACCGGTCTTTACGGACAGTTTGGGCATTGCTGTTCATCAGCTGCAGCGTTTCTGCCCGAAGAATCAAAAAAGCCGGTCCGGTCAAGCCGGCTTCTGCAGCTGGAAAATCAACGCCGGCGGATGTTGCTGCAAACCGGCCTTCCGAGATGGCGCCCGGAATGATATTTTTCATCCCTAAGAACGAGGCAACTTTTGTGCTGGCGGGCTGTTCGTACAGCTCTTTAGCCGTGCCGACTTGCAGCAGTTCTCCTTCGCTCATGATCCCGATGCGGTCTGACAGATGAAACGCTTCTTCGCGGTCATGGGTCACAAAAACCACTGTGACCCGGAGCTCTTTCTGGATGCGCCCGAGCAACTCCCTCATCTCTTCGCGGAGGCTTGGGTCCAGCGCACTGAACGGCTCATCCATCAGCAACAGACGGGGATTCGTGACAAGAGCCCGTGCCAGCGCTACCCGCTGTTGCTGGCCGCCACTCAATTCATTTGGAAAACGGCGGCCGTATCCTTCCAGACCCACACGGGAAAGCATATTTCGGGCGCGTTCGATGCGCTCTTTTTTGCCGGACTTCTGCATTTTCAGGCCAAAGGCGACATTGTCTTCCACGGTCATATGCGGAAAGAGCAGCGGCTGCTGAAAGACCATGGCGAACTTTCGAGCTTCCGGCGGCACCCTCGTTAAATCAGCATCCCCCATCCACAATTCTCCTTTGTCGGCTTCGAGCAATCCTGCTACTAATTTCAACAGCGTCGTCTTGCCGCAGCCGGAAGGGCCAAGCAAGGAGAAGAATTCGCCTTCTTGGATGGCCAAATCAACCGGCTTCAAGGAAAACGCACGGCTTCCGGTCTGCTGAAGCGATCCGTATTGTTTTTCGATATTGACGATGCGCAGTTCACTCACGTTTTCACTCCTCTACGGTTTTTCCCGCCGCCGTTTTCTTATTGCGGTAATATCTTTTCAATGCGAAATCCAGTCCCATTAAAGTTCCAATCGCCATGGCGGCAAACAGCAGCGAATAAGCTGAAGCGATCGCCGGGTCTCCGCCGCTGATAAATGGAAACAGCAGAATCGGCAAAGTCACCACCCGGCCGCTGCCGATGATAAACGTGATCAAATACTGGCTTAAGGAAATCAGGATGCTCAAACTGGCACCCGCTGCAATTCCCGGCAGCAAATGCGGCAGCACGACGTGGTAAAATCGGGAAAATGCGCCCGCGCCAAGCATCCGCGCCTGGTCCTCCCAGTCGGTTGACAAGGTGTTGTAGCTGATGATGACTGACCGCACGACATACGGCAAGGTTGGGGAAATATGGGCCAGGACAACCCCTAAGATGGTCTCGGTCAATCCAATCCGCAAAAACGTCAGATGGATTCCCATGACCGCAACAAATGGCGGAATGACAATCGGCGCAAAAAGGATGGCTTCCACCAGCCACTTCCCTTTTATCTGATAGCGGGCCAGGGCATTGGCAGCAGGTACGGCAAGCACTACATTAACGGCGGTTACAATAAGCGCAATTGACAAACTCACACCGATTGCCCGCAAGGTATCCGAACTGCCGAACAGCACGTACTCCCATGCCCGCAGGCTGAACGATTCCGGCAAGACATTTGGCCATTGCCAGCCATAAGAGATGCTGGACAAGACCAATGGGACAAATGGGAAAACGATGAAGACAAACAGGAATAGGAACAAGAAAGCTTTTATAAAGCGCGGAAAGCCTTTCATCAATCCCACCCCTTCAGCACATTCCAGCGTTTGCTGAAGTAATAGACAACCAGCCCCAACAGAACAGTCAATGCCGCTAAAATGATATTGACCGCCAGCGCTTCCGGCCGGTCAGCCAGCGTACCGCTTGTATACAGCTGGTACGAATACACCGGCAGGACGCTTGGATACGTGACGCCCAATAAAAAAGGAACTTCAAATGCCGAAAAAGTAAAAACGAACACAATGAATGTGGCAATGGTCCAAGCCGGCATCATCACCGGCAATACGATGTCACGGATAAAATCCCAATTCCCTGCCCCGAAAACCCGCGAAACATCCCGCCAGGAGCGGTGAATCCGTGCCAAAACCGGATACACCATCAACGAGACGAACGGAGCTTCTTTCCAGGCATATGCCAAAATAATGCCCCAGCCAAACGAATCGTTGACCAGCACAGGAAAATCCGTTATTTCACCGATCCAGCCAGCGGATGCTGCCAGTTTCGACAAAAAGCCGCTTTGCATAAACAATAAAACAATAATATAGCCTCCCACGAGATGCGGAATCGTCAGAGGCAATTGAAAGAGGCGCTGCCAAAACCGGGAGCTCCGGCCTTTTTCAGAAGCCTGCAGCATAAACAGCGAAACCGCCATCGCTGCTCCTAAAAGAGCGGCAATCACTGAAGACAATGCAGCAATTCGCAAAGTGACGGCTAGGGAATCCCAAAATGCCTCAGAATTCAGCAGATCGTTGTACGCAGCAATTCCAAAACTGGTTTCGCCGAGTGCCGGGAAGTAGCCAAGGCTTTTCAGGAAACCATCAAAAAGCCCTCCAAAAAACAGGAGGACGATGGCTGCGACGGCTGGAAACAGCAAGAGATAAGGTTTAATCTTTTGCGACATTTTCCATCCATCCTTTTTCGATGATCTCGATATAATCGGATGAAAGTTCAGGGAGGCGCTTTTGTTCCAATTCTTCTATTGGCAGTGTCGCAGCACCTAAATCTACATCATTTAGTGCTTGCTGCTGTTCTGCAGACAACTTTTCAAAATCCAAGGCGGATAAATCGCCCCAGTTTTTAGGGGACAGTTTCGCCGTCTGTGCTTCAGGCGACATCATTTCATTGATGGCCACCATCGCACCCGCTTTTTGGGAGGAATTGAACGGAATCGACAAATAATGAGTGTTTGCCAATGTCCCGCCGTCAAGTACATACGTGCGGGTCGATTCAGGGAATCGGCCTTTCAGAACTTCACTGGCTGCAAGCGCCGGGTCGTAACTCATGGTCATCCATACTTCACCGCTTGCAAATAATTGCTCCTGTTTTGCCAGGCTTTCCGGATAGGTTTCGCCTTTGCGCCACAAATAAGGTTCAATGCCATTCAAATACTGCCACATCGGTTCCAGGCGCGTTTCCAAGTCGGCTATTTCCGCTGCCGGCTGCTGGTACTGCTCATGCCCTCCTGTGGTTTCGTAAAGCACATGGCGGATAAATGCACTGCCTGTAAAATCCGGCAAAGCCGGATATGTGAATTTCCCCGGATTTTCTTTTGCCCATGCGGCCAGTTCTTCCATCGATTTTGGCGGATTTTTCACTTTGTCTTCATCATAGACGAGGACAAATTGGGCTTTTCCCCAAGGCGCTTCCAAACCTTCTACAGGCTCGCCAAAATCGGCTGCGACTTCAGGCGCCTCCGGGTCGATGTAATCCTGGAAGTTGGGCAATTGGCCGGTGAAATTTCCCCACAACAAGCCATTGTCTTTGGCGGCTTTGAAATTTTCGCCGTTGATCCAGATGATATCCATGCTGCCTTCGGTCTTGTCTGCTGATTTTTCGTCCACCAATTGATTGACGAAGTCCTGGGCATCATTCACCGGTACCCGGTTCAACTCAACGTCATGCTCTTCCTGAAGGCGCGGAGCCACCCATTCATCCAAGTAGCGGTTGATGTTTTCATTTCCGCCCCACATATACATATTGACTTCCTGCCCCGCCGCCTCTTCGGTGACGTTTTTCCAGTCGCTTTTCAGCAGACTGTCCGCTTCTTCCGCTGCGCTGTTTCCCGTTTCATTGGAGCAGGCAGCAAGCACGAGCACCAGCAATCCTGAAGCCATCAGTGAAATTTTCTTCATTCGTCCACTTCCTATGTTCTTTGATAAATTACGTTTTGCTTGCCGAGTTATTGAGGCGGCTACGCCGCTTCTGCACTGCAAGCGGAATGCCCGCCACAATACTAAAGACTATGATGCCCAGGATCACCATTTTCGGGTTGCCGCTGATAAAACTGCTGCCTAAAAAATTCAAAGCAAAAGTCCCCGGAATGATGCCGATGATTGTTGCCAGTGCAAACGAGCTGAAGCGGACTTTTGCAACGCCAGCCGCATAACTGACCAAGTCAAAACTCAATCCCGGAAACAGCCGGAACAGCAGGACATAAAAAAAGCCGTTCTGTTCCATCTGGGACTGGATTTTCCCGGTGTTGCCCGTCCACTTTCCCTTGCCCAGGCCGGCGCCCAATTTTCGGGCCACGAAAAACGACAGAAACGCCCCCAGCGACGCGCCGAGAACGGTGTAGAGGGTGCCCATCCAAGCGCCGAAGGCCAAGCCTCCGGCGAGGGACAGGATTGAAGCTGGAAAGAACAGCAAAGGCCGGATGGTGTATGCCGCAATGTAAATGACGGGTGCCCATAGCCCGAACGACAAGATCCAGCTGCGAAGGCTGTCCACGTCAAACTGAAGAACCGAACGGCTAAACCAGACCGCCAAACCCACGGCAACAGCCACCAGCAGCCATTTTCCCGCCTTTACAGCCCTATTCATATTCACGCGTTGCGGGTATGCGTTGAAATGCCGATATAGCGGTTTCTCATTTCATTATAACGCTTGCGGTTGACTCCGGCATCTGAGTAGCCGACCCGTGAAGCGGACCGGAATTCGATTTGCTGGGCTGCGTCGTTAAAATAGAATTCAATATCGTCTTTGAACTTCAATCCTTTCGATTTTGCAATCGCATGGACGTAGTTCTCTTGAACTTGAACAATCGAGACGCCTTCATAGCCTTTCAGCATGCCGATCAAGTTTTTCTTCGCCTCTTCCTTGCTGCCATTGTAAGGCCAGGCCGGAACAAATTTGTCCGATTTGGCGGATTGGGAAGAAACCGCGTTCGGTGTCGATGGAACTGGTTTTAAGCGGCCGTTTTCGACGCCCAATTTCGGCTGGGCATTGTTTTTGATGGCCATGTTCGCAATGCCGATGCCGGCTGCTGCAACCGTTCCATAGATTCCTATTTTTTTCGCAGGCAGTTCCCCGGCTTTTGCCTTGTTGAAGGTTTTCACGACCGGCTGGTTCAATAGATTGTCGACATAGACTTTCTTGCCGATTTTCACCAGTACTTCGCTGTAGGTCGGATATGGATGGATGACTCCTGATAATTTGCCCATGTTGATGTTCAGCGACTTGATGGTCTGGATTTGGCTGATGATTTCACCCGCACGGTCCCCCAGAATGCTGGCGCCCAAGATATAGCCCTTTTTATCCAAAATAATTTTCACTTTGCCGATGCTGTCTTTTTTCGTATTCGCCCGGTCCAAGTCAGCGTATTCGTGTTCATAAACGCGGATCGAATCGCCGTGTTTCTCCCGTGCTTCTTCTTCTGACAAGCCGGATCTGCCCAGTTCCGGATCCGTGTATGTACACCATGTGACATGCTCGTAATCCATTTTTTTATTGATTGGCAAAATGGCATTTTGTGTGGCTGTAATGCCTTGCACATTGGCCATATGTGACAACTGGTAAGGGCCGACCACATCACCGATGGCATAGACCCCTTTGGCGGTCGTCTCCAGATGTTCATCCACTTGGATGCTCTTCGAATCGTATTGGACACCCGCTTTTTCCAGGTCATATCCTGTGACATTCGCCTTGCGGCCAAGTGCTACGAGCAAGCCTTCTCCGGAAACGGTCATTTCTTTGCCGTCTTTTTCAATGACCAAATCGATGCGGCTGCCTTCTTGATTCGCTTTCACAGCGGTAGCTGACGTATGGATGGCTACGCCTTCATCAACCAGGCGCTGCTGGATCATCAAGACCAATTCCTCTTCGTCTTTCGGCAATATCCGTTCAAACTTCTCAACAAGCGTCACTTTAATGCCTAAACGGTTCAAGGCCTGCGCCATTTCGACGCCAATCGCGCCTCCGCCGAGAATGGTCATCGATTCCGGGAAAGACTTTTGCTTAAATATGGTTTCATTCGTTAAATAAGATACTTTGTCGAGTCCTTTGATTGGCGGAACCATCGGAGATGAACCCGTGGAAAGGATGATTTTCTTCGCTTCGATGCGCTCTCCGTTGACTTCCACTGCGTGTGGACTCACAAATTTCGCGTATCCATTGATAAAATCGATGCCGGATTTCTTCAGCACTTCGGGAGATTCGCCTGAGTATACTTTTTGGATGATATCCTGGATGTCTTTTAATACGGCCGAGGTATCGACTTTTAAATCCGGGGTATATTTTTTGGCGTGGTGAACTTCTTCCGCGATATTGATCAGCGACTTGCTAGGAATACAACCTGACCACGTACATTCGCCGCCTGGCAGGTTTTTGTCGATCAAGACGACTTTTTTGGAAAAGCCCGCTCCTGTAAATGCTGCTGTCAGTCCGGCTGCACCGGCTCCTATTACTGCGATATCATACTTCTTTGCCATGTTTATCATTCCCTTTCTGTTTGTGGAATTTTATATTGTAGAACCATCAATCACGTTGCCGTGTTTTAACGCCCTGCTATTCCAACGCACAAGCGCGATAGCAGGATTGAAAGCCGAACCTGTTATATACTGGACCTATCTTATTAACGAAAAGGTGAAGCAGATGCTCGATACACATGCCCGAAAACACGTGCAGCCAGTGGTGGAAAAAACAGCTGATTTCCTTTTGAAAAGGGGATTTACTGCCAATAGCATAACAAAAATCGCCTTCGTAATCGGGGTATCTTCAGGAGCTTTCATTTACTTGGACCAGCCGGTTCTGGCGGTGCTCGTTCTGTGGCTCTCCGGTTACCTCGATGTCGTCGATGGCACCATGGCACGGAAAACCAAACCTTCCCCTTGGGGCACTTTGCTGGATATCAGCTTTGACCGCCTCGTGGAACTGAGCGTCATTATCGGACTGGCATTCCGTTTTCCGGATTCAATGTGGGCGCTGCTGCTTTTGAGCGCTTCCATCGTCGTTGCCATGACCGTTTTCCTGACAGTCGGCGCCTTGTCTGATAAAAAAGGAATGAAATCTTTTTACTACCAGGCCGGGCTTGCTGAAAGAACAGAAGGTTTTATACTGTTTACCCTAATGATCGTTTTTTCAACATATTTAACGACATTTACGCTGCTTTTTTTAGCGGTCCAGATATTCACGATTGGCCAGCGCATGGCAGAAGCTAGACGGCTTTTAAAGTAAAGGAGAGGTCAAAGGATGAAGACATTAACGCTGGTTGGAGGCGGACATGCCCATTTGCATTGCCTGGAGCAGTTGAAAAAAGAGCCGCAAAGAGACTGGCGGGTCGTCCTGATTTCCCCTTCCCGCCATCAGTATTATTCCGGCATGTTTTCAGGCTATGCAGAAGGCATTTACCGATTGGACGACATCCGGATCGATCTGCAAAAACTTTGTGAACAAGCAGGGGCAATCTTTATCAAAGACCGGATTGCGGGTGTCGACAGCCACAATAAAAGACTGGCCGGAACAAAAGGTGTTTACCCGTTTGATGTGGCATCGTTCGATGTTGGATCACAGAACGATATTCCGGCTGAATTGGCTGAGCGGGTATCCGAGATCAAACCGAATTACCGGTTTCCGGAAGCTTTGTTGAAGTTCCGGGAAGCCGCTTATCCGGTGATTGCCGGCGGAGGGGCTTCCGGAGTCGAAATGGCGTTTTCCGTGTTAGCCTGGAGAAAAAAGAACGGCTTGCTGCCCAATGTCTCTTTGTTCAGTTCCTCTTCTTTGCTGCCTGGCCACGGGGCAATGGCTGCCCAAAAAATTGAAGCGATCGCCAGGCGAAAAGCCTTGCCTTTTTTCACGGACGAACGAATTGAATCGGTTGATGAACACTCCGTATCGACCCAAAGCGGCCGAACCTACCCGCAATCGGATCTGCTCTGGCTAACCGGCCCGAAAAGCCCCGGCTTTTTCAAGCGTTCCGGTTTGACGACAGATGCCGGCGGCTTTCTGCTCGTCAACGACTCCCTGCAGAGCCTGTCACATCCAGACCTTTTTGGCGCCGGCGACTGCATTGCCATTGACCGCTATCCTGCGCTGGCTAAAAACGGCGTCTATGCAGTCCGCCAAGGCCCCGTGCTTTGGAATAACTTGAGAAACCAGTTAGGCGGAAAACAATTGGCTGTTTTCACGCCCCAGAAAAACTTCTTATCACTCTTGTCTACAGGCGGGGGTGAAGCTTTTCTAATGTACGGCAAACGGGCTGTCCACGGAAAACTGCCTTGGCTGCTGAAACAGCGGATCGACCAAAAGTTCATGCAGCGCTTTAAAAGACTTTATGAATAACCCAAGCCCTCTTTATAGAAAAGCAAAGAACGTTCGCCCTGGTTTCCAATCCTCAGCGAACGTTCTTTTTGTCCTTTTTTCACTTATAAATTCTTTGCGCTATGCCTTTTTCTCCATCACTGCAAAATAATTCTCTTCCCGGTCGGCGAAATTGAACACACGGCCAAATGGCATCTCATCGATTTCACCAACGGTAATGCCCTGTTCCGACAGGCGGCTATGCAACTGATCGAGCTTGTCCGTATAAAACATCAGCGAAGGCGTTCCCAGGTTCAAGCCTGGCGACATGCTCGCGACAGCTTCTTTGTTATGCAGAACAAGCGTTGTGCCAGCTCCGCTATTCGGCGCAACTTCAACCCATCTCATGCCCCCTGTCGCCTGTTCTGCAACCACTTGAAAACCGACTGTCTCCGTCCAAAACCGTTTAGCCTCCTCCTGGTCATTGACATACAGCATCACTTGCCCAAGTTTATCGATCACTGGTTTCCCTCCTTCATTAATTAAACATGTATATATCCCGAATATTAAAACAATTCATCGTCCATGTAAACAACTTCTCGATGAATAAAAAAAGAACCTCCATCCCGAAAAGGAATGAAGGTTCATTTGCGTATTAGTTGCTTAGTACTTCTTCTTTCGCCATCGCTTCAAGTTCGTCTTTCAACTGAAGCGTCTCAGCGGTTGTTTTGTGGACTTCACGGAGAAGTGCCGGATTTTCCATCAACGAAACGCCGTAAGATGGAATCATTTCTTTGATTTTCGGCTCCCAGCTGTTGATTTGTTCTGGGAAGCATTTTTCAAAAATCTCAAGCATCGCGTGCACAGCAGTTGAAGCACCTGGAGAAGCGCCAAGAAGCGCTGCAATCGATCCGTCTTCAGCTGTTACAATTTCCGTACCGAACTGAAGCGTTCCTTTGCCTTTGTCGGTGTCTTTGATGACCTGGACGCGCTGTCCAGCGACAACGACATCCCAATCTTCCACTTTGGCATTCGGGATGAATTCGCGCAGTTCTTCAACGCGCTTTTCATTCGACAGCAATACTTGCTGAACCAAATACTTGGTCAATGACATTTCTTTCGCTCCTGCCGCAAGCATCGTGAAGACATTGTTCGGTTTAACTGATCCGATCAAGTCCATGTTCGAGCCTGTTTTCAGGAACTTCGGAGAGAAGCCGGCAAACGGTCCGAACAACAAGGATTTTTTGTTGTCGATAAAGCGTGTGTCCAAGTGAGGAACGGACATTGGCGGAGCACCGAGCTTCGCTTTGCCGTATACTTTTGCATGATGCTGCTCGACGATTTCCGGATCTTTGCATACCAGGAACAGCCCGCTTACCGGGAAGCCGCCAATGTGCTTCGATTCAGGAATGCCTGTTTTTTGTAGCAATGGAAGGCTTCCGCCTCCGCCGCCGATAAATACGAAGTCCGCGTTATGGTATTTAATCTTATCGTCCGCCATATCGAGCACTTTAACTTCCCATTTGCCGTCGCCGCTGCGTTTGATGTCTTTTACCGTGTGGTTGTAATTGATCTCCACATCCTGCTCTTTCAAATGTTCAAAGAGCATTTTGGTCAAAGCACCGAAGTTGACGTCTGTTCCGGAGTCGATTTTTGTTGCAGCAATCGGCTCGTCTACCGTACGGCCTTCCATAATTAAAGGAATCCATTCTTTCAGTTTTTCAGGGTTATCGGAAAATTCCATTCCATGGAACAACGGGTTTTTCGACAAGGCTTCAAAACGTTTGTTCAGGAAGCTCACATTGTCTTCTCCCTGCACCAAACTCATATGCGGAATAGACATGATGAAATCCTGCGGGTTGGCAATGCGTTTGTTTTTCACAAGGAAAGACCAGAACTGTCTTGAAAGCTGGAACTGCTCGTTGATATTGATCGCTTTTTTGATCTCAACGGTGCCGTCCTCTTTCTCTGGCGTATAGTTCAGCTCGCAAAGTGCAGCGTGGCCGGTACCGGCGTTGTTCCATTCGTTAGAACTTTCTGCTCCTGCCTGTTCAAGCTTTTCAAATACTTTGACGTTCCATTCCGGTGCCAATTCTTTAATCATTGATCCCAAAGTGGCACTCATAATTCCAGCACCGATTAAAATAATGTCTTTCTTATTTTGTTGGTTGCCCATTATAACCTTCCTTTTCTACTCTATTGTTGGCAGATCAGATGCAAATCTTCCGGGTCAGGAACTTGTCCAAAAATCCGAAAATGGCCAAAAACCGCACCTTTTCTGTCTTTATACTAACTATATCACAGTGAATGGTTATTATTTACGTATTCAAACATCCTCTATTATACGTGATTTAGATAAAAAAGTCCTTATAGAATGCTTGAAAAACAGACGAAAAAGGCCCTCTCGCAGAGCGCCTTCTTCAATCATTGCCTTCTGTTTTCCGCTGGAACCAAAAAGATTCCAGCAAGCTCGGTCTGTCAAAATTTAAAAGTTCCAGCTTGGTCGTTGTTTTAGCTGCCTGGCACTCAAAAAAACTGCTTCAACCCTCCTCTTACGTCGCAGCTGCCGAAGAAGCTGCCGCCTGATCGGATTTGACGCAGTCAATGGCAACAACCAGCGCAATTACTGCAGTCTCCATTTCTTCGTCCAATACCTGCACTTTATAGCTGTCGCCCCAAGTGAACCATTCCTTGCTCACTTGGCCAACTACTTCGCCGTTCTGCAGGATTTGAAAATCCATGTCCCACCAATTCCCCTGGACATCCAAGCCTGCCCCTTCAATTGTGTAGCGGGCCTTTAAGAAAGTGAATTCCTTCTTGATTGTCAGGGCTTCCCGGCCGTTCACTTCCACAAAAAACTTGGGAAGGAAACTGAAGGTTTTTTTCGTGATCAGGGCAACTTCGTCCCTCTTCGTGTTCAGGATGGAAAACGTCTTTGGAATCTGCAAAAAACTGCCTTCCACGTAATACACGTCCTGTTCCTGCTGATCTTTCACCGTAAATTTGCCGCTTAGGCTGAAGACTTTTTGCTTGATATAAAATTGTTTCATGGATGGCCCTCCTTTGGTGAGTTAATGGATAAAACTTGCCTACCTGCATTTCGAATAAATGGCCATGCTTTCGGAAGTCATACAAACGCTTATATTCCTATATACGGTTTGAATCCGGAAAAGCTTCATAATAATTAATATTTCTTAATAGATTTCCAGGCATTATACTAAAGGCAATTATTCCTTTCAGAAAGGATTGGTTCAAAATGGAAATCGAGAATTTGATCCACACAAAGACCCGGCAGGAACTGAGGGATTGGCTGGAGGCGAATGCAGCGACCGAGAAGTTTTGCTGGGTCGTGGTGAGCGTGGCTCCGCGCCCCGGCGTCATCCAGTATTTAGATGCCGTGGAAGAAGCCTTATGCTTTGGCTGGATCGACAGCACGAAAAAGCGCATATCGGACACGGAAGTGGCGCAAAGGCTTTCTCCGCGGAAGAAGAACAGCAACTTCACCGAGTTGAACAAAGAGCGAATCCGCAGGCTGGAGAAATTGGGCTTGATGAAAGAAGCAGGCTTGAACGTTCTCCCGGATATGCGCCCGGAATCGTTTGTGATCGACTCCGAAATCGAAGACCGTCTGAAACAAGACCCGCACGTATACCGGAACTTTCTCGGTTTCCCGGAACTGTACAGGTGGATCCGGATTGACACCATCCAGAGCTACCGGAATGAACCGGATGTTTTCAATAAAAAATTGGAAAAATTCATTGAAAATACGAAGGAAAACAATATGTATGGCCAGTGGAATGACAATGGCCGCTTGATCAACTATTAAATCCTGGCATTGAGAAAATTCACCGCCTCTCCAAATTTTTTATTGCCTCCCTATTCATCAAAAAGGCTTTTGCTTAAGCCTTTTTATTTTGGCTTTTTCTTCCTATAATGCCTTGTTGGAGAGGCCAGTGTATGTCTCCTTTACTTCTTCCTAATATTTCCCTAAATTCTACTCAAATTCTCATGCCATTCTCATAATTTTCTCATAATCTCAGGGTAACTTAGAGAGTATCAGAAGTTGAGGAGGAGTTTAGAGATGAAAATTGTCATTGTACCTTCAGGTTTTAAAGAGTGTCTGGATTCGGAAGATGTAGCGGCAGCCATGGAACGGGGCGTTAGACGGTTTGATCCATCAATCGAGACGGTTGTCATTCCGATGATTGACGGCGGGGAAGGGTTTGTCAAAACGATTATCCGCTTAAAAGGCGGCAACTTGGTGGAAAAGCAAGTGACAGGGCCCGTCGGCAAACCCATCAGCAGCTATTTCGGAGTCTACAAAGAACACGGCAAACAGATTGCAGTAATTGAAATGGCGGCGGTTGCCGGACTGAAACTTGTGCCACGCGATGAACGAAACCCGCTAAAAACGACCACTTACGGCGTCGGAGAATTGATAACGGCTACCCTTGACTATGGCGTTGACCGCATCCTGATTGGCTGCGGCGACTCCGGCACTTCAGACGGCGGAGCCGGCATGGCCCAGGCACTCGGCGTGCAATTTTTGGACAAGCACCAGCAACCTGTACACATCAAAGGCGGCGAAGATTTGTTGAAAGTGGAATCCCTTCTCACTGCGCATGTAGACAGGCGAGTGAAGGACATTCCGATTGACGTAGCATGCAATTGGCAGAACGTCTTATGCGGCGAAAGAGGCGTGGCGCGCGTGTTTGGACCGCAAAAAGGAGCCACACCGAAGCAGGTGGACCTTCTCTCTTCAGCATTGGAGCAATATGCCGGGGCCATCCAGCAAGCGACGGGGCTCGATGTCCGTACCTTGCCCGGCAGCGGCGCATCGGGCGGATTAGGGGCCGGCTTACTGGCATTTACCAACGCCGCCTTGCATCCCCGCTTTGAAATCATCATGGACTTTATCAACATCGACGAGGAAATTTCCACGGCCGATATCGTCTTTACAGCTGAAGGCAGCTTGGATTTCCAGACGCCGAACGGAAAAATCCCATCGGAAGTGGCGCGGATCGCCAAAATGAGCCATATTCCGGTGATTGCCTTGACCGGAACCATCGGTGAAGGCGCCGACCTCAATTACAAGGCGGGCATCGACGCTTACAGCTGCATCATCCAAAAACCGGTTTCTTTGGAACTGGCGATGAAAAACGCGCCGAAATGGATCGAGGAAAGCACCTATTCCGTGCTGCGGAAAGTCGCCATCGGCTGGCGCATGACCAATAAAGGCGGGTTGAAGAAGGTGTCCAGTTAATATGATGGAAGGATTGGAAAAACAACTCCACAAGAACCGGCTGTTCCTTTCCAGAGACCGCTTGTTTTCAAGGCCGGCTGTCCTCTCGGGCTTGCATTTGTTTTTCCTGGCAGCCATCTTGTTGGCCGACGGATTGGACTACCCGGCCAAAATTTCGTTATTCGCTTTTTTGTCGGCGATGGTTTTATGGGTAGCTACGAAAATCCCCGCTGGATTCGTCGCTGTTTCCCTTATTGCCTTCGTCATCCTGATGAATGCAGCAGAACCGGAACTTTTGTACGAATCGCTTTCCGAGGAAGTGGTGTGGCTTATGATCGGGTCGTTCATCATCGGCCAGGCCGTCAAAGAATCGGGACTCGCGGAACGCTTAACGTTCGTCCTGCTCCGTAAATCGAAGGAAAAAGGCCAGGTGCTTGCGGGCATCAGCGCTGTTTTGTTCGCCACCGTCTTTTTCATTCCATCCACTTCAGGACGCGCCGCACTCGCAATGCCGATCATCAATCAATTAAGCCAAAAATACACCGAAAAAGAACATCAGGTACTGGTTTTGTTGGCGCCCGTCGTCATCCTGATGAGCACATCCGCTACCTTGATCGGGGCAGGTTCCCACTTGATCGGCATCGGGCTCCTTGAAAGCACCGCCCAGCAATCCATTTCATTTATCCAGTGGTTCGTCTGGGGATTGCCGTTTGCCGCCGTGGCGACGCTTCTTTCCTTCCTGGCGGTAAAATGGCTGTTTTGGCCGAAACACGGGGAAAAACGATTGGAAAGTGAACAAGTTGTGGGCTCCTCCCTAGTGAAAAAGCAGCTGAAACCGATCGAGAAAAAGACGCTGATCCTGCTGGGTGCGTTGATCGTCTTTTGGATGACCGAAAACCTGCACGGTTACGACATTGCGTTTGTCGCAATGGTCGGCGCCATTCTGGTCATGGCGCCGAATTGCGGCGTCATCACCTGGAAACAAGGCATGAAATCCGTTTCCTGGAATTTGATTGTGTTTGTGGCCGCCGCTGCAGCGCTTGGGAAAATCTTAGTGGACACCGGCGTTGTGGAATGGCTCGAAGGAGGCATGGTGAACTTTCTGCAGTCGTTTACGGATGCACCGGAATGGCAAATCGTTTTCGTCATTCTGTTTGTATCGGTGACCAGCCATTTGTACATCACCTCCCATACGACCCGGGCCATTGTCTTTATCCCGGCGTTCTTACTGTTCAGCGAAGCGATCGGCGTCAACCCTTCTGCTGTGGTGTTCTTGAGTTTAATCGGCATGAACTATTGCGTGACGTTTCCGGTCAGCTCCAAAGCCTTGCTGCTGTTTTACGAAGATGAAGGCGTTTCATATGATGCCGGCAGCCTGGTCAAGCTGAGTGCCGTCTTGATGCCGCTCTATATCGCCCTGATGATGCTGTTTTATTTCACCTATTGGCAGTGGACCGGATTGCAACTGTAAAGAAAGACCCAAAACAGAGCCGTGCAGCACCGGCTCTGTTCTTTTTATGGGTTCGCGTGGATTCATTACGGCTGCAGCTTCTTTTTCACCTATTTTTTTTGCCAAGCCGGAACCTTTCTCTCAATTGCCATTTCCCACATGAGAACCCTTTCAGCAATTTGAAAATTAAAATTATTTTGAAATACTATAAATTACCATATGGGTGTTCGTGCTTTATTTTTGAAAATGCGGCAATCCTTGCTGTACAAGCGGATTGGACAAGTTATTAATTGGGTCCACTTTAATGTCAGGGTATCCTTTGACAAAAAATCTATTTCCTATAACATTGAAGATAGGATTAGAATCATTATAGTTAGATAATCATATTAATTGAGGTGAACCACTTTGATTAATATTTTTTATGGAGTTATCGGCTATGATCATTCTAAAAAAACATTTAGGAGGAATTTAATATGTCTTTGATCGGAAAAGAAATTCAACCATTTGCAGCTTCAGCTTACAACGCCGGAAGCGGTGAATTTATCGAGGTATCGGAACAAAACATGAAAGGCCAATGGAGTGTGGTTTGCTTCTACCCTGCAGACTTTACATTTGTTTGCCCTACGGAACTTGAAGATCTTCAAAAACAATACGCTACCCTTAAAAATCTGGGTGTGGAAGTGTATTCCGTTTCAACAGATACTCACTTCACGCATAAAGCATGGCACGATCATTCAGATGCGATCAGCACGCTTGAATACATCATGATCGGCGACCCGTCTCAACGTATTTCCCGCAGCTTTGATGTGTTGGACGAAGAAGCGGGCCTTGCACAGCGCGGTACGTTCATCGTTGACCCGGACGGCATTGTTCAAGCTGCAGAAATCAATGCTGACGGCATTGGCCGTGATGCAAGCACGCTTGTCGGCAAAATCAAAGCGGCTCAATATGTCCGCAACAACCCAGGTGAAGTTTGCCCGGCTAAATGGGAAGAAGGCAGTGCGACACTTAAGCCGAGCCTTGACCTTGTAGGGAAAATATAAGGAGTTCTGAACATGATATTAGATGCAGATATAAAAGCACAATTAGCTCAATACCTAGAATTGTTGGAAGGCGATGTGCTGCTGAAAGTCAGCGCAGGATCGGACGACGTTTCCCGCGACATGTTGGCTTTGGTAAATGAACTATCCGCAATGTCTGCGCGCATCAAAGTGGAACATGCACAGCTTGAAAGAACGCCGAGCTTCAGTGTCAGCCGCATCGGCGAAGACACCGGCATCACGTTTGCCGGCATCCCTCTTGGCCATGAATTTACTTCACTGGTCCTTGCTTTGCTGCAAGTAAGCGGGCGGGCTCCGAAAGCCGACGCGAAAGTCATCGACCAAATCAAAAGCATCCAAGGCAACTACCATTTCGACTCTTATATCAGCTTAAGCTGCCAAAACTGTCCGGAAGTGGTCCAGAGCCTGAACTTGATGAGTGTGCTCAACCCGAATATCTCGCATACGATGATTGACGGCGGAGCATTCAAAGAAGAGGTTGAAAGCAAAGACATCATGGCGGTACCAACGGTCTTCCTGAACGGCGAACCGTTCTCCAGCGGACGCATGTCGCTGGAAGAATTGCTTGCCAAACTGGGCAGTGCACCGGATGCGTCCGAGTTCGCGGACAAAGACCCGTACGATGTCCTTGTTGTCGGCGGCGGGCCGGCGGGTGCAAGTGCGGCCATCTATGCTGCGCGCAAAGGCATCCGGACAGGCATCGTTGCGGAACGCTTTGGCGGCCAGGTGCTCGATACGATGAGCATCGAGAACTTCATCAGCGTCAGACAGACAGATGGGCCGAAGTTCGCTGCGAGCCTTGAAGAGCACGTGAAAGAGTACAACATCGATGTGATGAACCTGCAGCGCGCCAAGCGTTTGGAAAAGAAAGAGTTCATCGAACTTGAACTTGAAAACGGTGCTGTCCTGAAAGGCAAAACCGTCATCCTTTCCACAGGCGCGCGCTGGCGCAACATCGGCGTTCCTGGCGAAGCGGAATTCAAGAACAAAGGCGTGGCTTACTGCCCTCACTGTGACGGCCCATTGTTCGCCGGCAAAGATGTAGCAGTTGTCGGCGGCGGCAACTCCGGCATCGAGGCAGCCATCGACCTGGCAAACATCGTGAACCACGTAACCGTTCTGGAATACAAGGCAGAGCTAAAAGCGGATTCTGTGCTGCAGGACCGCCTGAAGAGTTTGCCGAACGTTACGGTTCTCACAAACGCCCGTACACACGAAATTACCGGCACGGACAAAGTGAACGGCATTTCCTATATTGACCTTCAAACAGGAGACGAAAAGCATATCAAACTGTCCGGCGTCTTTGTCCAGATCGGCCTTGTTCCAAATACCGACTGGCTGGGCGACACGGTTGACCGCAATAAATTCGGTGAAATTATCATCGATCAGCGCGGCGCAACGAACATCCCGGGCGTCTTTGCTGCAGGCGACTGCACAAACAACCCGTATAAACAGATCATCATTTCGATGGGATCCGGCGCGACGGCTTCATTGAGTGCGTTCGACCACCTCATCAGAAGCGAAGTTCCGGTTATGGCATAATGGATAAAAATAAAGGATTGTTGGGAGGAATTAAAGTCCTCCCAACAGTCCTTTTGCTTTGTATGAACGATTGAGGAAGCGTTTGTTTATCCTCTTATGCATTGCCTGCGGCTACTCTTCGGTTCAGATATGATATGATAACTTAGTTGCGCTTTGGCGCGAAGGAGGTTATGTGATGAAATTCAATAAAGGTGTTTTATATATATTAATAGGTGCGTCTTTTTTTGGTTTTACTCCGATATTTGCCAAAATCGGATTCAGCCATGGGTATTCACTTGGCCAGATCAATATCGTCCAAATGATCCTTTCTTTTATTTTGCTATGGTCTTTGACGCTCATTAAACGCGCCAGTTTTAAAGGGCTCCATAGGAAAAATATTCTCCAGGTCATGGTGACCGGCTGTTTTATCGGTTTAACCAGTATTTTTTATTACGGCTCGATGCAGTATTTGCCTGCTTCCTTGGCCATTATTTTGATGTTCCAATTCGTTTGGATCGGGATCATTTTAGAATGGATTTTCAGTAAAATAAAACCTTCCAAGCTAACGGTATTGTCCATTCTTTTAATCCTGGTCGGAGTCTTTTTTGCTTCGAATTTTGTAAATGGCGATATAAACGGATTGCCGCTGAAAGGGTTTGTTTTTGGCATTCTGTCTGCCTTCACCTATGCCGGATTCATCTTCTGCAGCGGCAAGGTGGCTGTGAATGTAGATCCGTGGACGCGCAGCTCTTTGATGGTGACAGGCTCAACCATTTTAGTGCTTGTTGTATTCATGGCGGATATACCCGCTGTGCTGCCTTTGGAGAAAGATTTGCTGACCACGGCAGTTGGCGTTTCGCTGTTCGGGGCTGTCCTGCCGCCATTGTTTTTTGCAGCGGGCGCTCCTTTGGTTTCAGGCGGAATGGCCAATATCTTAACGTCCATCGAATTGCCGATCGCCATCCTGTCGGCGAGCCTTATTCTGTCGGAAGCCGTATCGCCGTTCCAATGGTTCGGCATTGTGATCATATTAGCCGCTATTGCCTTAAACGAACTCAGTCCGAACCTTTTCCGGATCAAAAAGTTCTTTTAACTAACGTATCCTAAAAAACAAAGTACGAAATAAAAAGGGCAGCCGGCATCAAAATGATGCCGGCTGCCCTTTTGTCACCTGTTCTCAAACGGAGCCATGATCCATTCATAAAAAGCATGTGGGATTAGTAGTCTTTATCAAGCATACTTAGGATTAAGCGCTCAATTCCCAAGAAATAAGAAGCTGTTTCATCTTGCTTTATCTATTGCTGGCTCTTTTCACGGCCCCATGCAGCAATGGCTGAAATGTCATCTGGAGTTGTTCTGCAGCAGCCCCCGATCAGCCGGGCTCCAGCGTTGTACCACCTTTGTGTACTTGAAGCAAAAGTATTTGTTAAAGGCTCTTCTTGCCATGTCTTGCTTACGGTGTCATACGCTTCACCGGAATTCGGATAAACAATTACCGGTTTAGACGTTCGGCTTTTTACCTCTTGGATCAGTGATTCGATGAAATCCGGTGCTGAGCAATTAATGCCGATTGCAGCTGCCTGTTCTTCTTTATCCAGCCATTCCGCGCAATTGGACATTCTTTCTCCGTCGCTTATATGGCGGCCGTCTTTGGCACTAAAGCTGAACCAGGCATAAATGTCCGGAAAGCCCTTCAGCACTTTTATGATAGCTTTCGCTTCTATCAGGCACGGTAGGGTTTCACACGCTAAAATATCGGCTCCTGCTTCCATCAGCACTTGGATCCGGTCTTGATGGAAAGCCACAAGTTCCTCTTCGGTCAATGAATAGTTGCCGCGGTACTCGGAGCCGTCTGAAAGAAAGGCGCCGTAGGGACCGACAGAAGCCGCCACTAATGGTTTCGGCCGGCTGGTTTTGTCTTCAACGCCTGCCCAGAATTCATCGCGTGCCTCGACGGCAATCTGGACCGACTTTCGAATCAGGCCAATCGCGTCTTCCTCCGTCAGCCCTCTTTCCCGGAAACCTTGGATGGTTGCCTGGTAGCTTGCCGTGATGGCACAGTCTGCACCCGCCTCAAAATAATCCAGATGGACTTTTTTGATCATTTCCGGATTTTCCATGACAATTTTCGCTGACCACAAGCGGTCATTCAAATTGCAGCCGTAATTCTCCAGCTCTGTCGCCATAGCACCGTCGAGAATGAGGAGGGGGAAATCAGTTAAAATTTGTTCAATCGGGTTCATGCTGCCACATCCTTTCCCTGTCCAACATCAAGTTTCTGCCTTTAATCGTTTCTGTTTGCCCTGCTTAAAAACTGCTTCGTCCGTTCTACTTTCGGATGATTGAAAAGCTGCTCCGGCGTCCCTTCTTCGACGATCTTCCCGTCTTCCATAAAAACGACGCGGTCGGAAATAGCACGCGCAAACTGGAGCTCATGGGTCACGATCAGCATCGTGTTTCCTTCGTCCGCCACTTTTCGGATCGTTGCCAGCACTTCTCCCACCAGCTCCGGATCCAGCGAGGAAGTCGGTTCATCAAACAGCAACACTTCCGGCTCCAGCGCGAGTGCCCGCGCAATGCCGACCCGCTGCTGCTGCCCGCCTGACAATTGGGCGGGATAATGGTCCAGCCGGTCCGCCAGTCCGACCCGTTCCAGAATTTCGATGCTCTGTTTTTTGGCTTCTGCTTTATGTATTCGCTTGACGCTGGTCAACCCGATCATGACGTTTTGCAGCACCGTGAAATTCTTGAACAGGTTATATTGCTGGAACACCATGCCTGTCGAATTCCGCAAGGAAACGATATCCGCTTTTTTGGCGGATTGGGCATCCACTCGTCTCCCGCCGATTTCCACAATTCCGCGGGTGGGCTCCTCCAGAAAATTAATGCAGCGCAGGAGCGTTGATTTGCCAGAACCGCTTGGCCCCAAAATCGAAACCACTTCGCCTTTCTGGACGTTCAAGTCGATGCCTTTCAGGACATGCTGGCGCTCGAAATACTTATGGACATTTTCCAATTTAATCATCAGGCAATCCCTCTTTCATATCTGCGTGCCCGTTTCTCCACTTTCACCAACAAACGCTCCACCGCTATACAAAGAATCCAGTAGACGATTGAAACCGCGATGTACACTTCAAAAAATGCCAAGCCGCGCGAACCGAGAATTTTGGCTTCTCCCATGATGTCGATGACGCCAATGATAAACACAAGAGACGTATCTTTGATCGTGCTGATAAACATATTTCCAAGGTTCGGTATGGCTGTGGCCAAGGCCTGCGGGAAAATGACCTTAAGCATCATCTGGGCCGGCGTCATCCCGATCGATTTGGACGCTTCAAACTGCCCGCGGTCGACCGATTCAATGGCGGAGCGGATCGTCTCAGACAAATATGCTCCCAGATTCACGGAAAACGCCAATAACGCATAAACTTCAGGCGGAATGCTGTTGACGTCCGCCGATTGGAGCCAGCCATATTCGATCTGCATGTAATAAATGATTTTCGGTATGCCGTAAAACACCAGGTAGATCTGAACCAATAAAGGCGTCCCTCTGATAAAAGATACGTAAATAGCCGAAATCACCCTCAATACCGGAACCCGGTAAATTTTAATGAGGGCGGTGGCTACGCCGATAAATAAGCTTAAAATCAATGAGCCGACTGCAATCCCTATGGTGACGGGCAGCCGTGAAATAATTGCGGGAAAGCTATCGATTAAAAAATTAATATCCAGTAAATTTTCCATTGTCTCTTCCCCTCCACAAACCTATTCAGGGATGTACTCTCCGCCAGTCCATTTTTTCGACAGTTCAGCTAAAGTCCCGTCTTGCTTGAGCTCTTCCAAAATAGGATCAATCAGCGCTTTCAATTCTTCGCCCTGCTCCCCTTTTTTCAAGACGATGCCCATGTCGTCATTCACCAAAGGCTGGCCGACAATTTCCACGTCTAAATCATTCTTTTCCAAAACCGCATCGATCATGATTGGATCGTTTACATAAGCATCAATCCGGCCGTTTTGCACATCCTGCAAAATTTCTGAAGGGTTGCCGCTTTCGCTGTACTTCAAATCAATCGGCTTTGCTGCTTTTTTGTTATACTCCTCGAGCAATAAGGTGTAAGAATCTCCGGCTAAGGCGCCGATTTTCTTGCCTTCCAAATCCTCAATGGTCTGAATGTCTTCTCTTCCAGTCTTCACCGCAATAACGGTTTCAGCTGCAAAATAGGATTCATCGGTGAACAAATACTTTCCTTGGCGTTCCGGCGTTTTCGCGACTTGATCGGCAATGGCCTGGATTTTATTGGATTCCAGCGCCAGGAACATGCTGTCCCATGGCACTGCAGTGAATTCGAACGTGTAGCCGTCCAATTTCTCATCGACCGCTTTGACCACTTCCACATCGTATCCGGTCAATTCGTTGTTCTCATCTGCAAATGCAAAAGGCGGATAGTCGTTTTGCGTTCCAACGGTGATTACTTGCTCGCCTGTAGCGCCTGCTTCCTTCGACGAACATCCGCTGAGAACGCTGCCTGCGCCCAGCAATAAAACCAGAGAAAGGGTTATGTACGATTTTCTTTTCATGATAAAACTCCTTTGTTGGTAAAGAGAGTCGCAAAGTTCTTTCATACCCGAAAGCTTTGCGCTGCTTGAATGCGGCCAATAAAAACAAAAAAACCCATTCCGATAGGAAATAGGTTTTAATCTAGATCTTATCTCTCAGAGCAAACGCTCTGCAGGAATTAGCACCTCTCATATGAAATGATGGTTGCTGGACGTCATTGGGCCTGTCCCTCAGTCTCTCTTGATAAGTTATTTAATTTTTTAACATATTACAGATAGTATTTTACATTGCCCGTTCTGTCAAATACATTTTTTTCTATTTTGAATTTTTATCGCTTGTTTTTCGCTAAAACAGAAAGATTAAGAGCGATAGTCACAGTAGCATTTTACTTGCCAGCGCTGGATTTGCGGATGAAATCTTTGCAAAGAATTCTTTCTCTGGCACCTTTTTAAATTTCGAGCAGCCAATTGACAATAGACCGAATCTTACATACTATCTAATAATACTTCGGAAGGCTTTTTACTAATTCACTTTACGCTGTCCTGATTTTTTAGGTATGGCCCAAATTTAACGAAGAGCGGAGCGAATCGGCAATGATAAAAGAAACGGTTTATGACATAGCCATCGTTGGCGCGGGAACAATGGGAATGGCTGCCGGTGCCTTTTTGGCGAAGCAGAACGCAAAGACCTTGCTGATTGATGCCTTCGACCCGCCGCACATCAAGGGCAGCCACCACGGCGATACCCGCTTGATCCGGCATGCTTACGGCGAAGGCAGGCAGTACGTGGCGCTTGTGAAGCGTGCCCAGCAATTATGGGAAGAGCTCGAACAGGAGACCGGCTGCAAAATTTTTGAAAACACCGGCGTTCTTGGCCTTGGCCCGAAAGACTCGCCTTTTCTTCAGGAAACCATCGCTGCCGCCCAGAAATACGACCTCCCGTTGGAAATCTTGGACGCCCAGGAAATCCAACGGAGATGGTCCGGCTTTTCAGTGCCGGAGCACTTTATCGGCTGCTTTGAAGCAGGATCGGGCATCATTTACAGCGAGGCAGCCATCCGGGCTTACAAGGAAACCGCTCTTAAAAACGGTGCAGAACTTGTCCCTAATACACCCGTTCAGCATATCGACTTGAATGATGCAAATGGAGTAAAAATTTCGACCGGCCACTCGGTCTATTTTGCAAAAAAAATAATCGTCACTGCCGGTGCCTGGGCTGCTAAATTATTGCCGGAGTTAAGCCTTCCGATTCAGCCGACACGAAAAGCTGTCGGCTGGTTTGACGCACCTTCCAACCTGTATAGCGATGCTCACTTTCCGGCCTTCTTTATCGAGGACGGTGACAAAAAAGCGTATGGTTTCCCTAACTTGGACGGCGCCGGCCTTAAAATTGGCAAATCAGACGGCGGGCAGCCGATTGACCCGGATGTGCACACCCAGAACTTTGGATTGTATGAAAGCGATGAAGGCGATCTAAGGCATATGCTTCATACCTATATGCCAAAAGCAAATGGCCCATTGAAACAAGGAAAAACTTGCTTGTATACCAATTCGAGCGACCATGATTTTATCGTTGATTACCATCCGGACCACCCGCATGCCATTTTTGCCTGCGGCTTTTCAGGGCATGGTTTTAAATTCGGCAGTGTGATGGGCGAGGTATTGAGCCAAATGGCGTTGGAAGGCCGAAGCGCCTTTGATATTTCCATCTTCTCTCTCAAGCGGTTCAAGCCGTGATTTTTCTTATCTGTTCACTTAAAATATAGCCGAAAAAAAGCACCTCTTATGGAGATGCTTTTTTCATGGTTTATATTGAAGGCTGAAGAGAACGCGAAAGAAAATACGCCGCTGCCTTCAGTAGCAATTAATTTATTTCCCGGGAAATAACCGCTATTCCCAAGCTTTAATCCAGCTGCTCTTCCTCCAGAAGCTTGAATCCTTCGATCATCGCATCTTCTTCCACTTCAATCAGGATGCAGCGTTTGCCGTTGTAATTGACGCCTTTGACGTAACGTAAGTCTTGCGGGCTGATTTTGATTTCGGCTACTTTCGTATTGATTTTGATCGATTTGGATGTGTAGCTGGGAACGACATGGCTTGCTTTTATTTCGTAATTTTTGTCTTCCACCACTTGCTGGAAAGCCCTCTCCACTTTTTCCGGCCTGATGTCTTTGGCACCGCTCGCCTTTAAGACACGCGTCACTTCCACCGTATCCAAAACCGGCGTTTCTGCGTCTTCCTTCTCCGCTTCTTTTTCCACTTCCAGCATGAGGTTGATTTCATCGTAAAGCCCGGCAAGGGTTCTCGAATTCACTTCTTCCCCGATTACGGCTTTGACGATTTCTTCAAACACCACTTTATCTTCTTCTGCGGTCATGATTTCATCGCCATTTAATACGTTCTCGATAAACCGGTAATCGGGTTTGTTCACTTTGCCCGAAGCATAGACGATGTGGTTGACGTCTGCCGCATTGTCCGTAAAGCTTGGGAACAGGAAGCCGCCGATCGGGGAAGCCAGTTTAATGACCGGATCGACCAGTACATTCGACTTGAATTCTTTCCCCACAAAATCAAATACCAGTGAACTTTTCGGCAGTTCGGTCTGGTTCATGCTGCAGAGGATAAAAGGAGTCGTAAATACTTCATCCCGCATATCGATTTCCGTTTCATCCTGCTGGCGTTTCGTTGTCTTGAAATACGTCCCGCGAATGAACGTGACGACCATATCCTTTTCATAAGGAGTTTCTTCCACCATTTTCAAGGCGATGCGCTGCATATTTTCTTTCCATTCATCTACTTCCTTTGCCTCAAGCCCTTCGTACAACAGGCGCTGTGTATGGTCTGCCTGGCCTTCTTCCTGCGGCTGGAATTTCACTTCAAACAGCTTCTGGTCCAGTTTCCCGCCAAGCACTTTCTTGAAATTATTAAGAAACAGCTCCTGCTGCTCACGGTCCAGCAGGGAAAATGAACGGTTCTCTTCATGAAAGATTTCCGTGCTCTCCCCTTGAATGTATACATTGTAAATTTCAGCGATTTTCAGTAAATCGGTATCCAGTTTAAATCGTTTGCGGATATCGGCTATATCTTTCGTGTTCATTGCTATTCCAACTCCCTGGCTAGTTAAAATCATTAAGTCACAAAAAAAGAACCGCCAAAGCAATTGTTCAGCTTTTGGCGCTCCTTTATTATAACAAGTTTTCAGAGTTTCCGTTTTTCAGCGCTTGATCCCGTTCTCGATATAACTGCGCCGGCTTTCTAAAAAATCCGGCAGGAATAACGGGATGGCATCGTAGTCTTCTGTCGCCGTCTTTGGTTTGACGAAGTTCGTCTGCTCCGTTGCTACTTCAATCAATAAATTATTCGGCTCGCGGTAATACAAGGATTCAAAGAAGTCACGCTGTTTGATGCCGGAATACCGGAAATTGGTGTCTAGAATCATTTTCTCCATTTCATACAAACCAGTGCGATTTTTGGCATTCAGTGCGATGTGCTGAACAGAACCGATCCCTTGTGTTTCAATGTCGCGGGTGCGGTCTTCAATGAGGTGGAGCTGCTGGCCGAACAAAACATCCTCTGCACCCAATACGGTCACTTCGTGATGATTGTGTTCATAACTCTCCAGTTTTTGGTAGCCATGCATATTCATAAAAGCGCGGGCAGAAGCTTCTGCGTAACGGACACGGCATTGGAACGAATCGATGCCCAAAATGGCATGTTCCAGCGGAATATCCGCTGACTGATGCGGGGCGTGCTCCGATGCATCGCCTACTCTTAAAGGCGTCAATGCCAGCTGGATTCCGTCGCGGTCTTCAAAATGCAGGTACTTTCTGCCTTGGTAGTCTTCAATTTCACAATTGAAGACGTCATGGGCTTCAAAACGGGCCAGCCAAAATTGGAGCGATGCTTCAGATGGAACCGCAAAAACGGTGCGTTCCAGACTGTTCGTGCCGAACTGTTTCTGCGGGGCATTTTGCATTTCAAATACACTGAACTCGGTTCCGGGACGGCCTGTTTTATCGCCGAAGAACAGATGGAGCATATCCACTTCATCCTGGTTTACGGTTTTTAATAGAAATTCCAAACCGAGTAGCTTATGATAAAAATCAAAGGTAACATACCGGTCACGGTTAATGACCGACACATGGTGAATAAGTGGGCTCGCCATAAGGCACACAACCTTCCTGCAGATTGGAGAATGAATTATGGAACAGTTTAACATAGCCGGAAAGTCTAATACATCGTTTATTCTCTTCCATGGTACAGGCGGAAACGAATATTCCTTGCTGCAAGTGGTGGGAGATATCGATCCAGCTGCCAATATCCGTGCTTACATCGGTGAGTTCTCCACAGGAAAGGAACGCCGCTTTTTTGCACCGCTGCAAAACGGCCAAGTGGATCGCGCCGATCTTGAAAGGCGTGTTGTGAAGTTTCTGAAAGACTGGGCGCAGCAAAAGCCGGAAGGCAAGGTGATCATGCTTGGCTATTCGAATGGAGCCAATTTCCTGCTGGCGCTTTTGGAAAAAGAGCCGAATCTCGCAGACACGGTCGTCCTTTTGCATCCATCCAATTTAACGTACCGTTTTTCAGGGACTTCAACGACAGCGCTTATTTTGACAGCTGGTGCACGGGATACCATATCCAGTCCAGGCGAATCTTTAAAACTATCCAAAACACTCGCTGCGCATTTCCCGCAAACAACGTTCAAGCTGTTTGATCACGGACACGAACTCACGGATGAAGAAGTGAAGTTTATCCGGGCACAACTGGCATAAAAAGATCATGCAGAACGTTTTTCTGCATGATCTTTTTCGCTTTCTATACTTCCAGCGGAAACCAAAGGCGGTTAAAGAGTTTTAGTGATTCACTTAGCAATGCCGATCGACGAATTTTCATATTGGGCATCGTTCAAAGCCTTCAAGATGAAATGGGCCACGTCCGCTCGTGCAATCGACTTGGATTTCTCCGGGACACCCGTCGCCGCTTCTCTATAATTGCCGGTAAAGGCGCCATTCGTTAGGCCCATCGGCCGGACAATGGTATAAGTTAAGCCATGCGCTTCAATCCAATCCACAGCGGCCCGGTGATCTGTCAGGGCGTTTTTCAGCATACCCATCATCAGTTTCCCGCTGACGCCTGGAAGCTCCTGATAGATTCCTGCTGATGCGGTATAGACAATCCGTTTCACGCCGTGATCCTGCATGCCGGCTACAATGTTTTTCACCATTTCTTCAAGCTCTGATGATTTCTTCATCCCCTGGCTGGATCCAAGACAAGACACAACCGCGTCATGGCCCGCAATGGCAGCGGAAACTTCCGCCGGATTGAAGGCATCTCCTTGAACAACGTTCAGATTCTCATGTGTGACTTCCAGCTTAGACGGCGTCCGTACAAACGCCGTCACTTTAAATCCATTATCTATCGCTTGCTTTACGACCGATTGGCCGACGCCGCCGGTTGCGCCGAATACGATAATTTTCATGAGACTCACCTCTTCTTTTCTTCTTTATTTTGTGTCCTCGTTTAGATAAGATTCTCCGCAACTTGGTGAAATGCCTTTTTTAAGAAATGCGGCTTCTCAGCAGAGCGGGGAACCGCCCGTCACTTTTTGCTCGTCTCCGTTAAAAAGTCGACCAGTTGGTAGAAGGTGTTTTCAGCCTGCGGCGTATTCATAATGAATTGATACTCATGCCCCAATTCGGCTTCTTCCGCCGGATAAAAAACTTCCGTAATTTTAACGCCGTTTTTATTTAATCTGTCTGCCAGCGCCATGCCTTGCTCTTCAAATGACCCTACGTTTCCGTCGGTTATGAATGCAGGGGGGAAATGGCCGGAAACATGGTCAATGATAGAGGCTTGCTTCACTTGATCTGAATTTAGCCATTCTCTCTCGCCGATATATGCCCATCCGACCCGGTCGAACAGGAAATTGATCAGAAAACTGTCACTGGTACCCCCTAATTTTGAAATATCGTATGGTCCGCAAAATAGAAGAACGCCGGCAATCTTCTCAGGTGAAACAATGCCTTCCATCCCCATCAGGCTTGCATACGCCTCTTCCACTTGTACATTAACAAACTGGCTGATGATTTGAGCACCCGCAGAATCCCCTGCAAAATACACGCGATCCATATCCATCCCGTATTTTTCCGCATTCTTTTCGATGAATTGATAAACTTCATTTACTTGGTACAAAGGGGTGGGATAAGTCGCACCCGGCGCCAATTCATAATTCATGTTGACAACGATAAAACCCTTGCTGGCAATTTGAACAGCGTACTCGGTGATATCGGATTTGTCGCCGCCCAAAAAAGCGCCTCCGTGTGTCCATAAAATGACCGGGAGCTTTCCTGAAAATTCCTTAGGGGCAATAATATCCAAATTTCCGTCTTGGTGTGCAGAATCATACGATAGATCGTTCTCCACATGAATCAGTTTCTCGATCTCATCGTAGTTTTGGGGCTTTACTGCCACACCGCCCTCAAACATTTGCTGAACCAGAATTGCAGTCGGCTTTGGAGATGCGATAAATGCAACAACGAGGATGAGGCATAACGCTAAAATTGCTCCGAATATAAACACCACTATCTTTTTTATCTCGTTCACTCTCCGTATTTTCTGCGTCAATTTTATTCCGGCAGCTCAGTATGCCCTATCAAAAGATAACTGGTCTGGCATCAACACTTATAGATTCCTTCTAAAAAAACGCATTTGCTTATGATGAGGCTCACCGTATTGTATCTAAATGAGGTTTATTTGATTTATTCTTCTTTAAAACAAAAAGAGCTAAGTCTGATGACAAAGCTCTTTTGCGAGATTGCGTTACTAGATAAGTCTACTAGTTCTTTACAGAACTAATATGTCCTTGCTTAATTCGATTTTAAGCCGAACAAGGACACCGCAAGTTCACAATAAGCATAACTTAATTAATATTGATAATCAATTTCCTTCTTTTAACAATATTTCCCTCAATTACAGTGAATTCTATTCTTAGCTGCGTTTCATCAATTCTATTAGATGATTTGTAAACTCATTAAAATCGTATCCGTATTTACTTATAGTCATTTTTTGGTCCCTGATCCATCATAACCTCTACCATATTTGAAGATCCCATCGTAAGTTTAGGTCTATATTCCGAGTTCGGCATGCTGTACAGCTCTATTGGACTGATAATCACACCGTTTTCCGTATTTTGAAGAATTCCGGGCACACAAGTATAGATTCTGTCATTATTATTTGCATTTTTGGAGGAGATGGTAACGGAAGTCCCGTTGTGATTATCTATACTCATGGATACCTTGTATCTGTAGAAGGAGCCTGTTCCATTTGACTGAGCAGAATAAACCACAGGAACCACTGCGAGAATATCATTTGTCAATCTTAATTTAATGATCTCTTTTTTAACTGAGCCACTGTTTCGCCCAATGTCCCCCATATGTTCCACTGCGCCGTTGCCAAACCGGCTGAGAGGCGGGGTTCCCATCGCCCCAAACATAGCGACATCCACCTGCTTGCCATTCTTTGTGTAGACTAATGCATATATATCGTAGTCTGTCCCCGTCTTCCAGGATACTGTAGCTGTAATCTCCGGTGTTTTATCAATTATAATCGGCTTTTGACCTTTAGCGAGATTTATCTTGCCTTTTACTTTTTCAAGGTTTATCGATGAAAACGCATTCTGGCTGCTTTTATTTTTAGGTTCCGTGGAGAGTTTTTCAGGCTCTTTTGGCTCTGAAGGCTTTACCGACTCCACCGGATCAACTTCCACTCCGTAATTCTTACATAGCCCTTCAAGACCGGAATCAAATCCACGCCAGATTGATTTGGCCTTTGTTTGGCCATTCCTTAAGTATAATTCCAATACTACTATTCCATTTTCCTTTGAGAAGTTAGCGGGGATTAACTGGATACTCCTATCACCGCTGCGTATCTCTGCCTTTAAGTTTTTTACATTTGAAAAACCCGTGTTATTGTCCTCTGTAAGCGTAACAGCTATTTTAGTAATACCTGGAGGAACTTTACTCAGATCAAAATCAATCTTATGGACTTTTGTATTCCCCACTTTCACAGAAGGCTTCAGAGTGGCTGCTCCGGAAGAGCTCTCTGGCTGATTATAAAATATAATTCCATTGTCTCCCTGGACCTTTTCTAGATCAGTTAAGAGGAAAGCCGTTAAGGAAATATCTATTGCATCAGAAATTTCGTAGCTCACCGTAACATCACCTTTTGGGGAATTCAAAGCGGTGTTTGCTCCCATTTGAAGCGGTTGATTCATTTAAACCACGCCTTCCTCATTTATGGATTAACTAGGTGTTGTAAAGTTTCTTTTTATGATTAATTCTCTTTCATTGTAACAAAAATTTACATTTCGTTGGAATATATCTACTTTTATTCAGCAACCAAACTTCAATAAAAAGAAGCATTAAATTTCTTTAATGCCCTTCCTTTGCTTCCTTATTTTTAAAACCTCATTTACTTATGATACGGTTCACTGTAATGAGTATAAGTGCAGTCTTCTCATTAAAAGAAGAATGAACCTTTCTAGTAAACTCTACAAATGAAAAAAATCTGCCTCAGACTTCTATGTAAGAAGAAAAAGGCAGATGCTTTCTAAAATCTAATTGTAATACAGGTTCTCAGTTGGATATACCGGGTCATTGGTGATGTCGATTCCAAGCTTCTTAAAGGTTTGTTCGTTTTCTCTATTCAATATGACCGTGGAATGAGCTTGAGTGTCTTTTAAATTTGGCAATTGCTTATAAGCCAGCTCAGAAGTCGGATTGGTGACCGCACTGATTGCCAGCGCAATGAGCACTTCATTGGCACTTAGTGTCGGGACGCGGCTATTCAAGTCATCGGTTTTCAAACGTTGAATCGTCTGCAGAATCATCGGCGACAACAAATCAATTTCATCGGAAATATTGGTCAATTTCTTCAACCCATTCAGAATCGCGGCTGCCGAAGCATCCATCAAAGTGGTCGTGCGACCGGTGATCATCTCGCCATTCGGCAGTTCTAACGCAATTACGGCTTGTAAATTCGTGCTGTCCATTTGCGCTTGGATTGCTTTCGCATAGTTACGGGCTGGCAATACAGGTGCCCGGTCCTCTTTCTTTAAACCGGTCTCTTCGAGAATCACTTGCATGTGGCGTACACTGTCTTCATCGGCAAGCCCTTTTTTATAATCGTTCTCAACGACGAAACTGCGCCGAATGATTTCCTGCTTGGCAGCTTCCTGGACAACGCTATCGTCAGTGATGCCCGATTTCAGGCGATTAACCCCCATATCAGTCGGTGAGCTGTAAACAGAGTCTTTGCCGGTAATTCTTTCAATAATCCGTTTGATGACAGGAAACGTCTCAATGTCACGATTGTAATTGATCGCTACTTTCCCGTATGCTTCATAGTGATAATTATCAATCATATTTACGTCTTTTAAATCGACGGTAGCCGCTTCATAAGCGATGTTTACCGGGTGCTTTAACGGCAAGTTCCAAACTGGAAACGTCTCAAACTTGGCATAGCCGACTTCATTTCCTAGTTTATTCTCATGGTACATTTGGTTAAGGCAGGTGGCTAGCTTTCCGCTGCCTGGGCCAGGGGCCGTTACGACCACGATTGGCTTTGTGGTTTTAATATAAGGATTCGTCGCAAATCCTTCTTCCCCAAGGACCGCGTCCACGTTTGTCGGATAACCTTCGATTTCGCGGTGAATACAGACGCTAATTCCGCTTCTCTCAAGCTTTGTCATGAATACTTTGACTGTTGGCTGCCCTTGATAACGAGTAATCAAGACACTGTTGACAGAAATGCCATATGCCCGATATTCGTCAATTAAGCGCAAGACATCTTGGTCATAAGTGATGCCATAATCTTCACGGACTTTGTTTCGTTCGATGTCTCCAGCGTACACACAGATAATGATTTCCGCATTTTCTTTCAGTGTATGCAATAGTTTGATTTTGGCATCTTCATCAAATCCAGGCAAGACACGCTTGGCATGTTTGTCGCCTATCAATTTTCCGCCAAATTCCAAGTAAAGTTTATCGTACTGCTGCACCCGTTCCAGGATGTAGGCTGATTGTTCCTGCAAATATTTCTCCGAATCAAATCCAATTTTTTTCATTAATTTCAGTCCCGCCTTCTATGTTTCAAGCTTTCTCTTAACCCGCTAGACAAAAACGCCTTAAGAGAAAATCCTAGCTAAAATTCACCTTTTACCATTATAAAGCTTTGAAAAAAAAAGACAAAGAAAACCCAACCTTCTCATTTCAATGATTGAATGATTCTACTAAGCGCAGTGACCTCACTGCCAATGTATTCAACCGAAATAACGAAATTTAGAAACGTGTTTAGCACATCCAAACGTCCTAAACCTTATTTACTTATGATAAGGCTCATTCTTCATTATCCGGAAAGCCCGGTAAATCTGCTCCACCAAAATCAGCTTCATCAACTGATGGGGAAACGTCATTTTTGAAAACGACAATTTCTCATCTGCCCGCTTCAATACTTCCTCGTGGAGGCCAAGCGATCCGCCGATGACAAAGACGATCTTGCTGCGGCCGTAGGTCATAAGCGATTCAATGTCTTTCGCCAACCCTTCGGAAGTTTTCATCTTGCCGTCGATTGCCAGTGCAATGACGTAAGCATCCGGTGAGACTTTTGCCAGGATCCGGTCCGCTTCCTTCTTTTTCACAATCTCCATATCCGCCTCGCTTAACTGCTCCGGCGCTTTTTCATCCGCTACTTCGATTTCAGCAATTTTTGCGTAGCTTCCAAGCCGCTTCGTATATTCTTCAATCCCGGCTTTCAAATATTTCTCTTTCAGTTTTCCGACACTGATAATCGAGATATTCACAACTTATCCCCCTTTACGCTAAATTTACAAACAAGTTACCCACAGATGTTATGCACATATCCACAGGATTTTCTATATCTTGTGCCCGCTCATTCGTTCGCCACAAGATACAATGCAGCTTCCTCGCAATAATCGCACTTTGTGGATAACTTTTCTTGTTCTGATAATTCTGTAAGAATAGGATAACTTTTTGTCTCGGCCACGAACATGTCCAAGCCATGCTCCACGTGGGTTTTGCAGCACATTATCTTCATATTTTCTCATCCTTTCGATTTCCGAATATTCCACACAGTTATGCACAATTTATTCACCTTTATCCACAATCTATTTTAACAGAAGTCAAACCCTCCGGATAGCGAAGCTTTTGCCGAGCTGTGGATAGTTGGTAACTCTCATTAATCTTAAAAGTTATCCACATGTCACTTTTCTGCTTTCACGAACGATAGTTATCATTTATTAAGAGAGACTTCATAAATATTACAATAGCATTACAAAGGGAAATGATAGTTTTCCTCGTAAATCCAATTTTAAATTTTATAGTTTTTCGTCAAGAGGGAAATGCTTTTAAAGTATTAAGCAGAACTTTACTCTGTGTTGCTCCAGTAACTTATAAAAGAAAGAGCGGATAGCGGCGAAGGCAAACATACTGTTCCTGTTCCTGTTCCTGTTCCTGTTCCTGTTCCTGTCCCTGTCCCTGTCCCTCCATCGCTGCGCTAGCTTCGAGACATGAAAAACCGTTGCATCGATTCCGCGAAAAATGCTCGTCAGGAGCTGCTTCTTACGGGTTTTCCTTTTGCACTTTTATACTCTCCAAAAAAACCACCAAACGCCGCTAAACGTTTGGTGGTCTTTTCTCCCTCTATTAAACTTCCGGTGGCGGTGCCCCCATAGCTGCCCATTCCTCTTTCGCCGGCCCGTACAGCCCCGGCACCTTCAATCCTGCTTGGCGCATCAACACCGTCATCTGGCCGCGGTGATGAATCTGGTGTGCATACAGCACCTTTAAAACCGTTGCGCCGTTCCACATCTCGCCGTACATGTCATATTCTTCTTTTAAGGTCTCGTCCGTCCAATTCTCTTTCATCGCCGTCACCATCGATTGATTGGAAAAACGGTATGCTTCCGCAATTTCTTCTGCCGTCTCCGGCACCGGCGTGCCGAATTTCGCGCTTGAAAATTGAAGGCCCGTATGGCTGACCATTTCATCCAATGTCGTCACCAAATGCCACCCCAAACGCCCGAGTGTCCGGTAGCCATCCGCTACTTCTTGATTGAGCGATTCATCAGTCAAGGCGTCCAAAATCCGCTGGGTCAATTTCGCTTCCTCGTGCCATTCCGTAAAAAAGTCTTCCAGATTGGTAAACATCGTATTCCTCCTGTCATGTCTTTGTTTGTACTTTATTCGTGAAAAAATCCGCTTTTCCTGCATAAAAAAAAACGGATCCAAGAACGGATCCGTTTTTCTTTTACAATGCGGAGTTATCAACAAGCTCCAGTTCAAAGTCCATCAATTCGCCGTTCCGGTAAGCTTTGACTGCCAAGGTATCCCCGATTTTCTTTTCGTTGTATAAGTGCTTCCGCAGTTCGATGATGTCGCCGACCGGTTCGCCGTCCATCTCGACAATCACGTCAAATTGCTGCATGCCTGCTTTAGCCGCTGCTGAGCCGTCCACAACCGAGTTGACGACTACACCTTCCTTGACGTCTGCCGGAAGGTTCAAGGTCTCTTCACGCTGCGCCTGAGGCACTTGTACCAAGTCCATTAACGTGATGCCCATTGCTGGACGGATCATTTCGCCGTTTTGTTCAATCGACTCAATCACCGGGAGCGCCGAATTGATCGGAATGGCAAAACCAATTCCTTCAACCGCATCGGTCGCAATTTTCATCGAGTTGATGCCGATCAATTGCCCTGCCAAATTGACGAGGGCGCCGCCGCTGTTGCCGGGGTTGATGGCCGCATCTGTCTGCAGCACTTCAGCCTGCCAGTCTTCTGAGCCATTGCCGTCCAAGTCGACTGGAACTGCCCGGTCTGTCCCCGAAACCACGCCGGTCGTGACCGAACCTGAAAAATCAAGGCCGAGCGGGTTGCCGATCGCAATAACCGTTTCGCCCCGTTTCAATACGTCCGAATCTCCCAGTTCCGCCACATCCGGTACATTGGCATCGTCCATTTCCAGTACCGCAAGATCGGTCCAGATATCGCTGCCAACCAGTGTCGCTTCGACTTTCGTTCCGTCTGACAAGGTCAATTCAATGCCGCTTGCCCCTTCAATGACGTGGTGGTTCGTCACCACATACGCTTTGCCGCCTTCGTTTTTATAAATGACGCCGGAACCGGTCCCAACTGCCTGTTCCTGCCCTTGTCCCTGTGACCAGAAATCGTTGGCCGCCTGCAAATTCGTCACACCGACTACTGCATCCGCTGCCTTTTCCACCGCTTCTGTAACATCCGTCGTGATTTCAACGGAAGCCGTCGCTGACTGCCGGTCCGTTTCCGCCAGCTGTGTACTGGTAGCCGTGTCATTTTTCGGAGCAAGCCCCGGCACTGAAGAAAACAATAGCCACACCAACAACGCGCCAATTGCCACTCCTGCCAGGCCAGCCAGGAATGTGCCTGCGCGGCGCGGTTTCGGCTGTCCTGACGGATTATTGTAATATCCCATTCGTTTCATCCTCTCTTCGCTCTTCCTATACTCTTATATAGCCTTAGTTTATGAAGGCGAAACAGACAATTCAAGCGGTAAATATGGCGAAAATGGAAATAAAAAAACCGGAAGCATCGCTGCTTCCGGTTTTTTCACTCACACAACTACTAATTCTGTCGGCACATTGGCGTCGGTATCCAGTAAATCAACGTATTCCCCGACAATGATGCCTTTGGTTTGCAAGGTTTGCTCGACGCTCATGCGCGCCAAGTCTTTCATGTTGTTGTCTTTGCTTAAATGCGACAAGTAGATGCGCGTCGGCTTTTCCGCCATGACTTCGCTCATCGCCACTGCTGCATCTTCGTTCGATACGTGTCCGACGTCACTCAGGATGCGCCGTTTGACGGACCAAGGGTAGCGGCCCATCTGCAGCATGCCGACGTCGTGGTTGCTTTCAAACACAAATGCATCGGATGCCTGGATGATGCCTTTCATCCGGTCGCTGACATAGCCTGTATCGGTGATCAGCGCCAATTTGCGGCCATTTTCATGGAACACATAAAACATGGGATCGGCTGCATCGTGCGATACGGCAAAAGATTCGATATCGAGCGAGCCGAAGCTCTTGACCGTATCCATGTCAAAGTGGAAGCGCTGCTCCACAGGAATCGCGCCAACCAGCCCGTCCATGGCCTGCCAGGTTTTCGCATTGGCATAGATCGGCACTTTGTGTTTCCGTGCCACAATTCCGAGGCCTTTAATATGGTCACTGTGCTCATGCGTCACCAGAATGCCGTCCAGGTTATTCATTTTTTTGCCGATTGTCGCAAACAGCTCTTCCATTTTTCGTCCGCTGAGCCCTGCATCGACCAAAAACGAATGCTGGTCATTTTCTATATAAATAGCATTGCCGCTTGAGCCGCTTGCTAATACACTAAACCGCATAATAAAAATCTCCTTATTGTGTAACTTCTGCCTGCTCTGTCTTCTTCAGTTCGATGACATCCCCTTTTACCGCATTCACGAAGAACTCTTCTTCGCTGCCATCTTCAAACGTCGCTTGAATGCGCCATGTCGGAAGGAACATTTGAGTATTTTCCGATACCGTCACGTATTCCGAATAGCCGAGTTTGGCTGAATCAATTTCCGTATTGGATGGCAGGAATCTTTTCTGATAAAGGTTATGGATGGCCTGGACAGGTGAAATCAGGTCTTTTTGCTGCTCGCCTTCGACTATATTCTCGAAGATGGCTTGTTCATAATGCGTAATTTCTCCATCGTCGTTCCAGTAAACCGTCAAGTTTCCACTGTCGCTGTAAAACAAGGGCTCCCCGTTGATTTCCTGAAAAAACATCGCTCTTTTTTCTTGTTCTTCAATCTTCCATAAGCCGTACTGTTTCCCTTCGTAGATGGTTTCTTCCACGAATTCCTCCAGTGTTTCCGTGCTTATTTTGCCGTCGAGCGCCATAGGTTCCGTAAAGCTGACGGACAATAATTTATCATTTCTCCGGTTCTCTTTCAAGTCTACACCCGGCACGTCAGTCGCTACAAATGTTTTCATCGTTCCGGTCACATAAGGCAGTTGGCCCGCGGCTTCCGGCAAATTGGAATACGTAATGCCCTCCGCTTCCAGTTTTTCTTCATTGGAAGACTCTGTGAGGAAAACCACGCTTTCCGCTTCTTTGTACCGCTCCAAATAAAGAGAATACAAAAACACATTGAGTATGGCAAAGACAATGATGAAAATGGACTTGGTTTTATTCCAATCCAACTTGTCCACCTCCTAACTCTTCTTTCGTTAAGCGGGTCCATACGCCTTCGGATTTAAAGTACCAGGCCGGCTGCAAACTCAACAGCCGCGCCGGATCTTTGTCATCGAGCGTCAGCTCATAGCCAGGCTCAATATCGGTAATCTTCTTCAAGTCCTGCTCTTTCAGATGCGCGATGGCATGCAGCGCCGCTTTCCCGGAAGGCAAAGTCGCCGCACCGGTTTCCGCCCATGATTCCAATACATAGAAAGGGCGTTTATAGCGGAATACCTGCTCCATTTCCGCATCAATCCCCCAGACCAGCTCCAGCTCGGTTGAAAGCGTCGGGCTGAATACCGGCATATTGTCCAAGTAAAGCCGGTACTCGATCTGCTGGTTCAGCGGACTCATCGCAAAGTAGCGGTAGTCATTTGTCCAGCCGCTGTGGCCATTGATAAAGTCGACTGTCTCAAAAAGCAATTCTGATGGAATGGCTGGATCCTGCGTTTCCGCTTTTGGCTGGACGTAATTGATGCTTTTATGGCTGCTGTCCACGCTCATCAACGCATCGGATTCGTCGCTGTATTCCTCGTTCGCCAAATCGCCGGTCGATTGGACGCGGCCAGGATTTTCAAACAGCCCGTCCACGAACTTCTGGCTAACGATGTCTTCCTGCAAATAACGGTATGTGTTCATTTCAAGCGCGTTCTCCGGCACATAAATCGGCAAAGCGCCAATGTCTTCATTGGTGATAAAGGTTTCGTAATTAAAAGCTGGCTCCACTACTCTCGATTGGAACTGCTCCAGCTCTGAAGCGGACACATTTGCCTGCAGCACGCGGCCGGTTCGGGTGTTGATGAAGTAAAGCGTGAAATCGGTATTTTCCGTTTCGCCCCATTCAATGACCAGCCGGTCGAACGATGCTTCCGGAATGCTGTCAGCTGACACTTCCATAATCGTATCGAAAACCGGAAACGGTACCGGTCCGGGGAAATACAAGACAGCACGGTTCGGTTCATGCATATACGATTTCAATACATTCATCGGTGCTTCTTCAGCAAGCGACAGCACATCCCGGATTTGCCATTGCTTCATGACTTCCAGCAGCAGATCGACCTGCTCTTTTTCGGTTGTTCCGGTGACGACATCATTGTAATGATAAAGCACTTTGCTTGGCTGGATGACTTCTTCCACGGTTTTCGTCTTTCCAAGAGCCACTTCGATGGCCGGCGTCGTTTCAATCCGGTCAAATCCCGGCGTAAACGTCCAAATGATAAAGGTCAGGAAAAGGCTGAGCGCAATAAGCAAAAACAAAGCGATAGATTTGACGTACTCGATATACTTCATTCCCACTCACCTCCGACATCCTCTTCAAATGGCAGCGTGAAGAAAATGGTCGTCCCTTTTCCGTACTGGCTTTCTGCCCAGATATGGCCGCCGTGCGCATTGATCATTTCTTTTGAAATGGCAAGGCCAAGGCCTGTGCCTCCCATTGCCCGGGAACGTGCCCGGTCAACCCGGTAGAACCGGTCAAAAATCTTATCCACATTCTCTTTTGGAATGCCCATGCCCTGGTCGACGATGCGAATGAGGATAAAGCCGTCTTCAATTGTCATGGCAAAGCGGATTTTCCCGCCTTCCGGCGAATACTTGAGCGCATTGGAAATGATGTTGTCAATGACCTGCGTCAATTTATCCGGATCGATTTCGACGAAATACTGCTCTTCCGGAAGTTCGCGCTCAAAATAGACATTTTGCGATTTCGACATTTCAAAGCGGTCGATGATCCGGTTGAAGAAGACATTGAACTCGACCATTTCTTTGTTGATTTCCGTTTCGCTAGCATCCATTTTCGATAGCTTCAGCAAATCGTTGACCAGGCGGATCATCCGTTCCGTTTCGGTTTGGGTGACATTTAAAAATGTCGGCGCCAGTTCCTGGTCCTGCCATGCGCCGTCAGCAAGCGCTTCAAGGTAGCTTCTCATTGTGGTCAATGGAGTCCGCAATTCATGCGATACATTGGCCACGAATTCCCGGCGCTCCATATCGATTTTTTCCTGTTCGGTATTGTCATGCAATACCGCGATAACACCGTTCACAAAGCCGGTTTCTTTCTGGATCACCGAAAAGCTTGCCCGCAGGAGCGCGCTTTCGTCATAAGAACTGAAATCCAATGTGATGGCATCTTTTAAGTGAATCAAATCTTCAAAAGTATATTCTGAATCCAAGCCCAACACCGAAGTGATCGGCCGGTTGATGACCGTTTCACGTGAAACATTCAATAGGCGGAGTCCCGGATCGTTGATCAAAATGACGCGCCCTCTCCGGTCGGTCGACAGAACCCCGTCGGTCATATTGGCAAGTACGGACGCCAGTTTCCGGCGTTCGCTTTCTGTAGACTGCTGGGATTCCTGCAGCCGGTTCGTCAGGTTATTGAACGACTTCGCCAATTGCCCGATTTCGTCATTTCCGTAGACGCGGACCTTCCGGGAGAAATTCCCTCTGGCCATCGCCTGGGCTTGCCGCCGCATATCGGAAATCGGTTTGGAAATCGTCTGGGCTACCAGCACGCCGAGCACTGCCGTTACAGCCAATGCAATGGCGGTGCCGACAGCCAAAATGGCATTGATGTCATCCATCTGGTCGTAGACATTTTCAATATCTGCTTCCATATATAAAGTACCGAGCACTTCGCCGCCCTCGGCGATGATTGGCTGAGTTCGGACCCATACTCGGTCTGCTTGGTTGTTTACATATGTCCGTTCATCGGGTGTTTCAGCGACAATGGACTGCGTCACGATATCCAGTGTAGAACGCTGGCCGACTAAAGACTGGTTGTCAGGGGCGGATGAAGCCAAAATCCGGTACCTGGCATCCACGACGCGGATTTCATCAATGTCCGACGACTGAAAACCAGCCAGTACCGAGCGCAGGCTTTCTTCAATCGTCGATTCTTCTTCAGTCCGCGATTTGACCATTTCTTCCCGTACACTGAACTCGACAATATTCATTCGTTCTTCGATCGAGTCCTTAAAGTTCTGAGTTAAAGTTTGCTCAAGCTCTTGTGCAAAATAAAGGCCGATAATCTGCATCGCCAACAGGATCAACAAGAGGTAAATCAACACAAATTTCACATGAATCGATTTAAAAAAACTTACTTTCTGCATTCAACCTACTCCTGTTCAGGATTCCGCAAGTAATACCCTACTCCCCTGCGGGTAACGATCCATGCCGGATGGCTCGGATTGTCTTCAATTTTTTCACGAAGGCGCCGGATCGTTACGTCAACTGTCCGAACGTCCCCAAAATAATCATAGCCCCAGACGGTCTGCAGCAAATGCTCGCGTGTCATCACTTGGCCGATATGTTTTCCAAGGTAATGCAATAACTCAAATTCGCGGTGCGTCAGTTCGATTGTTTCGTCGCGCTTTTGAACCAAATAGGCATCCGGCTGGATGATCAATGACCCGACTTCGATATCGTTCGAATTCGGCCCTTCTTCTTCAAGCGGCACGACATTCTGGCGGCGCAAGTTGGCTTTCACCCGTGCAATCAGTTCGCGTGTCGAAAACGGCTTCGTGACGTAATCGTCCGCTCCCAGCTCAAGACCCAGCACTTTATCAATTTCCGAGTCTTTGGCCGTCAGCATAATAATCGGGAAGTCGAATTTTTTGCGGATTTCCCGGCATACTTCCATGCCGTCGCGGTTCGGCAGCATGATGTCCAGAAGCATCAAATCCGGCTGCACTTCTTCCGCGATTTTGATGGCTTCATCCCCATCGTATGCGCACAAAACATTAAAGCCTTCTTTTTTCAAATTAAACTGCAGAATGTCTGCAATCGGTTTTTCATCGTCAACAACCAAAATGGTTTTACTCATTTTTCTTTTCCCCCTTAGTTCCAACATTTACTGATGGAAATTCCTCCGCTGTACATTCTTTTCTACCCTTTACTTTATCACTGTTTTGGCGGTTTCGCATCTATCATTGCCTGCCTGCTATTTCCCGGGAAATAATTGGGGGAAGGAAAATCGAGTAGGAGGGAGTGATTAACTCCCGACCTCTCACACCACCGTACGTACCGTTCGGTATACGGCGGTTCAATTAAGATGGATGACGCAAAGTTTCATAACGTGCGACCAGACTTTTGAGTCCTTGGGAACTCCAGTAGGAGTTTCCGAGGGCTCTGTGCAATACGGGACTTTTTGAAATTCGCCAGTAGCTCTTTCGCGAGTTGCCCCATTCATAAGCCTTCCCTTTCGGGATACTCAACCCGATGAGTTTTCTCACTTTCGTACTCGGCTTCTTCCAATCTTTCCATATGCACATGCGGAGCCTTCTTCGAATCCACGATTCGAGGTCTTT
>NZ_FNDC01000010.1 GCF_900099655.1 Planococcus glaciei
TTTCTCTTTCGCCGGAGTAGCTCAACTGGTAGAGCAACTGACTTGTAATCAGTAGGTTGAGGGTTCAAGTCCTTTCTCCGGCACCACTCAAGTTTGAGCCATTAGCTCAGTTGGTAGAGCATCTGACTTTTAATCAGAGGGTCGAAGGTTCGAATCCTTCATGGCTCACCATTTTTACAACTTCATTATTGCCACGCGGGTGTGGCGGAACTGGCAGACGCACTAGACTTAGGATCTAGCGCCTTCGGGCGTGGGGGTTCGACTCCCTTCACCCGCACCATTTTTGCGGAAGTAGTTCAGTGGTAGAACGCCACCTTGCCAAGGTGGAGGTCGCGAGTTCGAACCTCGTCTTCCGCTCCATTTTTTTGCACAATCTTGCTGACCCTAAGCCGGGGTGGCGGAACTGGCAGACGCACAGGACTTAAAATCCTGCGGTAGGTGACTACCGTACCGGTTCGATTCCGGTCCTCGGCACCATTAAGCAAAAAAACCGTAGGTTTTCTAAATAATGCGCCCGTAGCTCAATTGGATAGAGTACTTGACTACGAATCAAGCGGTTAGAGGTTCGAGTCCTCTCGGGCGCGCCATATTTTCAACTCAGCAGTTTCAGTTCGGGAAGTAGCTCAGCTTGGTAGAGCACTTGGTTTGGGACCAAGGGGTCGCAGGTTCGAATCCTGTCTTCCCGACCATTCAATGGGGCCTTAGCTCAGCTGGGAGAGCGCCTGCCTTGCACGCAGGAGGTCAGCGGTTCGATCCCGCTAGGCTCCACCAACTATTATATTAAAGATCCTGGCGGCGTAGCTCAGCTGGCTAGAGCGTACGGTTCATACCCGTAAGGTCGGGGGTTCGATCCCCTCTGCCGCCACTTTTTTAGGACCTTTAGCTCAGTTGGTTAGAGCAGACGGCTCATAACCGTCCGGTCGCAGGTTCGAGTCCTGCAAGGTCCACCATTTATTATTATCACGGAGGAATACCCAAGTTTGGCTGAAGGGATCGGTCTTGAAAACCGACAGGGGAGTCAAATCCCGCGGGGGTTCGAATCCCTCTTCCTCCTCCATTTACTTTAAAATGTGTGGACTATCATTTTTCAAACTTCTATATAATAGAAGAAACTCAATTATTATTGTCGCGGGGTAGAGCAGTTCGGTAGCTCGTCGGGCTCATAACCCGGAGGTCGCAGGTTCAAATCCTGCCCCCGCAACCAAAAAGGTCCCGTGGTGTAGCGGTTAACATGCCTGCCTGTCACGCAGGAGATCGCCGGTTCGATCCCGGTCGGGACCGCCATTTTTATCTTAATTATGTGGGTCAGTAGCTCAGTTGGTAGAGCATTAGATTGAAGCTCTAAGTGTCGGCGGTTCGATTCCGTCCTGACCCACCATTTTTTGCGGGTGTAGTTTAGTGGTAAAACCTCAGCCTTCCAAGCTGATGATGAGAGTTCGATTCTCTTCACCCGCTCCATTATACATATGGGCCTATAGCTCAGCTGGTTAGAGCGCACGCCTGATAAGCGTGAGGTCGATGGTTCGAGTCCATTTAGGCCCACCATTCCGAAGTAGCTCAGTGGTAGAGCACCGCACTGTTAATGCGATGGTCGTAGGTTCGAGTCCTACCTTCGGAGCCATACTGGGGAAGTACTCAAGTGGCTGAAGAGGCGCCCCTGCTAAGGGTGTAGGTCGGGAAACCGGCGCGAGGGTTCAAATCCCTCCTTCTCCGCCAGTAATTGGCCCCTTGGTCAAGCGGTTAAGACACCGCCCTTTCACGGCGGTAACACGGGTTCGAATCCCGTAGGGGTCATCTTAAAAGAGACATGCATTCAATTGCATGTCTCTTTTTGTTTTGCCTGATTCAAGAAAAGCCACTCTTGACGGAGTGGCTATTTTTGTTGAATCACAAGTTCTTGTTTTTTGGTGGCTGCCTGGCTATGGATCATCATACCGAACATCACTGTGGCGATTCCAATCCAAGCTATAGAAGAAGGTAAAGCAATCGAGAGGAAAATCACTTCTCCCGCTAACGCAAACACCACTTCTAAAGACTGAGTAGCTTCTACAGCAGCCAGTTTTCTCATGTCTTGGCGCACCAGGTCTGTGGCCATGAAAAACAAGACGGTCGCGACTATACCGGAACAAATGGCAACAAGCAATGATTGGAGCATCTGAGATGAACTTGGTGCCCCTTCAATCCACAATCCATAGCCAGAAAGCATGATCCAAAAAGGAAGACTCGCTAAGGTCATACCGAGAACGCGTTGATATGCATCCAGCCTGCCATCGCAAAGTTCCATCATCTTGCGGTTGCCTAAGGGATAAGCAAATGAAGCTAAGAGGACGGGAAGAAAACCTAATAGAAAGCTTTTTAAAGGCATGTGCTGAGCATTCTCCAGCTGCAGAAGCAAAACTCCTAAAAGAATGATGAGAGACAATGCTAATCCCCGATAAGGTATTGTTTCCCGGACGAGAAGAGAGCCGTTTCGCGTCTGGATGGTTGAGTAGAACAACGGAGCCAATAAAGAACCTGAGATGATGGTGATTTGCCAAGTACCGGCAATCAGCCAACCAGGAGAATAGGCAGCTGCATAGCATAAGGGGGCATAAAAGAGAACGAATCCAATAAAGCTCCATAGCAGCCATGCAGCAGGCTTGTTTTTCATTTCCGCTAAAAGCGGCTTTAGGTTTCTTCTAGCAAGTACTATCACCAGTAAAAATGGCACCATAAAAAGATAGCGCAAAGAGGCGCTCCAAACCCAGCTTCCTCCTGATGCTTCCATACTGGCATTTAAAACAAAGGTGAAGGCGAAAAAGAAAGCCGCAAAAATTCCAATTGCAATAGAGCGCACATGATTTCCTCCTGCTTCAGAAAATTTATCTCAATATATCGCGTTTATGCATCGAGGTCAATACAAGGCGCCCTTTCCTTTTTCGGATAGCTGCAGGTTACTTGCCGAAAATCGAGTCTACAAGTTCATGCTATTCTTTATTGAGTAAAATGGCAGAAATAATTTAGACATAAATGCACTAGTTTTGGATTCCAATATAAGGGGAAATACAGCAAATGTTGTGCTGAATTTAGCAGAAAAGAGTATGATATAAGATAGAGATTAAAAAGTGAAGCAGATTGTGCTTAAATTGCACAACCAGTTTAAAACGGAGGGAAAAAGATGAATCCACAACAGTATTCATCGATTGAACAATCTACGGATACGCGTTACTCAGCGTATCGTTTTTACACTGAAACAATTGAAGTGTCGCGCATGTCGGCATTGGCTTTTTTTGAAGCCGGAGAAAAGCAGTACAAGGGAAAACGCATGTTTTGGCAAAACCGCGAAAAGACCTTTACTTTGGTTGGCCTTGGGCATGCGCATGTGCTCGCTTCTTCGGTTCAGCAAGGCCGTTTTGAAGAAATTAAGCAGAAGTGGGAGAGTCTGTGCAAACAGATTGTGAATGAAGAACCGGATGTCGAACCGATTTTATTCGGCGGTTTTTCATTTGATCCGTTAAATGAACTTGAAAGTGAATGGACGCATTTTCCAGAAGCTTATTTTGCAGTGCCTTCTTTCCAATTGGTCATTAAAGATGATCAAGCTTACGTCAGCATCAATTTGATCACGGCAGAAAAGGAGACGTTCAATCAATTCGAGCTTATGCGAAAAGAACGTGACCGGCTGATCCATGCGGCACAGGTTCTGGAGTTGCCGAAGTATCAGAAACCGTTAGTAATGGACCGCACGGAAATCAAAAAAGAACAGTATCTTGATTCGATTGATAAAGTCACTGGCATCATTAAAGCGGAACAGGCAGAAAAAGTGGTGATTGCCCGATCGTTGAAATTGGACTTTGAAGAGCCGCTTTCGGCTTCTTCGGCGTTGTACCAAGTTTCGGAAGAACAGCCCGAAAGTTTCTTGTTCGGGATGGAAGCAGAAACCCAGTTTTTCTTCGGCGCTACACCCGAACGCCTTGTAAAAGTGAAAGAAAGCCAGGCGTTGTCCACTTGTCTTGCCGGGTCGACTCCGCGCGGAAAAACCATGGAAAAAGATATGGAACTTGGGGAAGCGTTGCTGAATGACAAGAAAAATCGGTCGGAACATCAATATGTAGTAGATATGATCCGTGAAGTATTCAATGGCCATACTTCACGTTTAACTGTACCCAATGTCCCGAAACTGATGAAAATACGGGACATCCAGCATTTGCATACGCCGGTAGAAGGAGAGCTGAATTCCGGTTCTACTTTGTTTGACCTGGTCCGCGACTTGCATCCAACTCCGGCACTTGGCGGGGAGCCGAAACAAGAAGCTCTGGATATAATACGCGAGTATGAAACGATGAACCGGGGGTATTACGCGGCGCCGGTTGGGTGGATTGATGCAAAAGGCGATGGGGAGTTTGCCGTAGCGATCCGCTCAGCGCTATTAAATGAAAAAGAAGCTTATTTATACGCAGGAGGCGGAATTGTAGAAGATTCCACACCTGAATCGGAGTACGATGAAACCTGGGTTAAATTCAGACCGATGCTGCGTGCACTTGGAGGTCTATTAAGTGACGAATCGTAAATCTTTAACAGAATATGTATCCGCATTTACCCATTCACTCATGCATTTAGGCATCACGGATGTCGTCATCAGTCCAGGATCCCGTTCTACTCCGCTTGCCTATGCTTGCATGAAGCAAGAGGGCCTGACCGTTTACCGGCAGATTGATGAGCGGTCGGCTGCCTATTTTGCACTTGGGATGGCCAAAGCATCCGGCAATCCGGTTATGCTGCTTTGCACATCTGGAACAGCAGCAGCGAATTATTTTCCCGCTATTGTAGAAGCTTATTATGCAAGGGTGCCACTTTTGGTCGTAACGGCAGACCGGCCCCATGAATTGCGTGAAGTCGGTGCTCCGCAGGCCATCAATCAAATCAATCTATTCGGTTCCCATGTGAAATGGGCGACCGATTTGCCGATGCCGGAAGACAACAACTTGCTTGAGTTTTTGGCGCGCCATTTGCATCGTTCGGTGGCAACGGCCAAAACAGAGCCAAAAGGACCGGTGCATTTGAATGTGCCGTTCCGTGAACCTTTACGGATTGATTTTGACCAGCCCTTTGAAAGCCGGGGTGAAATGATGCATTTCACCGGGGAATTTAAGCTGAACCAGGAGACGGAGACATTTCTGCAAAAATTGCTGCAAACAGAGCGGGGCTTATTGGTAGTAGGAGAAATGACAGCTCCGATGCCGCAAGAATTTTGGCAGTTTATTGCAGATTTGCAATGGCCGGTGCTTGCAGATCCATTGTCTAATCTGCGCGCCAACGTCAAACCGGAACATCAGCATTTGATCATTGATTCCTATGATGCGATTTTAAAAAGTGAGGCGTTCAAGGCTGCGATGGCACCTGAAGCGGTCATCCGTATCGGACCGCAGCCGGTATCCAAGCCGCTGACGTTGTTTTTGGCGGCGGTTAAACCGAAAACCTATGTCGTCTTCGATGAAAGCGCGATGATGCGCGATGCCCAGTCGGTTGTGACGCATCACATTCAATCGGCTGCTAAAGGTTTGTGGCAGCTGCCGGTCAAAACGAGAGAAAACAATGCCTATACAGCAAAATGGCAGCAGGCATCCGAATTGTATTGGCGATTGATGGAGCAGCATTGCGAACAAGAACTGGACGAAGGCGTATTGGCAAAAGTGCTGTTTGATGAACTGGACGAATGCCATTTGGTGGTCAGCAGCAGTATGCCGATCCGCGACTTGGACACGTATTTTCAGACAACCGATCGTGATGTGGTGGTTTATGCCAACCGCGGAGCAAACGGCATTGATGGCGTGGTTTCAACCGCTTTCGGTGTGCAGGCGGCTGCTAAACGCCCGACTTATTTATTGATCGGCGATTTATCTTTTTTGCATGACATGAACGGGTTGATTGCTTCGAAAATGCAGGAAACGGATTTGACGATCGTGGTGATGAATAACGACGGCGGCGGCATTTTCTCTTATTTGCCGCAGTCGGAAGAAGAACGTTATTTTGAAGACTTGTTTGGAACGCCGACAGGGATGAATTTTGAAGATGCTGGACGTATGTATGATACGGAATATGCCTCTGTAATGACGAAAGAAGAGCTTGTGCAAGCACTGCGTACGCCTAAACAAAAAGCCGTTAAAATCATTGAAGTCTTTACCGATAGACAACAAAACGTGAAGGTCCACCGGAAACTGTGGAACCGGCTGAGCGAGGAGCTGTCGAAGTAATGGAGATGGAGATTGCCGGGGTTCGGTATTATGTAGAAGTTTTGAATACGGACAAAGCGCCGACCATCGTTTTTCTCCATGGCTTTACGGGAAGCTCGAAAACCTGGGACGAAGTGGTGAAGTTTTTCCCGGATTACAAAATTGTACAGGTTGATTTGATCGGCCATGGCAGAACGGAATCACCGGAAGATTCGGCGCGTTATACGATGGAGCGGCAAATCGATGATTTGGACGTGCTTCTCCGCCAATTAAAAGTGGAACGCTTTGCTTTGGTCGGCTATTCGATGGGGGGGCGCACAGCGCTTGCTTATGCCTGCACGCATCCCGAACGCCTGGGCGCGCTGGTGTTGGAAAGTTCGTCTCCCGGTTTGAAAACCGTTTCGGACCGCTTGGAGCGGCAGCAGCGCGACAGTGAGCTGGCGTTAAAAATTTTGGCGAATGGCATTGCTTCATTTGTGAATAGCTGGGAGAATATTCCGCTGTTTAACAGCCAGAAAAGTTTGCCGGTAAACGTCAGGCAAGCGGTTCGGGCAGAGCGGCTGTCCCAAAATCCATTGGGCCTTGCCAACAGCTTGATCGGCATGGGCACCGGCAGCCAGTCTTCCTATTGGGGCAAACTCAATAAGCTGGAAGTTCCCGTTTTGCTGCTGACAGGCACATTGGATCCCAAGTTTATGGCAATTGCTGAAGAGATGAAACAAACCTTGCCGAAAGTCCAGCACGGTGTTATTGAAGCGGGCCATGCATTACATGTGGAAAAACCCGCTGAATTTGCTACAATGGTAAAGGAGTATTTGAGTTTACATTATCGAGGAGGAAAATCATGACACGCGAATGGATTACAGAACGTACATATGAAGATATCAAGTATGAAACGTACAACGGCATTGCCAAAATTACGATCAACCGTCCGGAGGTGCGCAATGCATTCCGTCCGAAAACCGTACATGAAATGATCGATGCATTTTCACGTGCACGCGATGATTCAAAAGTAGGCGTTATCGTTTTAACTGGCGAAGGCGAAAAAGCATTCTGCTCTGGAGGCGACCAATCGGTACGCGGACACGGCGGCTATGTTGGGGAAGATGAAATTCCTCGCTTGAACGTATTGGATCTGCAGCGCTTGATCCGTGTGATTCCAAAACCGGTTGTTGCCATGGTGGCGGGATATGCTATCGGAGGCGGACACGTCCTGCACGTGGTATGCGACTTGACGATTGCTGCTGACAACGCACGCTTCGGCCAAACAGGCCCTCGTGTCGGTTCATTTGATGCCGGCTATGGTTCCGGTTATTTGGCCCGCATCATCGGCCATAAGAAAGCACGTGAAATTTGGTACTTGTGCCGCCAATACGACGCTCAGGAAGCATTGGATATGGGCTTAGTCAATACAGTGGTCCCTTACGACCAATTGGAAGATGAAACCGTAAAATGGTGTGAGGAAATGCTTGAAATGAGCCCGACTGCACTTCGCTTTGTAAAAGCGGCAATGAATGCGGATACGGACGGCCTTGCTGGACTTCAGCAAATGGCTGGAGACGCAACATTGCTTTACTACACAACCGATGAAGCAAAAGAAGGACGCGATGCGTTTAAAGAAAAACGCAAACCGGATTTCGGCCAATTCCCTCGTTTCCCTTGATCGACGAATAATCAGAAGCTGTCCTTTACAGGGGCAGCTTTTTTTAAAGAAAGGATTTTTGAAATGACATATCCGAATTGGCTGAGCCAGCGGAGCTTCTTAAGTGGGAGCCGCATGGCTTTATCATTCAAGGAACAGCAATGGACATTTGAGGAAATCAATGAAATCGCGCTTGAGTATGCCGGGAAACTTGCAGCGCTCGGCGTCCGGCAAGAGTCGCGCGTCGCCATCCTGGCCAAGTCCAACCCTGAGTTTGTCTTTGTCATGTACGGGTGCCTGCATGTCGGCTGTGAAATGGTCATGCTCAATGAACGCCTGGCTGCACCGGAACTTGCTTACCAGATCGACGATTCAAAAGCTGAATTTGTTTTGGCCGATGATGAGCTGCAGGGAAAAGTGGCGGACTGGAATCCGGTTTTATTCAGCGCCATCCGGGAGACGATTCCGGCAAGGTTTGACATTCAGCCTCAGTGGGACAAAGAACGCACCATTTCGATCATGTATACATCCGGGACAACGGGCAATCCGAAGGGAGTCCGCCAGACGGCAGAAAACCATTTTTCAAGCGCGGTATCATCCGCGCTGAATATCGGCATCTCGCCGGAAGATGTCTGGCTTTGTTCGGTGCCGCTCTTTCATATCAGTGGATTTTCGATTTTGATGCGGTCGCTGATTTATGGCATGGGTGTGCGTTTGTACGAAAAATTCGATGCAACACGCAGTGCGGAAGAAATCTGCAATGGCACAGTGACCCATATGTCACTGGTCGGCGTCATGCTTGAACGCGTACTGAGCAATGTGGAAGAAGCGTCCATGAATGCGTCGCCGCGATTTAAAGCGATTCTTGCAGGGGGCGGGCCGATCCCTGTGGCGTATATCCAGCGGGCCGAACGGTGCGGCATCCCGGTTCTCCAAACCTACGGCATGACCGAAACGTCTTCACAAACCACGACTTTGCAATCTGCAGACGCTGAGCGGAAAATCGGCTCTTCCGGAAAGCCTTTGTTTTTGTATCAAGTGAAAATTGAAGGAACCGGCCAGCCGGGTGAAAAAGGAGAGATTTTGATTCAAGGGCCGCAAGTGACGCCCGGGTATATTGGCAAGTTTTCAGACCGCAATGTTAAGGAAGACGGCTGGCTCCATACAGGGGACATCGGTTACATGGATGAAGAAGGCTTTTTATTCGTCATTGACCGGCGCTCGGATTTAATCGTTTCAGGCGGGGAAAATATTTACCCGGCCGAGATTGAGAAAGTGCTGCTTGCGCATCCAGCTGTCCGGGAAGCAGGCGTATGCGGGGTGACGGATGCGCAATGGGGCGAAATTCCGGCCGCGTTTGTTGTATTGAATGCACCGGCAGAAGCAGAGGAATTGATCGCTTACTGCAAGGATCAAATTGCCTCCTATAAAGTACCGAAACGTTTATCCTTTGTTGAAGCGCTGCCGCGCAATGCATCAAATAAACTGCTTAGAAGAGAGCTGAAGCAATGGAACTGACCATTACGGCCATTGGCATATATGAAGTAAGAAAACCATTAAAACAGCCATTTAAGACTTCTTTGCAGACAGTGGAAGAACGGGAAAGCCTGATTATAAAAGTCAGCGATGCAGAAGGCTCAAGTGGCTACGGAGAGTGTGTCGCGTTCACAACTCCGTGGTACACGGAAGAAACGGTGGTGAGCTGCCGTTTTGTCATTCAAGAAGTGCTGATGCCGTTATTGCTGCATCAAAACTTGAAGCATCCCGGACAAGTCAACCGGATCTTCCAGCAAGTGAAAGGCAATCGGATGGCAAAAGCCGCTGTTGAAATGGCTGTCTGGGATTTATTCGCCAAGAAAAAAGGCGTGCCGTTGTGGAAACTGGTCGGCGGAGAACAAAAGCCGATTCCAGCAGGCATTGTCGTGGCGGCAGATCCGGAGAACATCGAACGCCAGGTGGCAAAGGCAACTGCGGCAGGATACAAACGCATCAAAATCAAAATCAGTCCTTCTTCTGATCTGGATTTGCTGTCAGGCATCATCCGGAAATACCCGGAGCAGCTATTTTTCGCAGATGCCAATGGCACTTTTGCGGAAGAAACCTTTGAGCAATTGCTGGAACTTGACCAGGCGGGCTTTGCCTTGATCGAACAGCCTTTTGGGGAAGAACAATGGCAGCTTCATGCAAAAGCGAAGAATTCCATGAAAACTGCTATTTGCCTAGATGAAAGCATCCGCAGTTTCGAAGACGTCCAACGGATGATTGAAGAACAAGCGGGGGACATGATTGTCCTGAAAATGGGGCGCCTTGGCGGCTGGAGTGAGACGCTTAAAATTGCGAGGTTATGCAATAACCATTCCATCGGCATGTGGGTTGGCGGGATGATTGAGTTCGGCGTATCGAAAGCGCATAATCTGGCTCTGGCATCCTTGCCCGAAATCATCTTGCCCGGCGATTTTTCCGATTCGCATCATTTTTGGGAGGAAGACATTGTCGTCCCGGAAATTCATGTGGACAACGGCGAAGTAGCGCTAAGTACTGAGAATGGTATTGGATATGAAGTGAAATTATAAAAAGTCTGAATCCTTTACGGATTTCAGGCTTTTTTTTTGGTAAGATTGAAATCATGAAACAGAAATACGTTAATAATTAAAGTACAGAAATGAGGTCAATAGATAAATGAGAGATTTCAAAAAAGCTAAGATACACAATTTGTCAGTGGGCATGCCGAAAACCTTGAAGTACGGCAACGGCAAAGAAATGCAGTCAGCTATTGAAAAGCAAGCAGTCGAGCGGGTATTTTTGGCGAAAGAAGGGTTCCACGGAGACCAAGTGGCAGATTTGAAGCATCACGGCGGAGCGGAACGGGCCGTGTGCATTTACCCGGCGGAGCATTACCCGCTATGGGAACAGGAATTCCAGAAGACGCTGCCGCCGGCAACATTCGGAGAAAATTTGACAGTGTCAGGCATGCTGGAACAGGATGTATACATCGGCGATATTTTCCGGGTTGGCGAGGCAATTATTCAAGTGACGCAAGGAAGAGTGCCTTGCCAGACCATTGATCGCCGGCTGGAAATGACCCCTTTAATGAAGCGGATGGTGAAGACCGGTTTTACCGGGTATCTTTGCCGTGTCATTGAAGAAGGAGAAATTCGAGCGGATTCAGACATTGAATTGGTTGAGTCGCATCCTGAACAAATCTCTGTTCTTTATACCAATGAAGTGAATTTTCACCGTGCCAAAGACATCGAGGCAATGACAAAGATATTGAAAGTAGATGCGTTGGCGGAAGAATGGCGGAAACATTTCGAGAAACGGCTGGAGAAATTGACTGCTTCCCGCTAAAAAATTGAAATCCCGGCAAGAAAATAGATGAGATGATCGGTGATCTGGCAAAAAACGTTCTGTACGCAAACAGATTATGATCCCAAAAAGGATGTATGATAAAAGTCAGGGAAATGAATCTTTTTGCCTCTTTTTACGTATAATGGAAAGTGGAGTGGTTTAAGAGGAGGGCGTGCCGATGCGGGGGATTGTTTTACTATTAATGTTGGGATTTACGTTTCTAATGTTCAATGATTTTTTCCCTGAAGCATTGCCGGATTTGAAGGTTTCCAAATGGATCGTTTTACTGCTTTTCTTAGTTATTTTCACGTGCATAAGCGTTTTGGCCGATAAAGAACAAGAGGAGCGGCGAACATTTAAATGGACTTTGTATAGCAGCTTGTATTTACTGTTTGTGGTCATCGGTATGAGTGTGCTTGGCGGGCATTCCACATCGGGAATTTCTCTCGACAACCCAATCGTATGGGCGTTGTTCTTGGTGTCGCTTTTCCAAATTTCAATTCAGCTAAAGCGCCGGAATTCCAAAAAATCACAAGAACTATAAAAAGCTTGGGAGTGATGCAATGTTTTTAAAAAGAATCAGTTTGATGCGGGAACAAGTACCGGATTTTACGCAGTACCCGTTTGATATTCCGTCGATTGCTAGTTTCGATCAATTGAATTTGGTGAGTCCCGTAACCTTCTTTGTCGGAGAAAACGGTTCGGGGAAGTCGACGCTGCTGGAAGCGATTGCGGATAAGTGCGGCTTTAATACCGCTGGCGGCGGGCGCAATAATACATATGAAACACATGCGGCAGAATCGGAACTCGGGGACTACGTCCGGCTGTCCTGGATGCCGAAAGTGTCAAACGGCTTTTTCATGCGGGCGGAATCTTTTTATCATTTTGCTTCCCATATTGACGAATTACAAAGGGATGGGAATGATGCTTATCGGAGCTACGGCGGCCGTTCGCTGCATGCTCAGTCCCACGGCGAATCGTTTCTGTCGCTGTTCATGAACCGCTTTAACGGACAGGCCATCTATCTTCTTGATGAGCCGGAAGCGGCGCTGTCTCCACAGCGCCAGCTGACTTTCCTGCGCATCATGCACGAGCTGGCAGAAGAAGAGGAATGCCAATTTATCATTGCCACACATTCGCCGATTCTTTTGGGCTACCCGGGAGCACAAATCCTGAGCTTTGATGGTGGGGCCATTGAAGAAATCGGCTATGAAGAAACGGACCATTTTAAAATCACCAAGTATTTTCTGGACCATCGTGAAAAGTTTTTGAAAGAGCTGTTGGAAGAAGAATAAAACAGGTAACTGGATGGGAGAGATTGGATTGGGGAATCGCGGCATTTGGGAAGAAACAGAGGAAAGTTCGGAAATAGCACCAGTGAGTGAAACGATGATCAACAAAGCAGAAGAAGAACTGGGAGTGAAACTGCCGCAGGCCTATCTTCAATTGCTGCGCGAACAAAACGGCGGATCGATCCGTTTTAATGCCCATCTGGCAAGTGAACCAAACGTCTGGGCAGAAGACCATGTTCAGATTGAGCATATCATGGGCATTGAAGAAGGCGAAGGCATACTCGCCAGTGCCTACTTAATCGAAGAATGGGATATGCCGAAGGGTTTGGTGCTTTTGACAGGAGACGGCCATTCGTGGGTTGCGCTGGATTACCGGCAAGTAAAAGAAAATCCGCCTGTCATTTATATTGATAATGAAGGCGGCCAATTATTTGAACTTGCGCCTTCTTTCGAGGTTTTTCTGGAGGGGCTTTATACTGCTGACATAGAGATGGAAGACTACGAATACAGGGAAGAAATTGAGTTGTCGGAAGAGCAAGTGGCAGAAGGACTCGATTCGGATGATCCGGAAACCCTAATAAGGTCGCTGAACCATATTGAAGCCAATCCGGTCTTGTATCATCCGCTGATAGAAGAGAAACTTCCGAAGTTGTTAAAGCATCAAAATCCACAATTTAGAGAATTTGCTGTGGTTTATGCTTTTCATTTTCAAGGAAAAGGCGCATTAAGCAATGAACTGAGAGAACTGATATTGTCATTCGTCGAAAACGATGAAGAATTGAATTATTACATCGAGAGTTTCAAGGAGCAATAAAAAAGCCAAAGCCGCGATGGGGGCGAGAGCGGCTTTGGCTTCGTGTCTACGATTGCTTTAGGTTTTCCTGGACCCGGTACCTGACGATTTCGCGGACCAATTCAAGCGGAAGTGGTTCATCAAGTGGAAACTGGACAGAGCCTTTGGCGCTTTTGTAGCGGGATAATTGTTCGGCGAAAGCGGCAATGCCGCTAGGGGCAGGGTAAAAGCCGATATGGTTCTTGAAAGCCGCAAAATGGACGAGATTGCCATTAAGATAAAAAGTCGGCATTTGATAGCTGATTTTTTCTGCCGCCTGGGGCGCTTCCTCTTTGATTACCGTGCGCAGCTGTTGGAGCTTTTCCTGGATGTCCATCGGAAATTGGCTGATGTATTCATCAATCGTATGAAAGGATTCTTTTTCAGGTTTCATCGGTTCTCCTTTCTGTGAAGAAAAATCCTCACTCTTTTGTTCGTTTATCTTTAGCTCGATTATATACAAAAAAGGCGAAATCCCATCGGATTTCGCCTTTCTATTTATTTTAATGCTTTTTCTAATGTCTGCAGGTTCTTTTCCATCAAGGTGAAGTAAGTTTCTTCGTTATCAATATCTTCTTGGGTAAGTACGCCTAAATTGTGCATCTGAAGTGCTTCTGCTCCAACTTCTTTTTGGATGACTTCCGTTAAATTGGATGAAACATTCTGTTCAAAAATAATGTAGTTGATGTTTTTTTCTTTCGCCTGATCCACAATTTGAGTCAATTCTTTTTGCGAAGGCTCGTCCTGGCTGTTCAGTCCGGCAATGGCCACTTGTTCAAACCCGTAAGGCTCGGCAATATAGCCGAACGCTGAATGGGAGACAAAGAAAGTGTCGTTTTCGACGCGTTCTGCAAGTTCGCTGAATGAGCGGTCCAAGTTCTCGAGTTCCACAATGAGCTCTGCATAATTGCTTTCGTACGTCCCAGAACCATCAGGATCTGCTTCAATCAGTGAATCCTTGATGGATTCGGCCAATGTCTGGCTCAGTACAGGCGACATCCAGACATGGGGATCCGTGGAGCCGTGGTTGTGCCCTTCATGCCCTTCTTCCTCATGGGCTTCTTCTTCGTGTCCTTCTTCTTCATGTGCGTGCTCTTCTTCTTCAGCATGTTCTCCGTGGCTGGCAGCCTCCAATTGTTCATCTGTTATGGCATCGGCTGCTGCGACAAACTGCACATTTTCATCACTGAGTGTTTTTTTCGCACTGTCAATAAAACCTTCCAAGCCTAAACCAATGTAAAACATCAAATCGGCTTCCGCAAGCGCAATCATGTCCTGTTGGGTCGGTTCAAAGCTGTGCTCGTTGGCGCCAGCCGGGTAAACCGATTCAACAGTGACACGATCTCCGCCGATGCGCTCAGTGAAATAAGTAAGCGGATAAACCGTGGTTTTGACATGCAGTTTGGAATCATCTTCTGATTCCGTTTGGGAATCGATTGCCGGATTGCCGCATGCTGCTAAAAATAGAATAAGGGCAAGAAAGGGGATTAACTTTTTCATTATGTACCTCCAAATTGTAATGATTACGTTTTAATAACAAAATGTATGTTACAGCATGTTATTAAAAAACACAAGAAAAACCACCAAATTATTTTTTTGGTGGCCATTGTTCCGGAACAAAATCGACTCCGCCTTTATTGAATGGATGGCATCGAAGGATCCGCCGTACGGCGAGATAGCCGCCTTTGAATGCACCGTGCTTTTCCACTGCTTCGATTCCATAGTGGGAGCAGGTCGGGTAAAAACGGCAGCTTGGAGGCGATAAAGGGGAGATGAACCGCTGGTAAAAGCGGAAGATTTTCAACAAGATGGTCTTCATTTGAAGTCAGCTTCTTTCTGGAAAAGATTACGTATGTTTATTGTAAGCAGAGGGGAGGTATAAATAAAGTATAAGAGCTTATTAAACTAATTGGAGAGTGATTTGGAATGTCAGCAGAATTAAATCAGGAATTAAACGTACAGGTCGCAACATGGTCAGTCGTTTATACAAAATTACATAATTTCCACTGGTATGTAAAAGGGCATCAGTTCTTTACATTGCATGTGAAATTTGAGGAGCTGTACAACGAAGCGACTCTACATATGGATGAAATTGCAGAACGCTTGTTGGCGCTTGGCGGCAAGCCGGTCGCAACGATGAAAGAGCAGCTGGAATTGTCGGTTGTCGATGAAGCGACCAGCCAGGAAAATTCAGATGAGATGGTGCAGACCGTCGTATCAGATTTCGACAAAATCATGAAATCCTTGAAAAAAGGCATGGAGTTGGCAGCTGCCGACAATGACGATATGACAGAAGACATGCTTAATGCCATCCACCAAAATCTTGAGAAACATTCTTGGATGTTGTCAGCATTTTTGGGCGAAAAGAAGTAAGATAGAGATACAGAAGCGTACACTGATAATATCAGGGTACGCTTTTTCTGATGTCCAAGAGGTGAAATGATGGAATATATCGATTTGAACGGCTGCCGCTGCGAACTGTCATTTGAGCCTGGAACGTTTCCGATTGAAAGCAGGCATGTACTGGTGATCTGTAAATTCAACGATAAATGGGTGCTGACAAAGCACTCGATACGCGGCCTTGAATTTCCAGGCGGCAAGGTGGAACCAGGTGAAAGTTTGAGGCAGGCCGCAAAAAGGGAAGTATACGAAGAAACCGGTGCAGTCATCCGCAATCCCGAATGGTTTGCGGAGTATGTCGTCTTTTCGGAAAAACCGTTTTGCAAAACCGTTTTTCTGGCGGAAGTGGAGCGCCTGGAGAAAATCGAAAAGATGGAAACCGAAGGAATTGTGTTAATGGAAAAACTCCATCCGGACGGTTCCTTCAGCTTTTTGATGAAAGACGCCGGAATGAAGGAAATTATAAAGAAGGTGAAGCAACTTGGAAAATGGGGCAATTGAATCGCGAAAAATGTATCCGTCGCCCAATCCACATGTCCGTTTGACTGAAATCGTCTACTGGTCAGATGGTTTGCGGGTGAAGGGGCTGTTGGCGGAACCGAAAGAGGCCGGCGACTGGAGCGGCATTCTTTATTTGAGAGGCGGCATCCAGTCCATCGGGATGGTGCGCCCGGCACGCATTGCGCAATTTGCAGCCCAAGGGTTTGTGGTGTTTGCTCCTTATTACCGGGGCAACCGGGGCGGGGAAGGCCGTGATGAATTTGCTGGAGCCGACCGGTGGGACGCTGTTCATGCAGTTGACGTATTGAAAAAGTTCAGCAATGAAAATGTGCATATATTAGCTTTCTCGCGCGGCGGCATTATGGCGCTATGGACAGCCGTGTTAAGAGGGGACATTAGCTCTGTCGTCACATGGGCCGGCGTTACGGATACGGTGCTAACGTATAAGGAGCGGCCGGATATGCGGCGCATGATGAAACGCTTGTATGGCGGAACACCGAATACGGCGTTAACCGCATACGAAGAACGCAACCCCTTATTGCGCTTGGACGAAGTGAATGCGCCCGTCTTAATCATCCATGGCCTGAAAGACGAAAACGTTTATCCCGGACAGGCTTATTTGCTGGAAGAAGCTTTGAAAATGAATGACCAACCGCACGAAACTTGGTATTTCCCGGAATACACCCATTTCTTTCCGCCAGCAGCAAACCGCAAGACGGCAAGAGCTCTGACGGAATGGATGAGAAGGCAAGAGCAGTAAGTCAGGAGATAGAATAAAATTTAAAGGTACTCAAGCAAAAAAGCTATCCCGAAGGATAGCTTTTTTGCTTATGGCTTATAGCGGTGTTGGTCCGCCTTGTGCGCTGATATCAGCAGAAACGGTGCCGAATTTTTTGAAGTTTTCCTGGAATTTCTGAGAAAGTTCTTTCGCTTTTTGCTCGTAAGCTTCTTTATCAGCCCAAGCGTCGCGAGGGTTCAGGATGTTAGCAGGTACGCCTTCAATTTGTTTTGGAATTTGCAGACCGAAGATTGCTTCCTGTTCTGTTTCCACGTCATGAAGTTCGCCTTTGATTGCCGCGCGGACCATTGTACGCGTGTAGGACAATTTCATGCGGCTTCCAACGCCATATTCGCCGCCTGTCCAGCCTGTGTTTACCAGGAAGACGTCTACGCCGTGCTCATCAATTTTCTGGCCAAGCATTTCTGCGTATACTGTAGCATGAAGCGGCAAGAATGGAGAACCGAAGCAAGTCGAGAATGTCGCTTCCGGAGAAGTGACGCCGCGCTCCGTTCCAGCAAGCTTCGACGTGTAGCCGCTCAAGAAATGGTACATCGCTTGTTCTTTTGTCAACTTGCTGATTGGAGGCAATACGCCGAACGCATCAGCAGTCAAGAAAACGATGGTTTTCGGATGGCCGGCAACCGATGGATCGACAATATTGTCAATTGCCTGGATCGGATAAGCCGCGCGTGTGTTTTCCGTCAAAGAACCATCGTTGTAATCCGGAATACGTGTTTCTGGATCAACAACAACGTTTTCCAGGACAGAACCAAAACGGATGGCGTCGTAAATTTGCGGTTCGTGCTCACGTGAAAGGTTGATTGTTTTCGCGTAGCAGCCGCCTTCAATATTGAATACGCCGTTGTCTGACCAGCCATGCTCGTCATCGCCGATCAATTTGCGGTCTTGGTCTGCAGATAAAGTTGTTTTGCCTGTGCCGGATAAACCGAAGAACAACGCCACATCGCCGTCTTTCCCAACGTTTGCTGAACAGTGCATTGGAAGAATGCCTTTTTCAGGCAGGATGTGGTTCATAATTGAGAAAATGGATTTTTTCATTTCGCCGGCGTATTCTGTACCGCCGATCAAGATGATTTTCTTTTCCATTGAAACGATGATGAATGTTTCTGAATCGGTGCCATCCACTGCAGGGTCAGCATGGAAAGTTGGTGCATAAACAACAGTGAATTCCGCTTCATGTGCTGCTAATTCTTCAGCAGTCGGGCGGATGAATAATTGATGGGCGAAAAGATTATGCCACGCGTATTCATTGACCGTCTGGATTGCCAAACGGGACTCAGGGTCTGCTCCTGCAAAGCCTTTGAAAACGTATAAAGCATCCTGTTTTTTCAGATGCTCAATTACTTTGTTATATAAGTTTTCAAAAACCTCAGAAGAAATCGGGCGGTTTACGGAACCCCAATCGACTTTGTCTTTAGAAATATCTTCTTCTACTATATACTTATCTTTAGGTGAACGGCCTGTGTATTTGCCTGTTTCAGCTTTAACAGCACCTTCTCGAGTCAATACGGCTTCCCCACGTGATGTTGCAGCTTCCACTAATTGTGGAACTGAAAGCTGGACGTGCACATTTTGGCCATTTAAAAGATCCTTAAGATTATTTGCGAAGTTCACTGGATTCATTTATATGTACCTTCCTTTTCGGTTATTCCCATGGCAATGGGGAGGATGTATATTCGAACATTAGTATAACACATTCAAACTAATAGTCTATACTAATAACCAATTGTTATGAAAAAAATCCTTTTTATGCGCCTGTAACAAAAAATATAGCGGTTTAATTGCAATATTGTCGTTGTTTGAACGAAAATCGTTGACATCACTTCCTACTTTCCGTATGATGAAAAATTGAACGGATACTCTTATTCCGAGCTGGTGGAGGGGACAGGCCCTATGAAACCCGGCAACCTGCTGCTGCATGCAGAGAAGGTGCCAAACCTGAAGCAAGGTCTCAACCTTGGACGATAAGAGTGAAAGGTGCTTATGATGATTTCTCCTTTCCACATGCAGATGCTGGATGGGATTTTTTTATGAAATTGCCCTTAATCCTCGTGTACAAAGGCCACAACGGCTTGAAGTTCAATCCTCACGGAACGGACTTGACATGGGAAACGAGTACCGTATCAATTTCGAGAGCAATCTCGCAGGATATAAGGAGGAAACACATTTTGAAAAACCGTCGATTATTCACATCAGAGTCAGTAACAGAAGGACATCCGGATAAAATCTGTGACCAGATTTCCGATTCTATTTTGGATGCCATTTTAGCAGAGGATCCAAATGCACGGGTTGCGTGCGAAACAACCGTAACAACAGGGCTTGTACTTGTTGCCGGGGAAATTACAACATCTACGTATGTTGATATCCCGAAAGTTGTGCGTGAAACAGTTCGTGAAATTGGCTATACACGCGCTAAGTACGGTTTTGACTCAGAGACAAGTGCAGTTTTGACAGCAATTGATGAGCAATCACCGGATATCGCCGCTGGAGTGAACGTAGCGCTTGAATCTCGTGAAGGCCAAATGACTGATAAAGAACTAGACGACATCGGAGCAGGAGACCAAGGTCTGATGTTCGGATTCGCTTGCAACGAAACAGAAGAGTTAATGCCGCTTCCAATCTCGCTTGCCCATAAATTGGCGCGCCGATTGGCTGAAGTACGCAAAGAAGAAATTCTTCCATATTTGCGTCCAGACGGCAAAACACAAGTAACAATCGAATATGATGAAAACAATAAACCGCTTCGCGTGGACACAATCGTTATTTCCACTCAGCACCATCCGGAAGTAACGCTTGAGCAAATCCAGCGCAATATTAAAGAATACGTCATCAATGAAGTGGTTCCGCAAAACTTGATCGATGATGAAACAAAATACTTCATCAACCCGACTGGCCGTTTTGTAATCGGCGGGCCACAAGGAGATGCGGGACTGACAGGACGCAAAATCATCGTTGACACTTACGGCGGATACGCTCGCCACGGCGGCGGTGCTTTCTCCGGCAAAGACGCAACGAAAGTTGACCGTTCTGCCGCTTATGCAGCCCGTTATGTAGCGAAAAACATCGTAGCAGCAGGACTTGCTGACCGTTGCGAAGTCCAATTGGCTTATGCAATCGGCGTGGCTCATCCGGTATCGATCGCATTTGATACGTTCGGAACAGGCAAAGTGGATGAAGAAACATTGGACGATCTAGTCCGTGCGAACTTTGACTTGCGCCCGGCTGGAATCATCAAAATGCTTGACCTTCGCCGCCCGATCTACAAACAAACGGCAGCTTACGGACATTTCGGCCGTACAGATATCGATCTTCCATGGGAACGTACAGATAAAGTGGAAGTATTAAGAGAGCAATCTGGCATTTTTAAACAAGCGTAATAAATAACAAAAAGACGACCGGCAAAATTATGCCGGCCGTCTTTTTTTCTGCTTCTTGCGCAGATTCGCCCCTTGAGAGGCGTTGGCCGTTAGCTTCGATCAAAGCTGCCGGCTCTTTTTTTATTCACTTTTTTGAAGCGATTTATAATACGCGCCTTTTTCTGCATATTCACGGACAATGCGTTCCATGTCCTGTTTGTCTTCATCCCGCAGTTCGCGGACCACTTTTGCTGGCCGGCCGACAGCAAGCATGCCGGGTGGAATCACTTTGCCGGGCGGCACGAGGCTGCCGGCGCCGATAAATGCGCCTTCGCCGACTTCGGCTCCGTCCATGATGATGGAGCCCATACCCACCAAAGCGCCTTTTCGAATGACGCAGCTGTGGAGCGTCACTTGGTGCCCGATGGTGACCTGATCCTCAAGAAACAAGGTTTTGCCCGGGCTTTGATGCAGCATGCACAAGTCCTGGATGTTGGTTTTATTGCCGATAATGGTTGGTGCGACGTCTCCGCGGATGACGGTATTAAACCAGACGGACGAATCTTCTCCGATGGTCACGTCTCCGGTGACGATGGCGTGGTCTGCAATAAAAACAGAAGGGTGGATGGATGGATATTTGCCGTTAAATGGATAAATCATGGAAAACCTCCGTTAAAAAAGTTAAGATATCTTTAATCCTATCAAATTCGTTGCAAAGGTCAAATGCAAGGACAGGAAAGTACATAACGTAAGATTTGAATCAGTGGGTTTTCTTCCTACTGATTCCACATGAAGGCAATTGGCCTTATAAAAATGGCTCCCGGCCACTTAGAGAAAACAGGATGTATGAAAGCAAAGCAAAAGGAGATGACCGAAATGTGGAAATGGGAAGCAAAAGGGCAGGCAAAAGCGGTAATTGTCATCATACATAGCGCGTATGAAAATCATCTTCGCTACGCCTGGCAAATTGAACAATGGCGCACGGCAGATTTTCATGTCATCATGGGAGATTTACCCGGGCATGGCAAGGGCATGGAAATTGGCCAGCCGCATGCAGTGGCATTTAAAGAATATGAAAAATCGCTTAAATATTCCATACGGGCAGCGCTGGAACATGGTTTGCCGGTATTTATTGCAGGCCATGGATTAGGGGCGACCATCGCGATGAATTTTTTAAGCAGATATTCACATCCGATAGCGGGGGCCATTTTAAGTTCACCTTGGCTACGCTTAGTAAAGACCCCGTCAAAATTGCCGGCTGCTTTGTCCGGATTGCATAAACTGGCGCCCGGCGTGAACATTGACCACAATCTTCGCATCGAGGATTTAACCCGCAATCCGGAAGTGATCGAACAGGAAAAAGAGGATCCTTATTACAATACGCATGTCACTGCCGGATGGTATCATGAATTGCAGAATTACATGAAGCAAGCAGCCCTCGGGATCGGCAAATTCCCGGACATTCCACTATTTTTGCATATTGGGGAAGTTGACCAAGTAGCGGATAAAGAAGTGTCCAAACGCTGGATCCGCCAGCAGGATTTAACAGAATTCAGCTATAAAGAGTGGAAGCAATGCCGCCACGATATATTCCAGGAACCGGAGCGGGAGGATGTTTTTGTGTCGTCGCATTTGTTTTTGCAGAATGTTATGCGCTCGCTTGGGTATGTCGTGACGTAAAGAAGGGAAGTACAAAATGGCACATTTAAAATACAGTATTTTAGACCAGTCGCCTATTTCAGAAGGAAGCAACCCGCAGGAAGCATTGAAACAGACGGCTACTCTTGCACAAAAGGCGGAAGAATGGAGCTATACCCGTTTTTGGGTGTCGGAACACCACGATGCCGCGACGCTTGCCGGATCGTCTCCGGAAGTGTTGATTGCCCATCTCGGCGCCGTCACGAAGAAGATCCGCCTCGGGTCCGGCGGCGTGATGCTGCCGCATTATTCAGCGTTTAAAGTTGCAGAGAATTTTAAACTGCTTGAAGCGCTGTATCCGGAACGCATTGACGTAGGCGTGGGCCGGGCGCCGGGCGGCATGCCGCGCGCCAGTTATGCGCTGAACGAGGGCAAAAAACGCGATGTCGGCCGTTTTCCGGAACAAATCGATGAACTGCAGATGTATTTGACGGATGCCATCCCTGAAGACCATAAGTATTACGGCATGAAGGCAACGCCGGTGACGCCATCTGCGCCGCCGGTCTGGATGCTCGGCTCCGGACAGAGTTCAGCGGAGTTGGCTGCCGAGAAAGGGCTGCCGTATATGTTCGCGCAGTTTATTAACGGAGAAGGCGGACAAAGTTTTGCCCGGACCTATCGGGACCGTTTTATCTCTCATAGTGGAAGCGAAGCATATCAGGGCGTTGCGATATTTGTCGTCTGCCAGGAAACGGAAGAGCAGGCAGAACGGGTGGCTTCTTCAATGGATTTGGCATTGGCAATGGGAGCTCAAGGCATGCCGTCAAAAGGCACGCCGCCGCCTGAGCGGGCGATAGATTACCCGTACAGCAAATTTGAGCGCCTGCTCGTGGAAGAAAACCGCAAACGCATGATTGTCGGGACGCCTGGACAGGTAGTGGATGGACTTGAAAAGCTGGCGGCTAGCTACGCCGCCGATGAAGTGATGCTTGTTTCGATCGCTTTTAATTTTGAAGATAAGCTCACGACGTACCGCTTGATTGCGGAAGAAATGCAAAAACGCGAAAACAGAAAATAATAGCGGAAACTGACTCAGCTCTGCTTACCAAACCTGGATGGCTTCAAATGAAGAACATCCGGGTTTTTCATTTTTCTTGATTCGCATTATAATAGAAGGAAAATTCCGACTAATGAAACGAAAAAGCGGGAGGGCTCGGAATGCCGGGAAAACATCAAATCCTTTGTTTTGCATTTTGTGCGCTTCTTTTGATGGTTTCTGGCTGTTCGTCGGTGCCGGCAGAGAAAGGGACAGAAGATGCTGCCTTCAAACGATGGCATTATCAATTGCAAAATGCCGATCCAGTTCAACTGGCAGCGGGCGGTTACAGCGTTGCTGTTATCGATCCTACAGCTGACGGCAGCGAAGAAACACGCTACGCACAAGAGCATTTGGAGCAAATGAAAGCCAACGGTACAACCGTCTTGGCCTATTTCAGCATCGGCGAAGCGAGTTCGTATTTAGACTACTGGAACCCTAACTGGGGAACAGAAAGGGACGGTGTACTCCAAGTTGCAGAGGAGGCGCCGGAATGGCTTGGCCGAACGCCGAATCCCGATTGGCCGGAAAGCGTAAAAGTGCGCTACTGGCAAGAAGCGTGGTGGGATATTTTAGAGCCGGAATTGAAAAAAATTAAAAAAGCGGGATTTGACGGTGTATATTTGGACATTGTCGATGCGTATTACTACTAGGCAAATGATGCAACGCATGTTCAGGAGTCACGCCTGGTTTCAGACCCGCAAAGTGAAGGGGAAGCTGCAGAACGGATGATGTTTTTGGTAGAGCGAATTTCGGGCTATATGAAAAAGGATTCTCCTGATTTTCTGGTCTATCCGCAAAATGCGGAAAGCATCTTCGACTACGACGACGGTTCGTATTTAGCTGCTATTGATGGCATGGGAACGGAAGATCTGTGGTATGACGAAACGGAAAAAAGCAGCGATTTAGACGAGCGCTTGCCTTATCTGAAAAAGGTCCGTGATGCGGGGAAGAATGTCCTTTCCGTGGATTACGTTGCTGCGGAATTACCCACTCCGGAAGACCAGAAGCGAATCAAAGATTACATGCAGCGCTGTACCGATGAAGGTTTTTTCTGCTTTTCGGCTATGAACGACCGGGAATTAGATGATTGGATTCCGCAGCAGTGACGGGGGCTGTCTCTAAGCAAAACGATTTCGCAAAGGAGGAAAAAGGATGACAAATTTTATTCAAATCAAAGATGCGGCTGAAAATAATTTAAAAAACATCTCCGTAAATATTCCAAAGAACAAATTCGTCGTCATCACCGGTCCTTCCGGTTCCGGCAAATCGACTTTGGCAGTGGATATTCTTCAGCGGGAAAGCCAGCGCCAGTATTTTGAGATGAATGGCATGACAACGAATTTCATCAACAAGCCGAAAGTGGGGTCAATTTCGGGATTATCCCCATCCATCGGTGTCAGTCAGCATATGACGACTAACCGCAATCCACGTTCAACGGTCGGAACCGTGACGGACATGTATACGTATTTGCGGGTGATTTACGAAAAGTTGGGGGAGCGGGAATGCCCGAACTGCCATAAACGTGTGAAAAAACCGGCAGACTTGGACGAGGAAAGCCTGATGATGCCTTGTTCCAATTGCGGCTATGAAATGAAAAACCTGAACAAAGCCCATTTTTCGTTCAATACGGTGGAAGGGGCTTGTGAGACGTGTTTGGGGCTCGGGAAAACCTTGAGCATCCGCACCGAACTGATATTTGACCAAGAACTGAGCTTGAACGGCGGGGCAGTTAAAACCTGGTATAAAAACATAATCGATTATTATGGGCTTGTGCTGAAAGCGGCTGCCAAACATTACGGGTTTGAATTTGATATGGATTTGCCGCTGAAAAACTACAGCCCCGAACAGCGGGATCTGCTGTATTACGGCATAGAAAGCGAGCAGTTCAAGCAGCATTTCCCGGACACGCCGCCTCCAAAAACGACCAATAAAGGGAAGTTCGAAGGGGTTGTGACGGCCATGTGGAGAAGGTACCAGGAACGCGAAGGCGTCTCCAATGAGGCGATGTACTTTTATCATCAAACCTGTCCGGAATGCCGCGGCGAAAAACTGAAAAAAGAAAGCCGGCAAGTGATTGTAGCGGGTCTGCCCATTTCCGAAGTTTCCAAAAAGCCGCTTGACCAGATGCTGGGATGGGTGCAGGAAATCGCAAAAGAATTGGAAGACCGGGAAAACTCCATTGCACGGTCGCTTGTTTTTGAACTGAAAGTGAAAATAGAGCGCATCGTCAGCATCGGGCTTGGTTATTTGTCGATGGAGCGGCAGTCAGTCACGTTGTCAGGCGGAGAATCGCAGCGCCTCCGCCTGGCGACCATACTCGGTTCGGCTTTGTCCGGCGTTCTCTACATTTTGGATGAGCCGACAATCGGCCTTCATCCAAAAGATACAGCTGGGCTCGTAGCTGTTCTAAAGCAATTGAGGGATCTCGACAATACGGTGTTGGTGATCGAGCACGATGTCGATGTCATGGAACAGGCCGACTGGATTATCGACATTGGGCCGGGAGCCGGCATGCGCGGCGGGGAAATTGTCGGGCAAGGGACGCTCGAATCGCTGAAGACACAGGACCAGTCGGTGACTGGAAACTATTTAAAAGAAATGTATGTGCCAAGGCCAAAGAGAAGAGCGGGCAACGGACAAAAAATCACCGTCCATAACGCGGTCAAAAACAATTTAAAGGATGTTACAGTGGCATTTCCGCTCGGCTGTTTTATTGCTGTAACGGGTGTATCAGGTTCCGGGAAATCCTCTTTGCTGTTTGATGTAGTGGCAGCGAGTGCAGAAGAAGACCGTATAAGAGAAGGCTATAGCCATATTGAAGGGCTGGAAACAGTAGAGCGTATGGTGACCGTCGACCAGTCGGCACTAAGCCGGATGCAGCGGTCCAATATCGCGACCTATACAGAAGTTTATACCTTGTTCCGGACGCTTTTTGCCAAATTGCCGGAATCGGTGGAACGCGGACTTACAGCCAAACATTTCTCATTCAATACCGAAGGCGGGCGCTGCGAACATTGCCAGGGGATGGGCTTTGTGCTGGTGAATATGCATTTTCTTCCGGACCTTGAAGTGGTCTGCCCGGTCTGCAGCGGCAAACGTTTTAAAGAAGAAGTGCTGGAAGTCTCGTACAAAGGGCATTCTATCTCCAGTCTTCTGGACCTGAGCATTGAAGAAAGCATGGAGCTGTTTACAGAAAACAAAAAAGTCCAAATGACAATCAACTTATTGCTTGAAGTCGGCTTAGGCTATTTGAAATGGGGCCAGACCCTGACCACTTTATCTGGCGGCGAAGCCCAGCGGCTGAAACTTGCCAAGGAATTGAACAAACCGGCAAAAGGACAGACTCTGTACATTCTGGATGAACCGTCAACCGGCCTCCATCCGAATGACGTCAAACAGCTGCTCCTCCTGCTCAATAAATTGGTGGAAGCAGGCAATACGGTCATCATAGTCGAACACAATACTGAGATGATTCAGGAAACTGATTGGATTGTCGACTTAGGGCCTGAAGGCGGTGAAGCAGGCGGTTACATTGTGGCGGAAGGGACGCCGGAACAAGTGGCTAAAAATCCTGCCTCTTACACGGGTGGATTCTTGAAAGTATGAAGAACAAAGTGAATTAACCAAAAGGCGTCTAAGGGGGAAGCAGTAGTGGACATTAAATTGGACGATTTGTCAGGAAAAGAAATAGCGGAATTGGTGGAGGAACATATACAGAATATGCTCCAAATTTCTCCTCCTGAAAGCAAGCACGCACTCGGCGTGGAAGCTTTGCGCACTCCGGAAATAACTGTCTGGAGTGCCTGGGAAGAAAGCGAACTATTAGGTTGCGGAGCATTGAAAGAACTTGACCCGCGGCATGGGGAAATCAAGTCGATGAGAACTTCTTCCAACCATTTGCGGAAAGGCGTTGCCCGGAAAATACTCGAACACATCATGGATGAAGCGAAGGAACGCGGCTACCGGCGGCTGAGTTTAGAAACGGGTTCGGCTGCTCCTTTTGAACCGGCGAGAACACTATACGAGCGGTTCGGTTTTGTGGTGTGTGAACCTTTTGCCGATTATAAGGAAGATCCGAACAGTGTATTTATGGCGAAGGAATTGTGAAGCGGTAAAAAGAGGTTCTTTTAAGCATGAGCAAGTTGATGTTGAATAAATGATTGCTGTAATAAAGGAAGACCCAATTCCCGTTCGTAAAAGAATATAAAAATGGCGAACGTTCGTAAAGTGTTTTGGCACATTTACGAACGTTTATTTTTGCTATATTCTACTGTTTTTGAAGCGTTCGTAAACGTGTACTTTTACGAACGCTTTTATTTCCAGAATTATCTAGCTATTAATTTGAGTTCTAAGTATATTAAATATAAGAATTTTATTCCATGATTTGAAAAATGAAAAGAAACTACAAGGTTTGAAGGGAAGTTTTAGAACAACGACGTGGATTTGAAAATAAGTAGTATGCGGTTCAGCTGTATTCAATAGTCTTAATAAATTTGGAAGAGGGATTTTATGATGAATTGGAAAAGCTTTATAGAAAATGTATCAAGCGATTATCACACTACTCATCCCGCCACTAATAAGGATATAAGCTTAATCAAGGAAAAATTGAATGTCGAATTGCCGAGAGAGTTAGAAGACTTACTGAGTGAAACAGATGGAGTGTATGATCAATTCGATTGCCATTTACTCTGGTCAATCAATAAAATTGTTGAAGAAAACCTCTATTATAGAGGATGGGAAGATTTTAAAGACCTTTATATGCCGTTTGATCATCTCCTTTTTTTTTCAGATGCTGGAAACGGGGATTTATTTGGTTATGCCATTTTGAACGGACAAATCCAAAGAGAAGACATCTATGTCTGGAATCATGAAGATGACAGTCGAACTTGGATTGCTTCCTCTTTGAAAGAGTTTATAGAGGGATGGATTACTGGGGAAATTTCTGTTTAAAAAGCTTTAAGGTTAGATGAAAAAAAGAGCCAGGAACGGAAAGAATAGTTTTTAGTCAGCGTTCAGCAGCTGCAAACCGAGCTAGACGAATTGAAAAAAGCGCCGGTAAATTCCAAGCAGAAATTTTGGCGCAAAGACTAGGATTTGAATGTAACTTATGTGCAGTTAAGTTACATTCGTTTTTTAATATACTGACTTTTCTTGAAATAAGGTAAGATAGATTTAAAGGAAATAAGTTCCAAGTCAGAGGAGGAAAAGAATCGTGAAAAAATCACTGGTAATTGTACTCATTTTTACTTTGCTGTCAGCGTGTAATTTAATTGAGTCTTCACCTAGTATCGAAAAACTAAATAAGGCGCCAGAAAATGTGCAAGAACTATTAGATCCGGCTGTGCCTCTTCAATCGGTAAATAAGAATGGAGAAATGACTTATCTTATTTATGAATCAAAGGATGAGGTAACGGCTTCTCTTGAAAAACAAGGAGACAAGTTAAACATAAAACTAAAAGCTGTACCTAAAGATGGCGACAATGTTGAACAGCATGTATTCAAATTGAAGATCGACAAGGAGACGGAAATGATAGACGTACTCATAAACGGAAAATCCACTCCGATGGGTGTAATTACGGGTTCATAAAACCTTGGTTCTAAAAAAGTTGAATGTAACTTAATGTGAATTAAGTTACATTCAAGTAAAAGTGATTGATTTACTTGTTAGGAAGTGAGAGGTACAAAGCAGCTCTTGTACCTGAAATTTCTTGTTTCTATTGATTGTTAGTGCCTTGAAATTTAAGTAGGAAAGTCTAATAAGCAGTTACAAGAATGGAGAGAATTATATGGAAGTATGGCTACCTTGGCTTGCGACTGTTTTGTTCGGATACTTTGCAATTACCAGCTTATATGCTGGCGTAAAACCTTACAAAAAAGATGAGGAAAGAGGATTTGATGATCCTTATACCTACGGCACTGACAATTTTGCAATCATTGGATTATTTTTTATTTTCGTTTTATGGGTAAGTGAAAAACTATTTCCCCCAAGGTTCCAGTTAATAGTTTTTCGGATGGTGGCTCTTTTAACTTCCTTACTTATGATCGGATTGATTTATTTATTTTGGCACTTTTTTTAATTAGATTAATGAAATAGCTAAACAATTTAGGTATAAGGAATGTGAATGTAACTTAATACCAAGTAAGTTACATTCAAACCTTTGATTTCACTGTACTGAAAAACCTGTTAATTTAATAGCTCGTAAATTGTTTTTGCTGAACTTTGTGAAAGGGTGTAGATGAAATTCGTATCATCTAGATTCATTATCGTTCCCTGTTCTTTACTGATCCAGAGATAATATGATTCTTCACCGAATTCAACTTTATAGTCAGGATCAACCATATCAACTATTCCTGGCTCTTTTTTAGCTTTTTTGAACGCTTTTACTAAATGGCTAACATCATCAGAGTCTGTGTATGAAGTTAATGAATCCTTTTTGATAACCGAAAAGCTTTCCATTTCGTAAACATCTACTTTTTCGGTATTTTCTGAAGAACACCCACCAACAAAAGACAAAGTAAAAACCACGAATATAAATAACAAAGACCATTTTTTCAACGGAATCCCCCCTTATGATTGATTAGACATTTCTAAGCAATTAAAGTTACTTAATTTATTTTCAGTTATTAATCTAACTTTTAAAATTATTTTTTTATTGATTTTGAATGTAACATAATAGTAATTAAGTTACATTCAGAATCCCAACTACAAAGGACTTTGAAGAGCAACGAGATAGAGGGGATTTGCTAGAAAAAATGATACATTCAATAGGCTGTTCCGTAAGGCTTAAAAGGGAAGAATTTCAAAAAGATCTAGGTTTACATATCATGGGGTTATCGGTAGTAGCTGTAATTTCAATAGCAAAACACAACGAGGAAGATGGATGCTGATTAGCGTCCGACTTCCTCTTTTATCTGTATAAGTATACTTTTCCGAACGCCAGTATTTCTTTGACAATAATATTCTAATTATAAAATAAGAGACTGTATAATTAAGGGAACAGTCGGGCAAAGTTGAGAAAATTGGTTGGTCATTAAAAGGAGCTTATAAAATGAATATATTAAAACGTATCAAGATTAGCAAAAAAGAAAAGTTGTCCTTGTGGAAGTGGTGAAGTCTTTATAAACTGTTGCCGTAATAAAGAATTTAATCCACCCATCGAAACTAAGAAACCACCTGAAGTATTGATTGGGGAAATGATGAGAAAATCAATGAAAAAGTTCTGTATGCATCCGGATCAACAAAATTGTAAAGGAATCATTAAAGGAGCTCATGCTTTGCAAAATAATAAAATTATTTCTTTATTAGCAGGTGATGAAAGGCATGTATATTTGATGGACACTAAAAGAAGTCCTTTAATAGTTCCGCTTGCCAACGGAGAACAAGAACTTATTATCGAAATGAGCAGAACAAGTGCAAATGCTGCAACAACTGAAACTTGCTTTTGTGATTTACATGATAATATTGCTTTTGCAGCAATTGAAAAGGGAGCACCTGATTTTGATGAAACTAGTGAGATAATGAAATTTGTATATGCTTATAAGGCTTTTATCTTTGAATATTATAAGGTTTGGATGTCAATGGATATTTTCAGAACTCAATTCGGAAAGTATCCAACAGTATTTAGTAAATCTGATATGGTTTCCAGATACAGAAATTTACAATTGAATATGAAAGAGTTTGATTCTATAAAAGAACATTTCGATAAGAAAATTCTTGCTGGAGAACATACTGGTGTAACATCCTGTATTATTAAAATACCAGAGCAAATTAATTTCTCGAACTATGCATACATTGCACCTGATTATGATTTGAATGGAAAGAAAATAAAAAACAAGGTTAAAGGTTTCATCCATCGCTTTGCTGTTACTGCAATTCCAGAGAAAGGGCATTCCTACATCCTATTAAATTGCTTAGACAGTGAAAAAGAAATTTACTTAGACTTATTTAATCAATTACAAAGTTCACCCGTAGATAAAGTGAAGTTTTATATGTCTCTTATATTGCCGTTATACTCTGAAAACATGGTATTAAGCCCAAGATTATGGAAAAATTGGGACGAAGAAACACAAATGGCGTACACCTTCTATGCAAATTTGACGGAGAAAGATTTTATTTTATATAACAAAATGAATGGAATGATACTACGTAATTCAGCTAAATTGCCAGGATTTCGCTACGGGGAAAGAAATAAAATAAATTTATTCAAGCCACTAAATTAAAATTGGATTGCGAACATAACATGAATTTATAGGAAGTTACAGAAATTGAAATAGCAGAATACAAAGGGGGAAAGCAGTGCTAGTTAGCAAGGCTTTTCCCCTTTTGCCTATTTAATTGTACTTTTTTCAACGTTTTGGTTTTTCATTTCGTCTTTTATAATAAAATAAAAGCCCTCAATGAAAAATGAGGGCTTAAGTATATAGAAATATGCAATTTTAAATACTAGAGAATCTCTTTCCTTGTATTACCATTATAGCACATAGAATTTTGAATTATAAGTCTTTAAATATCCAAACTTCTTCCATATCATGAAGAGAAGCACAAGGAGGAGATTGGATGGCGTATGTTTATCACATGGTACCTAAGAAAATGATGGGGAATCGACTCATTCCATTAAATCAATTGAAAAGTATAAATGAAGAACTTTATGAGGAGTACAAACAGAAGTATTTTAATCATCCGGATAGGCCTAAGCTTTTAGAAAGATCCGTGCCGAAATTAGACTGTTTATGGAACGATGTCCTTCATTTCTTGCCTTTGCATCCCTATCATATCTATCAAGGTTTGCAGTCATTAGGAATACCGGTGAAGAGCGATGTCCTTTTCTTCCAGATTCCTGTAGAACAGCTGAAGGAAAACCCAAATGCGCTTTATCATTACCCTAAAGAAAGCTACGGGGGTCCAGCAGCCCCCATCCAATTCGAGAATATTGAATTGATTGATATACGAAAGTACAAAATGCTCGAAACACTGCCTGAAGCTGCATTAGCTTATTATAAGGAAGAAAATGAGCAAGGGAGAGGGTTTGGCATGTTTGCCTATATTCCTCATTTGTTGAGTCTAGGGGAAGTCGATGTGGCAAAAGTCGATATTATTAACTGGAGCAGTCCTATTAATTCAACATCTTTAAAATCATAAAGAATGAATTTATGGAGGGGTAGTTAGTGAAAGTATATTCGTTCGATAAAGAAAATGGGAAACGGATCACGGCTTTTGACTCAAATTTTATTCTGACGCGAATTGCAAAGACAGAAACTGCCACTCATACAGGAGTTGTCTTTCTTGAACCTGGAGAGATCATCGGATTTCATGAAGCCGTGGTTCCCCAAATTCTGCTGGTGATAGAAGGGGAAGGATGGGTGAGAAGTGATACGCAAGAAAAACAACGGATCAAGAAAGGGGAAGCCGTTAGTTGGGCGAAAGGTGAAGGTCATGAAACGACGACCGAAAAGGGGTTAACAGCATTGATAATTGAAGCTGAAGAATTACTGCCGTTTGATTGTAGTAGTCCCCCAAAAACCTAGACTTAAGCTGTATCTTTATAAATTCTGGTTTACATATGAGGGATTATGAGAAGTTACTGATATATCAAGGGGAAAGAGGGGGAATAGCATGTTTGTAGCTGATAAGATAGGTGCTCCGCCAGAATTGGTAGCAATGTCTGCTTATTACGACCAAGTGATAGGTAGCCCGATAACTTTTTTAGAAGCATTAAGATTGTTCTCGCAAAATAAAGGTTACTCAATTGACTACCATACCGTTGAGCTTTCTCTGGAGATGCATCCTTTAGAGGATGATTACTTTCCAGACGGTGTGAGATTTTCAGTAGATGTTCCTCATGCCTATGAAGCAGAAGTAATTGTTAGCTACAAGATTTTTTATTACTATCTCTCAAAAGTATGCATCCTTTATCTTGAGATGCACCCTCGGGATTCGCAGGAAGTGAAAAAATTATTGAGCGTCATTCATTCCAATTTAAATCTTAATTAAGCATAAAAAATTATAATAGCTCAAAGGACGAGGAGGAACTTGCAATAAGTTTCCTCTTTTTTTGTCCAGGAAAGCGTACTTTTACGAACGGTTTTAAGTGCAAAATTCTGTCCTAAATACTTGATGAATTTAACCGAATGCAAAATAGTACCCCCGTAAGGGAGCCGTTAAAAAGTGGCAACCTTTCGGGAGTACTTCATCTTATCTTTTCGATATCTCTTTATAAAATAAATGCCTTGTTATACGAAATAGTATAGACAACAAGCCTGTCATTTTACTGGCTTCTTAAAGTAATGGTTTCAGTTTTTCCGAGCCAGGTAATGGTTGCTTCGAGTTCCTCGTTTTCCATTACCTTTGCTCCGTTACTTTCCTTGCTTCCAGTTACCCTCTGATTTTCATTCAAACTTACATTTGTTCCATTACTGCCTCCGCTTATGCTTTCAATTAAATAGTCGATGCTTTCAGGAGGTTCTTCATCACCAATATAGGTGATGGTGAAAACTTCCTTTTCCCAACCCTCCTTGGGATAAGTGATGACGTACTCAATCGTCCAATTTTCTTCGGATCCAGCAAATACTATTTTTTCAGTGCCCGAACTACCAGTAGCGATATTCTCGAACATCACTGAATTTGTGGCAAAAAGTACACAAAAAGTAAGGACAGCTGCGACTGCTAAACCAGATAAGATAGTGGGAACAAGGTGTTTTCGTTTACGAGCGGCTTTCTTTTGTATTTTCACGAGAAGCTCTCTCTCTGCCGTTTTAGATAGTTCTACATTTTTCATTTCCTGAAAAAGAGGGTCAAATTCTTTTGATGGGCTCATTTAAAAAACCGTCCTTTCGGTTGTACTCCTGTTTCAAAGCCTCAAAGGCTCTAGACATCTTCGCCTTGACTTTTGCTTCTGTCCACCCCAATATATAGGCGGTTTCTTTGATGGAGCATTCGTTTACTTGGCGAAGAATCAGGACATCCCGGTAATCCTTCTTTAAATGATCAAAAGCTTGATACAGTTTGGAAAGTTCTTCGTTTTGCAGGATAGAAGATTCCGGACTCAAAGAAGACGTATCTACATCATTTTCAGACTCCCACTTCAAAAAACGAATCAACCCTTTACGACGGAAATAGTCATATGTAATATTGCGGGCAATCTTTAAAAGCCAGGTTAATTCGGAAGACTGGTGCTGAAATTTATGAATGCTTTTAAGGGCTTTGCAAAAGGTATCCTGAGTAAGATCCTCTGCGGTCTCTCTGTTTTTAACCAGCCAGTATATATAGCGATAAATCGCTTGATTGTGCTCAAAAAATAGTTTTTCCACTTCTTCGTCCATGGTTCTTCCCCCCCCCTTACTCATCTAGACGAATGAAAGTGGAAAAAGTATCGCTTTATTCTGTATTTTTTTAGGAAATAAAGCGATTTTTTCTTTTATAATTCTCTAAATATGATTGTATGAAGAAAATTGGTTTACATATCAGCAGTTATCGGAAGGGAAGAAGCAAAAAAAGCTTTTTCTTTGTGTTTGTGTAAGTGTACTTTTACGAATAGTTTTATTTCCAAATATCTCTGGATGTCTTAGTTACCACTCCGTATAGTTCAAGAGAATCGTTTACTAAGAGAACCAGGCAAAGGAGAATTGGCGATGAAGGATGACAGACGTAACAGAATAGATGAATTAAAAGTGGTTCAAAGACAAAAACAATTTATACAGATGCTTGAATCAAAAAATTACCCGCCACCCCAACTTCTAGTCTCTAATGCGGATGAAAAAATATGGAATAAAATAAACCAGGGGAGAGTAATAGGAAGAATTGAAGAAGTTAGCATAGAATCCCTTCGAAAACAGATTGGACAAATTTTCTCTGCCAGCGAGAAATTAGGGACAGTGCTTTACTTTAGTACAGACAGTTTTCTCGTTCAGTTTAATAAAAGTGAATTGATTCGGCATGTGGATAAGATGGTTGAAGACCTCTCAAAGGATGCACTCTTGCATTGGTTCGTATGTTCAATCGACTTGAACCAAATACTTTTGTTAGAGGAAAGTGAATACGGCTATTATGAGCTGACTTATTATGAAGAAAATATTTAACTTGGTTTGCATATGAAGGATTATCGTCATTCAATTTTGTCTAATAGCTCTATATAAAACAAGAGGGCAGCCGGCTAAATTACTACCGGCTGCCCTCTTGTTCATTTCTTCAATTTCTTCTTTTCAATCGCCACCAAAAAAGGAGGCGAATGGCGCTGGTTGATAAATTCGTATTTCAATACGTCATACGAAACCTGCGGCAGATTTTGGACGAATGCCATGACGGCGTCCCGTTCTTCGCTGCCGCCTTCGTGGCCGCTGTAGATAACAACGAGCAGCAGCCCTTGTTCTTTTAACAGGCTCAAGCATTGCTCCATGGCCGCAAGGGTACTTTGGGCTTTTGTGATGATGCTATGGTCGCCTTTTGGCAAATACCCCAGGTTGAAGACAGCGGCAGAAATCGGTTCACTGACGTATTCACTGATCTTGGCGTGGCTGTCGTGGACCAATTCCACATGCGCGAACGCTTCCACGCGTTTTCGGGTCGCATCAATGGCTTCCTGCTGGATATCAAAAGCAAATACTTTGCCACCGGCGCCCGTTAGCCCGGCCAGAAAATGCGTGTCGTGGCCGTTTCCGGCAGTCGCGTCAATCACAACATCTCCCGGTCGGACCGTTTGTTCCAATAAACTTTTCGTAAAAGGCAATACGCGCTGCAATGTCATACTTCAACATGCCCTTTGTACAATTTACCTTGCCAGCTGTCCCGCGCTTCGAGTTCGGCATCGATGCCGTTCAGTACGTCCCATTTGTTGGCGCTCCACATCGGTCCGATCATCAAATCGATCGGGCCGTCTCCGGTGATGCGCTGAACGACCATCTCTGGCGGCAGGACTTCGAGCTGATCTGCCACAAGCTGGATGTATTCCTGCTTGTCCAGAAATTCAACCATCCCTTTTTCATATTGCTTCACCATCGGCGTGCCTTTCAGCAAATGAAGCAAATGAATCTTGATGCCTTGGACGTCGAGTTTTGCCACTTCGCGCGCTGTTTCCATCATCATGCCGCGGTCTTCAAGCGGCAAGCCGTTGATGATGTGCGTACAGACCCGGATGCCGTGTTTGCGAAGTTTTTCCACTCCTTCGACGTAAGCTTCGTAGTCGTGTGCCCGGTTGACGAGCAGGGCAGTCCGTTCATGGACGGTCTGCAAGCCCAGCTCGACCCAAAGGTAAGTGCGTTCATTCAGTTCCGCCAGGTATTCAACCACATCGTCCGGCAGGCAGTCGGGGCGCGTCGCGATGCTTAAGCCGACGACGTTTTCCTGTTGCAGTGCGGCTTCGAATTTTTCTTTGATGACCGGAAGCGGCGCGTGGGTATTCGTGTACGCCTGGAAATACGCCATATATTTGCCGTCTTTCCACTTGCGGTGCATTTTCGTTTTGATTTTATCAAACTGGACCGGAATGGAATCGACCCGGTCGCCGGCAAAATCGCCGGAACCGGCTACACTGCAGAAGGTGCAGCCGCCGTGGGCGACGGTGCCATCGCGGTTCGGGCAGTCAAAGCCGGCATCGAGTGCGATTTTCATGATTTTCATTCCAAACTCGCCGCGCAAATGGCGGTTCCATGTATAGTAGCGTTTGCCGTCAGACGGAAAAGGCAAAGTAGAATTCATCTTAAAACAACTCCTCTGAAAAGTATTGTATCACGGGCGGAAATAGCGCTACAACGCCTGAAAAATCTGATTTTACGGGACGCGAAATATTTGTCTTGTCGGGAAGGAATAAAAGGAATACAATGGCTTTTGGAATTGGAATATGAGGAGAGATTAGGATGCCAAAACGCGTCTGGCTTTTGATTATCGGAATGCTCGTCAACGTGACGGGGAACTCGTTTTTATGGCCTTTGACTACTATATATATGCACGACCATTTAGGGAAATCACTTTCGCTTGCCGGGCTTGTATTAATGGCCAACGCAGGCGCAGCGGTGATCGGGAATTTGCTGGGCGGTGCGCTCTTTGACCGGATCGGCGGCTATAAATCGATTCTCGGCGGGATTGTTGTTACAACCGTTGCTTTGGCCGGGTTGACCTTATGGCACGAGTTTCTGCCATTTGTCATTTTTTATACGATCATCGGATTTAGCGGCGGGATTGTGTTCCCAAGTATGTATGCGATGGTGGGAACGGTCTGGCCGGAAGGCGGGCGAAAAGCGTTCAACGCCATTTACTTGGCACAGAACGTGGGCGTAGCCATCGGTCCGGCGATGGCCGGGATACTCGCCGCTTACCGCTTTGACTTTATATTTGCAGCGAACCTCGGAATGTACGTCCTGTTTTTCTTGATTGCCTTGTTCGGCTTCAAGTCGATGTCGATTTCTCCGGTGTCGCATACGTCGGTGTTCAATGAAGGGAAGCGGATCCGCAAAAAAGCACCATTTAATGCGTTGATGATCGTTTCCGCCGGCTATCTATTATGCTGGATCGGCTACGTACAGTGGCAATCTACGATTTCTGCCTATACGCAGGAAATCGGCATTACCTTGACACAATATAGTTTATTGTGGTCATTGAACGGCTTTTTAATTGTGGCGGGCCAGCCATTTATCCGGCCGATCATGAAACGGATTGAAGACAATATCAAACGCCAGCTCGTCATCGGCATGGGCATCATGATCGTTTCATATGTGATTGTTGCATTTGCCCAGGACTTCTCGATGTTTGTGGCGGCCATGGTTGTGTTGACCATCGGGGAAATGTTCGTTTGGCCGGCGGTTCCGGCTTTGGCGAATCAGCTTGCGCCAAAAGGCCGGGAAGGCTTTTACCAGGGCATCGTCAACAGCGTCGCAACTGGCGGCCGCATGATCGGGCCGCTCCTTGGCGGTGTGATGGTCGATGTGTATGGCATGCCGGCACTTTTCATCTTGGTGACAGTGTTAATCGCGATTGCGATTGTCACCGCATTATTATACGACCGTCCGCTTAAGGCAGCCGAATTGGAACAATCGGCACAACTGCAGGAAACCTATAATTGATTGAACAGAAGCCGGAAGACTGATAAAACTTAGTCTTCCGGCTTTCTTCATGTTGCGTTTTAAATGGGAGTTTGTTTAAATTAGAAGAGAAAGCGCTTTATTTAAATAATATTCTGTAAAGTCGAATGGAGGCCACTTTTGATGAAACCGATTTATGGTTCTGCTCAAGAAGCAGTTGAACAAATACAGGACGGCGCCACAATAATGGTTGGCGGGTTCGGTTTGGTTGGGATTCCTGAGAAATTGATCCTGGCGCTTGTGGAAAAAGGGGTAACGGACCTTACCGTTATTTCCAATAACTGCGGTGTGGATGAATGGGGTCTCGGCTTATTGCTGAAAAACAAACAAATCAAAAAGATGATCGGTTCTTATGTGGGCGAAAACAAAGAATTCGAACGCCAGGTGCTGTCCGGTGAAATCGAAGTGGAATTGACGCCGCAAGGGACATTGGCAGAAAAAATGCGGGCAGGCGGAGCCGGCATTCCGGCATTCTTCACTCCGGCGGGCGTTGGCACAACGGTGGCGGAAGGAAAAGAAATCCGTGAATTTGACGGCAAAGAATACGTATTGGAACATGCCTTGAAAGCGGATTTCGCTTTAGTGCGTGCAGCCAAAGCCGATAAAATGGGCAACCTCGTCTACAACAAAACCGCGCAAAACTTCAATCCCTTGGCAGCAGCGGCGGGTAAGATCACGATTGCCGAAGTCGAGGAAATCGTGGAAATCGGCGACATCGACCCGAACCAAGTCCAGACGCCAAGCATCTACGTGCAAGGTTTGCTTCAAGCGAAACAGGAAAAACGAATTGAACGCTTAACCACTCGATCGGTATAAGAAAGGACGGGAATTCTGTGGACAAGAACTTAGTGAGAGAACGAATTGCCAGACGCGCCGAAAAAGAAATCAAAGACGGCGATTACGTGAACCTGGGCATCGGCATGCCGACGCTTGTAGCGAACTTCATTTCTGACAATAAAAGCGTCGTGCTGCAATCTGAAAACGGCTTGCTCGGCATCGGGCCTTACCCGACGGAAGACGAAGTGGATCCGGATTTGATCAACGCAGGCAAAGAAACGGTCACAACGATTCCAGGTTCCGCTTTCTTTACCAGTGCTGAATCGTTCGCCATGATCCGCGGCGGCCATATTGATGTTGCCATTCTGGGCGGTATGGAAGTGGCGGAAAATGGGGATTTGGCAAACTGGATGATTCCCGGGAAAATGATCAAAGGCATGGGCGGCGCAATGGATTTGGTGCACGGTGCTAAAAAAGTCATCGTCATTATGGACCATGTGTCAAAAGACGGCTCGCCAAAAATCAAAAAGCAGTGCGATCTGCCTTTAACGGGCAAAGGCGTTGTCAATAAAATCATCACGGAGCGCGCCGTCATCGAAGTGACGGAAAACGGGCTAGTGTTGACTGAAGTGTTCGAAGGCTTCACGGTGCAGGACATCATCGATTCAACGGATGCGCCGCTGAATACGGAGAACGTGAAAGTATCATAATGTATTGCCAAAGGCTGGCGGCTCCGATAGAATAAGGAGTAATAGTAAGTGGCTGTGAAGAGGAGCAGTAGATTGCGTCTATTCTTGAAGAGAGCCGGCGGGTGGTGCAAGCCGGTGGATAGCGCAATTGAACTCGCCTTGGAGTCCGTGTATGTGAATGGAGTAATATACACCGTTTTCCGCGTTAAGGAATCAAGTTGAGCGGCTGGCCGCTAATTTGGGTGGTACCGCGGGAAACTCCCGTCCCTTATTTATGAGGGACGGGAGTTTTTATTTTTGAGGAGGAACAGAGATGACATTCAAGCACAAGACAGTTGAAAAGAAATGGCAAAAATACTGGGATCAAAACAAAACCTTCAAATTGGAAACGGATTTTTCCAAACCGAAGTTTTATGCGTTGGATATGTTCCCATATCCTTCAGGCGCCGGCCTTCACGTCGGGCATCCGGAAGGGTACACAGCAACCGATATTTTGAGCCGCATGAAACGCATGCAGGGCTATAACGTGCTCCATCCGATGGGCTGGGACGCATTTGGCCTTCCGGCAGAGCAATATGCGCTTGATACCGGAAACGACCCGGCAGAATTTACGGCGAAAAACATCGCAACGTTTAAACGCCAAATCCAGGAACTTGGATTCTCTTATGATTGGGACCGTGAAGTAAATACAACGGATCCAAAATACTACAAATGGACCCAGTGGATTTTCATCCAACTTTACAACAAAGGCTTGGCCTACGTTGATGAAGTAGCGGTCAACTGGTGCCCGGCACTTGGCACCGTCCTTGCCAATGAAGAAGTGGTCGACGGCGTATCAGAACGCGGTGGACATCCGGTTGAACGCCGCCCGATGCGCCAATGGGTGCTTCGCATTACGGAATACGCGGACCGTTTGCTGGAAGATTTGGATGAATTGGACTGGCCGGAAAGCTTGAAAGACATGCAGCGCAACTGGATCGGCAAATCAGAAGGCGCAGAACTTGAATTCCAGGTGGACGGCAACGGCCATTCATTCCGTGCTTTCACCACTCGCCCGGATACGATTTTCGGTGCAACTTATGCAGTTTTGGCACCAGAGCACAAATTGGTGGCAGACATTACAACGGAGGACCAAAAAGCGGCAGTTGAAAAATACATCGACGACGTGAAAACGAAAAGCGATTTGGAACGCACTGATTTGGCAAAAGAGAAATCCGGCGTGTTCACCGGCGCTTATGCAATCAACCCGGTAAGCGGCGAGAAAATGCCAATCTGGATAGCGGATTACGTGTTGGCAACTTACGGAACAGGTGCCATCATGGCAGTTCCGGCGCATGACGAACGCGACTATGAATTCGCACAGCAATTCGATTTGCCGATTGTGGAAGTGGTTTCTGGGGGAGACATTTCAACGGAAGCTTATGCAGGCGACGGCGAATTGATCAACTCCGACTTCTTGAACGGTCTGAACAAAAAAGAAGCAATTGCACGCGCGATTTCGTGGCTTGAAGAGCACGGCGTCGGCGAAAAGAAAATCACGTACCGCTTGCGTGACTGGCTGTTCAGCCGCCAGCGCTACTGGGGCGAACCGATTCCGATCATCCACTGGGAAGACGGCACCATGACGCCGGTCGACGAAAAAGATCTTCCGTTGATGCTGCCAGTGACGACAGACATTAAGCCAAGCGGAACAGGCGAATCGCCGCTTGCCAACATTACGGAATGGGTTAATGTCGTTCATCCGGAAACGGGCATGAAAGGCCGACGCGAAACGAACACAATGCCGCAATGGGCTGGCAGCTGCTGGTATTACTTGCGCTACATCGATCCAAACAACGAGGAAGCACTGGCGGATCCGGAATTGCTAAAACACTGGCTTCCGATAGACGTATATATCGGCGGAGCGGAACATGCCGTACTTCACCTATTGTACGCACGCTTCTGGCATAAAGTGCTTTACGATATCGGTGTGGTTTCCACAAAAGAGCCATTCCAGAAATTGTTCAACCAGGGCATGATTCTGGGGGAAGGCAACGAGAAAATGTCGAAATCCAAAGGCAACGTAGTCAACCCGGATCAGATCATCGAAAGCCACGGAGCTGATACGCTTCGTTTGTACGAAATGTTCATGGGGCCGCTTGAAGCGTCCATCGCCTGGTCGACAAACGGCCTTGACGGTGCACGCCGATTCCTTGACCGGGTATGGCGCCTGTTGGTGGAAGAAGAGCAGTTGAGCAGCAAAGTGGTTGACGCCAATGACGGCAAACTGGAAAAAGTCTATCACCAGACCGTCAAGAAAGTGACAGAGGATTTTGAAGGGCTGCGCTTCAATACAGCCATTTCACAAATGATGGTCTTCATCAACGAAGGCTATAAAGCGGATGCGATCCCGAAAGAATACGTGGAAGGCTTTGTGAAACTTTTGTCTCCAATTGCGCCTCACGTAGCAGAAGAACTGTGGGAGAAATTGAGCCATACAGAATCGATCACGTATGCGGCATGGCCGGAATTTGATGAGTCGAAAATGGTAGACGACGAAATCGAAGTGGTCGTCCAAGTGAACGGCAAAGTCAGAACGAAACTGGTCATTGCCAAAGATTCCACGAAAGAACAACTGGAAGCTGCAGCACTTGCGGATGAGCACATTGTGAAAGCGGCTGAGGGCAAACAAGTCCGTAAAGTCATCGCAATTCCAGGGAAATTGGTTAACGTAGTTATCGCTTAATAAAGTTAAAGCCTGTCCGGCAGAGCCTAATGCTCATGCCGGACAGGCTTTTTTTGTTTGCTGCAAGTAAAAATGGAGTTGGTGGAAGTAAGGAGTGAAATGCTGCAAGAAAAAACAGAGTGCTGCAAGTGACAGAAATATTTGAAGGGAAGCCTCAGTAAAATAGCGGAACGCAGATAAAATTCCAATAAAGCAGATAAATTTTCAGAATCGCAGATAAAAACCGGAAATCGCAGATAAACGGAAATAAAAGCAGATAAACAGAAGTGAAGAGAGAAGCACCTTCGATAAATCCACAAGCCTGCATCCTTCATCAAATATTCTCGTCCTATTAAAAAACGCCCGCTAAAAGCGGACGCTGCCATTCTTATTATGCTTCTCGTGCAAAAGCTGCGGCGCTTTGTCCGGCGACATTGCCCGTAACCAAAGCGGATGTGATATTGTAGCCGCCAGTATACCCGTGGATATCCAAAATTTCTCCGCAGAAGTAGAGGCCGGGCTTTTTGCGGGAAGCCATCGTTTTCGGTTCGATTTCTTTGATCGAGACGCCGCCGCCTGTGACAAACGCTTTTTCAATCGGCTGAGTTCCGGTCACGGACATCGAGAAAGCCGTCAGTTGCTGAGCAAGAAGACGCACTTTGTCGCTTGCCAGCTCTGCACCGATTGCCTGCGGATCAATTCCGGCGCGTTCCATCAAAAACAGCAGCCAGCGTTCTTGCGTGATGCTTTTCCAGACGTTTTTCACCGCTTTTTTCGGCTCGTCTTTCATCATGTTATGAAGCAGCTGAAACGCCGATTCGGCATTTTCTTCCGGCAGTGTATTGATTCGCATTTCCACCGGCTGCTGGCCGTTTTTCTTCATTTCTTTGACGACGTACTGGCTGCAGCGGAGAATCGCCGGGCCGCTGAGGCCAAAGTGGGTGAACAGCATATCCATCTGGTGAGTGACGAGCACTTTGCCTTTTTTATTCAGCACGGATACAGATGCATCGCGAAGCGCTAAGCCCTGAAGTTCCCGGCCAACGATGAACGGCTCTTTTGACAGGAGCGGAACTTCCGTCGGATACAAATCCGTTACCGTATGGCCCGCTTTTTCTGCCCACGGGTAGCCGTCTCCGGTTGAGCCGGTCTGAGGCACCGCTTTTCCGCCGACTGCAACGACAACCGCCTGTGCCGTAAATTCCTCGCCGGAATGAAGGCGCACACCTGTCACTTTGTCATCGGTCATCAGCAGTTTTTTGACCGGGGAATCAAGCATCACTTTGACGTTCAGCCGGTCCATTTCCCGGAACATGGCATCTGCCACGTCCTGCGCCCGGTTCGAAACAGGGAACATGCGGCCGTGGTCTTCTTCTTTTAAAGCGACGCCAAGGCCTTCAAAGAAGGCGATGATGTCTTCATTATTAAAGACAGAAAACGGGCTGTATAAAAAACGTCCGTTTCCCGGAATGTGTTTCACAATTTCTTCAAGTGGCAGCCGGTTGGTTACGTTGCAGCGTCCGCCGCCCGAAATCACCAGTTTTTTGCCCAGCTTTTTGCCTTTTTCAATCAACAGCACTTTTTGGCCATCTGAAGCCGCGGCGATGGAGGCCATCAATCCGGAAGGGCCGCCGCCGATAATAATTACATCATACATAAAATAAGAACTCGCTTTCGTTTTTTCTTACAGTATACACCATGGAAGAAAACTCGTTGAGTAATTTCTTTTATAGGTGTAAACTATCGTGTAGATTGTTTTTTTTATTAGAAAAATGTCAGGAAGTGTAAAATGTCAACGTTAATAAAAGGAACCGCCATTTTAACCATGGGTTTGTTCTTATCTAAAATCCTTGGGGTCATTTATGTCATTCCGTTTTACGATATGGTTGGGGAAGAGAATATCGGCCTTTACCAGTATGCGTACATACCTTATAACTTAATGCTGTCGCTGGCAATATCCGGGGCGCCGATTGCGTTCTCGAAATTTGTCGCGAAATACAATTCGCTCGGTGATTACGAAACCGGCAGGAGATTATTGAAATCCGGCCTGACAACTATGATGGTCACCGGTTTTGCCGCGTTTTTGTTTCTTTATTTCTTTGCCGGCCCGCTTGCGGAGCTGACAATTGATGAAAAAGATAAAGTCAATTCGGTGCAAGACGTAAAAGAAGTGATTCAATGGGTAAGTTTTGCGTTGATCGTTGTGCCATTTATGAGCTTGTTCCGCGGATTCTTCCAAGGCTATAACTTCATGATGCCGACGGCCGTTTCGCAATTGATTGAACAGATTGTCCGCATCGTGTTCCTGCTTGGCGGAGCTTACCTGGTTCTGAATGTCTTTAACGGAACTCCGGAAACCGCCGTGCAGATTGCCGTGCTTTCTGCATTTGTCGGGGCGCTTGGCGGCGTCCTTGTCCTGTTCTATTATTGGAGAAAGAAAAAGCCGGAGTACAACGAACTTCGCGCCAAATCGGTGGAGTCATATGATGTCCGGCTGCGCGATATGTATAAAGAAATCGCCATTTATGCCTTGCCGGTCGTGTTTCTTGGCATTGCCAATCCGTTGTTCCAGTTTATTGATATGCTGACGTTCAACAATGCGATGAGCACTACGGAAAACGCAGCCAATTCAAGCATTTACTTAGGGATTTTAAACTTGACCGCCCATAAACTGGTGATGATTCCGGTGATGCTTGCTACCGGATTCTCGATGGCGCTTATCCCGCTGATCACCAAATACTTTACGAATAATCAATTCAAGTCTGTAAACCGCACGTTGGACCAGACTTTCCAAATTCTTTTATTCTTGACCTTGCCGGCCGTAGTCGGCATGACGATGCTGTCGGATGAGCTATACCATGTGTTCTATGAAATCAGCGAACCGGGCTCGGAAATTCTGGCGCATTATTTGCCGGTCGCCATCCTGTTTGCCATGTTCCCGGTGACGGCTTCGATTTTGCAGGGAATCAATCAGCAAAAATGGATTATTTTAAACTTGTCGATCGGCCTTTTGCTGAAGTTTGCATTGAATATTCCATTGATTCGCATGTTTGAAACAGACGGTGCCATTGCGGCGACCATTATCGGCTATGTTGTCGCTATCGTCATGAACTTGGCAGTCATCTTCAAAACAATGAATTACCGTTCGAATATGGTGCTGCGCCGCATCCTGTTGATAGTCATTTTAAATGCCATTATGGCTGGAGCTGTTTTTGCTTCACTGGCCGGCCTGGACCTGTTCCTCGGAATGGATTCAAAATTCCATTCACTGGCCCGCATCCTCATTGTCGGCGGAATCGGCGGAGCAGTTTATGGATACCTCAGCTTGAAAACGGGCATCGCGCAAAAGCTTTTAGGCGAACGCCTGACAAAATACACACGGAAATTCGGTTTTTAGGAGGGGCACAATGCGCATAGATAAATTTTTATCGAATATGGGCTACGGTTCCCGGAAAGAAGTGAAAGTCCTGCTGAAGTCAAAAGCGGTGGAAGTGAACGGCCAAGCCGTCCGCGATCCAAAAGTCCATGTGGATGAAGCAGCGGATGTGGTGACAGTGGGCGGAGAGAAAGTCGACTACACCGAGTTTATTTACCTGCTGATGAACAAACCACAGGGCGTGATTTCCGCAACGGAAGACAAATACGACCAGACCGTCATTGACTTGCTGGGGGAAGCGGAACAGAACTTTGAACCGTTTCCGGTCGGCCGTCTGGATAAAGACACAGAAGGTTTCTTGCTGATCACGAACGACGGCAAACTGGCGCATGAGCTATTGTCTCCGAAAAAGCATGTAGACAAGAAGTATTTCGCCTTGATTGACGGCGTTGTGACTGAAGAAGACGGAGAAGCGTTTAGACGGGGCGTCATGCTGGATGACGGCTATGTGACAAAACCGGCTGTTCTGGAGATTTTGAAAAGCGGGGAGCAATCGGAAATCCAATTGACGATTACAGAAGGCAAGTTTCACCAAGTAAAGCGGATGTTTCAAAGTGTCGGGAAAGAAGTGACTTATTTGAAGCGCCTGTCGATGGGGCCGCTGGAACTGGATCCCAATTTGCAGCTTGGGGAATACCGCCATTTGGCAGAAGCAGAATTAGAGGCCTTAAAACAAAGAAAATGACCGCAGATATTGCGGTCATTTTCTTTATGCAGGGGAGAATTTTAGCTTGCGCTTTTCTCAGGATGTCCAGGCTCCAGCGCCCAGCTTCTCGGGAACTTAAGGCAGCCCGCTGCGGAAATCAGGATTCCTGCGAGTTCTGCCTTAAGCCTGTCGAAGCTGAATGGGCGCTTGTGCTTTTCTTAGGATGTCATTTTGACTTTCTTGTGCGTCGTTGTCCATTTGCCGCGAGTTGGACTTTCTACCAAATCGTTAAAGGCTAACACATTCAAATCTCTTTGAATGGTGCGAGGAGTGATGCCGAATTCATCGACAAGATCTTGCGTAGTTACAGTCCCGTTGTCACGGATGTACTTATACATATCTTTAATACGAATTAGCATGCGATCAGTTGTTGGTTTCAAGTAAGAACCACTCCTTCATCTTTTTTCCTGTAGGCAAAGACTAGCGGACGAATGGCTGAGTTATACTCAGCAGGTTTGAAATAAATGCCAAAGACATCCCCTTTTTTTATAAAAATCTGTCAGTCGGTATTATCTGACAATTTGATTATAGCGAAAAAGTATTCGAATATCTACAAATAACGTTTATTTCACATAAACTTAACATTCTTAAACACAGGATTATTTTCGCAATTTTAAGGTTGGTTCTTTAAATTTTTCTCAAAAGGTGTACAATAGCGTTAATAAAAGGGGAGTGAAAAATGGACTGGCAAACAGAAGCAGAAAAAAGAAGAGACCAAATCATTGAGGAATTGCAAAGCTTAATCGCAATCCCGAGCGTGTTGAGTGAAGACGCAACACCCGAGGCCCCTTTTGGAACCGAAGTGAAACGTGCATTACATTGGTTTATGGATAAAGGTGAAGAGCGCGGCTACCGCGTGAAAAACGTAGCCAATGTAGCAGCCCATCTTGAAATTGGAGAAGGGGAAGAATTGCTGGGCATTCTGGGGCATGTGGACGTAGTGCCTGCTGGAGCTGGATGGACGAAAGAGCCATTTGGCGGTGAAGTGGAAGGCGGCAAATTATACGGACGCGGATCCATTGATGACAAAGGCCCGACCATTGCCGCTTGGACTGCACTGAATATGGTGAAAGAAGCAGGTTTTGAGTTTGATAAACGGATTCGCCTCATTATCGGAACCGATGAAGAAAGCGGGTTCCGCTGTGTCGATCGTTATTTTGAAACCGAAGAAATGCCCACGATCGCTTTTGCGCCGGATGCCGATTTCCCGATTATTAATGCTGAAAAAGGCATAGCGTCTCTTGCATTCTCCAAAAAGGAATGGATGCAACCGGACGCATTGCAATCATTCGCTTCCGGCAAACGGACCAATATGGTGCCGGATTTGGCAGAAGCAATCGTGGATGGAAGTTTAGCGGATTGGCAGACGCAGTTCGATGAATTCTGCAGCAAACACAAAGTGGCAGGCACATGCGAACAAATGGAGGAAGGCGTCAAATTGGCCGTACACGGAAAATCGGCGCATGCCATGGAACCGGACGACGGTGTTAATGCCGGAATTTTGCTGGCTGTATTTTTGAAAGACCAGTTGGCTGGAGACGGCAAAGAATTTACGGCGTTTGTTGCAGATAATTTCTACAATGATTCGCGCGGCCGTCGGTTTGGCCTGGATTACACCGATGACATTTCCGGTGATACTACATTCAACGCCGGCATTCTGAAGTTTGAACAGGACAAATTGGCAACAGTTGAAGTCAGCATGAGGTATTCGATCAGTTATCCATTTGAAGAAAAAATGGCAGATGCGAAAACGGATGCTTTTTCAATGGAAATTCGCTCCAATTCGACTCCTCATTATGTGGATGAAAACGACCCATTCATCCGAACGCTTCAAAATGCTTATGAAAAACAAACAGGCAACACTGCGGATCTTCTATCCATCGGCGGCGGAACCTATGCGCGCGTGCTGCAAAAAGGCGTGGCATTCGGCATGCTGTTCCCAGGCGAAAAGGATGTCGCCCACCAAGCGGATGAATTTGTCGATATCGACAATTTAATAAAAGCGACAGCGATTTACGCTGAAGCCATTTACCAATTAGCATGCAAGAAAAGCGGAGACGTTTGATTTCCGCAGTGGGCTTTTGCAAGACCCGTGGAATGCGGCAGAACAAAATGAGGAAAGAGGGATTTGACATGGAGTGGATTTTGCATAACGGTGAGTTTATTCGGGAAAATGAGTTGAACGTATCAAAAGAAGACCGGGGGTACCAATTCGGCGACGGGATTTATGAAGTCATCCGCGTGTACCAAGGCAATTTGTTTACAGCAAAAGAACATATCGACCGTTTTTATGACAGCGCAGAAAAAATTAAGATTGTCATTCCCTACACGAAAGATGTGTTCCACAAAATGATGTATGACTTGGTGGAAATGAACGAAATCGACAACGGCCAAGTGTATGTGCAAATTACGCGCGGAGAAGCAATGAGACAGCACCACTTCCCGCAAGTAACTTCTCCAGTGCTAGTCGCTTATCCGAAAAAAGTGGAACGTCCGGTGGAAATGATGGAAGCCGGCGTAAAAGCGGCATTTGTTGAAGATGTCCGCTGGCTGCGCTGCGATATTAAAAGCTTGAACCTGCTTGGCAACGTAATGGCGAAGCAGGAAGCCCATGAAGCAGGCGCTTATGAAGCGATTCTGCACCGCGGAGAAGTAGTGACGGAAGGATCTTCTTCAAACATGTATGGAATTAAAAACGGCGTCATCTATACACATCCGGCTACAAATTTGATTTTGAACGGCATTACGAGACGTGTGATTTTGGAGTTGTGCAAAGAACAGGGCATTACGGTTCAGGAAACGGCGTTCACCAAAACGGAAGCGCTTGAAATGGATGAAATCTTTATGTCGTCTACGACAGCTGAAATCATGCCGATCATTCAAATCGACGGCCAGAACATTGGTGAAGGAGTTCCTGGTGAACTGACGAAAAAACTCCAACAGGCGTTCGAAGCGAACTTAAAGTTAACGGTAAAATCATAAATGACACAAAGTGATCGGCGAAAGCCGATCGCTATTTTTTTGTGGTGATATCAATGGTAAACTGAAGAGAGGTGATGTTTATGCAGGCACATTATTTTATTGGCATCAAAATCCCAGAGCCAGCAGCCAAAAAACTGGACCAAGCAAGAACGGCTTGGAATCTAAAAAGCCATAAGCGCTATACCCATTGGGTCGACATGCACATTACCTTGCTTTTTATCGGCAGCGATCCGCACGGAGAAATACAGGAGGCGCAGCAGGCACTTTCTAAAATCCGCCACGCACCGTTTGAATTGACGACGAGCACGGTAAAAACTTTCGGCAATCCTGCTACACCGCGAATTGTTTATGCAGCGGTAGAAGACAGTCCGCCGCTTATCGAACTTCAGGCAAAAGTCAGGGAAGCGCTGCGTCCGTTCCGATTGAATCCGGATGGAAAGCCGTTTGTTCCTCATATTACGTTAGCGGGAAAATGGGCAGGCGGTCCGCCGCTTGATATTGAAATGCCGATTCCGGCCATGAAATTTCCGGTAACGGAATTCACCGTTTTCCGGATTGAGCCGGGCAGTGTGCCGAAGTACATTCCCGAAGCAAGCTATCAACTGAAAGAAAGCGTTTAAAAACGCGATAGGCGAGGTCCAATGAAAACAGTGTTCATCATAAATCCAGTGGCAGGCAACGGCAATGCCTTAAAAAAATGGCGCCGCTTTGCCGAAACCATCCGTTTTCCATATGAAACGGTGCTTACGCAAAGGGCTGGGGATGCTACATCGATTGTCCGGTCTTATAAAGAAGCGGGGAACAAAACGCTGATCATCGGCTTTGGCGGGGATGGCACCTTGCGTGAAATCATCGCCGGAGCGGCGGGAGCCGAGCAGCTGATTGTAGGTGCGATTGCAGCAGGCTCCGGCAATGATTTTGGAAGAGGGTACCACGCGTTCCCGACCGCTGAATCAATTGCGGACTTTCTAAAGCACCCAACATCCAAACGGGAAGATCTAGGCGAACTGCAAAACGGCGAAATCCACCGGTTTGCCAGCAGTTCCGGCATTGGCTTGGATGCAGAAATATCGGCGTTGGTCAACCGTTCACTATTAAAGAGCTGGCTGAATAAAATCAATGCCGGCAAATTGGTTTACCTATTGTATGTGGTTTTGACGTTGGCCCGCTTCAAAAAATTTCAGCTTACGGTGGAACAGCAAGGGCAGAAGACGATTTTTGAAGATGTCTGGCTCGCTACGGTGAGCAATCAGCCTTATTTTGGCGGGGGCATGAAACTATCGCCCGCTTCAAAAACCGATGACGGCCTGCTGGAGCTGACGGTGGTCCACGGGATTTCCCGCTTGAAACTGCTGCTGGTCTTTGGTACGGTTTTTACCGGAAGCCACACAAGGTTTAAAGAAGTGCACCAGACGAGCGGCACTGAATTCAAGCTGGCGGTCGATGGGGAGATCTTCCGGCATACAGACGGAGACTACGCAGGGAAAACACCTATTCAAGAAGCGGTACGCTATACTGTAAGCGAGCATCATTGGTACGCCGTAAATACAAGGAAGAAAGAGGAAAGTAAATGAGATCACGTTATAAACCATGGGCAGCAGATTTGATCGCTGCCAATCCGGAGATTGTTATTCCAAATCCGGAGCAGCAAAAAGGCAAGTGGAAAGAAGTTTTCGGCAATGACAAGCCGCTTCATATTGAAGTGGGAACTGGCAAAGGCCGTTTTATCCTCGGCATGGCAAAAGCCAATCCGGAAGTCAATTACATCGGCATCGAGTTGTTTGACAGCGTTATCGTCAGTGCGCTTGAAGGAGTCCTTGAAACGGAAGGCGGCATTCCGAACTTGCGACTGCTGCGTGTAAACGGAGCTGATTTGCTGGAGTTCTTTGAAAAAGGCGAAGTGGACCGCATCTATTTGAACTTTTCCGATCCGTGGCCAAAAACGCGCCACGCAAAGCGCCGCCTTACGTACAAAACATTTTTGGCGCTTTATGAATCGGTTCTGCCGGAAAACGGGGAAATCCATTTTAAAACGGATAACCGCGGCCTTTTTGAATACTCGCTGGTCAGCATGTCGGAATACGGCATGCTGCTGAAGGATGTTTCTTTGGACCTTCACGCTAACGAACCGGAATGGAACATCATGACCGAGTATGAAGAGAAGTTCTCGAAAAAAGGGCAGCCGATTTACCGGCTCGAAGCACAATTCAACGCGAATTAAGGACTGGGAGGAATTTGGGGATGGAGAAATTTCAGTTTCATGACATGGCATTAACTTGGCTGGACGGGGGAACGACTTGGCTTGATGGAGGCACAATGTTTGGGGTGGTGCCGAAAGTGGTCTGGTCTAAACGATATCCAGTGACCGAAGAGAACCAGATTGAATTGCCAACACATCCGGTGCTGATACAGTATAAGGGCCATAACATCATCATCGACAGCGGGCTCGGCTCTGGAAAACTGACAGACCGCCAAAAGCGGAATCTCGGGGTATCCGCTGAATCACGCATCGAAGAAAATTTGGCAGAACTTGGGCTGACTGCTGCAGATATTGATACGGTCCTGATGACGCATTTGCACGGAGACCATGCCGCAGGTTTGACGAAGCAACAAGGCGATGCGTACGTTTCGGCATTTCCGAATGCCAAAATCCACGTTTCCGCCATTGAGTGGGAAGAAATGCAGCATCCGAATATCCGTTCCAGAAATACATACTGGAAAGAAAACTGGGAGCCGATTGTGGACCAAGTGGAAACCTTCGAAGGCGAAAAAACCTTGTTCGACGCCATTACGATGATCCATACCGGCGGCCATTCCAACGGCCACAGCGTCATCAAAATGGAAAGCGGCGGCGAAACGCTCCTGCATATGGGCGATATTATGCCAACGCATGCCCACCAAAATCCGCTTTGGGTGCTTGCTTATGACGACTATCCGATGGATTCCATTTACGCCAAGGAAAAGCTCATGAAAGAAGCGCTCGAAAACGGCTATTACTTCTCGTTCTACCACGATGCCTACTACCGCGTCCTTAAATGGAGTGCGGATGGCAAAGAAATCGTAGAATCGGTGCAATACCAAGAGAAAAAGCTATAAATAAAAAAGCCGGCTGAATGCCGGCTCTTTTTTTAGACTTTATTTACTTCAAGAACAGCTCCGGTATACGCATCTGCCAGGAACTCGAATTGCTCGAGCTCGTCTTCGCGGTGCCGGGTGATGCCGCCTTTATAAACTTCTGTTGCAACTGCATGCTGTTTGTACGGTTCGGTTTTCATGAAAATCCACGAGCCGTCGATCGGTCCTTCTTCTTTAAACGCTGATTTGACGCTTTTCAGTACATCGTCAGCCGGGTAAAGCGTCGCTTTTCTGTCATAGACTTCTCTGATGATATAAGTCGCTGCAACACCCGCTGCAAATCCAACCAATAAATCTCGATTTTTCACAAGAATCCCTCCTATACGTGCTCCATAAATTGTAACACAAAATTTTATTTCGCCATACCAAAGTGCTAAGCAGAATATATTTCTTTCGATAATCGAAAGAAGAAGCTGGAAATCAGCCCAAAAAAGCTCTAAACTTGAATTAGCAATCCATTAGGAGGAACACTTAGATGAATAATGAAACGCGCGAGTTGTTTAAAACTTTAACTGAACTTCCGGGAGCTCCAGGAAATGAACACGCAGTGAGAAAATTCATGAAGCAAGAACTCAAAAAATATTCGGACGAAGTCGTTCAGGATAATCTGGGCAGCATCTTTGGCGTCAAGTACGGCCCGCAAGACGGCCCGAAAATCATGGTAGCCGGCCATATGGACGAAGTCGGTTTTATGGTCACCCAAATCACCGACAACGGCATGCTCCGTTTCCAGCCATTGGGCGGCTGGTGGAACCAGGTTATGCTGGCTACACGCGTGGAAATCATTGCCGGCGATAAAAAAATCCAGGGCGTGGTTGGATCCATTCCACCGCACTTGCTGAGCGAAGAAATGCGGAGCAAGCCGATGGACATGAAGAACATGCTGATTGATGTCGGGGCAGACGACAAGGAAGATGCATTGTCATTCGGCATCCGTCCAGGACAGCAAATTGTGCCATTCAGCCCGTTCACTCCGATGGCAAACGACAAAAAAATCATGGCAAAAGCTTGGGACAACCGCTACGGCTGCGGATTGGCCATTGAATTGCTGAAAGAACTGAAAGATGAACAATTGCCGAACCAATTGTATTCAGGCGCAACCGTCATGGAAGAAGTGGGGCTTCGCGGAGCTCAGACGGCTGCCGCAATGATCCAGCCGGATTTATTCTTCGCACTGGATGCGAGCCCGGCAAACGATGCCAACGGCGACAAAAATGAGTTTGGCCAATTAGGAAAAGGCGCATTGCTGCGCATCCTGGACCGGACCATGGTCACACATCGCGGCATGCGCGAGTTCATCCTGGATACGGCGGAAACGCATCATATTCCGTATCAATACTTCGTTTCACAAGGCGGAACGGATGCAGGCCGTGTGCATACAGCCAACGAAGGCATTCCAAGCTCCGTTATCGGTATTTGTTCCCGCTACATCCATACTTCCGCATCGATCATCCATACAGATGATTATGCAGCAGCAAAAGAATTGATTACGAAACTTGTCAAAGCGGCTGACCGCACGACACTTGAGACCATTAAACAAAACGTCTAAAAAAGTGCCTTCGGGCTCTTTTTTTTTGAAAGGAATGATTGGGATGAAAAAGATCAAGGCAGCAATCGCTTCGAAAAACCCGGCAAAAGTAAAAGCGGTGGAAGCGGTTTTGGAAAAATTGGAAATTGCGTATGATTTGGCCCAAGCAGATGTGGAGTCCGGAGTTTCCGCTCAACCACTGTCTCTTGAAGAAACAAGGCAAGGGGCGGTTAACCGTTCGAAATCGGCACTGACTGGAACACTTGATCTGGCGATTGGCCTGGAAGGCGGCGTCTATGACCTGGAAGGGCAAATGTATTTGTGCAACTGGGGAGCATTGGCGACAAGCGAAGGGCAACTTTACACAGCTGCAGGTGCACAAATCCCATTGCCGGATGAAATTGCCGGGAAATTGCGGGCAGGGCAAGAACTGGGTCCAGTGATGGACAACTATGCGAATGAAACCGGCGTCCGCCACCATAAAGGGGCTGTCGGGATTTTGACGGCGGGGTTTGTTAACCGGGATGAAATGTTCGAGCATATTGTCAGCCTATTAGTCGGACAATATGTACGGGGCATCGATACAGTTGCAAGTGCTCCGAAACATCTTTAAAATAAGAACAAGTATGGATAGGGAGGAATAAGTGTGCCTCGTAAAGGATTTTTTGCAGGAATAATCATATCGGCTGCTGTTTTGAGCGGCTGTCTGGCATTGCCGGAAGAACGTATTGCAGACGGTGTCGCAAAAGTGGCTGCAGCTTTTGAAGATGAGCCGGTTGAAACCAATGAAAGTTCAGACGGGACTGAACTTTATGTCCCAAGAAGCTATACCATTGAGGAGCCTTCTGACAAACAGAATATCATGATCACCAAAGGAAGCGACTCCTATGCGTTATTTATTAACCCGAACGAGGCAGCAGACAGCACTTTATTCTATGACCTTCAAAAAGCCAATCCAGAACAACAATGGGTAGCTGATGAAACCTTTGAACAAAGTGGACGGTTCGGCTTTACAACCGTCCGGGAAATCGCCGAAGACCGCTATGAACTGGTTGTAAGCGCTGGAGGCGTCAAGTTGACCACCATTTCCGAAGAACGGGACATTGAAAAAAATATGGACTGGATGATGAAAACAGTCCGATCCATCGAAAATTAGACGTTAGGGGATAGCCGAATGAGAACATTAACTACTACTGAAGAATTTCATGAATTGGCAGCCAACAAACCGGTTGTCTTTATGTTTACAGCAGGCTGGTGCCCGGATTGCCGTGTAATTGACCCGATCATGCCCGATATTGAATCGTCTTTCAGCGATTTTACGTTTGTGTCGGTAGACCGCGACAACTTTATTGATTTGTGCATTGAAAAAGACATCTATGGCATTCCGAGTTTTCTTGCTTATACGAACGGCAATGAGGCAGGGCGTTTTGTCAGCAAAGACCGCAAAACACAAGAAGAGATTGAGGCTTTTTTGACCAATCTGCCTAAATAACAAAATGACGGTTCGCCACTTCTGGCAGAGCCGTTTATTTTTGAAAGAAGGGATTTTTAGATGAAACCGACTGAACTGATCAACCTCTTAAAAGAACGGATGCCGAGCGAACAGCTTGAATGGCGGCATGACCGCGAAAAAAATAATCTGCATATCCGCCATAAAGGCATTGGAAAAGGAATGACGCTTGGCGTGCCGCAAGTCATTAACCGCTATGAGGCTAAAGGCGAAGCCGCTATCCAGGAAATCGTCTATACGATTACGGAAACCTTCGATGCGATGGAGAAAGAGGCAAAAGGTGAGCTTCAATCGTCCGAGCATATCTACCCGGTCATCCGCTCGACTTCGTTCCCGACAGAATCCAATGAAGGCCATAAATTCGTTACATCCGAGCATACAGCGGAAACGCGGGTATATTATGCCCTTGATGCCGGAACCACCTATCGCTTAATTGATGAAAATATGTTAAATTCATTAAGTCTCACCGTAGAGCAGCTGAAGGAAATTGCCAAATTTCAGGTCAGAAAACTGAAAACAGCTGTGAAAGAAGACCAAGTCGCGGGCAATGTGTTTTATTTTCTAAATGAAAACGACGGCTACGACGCTTCGCGTATCTTAAATGAAACTTTTCTTAAAGACATGAAAGCAAAAATAACAGGCGATATGACGGTATCAGTGCCGCACCAGGATGTGCTGATCATCGGCGATATCCGAAACGAAACGGGTTACGATGTATTGGCCCAGATGGCCATGCATTTCTTCACTAACGGCAAAGTGCCGATCACTTCATTGTCATTCATCTACGAAAATGGAGAATTGGAGCCGATTTTCATCCTGGCCAAAAATCGACAAAACAAGGAGAACGATAAAAAATGAATGCATTCTACAACAAACACGGAATAGGCGATGTTCTATTGGTTCAACTTGAAACAGAAACTCCTGAAAAAATCCACACAGAACAAATGGACGATGTCACGTTGATCAAAGACGAAAATGGCCACATTGCCGGATTCAACTTATTCAGTGCTTCTACCTATATGGATTTGGGTGAGGCAGCTTCAGTAGACGTATCTGAAGAATTGGTGACAGCCTTGCAAAATGCCCTGGAAAAGAACGGGGTAGATTTAACGCTGGAAGTCGATCTGTCTCCAAAATTTGTCATCGGCTACGTGGAAGCGAAAGAAAAGCATCCTAATGCAGACAAACTAAGCGTTTGCCGGGTTTCAATCGGCAGCGAGGAATTGCAGATTGTCTGCGGAGCCCCGAATATCGATCAAGGCCAGAAAGTGGTCGTTGCCAAAGTCGGCGCTGTTATGCCGTCTGGAATGGTGATCAAAGATGCCGAGCTTCGCGGAGTTCCGTCAAGCGGCATGATTTGCTCTGCAAAAGAATTGGCATTGCCGGATGCCCCACAAGAAAAAGGAATTCTTGTTCTGCCGGAAGATGCAGAAACAGGTTCCGCATTTGAAGTAAAGGCGTGACGCAAAATGAGTTGGATTAAAAATCTATGGGATCGTTTGTTTTTCCAAGACACGGATGAAGAAATAATTGAAGTGGCTCCGGAGCAGGAAACGGAACCCGATGTCCGGCCGAAGAAATCGCCGTTCCGCTTTCCAGTCATAACAGATACAGAAAAAGAAGCTTTCTTAAAGCAAAATCCTCGGGGGCGCCTGGCAGAACCAGTGAAACGGGAAAAACCAAAAGCGGAGGCTCTTCATACCGCTCCGAAGCGCAGACCGCACAGCCCGGCGTTAAACCAGAATCGGCGCCATGACCTTGCCCAGCCTTACTTGCCGGATTATGAAGCACCCAAACAATCAACGCCTATGGCAGAAGCCTATATGGTGTCAAAGCCGGCTAAAAAGCCGATTCCAAGAGCAGCGGCGCCTAGAGTTCCAAGAGCAGCACAGCCGCCTGCTGCCCGGCCGGTAGCACCAAAGCCGTCCCGTCCGGCAACTCAGCCGTATGAAGCGCCGAAATTTACGAAAAACCGTCATGTCGACACGCAGCCGATTAAGAAAACCCGCAGTTTCCAGCCAACCCGTGTACCATCTCCGGTCTATGGCTATGGAGATGCAAATTCGGTTCCGGCAATGGGCACATTAGAGAAAAAAGGGCTCCAGATTGAAGAAAAGAAAATTCAGCCGGAGCAAACGCCGCAGGATGTCCGGATAAACGAAACGGACATGAGCCGGAACATGGAAAAAGAGACCGTGGCATACGCTAACGAAACAGCTGCATTGCCGGCTGCAGAACATGAGCCGGAACTTATGATCGTCGAAGAACAGCCGCTTGTTGAGGATAATCTGCTTGAAACGGAAGAATTGCAATTAAATGAAATAACTCCAGATCCGCAACAACAAACAAACTTTGAAAATCCTGAAACTGCTGTTCTTATCGCTCAACCGGATGTTGAAGCGGAAAAGGAAGCGGAACTTTCAAGTGTTGAACAATCATTGCCAATAACTCCGGATTCTGTGAAGCCGAAAGCAATAAAGGCAACCGCAAAACCGGAAACGAAACGGGAAAAAACCGTGCCGTTCAATGTATTGATGCTGAAATCCGACAAAGAACGCCAAAAAAAAAACAGCCAAACAAGGTCGGCGGTCCTAGACCATAAGCCAGCACCAGAAAAATCTGAGCCGCTTCCCGCTAAAAAATTGGACGTAAAGACGCAGTTGATGTCTGAAGTGATCGCTTCATCACAACCTTCAGAACGAGTACAGGAACCTGTTCAAGAAGCAGTTCAAGAACCTGTTCAAGAACCAGTACAAGAACCAGTACAAGTGCCGGTCCAAGAAGCGGCGGCGCCTTACGAATACCCAAAGCTTGATTTTCTGCGCCCTCCAGAAAATGATTTGATTGATGAAACGTGGATGGAAGAGCAGGGAGAGCGCCTGATTGAAGCTTTGTCCTACTTCCAGATCCAAGCTTCAATTCTAAGCATCGTGCAGGGTCCTGCTGTAACTCAATTTGAAGTGACCGTCGCCCAAGGCGTGAAAGTCAGCAAAATCCGCAACTTGGCGGATGATTTGAAATTGGCGCTTGCCGCGAGAGATATCCGGATCCAGGCGCCGATCCCTGGAAAAAGTTCGATCGGAATTGAAATTCCAAACCGCAAATCCCGTCCCGTGCGGATTTCCGAAGTGATCGGGAGTCCGGTATTCAAGGATTCGGAATCGCCATTGGAAGCAGCGATGGGACTCGATTTGACCGGGAAGCCGGTTACCTTGGATTTGCGCAAAATGCCGCATGGCCTGATTGCGGGAGCTACAGGTTCCGGGAAAAGCGTATGCATTAACTCGCTGTTGGTGAGCTTATTGTATAAATCGTCGCCGCGTGATTTAAAACTGTTATTGATCGATCCGAAAATGGTGGAATTGGCTCCATACAACCATATCCCTCATTTGATCAGCCCTGTCATTACCGATGTTAAGGCAGCAACCGCATCATTGAAATGGGCTGTTGAGGAGATGGAGCGCCGCTACCAATTGTTTGCGCATGTGGGAGTCCGTGACTTGAACCGCTACAATAAACTGGTTAAAGAAAAAGGGGACCACGCGCAACACTTGCCGTATATCTTGATTGTCATCGATGAATTGGCTGATTTGATGATGATGTCGCCTTCAGACGTAGAAGATGCCATTTGCCGGATTGCCCAAAAAGCGCGTGCTTGCGGAATCCATTTGGTCATTGCGACCCAGCGTCCGTCAGTCGATGTCATTACCGGATTGATCAAATCCAATATCCCGACGCGCATTGCGTTTTCTGTATCTTCTCAAGTGGACAGCCGGACGATTCTGGATTCGCAAGGAGCGGAACGGCTTCTCGGCAGGGGAGACATGCTTTATCTTGGAAACGGCATGTCCGCGCCGGTGCGCCTCCAAGGCACATTCGTGACAGATGACGAAATCGAAGAAGTGATTGCCCATGTCCGAAAACAAGGGGAGCCGGAGTACTTCTTCAAAGAAGAAGAGCTGATTAAACGGAGCGAGTCTCCGGATGTGCAGGATGATTTGTTTGAGGAAGCCTGCCGCTTTATCATTTCGCAAGGCAGCGCCTCTACTTCCTTATTGCAGCGGAAATTCCACATCGGCTACAACCGGGCGGCGAGATTGATGGACATGATCGAACAACATGGCTTTATCTCCGAGCAAAACGGCAGCAAAGCCCGCGCTGTTTTAATAACAGAAGATGACATGGCTGATGTATTTCAGTAATAAATGCCATTTCTTCACTAATTAACAGGAAATATCGGTTATTTCATCCTAAATTCGAAAAATGGTATAATCGAGTGATCACGATTTGTAGACGGCTATAGATCCGCCCAGCGTTATTTATAGACTATTCTTCAACTTCCACAGGAGGTTCATTTATGACAGTATTACATTTTACCGGCATCAAAGGTTCCGGTATGAGCCCGCTTGCTCAAATCATGCATGATATGGGAGAGCACGTACAAGGTTCCGATATAGAAAAACATTTCTTCACAGAAGACCGGCTTCGCGAACGGGGCATCACCATTCTGCCTTTTGATGAAAACAATATTCAAGAAAACATGACCATCATCGCTGGGAACGCATTTAATGACGAGCATCCCGAACTCGTCAAGGCTCGAGAACTGGGTGCGACCATCATTCGCTACCACGATTTCCTTGGTGATTTGATGAAGCAGTATGTGTCCGTGGCTATTACGGGCGCCCATGGCAAAACTTCGACTACCGGCTTGATGGCACATGTGCTTGACGGATATAAACCGGTCTCGTATTTGATCGGGGACGGTACAGGCTTCGGAAAAGAAAATTCCCATTATTTTGTAGCGGAAGCTTGTGAATACCGGCGCCATTTCCTGGCGTACCATCCGGATTATGCCATCATGACCAATATCGATTTTGACCATCCGGATTATTTTACGGGAATTGATGATGTTTTCAAAGCATTTGAAGAAATGGCCCAGCAAGTCAAAAAGTGCATTATCGCTTGCGGAGACGATGAGCACCTTCAAAGAATTCAGGCGCCTGTGCCTGTCGTCTATTACGGGTTCGGCCCGGAAAACGATTTTCAGGCGCGGAACGTTGTAAAAGACACAGAAGGCACAACATTCGATGTAGTCATCCGGAATGAATTTTTCCATACATTCAATATTCCGATGTTTGGAGACCATGCCGTTTTGAACGCGCTTGGCGTCATTTCTTTGTGCCATTATGAAAACATACCTGCGGATATCATCCAGCAGCAATTGTCCAACTACGGCGGCGTAAAACGCCGGTTCACCCAAACGGAACTGGGCGGCAATATTTTAATCGATGATTATGCCCACCATCCGACAGAAATCCGCGCCACTTTGCAGTCGGCGCGCCAAAAATTTCCGAACCGTGAATTAATCGCGATTTTCCAGCCGCATACGTTCACGCGCACTCAAACTTTTCTGCAGGAATTTGCGGATAGCTTGAGCGGGGCGGACCACGTTTACTTATGTGATATTTTTGGTTCGGCACGCGAGAAAGCCGGCACCTTGACTATCCAGGATCTTGTAGAAAAAATCGAAGGCAGCAACGTGCTTCAGGCCGACGATGTATCCCCTTTGCTATCGCACGAACAAGGAGTCTACTTGTTCATGGGCGCAGGAGATGTTACCAAGTTCCAGGAAGCTTTTGAAAAATTAATCACTTCTCAGGAGACAGTTTGACTTTAAAGTCAAATTGTCTTTTTTTATGCAGGATTTCCGGCGATTTTGTGGAATAAAACTAAAGACCCTGTGTTTAGACACACTTAGGGTAGGGTAGAAAAGAGATATAACAGTTTTGGGAAAGAAGGAGGAAACAGTATGGATTGGAGTATTTTGCTTTACATAGCTGCCATTGTTGCCGCTATCGGATTCTTAATTTTATGCGTGGCTTTAGCTATGACATTAAACTCGCTCAAAAACACTTTAAAAGAAGTGTCAGGCACTGTATCCGGCCTGGAAAATCAACTACAGGGTGTCACGTTGGAAACAACGAACCTGCTGCACAAAACAAATGCTTTGGCAGAAGACATCCAGGTGAAATCTGAAAAATTGAATACGGTGGTTGACGCTGTAAAAGGTGTCGGCAATGCAGTAACAGATTTAAACTCATCTGTCCGTCGCATTACGACTACCGTGTCTTCGCAAGTGGAAGACAATGAAGAAAAAATCGCTCAAGTTGTGCAATGGGGCAACGTAGTGATGGGCATCCGCGACAAATGGAAAGAACGCAAAATTTATGAGGCGCGCGCGTCTTCATCTTATGCACCTGTACCTGGGCAAAAGCGTTTGCCGCATAACGACCAGATTTAACAAAACCAACAATAATGGAGGAATGTAAGATGACACAAAACAACAACAACAATAATAACCAAAACCCAAATTATAATGAGTCTCAATACAATAAAAACTACTATTCTCCAACCGATCAAAACACAAACCAGAATTCTTACTATGCAAATGAAAGCGCGTTTAACCAAACGGACTACGTGCCGCAATCTTATGGCATGGGCAACCGCTACGACGATTTATACGATTATGAAGAAGAAGCTGGATCAAAAGACTTCATCATCGGCGCATTGGTCGGTGGTATTATCGGTGCAGCTGCAGCATTATTCCTGGCGCCTAAATCTGGCAAGGAATTGCGCACGGACTTAAATACACATGCAAGCACTTTGAAAGAAAAAACGTCCGGCTATACGGATACAGTAAAAGAAAAATCAAGCGGACTGACTCAACAGGTGAAAGAGCAGTCATCTAAAGTGGTCGACAAAGCAAAAAGCCTGAAAGGCGGCCAGTCACCAATGGATGACGGCACTGCATCTTCAGAAGGCGAAGAACAGATTGAAATGCTGAATACAGTCCAAAATTCTGTAGACCAAGCTGAATCAGCCGGCCACGAAGCATTTGCTTCAACTGCCAGTGCATTGAAAGAGGCCGTAGAAGAAGTGAAGGAAGAGAAGAAATCCAACACGTTTACTACAAGCGGTACTTCTAGCACAACAGGAACTACAGGAACTACAGGAACTACCGGGTCAACCAGTTCAACTGGCTACTCTACAGGAAACACAAGCTCAACAGCTTCTGGCACTACAGGAAGCAGCGCAGCTTCAACTTCCAACAAAAACAACACAAACAGCAGCAATTCGAACTCGAACAAAAACAGTTCAAGCAACAATTCAAACTCAAATAAAAACAGCTCTAGCAATAGTTCAAACAACAGCTCCAACAAAAATAACTCTGGCAACAACAAATCAACGAAATAATCTGGGAGCGGATCCAATGGAGAATCTAGTGCGTGTACAAGATTTAGACAGTTTAAAACAGGCTACGTCCGGTACCGAACATTATTGGCTGTTTAAACACAGCAGCACGTGCCCAGTATCCGCGGCAGCCTGGAACGAGTTCAATGAATATTGTTCTCTGCATCCCAACCAATTATTTTTGTTCCTGGTAGTCCAAGAAGACCGAGAATTGTCGAATAACATTGAGGCGCTGACGCGAATCAAACACGAATCGCCGCAGCTGTTCCATTTTTCGAATCAATCGGTTGATTGGCATGCTTCACACGGGGACATTACAAGCAAATCGATGCAGGAATTTATCGCTTAAAAAGAAAGCCGAAGCCTTGGTGCTTCGGCTTTTTGCTGCAGAAAACACTTTAGCGCGTTGAATCGCTAAAATAAATTGCGTGACTTTATCGAATACTTTGCTTATAATAACACTATTATGTTAATATGATTCACTAAGTAAGGTGATTCACGAAAGGGGAAATAAAAGAATGAGCCATTCAGAATTAGAACAGCTTAGAGAAAAAGTTGATGCGGTCAACCTGCAAATCCTTTCTCTTATCAACGAAAGAGCAGCAGTCATCCAAGAAATCGGGAAAATCAAGGAAAAGCAAGGTGTAAACCGATACGATCCACTGCGTGAGCGCCATATGCTGAATCTGTTAAAAGAAAATAATAACGGTCCTCTTGCACAAAAAACCGTTGACCATATATTTAAAGAAATCTTCAAATCCGCTTTGGATATGCAAGAAGAAGATCACCGCAAGGCTCTATTGGTATCGCGTAAAAAGAAAGCCGAAGATACAATCATTACAATCAACGGCGAACGCATTGGAGATGGCACGCCTTCCTTCATCTTTGGTCCATGTGCGGTAGAATCCCAAGAGCAAGTCTCTAAAGTGGCGGAAGCCATCGGCGCGAAAGGTCTTCGGTTAATCCGGGGTGGAGCGTACAAACCACGTACTTCTCCATATGACTTCCAGGGGCTTGGACTTGACGGGCTGAAAATGCTGAAAGCGGCTGCCGAGCAATACAATTTGGCGGTTGTCTCTGAAATCGTTACGCCTCATCATTTGGAAGATGCACTGCCTTACTTGGATGTTGTCCAAGTGGGAGCCCGCAACATGCAGAACTTTGAACTTTTAAAAGCAGTTGGCCAAATCAACAAACCGGTCCTTTTGAAGAGAGGGATGTCCGCAACTGTCGATGAATTCATCAATGCTGCTGAATACATCATCGCTTCCGGCAATAGCCAAATTATCCTTTGCGAACGCGGCATCCGTACTTACGAAAAAGCGACGCGCAACACATTGGACATTTCAGCAGTTCCAATCTTGAAGCAAGAAACGCATCTTCCAGTATTTGTAGATGTTACTCACTCTACCGGACGCCGCGACTTGCTGCTTCCAGCTGCTAAAGCTGCCATTGCAATTGGTGCTGATGGAGTAATGGCTGAAGTACATCCGGACCCAGCCGTTGCATTATCCGATGCAGCCCAGCAAATGGATTTAAACCAATTCGACGAATACTACGACGCTTTGATGAAATTCATGAAGCAATACGAATTGAAAATGTAATTCCAAAAAGCCGGGCAACCCCCGGCTTTTTCTTTTGTGTATAAAGTGTGAAGAGAATTTCAGGAATTTCCCTTGAAACTGCTGAAGTTCGACAAATAATGACCGTATAATCATACAGAATCCTATTTTTAGTTGATATCACGAAAGTTTTTGTCGTATGATAAAAGATATAGGAAAGGAGGGCGCACCGTGACTGTTACAATTTATGACGTAGCTAGAGAAGCAAATGTCTCCATGGCTACCGTTTCACGTGTAGTCAATGGCAACCAAAATGTAAAACCTGCTACACGGAAAAAAGTATTGAAAGTAATCGAAGAACTTGGATATCGCCCTAATGCAGTAGCCAGAGGATTAGCAAGCAAAAAAACTACCACGGTCGGCGTCATCATTCCGGATATTTCCAACAGTATGTACGCCGAACTTGCCCGTGGAATTGAGGACATTGCCACAATGTACCGCTACAATATCATTCTGTCGAACTCGGATCAGAATGAAAACAAGGAACTTCAATTGCTTGAAACAATGCTAGGGAAACAAGTGGATGGAATTGTTTTCATGAGCGATGTTATTTCAAGTGAACTTCTTTATGAAATGAAACGGTCTCCAACACCAATTGTGCTAGCTGGATCGATTGATGATTCCAATGCAATCGCTTCTGTAAATATCGATTATTACGGGGCAGCATACGAAGCAATGAAAAAGCTGATTGACAACGGCCACACAAGAATTGCTTTTGTTTCAGGGTTATTCAGCTCCAAAGTCAATAAAGACAAGTTGAAAGCCTACAGACAGGCGCTGGAAGATGCCTCCATCGAAGTTGATGAGCAGCTTGTGATTGAATGCGATAATTCATACGATGAAGCGATTGAGGCAGTGAATACTTTGGCGCCGCAGAAACCAACGGCGTATTTTGTCAGCAACGATGAAATGTCGATTGGCGTAATTCATGGCGTAGAAGCGAATGGCCAAAAGATTCCTGAAGATGTTGAAATCATCAGCTATGAAAATTCAAAATTAGCGCGCATGGCGAGACCCATGCTGACTTCAGTGGCTTTGCCGCTTTATGATATCGGAGCCGTTTCCATGCGTCTTTTGACAAAATACATGAACGGGGAAGAGATTGAAGAAAAACAGGTCATCCTTCCATACCGAATCGAAGAACGCGCGTCGACGAAAAACGCTTAAACCGAAAGGAGCTATCCCAGAAAAATCTGGGATAGCTCCTTTTTCAATTATTAAGCATTGCGGATCATATACAAAGCCTTGTTCAGCATTTGATGGTTTTTATCGGTAATTTCTTCTTTGCGGGGAATGGCTTGATACATATTGGCCGGATCATCCCAGGTACCGATAAGCGGCACCGGAGATTCCGGCTGCCATTTGGAAAGCCAGGATTCCGGCAGATCGCCTGTCGGCAAGGCCATATCGTTCATTTCCATCCAAATCAAAGACCATGCTCTTGGAACGACGCGCCAAATATCATAACCGCCTCCGCCTACTGCAATCCAGCGCCCCTCGCAGTACTCATGAGCCAGTTCGTGTGCAATACGGGGTATTTCCCGATAAATGTTCATTGTGCCGTATAGATGGGTGAGAGGGTCCAAATAATGGGCGTCAGCACCATTCTGGGTCAGAATTACATCGGGTTTGAAAAACTCGATAATTTCTTTCATCGCTGTGCGGTAGATTTCCAGGAAAGATTCGTCTTCAGTAAACGCATCGATCGGGAAATTGAAAGAAGTGCCGTAGCCTTGGCCGCTGCCGCGTTCGTTGATATTGCCGGTGCCAGGAAACAGGTAGCGGCCGGTTTCGTGAATCGATACGGTACAAACGTCCGGATCGTCATAAAAACACCATTGGACGCCATCTCCATGATGGGCATCGGTATCGATATAAAGCACGCGGGCGCCGTACTTTTTCTTCATATAGTTAATGGCGACTGAGCTGTCATTGTAAATGCAAAAACCAGAGGCTTTCCCCCGGAAGCCGTGATGAAGGCCGCCTCCGAGGTTTAACGCATGCTGCGCTTTTCCCTCCATAACATAATCCACAGCAGTCAAAGTGCCACCGACCAGCCGGGCACTGGCTTCGTGCATATTTTCAAAGATGGGTGTATCTTCCGTTCCAATGCCATAGCTTTCTCCGGCTTCCGGAGAAATTTCTCCTCGGCTCGCTTTTTTTACGATTTCGATGTAACGCGGATCATGGGCAAGCATAAGCTCTTCGTCGGTAGCGACACGCGCCGGAACTACTAAATTTTCTGGAAGCGCATTCATTTTCTGGAGCAAATCAATCGTCAATACGAGCCTTTTCTGGTTGAAGGGATGCGTATCAGAAAATTTATACCCCAATTGATCTTCTGAATAGACAAAAACAGCATGTTTTATTCGTTCATTTGTGGTGTATTTGGCCATAAGACATCAAAACCTTCTTTTTTTAAGTCGTTTATAATGGCTAGCGGATTCATGGTTTGTACACGGAAAACCAGAATTTTGTTGGAGCTGTTTTTTTTATCGGGGTAGACGAGTACACTTAACACGTTGACATGCTGGTTATAGAATACTTTTGATACTTCATAAAGAATGCCGGAACGGTTAGGCACCCGGATTTCGATATGGGAACCGGGTTGGTGAGCGCCTGTCAATTCAATGTATTTATACAATAAATCCGTTTCGGTGAGGAATCCAACCAATTTGTCCTGGCTGACTACAGGCAGGCAGCCGATTTTTTGTTCGTAAAAGATTAAAGCGGACTCTTCCACGAAATCTAATGGATGAGCTGTAATGGGGTTTTTTGCCATAATTTCAGAAACCAATTTTTCGTATGCATTAATTTTAGGCGAAACAGAAAATCGGGAAGGAAGGGCGTCTTTCAAATCCCGTTCGGTGACCACTCCGACGACTTTGCCATTATCTACAACAGGTGCATGGCGAATCCGCTTTTCTTCAAACAAATCGACGACGTCTTGGACGGTTTGGTTCGGCTGCAGCGTATATACATCGGTTTTCATAATTTCTTCAATTAACATGGAAACACCCCTTATTTCGTATCAATACATATAACGGTTCATAAAGCGAAGCTGATCAAATTTCTGGACGGATTCAGGATCGATCCGTTTGCCGATTCTTGCCATTAGGCAATTGGCGGGGTGGGAACTGATTTCCGGATCATCGGTTGCATAATATTCAAGCCCGCCGGCCTGCATCATTTTTTCCATGATTTTTCGGTATTCCCAAACATTCAAGCCTGTTCCTTTTAAATCCCAATGCCAGTAATATTCGGTAGTTATGACAATGAAATCTTCAAATGCGTCATCCATTATTGAAACCTTCAACAAGGATTTTCCGACGCCGGTGCCGCGGAATTTAGGAATGACTTCAATAGCGCCAAGCTCAATAAGGTTTTCCATTTTCCCTTCCGACCACCGCTCTAAAGGGTCGGGATAAAGAAAAGTGACATAGCCGACAATCATGTTCTGGTCCCGGGCTATCAATATCCGGCCTTCAGGCAAATCGGCAATTTCTGTAATGGCTTTATGCTGTTGTTCAGGTTGCCGAAACGCTACCAGATCTTCGTGGAAATCAAGCGCTTTCAATTCACTGGATGGAATCGGCCCTTCAATGATGATTGTGCCGTGCTTTGTCTCTAACTCCATGGCATTATACGTCTTTTTATGTTCCATCATTTCACCGCCTGTTGGGTACAATTAGGTACATTATACATGAAAAGGAAGTAGAGTAGTGAAAATACATTAACAAAAACAGGCAGTTTTCTAAAAAGTTAAAATTATTCGCATTAAATTGTCAGAATGTTGTAGAATGGAAGAGAATCAATGCGAAAGGGTGATTTGGATGAAAGTGGAATTGATACCGGCAACGCAAGGGGAGCATCATCTACATAATTACGAAGAAGTTGCAGCAGCCTTTGATTGGGCTGAAGTGGAAAAAGAATTCAGTTGGTATGAGACCGGCAAAGTGAATATGGCGCATGAAGCCATTGACCGGCATGCTGACTCTGACCGCAAAAACAAAGTAGCTCTTTACTACAAAGATCAGAACCGCCACGAGTCCTATACGTTTTATGAAATGAAGCGCATGACCAACCGGGCTGCTAATTTATTGAAAGCGCATTCGGAACTGGAAAAAGGGGACCGCATGTTTATCTTCATGCCGCGTTCGCCGGAGCTGTATTTTGCCATGTTTGGTGCGTTGAAAATGGGCCTTATTGTCGGTCCATTGTTTGAAGCCTTCATGGAAGGTGCAATCTATGACCGTTTGGATGACAGCGATGCCAAGGCGATCATTACGACGCCGGAGCTGTTGGCGCGCATCCCGCACGACCGCCTGCCAAACCTAAAGACCATTTTCTTAGTCGGCGAAAATATTGAAGAAGACGGCAAGTTTGTTGATTTTACGAAGCACTTGAACGGTTCTTCGGATCAATTCGATATTGAATGGCTCGATAAAGAAGATGGGTTGGTACTGCACTATACTTCCGGTTCTACCGGCAAACCGAAAGGCGTTCTTCACGCGCAATATGCTATGGTACAGCAGTATCAGACAGCCAAATGGGTGCTCGATCTGCAGGAGCAGGACATTTATTGGTGCACAGCCGATCCGGGCTGGGTGACTGGAACGGCTTATGGCGTATTCGCCCCTTGGCTGACTGGCACAACTACGGTCATATTGGGTGGACGTTTTTCTCCGGAAGGCTGGTATAAAGCCATCGAAGATTTTGGCGTCACTGTCTGGTACAGTGCACCGACCGCTTTCCGTATGCTGATGGGAGCAGGGGACGCGTTGGTGAAAGAATTCGATTTGTCGACGCTTCGCCATGTTTTGTCTGTCGGTGAACCGTTGAACCCCGAAGTGGTGCGCTGGGGCGTACAAGTATTCGACAAACGGATCCATGATACATGGTGGATGACGGAAACAGGAGCCCAGACCATCTGCAACTACCCTTCTATGGCAATTAAGCCAGGATCGATGGGTAAACCGGTTCCGGGCATTAAAGTGGCCATTGTGGATGATCAAGGGAAAGAACTGCCGCCAAACCAGATGGGGAACTTGGCCATTGAAAAAGGCTGGCCTTCAATGATGCGCCAGATTTGGAACAATCCGTCTAAGTACGAATCGTATTTCTTGAACGATCAATGGTATGTTTCAGGAGATTCGGCATACATGGATGAAGAAGGCTATTTCTGGTTCCAGGGCCGGGTGGATGATGTAATCATGACTTCGGGTGAGCGCGTAGGACCATTTGAAGTGGAAAGCAAATTGCTAGAGCATCCGGCAGTTGCAGAAGCAGGGGTCATCGGGAAGCCGGATCCGGTCCGCGGGGAAATCATTAAAGCGTTTGTCGCTTTAAATGAAGGCTACGAGCCGTCGGATGAACTGATTCAGGACATCCAGCAATTTGTGAAAAAGGGCTTGGCAGCCCACGCTGCTCCAAAAGAAATTGAGTTCAAAGACAAGCTTCCGAAAACACGAAGCGGTAAAATCATGCGCCGGGTCTTGAAAGCGTGGGAATTAGATTTGCCAACAGGCGATTTGTCTACAATGGAAGATTAAGAAACCAAAAAATAACCCCAGCTGAGTTTTCAACTGGGGTTTCTTCGTGTCTTTTTTACTTATGGGTCAGTAGGCTCTTCCGGTTCTGTCGGTTCTTCCGGTTCAGCTGGTTCGTCAGCAGGCTCTTCCGGTTCTGTTGGTTCTTCCGGTTCTGTCGGTTCAGCAGGCTCCTCAGGTTCTGCTGGTTCTTCCGGTGTTTCTTCCGGTTCATCTACCGGTGGAGTATCCGGTTCATCCTTTTTCTCTTCCTCTTTTGGCGCAGGTTTCGGTTTCGGTTCCGGTTTTGGTGCTGCGACACTTACCGTATTGGAAGCAGAAGACTGCTTGCCGGTGATATCGACGGCTACTACATAATAGCTGCCCGCACCCGGTACTTTAAAGGAGTTGCCGCGAGATTCAGAGATGGAAGCCAAAGAGCCGCCGCCGCTGCGGTATACCCGGTAGCCGACAATATCATTGGAAGGTGAGTTGCTCCAAGTAATTGTCGTTCCGCTAATGCTAGCGCTGACACTTGATGGAGCGACTCCATCATGTTTCAATGATGCTCCCGACACGACTCTTGAAAATCTGGAGTTTCCAGGGAATAGTTTCCCCGCATCTCCGCCGAACGGAGCAAGCATGCGGTCAATATATGCTTGGGACACTCCAGCGCCGCCGCTTGTAACAAATTCTCTTGGCGTGCTGTCTAGAGCCAGGTAACGGCTGCCGTTGACGGTTGTATAAGATCCCGACGTCAAACTGTCATCCGCTTTTTTCGGTATCATGACGTTTTCGTTGAACAAGTCAGACTCGACAAGGCCGGCTGATGAACAGCCGCCTCCCGGCGCAAGGCCCGAAATGCTGCAGAACGAACGGGTGACGACGCCTTTTGGCGCTTTGAATGTTTCTTTAGCTCCCACTACGTCTGGAGCAACTTGATAAGTCGTATTCATTAGGCTCGCCCACAATTGGTTCACGCGGACGGAAGGCTGCAGATTGGTATTCCGGAAATTATCAAGAGAGTATTTTTCTCTGTCATAACCCAGCCAAACACCCATCGTGACATTCGGGTTATAGCCAACCAGCCAAACATCTCTTGTTTCCTGAGTAGTACCGGTCTTGCCGGCAAAATCAGCACTAAAGTCCAGCAATCCATTTGCACGGTTTGCGGTACCGCGATCCGTGTCAAACACATCACGGAGCATATCCGTTAAGATGTACGCTGTTTGCGGCGTGTAAATTTCTTTCTCTTCGGCTTTGTGTTCAAACACTACGTTGCCGTCTGCATCTTCAATGCGTTCGATCATAAACGGTTCCACTTTTTTGCCGCCATTGGCAACTGCGGCGTAGCCGCTGGTCAATTCTTCTACAGAACCTTCAATCCCGCCGCCTAAAGCAGCAGAAGCATTGTAGTTTTCGTTTTCAACGACTGTTGAGAATCCGGAATTGATCAAGTAATTGATCGGCATTTGTTCTCTGATTTGGCCATATAGGCGGAGGGCAGGCAAGTTTTGGGACTGTGCCAGTGCATCGCGCGCCGGCATGATGCCTTGCTCGCTCGTCGGAACAAAGTTGGCAGGCGTCCAAGCCTTGCCGTTGTCATTTAAAGTGAATTTAACATCGACTACGGGGCTGCCCGCGCCGATTGCGCCGAATTCAAGGGCTGGCCCGTATACAAGCAAAGGCTTTACGGTAGAGCCGATGGAACGGTAAGCTTGCGTCGCGTGGTTCAATTTCTCCACAGCGTGGTCACGACCGCCGATAAAGCTTAAAATCCGGCCGGTTTTGTTTTCAATCATCATACTGCCGACCTGGACAGGAAGCTCTTTCATGACGGCTTCGCCTTCTTCATTGGTCGATTCAACCGTTAAAGTCGTACCGTAGCCTTTGTAAGCATTTTTCGCTTTTTCATGGGCATCGTACAAATCTTTGTTGATGGTCGAGTGGATGCGGTAGCCGTTTGAGCGGACTGCCCGGTCAGCTAAAATTGCATATTCCTCGTAAATTTTGTTGTTTTCTTCAAGGGTCTTTGGATCAACGCCATCTTGCTCGGCAAGCACGTCCATAATGATGCGTGATGCCCGTTTTTCAAGTTCGACGGTGATATACGGATATTTCTCATATGAACGCTGTTCATCTTTGCGGAAGTCCTTCACAATATCATAAGCGACGGCCTGATTGTATTCTTCTTCCGTGATATAGCCGGTTTCTTTCATCCGGAACAATACTGTTTTCATCCGGTCAATGCCAGGCTGCAAGCCTTCCGCATTTTTTAACTCACCGCCTGAAGAATAAGGGGTATAGCGGAAAGGGGCTTTTGGAATTCCGGCGATAAACGCGGCCTGCGGCAAACTCAATTCACTCGCCGATTTATCAAACAATCCGTTCGCTGCAGTTTCAATTCCGGCAATGTTGGCGCCGGAAGAATTTCTGCCGTAAGGGATGATGTTCAGATAAGCTTCCATGATCTCATTTTTAGACATGAATTTCTCAAGACGCATGGCAAGCAGAATTTCTTTTGCTTTCCGTTCATAGGACACTTCGTTCGTCAAAATCTGGTTTTTAATCAGCTGCTGGGTCAGCGTAGATCCGCCTGTCTGGCTATCGGAATTGGATACATCCTGGAACAATCCGCGAAGGATCGCTTTTGGCACAATGCCTTCATGTTCCAAAAAGTACTCGTCTTCGGTAGCGAGAACCGCATCAATCGCAGTTTTTGCAACTTTGTCCAATTGGGTTTCTTTGCGTTCCAGGTCAGTTTGGATTTTTCCGATATAGACATCATTATCGAAAAACATCTCGGACGTTTCTTCGTAGCTGTAAATTTCTCCGCGCATTTCATCAGGGGTCCGAAGTTTTTCTTCGTCCACTAAAGAAGCAAAATAACCGGCTCCGACAGAAGCGGCAAATACACCGCCTGCGACAAGGATAATCGCCAGCAGAATGGCCAAGTTCCAAAAGACGCTTGTCGTGATGCTTAGCCGTTTATACCACTTTGCGGAGGTCCATCTATTTAAAGTTTCTTCAGTTTTCCTGAGAACATTTTTCACCTTATCTTGCACTGTAATCATCCTCCTAAATCTGGCTTTATTATAGCATATTCTGTGAATTGCAACGAAAAAGATTGACAATATGCCAGATTGAAGTAAACTAACTAATATATTTTCATATTTAAACGAAGAAGAGTCCGAAGTAGGGCGTGCGAACTTTGTCCAGAGAGCCGGTGGAAGGTGTGAACCGGTCAAAGCGCAGCGGCTGAATTACAGGCTTGGAGTTTACGGAAGTGCCCCGTATGGCACATGAAGTCGGGAGATTTAAGTCTCCAAGCTGGGTGGTACCGCGCAAAAGCGTCCCTGCATGAAATTCATGCAGGGGCTTTTTTATTTTCATTGAGGAGGAATTGGAATGGGCAACGGATTGATTGAAGACTTAAAATGGCGGGGTCTGCTGTACCAGCAGACCGATGAAGAAGGCATGGCGAAATTGCTGGATGAACAAAAAATTTCCCTGTATTGTGGGGTAGATCCAACTGCTGACAGCATGCATATTGGGCATATCGTGCCTTTATTGACTTTGCGCCGTTTCCAGATGCACGGCCATCAGCCGATTCTGCTTGTCGGCGGAGCGACCGGGATGATTGGAGATCCGTCTGGCCGCAACGAAGAACGCCAGTTGCAATCTACTGAACAGATTGATAAAAACGTAGATGCGATCAAAGTTCAAATGGAACGTATTTTTGATTTTAATTCAGAGAACGGGGCACGCATGGTCAACAACCGCGATTGGATTGGCGAGATGAGCGTCATCGAGTTCCTGCGGGATTACGGGAAACTGATTTCCGTCAATTACATGCTGGCAAAAGAATCTGTAGCTTCCCGCTTGGAAAGCGGCATCTCGTTCACCGAGTTTACGTACACGCTCATCCAGGCGATAGACTACAACCATTTATATAATCATTACAATTGCCGGGTTCAGATCGGCGGATCGGACCAATGGGGGAATATCACTTCTGGCCTTGAAGTGATCCGCAAAACACACGATGAAGAGGCGAAAGCATACGGCATTACGATTCCACTGGTAACGAAAGCGGATGGCACGAAATTCGGCAAGACGGCTGGCGGAGCCGTATGGCTTGATGCGAAGAAGACTTCGCCGTACGAGTTTTACCAGTTCTGGATTAACACGGCGGATGCCGACGTAATCAAGTACTTGAAAATCTTCACGTTCATGGAGCGTGAAGAAATTGAAGCATTGCAAGAATCAGTGGAAACAGAAGCGCATTTGCGTAAAGCACAAACGGTTCTGGCGGAAGAAATGACGAAGTTGATCCACGGTGAAGAAGCGCTCCAAGATGCACAGCGCATCACCAAAGCATTGTTCAGCGGAGATTTGAAAGCTTTGTCTGCTGAAGAAATGAAAGCGGCATTTAAAGATGTACCTTCTGTTGAAATGGTGAAAGAGCCGAAAAGCATTGTCGACTTGATTGTGGAAGCCGGCATTTCGTCTTCAAAACGCCAGGCAAGAGAAGATGTGACAAACGGCGCCATTTCAGTGAACGGCGAAAAAGTGACCGATTTGGAATACGTCATTGACGAGAAAGACCGGTTGGAAGATGCCTTTGCCATTGTGCGCCGCGGCAAGAAAAAATACCATATGGTGCAGTTTCAATAAATAGAAGAAATGACTAAAGCAGCCGGGAAGCCCCTGGCTGCTTTTCATTTTACTTCTATAGAAAAGGCGTAATTGCCGCTGCCTTGTTCCCAATCGGCAAAGATGTGATAGATATAGATTCCTGGAACTTTCGGAGCGGTAAAGATACCGTTCTGTAAGAGAGCCGGCTTGCTGTCTGTTTCGCTTGACCAGAGTTCAGCCCTTAAACTTCCGGGAAGGGGTTGCTTATTGAAATCAACGAATATATCGACGCCGGCTTTAACGGTTGCCGGCGCTTTCTTCAGCCCTTGTTCCCAAGGACTTGCATAAGCCATGTCGACGCATTCGGCTTTCAACGCGCTTTCCCAGCAGTAAGAACCTGGCGTAGGAGCGACCATTCTGCCCTCAGCTTTAACGGAAGGCATTGGAGGAGAAGCGATGTAGTTGTAGCCGATCAACAACAAAACTGCACACAAAAGAATTGCAAAATTCCTGATCAGAAAAATCACTCCTCCCTTTATAATGATAGACGCAAAATGTAAAAGAAAAGTTACAGGTTCTTAATGCCAATGCAATATGAGGAAATGATTTCATGTTTAGCGGCATGGCAGAAGGGTATTTTGAAACTGTAGCATTTCCATTGCTCAAAAACTGAGGAGGCGTTTAAGAATGTCAAAAGTAGTTGGTTCTTACCATTCAGAGAATGAAGCAATCGATGCAATTGAAGACCTTAAAAGACAAGGATATCGTTCAGAGGATATCTCGGTTCTCAGTAAAGACAAAGAGGAAACGCGTAACGTAACGGAAGAAACAGGAACGCATGCAGGTGAAGGCGCAGCTACCGGCGCGGTTACAGGAGGAGCCCTAGGCGGATTGGGCGGTGTACTTGCGGGCATCGGAGCGCTTGCCATTCCAGGCATTGGGCCGATTGTAGCTGCCGGGCCGATTGTAGCCGGGCTTACTGGAGCAGCAGCAGGTGCGGGAGTCGGCGGACTCGCCGGTGCTTTAATTGGCCTGGGGATTCCCGAAGATGAGGCCCAGGAATACGAAACCCAATTTAAAGAAGGCCGAATTCTTGTGTTAGTGGATGACAGCAACAGCTCGATTCCAGATCACAACGACCGCGATAGTTTCATAAGTGGACAAGAATCCAGTAGTGGAGTGGTGCGGGAAACGTACACGACGGATCGTACAAGCTCTGGAATTACAAGAGATTCGGATACCTATGACCGTGATTCAAGCATTGGCGGCAACCGAAATTCCTTCGATTCAACAAGCGGCAGGGATGCAGATATCGGTTCAACGAAAGACGCTTATATCAGCAGCAGTGATGCGGAATCCGGAACTACCCGTGAAACTTATATCAGTGAGCGTGACTCGCAAGACAGACTGATTCGCGACAGTTCGGCGCTTAACCATAATCAGGATCCACTTATTGGCGATGAGCGCAGTTCAACCATTAGAGGCGACCGCAATTCAGCTTTAGGCAGCGACAGCGACGCCGGGTTGGATGACGATTTGGATCGCCCGAATAAAAGAGGACAAGCAGGATTGTAAACAATTTTCAAGTAAAATGGCGAACCCGTATTCCCGGGTTCGCCATTATTATGTCTGTTTTTCGCGTATGAATCGCGGCAATTCCAAATCGCTGTATAATTCAGGATGAATCAGTTTGCCCAATCGAATCGCCCCTTCAATGAGACGGGGAGAAGGGCGGCAATACAGTTCCTCCTCCATGATGTGAATGTGGTTATAAGCTTTCATTTCATTCCAGCCGGGCCGTTTTCGGACCAGTTCAGGCTTTACTTTTGAAGTCATGATGCCGACCCAGGCAAGCAGAATATAATCAGGGTCACGCTGCCGAACGTCTTCCCAATCCGTCTGGAAATTTGCGGAAGCGACGTCTTCAAATGCATTGCGCGCCCCGGTAATGTGGCTAATTTCCGTCAGCCAGTTCACGCTGCCGGGCGTGAAAATGGGCTTGGGCCACCATTCCCAGTAAAGTGACGGGTGGCTCTCTGCTAGTGATGAACGGTTCTTGATGTCTTCAATGACTGACAGAAACTCCGTATGTACCGGGTGCGCATCGATGCCGCAGGCTTGTCCGACAGCCAATAAATCCTGGCCGATTTCTTCAAGTGTTTGTGGATTCAGCACCAAATGCGGAATTTTTCTGCGGACCAGCTCTTCTACGTTTTTCTCCATTCCCGGCACGCTGAGTGAAGCAAGCACCAGGTCCGGCTTTAATGCTTCCAATTCATCCATCCGAATCGCTAAATCAGGGCCGAGCCTCGGCAAGGCAGTGATTTGGCTCGGCCAGTCTGAATAATCATCGATGCCGACCAGTAAATTTTCTGCCCCTAAAAAAGCCAGCAGTTCGGTATTGCTTGGGCATATTGAAACGATTCTCATAACTGCACCTCCGTTTTTTTCAGTTTAGCATAAAGCGTTATAGAACCAAATGGGCACAGCCTAACTCTTCAAATAAGTTGAAATAGAATAAATTTTTTGAGTGAATTAATGCAAGCGAAAGGCCAATGTATTATGATGGTTAATAAGTAGTTGAAGGCAGGCTGCAACCGGCTTTAACAGGCAATATAGCCGGTGAAGGTACAGGCTTGAGCAGGAGGAAGAGAAAATGGTGGAAAATCAACAACTGCATGAATATTTGCGTGAACGTACATGGGAAATGACTGAACAATGGTATGGAACTTTGGATAAGAACCAACGGGGGATTTACAGTACAAAAAACCCCGAAGAAATAGAAAACCTCAAACGCCAGAATCATGATTTCCATGTGTTGTTCTGTTCGATGTTTTCCGAAAACCAGCAGGACTTTTCGCAGGAATTTCAAGATTGGATTGAGGAAATTGCTACAGACGACGGACATTTAAAAACACCGATCGTCGTGGTTATCGAGGAATTTTTCCGCACCCAGCAGCAATACCTTAAGACGATTGCAGAATTTGCATCCCAGCATAAAGAAAAAGTCACTTTTGAACAATTAAGCAAATGGAATCTGGCGATTGTTGAAACCATCGGGAAAGTCATTCTTGAATTTACTGCACAAAATACAAGGGTCGCCCAGGAACGCCTGCAAAACCAGCAGCAGATGATTGTGGAAATGAGTGCGCCAGTGATTCTTCTGACGAAAAGCTCCGGATTCTTGCCGCTAGTGGGAGAGATTACGACACACCGGGCCCAAATCATTTTCGAAAAGACGTTGAAACAATGTGCGAAACATAATCTGGAGCGGCTGGTCGTCGATTTATCCGGTGTGCCGATCATTGATACGATGGTTGCACAGCAAGTATTCCAATTGATTACGGGTTTGAAAATCATCGGCGTCAAAACCGCTTTATCGGGAATCAGTCCGGTCATCGCTCAAACGGCGGTGCATCTCGGCATCAAATTCACGGATATCGAAGTGTATAACTCACTTGCCCAGGCATTGAAAGAAAACGGTGTCCAGCTTGTGCAATAGCAGTCTTGAAAATCCTTTGCCGAATCGGCGAAGGATTTTTTTTGGCATAGAAAAAGCCCCGAAACGGAAAACCGTTTCAGGGCTTTTATAAGCAACAGATTAACGTGAGTAGTACTCAACGATCAACTGTTCGCTGATTTCAGCAGACAATTCGCTGCGTTCTGGGTAGCGTACAAAAGTACCTACTTTGTTTTCAGCATCGATTGATACGTATTCAGGAACGAAGTTGCTTACTTCGATTGCTTCGTTAACGACATCAAGGTTGTTTGAACGCTCGCGGAATGCGATTGTTTGACCTGGTTTCACGCTGTATGACGGGATGTCAAGGCGTTTGCCATCAACAAGGATGTGGCCGTGGTTTACCAATTGGCGAGCTTGGCGGCGAGTGCGCGCAAGACCTAAACGATAAACAACGTTATCAAGGCGAGCTTCAAGCAAGATCATGAAGTTTTCACCGTGTTTACCTGGCATTTTACCAGCTTTGTTGAATAAAGTTTTGAATTGGCGTTCGTTTACACCAAACATGAAACGAAGTTTTTGTTTTTCTTGAAGTTGCAAACCGTACTCAGAAACTTTTCTGCGTTGGTTAGCACCGTGTTGACCTGGTGCGTAAGGGCGTTTTTCTAGTTCTTTGCCTGTTCCGCTAAGAGAAACTCCTAGGCGGCGAGACTGTTTCCATGCTGGACCTGTATAACGAGACATATATGTCTCCTCCTCTATTGTTGGTTTTTGAAGTAAAATAAAAACCAATTGTATTCATGCTGTAAGCCATTTTATATTCTTGTACCTTCGCTCAGCAGCCAAGAGTTACGCGATACACCTACTTATTAACTAATAGGAACAAAATGGACAAACCCGCACATACAACTGCTGCGATTATTTTACACAAATTATAGTATAACCGCACCGCAGGCAATAAGTCAACAATTACGGAAAGGTGTTCGAAAAGGCCGGCTTTCTTTTTTTTATCATTCAAGGTAGAATGGAAAGAGATGGGATGTAAGCGCTTTCTATTTTGAATAAGGGGTGTATGAATATGAAAAAGCCAGAAATTAATATGGAAACAGCAGTTATCCACAAAGGATACAAAAGTTCGCTTCACCATGACAGTTTAGCGACTCCGCTTTATCAAACGTCAACTTTTGCTTTTGAAAGTGCTGAAGAAGGGGAAAACCGCTTTGCAGGAAATTGGGAAGGCAATATTTACTCGAGACTTGGAAATCCGACGGTCCGTGTGCTGGAAGAACGGATGGCGGAAATCGAGTACGGGGAAGGGGCACTTGCTTTCGGTTCCGGAATGGCAGCAGTCAGTGCGGTGCTGATCCATCTGACCAAAGCGGGGGACCATGTACTTTGCTCAAGGGGAATCTACGGCTGTACGTTCGGGCTGCTTGAGATGATGGAAGAAAAATACGGCATAACACATAATTTGGTTTCGATGACGACCGAGCAGGAAATTGAACAAGCTCTCCGTCCGGAAACGGTCTGCATTTATGTCGAAACACCGATCAATCCGACGATGGAAATCGTCAATTTGGAAGCGGTGGTTTCGGTCGCTAAAAAACACGGGCTGCGTGTCGTGGTTGACAATACATTCAGCTCGCCTTATTTGCAGAACCCGATTCAATTGGGAGCGGACTTCGTACTGCACAGTGCAACCAAATATTTGAACGGCCATGGGGATGTGGTCGGGGGAATATTGGTCGGCAAAGACGGGGCCGAAATGCAAAAGCTCCGCATGACGGTCCAGAAAGATGTCGGCGGAATCATGTCGCCATTCGACGCGTGGCTATTGCTGCGCGGCTTAAAAACGCTTCATGTCCGCATGGACCGGCATATCTCAAATGCCAAGATGGTGCTTGCTTTCTTGAAACAGGAACCGCTGGTCAAAAAGATTTATTACCCGTTTGATGAAAATCATCCGCAGATGGAAATTGCCAAGCGCCAAATGCGGGACGGCGGCGGGTTGATTTCATTTGAGATTGAAGGCGGGAAAAAAGAAGCGCAGGCCTTCATGAATGCGTTGTCGCTCGTTAAAATTGCCGTCAGCCTGGGAGATGCAGAAACGCTGATTCAGCATCCGGCTTCGATGACCCATGCGGTGGTGCCGGAGCCGAGCCGGGAAGCGATGGGCATTACCGAATCGCTGCTGCGCTTGTCTGTCGGCCTTGAGCATACCGATGACTTGATTGCCGATCTCACAAAAGCTTTTGAAGCTGTAAAGCCGAAATTACAGGAAGCCTAATAAAAATGCCCGGATCTCAAGTTAGGAGATCCGGGCATTTTCATTTTATAGATGCTTCATTAATACTTCGGTAAAGAGTTCGAGGCCTTCCTGGTCTTCTTTTGTAAAGCGGCTCAGTTCCGGGCTGTCGATATCCAGGACGCCGATTACGCTACCGTCTTTCATCAACGGAATAACGATTTCAGACTGGGAAGCTGCGTCGCAGGCAATGTGGCCAGGAAACGCATGGACATCTTCAATGAGCATTGTTTTCTTTTCTGCCACTGCCGTTCCGCACACGCCTTTTCCTACCTGGATCCGCACACAAGCCGGAAGCCCCTGGAATGGTCCAAGAACCAGTTCACCATCTTCCATTAAATAAAAGCCGACCCAATTGATGCGCTCTAAAAATTGGTTAAGCAGCGCAGAAGCATTGCTTAAGTTGGCGACAAGATTGGATTCGCCTTCGAGAAGCGCATCCAGTTGTTTGCCAAGCATGGTGTATTGATCCAGGCTTGAGCCGCTGTAAGTTGTTTGAGAAAACATAGTGAAGCCCCATTTCGTTTTATGATTTACTTATTATAAAGTTTTCCGTAATGCTTATGCAAGCCATTGACGCTATGTGCATCCGAGCCGAAGATGAGCGGAATGCCGAGCGACTCGGCAACAGGGATGTAGTGCTGCGGAGGATATGATTCGAGGCAATCGGGTTTCGAGAAGCCGGCGCCGTTCAAATCCATTTCGTAGCCTGTTTCCGCAATTTTTTCAAGTACGCGCTTGATATGCTGGTCGTCATCGATTTTTTTTCCGTGCGCAAGCTGGAATTTGTGGACCAGCGTCGGGTGGCCGATGCGTTTTGGCTTAAAAGCTCCAAGCTCAGCGGCGATAGATGCTTCGACCGTTTTGTAGTACAGCTCATATACAGCTTCCACCGACCCGGCTTGATGGGCTATATCCATGAAAACTTCCTTGCTGTAGTCCATGCAAAAATAGTCGCTGCCCATACGCAGGAAATGAACCGATAAAATCGAATCGTCCAGCAATGGTCCATATTCATCAAGAAAAGACCGGGTTTCCGATTCATAACCGGTGATATAGTCCACTTCCAATCCGACGCGAATTTGGATATCATTCTTATAGGCATCTTTAGCCTGCTTGATGGCGTCTAAATAAAGGTGCAAAGTTTCTAAACTCATTCCGCTGTCTTTTTCGGGAGTCGGATCTGCGAAAGAAGAGGGGAGCGGCGCATGTTCGGTAAATGAAATATCGCCAAAACCGGATCTAATCGCTTTTTCTATGTACGCACGCAATTCATCTTTTGTGCCATGAGGGCAAAAAGGGGTATGAATGTGTCCATCTCTTTTCATTGAAGCACCAACTTTCTTCAGATTTGAAAATATTTCACTCTTTTCTTCGATTTCACAAACAAAAGAATCGAATACATGTTAAAATAGCAGAAGTATGTAAAACATTTATATAGAAAAGGAAATGTGATTTTGGAACAGGGGGCTAAATGACTTATGATGAAGTATATCATCATTGCGGTCATCATTCTATTAGCGATAATTGTCGTCGGCTTGTTGTTTCGCAAGAAGCACAACGCGGAAATTGAACGCTTGGAACAGTTAAAACTGCAAATACAAAACAAACCAATACTTGAAGAATTGACGAAAGTAAAACAATTGAACATGAACGGCCAGACAGAAGAGATGTTCGAGCGCTGGCGTGAGATATGGACGGAAATTATGGACTTACATATTCCGAAAATTGATGCGTTGCTGTTTGATGCAGACGATGCGATTAATCGCTTCAGATTCGGAAAAGCTACAGAGCTTGAAAAAGACATTGAAATCCGCATCGACGATGTCGACCGCCAAATGAATGAGATTTTAAGTGAACTTGAAGAATTGATCGGCAGTGAAGAGAAAAACCGCAGCGAAATGGATGTCATGAAAGACCAATACCGCCTGGCGCGGAAGAATTTATTGGCTCATCAGCATTCTTACGGTGCAGCAGCTGCTCCTTTAGAGAAAAAGCTGGAGGCTTTCTCGCCGTTGTTTGAAGAGTACGACCGTTTGACAGCGGAAGGCAATTACTTGAAAGCACGGACAACCGTTATGGGTCTTTCAGAAGAAGGAGATTACGTTTTCTCCTTAATCGATGAAATTCCGGCACTTTTGACAGACATCAATTCGAAGATTCCTTCTTATATCAGTGAATTGCGCAATGGCATCCGGGAAATGGAAAGCCAGTCCTACTACTTGAATCATTTGGAACTGACGCGCCAGCTGGATAGAATGGAAGACGAACTTGTCGGGATGAAAGAAGAAGTTGCCCGCTTGAATGTAGATGAAACAAAAGAAAAAGCAGAAGAGATGAAAGAACGCATTGATTCGTTCTATGAAATCTTGGAAAAAGAAGTAAAAGCCAAGCATTTCGTGGATTACTACAAAGCGGAAACAGGGCGGCATTTGGAACTCATTAACCGCGATGCGCGCGATATGCACGATGAATGCCTGTTTGTTCAGCAGAGCTACAAGATTTCTGAAAGCGATGCGGCTATTCCGAAGACTTGCCTAGAAAAATTGGAAGAACTGAATCGCCGGTTTGATTTGTTCAAATCGCGGACTGAAGAAGACCAGTCCGCGTATTCGAACCTGGAAGAAGAACTGGTTTATATTCGTGAAGAGTTAGCGAAGATTGACGTCATCCAGCATGATTTCACAGAATCACTGAAGAGCTTGCGGATTGGCGAAAATGAAGCACGCAGAAAAGTGGAAGACTTGAAACGCCGCTTGCAGGAAACCGACAGAATGCTGCACAAAGCCAATACACCAGGCATTCCGGAAGAAATGGATGTCCGGTTGGAAGAAGCGGAAGAGCAGTTGTTTGTAGCGATGCAAAGCTTGCAGGAAGTTCCTTTGAACATGAAACTGGTTGACAATTATGTGATGAATGCTGAACAATCGATCGAAGAAGTTGAAGAAAAATCAGCTGAAATGATTGAAAACGTACTTCTCGTTGAACGCATTATCCAGTACGGCAACCGTTTCCGCAAAACAAACCCGCAAATGGATGCCAAGTTGAAGGAAGCGGAAGAGTCATTCAGACAGCTCCGTTACTCAAAAGCATTGGAAGAAGCCGCAACAGCAGTTGAAAGCTTCGAACCGGGTTCAATGAAACGCATTGAAGTGCTAGTTAAAGAAGAAGCATGGCGAGTTTAAAACAATATTGAAAACCACCAGCATCCGTGCTGGTGGTTTTCTTTTCGGAGGTGGCTAAATGATTTACTTGGACAACAGCGCAACTACCCAGCCGCGTAAAGAAGTGCTTGAAACGTTTGTAAAAGTGAATGAGCAATTCTACGCCAATCCGGCATCGATTCACCGGATGGGAAACCAAGCGGAAGATTTGCTGGAAGGCGCACGCACGCAAATCAGGCAAATTTTGAATATGGACCAGGTTGTTTTTACATCCGGCGGCACGGAATCCAATAACCTGGCGCTTATTGGGGCTGCGAAAGCATACCGGCACCGGGGAAAACACATCATTACTGCTGTGACGGAGCATCCGGCAGTCCTTAATCCGTTAGCCGTATTAGAGGAACAGGGATTTGAAATTACCCGGCTGCCGGTCGACGAGACCGGTGCCATCAGTTTGAATGAGTTGAATAACGCCCTCAGAAGCGATACGATTTTGGTAAGCTTGATGCATGTCAATAACGAAATCGGCACGGTACATCCAATTGCTGATGTGAAAAAACTGCTTGCTGGAACTCGGACCTTGCTCCATGTCGATGCGGTCCAAAGTGTAGGTAAGCTGGAACTTCCTCTCGGTGCTATGCCGGATTTATTGACTGTATCGGGGCACAAAATCCATGGCTTGAAAGGCAGCGGCATTTTGGCATTCAACCAGGTGGAACTTCAGCCGGTTCTTTATGGCGGCGGCCAGGAGTTCGGCTTAAGAAGCGGAACCGTCGCTGTGCCGCAGGCAGTCGCCTTTGCAAAAGCGCTTCGCCTGGCAGAGCCAAGAATGGAATTTGCCGATTGGAACCGGGAGCTCCGGGCATTTTTTGCCGGATTTACAGGCGTTAAAATTATCAGCCCGGAAACTGCAGCTTCCCATATTTTAGCTGTAGCTGTAAAAGGGATGAAAGGCGAAGTGCTGGTATCCGGCTTGCAGCAGGAGTCAGTCATCGTATCGACCTCGAGCGCCTGTTCTTCAAAAAGCAAAGAAACAAGCCATGTCATCGAAGCAGTCGGCGTGCCGCGCGGATACAAAGAAGGCGTGATCCGCATCAGCTTTGGGGCTTTCACACAAGCCGGAGATATTGCTGCATTGAAAACCGCATTTGAGCGGGTTTACCGCTTGATCAAATAAGAGATAGGCAACGAAGGAGTTTAATCGTATGAAAACAAAACAAGTCCTCGTCCGTTACGGGGAATTATCCACCAAAGGGAAAAACCGCAGTTCGTTTATCGGGCGGCTTCGGGATAACGTCCGGCAGATGTTTGCCGATCTGAAAACGGTCCGCGTCAAAGCGGAACGGGACCGCATGTTTATTTTGGCGGACGATGAACGCGAAATGGAACAGGTGCTGGAGCGTTTGCCCAACGTCTTTGGCATTCAGTCGTTCAGCCCGGTCACTGAAGCTGAATTGAACTTTGAAGCGATGAAAAGAGCGGCAATTGCAGTGGTCAGCAAATTGGACCGCGACAACAAAAGTTTTAAAGTATCGGTCAAACGGCCGTTCAAAGAATTTTCACACGAAAAACCGGAAATCACTCAGGAAATTGGATCGCATGTGCTCCGCAGCTTTCCGGAACTTTCTGTTCAAATGAAGCACCCGGATATCGAGCTGAAAGTGGAAATCCGGGAAGAAGCGGCATATATGATGGCTGAAGTTATTGAAGGGGCTGGCGGCTTGCCAGTCGGCGCAGGAGGAAAAGCTTTGTTGATGCTATCCGGTGGAATTGACAGCCCGGTAGCAGGCTACCACATGCTGAAGCGGGGAGTTAGGCTGGAACTGATCCATTTTTTCAGTCCGCCGTATACAAATGACCGCGCAAAAGAAAAAGTTTACGATTTGGCTGAGAAGTTGAGCCAGTTCGGATCTTCCGTCACGCTGCACATCATTCCGTTTACAAAACTTCAGCAGGAAGTGCACAAGCAGGTGCCGGATAATATCACTATGACTTCCACGCGCAGAATGATGATGCGCGTAGCGGATTTGGTGCTTGCGGAGACCAAAAGCCAAGCCATCATTACAGGGGAGAGCTTAGGCCAAGTGGCCAGCCAAACACTGGAATCGCTGCACGCGATCAATGCGGTGACGAATACCCCGGTGCTCCGGCCGCTGATTGCGATTGACAAGCTGGACATTATTGAAACCGCCCAAAGAATCGGGACGTACGACATTTCCATCCGGCCATATGAAGATTGCTGCACCATTTTCACACCGGCCAATCCTAAGACCAAACCGAAGCTTGAAAAAGTCGAGTTCTACGAAAATTTTGTGTCGTTCGATGAATTGATTCAGGAAGCGGCAGACCAGCGGGAAACCATTAAGTTCCCGCGCGTCAAAGAAGCGAAGTTTGAAAATCTGCTATAAACATGAAAAATCAAAAAAGCTGGAGGCAAAAGTTTATTTGCCTCCAGCTTTTTGGCTTTTCCTTGAATAATAACTCTATTTACTGATGGTTTAGTAATGCATGTTTTAAAATTATTTTGAATAATGAAATTTGTCCGGTATAATGATAACGTATCATTCTTTATCACACGCCTAGGGGGAATACATAATGAACCGTGAAGAATTACTGGCACCTGAGAAGTACAACTTAGTTGAGGAAATTGAAAAGTATGCCACGGGTGATGGCAAACTGGCGATTATTTGGGAAAGCGATAAAGGAGAAGAGCAGCAAGTTACATATGAAGAATTGATTAAAAAAGCCAACAAAGCGGCGAACAGCTTTGAAAAAGCCGGATTGAAAAAAGGGGATATTGTCCTTGTGATGGTCCCGCGCTTGATTGAAGCGTACGTCGCATATATCGGAGCATTGAAAGCCGGGCTTGTTGTGATTCCAAGTTCCGAAATGCTGCGCGCAAAAGACATTTCGTACCGGCTGAACCACAGCAATGCAAAAGCAGTTATTGCCTATGAGCCGTTTATGGATCAGTTCAAGGAAGTGGAAGAAATGGCGCGGGTAACAAAATTCGTCATCGGCCACTCCGATCAATCCTGGATTTCTTTGCAAGAAGAAATGGAAGCGGCTTCAGACGTCTACGAAGCAGCCGACACAAAAAGCAGCGATATGGCGTTTTTGTCTTATACATCCGGAACGACCGGGAATCCGAAAGGCGCTGTGCATAGCCACGGATGGGCCTATGCACACTTGCGTACTTCTGCCGAGCATTGGCTCGGGGCAAAAGAAGGCGATTTGGTTTGGGCCACTGCGAGCCCAGGATGGCAAAAATGGATCTGGAGCCCGTTCCTGGCTACGTTAGGAAGCGGCGCAACCGGCTTTGTCTACAACGGCAAGTTTGATCCCGAAGTGTACCTGCAAATTTTAGAGCGCCGCAAGATCAATGTATTATGCTGTACGCCGACGGAATACCGCATCATGGCAAAACAGGAAAATCTGGCATCGTTCGATTTGCACGCCTTGCATAGTGCCGTATCTGCGGGAGAACCATTGAATGCAAAAGTGATCAATGTCTTTAAAGAGCACTTTAACCTGGAAGTCCGCGACGGTTATGGCCAGACTGAAAATACTTTGCTAGTAGGAGTTATGAAAGGAATGGACATCCGCATCGGTTCGATGGGCAAACCGACACCGGGTAACCGGGTGGAAATCATCGATGAGTTCGGAAATCCGGTCAACGCCGGCGAAGTTGGAGACATTGCGGTCCACGTCGATACGCCCGCCTTATTCAAAGGCTATTTCAAAGACGATGAACGGACAAAAATGCAGTTCCGCGGTGAGTATTACGTCACCGGAGACAAAGCGTCAAAAGACGATGACGGGTACTTCTGGTTTGAGGGAAGAGGCGATGACATCATCATTTCTTCCGGCTACACGATCGGGCCGTTCGAAGTGGAAGATGCGCTTGTGAAGCATCCGGCTGTCCAGGAATGCGCGGTCATCGGTGCACCGGACGAAATCCGCGGCACCATTGTGAAAGCTTTTGTCGTATTGGTTCCTGGCAATGAACCGAATGATGAGCTGGTGAAGAATTTGCAAAACCATGTAAAAGAGCTGACAGCTCCTTATAAATACCCAAGAGCGGTCGAGTTTGTGGAAGAGCTGCCAAAAACCGCTTCCGGAAAAATCCGGCGTGTTGAATTGCGCCAAAAAGAACAAGCTAAAAAATAAGAGCAGCCGGTGCAAACCGGCTGCTTTTTTCTGTTGTTTACATTAAAATTAGACGGGCATATAATAGGAATATTATTTCGAGTAACAAAATAAAGAAAGCAAGGTGAAAAAAGCGCGATGGCAGACGAGAAAAAAGGCATACTGTTTACGATTTTAACTTATACGATTTGGGGCTTCTTGCCGCTTTACTGGAAGCAAGTGGATCATGTACCAAGCGATGAAATTCTGACATCGCGCATTATTTGGGCATTTGTCCTGACAGTGATTTTCATCTTATTAATCGGCGGCGGCAAACAGCTGCTGGCCGATGTGAAAAGTTTGTGGCAGTCGAAGAAGACGTTCTTCAGTTTGATGTTGGCATCTTATTTAATAACGGCGAACTGGTTTTTATACATTTTTGCCGTGACAAATGACCGGATTGTTGAAACCAGCTTAGGGTATTACATCAACCCGCTAGTTTCCATGCTGCTGGGTGTGTTTTTCTTGAAAGAAAAATTGTCGAACGCCACTAAAGTTGCATTTGGCTTGGCGGCGGTCGGCGTATCGATTTTGACCATTTCTTACGGCACCTTCCCTTGGATGGCATTTGGAATGGCGTTCAGCTTTGCATTTTATGGCCTGATCAAAAAAACGATCAAGCTGGATGCACTGCGCGGCCTGGCACTGGAAACTTTGTTTGTCTTGCCGCTTGGGCTCATTTATTATGCCTATTTGTTTTCGAACGGGAGCGCTTCGTTTTTGCACGAAGGAGCAGCGACGGATATTCTGCTGATCATCAGTGGGGCAGCCACCGCCTTGCCACTCGTGTTGTTTGCGACAGGGGCACCGCTTATTCCCATGTACATGATCGGGTTTTTGCAATATATTGCACCGACTTTAATGCTCTTGCTTGGCGTATTGGTGTACGGCGAAGCTTTTGACCGGACCGATTTGATTTCGTTTTCATTCATTTGGGTGGCTCTTGCATTGTTTACAACTTCGAAAGTAATGGAGGCACGAAGTGTCAGAAGAGAAAAATTAAATGCACAGCATTAATTCGAATGAGTTAATGTGAAACATTTGAATTAGTTACCCGTATAATAAAGAGAGAAATAAAAGGAGGTCATGTAGTAGATGAATACGAAAAGATGGATCGCATTAATTGCGGCAGCGGCCATATTGGTTATTTCCCTGGTCATCAATTCGGCTTTTGCCATTTTCCAGAGTACACTCGGCACAAGCATGGATGAGTTTTTGGCAGTATCCGAAACAACTGTTTCCGAGCAAATCGTTGAAGACGGAGATTTTGACAAGCGCATTGCGGTGTTGAATGTTGAAGGGACCATCCAGGACACTGGGGAAGCTGCTTCGCTTTTAGGCGGGACCGGCTATAACCACGATTTGTTCATGGAGCAATTGGAACAAGTGAAAAATGATGATTCCATTAAAGCGGTTATGTTGAAAGTCAATTCGCCGGGCGGCGGAGTAGTGGAATCAGCGCAAATCTATGACAAAATCACCGAAATCCAAGAAGAAACCAAAAAACCTTTCTATGTATCGATGGGTGCTGTAGCTGCTTCCGGCGGTTATTACATTTCAGCTCCAGCGGATAAGATTTTCGTTAACCGTGAAACGATGACCGGTTCACTCGGCGTCATCATGCAGACGGTCAATTACGGGGAACTGGCTAAGAAATACGGCGTGGACTTTGTTACGATCAAATCGGGCCCATTCAAAGATATCGGAAGCCCGACGCGTGAAATGACGGCCGACGAACAAGCACTGCTTCAAGAGATGCTGGACGACTCGTATGAAGCGTTTGTAGATGTGATTGAAGAGGGCCGCGGCATGTCTGAAGAACAAGTCAAGAAAGTCGCAGACGGGCGCATCATGAACGGGCGCCAGGCAGTTGAAGCAAAACTGGCAGATGATTTCGGTTTTGAAGAAGATGTACTGACAGCTTTACGCACGGATTATGACTTGAAAGGTGCACAAGTCATCGAGTACGGAGCAGACCAAGGAATTGGATCGTTGTTCTCGATGAAACTAAGTTCGTTGTTCGGCAACGACATGGAATCGAAACTGATTGCGAAGCTTTTGACCGACAACAGCGCACCGCGAATGATGTATATGTACGGTGAACAATAAGGAGGGGCGATACCTATGACGAATCATTCCAATAATGAAACGCATGCAGCAACACCTATTCAAAACGATCGCCCTGAATTGCAAAACTATAATGAAGTGATGTTTTACGAACGCCAGCCGGCAGGATTCTGGGTACGGTTCTGGGCGTATTTGATCGACCTTCTGATCATTGCTTCGGTAACTTCCATTTTAGTCAAACCGATTTTCCTGTTGATCGGCGTGGATACAGCAGAAACGGTATGGTATGCGCCATATGCCATCATTTCAGCTGTGCTGTTCTATGCGTATTTTGTCCTGATGACGAAGTTCTTCGGGCAGACTGTCGGCAAAATGATTTTAGGGCTGCGGGTCGTTTCGTTGAAAGAAGACCATTTATCCTGGGGAACATTGTTGTTCCGTGAATGGATCGGCCGGTTCATTTCCGTGACGATCCTGCCGTTGTACTGGATTGTCGGCTTTACGAAGCTGAAACAAGGGGTACACGATTTTATCGCGGATACGACAGTCATTCATGAACAGACTTACCGTAAACAAATCGTCTTCGAGAAAAAGCGTTCGGAAGGGTCTGAGTTGCAAGAGGCTGAAACCTTCTAGTAAGATAAAGGTATTGGAAAGGGAGGCGTTATGTTTGGTACAAGTTACATTCAAGCAAAATCCGGTAACATTGCCCGGAAAAGAAGTACAAGTAGGAGAACAGGCACCGAATTTCACGGTCCTTGCAAATGATTTGAGCCCTGTATCTTTAGAGGATACAACTGGGAAAATTCGTTTGATCAGCGTCGTGCCTTCACTGGATACAGGAGTATGTTCACTTCAGTCAAAACGCTTTGACCAGGAAGCGGCTTCTCTTGGCGACAATGTGGAAGTGCTGACGGTTTCAGCTGATCTGCCATTCGCACAGAAGCGCTGGGCGGAAGAAAACGGCACACAAGGCATTACACTTCTGTCGGACCACCGCGACTTATCGTTTGGAGAAGCTTACGGTACAACCATGCAGGAACTGCGGCTGCTGGCACGCTCGATCTTTGTCATCGACGACAAAGACCAAGTGGCTTATGTGGAATACGTTCCAGAAGGCACCGACCACCCGAATTACGACAAAGCGATTGAAGCCGTAAAGGCCTTAACAAACTAATACTAGAAACCCACTCTTTCCGAGTGGGTTTCCTTATTGAGGACGGATTAGAATGAATTCAGAAATGGAAAAAGTATTTAATTTTATCGATGGGCATGCCTCCAAATTGCAAAAAGAGCAGGATCTGCCGTATTTGGAAAGCTTGCTGGAAACAACTGAGACTTGGTTGGACGGGCATATCGAGCCTGACGGCCAAGCCGGAAAAGAAGATGTCCGCAAAGCGATTCAGTTGGCAGTGTTAAAAGGCATGAAAGAACATGTCCAGCCCCACCATCAGATGACGCCGGATGCACTGGGCCTGCTGGTTGGCTATTTGGTGGAACTGTTTGTGAAAGAAAAGGAATTCACCTTGCTTGATCCAGCGCTTGGGACAGGGAATCTTCTGTTGACGGTTATGAATTACCTGGACGGCCGGATTACTGGAGCTGGAGTGGAAATTGATGATCTGTTGATCCGTTTGGCGGCATCAACTTCGGATTTGACAGAGCAGCCGGTAACGTTCTACCGGCAGGATGCGTTGCAGCCGCTATTGATCGATCCGGTCGATGCGGTCGTTGCTGATTTGCCGGTCGGATATTATCCGGATGAAGAAGTCGCCGGAACGTATGAGCTGAAAGCGGAAGAAGGCATGTCCTATGCGCATCATCTGTTTATCGAACAAGCGCTGAAACATACCGTAGACGGCGGCTATTTGTTCTTTGTTATTCCAAAAGCGCTGTTTGAATCGCCGCAAGCCAGCCAATTGCATACCTTCCTGAAGAAGACGGCATATATTCAGTCCGTCATGGAATTGCCGGAAAGCCTCTTTAAAAATTCGGCTTTTGCCAAAGGCATCCTGGTGCTGCAAAAGAAAAAAGAAGGCGTCAAAGCGCCGAAAGAAGTGCTGCTTGCCCGCGTACCAAATATGTCAAATGCCCAGTCAATGGCCAAATTCTTCTCGCAGGTTAGCCAGTGGTTTAAAGAAAATAAGCAGTAATTGGGACATTTTGTGTTATAATGGAAGTCATTAAAGCATCCGCAATTAATAGTCCAAACAGAAAAGAGGGATGGTCATGACTGAATCAAATGAAGCTCCGAAAAAAGTAAGCTTGCAGGAAGCGGTAAAACGCCAATTGGAAGCGAAGAAAAACCAGGCTGCGAACAACAAAGGCGGCAGCGGCATGTCAGCAGAAACAAAAAAGCTGAAAAGCCAGCAAACAAAAAAAGTAAGCAACACGCGCCGGAAAATGGGCGTCTAATTTCGGACCCGACATCTACATGTCGGGTTTTTTATTTTGGGAAGATGCTTATGAGCGGTGATGCAAGTTCTATGATCACTTAACGAGGCTCTATGAGCGGTTATGAAGATTCTATGATCACTTAACAAGGTTCTATGAGCAGTTGTGAGGATTCTATGATCACTTAACGAGGTTCTATGAGCAGTTATGAGGATTCTATGATCACTTAATCAAAAATAAGGCTATATTCCGAACTAAGGCATAATGTGCAGGGAATAAACGGGCTGTTGAAGAACAAGTTCTCTACCACTTTAAAAAGGAGCCTGTCTATGGAAAACTGGAAACAAACCATAATCGCAACCCAGCGCGGAAACTTTGAAGTATTTCAAAAAGGGGAAGGGCCGCCGCTTTGTGTCACGCATCATTATTCCGTATTCAACGAGACAGGAGATTATTACGCGGAAGCTTTTACAAAAAACCATGCCGTCTACTTGGTCAATTTGCGGGAAGCCGGACAGTCGGAGAAATTTGGTGAGCCTTATCAATTAAGCATGCTGGAGACAATTTTTGATTTGGAAGCAATCCGGGAAGAACTGCGATTTGTAAAATGGGGTTTTGCAGGACATTCAACCGGAGGCATGCTCGGTATTCTTTACGGCATGTATTTTTCGGAAAGCTTGAGCTATTTGATTTTAACCGGAGCGGCAGCAAGAGAATATGCGACGTTTTCGAAAGAGTGCATCTATAATCCGGAACATCCGAAGTTTGAACGGATGCAGAACTTGATTGAGCAGTTAAAGCAGGAAGGTATTCCAGTTGGAAAGCGCAAGCAATTGGGGGAAGAGCGGACCAAATTATCGCTGTTCCGGCCTGAAAAATACAACGAATACTTTCACGGGAATATCACAAAATCCATGTCTGCCGCACGGATGGATTTTTTTAACCGGGAATTGCCGATTTATGACGTGACCCGCAAACTCCATCTAATTAAAGCACCAGTATTGATTCTCTGCGGAAGACACGATGTCCAGTGCCCGCTTATATACTCCATCGAAATGAAAGAGCACATTCCAGGTGCCCACTTAGTGGTTTTTGAAGAAAGCAACCATTATCCGTTCCTGGAAGAAGCTGAGCTTTTTGATAAGGAACTGATGAAATTTTTAAGCATGATGCGTTCGACAGCTATATAAAAAATGCAGTATGATGGAAATCAATAGATTAAAAGGGGAAATGGAACATGACCACAATCGGATTTGTAAGACACGGCATCACGGATTGGAACATCCAGCGCATCGCACAAGGCAGTTCGGATATTCCATTGAACGAAACTGGGAGAGAACAAGCGCGTGCCATCGCCGGACGCCTGGCACAAGAAGAACCATGGGATGTCATCATCAGCAGTGATTTGATCCGTGCAAGGGAAACAGCTGAGACGATCGCAGTGGAACTGGGAATGCCGATTGATGAAATCGATCCGCGCATCCGTGAACTGTCCGGCGGTTTGATTGAAGGTACAACGGAAGCGGATCGTATCGAGAGATGGGGACCAGATTGGCGCGAGCAGGATCTGCAAAGAGAGCCTTTGTCAGCTGGCATCAAAAGAAGCGCTGAAGCGATACAAGAAGCGATGGAAAAGTATCCGGGCAAGCGCATTTTAATGGTCAGCCACGGCGGACTGATTGGATTGGCGCTAAAGAACTTGCTGCCGGACCGGTTTGAGAAAATTGTATTAAACAATACCTCTATCACCATTTTAGAAAACGTAGAAAGCAAATGGGAGTGCACCCTGTACAATTGCACAAAGCATTTGCCTGAAGTTGTGGAAGAGCAAATTGTAGGAAAAACGAAATGAATACAGAAAAAGAGACGCCTTCCGTTAAGGCGTCTCTTTTTTATAGAAATCTTTTGTCGAAATGTTTGTTCAATTAACACCCTTTTACTTTATAATGAAAATACGATTAACCGAACTGCCACTGAATCGATGTTCAGGGAGAGGGAAGCGGGATGGAAAACAGCTATGAAACAATGGAACAACTCGAAGTTCTCCAGAAAAGCTTGAAAGCCGATTGTGGGAATTGTGCGGCGCTTTGCTGTGTCGGCTTGTCTTTTATGGCGTCAGCAGATTTTGCTTTTGATAAAGCGGCAGGTATGCCGTGTCCGAACCTGCAATCCGATTTCCGCTGCGGCATCCACGAAGACCTCCGGCGAAGCGGTTTTAAAGGGTGTACGGTCTTTGACTGCTACGGTTCTGGGCAAAAAGTGGTGCAAGTGACATTTCAAGGAAAAGACTGGCGGAACGATGCCGATACGGCTAAAGAGATGTTTGCTGTGTTCCCAATAATGACGCAGCTGCACGAGATGATGTGGTATTTGGCTGATGCGATGAAACAGGAAGCTGCGCCGCTTCTGCAAAAAGAGCTGGCTGACTTATTAAGAAAAACAGAACAATTGACCATATTGGAGCCGGAAAAACTGGAAATATTGGATGTAACTGCTCACCGTGCACAAGTGAATGAATTGTTGGTGAAAGTGAGTGAAGCAGTCAGAAGCGATGCAATAAAACGGCATAAAGGGCGAAAAAGCAAAGCACTGAACCGCCGAAACGCCGACTTGATGGGGGCGGATTTAAAAGGGGCTGACTTGAAAGGCGTTGATTTTAGAGGCGCTTATTTCATTGCTGCGAATCTGCGCCAAACCGATATGCGGACAACAGACGTGATTGGTGCAGATTTCCGTGATGCGGACATCAGCGGCGCCGATTTATCGACGAGCCTTTATTTGACGCAAGTCCAGGTCAATGCTGCAATTGGCGACTGCCTTACAAAGTTGCCGAGTGGCATTGCCCGTCCGGCTTATTGGGCGAAGAAGCCAAGAATTTTCTAATCTAATTAGTGAAAGCAGGAGAGTTTATGTTGCCACAGGAAAATGCAGTCCAGAAGATTTGCAGCAGTTTAAAAAAAGATCCCTTGGTCCTGGCGATTTACTTAAAAGGATCGATGGGCAGAAACGAGCATGATGAGCATTCAGATGTTGATTTGTACTGCCTTGTCGATGAAGAAAACGAAAAAAGCTTTTTGGAAAACCGCGTGCACCATTTGCAGGCATACCGGCCGATACTCTTTCAAGATGATATTTTCATTATCGCGCCTCAAATCATTGCGGTGTTTGATGATCTTTTGCATATCGATTTGTTTACCGTAACGCCGGAGAAATTTACGGAGAAAGATTATTTTAAGGTATTGTACGATCCGGAAGGTTTGATGGATAAATTTAAGGATACCCAAAGCCTGGAACTGACGGAAACTGAATACCGCGACGACGTCATGGATGTAGCCTGGTTCTTGTTTCAATATAAAAAAGCCGCAGCCCGAGGAAACGATATTTGGTCGGTGAAAATGCTGTCGTATATTATGGACCATTTGGCAAGGGTGCTGCTTTATAAATACGCCCCGCACCGGGCACGTTTAGGATTAAAGACGTTAAGTGTTTCATTGCCAGAGACGGTGTTAGGAAAAGTGGAAGACATTTTTAAATGCATGACAGCAACTTCCCATTCAGAGGCAGCTGCACAAATCGGCAGCTTGGTGGAAGAAGAAATGGAATGGATGCTTGAAAGGGTTGACCAGTCCGAGCAGATCGAACCATTGCTCGGGAAAATGGTGGAGCTTCATGCGAGAGTAGAAGCCAATAAAGGCTCCTGACAGCAGAAAATGTTTGAGTTTACAATATAGTTATTATGAGGAACCGGGAAGTGGCATCATGCAGATTAAATTGGAAAAATTGCAAGTGGCTGATTCTGAAGCATTACGTCAATTCGAAATGAAAAACCGAAGCTTCTTTGAGAAAACAGTTCCTGGCCGAGGGGACGCTTACTATAAGCAGGAAGTGTTTGAACAACTTCATCTGAATTTACTAACTGAACAAGGTACTGGGGATGCAGTTTTTTATTTAATGAAGAACGAAGAGGGTTCTATTGTTGGGCGCCTCAATTTAATTGATATGGATAAGACCAATGAAACGGGCCATATTGGATACCGGGTGGGGCAGAATTACATAGGCCAAGGGATTGCCAGCCAGGCTGTACAGCTATTGCTTGAAGCTGCGCCGGATTTAAACATTCGGCAGATCCAAGCCAAGACTACCGAAACGAACCTAGCGTCCCAGAAAGTATTGGAAAAAAGCGGTTTTAGCCAAGTGGAAGAAATGGATGAGGAAATCGATTTCAACGGTGAGCAAGTGAAGTTTGTGCACTATATTTGGGAAGGATGAAATCTACATACAAAAAATCAGTTCAGCTTAAAAGCCGAACTGATTTTTCATTTTGCAGCAATTTAAGTTGATCAAATGACTTCAAACAGTTCCATATGGATATCTACAAAATACGATTCCAAAAGCTGCTCCAGCTTGCCGTCCAAAGCATAGTATTCTTCGTCGGCTTTTTCAACCACTTCATAAAACGCTTCTTCTTCAATTTCTTCATTTTCAAGAGCAGTAAACAGATGCCACAGCTGTTCACCGTATGTCTTCTCGATTTGGGCGTATTCCGATGCACCGATTTTTTCCAAGGCAGCGGTTAACTCGCTCGAGTAATGGGCAATTCCAACTTCCCGAATGTAATCCTGGGCCCAGTTGAGCAAGATTTCATGGCCGCCGCTTTCGATTTCGGAATAGTACTGGAAAACCAAATTGCATTCGTTCAGCAAAGCCTCTTCAGCAGGGAAGTCGCGGCTGGTAATTTCCAATATGACGGCGTTCCAAATATCCGACCGATCTTTTAATTCACTTTTCTTTATTTGCTTTTTCAAGGGATTGCTCCTTTCAATCTATAATTTCAGTGCAATCTTTTGCTTTCCACGCTTTAGTGCGGAAACCCTCTTTATTGGCCAGACGCATAGCAGTCCAGGTTCGGCCGCACCCACAGCTTGCTAAAATCGACATACCCGAAATGGGACAATTTGATGTTCATCAATTCCGATGAAAACGGGATCTGGCGCTTGGCATAATAGAGCGGAATCAATATAGAAGATTCCACCAGGGATTTTTCAATTTGCCGATTCAGCATTGTCCATTCTTCAAAAGGAGTATGCCGATATTGCTCGAGCAATTGCGTTAGCTCCGGATCACGATCGATCAAGGTGGCAAACGGGGATAAGCCGTTGGCCAGGAAATAAAAGAAAGAAAAATCCTGGTTCATCTCGAATACCTCGCCGTGGATGTAGAGATCCGCTTGCTGGTCTTTGCCGTTATCCACCAGGTATTCGTGAAACGGCAGAACGCGAACCTCTGCCGGTATTCCTTCCTGCTCGAATATCGCCTGGAGCCAGTCCGATACGTTTTTCAGGTAACTGGTGGTTTTGATGATCAAAGGTTCTTTAAACAGCGGACGTTCGGCAGTCGCAAAACGGTATTGCTGGTTCTGCCCGATCAGCATGCCTTCCTCATTCGGCAGAATGCGGGAATCTGCTTCGCTGATGGAGTAGCGGTGCTTCCGGATGATGGCGTGAAGGTAATCACGGACTTCCTGGCGGCGGATCGCCGAATCACGGAAGGCATTCATGACGATGATCCCGACCCCTGAATCGCTTTCCACCAGGAAGGTTTCTTCCGCTTCTTTTGGCTGGGACGTCCGGTAAGCAAAATCAAAGTCTTCCGGAACCTGCACAAATTCGATGGCGTCAAGAAGCGGGCGCTCGCCGAAATAATCCTTGAATGCTACCAGAACGGTTTTTAGTTCATGGCTGTTGTCGAGGCAAAAGCTTCCGGTTCCGTATAGCTGTCCTTGGCTTTCTTTGAAGATGCTCGAGTTGATCATGCCGAGCATCTGCAGACAGTAACTGCAGCCATCCGGAAAATCGAAGTCGATGACAAGCGGAGCAGGCACCGTGATTCTTTTGACGGGCTGCCACAATTCCCGGGAATTTTCATGAGAACGGATGCGGTTTAGGCATTCGGCAACATCTTCGGCGGTCAGTAAAGAACCGTCGTGGAACCGGATGCCTTTTTTCAAATACAGGCGAAGCTTTGTCGGAGAAAGGTCCCAGCTATGTGCAATTTCAGGCAAAACCTTCCCTTTGCTGTCGACCGACACGAGGCGGTTGAAAACCGTAGCGACAAAATTGGCGCTATGGACATCTGCCGTCTCCAAAGGGTTCATCGTCATGAGCTGATGCCGCCGCGGGATGATCAATTTGTCCACATCCCCCTGGTTTTGGGTATAGCCGAATTTATTGCGGAACCGTTCAATCAAGCGCAGTTTCACTTCTTCGGACCAGTCATACAGTAAATACTTGCTGCTGGTTTCCACCGGTTCCCGGTCAATAATGTCCATCAGCTGCTCCTCAAACAGCCGCTCCACGTCTTTTAGCCAGTGCAGCTCGGAAGCATTGCCTCGCCCGCGTCCGGCTGTATAAGTGAACCAGCCTTCCTGTGCCCAATTCCGGATGTAGCGGGAAGCTTGTTTGGCGCTGACATCCAGCAATTTCACAAGTTTATCTTTTTTTATTTTCCCTGATGGCACGGCATGCCAGAGCACCAGTAAATTATTATCCATGATTGGTTCCTCCATAAAAGGGGACATATCTTTTGAAAATGTCCATTTTTCAATCTATTCGTCTAGTTTAATATACATAAGACAAAGGAGGTTGACAATATGAGCTGGAAAGACTATCCGCAAAATATCAAAGTCCGGCTGATTACCTCGTTTTTTAACCGGGCTGTAGGTTCCGCTGTCATGCCGTTTATGGCTTTGTTCTTTGCAATGGAAATGGGCAAAGTATGGGCAGGATTGTTTTTAGTAGGAACCGTCATCATCAGTTTTTTCATCAATTTAATCGGCGGCTATATTTCAGACCGCTTTCCGCGAAAAGGGGTTGTCGTCGGAACCTCGGCAATCAGCGCAGTGGCGTTTGCAAGCATGACCATCAGTTTGGTGCCGGCAGACAATTTAATTTGGCTGTTTGCAGCATCGTATATCGGATTCATCATCTCAAGCAGTTTGGGAAGGCCGGCAATGCACGCCCTCATCATCGACTCCACCACACCGGAAAACCGGAAAGCGGTATATACGATCGAATACTGGCTGACGAATTTGTCGATGGCCATCGGTGCGGCGCTCGGCGGTTTGTTATACGTCAACCACCAGATTGAATTATTTGTGCTGCTGAGTGTGACATCTATCAGCTTGCCGATTGCTTATCAGATTTGGCTGATCGATGAGCAGACAAGCGTGTTGAAAAAGCAGCATCAAAACGTACTGATTGATGTATTCCAAAACTACAAAGTGGCTTTTCAAGATTTGCCTTTTGTCAAAGTGGTCGTCGGGTCGATGTTTATTTTTGCAGCTGAATTTTCCCTGAACAGCTATATCGGAGTCCGGCTTGCCGAAACATTTGAAACGGTGAGTTTAGGGAACTTTGACATTGCGGGCGTCCGGATGCTGAGTTTGCTCAATATCCAGAACATGCTGTTTGTCGTTTTCTTCACGTTCCTGGTCAGCAGGATCACAGACCGTTTCACCAAACAAAAAGTGCTGCTCACCGGGCTGATTGTTTACAGCATCGGCTATATCATCGTCACCTCGGCGGATAGCTGGTACATGTTGATTCTCTTTAATATGATTGCGACGCTCGGAGAATTGATTTACTCGCCGGTCCGGAATGCCGAACAGGCCAATATGATTCCGGCCGATAAGCGCGGTTCTTATTCCGCCTTTTCGAATATTTCATTCAGCGGAGCAGATTTGATTGCACGTTCCACAATTATCATTGGTGCTTATCTTGTCCCGACGATGATGTCTGTGTACATTGGGGTCATTTTAATGATGGGTACGTTCCTTGTGTACACTGGTTTATTTGTAAGAGGGGCATCTTCAAAAAACGCAGAAACGACCGAGGCGGTTCTGTAAGCTTCCTTCACTTATGTTGCTGACATAGGTGAAGTTTTTTATTGTAGGTTAATTTCACAAAACATTCTAATTGTTCTATCTGTATTTGGGAATTTTAGGTATAATTAAGGATAGAGAGAATGATTGGGGGAACTGACTATGGCAATCAAAGTGGAGTTAAGCAGATTCAAAGTAAAAGCCGGAAAGTCTGAAAAAGTGGACGAATGGATGGCCTTTTTGAATGAACACATGGAAGAAGTGTTGTTGACCTTGAACGATGAAAAAATGTATGTCGAAACGATATTCAGAGAAGTACAGGAAGACAGCGAATTTCTCTACTGGTATTCCGTCCAGGGAGAAGGCGGAAGCGAAGTCACAGACTCCCATCATGAAATCGACAAAAAGCACTTGGCATTTTGGGAAGCGTGCATCGATGAAGAATACCTGCCGGTGGATTTAAAGACAGAAGCTGTGATGATCCAGGAAAGCATTCAAGCGGAAATGAAACGGGGATGACCTTGCCGATGGAGACAGACATTCATATACGAAAAGCAGTGCCAGCGGATGCAGAGAGGCTGGTTGAATTGATAAAAGAAGTAGAAGATTCGGGATTGATGCTTTTTGAACCGGGAGAAAGAAAAACCAAGCCCCAGCAATTGAAAAAGAGGCTCGAAGGAATGGATGAGCACTCGGTTATCCTTACAGCGGAAGAAGGAAGATCTTTGCAAGGATATCTTTTTGCCATCGGAGATGCGCTGATGAGGAAGCGGCATACTGTGTACGTAGCTATCGGCATACGGGAGGAGCAGCGGGGAAAAGGAATCGGGACGCAGCTTTTCAAAATGCTGGAACTATGGGCAAGAGAAAAAAACCTTCGCCGAATCGAGCTTACGGTGATTGAACATAATGAGTCGGCAGTTGCACTCTATCAAAAGATGGGGTTTGAAATCGAAGGCATTAAACAGGATTCCCTGTACATAAAAGGTGAATATGTCAATGAGTATTATATGGCCAGAATATTGAGCGAATAAGGTTTAGAAGGAGCAGCTATGAAATTCATCTTACTATTCGGACCGCAAGCAGCGGGGAAAATGACGATAGGGCAAGAACTCGAAAAATCAACCGGCTTTAAGTTGTTCCACAACCATATGACCATTGAATTGCTGCATCCCTTTTTTGGCTTCAGCAAAGAAATGTTCCGGTTGTCGGATCTGATCCGTACGGAGATGTTCAAAACATTAGCAGTCAGCGAAGCAAAGGGAATCGTATTTACATATGTATGGGCGTTCAACATGAAAGAGGACTGGGACTTTGTTCAACGGGTTTGTGAAATTTTTGAGTCTGCGGGTAATGAAGTCTATTTTGTCGAATTGGAAGCGGAGTTGGAAACACGGGTCGAGCGCAATAAAGAAGCTAGCCGGCTTGAACAAAAGCCGACTAAGCGGAACGTTGCAGAATCGGAACGCGAATTGAGGGCATCGATGGAGACGCTTCGCCTGAATTCAGTCGAGGGAGAAATTGAACGGGAAAATTATATTCGGATAGACAACACGGATTTGAAACCGGATGAAGTGGCGAAATTGATTCGGGAGAGATTTGGTTTTTGAGCGGAACGATGACAAATGAGTAAGGAGATTCCCATGAAAAGAATAGATGTCGTATATGTTATGCTCCGGGATGACAGCGGAGAAAAATTGTTAATGGTTAAAAACTACGGAGACAACGGATCTTACTATACGCTTCCAGGCGGTGCAGTTGAAGCGGGAGAAACTTTGCAGGAAGCAGCCATTCGTGAAGCGAAAGAAGAAACCGGGCTCGATGTCTCAATCGGCGGCCTTTTTTCGGTCAGTGAAGATTTCTTCGACGAAAGAGGGCACCATGCCGTGTTCTTCATTTTCGAAGGACAGGTTCTTGGCGGAGAAATCACGATTGCTTTTCCGGAAGAAATCGAAGAAGTAAAATGGATGCCGATCCAAGAAGCGGTCCACTATTTATATATTCCAGAGAAAGCCGAAGAACAGGTTAGGGCCAACCGTTCAGTTCCATATATATTAAGAGGGCAAGTCATCCAGAAGCGTTAACTACTGATAAAAGAGGTGGGCAAAATGTTATTTCATGACGGAAAAATGACGATCCGGAAGCTGGAAGACAGAGATAAAGAGGCAATGGTTAAGTGGCTGAATGATCCGGAAGTATTGAAATACTACGAAGGCCGCGACAATCCGCATGATTTGAAAAGAGTGAACCAACATTATTTTGAGCGGGAAGATGAAACGACAAGGTGCCTTGTGGAATACGATGAAACAGCCATTGGGTATATTCAATTTTATCCGGTTCTTGAAGAAGAACGAATGGCATACGGCTATTGGAATCCTGATGAAATCATTTACGGCACAGACCAATTCATTGGAGAACCGGATTATTGGAATAAAGGGCTCGGAACTGAGCTTGTGGAATTGATGAAGAAATATTTGTTGACCGATAAACAGGCGGATATTCTTGTTATGGATCCACAGGTCTGGAACGAACGGGCTATTGCTTGTTACGAGAAATGCGGATTTCAGAAAGTGAAATTCCTGCCGGCACATGAACTGCACGAAGGCGAAATGAAAGACTGCTGGCTGATGGAATACAGAGCGTAGCTAAAGCCAGAAAAGGCAACGTAAGAATCTGCTAATTAGCAAGTTTATAGGTATATCTTTTCTTCAACCATAAAGAAGCGGCAAATACAACAAATGCCAAAGCGACAGAAAACAGAAGTGTGGCTTGTTCTCCGTACTGCTCGATGATGACGGTATAGAAAACCGGTGCAATGGCGGATAACAGGAAACTCGGCACCAGAAGTTTTCCAACGAAAGCACCGTAAGTCCGGTTGTCGAACAAGACGAGCGGAAGAGAGCCGCGGGTAATGGTCATCAAACCATTGCCTGCGCCGTATAAAAAAGCAAAAATAAACGCCAGTGCCAGAAACTCGCCGCTGAATAACCCGATGGCAAAGCAAAGCGGCAGCAGGGAAGAAGCAAGGATGGTCAGCTTGAACGGATGCAGATGGCCGCCGAATAAGATTTCCCCTACCCGTGCCAGCGACTGCCCGATTCCGCGCAGCGTGGAAATCCAGACCGAAACAGCTGCTGCAAGGCCAAGCCCGGACAATATGGCAATCATATGCGCCGACATGGCGGAGTTCAAAAAGTTAAGAAGCGTAAAGATGAGTGCATAAAGGCTGCCGGCATAAATGCGTTCGCGGCCCGTTAAATTCAGTTTTACAAAAGCAGCGGATTTTAGGTCTTCGGCCGTTTTGCTTTCTTTGAACCGTTCTTTTGGAATGGCGAGATGCAGCGGAAGCGTCAGCAGTGCAAACCCGGCATAAACCAGCAAAGCCGCCCGCCAGCCGAAAGATGCCGAAAGGAAAAAGCCGATCGGCCAAAAAACAGTGGAAGCCAGTCCGCCAAGAAGCGTAATCTGGGAAATGGACCGTTTCGCACCGGACCCGGCAATGCGGACCAATGTCGCAAATGCCGCATCGTATAAGCTGAGGCGCATGGCGAAACCCAGGACAATCCATGAAATGTAATATGCCAAAACGGACTGCGACAAGGCGATTCCGGCACAACCAATTGCTAAAAGAAGGGACCCGGCAGACATCACAAAGCGTCCGCTGTACTGGTCGATCAGTTTTCCTGTCAACGGAGAAGTGAGGCCCATGACGATCAGCGCGGCAGAAAAACCCCCGTATACCAAAGTGCCGCTCCAGCCCAGTTCATCTGCAATTACTTCCCCGAAAGCGGCAATCAAATAATAAGAAATTCCCCAGCAGATCAGCTGGGATAAACCAAGAAAAAGGACCATTCTCCGCGTGATCATTCAATCCCCCTCCTTTTCTGCTCGCCGTACAGAAGTTCATTTTGCTAAACAATATCAGTTATAATAAAATCATAAACAATAATCAGAAAATTGCATACCTAAAAAATTCACCAAATAACAGTTGCATTTCTCCAAAAGGAGGCATTTGATGGTTTTTATTCAACAAGCACAGCCCGAACATGTGAAAGGGATTGCTCGCGTCTGTACGGAAGGGTATTGGGCGACCTACGACGAGATGTATTCAGCCGAATATATCAACGCAGTGATTAAAGAATTTTATAACGAGCAGCGGATCTTAGAAGAAGTGGAAAGCAGCAGCAGGGAATGGGGCGGATATTTTGTTGCCCTCGACAACGGAGAAGTGGTCGGAGCAGGCGGCGGCGGAATGATTTCTGAAAAAGCGGGGGAAATTTTCGTCCTATACCTGGACCCTGATAGGCTTGGAGAAGGCATTGGAACAAAGCTGCTGGAGGCCATTACTCGTCAGCAGAAAGAAGAATTCGGAGCACAGGAACAATGGGTATCGGTCGCGAAAGGAAATGAAAAAGGCATCCCATTTTACGAAGCGCGCGAATTTATATGCCGCAGTGAACGGCCGGTTTACCGTTCAAACGCTGATGATAAGATCATTTCGCTAAGGTATTGGCGGAAACTATGAAAATAGCAGGCGCAAAAAAGTGGGGATACCAAAGGGAGATGTGGATTTGAACAATAAATGGGCTTTTGCGCTGTTGGTCATTTTGACGACTAGTTTAATGGGATCATCTTTTGCGGTAGGCAAGATGGGAATGGTTCATGTTTCGCCTTTGCTGTTGGTTGGAATGCGTTTTACGTTGGCGGGCTTATTGATGGGGACGATCGTCTGGATGCTTCGGCGGCCGCATCCGAAAAAACTGCAAGACTGGCTGAAAATTGTGTGCATCGGTTCTTTCCAAACTGCCGGTGTCATGGGAGCCATCTTTTTGAGCCTCCGCACCATCACTGCCGGGGAATCCGCCATCTTGACGTTTATGAATCCGCTTTTGGTGGTGGTCTTTGGAACACTGGCGCTTGGCATCCGCTACCGGCTTGTCCAATGGTGCGGTGTGATTCTAGGATTTATCGGTGTATTTGTCACGATGGGCGGACAGCTGCAGGCAGAAATCGGCACGCTTCTCGGATTTTGCAGTGCGGTTTTTTGGGCAATTGCCACGCTGTTGATCAAGCAATGGGGACAGCGCTTTGATATTTGGGTGTTGACCGCCTATCAAATGCTTTCGGGCGGATTGCTTTTGTTAATTGGAAGCTTTCTCTTGGAAGATGCCCGGCTCGTGATCAATCCGACTTCGATCTTCATCGTGCTTTGGCTTGCCATCCCGGCGTCCATTGTGCAATTTGCTATCTGGTTTTTCCTGCTGCAAAACGGCAATCCGGGGAAAATCAGTGCCTTTCTGTTCCTTGCGCCGTTTTTCGGCATCCTTTCGGGATGGCTGTTGCTCGGCGAAGATATTGGCTTGACACTGCTTGCAGGAGGTGCCATGATCTTTGCCGGCATCTTTTTGGTGAACTGGCCGGACAAACGGGCAGCAGCGGTTCTCAAAGAAGGAATTTAATGCGCAAAACGAGAATACTAGAATCAGAAAACCATTTATTGATTAAATGAAACCCAGTTTCTAAAATCAGCTGGTGCTTCAAGTTATACGAGTGGACGGCTTGCCGGCCAGTTGCAGATCGCCAATAATAAGTTCACGGGGTGGTCCACTATGTTCAAATTTATGTTTAGGTTATTAGGGAGTGCGGTTCTCTTCAAAGCCGGCAGCCAATTGCAAAGTTTTCTCTTTAAGCCATCGGATTTTGAAAAAAATCTGGAACGGTTGGATCAGGAAGACTGGTTTGAAGAACTGCGGAAAGATTTTCGATATGACCACATCATCCGCTACAATTCAAAGGTGCGGAAAGTGATAGGAGATGCGAAGATCCTTGCAAAACTTTTAGCATCAAAAGAAGAACAGGAAAGATTCAATGAGCTTGTTCACCAGGAATACATAAAACTGATGGAAAAATAGAAGGAAGCAAGGGCAGTTGAAACGCCCTGCGGAGCCATTTCATATAGACGAACTTAATCGAAAAAATTTACGGAGAAGCGCATGTTTCCGCCGATACTCCAGGACTGGACGTGACAGGATATGGAATCTACTGAAGTAGAAGTTTTTTTACAAGCTGCAAAAAGATATTGCCATTTGATGGATTCGTTAAATTCTTTAGGCGAAATTGAGAAATTCAAGCAGCTGCACGCAGCAGTGACAGAACTGTACACAAAGGCGCTGTATCTGCCGGAAACGGAACCGGGCAAAGACGATTCTTTTGATATTGATTTCCAGCTGCCACAAGTTGATTTCGGTACACATAATGTCTATTGGGGAGGGTACGACCCTTATCACTCCGATGAAGACTTGGAAGAAATAATGGAAGAGCCGTTAAACGAAACCTTGACGGACGATGTGCTGGACATCTACAGCGACGTAAAACGCGGATTGATTTTGTATGAACAGGGAAACCACGCGGAAGCGATTGCTGAATGGAAATACAATTTTGAAATTCACTGGGGCACTCATGCAGCCAGCGCCATCCGAGCTTTGCATTCCGTGAATTACCTATAAAGTGTTTGATAAAGTATTCACGGTCCAACTTGAAAAAGTTGGATTTTTTAATTGGAAATTATGAGAAAAAATTATAAAAAAATAGTAATTACAGGTTTATAAATTCTTGAAATGGCGTATATAAATGTAGGTGGCTAGCGCAACATATTGTGTTAGATTACAGACAGCGAAATCGAGGGATTGCAGGATGTTTTACAAATACAAAAAATCATATAATAAAGTGGCCATAGGATTATTGTCGTTGATGGCAAAAGGCTACAACTTTAAATTGCTGCAGGAGACCATTCGGATGTATGAGGAAAACCCGGAGCGGCAGCTTTTTCTTTGGAAAGAAGCCGAAAATATTACAGGCCTTGCTGGAGTAGAACAGCACGAGGATTACTTTGTCATTTTGCACTTTTCCGTGAACCCTTCCTATCAAAAAGAAGAAACAGCTTACCGGATGCTGGAAGTTTTGAGAGAACAGATGCATACGAAAGAAATGCAACTCTCCAAAGAGGCAGCCCGCTTCCTTGCCAAGGTGCGCGGCACTTCTGACTTGCCGATCCCCATCTATTCAGACCTGGCTATTTCATAAAAAACCATCTTTTCAATCCGTTCTCTTGTGCGGAAATCATTAGACCTTGGAAGCTTGTCGGTTAAAGGCAGGCTTTTTTTGCCTCCAATCAAATGAAAAAATTTTATGAAGGGCCAAAAAAAGCTATAATAGAAAAATAGAATTGGAAAATAGAAAGAAGATGGCCGACTTGAACTTATACCCGATGGGGAAAGCATTTATCGTTGGATTGGCAGGAGCTTTGCTGTTTGAATTTTTAGGTGCGCCCATGCCTTGGCTGCTGGGCTCTTTATTTGCCGTCCTGCTGGTTCAATTGTTTACGCCGGTTTCATTGAAGTGGGACGCGGCTTTCCGGAATACCGGGCTGGTAATTGCCGGATACGTCATTGGAATTGCATTTACGCTTGATGCGCTAAATGGCATGAAACAGTATTTCTTGCCGATGCTCGTCATCAATATTGTGTTTTTCGGGTTATTCTTGATGATCAGTTCGTTGATGGCGAACCGGACAAAAGTGGATAAAGCGACGGCCATGACCTGCTGTGTACCGGGCGGCATGTCCCAAATCATCACGTTTGCAGAAGAACAGAAAACTATCGATTTAACCGCTGTGACATTTTACCATGTGCTCCGGGTTTTGCTGATTGTCGCGGCCGTGCCGTTTATCGTGGCAAGCGGCGGTGCTGCGCAGCCAGGCACGGCAGCGGAAGGCGAATATTCGATTTATCTTTTCGTGCTTTTGGCTGCCTGCTTCGCAGCAGGCATGCTTTTTAAGAAAATCAACGTGCCGACGGCTTTTTTGCTCGGACCCATTTTTCTGATTATGGTGCTGAATATCACCGGAGTTAATGTTCCTTTGATGCCCAGCTTGCTGCTTCATATTGCGCAACTGCTCATTGGCATTTATATTGGCCTGCTTTTGAAAAAAGAAGATATCAAACTGACGCCAAAACTGATCTTTTATTCTGTTTTTTCCAGTGCCGTGCTCATTGCTTTTGCTTACGGGCTTAGTTTTATTCTGCAGGATATGTACGATTTAAGTTTTTCGACAAGTTTTCTGAGCGTCGTGCCCGGCGGACTGGATCAAATGGGGATCATCGCGGCATCGGTGCACGCGGATGTAACGGTAGTCACGGCGTTTCAATTATTCCGGATCATTTTCCTGTCCGTATTCATTGTGCCGTTTGTAAAAATTGTCGCGGGCAGGGAAAGGAAAGTGAAAAACACGGATCTCGCAGGATCTTCCCCCAAAAATTAATCTTTGGCAAAATAAGCTCTTGACTTGTACGGGGAACATGATAAGATTTAGAACAATCAAAGATGCAATCAAATAGTGTTGAAGATGGTGCAGTAAGCATTTCGCGGGCAGCAAGAAGAGACTGGATGTATGGTGGAAATTCAGGCAGCGATATGGATGAAGTACGCCATCCGTTTTTTCAACTTTTTAATGAAGTGGATGGCCATTGGCTGTCAAATAGGGTGGTAGCGCGGAGAAACCTTCGTCCCTTTTTTTAGGGGATGATAGGTTTTTTTATTATATTTTTTTACATCCAGGAGGAATCAGCCATGTTTCAGATTAAAGAAGTTTTATCACCATCCGTCAAAGAAGCGCTCGCAATGACCGTTTTGATTGTAGCGATCATCAGCGTCAGTTTAATCAAATTTCAAGCAGTTCCTCACATGCCGATTCTTTTTGCCATTCTTCTGTTGATTTGCTATGGACTGATCAAAGGCGTGCCGTACTACAAATTGGAAAAGGGCTTGGTCGCCGGAGCGGGAGCCGGCATGAGTGCCGTGTTTCTCTTTTTCTTCATCGGCATCTTGATCAGCAGCTGGATGATGAGCGGGACGATTCCAACGCTTATATACGCAGGCTTCAACTTGGTGACGCCGCTGTTCTTTTTTGCCATCGTTTTTGTGGTCACATCCATTATCGGGCTGTCCATCGGAAGTTCGCTGACGACAGTGGCAACGGTCGGAGTGGCGTTTATCGGCATGGCATCTGTTATGGACATTTCGCTGGCAATTACAGCCGGCGCCATTGTTTCTGGTGCGTTTTTCGGGGACAAAATGTCGCCGCTGTCCGATACGACCAATCTGGCATCTTCTATGGTCGGAGTGGATTTGTTCGAGCATATTCGCAATATGGGCTGGACGACCGTTCCGGCATTTATCATTTCACTGATTGTATTTGCCGTGCTGTCGCCGGATTCTTCCATGGCCCAAGTGGATGATGTGGCCATTTTCCAGCAAGGCTTGCTGGATACCGGTGCCATCCATTGGTACTCAATGATTCCGTTGGTTGTCCTGATCATTCTAACGATTGGGAAAGTGCCGGCTTTGATGACGCTTGCCGTCAGTTCCATTGTTGCAGTCGCTATTTCTTTTTTCCACTTCAGTTACAGTGCGGCAGAAGTGCTGGCGATATTGTACAGCGGTTTCGTTTCAGAAACAGGGGTTAAGGACATTGATCAACTGCTTTCAAGAGGTGGGATGGAAAGTATGCTGTTTACGGTCGGCTTGGTTCTGCTCGCACTCAGCATGGGCGGCTTATTGTTCACGCTTGGAATCGTCCAATGCCTGCTCGGGAAACTCGAGAGCGTGCTGAAGAAAGTTTCTTCTGTGATTGCGGCATCCGCGTTGACGGCCATTGGCATCAATGTCCTGATCGGTGAACAATACTTATCGATTTTATTGACCGGCCAGGCATTCCATACGCAATACGAAAAAGTCGGCCTGACCGGGAAAAACTTAAGCCGCGTAATGGAAGATGCAGGAACAGTGGTCAATCCGCTTGTCCCTTGGAGCGTCTGCGGTATTTTCATCACTTCCGTTTTAGGGGTTTCCACGTTAACTTATTTGCCTTTTGCTTTCTTTTGCCTATTGTCACCGATTTTAACGGTTTTGTTCGGTTACACCGGCAAAACATTAACTTACCGGAAAGCGGAAGAATTGTAGTCGCTAGCTGCCCTTTACCATGATTTTGAAAAAAGTGTATAAGTAATTAGGTAGAAATTCCTTTCATTGTCAATATTTCTAAAGTATAAGGTTTTTTTTCATATATAATAAGAGCGAGTATACAAAAAGGGGTAGAGCAATGAACGGAATAACGAAGTTTTCTGCTTATATAAATGAAAATGTAGAATCCATCTCCAACCAGATTGTTGAAAGTGTAATCGGCAGAATGGGATTAATCATATCAGATGCTGAAACAGAACAAGCTATTGCCATGTACAATCAGCTTCTGGGCTTTTTCAGCGATGTATTGATCTATAAAGATGAAGAAGTGGTTCCGGAAGAATTGGTCAAATGGAGCAAAAACAATGCGGCGATGCAAGTTGCTGGTGGCGGCAAAATTTCTGAAATCGTGGTGCGCTACGGCCCAACGCGGGAAATTGTTAATGAAATGTTTACCGATCTTAGCATAGAGCTTGAGTTGACTGTCAGAGAAGCAGGTTTTATCTTGAAACGCATCAGCCAGATATTGGACGTTAGTTTAAATGAAACCTTTTTTGCATTTGAACGCTTATCGGATCAGTACCAGGAAGAAACCAGAAAAGAGCTGACGAAATTGTCAGCTCCGATTGTTCCAATCAAGGACGATATTGTGGTCTTGCCGCTGATCGGTTTTATTGACGAAGTACGGATTCGCCACATCATTGATAATGTCATTCCGCGACTGGCTGAAATGAATGTCCGGCACGTCATCTCGGATTTTTCCGGCTTGGTGATGATCAATGCACAAGTAGCAGAAGCCATCTATCAGATTGGCGGAACACTGCGCTTGATGGGAATCCATATTGTGGTTGCGGGCTTGCGTCCTGACCTTGCACAGACAATTGTCAATACCGGCATGGACATGTCGATGACCGAGTCTTATGCAACGGTCAAACAGGCCCTGAAAGTTTTAACTGAACATGAAAAAGCGTGAAATCATTCGATTTCACGCTTTTTTTATTTATACGCCGCGTTTATTGCCCCACACCAAGGTATGGAGCTGCGGCAGGACTTTGGCATTGTTCATAATTGTTGAACGGACGGCTTGCTCGATGAGCCATTCATAGCGCTCTAAGAGGGCAGCTGTGAGGCCTGCGTCGTCCGTTGTAGCGGTGTCGCTGTTGCCGGTCTGCAAAAAGAACGGGACAGCTGGGTAGCGCAGATGAAGGTCTTCGGCATACTTGAAATCATCTTCATCAAAAATGACCACTTTCAGGCTGGCGTTGGCACCCGCAAGCTTGTCCATGAAAAAATCCAGTTTGCTGAAATCTGTCTTCATGCCGGAACTTGGCGGTTTCGGTGAAATGGTGATGTCATCGATTGCCGGCATCCAGTCCTGCCAAATCGATCCTTGCGTTTCCACGCCGACTTTCCAGCCGTTTTCGTGGCATAAAGCCACCAGTTCGGCAATGCCTTTGTGCAAAGCAGGGTTGCCGCCGGATATGGTCACATGGGAAAAGGCTTGGCCGCCGATCGCTTTAAGTTCCCCAATGATATCTTCAGGCTCTTTAGAGCCGCTTTTGCCGGTGCCATCCCATGTGAATTTGGAATCGCACCACGAACACGAGTAGTCACAGCCGGCGGTCCGGACAAACATCGTTTTTTGGCCCATGACCATGCCTTCGCCTTGGATAGTCGGACCGAATACTTCCATAACCGGTATTCTCATTGGAAGTCCTCCTTGGAGGGACGGTATACGACATAGCTCGTCGGCGTTTCCCGGACAATTACCTGCAGGCAATGCGGCTGGTTGGCAGTGGATTGAAGAAGGTTCTCCACCATTTGCCAGATTTGTTGAGCCAACAGTTCGGTGGTTGGGAATTTGGATTCAAATTCAGGATGGTGATTCAATACCGAATGATCGTATTTTTTATGGATTAAATTTTTCAGCAGTTTAAAGTCGATCAGAAAACCCGTGGCGTCGAGTTCGTTTCCACAAATCGTGAGATTGATGAAATACGTGTGGCCATGCATTTCCTGGCATTTTCCTGCGTCTTCGCTAGGAATGAAATGGGCTGCTGAAAAATGCATGTCTTTGTTCAATTCGAATCGGAACGCATGCGGGACAGAAGGATAGAATTGCTGCATCATAGATGGGCACCTGCAGCTTTTTTCGCTTTGTATGCGCTGAGCCCTTCATTCCGCAGGATGCACGATGGGCATTCACCGCAGCCGGAACTTGGAATGCCGTTGTAGCAGGTCAGGGTTTTCTCCTGGACAAAGTCGAGTGCATCCAATTGGTCCGACAGTTCCCATACTTCGGACTTATCGAGCCACATCAAAGGCGTGTGGATGACAAATTGCTTGTCCATAGCCAGGTTCAGCGATACGTTCAGCGATTTGATGAACGTATCCCGGCAATCGGGATAACCGCTGAAATCGGTCTCGCTGACGCCTGTTATCAAATGCCGCGCCCCGATGGCATCAGCATAAACTGCTGCAAAAGACAAAAACAAGTGGTTTCTGCCGGGCACAAACGTAGAGGGCAATTCGCCTTCGGTTGCTGTTACTTCGATGTCGTCCCGCGTCAGTGCATTGGCTGACAGTTGGTTGATCAAGGTCATATCAAGCACTTTGAACGAGACGCCGAGCTCTTCCGCAATTTTACGGGCGCATTCGATTTCCGCCGAATGGCGCTGTCCATAATCGAAAGTCACGGTAGCTACTTCTTTAAAATTCTTCAATGCCCAGAAAAGGCAAGTGGTGCTGTCTTGGCCGCCGCTGAACACGACAACCGCTTTTTCGTTTTTCAAATAGAACATCTCCTTAGTTTTTTAGAGAGGGAGTTTGCGAACCTCTTTTTTTCGAACACTGTTAATAATAACATAGAATAAAATAGGGGAAACTGTGAAACTTTTCTGGGATAACGAGCGTATGAAGGAGCAGGAAGGAAAAAACAGCCAATCGTCGAATAGGATTTATAGAAGAATGAAGGAAAGGTTTGAGCGACAAGTGAAAATAGAACCGGAAGAATGGATTTCACAAATGGACTGGCAAGGTTTTTCGGGCAGGACAATCCTTGGCATCGATGGCTTTAGCCGTACGGGCAAAACAAAGCTGTCTAAAGAACTGGAAGCCCATCTCAGGGAACAGGGCTTAGCAGTCCTCGTCTTTCACATCGATGATTTTATTGTGGAAAAGAAGCGGCGCTATGGAACCGGGCTCGAAGAGTGGCAGGAATATTATTTTCTGCAATGGGAAGCAGAGCACCTGGCTGAATTTTTCTTTGGACAGTTAAAATCGGCGGAGCAGCTCGACCTTTGGGTATATGATGCGGACCAGGACAGCCGATCCTTGCAGACGATTAGTCTGCCCGCAGAAGGCGTAATCCTAGTTGAAGGGGTATTTCTTCAAAGAAAAGAATGGCGCCGTTTTTTTGATTGCTTGGTATACCTGGAATGTCCGGCAGAACAACGTTTTTTACGGGAATCAGAGAATATGCAAGCCGATCGTGCCTTATTGAAGCGACGCTACTGGAAAGCGGAAGCGTATTATGAAGAAATGCTAAAGCCGGCTGAGCAGGCAGATTGGGTGCTGGACAGCAGCACAAGCAAGATAGGAGATGCAAGATGAACCGCAATAAGGCAAATAAAAAAACAATATGGATTGTGGTTGCACTGGTTGCGGTCTTGATTGCTGCAGCCATTATTTACTTCTTGCTGCGTGACACCGGCAATGAAAAAGGTACGACCGAAATGGGCGCAAGCGCGGATTACAAATTGGATGTGCAAATGGATGATCAAAACCGGTTCCAAATTACTGCAGACATCAACGTACTGAACGAGTCCGATGAAACCTTTGAAGATCTGGGTTTTTATTTGATACCTAATGCCATCAATCCCGACGATATGCCGGAATTGGCGCAAGCGTCTGCTGAAGTCGCTGTCGAATCAGTAAAGCGTGGAGATGAAGAATTGTCTTATAGCCTGGACAACAACAAATTGCTGGTAGAGCTGGAAACGGGATTGGAACCGGAAAGTACGGAAGAAATAACGGTTGCTTATACCATGAAACTGCCGGAGAACGGCATGCGATTGTCGCAGGATGGGGACAATTATTTTTTGGCGCAGTGGTACCCGATGCTTGCCCAATATGATAAAGGATGGGACATTCAGGATTTTGATATGAACGGGGAGAGCTACCACAGCGGATTTGGAAATTTTGAAGTGAGCTATAAGCTGCCGAAAGAGTACTTGGTGGCCAGTTCGGCCGCTGAAGGGGATATTCGGCCATCTTCATCCGGTACAGTGAAAGGCGAGCGGATCAAAGATTTTTATTTGGCTTTTTTGAACTCAGAAGAATGGCTCTCTGAGTCGGTGGAAGTAAATGAGACGGTCCTGCGGCTCTTTATGCCGATGGACCAGGAATTTATGGATGAAAATATCGTAAAGGCAAAAGCTGCCTACACATTTTTTGAAGAACGGATTGGGGACAACCCATTCCCGGAACTCGATATCATTGCCAATGACGGCTACATGGAATACCCGAACGTGATTGAAGTGGCCAGTACATGGGATGCGCTCGATGAAGTGCTGGTCCATGAGATAGGGCATCAATGGTTTTATTATATTGTGGGAAATGATCCATACGAAGATGCCTGGCTGGATGAAAGCGTCACCGAGTTTGCCACTTCCATTTTCCTGTCGGACTATTACCAGGATGAAGATTACGGATTCAGATCTGCACAAATGGCAGCGGATGCTTACCGCCAAGAAAAATATGCAAATCTGCCATTGAGTGAATACAACGAAGGCGAATACGTATCGACCGTTTACGGGGAAGCGCCGCTTGTGCTTCGGAATTTTTTTGAGGAACGCGGCGGCAATGACGAAGCGCTGGAATTTTTAGGGGCTTATTACAAGGAGTATCAATTCAAGTACGTCAACACGCCGACCTTTAAAAACTTTTTCACTTCTTATTACGGCGAAGAACAACGTGAATTTTTGGATAGTTGGCTTCAGTGAATAAAAAAAGCGCTTCTGAAAAGAAGCGCTGAGCTTGTAGACATAAGGATCTTTATACATGAGAGCTAAAACAACATACAATTTGGATATCCCGGATCCTCCGTTTCAGCCGGACGCGTTCCGCGGGCTCGCGCCGAACTAACTCGGAACTAGCGTCCCGAGTGGATTTCGGCACTTCGCTATCCCGCAGGAGTCGCCGGCTTCCACTCCGGATCCTTAACATGAAGATTATCTAGAGGCGTCGCTTTTCCTTTTGAGCTGTCTGTTCAAGCTTCACTCGGATGACCATTCACTATCGGATCGAAGAGAGACGCCCAACCGGTTCGGCCACGGAGACTCCTGTGGGACAGCGAAAGCTGAAGACCCCGCAGGCGCGAAGCGGCGAGGAGGCTGAAGCTGAGCCCACGGAAAGCGAAGTGGCCTGTCCGGTTGGTTTTATACATCTCTATTTATTAAAGTTACACTTTATCTACAGTCTGAGCGCTTCTGAAAAGAAGCGCTTTTTTTATTGAAAATAAAGCTATTTTCTGAAAGAAGATGCTGTTAAAATATAGAAAAGATCGGGGTTATTTGATGCATATTACGCGAGCGGATATAGGTCATGCGAAAGGGATTTCGCGAGTTCATATAGACAGTTGGAAAACCACTTATAGCGGAATTGTCCCCCAGGATTATTTGGATCAGTTGGACTATGAAAGCCGGGAACAGCAATGGCGGAAAAATCTTTCGGTTAGCCAGGTATTTGTCGCGGAGACCAGCGGCAAACAAGTGGCCGGTTTTTCGACAGGGGGCAAAGAACGGACAGGAAATTATGGGGATGCTGTCGGTGAAGTGTACGCCATCTATGTTTTAAAAGAATATCAGGGACGCGGTTTAGGCAAGCAATTGCTAAAGCCCATTGTCGACAATTTGCAGCAGCAGGACATTGATGAACTCATTGTTCTGGCGCTGGAAGACAATCCTGCATGCGGCTTTTACAAGAGCTTGGGCGGAAAAGCAATCGGTCGGCTGGAAATCGAAATTGCCGGAACGTACCTGGGTGAAACGGTATTTCATTGGAAATCCTTGAAGGACATACGCCTGCGAATAGAAAGGTAGTTATTTGGCTGGCGGAACATGTAATATTCCAAAAACCCAAAATTGAATTTAATAAAAATCTATTCTTGAATTTAAAATTTTGCGTAGTTACCCGGCTGAAGGGGAATGATAGAGGAAAGTGCAAATTGAAAATCAGGTGAGTTTACAGAACGACACAGAACCGGGCAAAATAACTGCCAACACAGAAAGACGGAGGATGACATGAACAGCAAAATGAAGTTTTTCACCCTAATTTTAGTGCTAGTTGCGGCATCGGTTGCGAGTTTTTTATTGATTTTTCAGCAAGGGCTTGTGGGAGGGCTGGCAATTGCTTCGCTATTTCTTTTGGTTTGCCTGATTCTTTTTGTATTGAGCGTTTATGGAGTGGTGACAGACCGCTTGGAATTTATGGGGTTCCGTACGGTCCGTGAACACATCGGTTTAATGATTTTCTCTATTTTTCTGTCAACCGTAGTCGGCTCTTTTGCAGTTGCCAACTCTTTTGTGGAATACACAGTCGGAGACAATAATTTAGCTTATGCAGAAAAGTCCCGCCTTTTTGCAAGCAGCATTTTCCAGGTGCCTTCCCAAAAGGAACTGATGAAAACCGAAAAGAATGGAGTGACTTATTATTATTCCGAAGAGCAGGAACTCCACATTGAAAAAATCGACCAGCTGCTTCAAGAAGAAAAACAAGGATTCTATTCATATTTTGGCATAAAAGATGACAGTGGCTTGTCGATTGAATTCCACGGCAGCTATGAATCGCTTGAATCGAGTTCAGGCATGGAGGGGATTGCGGGTTATTACAATTCCGGCAACCGGACGATTCATCTGATCCCTGATGATGAAATTTGGGAGCTGATCCTGCTTCACGAATATACCCATTACCAGAGCCATTTGTATGCTGAAGAAAACAATTTGGGAATTCAACGGATTCCGTCCTGGTTTGAAGAAGGGCTTGCTGATTTTTTGGCGGAAGATAATAGTTACTGGTACGATCTTCAATCGGTCGAGCTGATCAATTTCCGCAGTCTGGATATCTATACGGAATTCGAGGAGGCTTCTACCGAGAGTTACGATCCGTATGCCCAGAGTTTTCTGGCTGTGCAATCCTTGGTAATGGACCATGGAACGGAGTTTATTCCCGATTTATTGACCTCCAGAAACACCTCGGAATTTTACCGCAAGCTCGAAGAATTGACCGGCATGGAGCTCGCAGAATTCCAGAAAACCTTTTTGAAAGATATGCTCGAAGAACAAAAAACACGCAATGCAAAATTGGATCAAGCGTACAATGCCATTGACACAAAACAATTTGACAAAGCTGAAGAAATCCTGAAAAACCTTCAAAAGAGCGGCAATAAATTTGACGTAGATGAAGCCTATTGGATTTTAACCGATGTTTATTTAGAGCAGGGGTTGTATGAAAAAACAATCGCTGCCCTGGAGGAAAAAATCAGCAAAGGGGAAGAGGAGTTTCTAATAGACGATCTGCTGCTGCTCGCTGAAGTGCAGTTAATCATGGATCCGGCAAAATCATTAGAGCTCGCCAAAAAGGCTAAAGCTTTGAATGAGGAAAGCGGCGACTATTACGATCCGCTGGAGCTGGACCTGTTGGAGCAAGCTTATCAAAAAATCAATTCGCCAAGTGCACTAAGCGGCTATAAAATGATTTTTGACCAGGAACTGGTATGGAATCCTTATGTTCTCGAAGATCTGGGTGAAAAGCTGGCAAAGGAATACCCGGGGAAATTTTAAAAGGTAAAACGAAAAGCACGAGAAGTGAAACAAGCGGCTGCAACCAGCCGCTTGTTTTTTATGAAAAAAGAAATTTGGCATGCACTTTATTCTCTGTAACTTTATTCAAAGAAAAGCGTACATATACATAAGATGTTTCGGTAAAAGTAGGAGGGGGACAGATGAAGAGCAAGCTTGCATGGCTGGGTGCTTTTTTTATTTTACTTACCGGATTTTTGTATGTAGCTACGTTTTATGCGTATGAACCGGCTGAAACACTGGGAGGGTTCCCGGAACCGGTTTTCGCGGAAATTACAGAAGACAAAGAAACCGCAAAATTGTATTACTGGAACGGTGCATCAGAAGAAGATGGCATCCCTTTTGGCTATGAAGTCGTTATTCTGGCCAGCGGCTGGAAAAAAGGGGCGAGAGAAGGTGCCTCCGTCATGTATCACAAAGGCGATGAGCAAGTGGATGTGATTTCTTCGACAAATCGCCTGATTCTCATGAAAAAGAAAAACATTTCCAATTGAACGCAAAAGAAAAATCCCCGGACTGCAGAGAACTGCCATCCGGGGATTTTGTTTGTTATCGTCTGCCGATGTCTTTGCCCACTTCTGAGCCTTGCTGAAGCGGCGTTTTGTCGCCGACAATTTGTTCTGAATTTGCGTCTGAACCGATTTCGTCGCTTGTTCTGTATGTGCTTGCGCTGATGTCGTCATCTTCAGCATCTTCTGTGCGGACGACTAACACGTCGCATTTGGCAGAACGCACGATATGTTCAGACACACTGCCGATGAGGAAGCGTTCAACGGTGTTCAAACCAGTTGCACCACAAATGATTAAATCAGCATTTACCTTTTTAGCCAGTTCACGCGAAATCATCGATTTTGGAGAACCATAATCCACGAGGATATTAACACTTCCGACGCCAGCTGCTTCGGCCTCTTTTTTATAGCCGCCAAGCAAATCCTCAGCAAACTTTTGGGCACGGTCTGCAATCGAACGGTCATACGCTTCAATGGCCGCAAATGAACGAGTATCGATGATATTCACCAAATTCAATGTGGCATTGTTCCGTTTCGCTATGCCCACCGATTTTTTAAAAGCCCATTCTGCTTCTTTCGAACCGTCAACTGCTACCAAGATCTGCGAATACTTCAATGTCATTGTGCATTCCTCCTTGTCTATAGTTATATCTTTCGATAAATAAAGGCGAGTTCCTTCTTTTTGCACAAATATTTACCGGATATTTGGCGGTTATATGAATGAATTTACGTTTTTTTGGAAACTGCAGCGTTGTTTATTTTTATTTTTTCATAATAATTAAATTGTCGGAACGCACTTTTTAAGGAGAAAATCCGAAAAACATAAAAAAGGGGAGCGGAAACAGGAATTATCTGATAGAATAGACTTGCTTTGAACATTTAGATGTTTTATAAATTATTATTCTATAGCACACAAATGGAGGGTTTTGTAATGCGTATTGGGGTACCTAAAGAAGTTAAGAACAATGAAAACCGTGTAGCAATGACACCGGCAGGCGTAGTGAACTTGGCGCTTTATGGACACGAAGTGTTTATCGAGACAGAAGCAGGTCTTGGATCCGGCTTTACAGACGAAGATTACAAAACAGCTGGAGCGCAGATTGTAAACACTGCTGAAGAAGCATGGGCACAGGAAATGATTATGAAAGTGAAAGAACCGGTTTCTTCGGAGTACGGTTATTTCCGTGAAGGCATGATTCTCTTTACATATCTTCACTTGGCTCCAGAACCGGAATTGACAAAAGCGATGCTTGATTCCAAAGTGGTCGGGATTGCTTACGAAACCGTTCAGCTTCCGAACAATACTTTGCCATTGCTTACACCAATGAGTGAAGTGGCGGGCAAAATGTCAACTCAGATCGGTGCACAATTCCTTGAGAAAATCCACGGCGGCGGCGGCATTCTGCTTGGCGGAATTCCTGGCGTTTCACGCGGCAAAGTAACCATCGTAGGCGGCGGCGTTGCGGGAACCAATGCAGCGAAAGTGGCAGTCGGTATGGGAGCAAGCGTAACAATCCTGGACTTAAACCCGGATCGCCTGCGCCAGTTGGATGACTTGTTCGGCGGCGATGTGCAGACATTGATCTCAAATCCATTCCATATTGCAGAATCGGTAAAAGAAGCGGATTTGGTAGTTGGAGCTGTATTGATTCCAGGTGCGAAAGCGCCGAAACTGGTAACAGAAGAAATGATCAAATCGATGAAACCAGGTTCTGTAGTTGTGGATATCGCAATCGACCAAGGCGGCATTTTTGAAACAAGCGACCGCATCACGACTCATGACAATCCGACTTACGTAAAACACGACGTGGTTCACTATGCTGTGGCGAATATGCCAGGGGCTGTTCCACGGACTTCAACAATCGGCTTGACGAACGTTACTGTTCCTTATGCAGTACAAATCGCCAACAAAGGTTATGAAAAAGCCATCCTTGAAAATGAAGCACTGAAAAAAGGCGTCAACACGCTTAAAGGCTATGTAACATATAAAGCCGTTGCGGACGACCAAGGCATCGAGTACAAATCAGTCGACGAATTGTTGGCGTAAGCAAAATTATTGAACAATTGGACATTATCAAAAAAGCAGTCACCGGAGAAAATCCGGTGACTGCTTTAACTTATTAACCGATATTCCGCAAACCAGCTGCGCTTGCCGCGGGCGAGCGCCAAGCCTCCTCATGTGCTTGCGCACCTTGCGGGGTCTCGGCTGTCTCGCTTTCCCGCAGGCGTCTCCGCTGGTTTGCTCCATATCGATAGCGAACTGTGAATAAAAAGCGTTTATACTCATCTACTCTTTCTGATAAAAAGAGTTCTCTATTAAAAGAGCAATCCGAATGAAGCGGAAAGTGGCGACTCCTGCGGGAGCAGCACGAGCTGAAGACCCTGGACGGAGCGCAGCGAAGGAAGCGGCTGAAGCCGTGCCCGCGGAAAGCGTCCACTTGGAGCGAAATGAATAAAGGCTTCACTTGTTTCTCAATAGCCTGAAGCAGTCACCGGAGAAATTCCGGTGACTGCTTTTTGCATTTAATTTGAAATGATTTGAAGTTCTTTCGGGAATTTCGTCAATACTTCCACGCCGTTTTCTGTGACAGCGACATCGTCTTCGATGCGGACGCCGACTTTGCCTGGCACGTAAACGCCCGGTTCAATGGTAAACACCATCCCAGCTTCCATGGCCATTTGGTTAGATCCGTGCAAAGATGGGAATTCATGCACCGAAATGCCGAGCCCGTGGCCGAGGCGGTGAGTGAAATATTCGCCGTAGCCGGCATCTTCGATCACCTGGCGTGAAGCTTGGTCGAGTTCAGCGGCGGTGATGCCCGGTTTTACGGCATTCACGGCAGCAAGTTCAGCGCGAAGGACGATGTCATATACGGCTTTTTGTTCTTCGTTCGGTTCGCCGAATGCCAGTGTGCGGGTAATGTCCGAGCAATAGCCTTTATGGACAACGCCGAGGTCAAACAGCACCAAATCGCCTTTCTGGATTTTGCGGTCGCCTGTTTTGCCGTGCGGAGAAGCCGCTTTCGGCCCGCTGAGGACAGTGGTATCGAACGACATATGCGTAACGCCGCGTTTTTTCAGTGCCAACTCAATTTCCGTCATCACTTCGATTTCAGTAATGCCTTCACGCAAAGTTTTGGCTCCGATTTCAATCGCGTAATCCGCGAGTTCGGCTGCTTCTCTCAAAATTTGAAGTTCTGCCTCATCTTTGATGACGCGCATGGCATTGATTTTTTCATCCAATGCCACAAACTCGGGATTGCCGAACAGCCGGTTCATGGCTTCAAAGCGGTCTACCGTCATATGCGATTTTTCGATGGCGATCCGGCGGACACTGCCGTTCCGTTCGGCAGTAGTGCGGTGCAAAACCTGCATCGCGTCTTCTGTATCGACGTGGCCGACAATGTCGCCATTCCAGCCGGCGCTTTTCGCGTCCGGAATTTCCATCTGCGGGCAAATCAGAAACGGTTCTGCATCTTTAAAGACCATGACACCAAGAAGGCGTTCGTGTGGATCGCTTTTGAATCCGCTGGCGTAAAAAACGTTGTCAGGGTTGGTGACAAATGCAGCATCAACATCGGATTCGGTTAAGTAGGCTTTCAATTGCTGTATTTTATTCATATGTATTCCTCCTTTTATATGTGTAGCATATCAAATTTCAGGGTATAATACTGCTTGAAATGATTGCCAATACACTCGGGAGGGATTTCATGCAAGTATCATATCACGGCCATTCGGTTGTAAAAATCAAAACAGGAAGCAAAACCATTTTGATCGATCCATTCATCAGCGGCAACAGCTTGACAGACTTGACAGCCAGCGAAGAAAAGCCGGACGTCATCTTGCTGACGCATGCACACAACGATCATGTGGGCGATACCATCGACTTGGCGAAAACCAATGATGCCCAAATTGTGGCACCGGTGGAACTCGCAAATTATTTGGGAAGCCAGGGATTGAATGCAATCGGCATGAACCTCGGCGGCTCTCATGAATTCGATTTTGGAACAGTCAAATACACCAAAGCTTTCCATAGTTCTTCTTATACAACGGAAGAAGGAGACGTCATTTACGGCGGCATGCCGGCAGGCCTTTTGTTCAAAGCGGAAGGCAAGACGATCTACCATGCCGGAGACACGGAAGTGTTTGGCGATATGGCGATCATCGGCGAGCGCAATGAAATTGATGTGGCTTTTGTGCCAATCGGCGATTTTTTTACCATGGGGCCGGAAGACGCTGCATATGCAGTCGAACTGTTAAAACCGAAAACCGTTGTGCCGATCCATTACAATACCTTCCCGCCGATCAAACAGGATCCGGAAAAGTTCAAGGCATTGGTGAAAAATACAGAAGTGAATATCTTGCAGGCCGGCGGAACCATCGACTTGTAAAACCAGAATCCGGAGAATCCTATTCTCCGGATTTTTTCGGCTGAAAAAACTTTTGTTCACCGCCTCTTTAGCCGCATCGCTGCCCTTGTTTCAATAGGAAATATGGTACACTATGGGCAAGAGCAAGCAGAAAGAAAAGGTGAGTTTATGGCAACAAAACACGAACAGATTTTAGAGTATATTGAAACGCTGCCGGTTGGAGAGAAAATTTCGGTGAGACGGATCGCAAAAGATCTGCAGGTCAGCGAAGGAACGGCTTACCGGGCGATTAAGGAGGCGGAAACTCAGCGCCTCGTCTCGACAATCGAGCGCGTCGGCACGATCCGCATCGAACGGAAAAAGAAAGAAAACATCGAGCGGCTGACATACGCGGAAATTGTCAACATCGTGGATGGACAGGTGCTGGGCGGAAAAGCCGGTTTGCATAAGTCGCTGACCAAATTCGTCATCGGTGCTATGCAGCTGGAAGACATGATGCGCTATACCGAAGCTGGAAATCTCCTGATTGTCGGCAACCGCTTCAAGGCGCATGAATACGCACTGCAGGCAGGCGCAGCTGTTCTCGTAACGGGCGGATTTGATGCGTCGGACACAGTCAAACGGCTGGCGGATGAGTACGAACTGCCGGTCATTTCAACAAGCTACGATACGTTTACAGTAGCGACGATGATCAACCGGGCCATCTACGACCAATTGATTAAAAAAGAAATCCTGTTGATCGAAGATATTTTGATTCCTTTCGAAAACACGCATTTGCTGTACGAAAAAGACCCGATCAGCCGGTATCGTGAACTGAACAAAGAAACGACGCACGGCGGGTTTCCGGTGATCGATGACAGCGGCAAACTGGTCGGCATTATTACATCCCGTGATGTGATCGGCCATTCGGATGAAGAAACGATAGAAAAGGTGATGACGAAAGACCCCATTACCGTATCGCTTCAAACCAGTGTCGCCGCTGCTGGCCACCGGATGATTTGGGAAGGCATCGATTTGCTGCCGGTATCGGATGACCACGGGAAACTGAAAGGGGTCATCAGCCGGCAAGATGTGCTGAAAGCCATTCAAACGGCGCAGCGACAGCCCCAGCAAGGAGAGACCATCGATGACATCATCAAAAGCCAGCTGCGCATTCCGCAAGCGGACAAGCTGACATTGGAATTTAAAGTGACGCCGCAAATGACCAATGCCTATGGGTCGGTCTCCTACGGAGCGTACACCACCATTTTGGTGGAAGCGGCAACAGCGGCATTAAAAACCAAGAACCGAAGAGAAAGCGCATTGGAAAACATGACGATCTATTACTTGAATCCGGTGCAGCTGGATTCCACGCTCCATATCAAACCGCTGATTCTGCACATCAGCCGAAAGTCCGCCAAAGTGGATGTCGAAGTGCTGTCCGACCATAAGATTGTGGGAAAAGCTTTGCTGACGTTCCAGTTATTGGACAGGTAATGAAAGGCAAATAAAAAAATCTCCCCGCAAGGAGAGATTTTTACTGGTTCAGCCGAGCTTCTTCTGCCACAAATTTGTGGTAGTGCTTAGCGGCTTTGTAATTGGAGAACATCATCATGGCGCCCAGGATAATGAAAATACCGGAGACGATATAAGTCACGAGCGACTGGTAAACGAAAAGAAAGTTGATGCCGAAAAAGAAGATGAAACTTCCGAGTGAGAATGCTGCAACAGCGGCATACCATTTTTTGCGGATCGGCAAAACCGCACGGAATTGTTTTGTTTTATAATAAAAATAAAAAACAAATGATACAATGATTAAACCAACAAATACTAACATTAGGGACCTCCTGTATTCCAGAACTCAACTCTATTGTACTGAGAATCGGCTGAAAATGCGAATGGATTTCCTTAGATAACGGAGGAACTTGGATATGAACAGTCAAATCATCGACACAATTAAACAGTATGAAACCATTGTGATCCACCGCCACGTGCGTCCGGACCCGGATGCTTACGGCTCCCAGCTCGGCCTGAAATATCTGCTGCAGCACAATTTTCCGGAGAAGCGGATTCTGGCGGCAGGAGAACATGATTATACGCTTGATTTTATGGATTTTCCGGATGTGGTCGTAGACAGTGATTTTGAAGGCGCTCTTGTCATCGTCACAGATACCGCGAACACGGAACGCGTCGATGACCAGCGCTATACAAGCGGCGCTAAAATCATTAAAATCGACCATCATCCGAATGATGATGCGTACGGGGATATTTTGCTGGTGGATACCAATGCCAGTTCCGCATCGGAATTGGTATATGAATTGTTTACATATGGACGGGACCATGAGAATTGGACAATGCCTGACTCGGCTGCTCGGCTGCTATATGCCGGGATTATTGGAGACACCGGGCGGTTCCTGTTTCCAAGCACTACGCAAAAAACCTTTGCAGTGGCAGGCGAATTGATCAAATTCAATTTTGACCGCAACGAACTTCACAATGGCATGTATGAAATGGACCGCAATTTGCTTCATCTACAAGGCTATATTTATCAGAACTTTGTGATGGATGAAAGCGGCGCTGCCTATGTGAAAATTACGCTCGATGTCTTAAAGGAATTCGAAGTGACGGCCACCGAAACTTCGTTGCTTGTCGGGTCGCTCGGCAATGTGAAAGGCTTGAAAGCATGGGTGATCTTTATAGAAGAAGAAACCGAAATCCGGGTTCGCCTTCGCTCCAAAGGCCCTATTATCAATGGATTGGCAAAAGAATTTGGAGGCGGGGGCCATCCGATGGCTTCAGGAGCTACAGCATATTCTTGGGAAGAAGCAGACCGCGTTATTGAGCGGCTGATTGAAATTTGCGCATCTTAAAAAAGGAGGGATCCAGTTGTCAATGGTTTATCCGCATATAAGCACATCGGCTGATCTGCTGAAAAGCACGGTGCGCCTTGACGAACTTTTCCCTTTTCTAATGGAACAAGGGACGGCATCAGCTGCCATCGTCAACACGAAATTATACGGCATCCTTCCTTTTTGGGAAGCTTGCCATAAGGCCGGCATCCATGGGGTGGTCGGCCTTTCCACGTTTATCGAATTTGAAGAGCAGGAGTATCCGGTGGTGCTCTATGCCCAAACCAATCAGGGCTACAAGAATTTATTGAAAATCAGCAGTGCCTTATCAACCCGGGACAAAACAGCCTTGCCTGAATCCTGGCTGAAAGCGTATCGCGGAGGGCTCTTATGTGTGGTTCCGAACAAAACAGAATGGACGTTGACGGACCGCGGAGAAGTTTTCAAATTCATAAAAGCTGTTTTTGGGGAGCAGTGCTTTGGCGGCATTGAACGGCCAGGCGGGGAGCGGATGGCTGAAGAAGATGGATTTGCCGCTCAATGTGTGCAGCACAATATGCGGATCATGGCTACGCAGGAAAGCCGGTACATGCAGGAAGCGGATGCTTTTGCGTTTGAAGTGGCATCAGCCATTGGCCAAGGTTTGAAAATGAACGATGAACAGCGGAAACGTCCGGAACATACAAAAGCTTATGTGCCGTCTGGGGAAGAATTCATTTCCTGGTTTTCTTCCAATCCGGAATGGCTGGAAGAAACGAAAAAAATGCTCGCAAGCTGCCAGGTGAGCATTCCGATGAACCAGCAATTGCTGCCGGTTTATCCGCTGCCTGAAAATACAGACCGCAAGGCGTACATCTGGGAACTTTGCCAAAAAGGGCTGAAAGAGCGGGTTCCAGAAGTTACGGAAGCCTATACCGAACGCCTTCAATACGAATTATCCGTTATCAGCAATATGGGCTATATCGATTATTTCTTGATCGTAGCAGATTTCATGAAGTTTGCCCGGGACAATGGCATCTTAACAGGTCCGGGACGGGGATCATCGGCAAGTTCGCTTGTCGCTTATTCGCTTCAGATTACGGACGTTGATCCGCTCGAACATGGCTTATTGTTCGAACGTTTCTTGAATCCGGAACGGGTGACGCTGCCGGATATCGACATCGATTTCGCCGATCATCGCCGCCACGAAGTGGTGGAATACGTAGCAGGGAAATACGGCAACGCCCGAACTGCCCAGATCATCACATTCGGGACTTTATCGGCAAAAGCGGTTGCCCGCGATACGGCGCGTGTGTTCGGTTTTGAAGCGGAAGAGCTTGAGGCCATTTCCAAAATGATTCCGAGCCGGATCGGCACCACGTTAAGGTCTGCGTTAAAAGAGTCTCCGGCTCTGAATGATTGGGTTGTCCAAAAAGAAGAACGCAAATCGTGGTTCAAGACCGCCTTGAAACTGGAAGGCTTGCCCCGCCATGCCTCGACCCACGCAGCAGGCGTCATTTTAAGCCCAACGCCGCTGGTCGAGCATGTACCGATTGAAAAAGGCAGCGAAGGGATTTTCATTACCCAATGGCCGATGGGGGAACTCGAAGCTGTCGGGCTGTTGAAAATGGATTTTCTGGGTCTCCGGAATTTAACGATACTCGAACAAATCCGGAAACTTGTCTATTTGGATACGAAAAAAAGGATCGATTACCGCAGTTTGCCCTTGGATGATGAGAAAACCTATGCCTTGCTAGCTGCAATGGACACGACAGGGATCTTCCAACTGGAATCGGAGGGCATGCGCCGGGCGCTCCAGCAAATCCGGCCGACGGCGTTTGGGGATATCGTGGCAGTCAATGCCTTGTTCCGCCCAGGCCCGATGGAATTTATACCGCTTTATGCGAGACGGAAGCACAAACAGGAGCGTGTCGATTACGTCCATCCAATCCTGGAGCCGATTTTAAGTGAAACTTATGGCGTCATTGTGTATCAGGAGCAGATTATGCAGATTGCTGCCCGCATGGCAGGATTTTCGCTTGGAGAAGCCGATTTGCTGCGCCGGGCAGTCAGCAAGAAAAAACGAGAAATCCTGGACGAGGAGCGGCTGCACTTCACGAGCGGTGCCATGGCCAAAGGCTTTACCGAAGAAGCGGCAACGGAAGTGTATAACTTAATTGTCCGGTTCGCCGATTACGGCTTTCCAAAAAGCCACGCGGTGGCCTATAGCATGATCTCTTATCAGCTGGCCTATATGAAAACGCATTACGCCGTCTACTTTTATGCAGCCATTCTTGCAAACAGTGCGGGCAATGCGGAAAAGACCCAGCAATTGCTGCAGGAAATAAAAGACAAGAACATCGGCTTGCTGCCGCCTTCCGTGCAGCGCAGTTTCCATTCCTATTCTGTAGAAGAGGGGCGCATCCGGGTAGGGCTGAATTCAGTGAAAGGCGTTCCGGGCAGCGCTGTCAAAGTGCTGCTGGAAGCCCGGAAAGAAGGGCCTTTTTCCAGCATGTTCGATATAGCCGAACGCATTTCCGCAATCCATTTCACCCGCAAAGCGTTTGAGCCGCTCATCAAAGCAGGCTCGCTTGACGACTTCGGGCTGGACCGTGCAGTGCTGCTGGCATCACTAGACAGCGCCATCAAGCACGCAGAACTGGTCAAACCGAATGAGGAGCCCGGGTTGTTCGATGAAATGGGCTCCAGTTTCATGAAGCCGAAATATGCCAAAGCTTCGCCGATTCCGGAGAATTTAAAGCTGGATTTTGAAAAAGAAGTTCTCGGCTTTTATTTGTCCACTCATCCCATTGCGCGCGAAAAAGAACAACGCGGCAAAAAGTATGCCGAGATGCGCAGCTTGAAAAATGTTCAGGACCGGCAGCCAGTAGCTGTGCTGGGCATGGTGGAAGAAGTCAAACGGATCCGGACGAAAAAAGGGGATGCCATGGCGTTCGTCAACTTGCAGGATGAAACGGGCCTTGCTTCAGTCACCTTGTTTCCAAAAGAGTACGCCAAATACAATGCGCTTCTTGAACCGCATGCTGTTCTGGAAGTACAGGGAACGGTTGAAAACCGCAACCACAAGATATCAATCATCTGCAAATCGATTGAACAATAACTGGATATAGAAGAAAAGGCTGCAGCAAACTCGAACTTAAATGAGCTTGTTTGCAGTCTTTTTATTGTGGGAATAGTTTGTCTTTATAGCGCGAATTCCCTCTATTTATCCCATTCTTTGTTTTTCTTCGGAGAATCGCATTTTTTTCTTTACGAGAGCCGAAAAGTTTTGTATCCTTTAACTTACGAGTGGCCAGACCACTTTCAAATTAATGGAAACTGAGGAACGATCATGAATCAACCAAAGCGATATTTAGATATAGTCAGCGATATTCGTGATATGATCCGGCGGGAAAAAATCCGTCCGGGTGACCGCATTCCATCAGAAAGAGAATTGGCTGAAACCTTGCAGGTAGGGAGATCCACTCTCCGCGAAGCGCTTCGCAGTTTGGAGCTGCTTGGATTGATTGAGACGCGCCGAGGAGAAGGTACGTTTTTGTCGGACCACCGCAATCACAAATTGGTAGAGGTTTTATCCACATTCATCCTGCAAGATAATCAATCCCAGGAAGATGTTTGGCAAACGAGGCTGGTGCACGAAGTGGCCGCCATCCGGTTGGTTTGCCAAAACGAGGCGCTTGACGGCATCCGTGTGTGGGACAGCTTCCGAAAAAAGCTGGAAAGTGAAGAAAATATACTTCGAGAAGACTTTGTGCGGGAAGTCATGGTGCTGTCCGGCAATCGTCTATCTTTGAAAATATGGTTTTTATTGCAGCAATACAGCGGTAATCCTTATGCAGAAGCTGTTTCCGGCCCGGAAAGAGAACTCCTGAAGCCGATTTTATCGGCGCTTGAGCAGCGAGATACAGAGTTAGCCATCCAGTCCTTTAAATCATGGAGCGGATGGATACAAAAGAGGAGAATGCAAAATGGCGATGATTCGTGAAATTTTCAAACGAAACAAAGACAAAAAAGAAACGACGATTCCTACTAAAAAAGCAAAAGACGTTCCGGAAGGCTTAATGACAAAATGCCCTTCATGCAAGCATATTACGTTAACAAAAGAATTGGCTAAACTTCATAAAGTCTGCCCGAAATGCGACCATCATTTCAAGATGACGGCTTACGAGCGCGTGGAAAGCTTGCTGGATGAAGGGTCTTTCACCTCAATGGATGACCACCTGAAAACGGAAAACCCTTTAGGATTCCCGGGATATACAGAAAAAATCAAATCCGACAGTGAAAAGACCGGTTTGAATGAAGCGGTATTGACGGGCGGCGGAAAATTGAAAGGCCAAGAAGTGATTGTGGCAATTATGGATTCGCATTTCCGCATGGGTTCCATGGGGTCGGTTGTCGGCGAAAAAATTACGCGGGCCATTGAGGCTGCCACGGAACAGCGCTTGCCGTTCATCATCTTTACAGCCAGCGGCGGTGCACGCATGCAAGAAGGCGTGCTGTCATTGATGCAAATGGCGAAAACAAGTGTAGCACTGAAACGCCACAGCAACGAAGGGCTTTTGTTCATCTCGGTCTTGACGCATCCAACAACAGGAGGCGTATCTGCTAGTTTCGCTTCTGTTGGAGACATCAATATTGCAGAGCCGAAAGCATTGATCGGTTTTGCCGGACGCCGCGTCATTGAACAGACGGTCCGTGAGAAATTGCCTGAAGACTTCCAGACAGCAGAGTTTTTGCTGGAGCACGGCCAATTGGACGCTGTGGTGCATCGGAACGACATGCAGACTACATTATCAACACTTGTGCGCTTGCACACTAAGGGGGCAAACCAGAATGCCTAAAACAAAAACTGCTCCAAAATCGATGGGGTTTGAAGAGCCGCTGATTCAGCTGCGCCAAAAAATCGAAGAGCTGAAAGACTATACCAAAACCGCCGATGTGGATTTAAGCTCAGAAATTCAAAGCCTGGAAGAACGTCTATCCAAGCTCGAGAACGACATCTATGAAAATATGAAGCCTTGGGACCGGGTGCAAGTGGCTCGCCATCCTGAACGCCCAACGACGCTCGACTATATTCCGTTCCTATTCGAAGATTTCATCGAATTGCATGGCGACCGGCTTTACGGGGACGACGAAGCCATCGTCGGCGGCATCGCTTCGTTTCATGGCCAACCGGTAACGGTGATTGGCCATCAGCGCGGCAAGGCGACAAAAGAAAACATCCGCCGCAATTTTGGGATGCCGCATCCGGAAGGCTACCGGAAGGCCCTCCGTTTGATGAAGCAGGCTGAGAAGTTCAAGCGTCCGATTATCTGCCTGATTGACACAAAAGGCGCATATCCAGGGAAAGCTGCAGAAGAGCGCGGCCAAAGCGAAGCGATTGCGCGCAATCTGGTGGAGATGGCAGGCCTTGAAGTGCCGGTCATTTCAATCGTCATTGGTGAAGGCGGAAGCGGCGGCGCATTAGCGCTTGGCGTCGGCAATCACATTTTGATGCTTGAAAACTCGACGTTCTCGGTTATTTCGCCGGAAGGCGCTGCTTCGATTCTTTGGAAAGATTCGGCACTCGCCCAAACAGCTGCAGAAGCGATGAAAATTACAGCACCTGATTTGCTGGAGATGAAAATCATTGAACGGATGATTTCAGAAGTCCGCGGCGGTGCACACCACGACTATGCAAAACAGGCCGGTTTTATCGATGAAGCGATCAAAGAGTCATTGGGTGAATTAACTGGATTGTCTGGTAAGGAATTAATCAATCAGCGTTACGAAAAATTCAAATCAATCGGCATTTTCAGTGAATAAAGAAACCGCCCCGGCGGTTTCTTTTTGTGTGTTTTTGCTAAAATGAAATCTTAATAGAAGAATTGCGTTTTCAAGACTGACAGGCGGGAAGCCACATGGTAAGGTGAAAAGAGTAAATGGAATTGTGGGAGGCGATTAGTTTGAAACGAATTGGCGTATTGACTAGCGGCGGAGATTCACCGGGAATGAACGCAGCAATCCGGGCGGTCGTCCGGAAAGGGATTTTCCACGGAGTGGAAGTGGCTGGCGTCTTTTCCGGCTATCAAGGATTGATTGACGGCCGCATTAAAAACATGGAAGCCGGCGATGTAGGGGATATTATCCAACGCGGCGGCACCAAACTTTTTTCTGCGCGGTGTGAAGAATTCAGAACCGATGCAGGACAGGAAAAAGCAATTGAGCAATTGAAAAAGAATGGCCTGGATGGCCTGGTCGTCATCGGGGGAGACGGTTCATACCGCGGAGCGATGGCTTTGACCAAAAGAGGGTTTCCTTGCGTGGGAGTACCGGGAACGATCGACAACGACATCCCTGGAACAGATTACACCATCGGCTTTGATACAGCATTGAACACGGTAATTGAAGCGATTGATAAAATCCGTGACACGGCGACTAGCCATGAGCGCACGTTTATTATAGAAGTAATGGGGCGGGATGCTGGAGACTTGGCTTTATGGGCCGGGCTTGCAGGCGGAGCGGAAACCATTCTGATCCCGGAAGAAACTTTCGATTTGGACGATATGATCGACCGCTTGGAAAAAGGCAGAAAACGCGGCAAAAAGCACAGCATCATTATTGTCGCTGAAGGCGTAATGAACGGCAATGAATTGGCTACTTTAATAGAAGAGCGCGCAAATATTGAAACGCGGGTTTCGGTTTTGGGCCATATCCAACGCGGCGGATCCCCAACCGCACGGGACCGGGTTCTTGGGAGCCTTTTTGGTGCACGTGCTGTAGAAGTGCTGCTTGAAGGTACAGGCGGCCGCGCGATTGGCATGAAAAATCATCAAGTGGTAGACTATGATATGACTAAGGCGTTTACTGAAAAGCACGATGCTGACATGAGTTTATATACCTTATCAAAAGAGTTATCAATTTAATACGCCAAATGGAGTGAGTATATTGAGAAAAACAAAAATCGTTTGTACAATTGGTCCGGCAAGTGAAACCCCGGAATTGCTGGAATCATTAATTGAAGCTGGGATGAACGTAGCCCGCTTGAATTTTTCGCACGGCAGCCATGAAGAACATGCATTGCGCATTCAACGCATCCGTGAAGCTTCGAAAAAAACAGGGAAAATTATCGGGATTCTGCTTGATACCAAGGGACCTGAAATCCGCACACATAACATGGAAAACAACGGAGTTGAACTGGTTACAGGTCAATCCATTGCGATTTCCATGACTGAAGTGCTGGGAACAAATGAATTGTTCTCTATCACTTATGGCCAATTGATTGAAGATGTAAACGAAGGGTCGATCATTTTGCTTGATGACGGCTTGATTGAACTACGTGTAACCGGCATCGACAAAGAAAACGGCTTGATCCATACTTACGTGGAAAATGCTGGGACATTAAAGAGCAAAAAAGGCGTTAACGTACCAGGTGTTTCGGTCCAATTGCCAGGCATTACGGAAAAAGACGCCCAGGATATTCTGTTCGGCATCGAACAAGGCGTCGATTTCATCGCTGCTTCTTTTGTCAGAAGATCATCTGATGTGATGGAAATCCGCGAACTGCTGGAAAACAATAACGGTGCGCACATCCAGATCATTCCGAAAATCGAAAACCAGGAAGGCGTCGACAATATCGACGACATTCTAATGATTTCGGACGGATTAATGGTAGCCCGCGGCGACCTTGGCGTTGAAATTCCGGCGGAAGTTGTTCCTTTGGTCCAAAAATCGTTGATTGAGAAATGCAACAGCGCCGGCAAACCAGTGATCACTGCGACTCAAATGCTCGATTCCATGCAGCGCAATCCACGCCCGACACGTGCAGAAGCAAGTGACGTAGCGAACGCCATTTTTGACGGTACGGATGCGATCATGCTGTCCGGAGAAACGGCAGCCGGACTTTATCCAGTTGAATCGGTTGAAACAATGCACCGCATTGCGATGACGACTGAAGAAGCGCTGAATTATAAACAGATCGTTTCCACGCGCAGAAAAGAAAAAGAATCAAACATGACGGAAGCGATTGGCCAGGCCGTTGCTTATACAGCTTTAAACTTAAAAGTAAAAGCCATCATCGCACCGACGGAGAGCGGGCATACAGCCAGAATGATTTCGAAATACCGTCCGGGCGTCATGATTATCGCCGTTACATCAGCAGATATCGCTTCCCGCAAGCTGACGCTTGTATGGGGTGTTCAGCCGATTGTCGGTTCGAAAGTCCATTCAACGGACGAATTGCTTGAAAATGCAGTGGATGAAAGCTTAAAGCACCATTTTGTAAAACATGGTGATTTAGTTGTCATTACGGCAGGGGTTCCGGTTGGCCAGGCAGGCACAACAAACTTGATGAAAGTTCATTTGATCGGCGACAGCATTGCCAAAGGGCAAGGCATCGGCAAAACGGTTGCCATGGGCAAAACTGTGGTCGTCAGAAATGCCGAGCAGGCTTTAGCTGCAGATACAGAAGGGAAAATCATCGTAACGATCGGTACAGACCGTGAAATGATGCCGGCGATTGAAAAATGTGCAGGCATTGTGACAGAAGAAGGCGGATTGACGAGCCATGCGGCGGTTGTCGGCTTAAGCCTTGGCATTCCGGTAGTTGTCGGTGTTTCGAATGCGACGGCCATGATTGAGAATGATTACGATATTACGATTGATGCTGAATCAGGCATTATTTACCACGGCCACGCCAGTGTCTTGTAAATACAACACAGGAGGCTCAGCTGAATGACGAAATGGTTTTTTACAGCCCTGATCCTTGTTCCAACGCTTGAATTGGCCTTGCTTATCTGGGCTGGAGGGAATATCGGCTTTATTCCGACGCTCGCCATCATTCTTGTGACCGGGCTCGTCGGAGCTTATCTGGCGAAAAAGCGGGGACTGAAAGCGATCCGGGATATACAGGATAGCTTCAGCCGCTTCGAGCCCCCGGGAGATCATTTGCTGAACGCTGCTTTTGTCTTAGTGGGCGGCGTCCTGCTTTTGACGCCTGGATTTATTTCAGATGCAGTCGGCCTTTCGATGCTTTTTAAACCGACGCAGAAACTGTACAAACCGATTGTTTTCAAACTGATTCAAAAAAACATGAAGAACACTCGGGTTATCGTCCGGTAATCCCGAGTGAATTCATCGTTTTTCAGGAAAATTTAATAAAACTAAGCGTTTTCATTCACAAATTCTTCAAAGTTGATTATAATGACAAAGTAAGGAATTTGATTCAGGTTTACAAATGATTGAAAACCCATCATTCGGGCTTTTTTTTTGGAATGATGAATTAGAATAAGAAGGAGCGATTTATATGACATCGGCAAAAGGTTTAGAAGGTGTAGTAGCGACACAATCCGCCATCAGTTCTATTATTGATGACACTCTTACATACGTTGGCTACAATATCGACGATCTAGCAGACAACGCTAGTTTTGAAGAAGTCGTTTATCTGCTTTGGCATCAGCGTTTGCCAAAAGAAGATGAATTAGCAGAATTGAAACAGCAATTGGCGGATGACATGGCCATCCCTCAAGAAGTGCTGGATCATTTCAAAACATACCCAATCACAAAAGTTCATCCGATGGCGGCTCTTCGCACAGCCGTTTCAATGCTTGGACTATTTGACGAAGAGGCAGAAGAAATGAACCCTGAAGCGAATTACCGCAAAGCAATTCGCATCCAGGCAAAAATCTCAACAATTGTTACTGCTTTCGCCCGCATCCGCAAAGGGGAAGAGCCGGTGGCGCCGAAGAGCGATTTGAGCTATGCAGCGAACTTCCTTTACATGCTTTCAGGAACTATGCCTGAAGACATCGAAGTAGAAGCTTTCAACAAAGCGCTTGTTCTTCATGCTGACCACGAATTGAACGCATCTACATTTACTGCACGCGTTGCAGTTGCTACATTGTCTGATGTCTATTCAGGAATCACTGCAGCAATCGGTGCATTAAAAGGGCCATTGCACGGTGGAGCAAACGAGCAAGTAATGAAGATGCTTACTGAAATTGGTTCGGTTGATAAAGTTGATGAAGTCATCAATGAAAAATTAGCGAATAAAGAAAAAATCATGGGCTTCGGACACCGCGTATACCGCCAAGGTGATCCGCGTGCGAAACACTTGCGCGATATGTCACAAAAATTAACGAAAATCCGCAACGAAGAAAAATGGTATGAAATGTCAATTCGCATTGAAGAAATCGTAACTGGGCAAAAAGATCTTCCACCGAACGTGGATTTCTACTCGGCTTCTGTTTACCATTCTTTGAATATCGAACATGACCTGTTCACGCCGATCTTTGCTGTATCCCGTACATCAGGCTGGTTGGCTCACATTCTTGAGCAGTATTCAAACAACCGCTTGATCCGTCCGCGTGCTGAATACATCGGACCTGGAATGCAGAAATATGTTCCAGTTTCTGAAAGATAATTAGAAAAGCGGCAAAGCAATTAAGTTGAAAACAAAAAATACATGGGGCTCGCACATTGTGCAGCCCTATGACTTTGACTACAGGAGGCTATTACAAATGACTAACGGTGAAAAAATCTCAGTTGAAAACGGCGTATTGAACGTCCCTAACCAAGCAGTAATTCCATTCATTATCGGTGACGGTACTGGCCCGGATATCTGGAATGCAGCATCACGCGTTCTTGAAGAAGCAGTCAACAAAGCTTATAACGGCGAAAAAGCGATCGTTTGGAAAGAAGTCCTTGCTGGACAAAAAGCATTCGACCAAACTGGCGAATGGTTGCCGCAGGAAACTTTGGACGTAATCAACGAATACTTGATCGCAATCAAAGGACCTCTTACGACACCAATCGGCGGCGGTATCCGTTCATTGAACGTAGCTTTGCGCCAAGAACTTGATCTATACACTTGCCTGCGTCCTGTTCGCTACTTCGAAGGCGTACCTTCACCGGTTAAACGTCCAGAAGACACTGACATGGTCATCTTCCGTGAAAACACTGAAGATATCTATGCAGGGATCGAGTATGCAAACGGTTCTGACGAAGTGAAAAAATTGCTTGCTTTCCTAACAGACGAAATGGGCGTTAAAAACATCCGCTTCCCTGAATCTTCAGGCCTAGGCATCAAGCCGATTTCTGAAGAAGGAACAAAACGTTTGGTTCGTGCTGCAATCAACTATGCATTGACTGAAAAACGCGAGTCTGTAACTCTTGTACACAAAGGCAACATCATGAAATTCACTGAAGGAGCTTTCAAAAACTGGGGCTACGAAGTGGCTGAACAAGAATTCGGCGATAAAGTCTTCACTTGGAACCAATACGATGCAATCAAAGACGAGCAAGGAACTGATGCTGCAAACAAAGCACAGGAAGAAGCTCTTGCTTCAGGAAAAATCCTTGTTAAAGATTCAATCGCTGATATCTTCCTTCAGCAAATCCTTACACGCCCAAGCGAGTTCGACGTTGTTGCAACAATGAACTTGAACGGAGATTACATCTCTGACGCTTTGGCAGCTCAAGTAGGCGGAATTGGTATCGCACCGGGTGCGAACATCAACTACGATACTGGACATGCGATTTTCGAAGCTACTCACGGTACAGCTCCTAAATACGCTGGCCTTGACAAAGTAAACCCTTCATCTGTTATTCTTTCAGGCGTATTGATGCTTGAACACCTTGGATGGGGCGAAGCTGCTAAATTAATCACGAATTCTATGGAGAAAACAATTGCTTCTAAAGTTGTAACTTACGACTTTGCACGTCTAATGGACGGCGCTACAGAAGTGAAATGCTCTGAGTTCGCTGACGAATTAATTAAAAACTTGTAAGATAAGGAGAGGGGGAAACCCCTCTTTTTTTCATATCCAAATCGATACTAAAGGGGAGTTTTTTATGACATTCAAACGTAAAAAGATTTCTGTAATCGGTTCAGGCTTTACAGGGGCAACAGCTGCATTTCTGCTTGCCCAAAAAGAATTGGGCGATGTCGTGCTCGTGGACATCCCGCAAATGGAGAACCCGGCAAAAGGAAAAGCACTGGATATGGCCGAAACCGGCCCTGTCGAAGGCTTCGACGCACGGGTGATCGGAACAGCCAATTACGAAGACACGAAAGACTCGGACCTGGTCATTATTACAGCCGGGATCGCCAGGAAGCCGGGGATGAGCCGCGATGATCTGGTCCAGACCAACCAAAAAGTCATGAAATCTGTTACGGCTGAAGTTGTAAAATATTCACCCAACACGACCATCCTTGTTTTAACAAACCCGGTAGATGCAATGACTTATACCGTGTTCAAAGAATCCGGCTTCCCGAAAGAGCGCGTCATTGGCCAGTCGGGAGTTCTCGATTCCGCCCGATTCCGCAGTTTTGTTGCCGAAGAACTGAATGTATCGGTGAAAGACGTCACCGGATTTGTGCTAGGCGGGCATGGCGATGATATGGTTCCTTTGGTTCGTTATTCCTACGCAGGCGGTATTCCGCTGGAAACATTGATTTCAAAAGAGCGCCTTGGTGAAATCGTGGAACGGACGCGAAAAGGCGGAGCGGAAATCGTCAATCTTTTAGGAAATGGATCTGCCTATTATGCGCCGGCTGCCTCATTGGTTGAAATGGCAGAAGCCATTATTAAAGACCAGCGCCGGATTTTGCCTTCCATCGCTTATTTGGAAGGGGAATACGGATTAGACGGCATCTATTTAGGTGTACCGACGATTCTCGGCGCCGGCGGCATCGAAAAAATTATCGAAATCGATTTGAATGACGAAGAAAAAACCTTGTTGAACAACTCAGCTGAGTCTGTAAAAGCCGTAATGAAAGTTTTAGCCTAAAACCAGGCGAGCAGGAATTTTTCCTGCTCGTTTTTTGGTTGTGGCTGAAGCTGGGCAGTGGGTCTCCGGGCGCTTGCACTTTTATGAGCTTACTTGATACTATAGAGGTATCAAGATTTAGGAGGGAAAGTTATTGCTGCTTGGAAAGAAGCGTGAATTAGGCCGTAAAGTCGAAGAAATGAATGTCGGAGAAAAATTGAATCTGACAGAGAAAATTGAAGATAAAGATCTTCTGCTTTATCTTGGTTTGACGAATGACGGCAATCCGCTGTATATACAGCATGATTACGCTTCGCAAACAATTTACGGAAAACCCGTTGTGCCGAATATTATGCTGACGGGCATTATCACTTCTGCAATCTCCAAATATTTGCCTGGTCCTGGATCTTATATTACAGAACAAAAGCTGAAATTCCGCGAGCCGGTCTATCATTATGCAACAATCGAGTTCTTGCTGGAAGTGGTTGAAGTCGATATCAAACATAACGAAGTGACCATCCACATTGCAGCAACAAATGAAGAAGGCAGTCCTGTAGTTGAAGGAACCGTTTTGGTCCATCCGCCGCAGATCATCAATCAGCTGTCCACTCAAGCTACAGATAATATCTAAAGCGGTTTGGAATGGGGGTTTCAAACTGAATGTGGAGGATGTCAAATGCTGAAAAAAATATTGATTATTGAAGATGAACATTCAATTGCGACTTTGTTGTCTTATAACTTGGTGCAAGCCGGTTATGAAACGATCATAGCGAACGATGGAAAAGAAGGGTTCGAAAAAGCTCTAACAGAAAAGCCGTCTTTGATTTTGCTTGATTTGATGCTGCCATCCATGGACGGCGTGGAAGTTTGCAAGTCGCTGCGCCAGCAAAAAGTCCAAACGCCGATTATCATGCTGACCGCAAAAGACGATGAATTTGATAAAGTGTTGGGCCTTGAACTCGGTGCGGATGACTATATGACGAAGCCGTTCAGTCCGCGTGAAGTAGTTGCCCGGGTTAAAGCGGTTTTGCGGCGGACAGAGCAGACGACCATTGCGCAGGCGGATTCTTCTTCGCCGCTGACATTTGGCAGCTTAAAAGTTTTTCCGGAACAATTTGAAGTTTATCTCGGCGAGGAACAAATTGAATTCACGCCAAAAGAGTTTGAGCTGCTGGTGTATTTAATGGAAAATAAAAACCGGGTTCTGACTCGCGATCAGCTGCTCAGTGCCGTATGGAAATACGATTTTGCGGGAGATACCCGGATAGTTGATGTACATATCAGCCACTTGCGGGAAAAAATAGAGGAAAACAGCCGGAAACCGCTCTATATCAAAACGATAAGAGGATTAGGATACAAATTCGAGGAGCCTAAAGCAGGATGAAGTCATTTAAGCATCGCTTGCTGATGACGATTCTGCTTTGGATCGGTGTGCTGTTAGCTGGCCTTTTTGTCGTTATTGGCCAGCTTTTTCCTATCTATGCGGAAACGCACGACAAAATGCAGGTCTGGCTGTTTCTGTTTTTAATTTTTTTGGCGGCGATGCTTTTTTCTGCAATTGTTGGCTACCGCATCATCCAAGTGCAGGCGCTGCCGGTTGAAAACGTGACGGAAACCGCTTTGGAATTGGCAAAAGGGAATTACCGGGCACGGGCATTTGAATACAGCAATGCCAGTACGGTGGAGTTGAGTTCGACCATCAATATTTTGGCAAGAAACTTACAGGAAATCACTTCGGTTCGCGAGATGGAGCAGGAACGTTTGAAAACGCTCATTGAAAACATGGGCAGTGCCCTGATCATGATTGACCGGCAAGGCGGAATCACCTTGGTCAACCGTTCTTTCATGACCGAGTTTCAGTTATCGAGCGAGGATATCGAAGGGAAATTCTACAAAGAAATCCGGATTCCGCATGTTCTGGAGCGGTTTATCGAACATGTCTTTATGACGGAAACTTCAGCGCGCAATCAGCTGGAGTTCAAGCAGGGCATCAGTACGAAGCATATTGATGTTTACGGCGCGCCGGTACTGGGCGAGCATGAGCAGTGGCTCGGAATTGTCATCGTCTCTCATGACATTACCGAACTGAAGCGGCTGGAACAAATCCGGAAAGACTTTGTCGCCAACGTATCGCATGAACTGCGGACACCGGTTACATCGATTAAAGGCTTTACGGAAACGCTGCTGGATGGTGCCTACAAAGATCCGGAAACGACGCTTTCTTTTCTGGAAATCATCGAGAAAGAAAGCCTCCGTCTGGAAATGCTCGTTAAGGACTTGCTGGAGCTTTCTAAAGTGGAGCAAGCGGGCTTTCAAGTAGATGCCATGCCAACCGATTTGGAAACGCTGATCGAACGGGCAGGCGAATTGGTCGAAAGAAAGCTTGAAGACAAGAACATCGAGTTGAAACTTGAACTCGAACCCGTTATTGTACAAGGCGACCCAAATCGCCTCATACAGGTCATGATGAATTTATTGATCAATGCCATCACCTATTCCCCTGCCAAAACGGTGATTACCGTCCGCCTGTCTAAAAAAGGCGATGAAGGGATTATCGAAGTGGAAGATCAGGGTATAGGTATTGAAGCATCAGAAATTGATAGGCTATTTGAACGGTTTTACCGGGTTGACCGTGCCCGCAGTCGAAATTCCGGCGGAACCGGGTTAGGATTATCAATAGTTAAACATTTGATAGAGGCACATCACGGCAAAGTCGAAGTTGCAAGCGAAGTAGGCGTTGGAACAACCTTTACCATCTATTTGCCTTTAGCGAAATAATCTAGGAGGAACATATGGATAATTTACCTTTTCTGCCGATCATTGTAGGCACTGATATGAATGCTTACAATATGGCCATTTCGTTTCACGAAGCATATGGCATTAAACCTGTTTTAGTAGGGAAAGAACCTTTGTCGTTTACGGCAATGAGCACCATTACAGAAACCATCGAGCTTCGCTCCGGCTTGTCCGATTCAGCGCAATTTGCCGGAATCTTGACAGACATAGCCGGCAAGTACAGAACGCCCGGAAAAACATTGCTGCTAGTCGGCACAAATGATTTGTACGTGCGCTTGATCATCGAAAATGCATCGGTACTGCGCGAGCATTTTGTCTTTAATTACATTTCGGAAGATTTGATGAATCAGCTGCAGGTAAAATCGAATTTCTATAAATTATGCCACGAACACGGCATCGATACTCCGACAACGTTCTTTTACGACTGCCGTTCCAGACAGCCGTTTGAAGAGCAAATGATGTATCCGGTCATCATCAAGCCGAGCAACGGCATTGAGTACAACCTCAATAAATTCGAAGGCCAGCAGAAAGTCTACAAAGTGGAAAATCCGCGGGAATTGCAGGAAGTCATCCGGACAATTATTGCCAGTGGCTATCAGGATGAATTGATCATCCAGGATTACATCCCAGGCGATGATACATATATGTGGGATTCTGTCATCTACGCCAATTCCAAAGGCAAGACGCAGCTTGTGACCTATGCCCAAGTGGTTCTGCAGGAGCATACCGTTACGGCCATCGGAAACTATACTGCCTTGATTACGCGCTACAACAAAGACATGATGGTCAAGCTGCAGAACTTCCTGGAAGCGGTAGGCTACACCGGCTTTGCCAATTTCGATTTGAAATACGACGAGCGGGATGGCAAATTCAAGGTCTTTGAAGTGAACATCCGCCAAGGCCGTTCAAGCTATTACGTCACTGCTTTGGGCCATAATATGGCCACGTACTTAGTCGACGACTTGATCTACGGAATTGAAAAGCCTGTCACGTATTTGAATGAAGAATTTTTGTTCACGGTTGTGCCGAAAATTGTTCTTCGCAAGTTTGTAGACAATAAAGCCGTGCAGCGCGACATCAATCAATTGCTGAAAAAAGGCAAATACGTCAATCCGTTGTTCTATAAAAAAGACACGCACCTTAAACGGAAATTGTACCTGTTCGCCCGCCAAGTGAATTATTATAAGAAATACAAAAACAACCAGTGGTGACACTGGTTGTTTTTTAGTGTGTTGAGAAACTCACAGCACCTATACTGCTCTTTCATCCAGAATGCTGAAAAAGATACGTAGCAAAACAGCGAAGACGCCTGTGAGAACAGCTCGGCGCGAGGCCATGGCAAGCGAAGCTGTTTCGCAGAATATTGATAGTTGAAAATTATTAGTTCAACTTATATAAGTGATTTGCCATCAGAATGCTATTTAAATGTTAATCGCTGTTTGAGAGAGCTTCTCCAGCGCCGGCGCGTTAAGGGGCTAGGCGGAGCGGTGAGACGAGTGTACTTCTCGGCTTATCGCAGGAGCCATGCCCAAAGCGGCCGAAGCGGTATATAAAATATGAATCTTGCACTGAATTGATAATAGAATCTCAACATTTACAGAATATTAACACTAGCTTCACATTCGGGTGTTAAGGTTTAATAGAACCCCCCTTCAACCGCATGAAGGGAAGAAGAGCCCTCCCCGGGGCTCTTTTTCTTTTTTTGTGAAACTATTCCACAATTGTTCCGTATATGAATTATAAGGAAAAAGGAGGGGAATAGATGACCACAAAAAAAGTGTTATCCATTATCGGTTTGTCGGTTGCCGGCATTCTTTTGCTCGTTGCCGTCTTTACCAGCTGGTATACCGTGGACGAATCCGAACAAGCAGTCATCATCACATTCGGCGAGGCGAAAGAAACGGTTGTCGAATCGGGCCTGCATTTTAAAATGCCTTGGCCGATCCAAAGAGCAGAGATATTTTCAAAAGAAACATACAGCCTGCAGTTTGGCTATAACCAAAACGCAGAAGGTGAAATTGTCGCCTACGACAAAGAAACAAAAATGATTACGGGTGATGAAAATATTGTGCTGACCGATTTGGTCGTGCAATGGAAAATCACGGATCCTAAAAAGTATTTGTTCAACTCCGAAGCACCACAGGAAATTCTGCATGATGCCACTTCCTCATCCATCCGTTCCATCATCGGAAGCTCGCTGATCGATGACGCACTTACTTCCGGGAAAGCGGAAATCGAAGCGGAAACAAGAGATTTGCTGGCGTCATTGATCGAAAAATACGATATCGGCATCATGGTGCTGGCAGTGAAACTGCAGGATGTGGAATTGCCGAACGAAGAAGTCCGGGCGGCGTTCACCAACGTGACAGATGCCCGTGAAACGATGAATACCAAAATCAACGAAGCGAAAAAATACGAAAACCAAAAACGGAACGAAGCATTGGGGGAAAAAGCAGCGATCAATTCCCGGGCAGAAGGCCAGAAAGTGTCGCGCATTGAACAAGCACGCGGGGATGTAGCCATCTTTGATAAACTTTACACAGAATACAAAACAAACCCTGAAGTCACGCAGCAGCGCCTCGTCATGGAAACGCTGGAAACCGTTTTGCCGAATGCGAAACTCTACATAATGAACGACGACGGCGGAACGATGAAGTATTTGCCGCTTAACGAGATGCAGACCGTTGTGCCGCCGGCTGCGGAAGAGAAGGAAGAAACGAAAGAAACGAAAGAAGGAGGCGGAAACTGATGGAACCAAACAACCCTTTCCAAAATCCTAAAAAACCGAATCCATGGGAAAAGCCGATCAAGCCGGCAAAACCGAAAAAAGAAAGGCCGCCGAAAGAGCCCATCCAATTCAAGAAATACTGGAAATTGATCGTCGGGCTATCGGTTGCATTGTTTGCCTTAATCATCATCTTGACCAACATTTACGTGGTCAAAGAAAATGAATACCGGGTAGTCCGCCAATTTGGCGAAGTGGTAACGATTCAAGACAAGCCGGGCATCCGGATGAAAATTCCGTTTCTGCAAAGCGTCACAACTTTGCCGAAATACCAGATGACATACGATGTATCGGAAGCGGAAATCAATACGAAAGACAAAAAGCGCATCATCATCGACAACTACGCTGTTTGGCAAGTGGTAGATCCGATTGATTTGATCACCAACGCTGTTTCAATCGTCAATGCGGAATCGCGGATGGAAGAATTCATTTATTCAGTGGTCCGCACGGAACTTGGCCAGCTGAATTACGACGAGATCATCAATGATGAGAATTCCTCGCGCGGCAGTTTGAATGACAATGTAACAGCGAAAGTCAATGAACTGCTTGAAAAAGACCGATACGGCATTAAAGTAGTCGATGTCCGGATGAAGCGCACTGATTTGCCGGAAGAGAATGAGCAGTCCGTTTATACGCGGATGATTTCGGAGCGGGATTCAACGGCCCAGGACTATTTGTCGCAAGGCGATGCAAAAAAACGCGAAATTGAAGCACAAGCAGACCGTGAAGCACAGGAAGTGATTGCGACTGCCCGGAAAGAAGCGGCATTGATCCAGGCTGAAGGGGAATCGGAAGCAGCCAAAATCTACAACCAATCGTTTTCGAAAGATCCGGAGTTTTACGGGCTTTACCGCTCGCTGTCATCTTATACAAAAACAATCGGGGAAGATACCGTCATCATCTTGCCGTCTGATTCGCCATATGCCCAAATTCTGTCAGGGAATATGGAATAAGCCTAGCCCTTCATTTCTTTTCTTTTTGCCCACGTGGTAAAATAAAAGGAATGAGGGCTTATTTTTATTTATTTGGTAAGCACAATGATTTGTAAGGAACGGCAGAAGCTGAGATTTTTTGAAGAAAAGAAGGCTGGCTGCCCGCTTCCTATTGAAAGGGGTAATATTGTGGCGAAGAAAATACTTTTATTGGATGGGAACAGTTTGGCGTACCGGGCATTTTTTGCCTTGCCGCTATTAACAAATGAACACGGAGTCCATACAAACGCTGTCTACGGCTTTACAATGATGCTGCAGCGGATTCTGGAGGAAGAAAAGCCGACGCATATGGTGGTCGCTTTCGATGCCGGGAAAACAACCTTCCGCCACGAAACATTCAGCGAATACAAAGGCGGACGCCAGAAGACGCCGCCGGAACTATCGGAGCAATTCCCGTATTTGCGCAAATTGATCGATGCCTACCGCATCAAACGTTATGAACTGCCAAATTACGAAGCGGACGATATTATCGGTACTTTGAGTCTGGAAGCGGAACAAGCAGGGGATGAAGTCATTGTCATTTCCGGTGATAAAGATTTAACGCAGCTTGCTTCTCCTTCGACGACCGTTTACATTACGCGCAAAGGAATCACCGATATTGAGAAATATACAGTCGATCATATCCAGGAAAAATACGGTCTGTCGCCTGAGCAGATCATCGATTTGAAAGGGCTGATGGGTGATGCTTCCGATAACATCCCGGGAGTTCCGGGCGTCGGAGAAAAGACCGCCCTTAAATTACTGGCGGCCCATGGCTCGGTTGAAGGCGTTTATGAAGCGATTGACCAGCAAAAAGGCAAACTGAAAGAAAAACTCGTCGAAAATGAAGAGTTGGCGCTGATCAGCAAAAAGCTGGCAACGATCGAGCGCAATGCGCCGATTGAAATTAAAATTGATGAACTGACTTACTCCGGTCCGGACCAGGATGAATTGATTCAGGTTTGGAATGAGCTGGCGTTTAAATCGCTGCTGGAAAAAATGGATTATACGGCAGAGGAAACGGAGAAAGAAGAGCTGGTATTTGAAGTGCTGCAGAAAATCGACCCGGCGATTTTTGAAGACGAAATGGCCATTCATCTTGAAATGTACGATGAACAATACCACACATGCGATTTGCTTGGCGTTTCGCTTGCCACTGCTTCCAAGACTTACGTTATTCCGATGGATGTCGTGAAAGGTTCGGAAGCCTTTAAATCCTGGCTGATGGACGAAACGAAGAAAAAGTACATGTCGGATTCCAAAGCGGCGACAGCGGCGTTCTATCGCTGCGGACTGGAAGTGGCGGGCGTTGATTTTGATTTGATGCTTGGCGCTTATATCGTCAATCCATCGCTTACGTATACCGACCTGGCCAATATCGTGCAGGAATACGGCTATACGGATGTATCGCAAAACGAACAGATCTACGGCAAAGGCGCGAAAAAATCGGTTCCGGATGACAACATTCTGCATGAGCACATTGCCAGAAAAGGCCGCACCATCTGGGCAGTCCGCCCGACGGTTCTCAAGAAATTGGAGGAGAACGAGCAATTCGAGCTGTACTACAACCTGGAATTGCCGCTTGCAACGGTTCTCGGGACGATGGAATCGTTTGGCGTACAAGTGGACAAAGAGCAACTGGTGGCAATGGGCAAAGAACTGGGCGAGAAATTGGCCGAAATCGAAAAGAATATCCACTCGCTTGCCGGCGAAAAATTCAATATCAATTCACCGAAGCAATTGGGTGTTGTGCTGTTCGAAAACCTGGGATTGCCTGTCTTGAAAAAGACGAAGACCGGCTATTCGACAGCAGCGGATGTACTGGAAAAACTGGAAGGCCAGCATGAAATCATCTCGCAGATCTTAATGTACCGCCAACTGGGCAAAATCCTTTCCACTTATATTGAAGGCTTGTTGAAGGAAATCCATGAAGACGGCAAAGTCCATACGCGTTTTCAGCAGGCTTTGACGACAACCGGGCGCCTCAGCTCCATCAATCCGAACTTGCAGAACATCCCGGTACGGGTGGAAGAAGGGCGCAAAATCCGCAAGGCGTTCGTGCCTTCAGAACCGGACTGGCTCATGGTTGCAGCCGATTACTCGCAGATTGAATTGCGTGTATTGGCCGATATGTCGAAAGACGAAAGCCTGATTGATGCCTTTAAACACGATCTGGATATTCACACGAAGACGGCGAGTGATGTATTCCATGTGCCGCTTGAAGAAGTGACGTCGGATATGCGCCGCGCCGCAAAAGCGGTCAACTTCGGCATTGTCTATGGCATCAGCGACTACGGTCTGTCACAAAGCTTGAACATCACCCGAAAAGCGGCAGCTGAATTTATTGATAATTACTTGAAGAGTTTCCCGGGCGTCAAAAATTACATGGACGGCAGCATTCAGACGGCGAAGCAGAACGGGTTTGTGACGACCTTGATGAAACGCCGCCGCTATTTGCCGGACATCAACAGCTCAAACTTCAATCTGCGCAGCTTTGCCGAACGAACAGCGATGAATACACCAATCCAGGGAAGTGCAGCGGATATCATCAAAAAAGCGATGATCGATATGGCGGATGCGCTGGAACAGGAAAATATGCAGACCCGTATGCTGCTGCAAGTTCACGATGAATTGATTTTTGAAGCGCCTCCAGAAGAATTGGAGAAACTGAAAACACTCGTGCCGCAAATTATGGAAAATGCAGTTCAATTGAACGTGCCGCTGAAAGTGGACTTTGCATTTGGCGATACTTGGTACGATACAAAATGATGGGAGGGCTCTTGGATGCCTGAACTTCCGGAAGTGGAAGGCGTTGTCCGCCTGATACGCCCGGTCTCCATTGGAAAAAAGATCCGCGACGTCTATGTGTCAGACACGATTCGCTTATCGAAAACGAATGGAAAAGAAGCCATTATTAAAAAGATGGAAGCCGATTCCTTTATCGGCAACTTGATCGGAGCACAAATTATCAGCGTGGAACGGCGCAGCAAATACATTTATTTCACCTTAAAAACAGAAGAAGAGTTTCTGCTCGTCAATCATTTGGGAATGTCAGGCGCCTGGTTTTATGTCGACAGCCTGCTGTCGATCAATGAAGACAAGTTCCGCCGGCATGTCCATGTGGTATTGACTTTAAGCGACGGCAACCTGCTCGCCTATTCAGACATTCGGCGATTCGGGGAAATGCGGGTATTAAAAGAAGAGGCGGATTACCCGCCGCTTCTTTTGATGGCACCCGAACCATTTGAAGCAGTGGCGCTCGACCATTTCCTGCAGATGGCCGATAGCCCGAAATACAAAAACAAAGCCATCAAAGAAGTGATCATGGACGGCCAAGTGATTTCCGGATGCGGCAATATTTACGCCACAGAAGCCTTGTACCGGATGAAAATTCATCCGAACCGGGCAGCAGGCAGAATCAGCCGTGCACGGAAAATCCAGCTGTTCGAATCAATTGTGGCGATTTTGCTGGAAAGCATCGAAGCCGGAGGCAGCACCATTTCGGATTACCGGAACATCAACGGGGAATCGGGAAGCATGCAAAACCGGTTTGGGATGTATGGAAAAAAACAATGTATGGTGTGCGGCAGTGCCACCAAGTCGCTGAAGATCGGCGGCAGGACTTCGGTTTACTGTCCGACATGCCAAAAGTGAGGGTTTAAGATGATTATTGGGTTGACGGGAAGCATTGCCAGCGGGAAAAGTACGGTTTCCGCTATGCTTGCGGAAATGGGCTATCCCATTGTGGACGCCGATAAAGTGGCGCGCCTTGTGGTGGAGCCGGGCAGTGAAACATTGGAGAAAATCAGGGTGCTATTCGGGGAAGAAGTCATTCTTCCGGATGGCACCATGGACCGCAAAAAAGTGGGGGAGTTGATTTTCAACGACCCGGCCAGCCGGAAAAAGCTGAACGATGTCATCCATCCGGCCATCCGGATGGAGATGCTTCGGCAGCGGGGCGAATTTTTGGACCAGGGCTTTGAAACGGTGATCATGGACATTCCGCTTCTATTTGAAAGCCGGCTGCAGCATTTGGTCGACAAAGTGCTGGTCGTCAGCGTGACGGAAGAACATCAGTTGAAGCGCTTGATGGAGCGCAATGGCTTAAGCGAAAAAGAGGCGCGGGCACGTATTGCCTCCCAATTGCCGATGTCTGTCAAAGAAGAAGGGGCAGATGCCGTTATCTACAATAATGGCTCAGTCGATGAAACCAAATGGCAATTAAACCGCATTTTGGACCAGTGGAAACGATTACAATCAGAATAATACAGAAACGTGCGACTTTAAGGTTCCAGAATCCGTAAAATGTGTTATACTATATAACGAATTAAAAATATAAGTATAACTTATTTAATTGGAGGACTCGTACATGACAGTTTCTATTGCGATTAACGGATTTGGCCGTATTGGCCGCATGGTTTTTAGACAAGCGATTTTAATGGACGACATCACCATTGCTGCCATTAATGCCAGCTACCCAGCTGAAACTTTAGCGCATTTGATTAAGTATGACACAAATCATGGAACTTTCGATGCCGAGGTCTCTGCTGAAGGAGACGCAATTATTGTAAACGGCAAACGAGTTCAACTCGTCAATGAACGGGATCCTTTAAAACTGCCATGGGAAAAGATGGGCATCGATATTGTTATTGAAGCAACAGGGAAATTCAATTCACGGGAACAAGCAGGCCTTCATTTAACAGCAGGAGCGAAAAAAGTCATTTTATCGGCCCCTGGAAAAAATGTTGATATCACGGTTGTAATGGGCGTCAATGACGACAAGCTGGAAGTTGAAAAGCACGACGTGATTTCCAACGCAAGCTGCACAACCAACTGCCTGGCGCCGGTCGCTAAAGTACTGAACGATGCGTTTGGAATTGAAAACGGTTTAATGACAACGGTCCACTCCTTCACGAACGACCAGAAAAACCTGGACAATCCGCACAAAGATTTACGCCGGGCGCGTGCATGCAGCCAGTCAATCATTCCAACTTCCACGGGTGCCGCGAAAGCGCTGTCTTTAGTTCTTCCGGAACTTGAAGGGAAGATGCACGGCATGGCCCTTCGTGTGCCGACGCCGAACGTTTCCTTGGTTGACTTGGTTGTCGACCTCGAACAGGATGTTACGGTGGAAGACGTCAACGAAGCATTTATCCGCGCTTCTGAAACGGATTTAAAAGGCATTCTAAGATTTACGATGGAGCCGCTAGTATCGGTCGATTTCAATACCACTTATGAGTCTGCGACTATCGACGGCCTGTCCACAATGGTGATTGGGAACCGCAAAGTCAAAGTGCTGGCTTGGTACGACAATGAATGGGGCTACTCTGCACGGGTCGTCGATTTGACGAAAAAAGTAGCAAAATCATTGGTATTCGCCTGATAATTATTAAAAACCGCCACTTCTCATCTGAGAGTGGCGGTTTTTTATGCAATAAATTCCTTGGAAAAATATTTTTAATTTAAGTTATTTTTATTGCATTTCATTTCAATACATCATATACTAACATTCGTAGCCAAAAAAGGCTGCGAACTTCTTCGTTACCAACAGGTTTACGGCAACGGATGGAGCAATCTTTATTCACATGACTGCTTAAAGGGTTAGGACCTCTTTGGACTAACTTTCCCCCGTGGTAGTCAACTTTGAATATTTTGCGCATCAAACACAAAATGATATCAAAGGGGGAAAACGAACCATGGAAACAATGGGACGTCACGTAATTGCAGAACTTTGGCAGTGTGATTTTGACAAATTAAACGATATGGATTTTATCGAACAAACTTTTGTTGATGCAGCACTGAAGTCCGGAGCAGAAGTCAGAGAAGTCGCTTTTCACAAATTTGCACCTCAAGGAGTCAGCGGGGTAGTCATCATTTCTGAATCGCACTTAACGATCCACAGCTTCCCGGAACACGGCTACGCGAGTATTGATGTTTATACTTGTGGAGATTTAGATCCGACCATTGCAGCGAATTATATCGCAGAAGCACTAAATTCCGGTACACGCGAATTTGTAGAAGTGCCACGCGGAATGGGTCCAGTCAGTGTTGGAAAAACCAAAGTTTCAGTAAATGCATAATTCATTTAAACTGAAAAACAACAAGCAGGGGATTAATTCCTCTGCTTTTTCTATTTTCTAAAAGAAATTTTGTTATACTAGAGAGAACAGATAGAAAGTTTAGGGAGATGTCGAAATGAAATGTCCAGCATGCCAGCACAATGGCACTCGCGTTGTTGATTCGCGGCCAGTTGATGATAATAAATCCATAAGAAGGCGCCGGGAATGTGAATCCTGCGGCTACCGCTATACCACATTTGAAAAAGTGGAAGAAATGCCTTTGATTGTTGTCAAAAAAGATGGTTCGCGTGAAGAGTTCAGCCGTGAAAAAGTCTTGAGAGGCTTGATCCGTGCTTGTGAAAAACGGCCAGTCTCACTGGAAGTGCTAGAAGAAGTAGTTTTCGATATTGAGAAGAACCTCCGGCGGGCAGGCAACGCAGAAGTGAAGTCTGAAGAAGTCGGCGAATTGGTGATGGACCGGCTGGCAGGGATTGATGAAGTGGCATATGTCCGCTTCGCTTCCGTTTACCGCCAGTTCAAGGACATTACCGTATTTATAGATGAGTTGAAGGATCTCTTGAAAAAGAGTCCGGAAGACAAGAAATCCGAGTAAGGCGGTGAATTATGTCTGCACTATATAAAGAACTACAAGCTGCGGATTCTTTTAAAATTCGGATGCCCTACCCGTTTTCAAATTATGACCGCCAGTTATTGACGCTGCTGTACCAGCCGCTGATCGGCGCGGAAGCGGCTGCTTTTTACTTGACGCTCTGGGCGGAAGGGGAAGTGGACCGGGAAGAAGCGACCCATTACACGTTAATGAACATTCTCGGCATCCCGATTGCCAAAGTATTCGAAGCGCGCATTCAACTGGAAGCGATCGGGCTTTTGCGCACCTACCGCAAAGATGATGAAAACCGCTCGTTCATTTATGAATTATGCCCTCCGCTGGATCCGAAAAGCTTTTTTGCGGATCCTTTGCTGTCGATGTTCCTGTTCAGCAAAATCGGGGAATCGGCTTACCGGAGAGTCAGAGACCGCTTTGTTATCCATACGGAAATAGGGGAAGGCTACGAAGAAGTTTCCCGCACGTTTACCGATATTTATCAGCCGGTCCATGCAAAAGCGGGCTACCCGGCAGAAACGAAAGATTTGCAGGAACGCACCAGCGGGAGCTATGAAACCGATTCTGCGTTCGATTTTGGGCTGCTGCGCCAAGGGCTGTCGGAACAATTGGTTCCCAATCGCGTCTTGACGGCATCCATCCGCGCCATGATTGCCAAGTTGGCGTTTCTATACAGCTGGGGACCGCTGGAAATGCAGAAAGTTGTACTGCTTGCAATTGACGACGATTACAAACTGACCATTGATGGAATTAAAAAAGCGGCGGCGGACTATTATAAATTGACCGTAGCTACATCCGCACCGCAATTGGTGCCGGTGCATAAAACCGAAACCAAGCCGACCGAAACCGAAGCGCCGAAAACAAGACAGGATGAACTGATTTTGTATTTGGAGTCGGCGTCTCCAGTCGAAGTGCTGCGTGATATTGCAAACGGCAAAGAACCCCTGCCGGCAGATGTCCAGCTGGCCAATCAGCTCGTTGTGCAATACGGCATGGAGCCGGCGGTTGTCAATGTGCTGCTGCAATATGTCCTCTTGCGCACGGATATGAAACTGACAAAAGCTTATGTAGAGAAAATCGCGTCCCATTGGCTGCGCAAAAACATCACCACAGCAAAAGATGCCATGGAGCTGGCTCGGACCGAACACGAGCAGTACGTGAAGTGGAAGTCGGAAGGATCTCCCGCTTCATCTTCCAAAGCACCGGCACGTTCGAACCGCGGCAAGCCGGTGCGCGAAGAAAAACTGCCTGAATGGTTTTATCAGAAAGATGAAGCGCCGGCAGAAACGAGCGCCCCGAAAAACGATAATCTAGAAGTGGAAAAACAAAAACTTCTCGCAAAACTTGCGATGAAGAGAGTTAAGGGTGATTAAATGGAACCGATTCGCGAAACAATGAAACGGGTGGTAAACGCCCCTGCTTTTTCGGAACGCTATAACGAGATGCGAAGAGAAGTGCTGGAACATCCAGGTGTCCAAAAGTTCTTGGAAGAAAATGCAGCCGAAGTGGATAAGAACGTGGTCGACAAAGGCCTTGGCAAGCTGTACGAATATATTTATCAATCGCATGACTGCAACAAATGCCCGGGTCTTGGGGACTGCATCAATACCTTGAAGGGCTTTGAGCCGAACCTGGTGCTCGAGCGCGGCAATATCGGCATCGCGTACACGCCTTGCCGTTTGAAAAACCAATACGACAATAAGCGCCGGGCCTCTTCGCTGATCCACAGCATGTATATGCCAAAAGAAGTGATGCAGGCGACGCTTGCCGACTTTGAACCGGACGCGAGCCGCATGGAAGCGTTCCGCGCAGTGACCGAGTTTTTGGATAAGGCCACCGGGCCTGACAACCTGCCTGAAAAAGGCTTGTATTTCTACGGGAAATTCGGCGTTGGCAAATCGTATTTGCTGAGTGCGGTAGCCAATGAGCTGGCGGAAATGAACGTCAAATCCGTTCTGGTATTTGTTCCGGAATTTATGCGCGAAATGAAACAGGCAATCGGCGACCAGACCTTGCAGGAAAAAGTCGACTATGTGAAGCGCGCGGATGTACTGATGCTTGACGACATTGGAGCGGAAGCGATGTCCAGCTGGACGCGCGACGAAGTGCTTGGAACCATCCTGCACTATCGGATGGCGGAACGGCTGCCGACTTTCATGACGTCCAACTTCAGCTACTTGGAACTTCAGCACCACCTGACGTATTCGCAGCGCGGAGAAAAAGAGGATTTAAAAGCGGCGCGCGTCATGGAACGCATCAAAGCCCTTACCGAACCTATCAAGCTGGATGGCAAAAACCGACGGAATTAACCTTACAGGTGTTGCGTTTTTGATTTTTTCGCAGTATAGTAAAAACAATCAATCAGATTTAAAATGCATGGATGAGGACAACAACGGATTTGCACGACTTTCAGAGAGAGAAGCCCAGGCTGCAAGCTTCTTAGCACCGGCAAAACGTTTACCGCCTTTGAGCAGCAACTGTGAACATTGGAGTAGCAGTTGACGGAACCGGCCCGTTAGCCGATGCAGAGCTTCGTTTTGGACAGTCTTTTCTGTCCGGAACAGAAGAAGGGTGGAACCACGAACAGAGCTTCGTCCCTTTTGGGATGGGGCTTTTTTGTGTGGAAAAGCGGAAGCGGCCGCTCAGGTTCGACAGGCATAAGCCAAACCGGCGAAGTGGCGCTTTTTGCCACACAGCCGGGTTGGCTTATGACCCGAGAACCTGGCCGCTGCAGCTAGACAAGAAAAGCGGAGGTGCCTGTTCAGACCCGACAGGCTTAAGGCAGATCACCGAAGCGGCGCTTTTTGCCGCACAGGTGGGCTGCCTTAAGACCCCGAGGGTCTAGGCACTGGAGCTGGATTGCGTGAAAACCCAACACTACATAAAAAAGGAGAGAGTAAAATGTCAGACATGATTCAATTAACATTCCCAGACGGCGCAGTAAAAGAATTTGATAAAGGCACGACTACAGAAGAAATCGCTCAATCGATCTCACCGGGGCTTCGCAAGAAAGCTTTGGCAGGCAAAGTCGGCGAGCAATTGATCGATTTGAAATCACCGATCCAAGAAGACGGCAGCATTGCCATCATCACGCCGGAATCCGATGAAGCGATTGAAATTCTTCGCCATTCCACAGCGCATCTTTTGGCGCAAGCGGTGAAGCGCATGTATCCCGATGCTAAACTGGGTGTAGGCCCGGTCATCGAGAACGGCTTTTACTACGATATTGATTCGGAGTCAGCAATCACTTCTGAAGACTTGCCGGCCATTGAAAAAGAAATGAAAAAAATCATCAATGAAAACCTGGAAATCGTGCGAGTGGATGTTTCCCGTGCAGAAGCACAAGAACGCTTTGCTTCTATTGAAGATCCTTATAAATTGGAACTGCTTGAAGCGATTCCAGAAGACGAGCAAGTGTCGATTTATGAGCAAGGCGAATTTTTCGACCTTTGCCGCGGCATCCATGTGCCGTCAACTGGGAAACTAAAAGAATTCAAGTTGTTGAGTGTAGCGGGTGCATACTGGAGAGGCGACAGCGACAACAAAATGCTGCAGCGCATCTACGGAACAGCTTTCTTTAAGAAAGAAGACTTGAAAGCGCATTTGGCATTCCTTGAAGAAGCGAAAGAACGCGACCACCGCAAAATCGGGAAAGAATTGAATTTATTCATGAACTCCCAAAAAGTCGGCCAAGGCTTGCCAATGTGGCTGCCAAAAGGCGCAACCATCCGCCGCATCATCGAGCGCTATATTGTCGACAAAGAAGAACGCCTGGGCTATGACCACGTCTATACACCGGTAATGGGCAGCGTCGATTTGTATAAAACAAGCGGACACTGGGATCATTACCAGGACGATATGTTCCCGGTTATGCAAATGGACAACGAAGAATTGGTGCTTCGCCCAATGAACTGCCCACACCATATGATGATTTACAAACAAGGCATCCATTCATACCGCAACTTGCCAATCCGCATTGCGGAACTTGGGCTTATGCACCGCTACGAAATGTCCGGAGCGCTTTCCGGCCTGCAGCGTGTACGCGGCATGACGCTGAACGATGCACACATCTTCGTGCGCCCGGACCAGATCAAAGAAGAATTCAAGCGCGTGGTCAACTTGGTCATCGAAGTATATAAAGACTTCGACATCAAAGATTATTCATTCCGTTTGTCTTACCGCGATCCGGAAGACACGGAGAAATATTTCGATGATGACGCGATGTGGAACCGTGCACAGGCCATGCTGAAAGAAGCAATGGATGATTTGGGGCTGCCGTATACAGAAGTGGAAGGCGAAGCGGCATTCTACGGACCGAAAGTGGATGTCCAAGTGAAAACAGCGCTTGGCAAAGAAGAAACTTTATCGACTGTCCAGCTTGATTTCCTATTGCCGGAGCGCTTTGACCTTTCGTATATCGGAGAAGACGGCAAGCAGCACCGTCCGGTCGTTATCCACCGTGGCGTCGTTTCAACAATGGAGCGTTTTGTGGCCTTCCTGATCGAAGAATACAAAGGCGCCTTCCCGACTTGGCTGGCACCGGTGCAAGTGGAAGTAATTCCAGTTTCACTAGATGCCCACAGTGCCTATGCGAAGGAAATCCAGGAGAAAATGCAAAACCATCGTTTGCGCGTTGATATCGACGAGCGCGACGAGAAACTGGGGTATAAGATCCGCGAAGCCCAGATGCAGAAAGTTCCTTATATGCTGGTCATTGGCGACCAGGAGCTTGAGAACGGTTCGGTCAACGTCCGCAAATACGGCGAGCAGAAATCAGAAAGCATGCCGTTTGATGACTTCCTGAAACTGATCCAAAGCGAACTTCGCTAAAAGTGTTGACATGCATATAGGTGCATGGTATTATGAATAAGGTTATAGAATACTTATATGTGCAAAGCAGGAGCACCCGCTTCTCACCTGATTGACGTATTGTTGGCAGGTATACACGATTGACTACTACACGCACGCATGCGTGCGTGTGTCATATTTGCGGGTGGACCTCTGTGGTCCACCCGCTTTTGTTTTGGATCGGAACCTGTAAGCCGACAACGTCCGTCGGTTCATGCATTTAAGCTATTCGCGACACTATCCGGAGGTGGATTAATATTAGCAAAGACATCAATGTAAATGAAGGTATTCGTGCACGTGAATTACGGGTTATTGATCAGAACGGTGAACAACTCGGCATTAAGACGCGTAACGAAGCACTTGAAATTGCTGCTCGTGTCAACTTGGATCTTGTACTTGTGGCTCCTCAAGCTAAGCCGCCGGTCGCACGCATCATGGACCATGGTAAATTCAAGTTTGAACAGCAGAAGAAAGATCGTGAAATCCGTAAAAATCAAAAAGTCATCGTTGTCAAAGAGGTTCGTTTGAGCCCGACGATCGACGCACATGATTTTGATACGAAACTTCGCAATGCGATCAAGTTCCTTGAAAAAGGCGATAAAGTTAAAGCATCAATCCGTTTTAAAGGCCGTGCCATCACGCACAAAGAAATCGGACAACGCGTTCTTGAGCGCTTCGCTGAAGCGTGCAAAGAAGTGTCTACGGTTGAACAGCGCCCTAAAATGGATGGCCGCAGCATGTTCTTGATGCTAGCGCCGACACACGAAAAAGAATAATAGTACAATTGTTTAGGAGGAACTCGAAATGCCGAAAATGAAAAGCCACCGCGGTGCGATGAAACGTTTCAAGAAAACTGGAACTGGTAAAGTAAAACGCAACCGTTCACACACAAGCCACTTATTTGCAAACAAATCGACTAAGCAAAAGCGTCACCTTCGCAAAGGGAAACTTGTTTCTGCAGGCGATTTGAAACGCATCAAATCACTTATTTACAACATGAAGTAAGATCGAAAAGCGGAAACGGCCGTTCAGCTCCGACAGGCATAAGACAGACCAGCGAAGCGGCGGTTTATGCCGCACAGCTGGGCTGACTTATGGCCCGAGGAGTTGGCCGTTGAAGTCTGGACAAGATCGAAAAGCGGAACTGGCCGTCAAAGCCGTACGCTATAATTCTACACAAAACAAAAATCGAATTTTTCATATTCAAGCAGGAGGTAATGTATTATGCCACGCGTAAAAGGTGGAACAGTGACGCGCCAGCGTCGTAAAAAGGTAATCAAATTAGCAAAAGGTTATTACGGTGCGAAGCACATTCAGTATAAAGTAGCTAACCAACAAGTAATGAAGTCTGGTAACTATGCTTACCGTGACCGTCGCAACAAAAAACGTGACTTCCGCAGACTGTGGATCACTCGTATCAACGCAGCAGCGCGTTTGAACGACATTTCTTACAGCCGTCTAATGCACGGTTTGAAAGTTGCGGGCATCGACATCAACCGCAAAATGCTAGCTGAAATCGCTGTATCTGATGCAGCTGCTTTCACAGCATTGGCTGACCAAGCTAAAAACGCAATGAACAAATAAGAAAAGCGGAAATGGCCGTCCAGGCCCGACAGGCATAAGACGAACCGGCGAAGCGGCGCTATTTGCCGCACAGCCGGGTTGGCTTATGACCCCGAGGGTCTGGCCATTGCAGCTGGACAAATAAAAAAGACTGGCGAAAACTCGCCAGTCTTTTTTTATGGAGGTATTTATATGTTTTCGATCATTCTCGGTTATTTTGGAGCGGTATCCATTCTGGCGTTTCTCATGATGTACATAGACAAGAAGCAGGCAAGGAAGCACGGCCGAAGAATTCCGGAAAAGAATTTGTGGACCGCAGCCATTTTCGGAGGTGGCATCGGCGCGTATCTTGGCATGATGATGTTCCGCCACAAAACGCGCCACACCAATTTCCGGGTCGGCTTTTTGATGCTGGCAGTCATTGATGCCGCTTTGCTCGTCTGGATTTATCAATCAATCAACGGAGGGTGAGTCCATCACCCTTCGTTTTTCAGTGTGCCCGGCATGGGCGTAATCTATAGGGTGCAAGTCCCGAACGGTGAAGGCAGAAGTAACCGTTAGCCAAGCGCAAGGGTGTCCACGGCGACGTGGAATCTGAAGGAAGCGGGCGGCAAACCTCCGGTCTGAGGAACACGAACTTCATACAAGGCTATGTGCGATTGGGTGAGTCTGCTGAACAAGGCAAAGCCCTTTCTGCCGAAGGTCGCATGCAGTAAATGAAGCAGATAGGTGGAGGGAAAGATTGCGTTCTTACCCGGGGAGGTCTGGTTGAAACGCCAAGTACCCTTGGTAACCTGCCCAGTGATGGGCAGCTGA
>NZ_FNDC01000031.1 GCF_900099655.1 Planococcus glaciei
ACATACCAGGAAGCTTCAGCAAACACGGCCTACCTTCAGGTAGCTGAGAACCAGACACTCCTGATCCGCTTGAAACCAACGGGTCCCATATTGGCGAAACATCAACTTTCAAATCAAAAAGGCCAAGTGATTTCAGATCCGCTGCACCGGACGAAAAGCGAATCGAAACGCAGCCTATTGATTCACCAACTGACAGATGCCTTTTCTGATAAAGTTGCCATCCAGTGGTTTATCGAAGCCTTAACGGAGAAGTATCCACGGCATTTGGTCGATCAGCTGAAAGTGATTCAAAAGGCCATCCAAAAGCATCCGAATAGCACGGAAGCCGCTTTGAAGGAAGTCCAAAAACTGCAATTAATTAGTGGCAACGATTTCCGTGATATCGCTTACTCACTAGACCGACAGGTCCAGCAAGCATCCACACCTGAAATTCAACTGAATCAAAAGTACATCGAGCTGAAAGCGCCTGAACGATCCAGCGATACATACCTGAGAGTCCTGAGTGGAGGGCGAATGTAATGAGCCATCCTTTCGATTCCTTACAGCAACAATGCCGAACCTTACGGTTGGCAGAAACGGCAAAAGAGCTGCCTGCGCTTCTTCGAAAAGCAGAAGCCAAAGGTTGGACGTATCACGAGTTCACCCATGAACTTCTTTCCTATGAGCTGCAGTGTCGGGAACAGAAGACCACGGAGCGCTTGATGAAGTGGGCAGAGTTTCCGGAACTGAAGACGCTGGATGCCTACGATTTAAAGGAACAAAATGCGTTAGGCGAGAAGCAATTCAATGTGTTGAAAGAGTTGAATTGGGTGGAGGAGGATTTCACATTGATCTTAATGGGACCGACAGGTGCAGGCAAGACGCATCTGTCCGTCGCGTTAGGTGTGCATGCCGTCCAGCAAGGATTCCAAGTTTCCTTCGTTTCCATGGCCCATCTGATGTATATCCTGAAAACCCGGGAACACATCAAAAAATCCAACACCCGCTATAAGCGGATTATTGGATCTGATCTGGTCATTATTGATGACGTCATGTATATGACGTATGAAGCACACGAAGCCCATTTGTTTTTTCAATTCATTTACGACCTCTATGACAAAGCTGCTTTCATTTTAACCTCGAACAAGGGTCCGAATGAATGGGGTAAATTCCTGGGTGATCCCACATTGACGACGGCCATCTTAGATCGCCTGCTCCACCGGAGCGAAATCATTACCTTTGGTGAAGAAACGGACAGCATCCGTATGAAATACCGAAAAACTTTGTTTCCCGAAACAAGTGGTCTGTCTTAATTGGGGAAAGTTGATCTATCTTATTTGGGGAAAATTGATCTATTCTACTTGACGGTTACA